>NZ_CM143705.1:0-1940921 GCF_055181335.1 Dictyoglomus sp. SSW | reverse complement strand
GAGAGAGTTTCTCCTTGTAATTCTTTTTTAAGATACAAATGTAATTTTAGCAAATATACCCTTAATATACAAATTGAAAAAATTTTTTCTTTGATATCTAACAATTAGTTTTTATCTTAATCTGAAAAATGGCAATTTAAAGGGTAAGAGTTAAAAATAATGTGGTTTTTAATCCTTTATTATTATATAATTGAATTATGGATTTGAAGGAATTTCTTAAAGGGGTCCCTATATTTTCAGATTTTTCTGAAGAAGAATTAAATAAGCTATTAGAGATAGCTAAGAAAAAAGATTTTAAAAAAGACACTGTCATCTTCCAAAAGGACGAAACGGGTAATTTCTTCTTTTTGATATGTTCTGGAAAGATAAAAGTTATTTTAGAGACGGAGGAAGGTAAAGAAGGAATTCTTTCCATTCTTTATCCCACTGAGTTTTTTGGAGAGATGTCTCTTCTTGATGGTGAGCCAAGGTCTGCTACTGTAGTGGCTTTAGAAGATACATCGGTAATGATAATAAATCACGAAGATTTCTTAAATCTACTTTATAATCATCCTCAAATAGCCCTTAAGATATTAAGAACTCTCTCTTTAAGATTAAGAAAGGCTAATAGGCAGATTGAAACTCTAATGTTTCTTGATGCTCCAGGCAGAATAGCCAGAGTGATAATTGATATAGCAATGGAGAGAGGTCATCCTATAAAGGATGGAATACTTATTGATTTAGATTTTACAAGACAAGAACTTGGAAATATTGTGGGTATTTCTCGAGAAACAGCAATTAGGGTGCTTAAATCTTTTGAAGATGAGGGTATAATTGATATAAAGAAAAATCATATTCTTATAAAAGATATCTCTAAGCTTAGAGAAAAAATATATTAATCAGGAATGGTAGAGTATCAACTCATAGTGGAAAATAAGGATGAAATTGATAGAATAGATAAGTATTTAGTTAAAAAAGTTCATCTTTCCCGTTCTCAGATTCAAATTCTTATAGATGAAGGTTATGTAAAGGTTAATGGATTTATAGTTAAAAGCAGTTATAAGGTTAAGCCTGGAGATATTATTAATGTGATAATTCCTCCTCCTGAAAATACTGAAATTATACCTAAGGATATACCCATTCAGATAATTTACGAGGATAATGATCTTTTGGTTATAAATAAGCCACGAGGAATGGTTGTGCATCCTGCCCATGGTCATTATCAAGATACCCTTGTAAATGCTCTTTTGTATAAAGTAAAAGATCTTTCAGGAATAGGAGGAGAACTAAGACCTGGAATAGTGCATAGATTAGATAAAGATACAACAGGACTTTTAGTGGTAGCTAAGAATGATTTTTCTCATCAGAAATTATCTGAGCAATTAAAGAATAGAACTCTAAAAAGGGTATATTGGGCTTTATGTGAGGGGGAGATTCCTTGGGATGAAAAAAGGGTAGAACTTCCAATGGCAAGGCATCCAGTTTACAGAAAGAAAATGGCTATAGTTTATAATGGTAAGATATCTATTACTAATTTTAAAGTTTTAGAAAGGTTTAAGGGATATACTTTGGTATCTGCAAGTTTAGAGACAGGAAGAACTCATCAAGTTAGATTACACTTATCCCATTTGGGCTTTCCAATTGTAGGTGATGAGATTTATGGTAGGATTGATAAGAGATTTGGTGTGAAAGGTCAGCTTCTTCATGCAAAGGAGATTTCTTTCATACACCCGCGAACGTATGAAAGAATGAGTTTTTCTGTCCCTTTACCATCTGACTTTGAAAGAGTCCTTAAACTCTTGAGACAAAAATATTAAGGCTTCTTCAGGTTTGGCAAAAATGGTTTTTTCATTTTTATATATTACAAAACCTGGCTTAGCTCCTTTAGGTTTTTGCAAATATCTTCTGAAGGTATAATCAACAGGTACATAGGTGGAATTTCTTCCTTTACTAAAGTAGGCAGCTAAAGCTCCTGCTTCATATAAAGTGCTATCTGGAACTTCCTTATCTTGAGCCTTGATTATCACATGAGCACCTGGAATTCCTCTGGCATGTAACCATATATCTTCAGGCTTTGCTAAATTAAAAGTTATATGATCATTTTGTTTATTGTTCTTACCGACATAAATTTCAAAACCATCGGAGCTTATAAATTTGTAAGGTTCCGATTTTTTGATTTTCTTTTGGCTTTTCTCTTTCTTTTCTTTTATATATCCTTCCTTTTCAAGTTCCTCTTCTATTTCCATTAGTTCTGAGAGGGAATTTGCATTTTCAATAGAAAATTCAATAGAATTTAGATAAAACAATTCTTCCTCTAATTTACTTTTATAATCTTTCAAAATAGAGATTCCTCTTTTAAGTTTTTTATATTTTTTAAAATATTTTTGGGCGTTTTCAATAGCAGATAGACTTGGATCTAATTCTATTTCTATATATTCATTAGGATTATAGGGATTAAGAAAGGTTACTTTTTCAAGCCCCTTTCTTATTGAGCTTTGGTTAAGAATAAGAATTTCTCCTTTTATTTTAAAGATTTCCGAATCTTCGCCTTCTTTTATTTGAGAATCTAACTCTTTTATTTTTTCCTCAACCTTTTCTATATTGGTTTTTATAATTTCCAACAATCTATTTTTTTTCTGAGTGAATAATGCTTTTTCAAAGGCATAAGAATATATATAGTCTACCAATTTATAGACCTTTTCAAACTCTTTTTTCTCTAAATCTTCATACTCTTTGAGGGGAAAAAGGGAGAAAGTAATAGGTTCACCATTTATTAGATAGGCGATAGGTTTGAATTCTCTTCTTATTATTTTTTCTTTGATATTTAAAAGTCTTTCTTTTAATATATTCTTCTCTGTTAGAGTAAGTATATTTGCCATCTTATTTCCTATATCTTCTATAATTTCATTTACTATATGAGGATTCATATGGGATATTTCTTTTAGTATGAGATCTCTTATTGGGATGTCCTTATTTAGAAGACTCTCAAGTTTGTCTTCCGTTAATTCTGAGATAGGTATCTTTATGCTTTTAGGGGGATAAATATAGTTTGCTCCAGGTATGACTTCTCGAAATCTGTTTATCTCACTTGGAACATGTTTTATGGCATCTATTATTATATTATTCTCATTTACCAGTATGAGATTACTATATTTTCCCATAAGTTCTAATATTACCTTTTTACTTTCTTCAGGAAAGGTTTTAATCTTAAATTCTATAATTCTTTCTTGGGGTATTAGGTAATAATCTAAGATTCTTCCCCCCTCCAAATGTTTTCTTAAAAGCATAGAAAAGGAGGGGGGTTTTGATGGGTATGGGAAATTTTTTCTGGTTAACTGTATTCTATATAATTGGGGATGAACAGAGAGAACTAAATTATATCTTCCATTATGAGGAGAATAAATTTCCCAAAATATGTCAGTGCTTCCTATCTGATATATTTTTTCAATGATAGAATCAATTATTATATCTTTTGTCTCCTCATAAAAAACTTCTAATGTTAGTAGATCAAAGCTTACTTTTAAATTCATTTTTTATTTAGGTGCATTAGCAAGAATCTTTTCTATTTCGTCTAAAACATCAGGAGATAAAGTAATGTCACCTGCTTTTAATGTTTCTTTAAGTTGTTCAGGTCTTGTGGCACCTACTATAGCGGAAGTTATTTCAGGTCTTCTTAATATCCAAGCTAAAGCAAGCTGGGACATAGTTATTCCTATTTCTTGGGCTAATTTTGTTAATTTTCTAACTTTTTCTATATTTTCTTCATTTAGTTCATTCTTAAGCCAATCGCTCCATTCTGCTCTGCTTCCTGCAGGGATTCCATTATTATATTTTCCAGTTAATATTCCTTGGGCAAGAGGAGAAAATACTGTAATACCTATTCCATGTTTTGCACATGTGGGTATGATTTCTGGCTCTATATGTCTATCCAGCATATTGTAGCGAGGTTGTTCTACTTGAGGTAAGTAAGCATTGTATTTAATGGCAGTACCTACTGCACTTTCAATTTGGGCAGCTGTCCATACACTGGTTCCCCAATATAATATTTTACCTTGATGAACAAGATCATCCATAGCTCTTACAACTTCATCGATGGGAGTTTCAGGGTCAAATCGGTGACAGAAATATAGGTCTAAATAGTCTACTCCAAGTCTTTTTAGAGATCCATCTATAGATTCCATAATGTGCTTTCTTGATAGTCCCCGATCATTAATATTATCACTCATAGGCCAGTATACTTTACTGGAGATAACAAGATCTTGTCTTCTAAAGTCCTTTAATATTTTACCGACTACCCTTTCTGCTTCTCCTTTTGCGTATACATCTGCAAGATCTATAAAATTTACACCATTATCTATTGCTGTAAATATACATTCCCTTGTACGGTCATAATCTACCTTCTCTCCAAAGGTAAGCCATGCTCCAAGTCCAATTACGCTTAACTTTATTCCTGCTCTACCTAATTTTCTATATTGCATTTTGGAAACCTCCTTTTATAAATTTTTTATTTCTAAAATTTCTCCATTTTCGGTTTCTTTTGAAAGTATACTCCAGTTTGGTGAAAACTCAATATGTAGTCTCATTAAGTTGGGACATTTTGTTCCTAATACATCTTTGTATAGATCATATTTTATAATCTGATCCGTTTCCCCAAATTCAGGATTTGCTTCTTCCTTAGGTCTTATTCTTACATCTATGATTTCTCCACATCTTTTACATTTTACTGATACAATGAAACTTTGAGATAGAGTGGTTGTGGAAGAGAAAAGTTTTTTAAGCCAATTAAACATTTCTCAAAGACCTCCATTTTTATTCAGATTTTTCATATTTCTATTTTAACATTAACAAAGATATTATTGACAAATTAAACAGATTGTTGTTAAATTATAGTAGAATTATTTTCAATGAGGAACTAATAGAAAGGAAATTAGTATTTATGGTATTTATAAGAACAGGAAGAGGTAGTAGAGCGAATCAGCAAAGGGAAGTTAATAAAACTATAGTTTTAAATGCTTTTTTGAGATGTAGAAATATCTCTCGTACAGAACTTGCCAGAAGGTTTAGTCTTAGTAAAAGTACAATTACAAGGCTTATAAACAGTCTTATTTCTGAAGGAATGATTGTAGAGATTCAACCTTATGTAACCAAGAGGATTGGTAGAAGGGCTATAATGTTAGGGTTAAATCCTGATTATCGGAATGTTATAGCTATAAAAGTAGGTGTTACTCATTCTACCATTGCAAGGGTTGATTTCTCTATGAAAATAAGGTCTGTAAAAAGTTTTGTAACGCCCAAAAATCCTAATGAGTTTATAGATAAAGTAGTTCAATATACAAAGGAGCTGTTCCCTGATGGTCTTGGTAAGACTCACGCTATGGGTATAGGAATTCCTGGAATAGTGGATAATACTTTTAAGAATGTAGTAGTAGCTCCCAATATTAATTGGAGGAATTTACCCCTTGGAGATATGATAACAGAAAGATTCAGAAGGGAATTTTCTGTTGATATTCCTGTGAAAATGGATAATGAGGCAAATATGGCAGTGGTTGCAGAAGGAATGTTGGGGGAAAGAATAGAATTATCTGATGCAAATATTGTGTACATATTTATAGGAGAAGGTGTGGGAACAGGACTAATATTAGAGGGGAAACTCTATCGTGGGAAGGCAAATACAGCAGGTGAATTTGGGCATATGACAGTAAGTAGGGATGGAATAAAGTGTAAATGCGGAAATTTGGGATGTTGGGAAAGATATGCATCTTTGGGAAGTGATAATGCGAAAAAGGCTGGATTTGATCTTGAAAAAGAATTTGCAGAGATTCAAGATGAGAAAGTTTTAGATTCTTATATTGAGGATATAAGTATTGGAATAATAAATATAATAAATGGTCTTAATCCTGATGTAATTATCCTTGGTGGTCCACTTATAAAGAACGATACAAAGGAGATTTGGGAAAATATAAGACAGAAACTGGTTGATATAGTAAGGCGGAAAAGTATAACTGAAGATGCTGGCAAAGTTAAGATAGAGCTTACTTCTTTCCTGGAATATCCTGCAGAGCTTATTGGAGCAGGTATTTGGGCTTTCTGGGATATATTTGAAGGGCCAGTACTTTCAACTATGTAAGATAATGTATATTTAAACCCCACAAAAAAGGAGGTGTCTATCCTAATATCCTTTATCCTTAGATTCTAAAATTCTATTTGGGGGGAGGTTTTATTATGTATCGTAAAATTTTAAGTCTTTTGTTAATCTTTTTAGTACTATTGACTTTTACATCCATTGCTCAATCAAAAGGTAAATTAGAAATTTTTAGTTGGTGGACTGCAGGAGGAGAGGCTGAGGGACTTCAGGCTTTGATTGAAATTTTCCAGAAAAAATATCCTGGTGTAGAAGTTATTAATGCTACAGTGGCAGGAGGAGCTGGTGCAAATGCAAAGGCAGTTCTTAAGACAAGAATGTTGGGTGGAGATCCACCAGACACATTCCAAGTTCATGCAGGTCATGAGTTAATAGATACATGGGTAAAAACAGGGTTTATGGAGCCTATAACTTTCCTCTATAAGCAAGAAGGTTGGGAGAAAGTAATGCCAAAAGGTATACTTGACATTGTGTCTTATAATGGACAGTACTGGTCTGTACCAGTAAATATTCATAGAGCTAATGTATTATGGTATAACAAAAAGATTTTTGCAGAGAACAATTTAACTCCACCTAAGACTTTTGACGAGTTCTTTAAGGTAGCTGAAGTATTGAAAGCTAAAGGAATTACACCTTTTGCTCTTGGAACAAAAGATGGATGGGAAGCTGCTCATGTATTTGAGACTGTATTGATTGGAAAACTTGGTGCTGAGGGATATAAGGGATTATGGAATGGAAAAACAAAGTGGTCCGATCCTAAGGTGACTGATGCTTTAGAAACCTTTAAGAAAATGTTAAGTTATGTAAATTCTGATCACTCAGCAAGGACATGGGATGAAGCTTGTGCATTAATTGTAGATGGTTCTGCAGCTATGACTATCATGGGAGACTGGGCTGTCGGTTATTTCTATGCTAAGGGATTTGAAGATTTTGGATGGGTTCTTGCTCCTGGTAATGCTGGAGTTTTTGATGCTTTATCTGATAGTTTTGGACTTCCAAAAGGAGCTAAAAATAGAAATAATGTTATAGCCTTCTTGAAAGTTCTTGGATCAAAGGAAGGACAAGAAGCTTTTAATCTTAAGAAAGGATCAATTCCAGCAAGGACAGATGTTGATAAGTCTAAATTCCCAGCTTATCAGAGATCTTGTATGGATGATTGGTTAAAGCATAAGATAGTTCCAAGCGTAATGCATGGTGCAGCCGCTTCTGAAGGATGGGTAACAGAATTTAAGGATGTGATTTCCCTCTTTGTGGTAAGACCAGATGTAAAGACTACCCAGAGAGCCCTTGTTAATGTGGCTATTAAAAATGGAGTAAAACAATAAGAGAATTTTTAAGGGGGGAGGGTTTTACTCTCCCCCTGATAACTTTTAAGGGTGGTGAAGATATTGCAAAAGGATAAATTGTATTCTTTTCTTTTTATTCTTCCATCAATCATATTGATAGCTATTTTTGTGTATTTTTTTATTTTTTGGACTGGATTTATTTCTCTTACTGATTGGAATGATATATTTCCAAGTTTTAGTATCGTTGGATTAAAAAATTACATAGAACTTTTTCAGAATCTTCGCTTTCAAATATCTATGAAAAATACATTAGTTTTTACAGCTCTATTTCTTATATCATCTTTAATTTTAGGTTTTCTTCTTGCCATCCTTTTAGATCAAAAGATAAAAGGAGAAAACATATTTAGAAATATTTATCTGTTCCCTATGGCTATATCTTTTGTAGTAACAGGTGTTATATGGAGATGGATATTAAATCCTGGTACTATAAATAATCCTATTGGGCTAAACCAAATCTTGGATAAAATTGGGCTTTCTTTCTTGAAAAGTGGCTGGTACACAGATCCAAAAATAGGAATAAAAGCTGTAGTTATAGCTGCAGTATGGCAAATGTCAGGATATGTAATGGCTATGTATTTAGCTGGAATAAGGGGAATTCCAAATGAATTATTTGAGGCAGCTCAGGTAGATGGAGCTAATATGTGGCAAGTTTATCGATATATTGTTTTACCTCTCTTAAGGCCAATAACCTTGGGTGCCATAATAGTTTTAGGCCATATATCTTTAAAAATTTTTGATCTGGTTGTTGCAATGACAGGTTCTGGAGCAGGTTTTTCTTGTGATGTTCCTGCCTTATTCATGTATGATACTACCTTTAGAGGGAATCATTTTGCACAAGGAGCAAGTATAGCAATAATTCTTCTTTTAATGGTGGGGGTTTTAATTATTCCTTATCTAAAATATAGCCTCAAATCGGAGGTTAAGAGATAATGAGATTAGGAAGATTATTAATATATTTTTTCCTGATACTTTTTGCAATCTTTTACTTGACACCCGTATATGTGCTTGTGGTTACAAGTCTAAAAAGTTTTGCAGAAGTTGATCTTAAGACCATGTGGAGACTTCCCAAAACTATTAGTTTTGAAAGTTTTATACAGGCATGGAAAGGAGATCCAAAGAGAGGACTTAGGGGGCTTTCTCAGAATTTTATGAATAGTGTGTATTTGGTTATTCCTGCTACTATTCTTTCTGCCTTCTTGGGTTCTATGAATGGTTATGTACTTACAAAATGGAGATTTAAAGGAGCAGATATACTTTTTCCTATGCTTTTATTTGGTATGTTCATACCTTATCAAAGTATTCTTATACCTTTAGTGCAGGTATTACAGAAGATAAAACTTTATAGTACTATTTCAGGTCTTATATTTGTGCATATAGTATATGGTATTCCAATAACTACCCTTATTTTTAGAAATTATTACTCTACTATTCCTTCAGAACTGATAGAAGCTGCTAAAATAGACGGGGCAGATTTTGTTGGTATTTATAGGAGAATTGTTCTTCCAGTGTCTATGCCTGCATTTGCTGTGGTTATGATATGGCAATTTACTTCTATATGGAATGATTTCTTATTTGGACTTGTAGTTGCCCCTAATCCTTCTGTTCAGCCTATTACAGTAGCTTTGAATAATCTTGCAGGAAGTTATTTTGTACAATGGAATATTCAGATGGCAGGTGCTTTAATAACAGCTTTGCCTCCTCTTTTAGTATATATATTTCTTGGTAGATATTTTATGCGAGGCTTGCTATCAGGTTCTTTGTCAGGTATTTAATAAGAAAGGGGAGCCTTTTAATATAAAAGCTCCCCCCTTTTTATTTATCTATTTTTAAAATATGCTTCTGTAATATATCTCTTCATCATCCTATGCGTATTGAAGTATGAGGCTAAATTAGAGATAGAGTTTTTCATGATTTTAATCCAATCATCGCAATGATGATAATAGGTTGGTAAAATTATATATTCAAGCTTATTATATAAATCATCAATTTCTTCTTGAACATGATTTTCTAAGCTTTTTTCCTCCAATGGTGAGGGACCAATGGACCAACCAGTATATCCTTCTACATGGCCTTCTATCCACCAACCATCTAGTACACTAAAGTTAATTACACCATTATGAGCGGCCTTCATGCCACTGGTACCAGAAGCTTCTAATGGTCTTTGGGGGGTGTTTAACCATACATCTACACCTGCTACAATCTTTTTAGCCATATCCATATTATAATCTTGTAAATATACAATTTTGATATCTTTTTCTAATTCTTTGATGTATTCATATATTTCTTTAATTAGTTTTTTACCTTCTATGTCTTTGGGATGAGCTTTACCAGCATAAACAATCTGAATAGGTCCTTTTCTTTTTACCTTTTTAAGTCTATTAATGTCAGAAAATAAAAGGTGGGGTCTTTTATATGCTGTAGCTCTTCTTGCAAAACCTATTGTTAACACATTTTCTTCAAATTTTACTCCTGTTTGGGCATATATATAATCTATAAGATCCCTTTTAGCTCGTTTATGGGCAAGCCAAATTTCCTCGCTTGGAATAAATTGGGCTCTTGTAAGAAGTTCGGGTTCAGTTGCCCATCCTGGAATATATTTGTCAAAAAGTTCTCGAAATGGGGTAGAAGTCCAAGTAAAGGAATGAACTCCATTAGTTATGGCATATATTCTATGGCCAGGGAACATGGAAAGAGATATTTCTTGATGCCTTTTTGCAACACCATTTATATATCCGGAAAGATTTAAAGCAAGAAGAGTCATATTAAGAACATTTTCTCCTGCGAATTTTTTAATTAAATCTATAGAGATATAATTTCCCAAAATTCTTGAAACAAGGTCGTATGTAAATTTATCATGTCCAGCCTCTACAGGAGTATGGGTTGTAAAAATACATTTCTCCTTGACATTCTCTACTACTTCTTCTAAGGATTTACCATTATTTAATTCATCTTTTAAAAGTTCTAAGGTGAGAAGAGCAGAATGTCCTTCATTTAAATGATATTTTCTAATTCTAAGTCCTAACTCTTTTAATACTTTTGCTCCTCCTATTCCCAATACTATTTCTTGCTTTAGACGGTAAGATAGATCGCCACCATATAGGATATCAGTAATAGTTTTATCTTCTTCAGAATTTTCTGGTAGATTGGTATCTAAGAATATGACAGGTACAACATGTCCGTGAATAGACTTCCAATAGTATACCCAAGGTTGAATATATACTTTTCTACCTTCAATTTCAACAAAGGTTTTAATTGGAAGAGGAGACATATATTTTTCTGGATCCCAGGTAGCTGGTTGTTCTATTTGAGTACCATCTTCTTTTATTACTTGTTTAAAATATCCTTTTCTACTTATCTGAGTAATTCCAATAAATGGAATGTTTAAATCAGCAGCTGTTCTTACTGTATCACCTGCTAGAACACCTAAGCCTCCACTATATGTTGGTATATCAGAAGTTAAAGCTATTTCCATAGAGAAGTAGGCAATAACCTCTTCTTTTTTTAAACGGTCAAATATGGCTGTATTCAATCTCTCATACCTCCCTTTTTTTGTTTTAAATTCTTCTTAATAATATAACAAAAATCATGCGACTTCAAATAGGTAAAATTAAACGAATATTAGAAGATAACAGGTTTTTATTAATTCTTAACACATGTTAGTTATATATAAAATATTTTACTTTTAGTAAAATATGATAAAATTTATAGATCTTAATATTGAAAAATATAAAATTTTATTTTATAATTATTAAAAATCTATATTAATAAATGGAGGTATAAGGAATATGGATGATGAATTAAAAAGAATTTTAAAACTTTTAGAAGAAGGAAAAATAAAGGCTGATGAAGCTGAGAAACTTATTGAGGCTCTTGAGGAAAGGAAAGAATCAAAAAGGAAGGATAAATTTGGGTTTGTTAATATAGGAGAGATTGTAACCGACGCTTTAACTTCTGCTTTTTCCATCATACCGGGTGTTATAGTAAATACTATGAAGGGAATAAAGCATGTAGATGAGGAATATGAATGGTCAGAGGATAAGCCAATATTTTTAGAGATTACAGCAGGTGATTTAGGTATAGATGTTTGGCAAGAAGAAAAGATAAGGATAAAGGGAGAAGGTGTATTCATTTTAGAAGATAATTTGATTAAATTTTCTGCAGGAGATTTTAATTTGAATTTACCGAAATTAAACACGGTTAAGATGAAAGTTTCCGCAGGGGATGTAAAGGGAAAATTAGTTGCGAAGGAAAGTGAGATTCTCATAAAAATGGGTGATGGTGATTTATATATAGAGAGTGAGAAATTTAGGGCTGAGGTAAATATGGGAGATTTGGATATTGTCTTTGCTAAAGCTCCCTCTCAAGGAGAATTAATTTGTAATACTGGAGATATGTCCATAGTACTTCCTGATGATTTTGATGGAAAATTAGTAGTAAAAGTTACGATGGGTGAAGCATCTGTCGAAAGAAGGCCAGATATGATTGTGAAAGGTGATACATATATATATGGGAATGGTGAGAAATCAGAGATTATTATAAGATGTTCAATGGGTAATATAAATATTAAATGAATTTATTATCCTAATACTCCCCTAAGGAGATTTTGATTTTTACAAGTTAATAAGTTATACTAAACAAAATTTTTATACCTTAGGGGAGGATTTTTAGTTATGGATGTCATTAAATTAGATGGTGAATGGGAGTTTAGAAATACAAAAGAGAGAAAATGGCTTAAAGCTAAAGTACCAGGTTGTGTTCACTTAGATTTAATGGATAATAATTTAATACCAGATCCTTTTGTGGGGGAAAATGAACTAAAGGTTCAATGGGTAGAGGAAGAAGATTGGATATATAGGAAAAAATTTAATATAGATAAGGATTTCTTAAAGCATTCTGCTATAGAATTGGAATTTGAAGGAATTGATACTTTTTCTGAAGTTTATCTCAATGGGAAGAAAATAGGAGAAACAGATAATATGTTTATTCCTTGGTGTTTTGATGTAAAAAATATATTAGTAGAGGGGGAAAATCTTCTTGAAGTGAAGCTTTTGTCACCTACAAAAACGCTTAAAGAAAGAGCAGATAATTATCCATATAAACTTCATGGAGGAGATTTTTCTCCCCGAGTTTTTGGTAGAAAGGCTCAATATTCCTTTGGATGGGACTGGGGACCAAGACTTGCTACTTCAGGTTTGTGGAAGTCAGTGAAAGTAAAGGGTTGGGATAAAGCGAGAATTTTAGATGTATGGGTTCCTTTAAGGAATTTAGGTAATCCTGCCCATATAAATCTGGAGCTTGATATAGAGATTCAACAAGCTATGAGTGTAGATGTGGCGTTTAGGATCTCACATAAAAAGCCTGTTTTGGAACAAAGATTAAGATTTACCCTCCCAGAAGGAAGAGTATTTTTAAAGATACCATTAACTATAAAAGATCCTAAACTTTGGTATCCGCAAGGATATGGTGAACAGAACTTGTATAAAATACAACTGATTCTTTTGGATGAGAAAGGTGAGGTTTTAGATAAAATAGAGGAAACTTTTGGAATAAGAAAAGTAGAGCTATATACAAAAGAAGACGAGAAAGGTGAATCTTTTATTTTCAAAGTAAATGATGTACCCATCTTTGCTAAGGGGGCAAATTGGATACCAGCGGATAGTTTTCTTCCAAGATTAAGAGAAGAAGATTATAGATTTCTTCTAACAAAAGCTAAAGAAATGGGAACTAATATGCTTAGAGTTTGGGGTGGTGGAATATATGAAAATGATATATTTTACGACTTGTGTGATGAACTTGGCATAATGGTTTGGCAAGATTTTATGTTTGCATGTGCGGAATATCCAGATGATGAGAAATTTTTAGAAGAAGTACAGAGGGAAGCAGAATTTGTTGTTAAGAGATTAAGAAATCATCCTTCTATTGTTTTATGGTGTGGTAATAATGAGAATAATTGGGGCTATGTAGCAAAATGGTGGGGTGAAAGAGATAAGTTCTGGGGAGAGGAGATATATAGTAAAGTTTTGCCAGATGTATGTGCCAGACTTGATTTAACAAGGCCATATTGGCCAAGTAGCCCTTACGGTGGAAGGTATCCAAATAGTGAGGAGGCGGGAGATAGACATAACTGGGATATATGGCATGGATGGAAAGACTTTAAAGAGTATCTTAAAGATAATTCTAGATTTGTAAGTGAGTTTGGAATGCAGGCTCCTCCTGTTTCAGAGACTATCAGAAAGTTTATTACTTCTGAGAAAGAATATCATCCTCAAAGTAGGGAAATTGAATTTCATAACAAGGCTTATGAGGGTACAGAAAGAATATTAAGGTATATTTCTGGTTATTTTAAAATTACATCTGATATGGATGATTACATATATCTTTCTCAAATCATCCAAGGGTTAGCGTTAAAAACAGGAATAGAACACTGGAGAAATAATAAGTTCCATACTGCAGGAGCACTGATATGGCAACTTAACGATTGTTGGCCGGTAGTGAGTTGGAGCATAATTGATTATTATAAAAACTTGAAACCTTCTTACTATTTTGTAAAAAGGTCTTTTAAGAATCTGAAAGTAAATATAGAACCAAGAGACGGTAAACTTTTAATCTTTGTAGTTAATGATACCCTGCAATATTTTGAGGGTAAAATAGAATATGCATTTAGTACTTTTAAAGGAAAAAGGAGAGGTAAGAAGGAAACTGCTCTTGATCTTTCTCCTAATACATCTCTAAATGCTATAACAGTTCCTTTGGAAGAAGTAGATAAATATGGAGAATTTTTCTATGTACAACTTTTTGATGAAAAGGGTAATTTAGTTGATCAGAACGAATATTTCTTTGTTCCATTTAAACATTTAGAACTCCCTAAGGCAGAAGTTATTTATACTGTAGAGGAGCTTGACAAAGAAATATATAGAGTACTTTTGGAAAGTGATTTCATTGCTTTATTTGTAGCATTGGAACTTCCAAATGCGGAATGGGAAGATAATTATTTTACTATTTATCCAAAAGATAAATATGAGGTAATTTTTAGAGCTCCCTATACTCTTAAAGAGATAGAAGAAAATTTAAAAATTAAAGGATTGAATTTAAAAAAGGTAAGAAAGGCTTAATTTACAAATAGGACAGAAATTATAGCTTTTTCTATCGGTGTCTGATATAGAATTAGAAAAATGCATGACACACTCTGGGTTTGGACAATGGGAGAGACCCAGAGTGTGTCCAAGTTCATGGACCGATTCTTTTAAGGTGCGGATATATAAAATTTCATGATTTTTCGGTAATCTGTAGAAACTATTATCTAATCGTGCTATACTTACTAAGGCTTCTTTTCCATTAAGTTTTGCTTGCCCAAATATAAAATTAAGTCCATGGGTATATAAATCCACATTCGTTATTCCAAGGACCTTAAAACTATCGGGTATTTTTAATTTGGTAAGTATGTCAAGAAAAGGTAAAGAAAGGTATTGATTTCTTTCAGGATTGTAAGTATTGCTAGGTATAGGTAAGTTAAAGTATGTTTTTACAGGAAAAGGAATAATCTTAGGAAGATTTGCTGAAAGAAAGTCTAAAATATCTTTATCTATATTATCAAAAGGAACCAAATATATAAATTTTTCCATTTTTTTATAAAGAGGGAGAGGAATTACTCTCCCTCTTTTTATTTTTATTCATATTTTATTCCATCTTCTTTTAGAAAATCAATTATCTCATCCACATACGCAAAAGCAAGAGCAACTACTGTATCCGCACCGCCATAATAGATGGCAAGCCTACCTGTCTCAGCATCACATAAGGATGCACAAGGAAATGCTACATTAGGTACATCTCCTACACATTCATAATATTCTTGAGGGGAAAGTAGATAAGAACGAGCTCTATATTTTACTTTCCATGGTTTTTCTAAATCTAAAAGGGCAGCACTAAAGCTATATACATAACCATTACAAGAAAGTAATACTCCATGATAGATTAAGAGCCAACCCTCACTAGTTTCTATAGGAGTAGGACCTGCTCCTATTTTAAGGGATTGCCATCCAGTAAGTCCTGCTGACATAACAAATCTATGACAACCCCAATGGATCATGTCTGGACTCTCGCTATAGAATATATCCCCAAAAGGTGTATGACCTCTGTCAGAAGGTCTGCTTAACATAGCATATTTGCCATTTATTTTTCTTGGAAAAAGTACTCCATTTCTATTGTAAGGTAAGAAGGCATTTTCTAATTGATAAAATTCCTTAAAATCAAAGGTATATCCTACTCCTATGGTTGGTCCATGGTAACCGTTACACCATGTAATATAATATCGATCTTCAATAAAAGTAACTCTTGGATCATATTTGTATTCACTTACCAATGGATCCTTAGTTTCTTGTATGAAGTTAATAGGTTCCTCTTCAATAGTCCAATTAATTCCGTCATCACTAAATCCGGCGTGCAAGTTCATTGATCTTGCTTTGTCGTCAACTCTAAAAACCCCTGCAAATTTTCCATTGAATGTAACTACTGCACTGTTAAATATGCTGTTTGCTCTTTTAATATGGTTCCTTTTGATGATGGGATTCTTAGAATATCTCCATACTACATCATTACAACCTTTTGGGCGTTCTTCCCAGGGTAAATTTGGAATCTTTTCTCCAATAATTTGGACTTTACCCATAATTTAAAGCCTCCTTTTTTTCTATTTATGTTAACTTAGATGTTCTGTTAAGTCAATAAATATCAGTGAAAATAGTAACATAAAAGTGGGGTTTTGATAATTGAAATTAATAATAAATTGGATTTAATTTATGGGGATAATAATAAATAAATTGGCTCCTCGGGCAGGATTCGAACCTGCAACCCGCCGGTTAACAGCCGGCCGCTCTACCGTTGAGCTACCGAGGAGCGAATAAGTTATTGTTGTAAAAAATTATATAAAAAACTTTTTGGAAAATCAAGTACTATATATTTTTTTAATTATTACCCTCTTCCCAAAAACTTTTTGCTTTAGTAATATATCAAAGGTTATGTATAAAACTTTGATAAAGGAGGATAAAAGATGCAAGAACTGATATTTCCTAAAGGCTTTTTATGGGGAGCTGCAACAGCGTCTTATCAGATAGAGGGAGCTTGGAATGAGGATGGGAAAGGAGAAAGTACTTGGGATAGGTTTTCTCATACTCCAGGTACTATTTATCAGAATCAGAATGGAGATGTGGCGTGTGATCATTATCATTTGTGGGAGAAAGATGTGGATTTAATGAGTTATATTGGGCTTAAGGCTTATAGATTCTCTATTTCGTGGCCAAGAATTTTTCCAGAAGGAAAAGGGAAGGTGAATCCAAAGGGTTTAGCCTTTTATGATAAGCTTATTGATAGACTTCTCGAGAAAGGAATAAAACCTGCAATAACTTTATATCATTGGGATTTGCCTCAAACTCTTGAGGATATTGGTGGTTGGTTAAATAGAGATGTTGCAAAATATTTTTCTGAGTATGCTTCTTTTCTGTTCTATAAATTTGGTGATAGGGTTGATTTATGGATTACATTAAATGAGCCTTGGGTAAATGCATTCTTGGGTTATGGTTGGGGTATACATGCTCCAGGGAAAAGAGATATGAAAGGGGCATTTATTGCAAGCCATAACTTTCTTTTAGCTCATGGTTATGCTGTCCAGATTTATAAAGAAGAAGGATATAAAGGAAGTATCGGTATAACTATTAATGTTGCTCCTGTATACCCTGAGAAAGATACAGAGGAGAATTTAATAGCTGTAGAAAGGCATGATGCTTTTTCAAATAGATGGTTTTTAGATCCTATTTTTAAAAAGTCTTATCCTGAAAGTGCTTGGAAGGTTTTAGAGAAAACACCTTGGGTTTTTAAAGTTGAAGAAAGAGATTTCGATATTATATCTCAACCTATAGATTTTATTGGAATTAATTATTATACCAGAAGTATTGTAAAAGCAAATTCTGAAGATCCTTATACAGGAATAAGTAGGGTTCAAGGTGATGGTGAAGTTACTGCTATGAACTGGGAAATATATCCTGATGGGCTTTATGACATTTTAGTTCAGCTATATAGTAGTTATAAAATTCCAATTTACATTACTGAAAATGGGGCAGCCTTTGATGATATCTTGCAGAATGGTAAAGTTAATGATATTAAGAGAGTTAATTATTTGAGAGAACATATTAAGAGAGCTTATTTTGCTATCAGAGATGGTGTAGATTTAAGGGGATATTTTGTATGGTCTTTAATGGATAATTTTGAATGGGGGCATGGATTTAGTAAGAGGTTTGGAATTATATATGTTAATTATGAAAATCAGGAAAGAATATTAAAAGAAAGTGCTTATTTTTATAAAGGGATAATTGAGCGAAATGGATTAGAAGATTAGCAAGTTAAAAGCCCTTCCTCAGAAAAGAGTAAGTTGATTTTTAGAAGAGGAAGGGCTTTTTCCATTTATAAGAATGAAATTTTTGCACTTTTCTATTGGAATTCCTATTTTCTTTAATTCTTTTAAATCTTTTATCTTATTTTCTCTTCTCGCTTTGATTATTCTTGAGGCAAAGGCTGGACCTATTCCAGGAATTCTTATGAGTTTATCATATGGTGCAGAGTTTATCTCTATAGGGAAAAATTCAGGATGATTTTTAGCCCATACTGTTTTAGGATCTTCATCCGGAGGTAAATTTCCATTCTCATTAAACACAAGTTCTTCTATATCAAAACCATATTTTCTTATTAGAAAATCAGCTTCATATAATCTTACTTCTCTCCAAGTAGAAGTAGGTGGAAGGTCGGATAAAGGAGTAAGGGGAATAGGCTGAAAAGCGCTAAAATAGGCTCTTGATAAATGATAATTTTTATAGAGATTGAAGGTAAGGTTAAGAATTTCTTTATCCCTTTCTTGTGATGCACCAACTACAAATTGAGTTGTTATACCTGCTTTTGTCCTTAACCCCTTTTTATATAATTCTTTTAAAGTTTCCAATTTTTGAAGAAGGAAATTAAAATTCTTTTCAGGCGCAATTTCTTTTAGATATTTTTCTGATGGGGCTTCCAAATTTATAGAAATTCGATCTGCATATTTTATAGCGGTCTCTATATAATCTAAAGAAGATTCTGGGAGTATTTTTAAATGAATATATCCTTTAAAATTGTGAACTTCTCTAAGTATTTCTACCGATTTTAGCATTTGTTCCATAGTATATTTAGGTGATTTAGTTATTGCGGAACTTAAAAATAATCCATCTACCAAATTCTTTCTATGAAGTTCTAAGAATAATCTAACAAGCTCATCTGCTGTAAGAGTTACTCTTTGAAATGGTCTATTAGCTCTGTTAGCACAATAATAGCAGTTATGAATACAATCATTTGAGAGTAAAATTTTTAAAAGTCTTACTGTCTTTCCATCAGGAAGGACTGTAGGATAGATCCAACCGCTTATGGATGGCTTTCTTTTTATGGCTTCTTGAGAACATAAAAAGGACCCACATAGATCGAACTTTGCTGATTCTGCTAATATTTCGATTTTATCGCTTATATGCATTTTGTCATCTATGAGGGTCCTTTTTTAAAATAAAAAAATATCAATTAAGCCTTTTTAAGTTCTTTTAAAAGTAGCTTTAGCCTTTCCTTTTTCCTTTTTTCTCTTGCCTTTCTTCTTTTCCTCTTAAGTATTACCCTCCATTGTTTTCCCATTTCTTTCACCCCTGCTATAAGTTTAGTTTTATCAAATGATATTATATCAAAATACTACTTTTTAAAAAGATCTATTATTTTATCCCAAAGATTTTTCTCTTCTTCTTTTTTCTCAATTATTAGGATTGGCTCTTCATTAGGTTTTGCCATAAAAAGTTTTTCTCTTGCAATTTTCTCTATTATATATGGATCATCTGTATTGTAAGCTATCTCTCTTAATTCTTTAACTTTTTTTTCAAGGACTGATTTTCTTTGATAAAGTTCCTTTAGTTTTTGGGAATAAGTTATATAATCTCTAATCCCCATATATATAGATGGGCTTAGATATAGAAAAAAAAGAACTAAAAGTATTTTGCTTATAGGATTTCTTTTCTTTCTGTCCTTTTTAAGATATTCTTGCCACCCCACGATATATTACTCCTCTTTCAGGGTCTATAGTTATAATCTCATTATCTCTTAATTTTTCAAAGAGATTTTTGGCTCCAACTATTATACCTAATCCCTTACTTCTCCATGGGATTAATGATGGTGGAATTTTTTCATCTTCAATAACAAGACCGACTAATTTGTCAAAGAGAGGTTCTATCTCAAGATCATAAGACTTTATCAGTAATATAGCTCCATCTATCTCTTTACTAAGAGCTTCCTTAGGGTTTTGAGCTAATATAACCTTGGCGGTTTTGGAATCTCCACCAAGTCCATGTCCTTGTCCTATGATATCACTTATTACATGTACCTTTATAAGATTTGTCATACCAGAGATTCCCATGGGTATACCAGCAGTGATTACAACTGTGTCTCCTCTTTTAACATATTCTTTTTGAAGAAGTAACTTGGTAGATTTTTCAAACATTTCATCAGTAGTGTAAAAAATCTCAGTTAAAAGTGGAATTACACCCCAAGATAGGTTGAGTCTTCTTCTTACTTCAGAAAAGTGGGTAATGGCAAATATGGGAGCATTGGGTCTATATTTTGATATTTGTCTTGCTGTAAAACCACTATGAGTAGCTGTTACAATTGCTGAAGCTTTTATTTCTTTGGCTATTTGGCATGTGGAGAAGGTTATAGCTTTAGTTATAGTAGTATTACAATCTGTTTCTTTTAAAAAATCGTCATATGGAAAGCTTTCTTCAACTTTCTTTGCAATTTTATCCATCATTTTTACGCTTTCTATGGGATATTTACCCATTGCAGTTTCGTTTGATAACATAATAGCATCTGTACCGTCTAATATGGCATTTGCCACATCACTTACTTCTGCCCTTGTGGGAGTAGGATTACTTACCATAGATATTAACATCTGGGTGGCTGTAATTACAGGTTTTCCTGCTAATCTTGTTTCCTTTATTATTCTTTTTTGAATTAAGGGAACTTCCTCATTTGAAATCTCTATTGCTAAATCTCCTCTTGCTACCATTATAGCATCTGCTACTTCTAATATTTCTTTAAAATTATTTACTGCTTCTCTTTTTTCAATTTTGGCTATTACAGGAATTTTGGCATCATGTAATTCAAGGAATTCTTTTAACTCTATTATATCTGAAGCTCTTTGCACAAAGGACAATGCAATGTAGTCTACCTTGTTTTCTATGCCAAATATGGTATCTTTTTTATCCTTCTCTGTAAGAGGTGAAACTCTTAATTTAGAGTCTGGGAAATTAACTCCTTTTCTTTCTGAAAGATAACCCCCATGAATAATTCCACATACTAATTTGTCTTCTTTTTTATCCATGACTTTCAATTCTATAAGTCCATCATCTATAAGTATTCTATCTCCAATATTTACATCCTCTAATAGATAGGGGTAGTTAACATAAAGAATTTTCTCGTTGCCTATAGTTTCCTTAGGAGTAAGATAGATTTCTTCTCCATCTTTGATAAATATTTTGTCCTTTTCTAATTCTCCTATCCTTATTTTAGGTCCTTGAAGGTCTTGAATAATAGGAATTGGTTTGTCTAATTCTTCTGAAAATTTTCTTATAAGTCTTATTCTTTCTCCATGGACATTATAATCTCCATGGGAGAAGTTTAATCTTGCCACATCCATTCCTGCTCTAATAAGTTCCTTTAATACTTCTTCTTTTTCACTGGCAGGACCTATTGTACATACTATTTTGGTCTTTCTAAACAACTTTTTTCCCTCCTTTGTTTAATATATATTTTAGTATTATCTGAGAGCGCTCCTTCTAATCCAATCTCAAAACCATCTTCATTAACAACAATATACTCCCCATCTATGCATTTTTTATAGATATCCATGTCATAAGAAATCAGGGCATGCTTTACTTGCATGCCCTGAAATACTTCTAACAATTTATTATTTACAAAAACCTTAATCTTTTCTTTCAAATTACTTTATAATTATACTCCTTCCTTCCACCTTTGGATTTATAGGAGAATGTTTTTTCAAGTATTCTACAAAAACATCTCTTAACATATCTCCGTAGATAATATTTTTGCCTCTTGTGAAAGCTGTAAATTTGTCTCCACCCGCAGCAAGAAAATCATTGGTTACTACTCTATAAACCTTGTTTAAATCTAAGGGTTCATTCCCAACAAAGACCTCTATCACCCTTGATCCTATAGGTCTTGTCATATTATATTTTACTCTAATTCCTGAAGTTTGTAAAATACCCTTTTCTAAGGTAGCGCTTTGTTCTAAAAGATCTAATATGTCTTTTCCTGTTAGATCCATTATTACCAATACATTATCAAAGGGAAGTAGAGTATATACTTGTTCCATTGTTATTTTACCCTTAGGGATATCTGTTCTTATGCCACCGCTATTTTGGAATGCAATTTGGGCATTACTTGCTTCTAACATTGCATCACATATTACATTACCTACGTTTGATTCTTCATTATAATTTCTTACAAGATCCACAAGAGTTTCCCCTACAATTTTCGAAAATTCTTCTTTAAGTTGAGCATTATATTTGTCAATTATTTCAGCTACATTAGGGTCATATTTATCCTCGGGTCCTGCAAAAACAGTTTTTAGTTCTTTTTCTTTTGTAAAACCTAAAATTAAACCAGTTTCAGGTTGTACTTTTAAATCTAAAACCCCTAAATATATACCATTGTATCCTGCTTGTACAATAATTGTTCCTCTAACTATTAAAGGATCTGTAACTACTGTATGGCTATGTCCTCCTACTATTACATCAATTCCAGGAACCTTTTCTGCAAGGGCTTTATCTGCAGCATAACCTAAGTGGGATAATACTATTATTAAATTGGCTCCTTGGTTTTTTACTTCCCTAATTAAGTTAGGGAGTACTTTTTCAGGTTCTATAAAAGTTAAATCTTTAACATAATCAGGTTTTACTATATAAGCAGTTTCAGTAGTTGTAAGTCCTATTATTGCAATTTTAAGACCTTTTCTCTCAATAATGATATAGGGTTTAACATTTGGAAGATATGTTTCATCTTTTAATATATTTCCCGCTAAAAAGGGAAAATTGGAGGATTTTATCCATTGTTGCAGAGTATCTTGTCCCCAATCAAATTCATGATTTCCAATGGTCATGGCATCAAACTTAAGATAATTCATTATTTTAATAACGGGTTCGCCTTTAAATATATTTGATATAGGAGTACCTTGGAACATATCTCCAGCAGAAAGAAGTATGGTGCCTTCTGGATTCTTAGCTCTTTCTTCGTTTATCATATAGGCTAAATAGGCTCCGCCACCTACTGGAATTTTCTCACTAATGCTTTTCACAATGTATGGTAGAAGTCTTCCATGAAAATCATTGATGTGGAGTATCTTTATATCTATTAAATTGGAAGTTTGAGAGAAAGAGAGGCTAATAAGAAGAAATAAAATCAACAGGAGAAGGAGAGTTTTTTTTAAATACCTCATTGTTTTTTAATCCTCCTTTGGAAAGATTATGTTTTAATTATAACAAGAATCTTATAAATATAAAAATTCCGAATGAAATTCCACTTTTCATTATATACTTGTAAACTTTATTCCAATCAGCATTAAAATATTCCCTTGTAAGAACTAAACAAAGATGCATAGGAGATACCATTACTCCTAGATATCCGCTTAAGAATGCCAATAAGATGTATTTTAATGGATTAACATATGGAAGCATTCCCACTAATATTGGAAAGCTAATTCCAATAGAAGCAGAGGTAACTCCAGTTAATATGCCAACTATAAAGGGTATCAAAAAGAAAATAAGAGGGGTTGGAATGAAAGAAAAGTTAAGTAAATAGGCAATATCTGATACTGCTCCTGTAACTTCTAACATTTTTTTGAAGATCATTACCCCTAATATCAAGATTAGATTCTGTGGTTTTATTGAAGTCTTTAATGTATTAAAAATTTGGTGTGTATCAAAACGAAATATGACAAAAAGCAAAATAACAATTCCTAAAAGAACATATAAAAGATCAAAATGAAGAAAGATTACAGCAAAGATTAATATCAAAATAGGTAGGAAGGAGATTATAAAATCTTTAATGGGATTTTGAGAAATTGATATACCTTGGTTTTCTAAATTTTGATCTTGAGCTTGTTCTAAGGAATCGATCTCTTTAGAAGGCATTTTATAAAAGGAAAAAAGTAAACCTATAGCAAGTACGAATAATCCATATGGTAATGCTTCTTTTACAAGAATGTTTATAGGAGTTTGGGTTAGAGCTGAAACCAATATAATTCCTGGATATATAGGTAGAAATGGTTCCCATATATGCCTAAGCCAATAATTTATATAGCTTTTTCTTTCAGGTTCTAAATTATCATTGTCTGTTGATTCTTCTATGAAAGGTGCAGAAAAAAGAGCTCCGCCTACAGATGGAAGAAGGCCCATTATGATTGGCATAGATATCAAACGAATTTTATCGTCTTTAATCAAAGTTTTTAGCGAATTAACCATTTTTTTTAATACTTCTTTTTCTTTTAATATGGATTCAAATACTGCTATGAGATATAGGATTAAAAGAAGACTAATAGTATTCCAGTCTTTAACTGCTTCAAAAAAGGATTTTAAAATAGTATTTATGGATAGGCCAAAGCTTATACCCATAATTATGCTTCCACCTAAAAGTGCCCAATGAAGAGGGAATTTTTTGGATATTAATACTACAATAATACCAAAAATAATGGTTACCTTTAAGAGAGCTATCATCTTATATCACCCCTATCCATAAGTTTAATGTGATAAGAGAAATTAATGTGGAATAAATTATTACATGGGAGGCAAAAACAGAGTCCAAATCAAATTGTAAAGCAAGCACTAAGGCTGTTAGCATGGATGGCATAGCAGATTCTAATACAGTGACTTTATAGGGTACATCGGTTATTCCTAATACTCTTGAAAAGATTAAAGCAAGAAAGGGAAATAAGAGAAGTTTTAAGGTAATACCTGAGATAATACCTAATGTGGATTTATTGTTTTTTTGTGGTTTTGAAAAGGATAAACCTAAAAGAAACATCATGAGTGGTGTTGTGGCTTTTCCTAATATGGAAAGACTATCGATTAAAAAATCAGGAAGTTTATAGGGTGAAATTATAAATCCTAAAATTAATCCCCATAAAGGGGGATTATTTACTACTTTTTTTATTGTAAAGTTAAGATTTACTTTCTGAGCACTTAGCAAACTTATCAAGATAATACCTATTGTGTATATAAAAATAATCATACCTAATTGATCATAAATGATAGCAACAGTTAAACCTTGATTTCCATAAAGTTTCTCCATAATAGGATATCCTAGAAAGGTTACATTACCACCCACACTTACAAGAAAAAGACTTCCAATGGTTTTTTTGTTTAGATTTAGTCCAAAACCTATAAGTAGAGCAAGAATACCAGTTATGATACTAACTATCCATTCTACAATTACTACTTTATATAATGAAATTTGTGGGGGGTTAGTGTAAATAGAATAAAATACTAAAGCAGGTAAAGAAAAGTTGTATACGAATTTTGAAAATATTTCTCTATCTTCTTCTCTAAATATCTTATATTTAGAGATAAATCCTAATAAACTAATTAAAATCAGAGTTATTAATGTTTTTGACATTTTTCTTTGGATCCTCCACTTTATATACGAAATATAGAATATTTATTATTCCTAAAATGAGTAAGCAATGAAAAAGAAAGTAATATCCTTTTGTATCTGCAATTTTTCCTGCCAAAATAGGAGCTATAAAGGAAAAAGGTGCAAAAATAAGATTGATAGATCCTAAATAAAGTTCTCTTCTTTGGGAAGGGGAAAGATCAAGTATAAAGGCTAAATCTCCAACATAGAAAGCACTATTTATAATTCCGATAAAAATATAAACCGTATAGAAAGAAATTATATTATTTGCAGTTAAGAGAAGAATAAGAGATATTAATGTTGAAATTCTTCCCAAAAGGAGGGTTATCTTGTGACCAAATTTATCTCCTATGGGGCCTATGATAAAGGATGAAAGAGCTTGGGAAATTAAAAGGATGCCTGTAAAGTCTGCAACTATCTTATCTGGAATTTTAAATTGTTTTACAGAGAAAACTGATACAAAACTGATAAAGGATAATGAAAAGGTGTTTAGAATTCTTGAGATTGTATAATTTCTAAAATTTTTATCTTTAAAGACTATCTTTATACTTTTGATATACTCAGTGAGGGATGTATCTTGAACTTCATTTTCGTCAGGTTCCTCTCTGGTCAAAGATAGGAAAACAAAGGATATTAATAGAGCTATTCCAGCACAAAGGAAAGAATAGCCAAAGTTTATTGGAAATTGATAGGTGGAAAGGAAATATCTCGCTAAAAAAGCACCTCCAATCCCCATTATAGCTCCCAAACCATTTCCCATTGCGAAAAAGGTTCCTCTTTTACTTGGATGTATTACCTTACTTATCATGCTCATCCAAGGAGGTCCTAAAAATCCCATTGAAAATGTTGCAATGGCAAGTAAAAATAATGACAGATATAAAGAAAGTTTTGGAAAAGGAGATGCTAAAAAGAAGGCTATAAAAGACATAAAAAGATATGGAAGTCTTTCTCCCATGGTTACTTTTAATACTAATTCTATTTTTCTTTTATATCTTTCTGAAGCTCTTGCACCTAATATGGCTGGAATTGCCCATCCTAAGTTTGCAATTGCAGGAATTAATCCAATCTCAAGATTTCCAGCACCTAAATTCTTGGCAAATAAGGGTAAGAGGGTCTGAATAGAACCAAAGGTCATTCCCAAATTAAAGAATGCATTATCTATGGCATTGACTATAAAGTTCCAGCTATAATCCTTTTCTCTTAGACTCATAGCTTTTATAATATCAAATTTTTAATCTTCAGATAAGACTAATATTAAATGAAAAATTTAATGTATAATTTAAAATCAAGAAAATAATTATTTGTTGGGAGGATTACTTTTATGGGATATATGAAGGGAAGAGATCTACTTTCTATTTTGGATCTTTCAAAAGAAGAAATGGAGTATATATTTTCTCTTGCTAAAAGTTTGAAAAGTGATTTTCTTTCTGGAAAAAAACAGCATGATTATCTGAAAGGAAAAACAGTAGCCTTATTTTTTGAAAAACTATCTACCAGGACAAGAATATCTTTTGAGGTAGGAGTATATCAATTGGGAGGATATCCTCTTTATCTTAATGTTCAAGATATGCAACTAAAGAGAGGAGAAACAATTTCTGATACAGCGAGGGTACTTGAAAGATATGTGGATGGTATAATGGCAAGGGTTTATCAACATTCAACTTTAGAAGAGTTAGCAAAATGGGCTAATATACCGGTGATAAATGGACTTTCTGATTTGGAACATCCATGTCAAGTTATTTCTGATTACTATACTATTTTTGAAAAAAAGGGATATAAAAGATTAAAGATAGTTTATCTTGGTGATGGAAATAATGTGGCTAATTCGTTAATTTTGGCCGGAGCTCTTTTAGGTATGGAGATAGTATGCTCATCTCCAAAAGAATATTATCCTCCTCTAGAGATTATAAGAAAAGCTGAGGATTTAGCTAATAAAACAGGTGGAAGTGTGCAAATTATAGAAGATCCAAAAGAAGCAGTAAAAAATGCTGATGTTTTATATACAGATGTATGGGTAAGTATGGGACAAGAGGAAGAGAAAGAGTTAAGGAGAAGGGTTTTTCCTCCATATCAGTTAAACAAAGATCTTGTTAGTTTGGCAAAAGATGATGTTATAGTAATGCATTGTCTTCCTGCCCATAGAGGTGAAGAGATTACAGATGATGTTATGGATGGGGAACATTCGGTGGTTTTTGATCAAGCAGAAAACAGACTACACGTACAAAAAGCTATCTTGGCTTTGTTTATTTGATGCTTTTTTAAAATTCATTTTTAATGTAAAATATTTCTATGAGAAGTGTTTTCATTAAGATAGGTATACTTTTAGTATTCTTTGTATTACTCTTAGGTTTGTCCTCTTTAACCTTTTTTAAGGTATGGGAGAAACAAACTATAGATCTAAGATTTCATATTAGGGGAGAGACAAAACCCTCAGAAGATATTGTTATTGTTGGTATAGACGATAACTCAATTGAAGGTATTGGAAATTGGCCTTGGGAAAGATCTATTCATGGTAGATTTCTTGAAGTTCTAAGAAAAGAAAATCCTAAACTTGTAGTTTTTGATATTTTGTTTGATACCAAAACAGCTAAGGATACCATATTTGCTAAAAGCTTGAAATCCTTTAAGAAAGTTGTTTTATCTAATTATTTATATACTTATATCTAATTATTTATATACTTATTTTGATAAAAGGCTTAATATAAGTCTACTTTCTCTAAAAGAACCGGTAGATATAATAAAGGAAGCTTCTCTTGCTACGGGTTATAGTAATGTATTAATAGATGACGATAATAAGGTCAGAAGGGCAAGACCTTATGAAGTGAATGAAACAGGTATTAAATACTATTCATTACCGCTTGTGGTTTATGGGATAGTTAGAAATGAATTTCCATATAAATATATTTATAAATTACCTGAGTTCTTTTATATAAATTTTAGGGGTGGAGAAGGATCATTTAGATATTTTTCCTATATAGATGTTTTAAATGGGAGATTCACTCCTAATACTTTTAAGAATAAGATTATTTTTGTGGGAGCTGTTTCTCCTATGTTAAAAGATACTTTTCTCCATCCTTTTTCAGGATATTTATCTCCTTCTGGAAAATCATATTCATATATGCCGGGTGTAGAAATCCATGCTAATATTCTTGATAATTTGTTAAATAATGATTATTTTAAAACCATAATTTTCCCTTTAATTCTAATAATTAATTTTCTTTCTGTATTTTTTACAGGTATTTTTTTAGGTAAAAAGATGGTTTTGAATGTTTTTATAACTATCTTTCTTATCTTGTTATATTTTGGACTTTCTTATTATTTGTTCTTGAAACATATTATAGCTCCTGTGGTTTCTCCTTCTCTTGGGATGGTATTGGGTTTTTTAGGAAATTTGGTATATCAGAGTATACTGCCTAAGGAAAGATTAGAAGGAATTACTATTAAGAAAAGATATAAAATATTGAAAAAACTAGGATCTGGGGGTATGGCTTCAGTTTATTTGGCAAAAGATTTAGTTACTAAGAAAGATGTTGCCATAAAAATACTTCATCCCCAATATGCAGAAGATAAAGAGGTCTTAGAAAGATTTTATAGAGAAATACAAGTATGTAAAGATCTTGATCATCCTAGTATCGTTAAGGTGCTTGATCATGGAAAAGAGGATGATCATGTATTTATGGTAATGGAATATGTGTCAGGGAAAGATTTGAAGAAAATTATGGAGGAGAAAGGTCCTATATCTGTGGATTTAGCAGTGGAAATTATAAAAAAAGTTGCTTGTGCTCTTTCCTATGCAAATTCAAAAAATATTGTACATAGAGATATAAAACCTCAAAATATTATGATAACTAATGATGGTAAAGTAAAACTCATGGATTTTGGAATTGCCCGAATAGGGGGACTTACCACATTAACTCAGACAGGTATTTTTATGGGTACTCCTCAGTATGCATCTCCAGAACAGTTAGAAGGTAAAAAAGTAGATATTAGATCTGATATTTTTTCCTTAGGAATAGTTTTTTATGAAATGTTAACTGGATTATTACCTTATGCTGAAGAAACAACTATTTCTCTTATGTTAAAAAGATATCAAGAAGAATTACCAGATGTAAGGAGTATCAATCCCAATATACCTGAGGGAATATCTATGATTATTAAAAAAATGACTGCCCGTTTTCCAGAATTTAGATATCAAACTCCAGAAGAATTAATTGATGACCTCAATAGAGGTTATCCTTTACATCCTTATGAAGAGAAAAATATTTCATCTTCAGATACAATTATAAGAAGGGATAAAGATAAAAAAGATAATTAGAGGCATTTAAATACTAAAACCACATCTCCTAATTGTATGATGTCTCCATCATGTAAAAGTTCCTTATTAACTTTTAATCCATTTACCATTGTTCCATTAGCACTTCCCAAATCCTCTATAAAATATTTATCCTCACTTCTTATTATTTTTGCATGAAATCTTGATACTGTGGGATTAACTATTACAATGTCATTTTCCCTTTCTCTTCCAATAGTTGTTTCGTCTTTAATAATTTTAAAGTCTTTACCTCTATCTTCTCCATGTTTTATGATTAAGTATGCCCAGTTTATAGGAAGAAGTGTAGCATCCATTTTCATAGTATTAGAAGTGCCAGTTATTATATCATTTTTACCCATCTTTTGGATATTGATTTTCCCTTTTTCCTTTCTTCTCAAATAAATATCATATATTAATAGGGCGATAAAGATTACTAATAAAATAACTAAAAAAATATTCAATTTCCTTCCCCCTTTCATTTAGATCTTTATTGATGATTATATAAGAAAAATCGAAATTTGGCAATGATTGTTAAAGTTTATTAAAATAATGCATAAAATTGCATTTTTATGGTATAATTTTTCGAAATTGATTGGGAGGTATATGGTTATGAGTAAAGACAAAGTAGTGCTTGCATATTCTGGAGGATTAGATACCTCTGTAGCGATAAAATGGCTTATGCAAAAATATTCATTAGATGTAATAACTTTGACAGTAGATATTGGGCAGGGAATAGATTTGGAAGAAATAAAGAAAAAGGCTGAAAATTTAGGGGTAAAGAAGGCTTATGTTCTTGATTTAAAAGAAGAATTTGTAAATGATTATATAATTCCTGCTATAAAAGCTAATGCAATGTACGAAGGAGTTTATCCTCTTGCCACAGCTCTATCAAGACCTCTTATTGCTAAATATTTAGTTAAAGTGGCAAAGGAAAATGGAGCAAAGTATGTAGCTCATGGGTGTACTGGAAAAGGAAATGATCAGGTTAGAATAGATCTTGGGGTGAAGGCCTTAGCACCAGATTTAGAAATTATTGCTCCAGTTAGGGAGTGGAATTTTTCGAGAGAAGAAGAGATTGATTATGCAATAGAGAATAATATACCTATACCTGTTTCAAGAAAAAGTCCTTTTAGTATTGATGAGAATTTGTGGGGAAGAAGTATAGAGGGTGGAATTTTAGAAGATCCATGGCAGGAGCCTCCAGAGGAAATTTATCAATGGACAAAATTAGAGAAGGAAGAACCATCTTATATTGAAATTACTTTTGAAGAAGGAATCCCTGTAGAATTAAATGGTGAAAGAAAAAATCTATTACAAATAATAGAAAACTTGAATGAGATCGTTGGTTCATATGGGATAGGAAGAATAGATCATATTGAAAATAGACTTGTGGGAATCAAATCTAGAGAAATTTATGAGACACCCTCTGCGGTGGTAATAATAAAGGCTCATGAAGCTTTAGAAGATATGGTATTACCAAGAGAACTTGCACATTTTAAGAAGATTCTTGAGGGGAAATATGCTGAACTTGTATATTATGGCCTTTGGTTTGATCCTTTTAGAGAAGCTATTCAAGCCTTTATGGATAAAACTCAAGAAAGAATCACAGGAAAAGTAAGGATAAAGCTTATGCCTTGGAATTTTTCTGTAGTAGGAAGAATGTCTCCCTACTCTTTGTATGATCATGGGCTTGCTACTTATGATAAAGGAAGCACCTTTTCTACTGAGTCAGCAGTAGGTTTTATAAAACTTTTTGGACTTCAAAATTATCTATATGCATTAAGGGGAAACTAAAATGATTAGAGTAGGTATTGTAGGTGCTTCTGGATATGTAGGACAAGAACTTACTCGGATCTTGTTGAAACATGGAAAAGTAGAAAAAATATATCTTTTTACTGACCATTTTGAAGGTGCTGATATATTTAGAGGTGACAAGTTAATAATAAGGGAAAGAAAAGATTACCAAGAATATGTGGATGATTTAGATTTATTCTTTTTTGCCCTTGGAAATGGGGAGCTTTTAAAAATTTTATCAGAAAGTAGAGTTCCAGAAAGATTCATAGATTTAAGTGCAGATTTTAGATTTAAAAATCCTTATGAGTATGAGAGAATTTATGGTATAAAACATACATTACCTAATGTATTAGAGGAAGTTGTATATGGACTTCCAGAGATTTTTAGAAAAGAAATAAAAAAGGCAAAATATATTGCAAATCCTGGGTGTTATCCTACTGCTTCTATTTTAGGGATATATCCATTGATTAAGGAAGGAAAGACTTTTGGATCTGCAATTATAGATGCAAAATCTGGGATTTCAGGTGCAGGTAGAAAACCTTCTGATAAAAATATATATGGAAACATTGCAGAAAATTTCCAGGCTTATTCTATTCTAAATCATAGGCATCAGCCTGAAATAGAGAATGTGATTAAAGAATTTAGTTATATAAAAGTTTTATTTGTACCTCAACTTTTACCAACCTTTAGAGGTATATTTGCTTCCATATATGTACCTTTAAATGAAGAGATATCTTCTGAAGATCTTTTTGAAATTTACACGAATATATATAAAAATGAACCTTTTGTTAAAGTTCTTCCTCCTTTTACTTCCCCAGAAATTAAGAAAGTAAGAGGGACGAATTGGGTATTTATAAGTGCTCAAGTAGATAAGAATACTAAAAATGCATTAATATTTGTGGCTATAGATAATTTGATAAAGGGAGCTGCGGGACAAGCAGTACAAAACATGAATATTATGTTTGGTTTTTCAGAGGAAGAAGGACTTGATTTTTTACCTTTATATCCATAGATTAAGGAGAGATAAATATGGTATGGAAATTTGATGAAATTTATTTAACTGATATAAATGGTGTAAAAGCAGCGGGTGTATCCTGTGGCTTAAAAGAAGATAATAAATTGGATCTTGCTCTAATTGTGCTTGATAAACCAGTTTTTGCTGAAGCTATGTTTACTAAAAATACTGTTAAGGCTGCTCCTATTATTGTTTCTAAGAGGCATTTAGAAAAGTGTGGCATGATCCAAGCAATTGTTATAAATAGTGGGCAAGCAAATGCATGTACTGGAGAAAAAGGAATAAAGGATGCAGAGATGATGGCAGAAAGAGTTGCTCAAAATTTAGGTATTGATAAGGAATTAGTTTTTGTGGCATCTACAGGTAAAATAGGAGCATATCTGGAAATGGATAAGATAGTTAGTGGAATTGATTTGGCATGTAAGGTTTTATCTAAGAATTCAGGAAGAGAAGTAGCCGAAGCAATTATGACTACTGACACTTTTCCCAAAATGTCATCTGTTAAATATGGTGATGTAATAATATCTGGAATAGCAAAAGGAGCAGGTATGATTCATCCTGATATGGCAACCATGTTGGTTTTTATAGGCACAAATGCTAAATTGGGAAAAGATGCTATGAAGAAAGTTCTTAGAAGAGGTGTGGGTAAATCATTTCATCAGATAAGTGTAGATGGATGTACCAGCACAAATGATACGGTTCTTTTTTTTGCTACTTCAGAAAAGGAAATTAAAGAGAATATTTTTCAAAAAGGATTTGACATGTTAACTGAAGATTTGGCAAAGATGATAGCAAAAGATGGAGAAGGGGCCACTAAATTGATTGAGGTTAGAATTGAAAAGGCGGAAAGTTTGAAAAAAGCAAGGGTTTTAGGAAGAGCTGTTATTACTTCTAATTTAGTAAAAGCTGCTTTTGCAGGTGGGGATGATAATTGGGGTAGAATATTAGCAAGTATTGGTCAAACAGGATACAACATCGATTTAGACAAGATAGAGCTTTATATTGGTGAATATTTAGTTTTTGCAAAAAATGAACCTTTAAGGTATAATTCTCAGGAAGTCAAAAATTATTTAAAAAATAGGGAAGTTATGGTGCGTATAGTATTAAATGAAGGTAGATATAATGCAGTTTCATGGGGATCAGATTTGACGGAGGAATATGTAAAAATAAATGCATATTATAGGACATGAGGTGGAAAAAATGGAAGATAGATTTTTTCCTGTTTATAAAAGGTTTAAGCCCGTCTTTGTAAGGGGTGAAGGTGTTTGGCTTTTTGATAGCAACGGAAATAAGTATCTGGATTTAAGTAGTGGTATTGGAGTTAATGCTTTAGGACATGCCCATCCTCATATAGTTGAAAAGGTCAAAAATCAGATAGAAAAATTAGCTCATGTATCAAATCTATTTTATAATTTACCGCAGTTTGAACTTTTAGAAAGACTTGCCTCCCTTACAAAAAGGGAGGCATTTTTTTTATCTAATAGTGGTGCTGAGGCTGTTGAGGCAAGTATTAAATTGGCTCGTAAGTTTTTTCAGGGTAAAAAGTGGAAGATTATAAGTACGCAAAATTCTTTTCATGGTAGAACATATGGTGCTTTATCCGCTACTGGACAAAAGAAATATCATGAGGGTTTTGAACCTTTAGTACCTGGATTTACTTATGTCCCTTTTAATAATATAGAGGTATTAGAGGAAACTATAGATGAAGAAACATGTGCTATTATATTGGAACCTATACAAGGTGAGGGCGGTGTTTATCCAGCTGACAAGGAATATCTTAAAAGGATAAGAGAGATAACTAAGGAAAAAGGAATTCTTCTTATCCTTGATGAGATTCAGACTGGAATTGGAAGGACAGGATATTTTCTAGCTGAGGAGTTTTATGAGATACAAGCGGATATAATTCTTCTTGCAAAAGCTTTAGGGGGAGGACTTCCATTAGGGGCTGTTTGTACCACTAAAGATATAGCAAGTGCTATGACTTCTGGCAGTCATGGAACTACTATGGGAGGAAATTTAGTTGCTTGTTCTGCTGGAATTGCAGTACTGGATACTATTGGCAATGAGAAATTTTTAAGGGGGGTTAGGGAGAAGGGTTCCTATCTTCAAGGAAAACTTCTGGAGTTAAGAAATGAAACTCCATTGATAGTAGATATAAGAGGTAGGGGATTAATGTGGGGAATAGAGTTAAAGATTAAAGTAAGAGATATTTTAGAGGAATTAATTGAGAAAGGTGTGGTAGCCTTATCCGCAGGTGAAAATGTACTAAGACTACTGCCTCCTCTTATCATAGAAAAAGAAGAAATAGATTATGGCATTTCAAAAATAAGAGAAGTTTTATTAAAGAGGAGTGAAAACTTATGAGCAAAGAGGCGATTCTTGTTTTAGAAACAGGCCATAGTTTTATTGGAGAAAGTTTTGGACATAAAGGAGAAACAATAGGTGAGATAGTTTTTAACACCAGCATGGTAGGATATCCCCAAGTACTTACTGATCCATCATATGCCAATCAAATAATAGTCTTTTCCTATCCTTTAATAGGAAATTATGGGATAGATTCTGAAAGATTAGAAAGTAATAAGATTCATTGTGTAGGTGTTGTTGCAAGAGAATTTAATGATTATAAATTTCATTGGAATAGTGATAAATCCTTAGAGGAATTTTTGATAGAAAATAGGATAATTGGTATCCACAAAATAGATACAAGGGCTATAGTTCGTGAAATAAGGAAATTTGGCACTATGAAAGCTATTATTTCCACCGAAGAGAAAGACCCCTTTGTGTTAGTTAAAAAGCTTGGAGTTTATGATTTTAATTATTTAGATCTTGTAAGAAGGGTTACTACTACAATTCCTTACGAAATAAATGAGGACGGGAATAAGAAAATTGCCCTGATAGATTTTGGAGTAAAAAGAGGAATAATAAGAGAGCTTCTAAAGTATAATTTAAGAATAAAAGTTTTTCCAGCATGGGCATCCTTTGAAGATATTAAAAGCTATAATCCAGATGGAATAGTTCTTTCAAATGGCCCTGGAGATCCTTCCAATGTTCCATATGTACAAGAGACTATAAGGAGAATATTAAAACTGGAAAGACCGATTCTTGGTATATGCCTTGGAATTCAACTTCTTTCATTAAGTGTGGGGGCTCGAACCTATAAATTAAAATTTGGACATAGAGGAGCTAATCATCCTGTTTATCATGTGGACTCTGGAAGGACTTTTATAACTTCTCAGAATCATAGTTATGCTGTTGATGATAGAACTCTACCACCAGGTTTTGAAGTAAATTACTATAATCTTAATGATAATACGGTGGAAGGAATAAAGCATGATTCCTATCCTTTAATAGCTGTACAGTTCCATCCTGAGGCATCTCCTGGTCCATGGGATACAAAATATATTTTTGATGATTTTTACAATCTAATTTCATAGAGAGGTGAAAGAGATTGTCTAAAAAGTATAAAAAAGTACTTGTGATTGGTTCAGGACCAATAGTTATTGGTCAAGCTGCAGAATTTGATTATTCAGGTACTCAAGCTTGTAGAGCTTTAAAAGAAGAAGGGATCGAAGTAGTACTTATAAATTCTAATCCCGCAACAATCATGACAGATTGGGAAATGGCAGATAGGATCTATATAGAACCTATTACTGCTGAAGTGGTAGAAAGAATTATTGAAAAAGAAAGACCAGATGGTATAATTGCTACTCTTGGTGGACAAACAGGCTTGAATTTAGCAATGGAACTTGCATCTAAAGGGATTATTGAGAAATATGGAATTCCTCTTTTAGGGTGCTCGTTAGAATCTATAAGTATGGCAGAGGATAGAGAACTTTTTAGAAAGAGGATGGAAGAGATTGGTGAACCTGTTTTACCAAGTATTGTTGTAAGATCTATGGATGAAGGAAGAAAAACTTTAGAGCTTATTGGCCTTCCTTTAGTGATAAGGCCAGCTTATACCTTAGGAGGTACTGGTGGGGGAATAGTAGAAACAGAGGAAGAATTTGAAAAAGCGTTATTGAGAAGTTTAAAGTTGAGCCCTGTAAGTCAAGCCCTTCTTGAAAAAAGTGTGGTAGGTTGGAAAGAAATAGAATTTGAAGTAATGAGAGATAGAAAAGGAAATGTAATAACAGTATGTAGTATGGAAAATGTTGATCCTATGGGAATTCATACTGGTGATAGTATTGTTGTAGCACCTACTCAGACTCTTAATGATATAGAATATCAAATGCTTAGGAGTGCTTCTTTGAAAATTATAACAGCTTTGAAGATTGAAGGTGGATGCAATATTCAATTTGCTTTAAATCCATATAAAAGGGAATACTTTGTGATTGAGGTTAACCCAAGAGTAAGCAGATCATCAGCATTGGCTTCAAAAGCTACAGGTTTTCCAATAGCCAGAATTACAGCTAAGATTGCTATTGGAAAAACCTTGGATGAAATAAAAAATCCGGTAACTGGAGAGACTTACGCAGCTTTTGAACCTACATTAGATTATGTGGTAGTTAAGATTCCAAAATGGGGATTTGAAAAATTTAAAGTTAAGAATAGGAAACTTGGAACACAAATGCAAGCTACTGGTGAGGTCATGGCTCTTGGTAGAACTTTTGAAGAGGCTTTACTTAAAGCTTTGAGGTCCTTAGAAGTTGAAGCGGGATTATTTGATAGAAGATTTTCTTATATGTCAGATGAAGAGATAAGAAATGGATTGAAAAATGCGGATGATAGAAGATTATTCCTTATAGCTGAAGGATTTATGAGAGGTTATTCCATAGAAGAAGTTTATGATCTAACTAAAATTGATAAATTTTTCTTAACAAAAATTTATAACCTTATAGAAATATCCAAAATATATAAAGATAAATCTCTTAATGAAATTTCACCTGAAGAGTTAAAGAGTCTGAAAAAGATTGGATTTGGAGATTATGATTTGTCATGTTTCCTTAAGTCTACAAAAGAAGATATTTTCGCCTATAGAAGACTTCATAAAATCTTTCCAGTATATAAGATCGTAGATACCTGTGCTGCCGAATTTTCTGCTAATACTCCCTATTACTACTCCACATATGAAGATGAGAACGAAGCTCAGAAAAATCCACAAAGGTCAGTAGTGGTCATAGGTAGTGGACCTATAAGGATAGGACAGGGAATAGAATTTGACTATTGTACAGTCCATGCAGTTAAGGCAATAAAAGAAGAGGGACTTGTTTCTATAATGATTAACAATAATCCTGAGACGTTAAGTACAGATTTTGATATGTCTGATAGACTTTATTTTGAACCTCTTACAAGTGAAGATGTGACTAATATTATGGAACAGGAAGAACCTCTCGGATTTATCTCCCAATTTGGAGGACAGACAGCTATAAACTTATCTAAGAATCTGGAAAAAAGAGGGTTTTATCTACTTGGTACTTCTCAAAAGAGTATTGATTTGGCAGAAGATAGAGAAAAATTTGATAGATTTTTAAGGATGAATAAAATACCACGACCTAAAGGATTTTATATAAGAAGCTTAGAAGAGGCAAAAGAGGTAATAAAAGAGATTGGTTTTCCTGTATTATTGAGGCCTTCATATGTTTTGGGGGGTAGGGCAATGATAATTGTAAAAGATATGGAAACTTTGGAAAGTTATTTTAAAAGAAGGGATATAATTCTTCCCTTATGGATGGATCAGTTTATTGTTGGTAAGGAAGCAGAGGTTGACATACTCTGTGATGGCAAGGAGGTTTTTATTCCGGGAGTTATGGAGCATATTGAGAGGGCAGGAATTCATTCTGGAGATAGTACCGCTGTTTTTCCACCTTATTCTCTATCAAATGAAATCATAGATACTATAGTGGATTACTCTACTAAAATAGCTTTAGGACTTGAAGTTAAAGGACTTTTAAATATTCAATATGTGATCTCTGATAAGACAAACGAAGTATATGTTTTAGAAGCAAATCCAAGAGCATCAAGGACTGTACCCTATTTAAGTAAAGCATTAAAACTTCCTTTAGTTAAATATGCAACTAAAATTGCTTTAGGATACACCATAAGAGAGCTTGGCTTAAAACCTGGCCTTTATCCGAAACCAAATTATTATGCTATTAAGGCTCCTGTATTTTCCTTTACCAAGATTAAGGGTGCTGAAGTAGAACTTGGCCCCGAAATGAGATCTACAGGTGAAGTTATGGGAATAGATTATGAATGGGCTAAAGCTCTTTATAAGGCTCTTTATGCCAGTGGTATTAGAATTCCAATAAATGGAGGGAAAATATTTGTAACCTCTGTTTTCTCAGCCCCATGGGAAAAACTAATTTTAAAGGGTTATAAACTTTATTCTCTTGAAGATAAAGAAGGATTTATAAAAGTGAATTTCAAGGATGATGAAATGTCTACCCTTGCATCTTACGAATTCGACCTTGTTATTGCTATAGACGATAAGGATAAAGGTTGGAGAAGAGCTTGTTATGATATTGGGTTGCCATGTATTGTTACAGAGGATATGTTTAATGCAGTTATAAAAATGCTTGATGAATTTGGAGATTTGGATGTAGATTATAGAGCTGTTCAAGATTTTTATAAGGAGGAAGTATGGCTCTCTGGGGAAGCCGTTGGAGAAAATCATTAGATAAAGCTGTGGAAGAATTTACTTATTCTTTGGATTTTGACAAAAGGCTATTTAAAGTTGATTTAATTGGTACTTTAGCCCATGTATTAATGCTTAATAAAATTGGTCTAATAACAAATTGGGAGATAAAAGTTTTAGTAGAGGAAATTAAAAATCTTTATGAATTGTTAAAAGATGATATTGATAATATAAAGGATAGTGAAGATATTCATACGTATGTAGAAGAAAATCTAACTCAAAAAATCGGTGATATAGCCAAGAAGATACACTCTGGAAGGAGTAGAAATGATCAAGTTGCGTTAGATTTGAGGCTTTACTTAAGAGAAGAAGCATATGAACTTTCTCAGTTGATCTTGAAAATTAGAGAAAATCTTTTATATATAGCGGAGAAATATATAGATTTTCCTATACCTGGTTATACTCATCTACAAGAAGCACAGCCAGTCTCTATAGGGCACTATTTTTTGGCTTATGATTCAATGTTTGCAAGAGACTTAGAAAGATTGGGTGAACTTTATAAAAGATTGGATGTAATGCCTCTTGGTTCTGGAGCTTTAGCAGGAAGTAATCTACCACTTGATAGATATTATGTAGCAGAAATTTTAGGGTTCTCAGAAGTATCAGATAATAGTATGGATTCGGTGGCTGATAGGGATTTTGTAGCCGATTTTATATATTTTTCATCTCTTGTTTTTACTCACCTATCTAAGCTTTCTGAAGAGATTGTTATATGGTCTACACAAGAATTTTCTTTTATTAGACTTCCAGAAGAATACTCCACAGGTAGTAGTATGATGCCTCACAAAAGAAATCCTGATGTAGCTGAACTTACCCGTGGAAAAACAGGGAAGGTTATAGGTAACCTTGTGAATATTCTAACTATTTTGAAGGCTTTACCCTTAAGTTATAATAGAGATCTCCAGGAAGATAAACCTGCAGTTTTTTTAGTGATAGACGAATTAAAATTGGCATTAAAAGTATGGAGTAATTTTATACTGAATTTAGAATTTAATATGGATAGAATAGAAAAGATTTTAAGAAATGATTTTCTCTATGCAACTGATATAGCAGAATATTTAGTCTTAAAAGGGATGCCCTTTAGGGATGCTCATAAAACGGTGGGAGAAGTAGTAAAGTATTGTGAAGATAATTCGAAGAGTTTTAAGGAACTTAGTATAGATGAATGGAAAAATTTTTCTCCCCTTTTTGACGAAGAAATTTTTAAATTATTAAATCCAGAAGAAAGTATCAAATCTAAGAAAACATGGGGAAGTCCTAATCCATCATTAAATAGAGAGGTAATAAAAAAGAAAAGACAGTCTATAGAAGATCAAAAATTAAAATGGGAGCTTATAAAAGATAAACTGCCAACTATAGACAAGATTATCGAAAGAATTATTTTGTAAGATCCTTAATAGGTACAAGATCTTCATATTTATAAAGTATACTCATGGCTTCGTTCATAGCATCAATATTTGATTCAATGACTCCTGCTAATGGGTTTAAACCTCCTATAATTACTAAACCTGTAGATCCTTGAGTTACTGGAATACCAAATAGCTCTTGGTTAGGTTTTCCCAAATAGATTTTACCTTTTATTCCAAGGTCTCTTATTTCTTCTATAACTTTCTCAGTCTCATCCCTTGCTGTGTTTGGGAGTTCTCTAAATGTTGCGAGTACTTTACCTTCTCCATTTTTAACCACGGATAATATAGATGTCATTCTACTTTTAATAAATACTTCTAAAGGATCTAAAGTAGAACCATTATAATTTATGGCTTCTAAAAATCTAACTGGCTCATGATTTTTAACTTCTAATACTCCACCAAATTTAGCATCTAAAGGAATGCCTCTTTTTAATAAAATTCCATGTATTGTTACACTGCATACTGTACCAACAATTACCTTTTTTTCTGGAACAATTATACCAGGGGTAATTTCTTCTTCCTCTTTGTCAAAGATGATTGTTTTGTCGCTTACTCCATATCCTTTTTTAAGGATCTCTTTTATTATTTGAAGGGATTTTTTGAGGTCTTTTTTATTGATTATAGATAAGTTTAAAATTACATTGCCTTTTCCACTTTTATCTAAGGTTACTTGATAAGCTAAATTTAGAATTTTACTAATAATAAATCCTAACTTATCTGCAACTAAAGCTTTTTTGATTTCTTCTCTACCTTTATCTGTTATGATTCTTCCTTTTTTACCATCTACTTTGGTTAAGCCCCTTTCGTCCATTATCTTTAGGTGATACCTAACTGCTCTTTCGGATAGTTCTATACCTTTTTCTACCAATTTTTTTGATATAGTGTTAGCTCCTACAGGTTCTGTATAGTTATTTAATATTTCAAGAATTGCAACTAATTTTCTTTCTATATCTTTATTCATCTCTTATCTTTAATGGATATATGGTGAGGGAGGAAAGAGTAAATCCCAATCTTCATCTTGATTTAGCCAACCTTCTTGCATAAGAAACTTTTTTGTGGCTAAAGCAAGAAATTGAGCAAGTAGAAAATAATCATCATCTATATTCCCATCAAGCTCATCTTTCAATCTTTCAGAGAGTTCTAAACGATCTACATAACTCTCTAAGGCTGTATAGTAAAAAGTTATCAATTTTTCTTCCCAATCAAAGTTTTTTTTAGGATTCTTATTCAATATTAATCCTCCCTAAAATTAGTCTTTTTTAAGATTTATCTGTACAGAGGGATCTTCTAATACCCATCTTAGTAAAACAATCATCTTTTGAGCTGTTTCTCTTCTTATATATTCAGGCCCAAAGTTATCTAATAATTTAGAGTGCTTGTAGTTACTTAGTTCTTGAATTAGCTGTTTTATTTCTTCTGGCTTTCTCATAATCTTTTCAACCTCCTATACAATATTTCTTTTAGTATTTCTCGGATAGTTTAGCATAGATTAATGTATTAAGCAAGTTATGTTAGAATTTGAGTAGTAAAAAAAGAAAGGGGGAAAGATTTTATGGAATTAGTATGGTCAACAAGTAATATTTGGAATTTATCCTTAGAAGAGGTTTTGTTATTAGGAAAAGATTTTTCAAAATATGTAATATTAGATATGGGAAAAATTAGAGGTTTTTTGAAAGAAAAGAGCATTGATAATTTGAAAAATTTGTTTCATGAATATGATTTAAAAACACTTATGATTATTCATGATGAAAAGGTGGGAGAGAAATTTGATGAGGAAAAGATTAAAGAGATTTTAGTTTTGTCTCATCGTTTAAACATACCTTATTTTTTTATTAATTCAGATATAAAACCTGAAAATCTTAGTTTTATTGTTGCCATGGAAGTTTTTAAAAGGAATTTGGAAAGATTGAGGAGATAGTTGATATTCCATTAGTGATTAAAAATAACTTTTATGGAATTGTAAACACATTTGGAAAAGCATATAAATTGGCAAGAAGCTTAGATAATGTTTTCTTGTATTTTGATATATTTCATTATTATTTGTCTGGTGAAGAGCTTGATGTTTTTATGGATAAAGATCTATCTTTAATCAAGTTTGTTGTATTGAAAGATGCAGAGAATGTTCCGAGATATTATTTAAGAGAGCATCAACAACTCTTTCCTGGAGATGGGGTTATCCCTATTACTCAGATTTTTAGTTATCTAAGGGAAGGGGGTTTTGATGGATATGTGGTACCAGAGATAAGAAGACCTGAATATGATAAAATGCAACCAAAAGATTTTGTGAATATTTTATTTGAAAAGTCTAAAAACATATTGAGTAATATTTAATTTTTATGTAAAAAATTTTCTCCATACAATCTATTGACTAAATATCTTTTTCTATGTTATTATTTGTAATGTAGTATTTAACGATAATTTTTGTTTATGAAGAAAAATTTCTTCTGAGGTGTTAAAAATGGAAAATAATGTTTTGGAAAAAATAAAGGAGAAAAAACATTTATTTAGAGAGTCAGAGGAAAAAGTTGCTAATTATATATTGACTCGTTGGCAAGAAGTTTTGCACCTTCCAATTACAGAATTAGCTGAAAGAATTGGGGTTAGCGAGGCTACTATAGTAAGAATGTGTAAAAAAATGGGTTTTAGAGGTTTCCAGGAATTAAAAATAGCGTTGGCTATGGATAAGATTCAACCTATAAAAACAGTACATCAGGCTGTTCAGGAAGGGGATGATTTGGAAACAATTTTAAAGAAGATTTTTTCAGCAAATATAAGAGCCATGGAAGCTACTTTGAATGTATTATCTGTGAATGAACTTGAAAGGGCTATTGATGCTCTTTGTAATGCAAGGCAAATTCAAATATATGGGGTTGGTGGCTCTGGTCCTGTTGCCCTTGATGCTCAGCACAAGTTCATGAAAACAGGTATTCCTACAGTAGCCTATATAGATAGTCATATGATGGCTATGTCTGCTAGTATTTTAGAACCTCAGGATGTTGCTATTGGAATATCAGCATCTGGTAGTAGTAAAGATATAGTGGAAGCACTGGCATTAGCAAAAGAAAGAGGTGCCACAACTATAGGGATTACACACTATGCTAAAACCCCTATGGATAGAGTTTTAGATATTAAACTATCTGTATCCTCTGAAGAGACTTTCTATAGAACTGAAAGTACTTCAGCTAGGATTGCTCAACTTTCAATAATAGATACTCTTTATATTGGTGTTGCTCTAAAAAGATTAGATAAGACTATAGAAAACTTGAGGCTTACTCGAGAGGCAATAGTTCCTAAGAGATTTTAAAAGAAGGGAGCGAGGCGTTTGGGATTTAAAGTACTTATTACTCCGAGAAGCTTTGAACATATAAAAGATAAGTTTTGGGGGTTGTTAAAAGATGCAGAGATAGAAGTTGTCATGAATCCCTATGGTAGGGTTATTAAAGAAGATGAAATGGTAGAACTTGTTAGAGATATGGATGGAATTATTGTTGGTATAGATCCAATAACAAAAAAAGTAATTGATAATGCAAGAAAATTAAAGGTCATTTCAAAATATGGGGTTGGTGTTGATAATATAGATTTAGAGGCAGCAAAAGAGAGAAATATTGTTGTTACAAATACTCCCAATGCTAATAGTAATGCAGTGGCAGAGTTAACTGTAGGTTTAATTATCTCTGTATTAAGAAACATTCCCCTTTCTGATAGGAGGGTAAGGGAAAAGAAATGGGATAGATTCATAGGTTATGAATTATATGGAAAAACCCTTGGAGTAATAGGTACAGGAAGTATAGGAAAAAGGGTTATAAAGTTATTAAGAGGCTTTGATTTAAATATCCTTTGTTACGATAAGTTTCCAGACTATGAATGGGCAGAGAAAGAAAATGTTAAATATGTAGATTTCAACGAGTTATTAAAGAGGTCAGATATTATAACTATTCACATTCCATTAACAGAAGAAACAAGACATTTAATTTCTGAGAGAGAACTATCATTGATGAAGAAAACAGCAATAATAATAAACACATCGAGAGGTGGAATAATAAACGAAGAAGATCTCTACAAATTTCTAAAAGAAGAGAAAATATATGGAGCTGGATTAGATGTACTTGAAGATGAACCCCCTAAAAACTCACCTCTTATTGAACTTAACAATTTAGTAATTACATCTCATATTGGAGCTCATACACAGGAGTCAATAGAAAACATGGCATTTATAGCAGTTGATAACCTTATTTCAGTTCTGAAGGGTAAAGAACCTAAATTTAGGGTTTGCTAAATTATGAGAATTGGGGGTGGGAATGGAAGTATAAAACTGTTGGGATGCTTAAGATTTTTAAAGATCTCAGTTTTTAAGTAAGAAATGTTACAGGGAGGTAGGTAAAAAATGAAAAAGTTTCTAACGTTATTTACTTTAGTTTTATTGATTTTAGTGGTACCACTTTTTGCTCAAGCCCCCAAATATGTTTTAAAGTTTAATCATGTGCTTTCTCCTCTTGATCCATATCATGAAGGATTCTTAAAATGGGCAAAGGCAGTAGAAGAGAGAACAAAGGGTGGTTTAAAGATAGAAGTATATCATAGTGCTCAACTTGGAGTAGAAGAGGATATATTAGAGCAGATTAGACAAGGAGCTAATGTAGGTCAAAATACTGATGCTGCAAGAATGGCTATGTATTTACCAGAAATTGGAGTTATGAATTGTCCATATTTTGTAGATTCTGTGGATGAGGTAGCAAAACTCAAGAAAATGCCAACAGTACATAATTGGTTGAAGACTCTGGAAGAAAAGTATGGCTTTAAGGTACTATCTTTTACTTGGGTACAAGGCTTCAGGCATTTTATGACAAATAAGCCTATTAGGAAGCCTGAAGATCTCAAAGGCTTAAGAATTAGGACTCCTGGTACTCCTGTTTGGCAAGAATCTATTCGTGCTCTTGGAGCAACTCCTGTTGCACTTGCTTTTGGTGATGTATATCCTGCTCTTCAACAGAAGGCTATCGATGGAGTAGAATTGGTTTATAATAATATACCTGGAATGAGACTTTATGAGGTTTTGAAGTATGTTAATGAAACAAGACATATTCTCCTTATAAATTTTGAGGTAGTAAGCGCAAAATGGTTTAGAAGTTTACCTCCTACGTATCAAAAGATTCTTGAAGAAGAATGCGATAAAGCAGGATTGGAAACTACAAAAGTGGTATTCCAGAAGGAAGAGGACGTAAAGAGATTAATTCAAGAAAAAGGAATGATTGTAGTTCCTATGAAAGATATTGATCTTGATGCCTTTAAAAAGGCTGGAGAAAAGGCATATGAAGTATTGAAAGTTAAGGAAGTAAAAGAAAGAATCTGGAAAGAGTTGAGAAAGAAGTAATAGTATAAATCAAAGTTAATATATGGGGAGCCTTTATAGGCTCCCCATAAGTTTGTTTAATAAAGGGGGAAGATTAAATGAGGAAGGTATATGAAATTTTTGGAAAAGTAGAAGAATTTATTTCAGGAGTTTTTTTAGTAGCTATAGTTACACTGGTATTTATTGGTGGAGTGGCAAGGTTTCTTCATAATCCTATTTATTGGGCAAATCCTCTTGCAAGTTTTCTATTTGCGTGGGCTGCTATATTAGCAATGGATACTGCTTATAGACAGGATAAACTTATGAATGTAGATTTTTTGGTGAAAAGATTTTCAAAGAGAGTTCAAGGTTATATAAGAATATTTAACTATTTAGTGATTTCTGGTTTTTTAATATACCTAATTATATTTGGTGTTAGACTGTCTTTTATACAGAGATATAGGACTTTTGAAGGGATGTATGGTTTTAGTTATATGTGGGCTACTTTAAGTATTCCTTGTGGGGCTATTTTCCTTTTAATAACCACTTTAGTAAAGATTATTGATGAAATAAAAGGTTTACAAAATAGGAGGAATTAAACATGCTATTAGTTATCATATTTTTCTTTCTATTTATGCTTCTTGGTATGCCGGTAGTTTTTGCCATAGCTATTTCAGGATTTTTATTTTTTCTACAACATCCTGAAATTCCAATTACTACTCCAATTCAACAACCTCTTTCTCAAACTATAAATTTTGCACTTCTTGCGATTCCCTTATTCATAACAGCAGGAAATATGATGAATAAAACAGGCATAACTAAGAGATTAATAGATCTATCCGTGATTTTAGTAGGACACCTGAGAGGTGGTCTTGCCCAGGTAACTTGTGTCCTTTCTGCTTTAATGGGTGGTGTATCCGGTTCTGCCATAGCTGATGCTGCTATGGAAGCTCGCATGCTTGGTCCTGAGATGATAAGAAGGGGCCTTCCTAAGGGATATGCAGCAGGAGTATTAGTTTATTCTTCATTAGAAGTGCCAACAATTCCGCCCAGTATTGGATTAGTACTTTTTGGAACTATTGCTCAGGTTTCAATAGGTAGACTTTTTGCAGGGGGAATAGTACCAGGTCTTTTAATAATGGTATATCTTATGATAACAGTCGCAATTACAGCTAAAATTAGAAATTTTGCTCCTTTAAGGGAAAAGAGACCTTCTGCTAAGGAAGTAGCCACAGGTTTTCTAAAGAGTATATGGGCAATTCTTTTCCCTATCATATTACTTGTTGGACTTAGAGGGGGATTTTTTACTCCTTCTGAGATAGGAGCTCTTTGTGTAGTATATGCGGTATTGGTTGGACTTTTGGCTTATAGAGAACTTAATTTTAATAATTTCGTAGAAGCCTTGAAAAGTTCTGTTACTGATATAGGAGCTACCATGTCCTTAATTGCTTTTTCAAGTATTTTTTCTTATGGTATAGTATGGGAAAGAATCCCAGAATTAATATCAAACTTTATTTTAGGGATAACTAATAATCCTTTTGTGTTCCTTCTTATTTTAATTGTAATTCTTCTTATAGCTGGATCTTTTATTGATGCTACAGTTCTCATCTTGATGTTAACTTCCATATTTTTCCCAATAGCAATAAAGCTTGGAATTGATCCAATACATTTTGGTCTTATATTTGTAATTGCTTGTGCTGTTGGTAATTTTACACCCCCAGTAGGAGCAGCTATGTATGCTGTATGTACCATATTAGATGTCTCCTTAGAAGAATATTTAAAAGAATCGTGGCCATTTCTTGTAGCTATTGTTATTGCGATTATTACTATAATTTTATATCCAGATTTAGTACTGTTTATTCCTAACTTAATATTTGGAAAATAGGAGGGATATATTATGAATTTTAAAGATAAGGTTGTTCTTATTACAGGTGCAGGTTCTGGTATTGGAAGAAAGACTGCCATTATGTTTGCTGAAAGAGGGGCAAAAGTCGCTGTAAATGATATATCTGAGGATAGAGGAGAGGAAACAGTAAAAATTATTAAAGATCAAGGGGGAGAAGCTATTTTTATTTTAGGGGATGTATCATCGCCAAAGGATGCCCAAAGGATTATTAAAGAGGTAGTAAATACATTCGGGAAAATTGATATTTTAGTTAACAATGCTGGAATAGTAGTTTATGGAAAGGTGGAAGATACCTCAGAAGAAGATTTTGATAAAACTATGCTTGTAAACGTTAAAGGACCATTTTTCTTATCCAAATATGCTGTGATGGAAATGAAAAAACAAGGTGGAGGAGTTATTGTCAATATTTCTTCAGAGGTTGCTCTAAGGGCAATTCCAGAAAGGTGTGCCTACAGTGTTTCTAAAAGTGCAATTCTTGCTCTTACAAAATCACTTGCGATTGATTATGCAAGAGATAATATTAGGGTAAATGCGGTATGTCCTGGAACAACTTTTACTCAAGGACTTGCCGAAAGATTACAGAAATTGCCAAATGCTGATGAGGTTCTTAAACAAATGTCTGAAAGAAGACCGATAGGAAGACTTGGAAAGGAGGAAGAGATTGCTTTTGCAATACTTTTTGCTGCTTGTGAGGAAGCAGGGTATATGACTGGAAGTATAATTTCTATTGATGGTGGTTTTACTGCTTAAAGGGGGAGATCCTAGGATCTCCTCCTTAATTTTTAAAGATTTTTTGAAATAGATCTCTTAATTTTTCACTCTTTTGAAATCATAAAGATACATCCATAGTATTGAAAATTTTTTGCATTTTTGTTTAAAATGAGTTATAATCATTTCCTGAAAACCATACTAAAATGATAGGAATAAAGGAGGTAATATTGATGGATAAAAGGGAAATTAGAGATGGGATATACTATGTGGGGGCTCAGGATTGGAATAGAACCCTATTTGATGCCCTGATCCCATTACCAGATGGTACAAGTTATAATGCTTATTTGATCATAGGAGGTGAAAAGATAGCGTTAATTGATACTGTAGATCCAACAAAAAAAGATGTCCTTTTTGAATATTTAAAGGATGTAGATCATATAGATTATGTTATATCTCAACATGCTGAGCAAGACCATTCTGGAAGTATTCCTTTTGTATTGGAAAGATATCCATCAGCAAAAGTAGTAACAAATCCAAAAGGTAAAGAGCTACTTATGAGTCATTTACATATACCTGAAGACAAATTTATTACTGTAAATGACGGTGAAACATTATCCTTAGGAAATAAGACATTAAAATTTATTTATGCTCCTTGGGTTCATTGGCCAGAAACTTTTGTATCTTACCTTTTAGAAGATAAAATTCTTTTTACATGTGATTTATTTGGTTCTCATTTGGCCACATCAGATCTTTTTGTGGAGGATGAAGGTTTAGTGTATGAGGCTGCAAAAAGATATTATGCAGAGATTATGATGCCTTTTAGAAATATAATTCAGAAAAATTTAGAAAAGATTAAAGATCTTAATATAGATATTATAGCTCCAAGTCACGGTCCAGTTTATAAAAACCCATCCTTTATAATAGATGCTTATAAAGATTGGATAAGCGATAACCCAAAGAATTTGGTTGTGGTTCCATATATTTCTATGCATGATAGTACAAAGATTATGGTAGATTATTTTGTAGATAGATTAATTGAAAAAGGAATAAAAGTACAAATTTTTGACCTTACTGTAGCAGATATTGGAAAGATCGCTATGTCTTTAGTTGATACAGCTACTTTAGTTATAGGTACTCCTACAGTGCTTGCTGGACCTCATCCTAAGGTATTGTATGTAACCTATCTTGCTAATATTTTAAAGCCAAAGGTAAAGTTTGCCACCGTGATTGGTTCTTACGGATGGGGTGGTAGGACTCTTGACATCATAAAGAGTAACTTAACAAATCTTAGTGTAGAATTAATAGATCCAGTTTTAGTAAAAGGATTTCTTAAATTAGAAGATTTTAGATTACTTGATGAGCTTGCTCAAAAGATTTATAACAAACATAAAGAAATAGGAGTATTATAGAAAGGGAGAGGACTATTTCTCTCCCTCTCTTTTAATTATCTCCTCATTCATACTTCCTGTCCTATATCCTTCTAAATCTAAGGTTATATATTTGTAACCAAGGCTTTTCAATTCTTTTATAATTTTATCCTTTAAACTTAATATTAAATCAAAGTCTTTTTCTTCAATTTCTATTCTTGCCACATTATTATGATCTCTTACTCTTATTTGTTTGATTCCTAAATTTCTTATAAATTCTTCTGATAATTCAATCCTTTTCAGTCTTTCTTTTTCTATCTTCTCTCCATATGGTATTCGGGTAGCAAGACAAGCAAGAGATGGTTTATCATAGGTTGGTAAGCCAAACATTTGGGAAAGTTTTCTTATTTCATCTTTTGTTAACCCTACTTCTAAGAGAGGACTTCTAATTCCCAGTTCTTTTATAGCCAATCTTCCAGGTCTATAATCCTTAAGATCATCTGCATTACTTCCTTCTATTATATGCTCTATATTGTTTTCTTTGGATATTTCTAATATTTTTTTGAAGTTTATTTTTTTACATATATAACATCTTTCTGGAGAATTATTTATGAACTCTGGATTTTGAAGAATACTTTCATCTTCTACAATTATGTGTTTAACTCCTAATGTTTCTGCTAATTTTTTAGCCTCTTCTATCTCCTTTTTAGGAAATAATGGAGAAACTAAGGTTACTGCTAATACATTATCTTTTAATACCTCTTTTGATACCTTTAGAAGAAAGGTGCTATCTACTCCACCAGAATATGCAACTGTAACTTCACCTAATTCTTTTAACAGAGACCTTAATTTTTCTAATTTTTCTTCCATATTGTATCCTCCTTAGGTGTTTTTCCTTAAACAGTATACTAAAAAGGTACAAATTGTGGAATAAAATATTAAAAATAAAAACTTGAAATATATGATATAATTTAAAAAATATATAGTTGTTAAAAAGGCAAGCATGATAAAGCGTTTTGGTGTTTCTATTGAAAAAGATTTATTAAAAGCCTTTGACAAGATTATTGAGGAAAAGGGCTATAATAGCAGATCAGAGGCAATAAGAGATATTATAAGGGATTATATAGTAAGAGAGAAATGGAATGTAAAGAAAGAGAAGGTAGTAGGAAGCATAAGCTTGGTATATGAGCACGATGTATATGGTTTGGCAGATAAACTTACTGATATCCAACATCATTATCATGATGTGATAATTTCTACGTTGCACGTACATTTTGATGAGAAAAATTGTTTAGAAGTGATATTAGTAAGAGGAAGAGTAGAGAAGATTAAAAAGCTATATGATGAGCTTTCTTCATTAAAGTGGGTAAGACATACCAATATTTCAATAACTGATATTATTTAAATTTTTTTGTTTTTATGGTAACATTTTTTTTAAAATTAATGTTACGGAGGTGACTAAATAATGCATATACCTGATGGATATTTGGGACCTCAAACATATGGTAGTATGTTTGCTGTTATGGTATCTTTATGGGCAAAGGCTTATTCTTCTATGAAGAAAAAAGTAAAGGAAGAAACTATTCCCTTAATTGCTATAGGGGCATCTTTTTCTTTCGTTATAATGATGTTTAATATTCCTATTCCTGGTGGTACTACAGGACATGCTGTAGGAAGTGTTCTCCTTTCAGTACTTTTTGGACCTTGGACAGCTCTTATACTTACCTCTATTGTGCTTATAATACAGGCTTTAATCTTTGGAGATGGGGGTATCACAGCAATTGGAGCTAACTGTTTTAATATGGCTTTTGCTATGCCTTTTGTTGGATACTTTATTTATAGGTTGATAAGAGGTAAAACTCCTATATCTTCTAAAAGATCTCTTATAGGTGCAGGAGTAGGATCTTATATAGGTCTAAATATAGCTGCATTATTAACAGCTTTAGAACTTGGAATTCAGCCAATTATATCTAAGGATTCTCAAGGATTACCTTTATACTGTCCTTATCCTTTAAAAGTTACAATTCCTGCTATGATGATAGAGCATTTATTATTGTTTGGAATAGTAGAAGCTGTAGTTACTGTTTTAGTACTATATTATCTTGTTAAGACTGGTACTATAAAGGAGGAAAGTTATCATGTATAAAACGAAAAAGCTATTTATTGGTATTTTCATACTTGTTCTTCTTTCTCCTTTAGGTATTTTATTACCTTACTTTTTTAGAGCTGGATCTGCTTGGGGGGAGTGGGGACCTGATGAACTTAAGGAAATGATTGGGTATGTTCCAAAGGATCTTGAAAGACTTTCTTCTTTTTGGAATCCTGTCTTTCCGGATTATAATCTTAAAAGTTGGATTGAAAAGGGACTTTTTTATGAGATCTTAGGATATTTAATTACTGGGTTGATAGGTACTGCTATTGTAATTATTGTAACATATCTTATAATCATAGTTAATAAGAAAATACAGAAATAAATGAGTAATTATGTTGATAAAACTATATTAGAACTAAGTAGATTCTTAGAGGACACTCTAATTTTTAAAAAGTTAGAGTGTCCTTATTTTTGTAAGAAAATTTCAGAGAAAGTAAGATTTTTTTCTGTCATAATGTCCATTATATTTATTACCCTTTTTAAAAGTCTGTATTTGCTTTTATTCTCTAATATTTTGATATTAATCTTAATTCTTTTTGTCCGGATAGATCTGAGGAATTTTTGTAAAAGGGTGCTATCCTTTGGATTATTATTTTCTTTTATAATTATTCTTCCATATATTTTCTTTAATCCTATAACTTTTTCTTTAGGTTTCTATAAGGAAGGATTGGAAGTAGCTTTAAGATTCTTTCTAAGAATATTAGCATCTATTTCTCTGATACAATTCTTATTATTTACTAGTTCTTGGGTTGAGATTATAAAAGGTTTAAGGAGTCTTTTTGTACCATCACTTATAATATATATTATTGCCATGACTTATCGATATATCTTTTTGCTGGTTACTTTGGCTTTAGAAATGTTTTTGGCTAAGAAAAGTAGAATGATAAATTATGAATTAAGAAGAGAATACGCTTGGATTGGTGGTAGTATGTCTCTTTTATTTCTAAAATCTCAGGAACTTATGAAAGAAGTTTCTCAAGGAATGACCTCAAGAGGTATAAGTAAGAGATTTAAAATCCCTATGAATAATGGATTAAAAAAGGAGGATTATATTTTTGTGAGTATATTGATTTTATTTTGGGGAGTTTTGTTATGCATGGACCAATTTTTAAGTTAGAAAATGTAAGTTATTACTATACAAAAGAAAAAAAAGCCTTAAATTCTATAAGTTTAGAAATAAAAAAACAAGAAAAAGTAGCAATTTTAGGACCTAATGGTGCTGGAAAAACTACCCTTTTGAAAGTATTGGATGCTCTTTTATTTCCTCAGGAAGGTAAATTTTATTTTTGTGGAGAAGAGGTAGATGAAGATCGTTTTGAGGATCCAGAGTTTAACTATAAATTTAGAAAATCAGTAGTACTTCTTTTTCAAAACATAGATGCCCAATTATTTTTACCCACTGTGAGGGAGGAACTTTCCTTTGGACTTATACAACTGGGATTTCAGGAAGCAGAGATAGAAAGGAAAATATCACAAATTTCGGATTTGTTTCGTATATCCCATCTTTTAGAACGTTCTCCCTTTCAATTAAGTGAAGGAGAAAAGAAGAAGGTTGCTTTAGCGTCTCTTTTGATCATTGATCCAGAGATTATTTTATTAGATGAGCCTACGAATGGACTTGATCCAAGAAGTGTAAGAGAATTTATAGAAATAATTGAGGAACTTCAACATAATGGTAAAACTGTTATTACTGCTACTCATGATTTAAATACTGCCATTAAAATTGCAGATAAGTTTTATGTGATGGGAGAGGAGAAAAATATATTAAGAGTGGGAAATTATGAGGATATCTTTTTAGATGAGGATTTTCTTAGATTTGCTAATTTGATATAGATCCTATTTTATAAAAACATAATTGTGATATAATTTTTTTCTATGAAAATAAAAGATTTCTTTACAACTTATTTTGTAGAGGATGTAGAGCTTAAAAGAAGCTTAAATTTAGTAATTCTTGGAGTATGCTTTGGTATAGTATTTTTTAACGTAACAACAGGAGCTCCTATTGCTGGTTTTGCAAAGGAACTTGGTTTTGGAGATCTACTTTATGGTTTTATGTTGGCTATGCCAGTTTTAGGTGGGGCTATACAACTCTTTGCATCTTATGTTTTAGAAAGAACAAAAAAGAGAAAGATAATCTTTTTTTTAGGCGGCTTTATTCAGAGAATACCTTGGCTTTTTATTCCTATATTACCCTTCTTTATATCTGACAAAAATCTTTTGTTTTCTTTAATTGTTTTTCTTTTAGCAATTACTGCTGTTGGAGGGGCATTTATTAACGTAAGTTTTATGTCCTGGATGGGAGACTTGGTTCCTATTGAGATAAGGGGAAGATTCTTTAGTCATAGGAGTATGCTTGCAACCTTTGTTTCTTTTATTAGTGGGCTTAGTATTGGATGGTTTTTAGATAGGGTCCATGGATTGATAGGTTTTGCCATAGTTTTTATTTTTGCTACTATTTTAGGGCTTTTGGATATTTGTTGCTTTTTCTGGGTATATGATCCCCCTATGAAAAAATCTGATTTTTCTCAAGTCAATTTTAGAAAGATGATGAAAAGTGTTATTAAAGATTCAAGGTTTTCCAATTTTCTCTTATTTGCCGTTTTTTGGAATATAGCATTAAATATCTCTGCTCCATATTTTAACATATACATGATTAAATATCTCAAGATGAGTTATTTTGAAATAGCTCTTTATGTTCAGATTGTAAGTAATGTAATAACTATTCTTTCAGTCAGAATGTTGGGAAGATTAATTGATAGGTTTGGAAATAAACCGGTTCTTATTATAAGCACATTAATTGTAAGCTTCTTGCCCTATATATGGTGTTTTACAACACCGAATAATTGGCTCTTTTTTGTAATATTAGTTCAAATATTTGCAGGTACTTTTTGGCCAGGAATTGATTTAACTTTTAATAATCTGGCTCTTTATCTTTCTCCTAATGAAAATAGGTCTTTTTATATTGCTGTTTTAAACTTTTTTGTAGGAATAGTTAATGCCTTATCTTTTATTTTGGGAGGATATATTATAGAATATGTGGCTCCACCAATAGTAGCCTTTATTAATAATGTTACGGGATTATACCTTGTGGAATATCATTTAATATTTATATTGTCAGGAGTTTTAAGATTTATGTTTTCAAGAATATTTTTACCAAGGATACATGAGGAAAGGTCTAAGCCTGTAGAAGAGCTTAAAAACCATATTGTAAAAAAGATTAAGAATAAGATTGGGGTGTTCTAAAACACATTAGTCCCAAATTATGATAAAATCAAAAATTAAGAATAGATGAAGAGAAATGATAAGGTCAAAGTATTCTTCTTGTAAAATGCTTCAATTAGTAAAAGAACTTTTGAGGGAAAACACAATTTTAACTTCAAAAAAGATAGGCAGACCTAAGTCTTATGATGATGTGTTTATCATTTCTCTCTGGCTATTTCAAACTTTGCATAAGTTTTCCTATAGAGAGATTTTAGAATATGTCTCTCTTGAAGGGTATTCTGTTCCAGCTTTAGGTACCTATCATTATAGGGTTCAAAAACTTCCGAAGGAGGTTTTACAAGAGTTAATTGAGAAGGTTGGGGAGATGTTTTTTCGGAGAGATGGAAGAAGATGGAAAGGTTTAGTAGTAGATGGGACACTGGATTTGGTTATCGAGAGAAATATGTTTTAGGATGGCTTCGTGGGATAGTTGCAAAGGAAGTTGCCTCACATGTTAGGGCTGTTTTATTAGTTGGGATAGATGAGAAGAAAAGGATAATTCTTTTGTGTTGTGAGGTAGTTTTTGCATATGCTTCTGAGGTTGAGATGTTGCGTAGACTTCTTGGTAGGGTTGATAAACTTTTGGGGTTACCTTTTATTGGAAACAAGGGATTTAATGCTGTAGACATATTGGAGAGGGTGAGGGGGCTTGGGTGTTAGTTGGCAGTTAAGATGAAAGAGACTTGGAGGGTTGGGATAAAACATCCATTGAGGAAAGAATCCAAGGTTGGGGGGAGAGATAGGGAAAGGAAATGAGATATTTAATAGAGGGGGTTTTTGGTAACATAAAACTTAAACTAGGGTCAAAGTTTGCACTTATAAGAGAAGATTTAGCCTTGAAGAGAGCTTTAGCGGTATTTGCCCTTTATGCCCTTAACCTTATTTTTTTTCAATTTGTTATATTGCCTTTTTTTAAAATAATTGATAAAGACTTAAACAATTTTCTTATGAAAATTTATTGAATTTTATAATTTTCGAACATCCCAGTTTTTATTTGAATTTAGATGTTATGCTATAATTTAATTGAGGTGATAAATATGAGCATCACTGAGGATTTCATAAAAAAGATAGCCAATAATTTAGGTATTAATTCTGAAGATGTTACTAAGGAAAGTATAAGAGCTTTCTTAAGAGAAAAAAGAAGGAAGATAAAGATAGATATATTAGAGATTCTTGATAGGTATAAAGTATCCTCTTCAATAGAACTTAAGAAAAAGATCTCTAAAGGGTAAGTTTCAGAACATCCTACATGGGAAGGCTTAATTCTTTTAGAAAATCTTGAGGAGACTCTTAAAATAATTGAAGAAGACCTCAAGAGCATACCTTAACTTGTTAAATATCGCATTAAATGAGTGTGGTTCAATCATTGAATATGGAGAGATAATATATACTCAGAGTCAAGAGCCATGGAAATTGCGTCTGTACTTTTATGATGGAAGTTTTTTAGATATTTTTTTTCAAAATTAGGTAAATATTCATACCATTGGGAGAGAAGATTTATTGATAAATCTATATATAGACACGATAACGCTCCTCATAAAAATTGGGAGAAAGTAAAGACTTTCCCAAAACGTTTCTTTATCCTCAATCTATAAAAATTTGATACTAACAACAATCCAAAATTTATTAAACTGATTATCCTTTTCTCTAATTCTTCCAGAAGCCCTCTTGCTTTTCTTCTTTTCTCCTCCATCTTCGTTAAAAGATACACTTTGTCTCTTCCATCTTCATACTTTTTCTGTAGAGTTCCTAGCTCAGCATATTCGCTGGCAGGTTTGAAACATAAGCATAGAAATCTTCTTCCTCTTCATCTGAAATATATCCTCTCACAAAAACATTAGCTATTACTTTGTGTACTAAAACATTTTCATAAACTCCAGCTCCTAATTTCCGTAAAGGTTTTCCATTTACATATACATTCCTATTTAACCTTATGATAAAATACGTCAACTCTGGATATGTAAACTCTCTATCAAATACAAAGACTGTTCCCTTGAGAAGAACAGGAAGGAGCAAAGATATGGCTTTTATGATTAAATCTACTTCGCCTTTCCATTTTAGCTTAGAAAAAGAATCAAATCTAACTGGAACAAGAAGGATAGGTAAAGCTCTACCTCCTATAGGAAGAAAACAAAAGAGTAGGGAGATTTTACTCTATTTATGATTAAATGAGCTAAACTTATTTGGACATCAATAAAATTCCATTTATGGTTATGAAGAAATCTTCTAATTCTATTAACTAAAGCTTACTTCTTCTTTACTCTTTTTTGATAGAGGTAAATCTGGTAAAATATACATAGAAAATCGTCTATAAATTCTACCACAAGGAGGCATCCTTTTTTAAATACTGATTACAGATAGGTATTTTTTTTCATTGTATCAATTGCAAAAGTAGATGGGGTAGCTATATTTTCTACCAAATGTCTTTATGCTGAAATTTTCATTGGAGTTATGTTATTTATAGTTTTCCAGATTTCTAAATTTATTTTTTCACTCTTTTTATATTCATATATGTTAAAAGCTGGTTCACCACATACATCAATTCCCAAGATTTTTCCCCTTTGGAATAATAAAAATAATGATAGAAGTTGATCTAAAGATAAATTACCTTGATCCCAACTTGTATTTATATAAGAATTGTCTAAAATATCTTTATCTATAGATATGTAAACAGGTAAATCCTTTATAAGATTTTCTATCTTATTATAATCAAATTTAATTATACATATTTTACCTTCTAATTTTTCATAAGAACTTATAAGAATTATCTTTTTTAAAGTTTTAATTTTTATTGCCTCCAATAGCCAAGAACCACAACTTATATAACCCTCAAAAGTTTTCTTTATGTCTATATGATGGTCAACAACTAAGAGAGCAAAAAGTATATCTATCTTTCTTAAAGAAAGATAAGTTAGGTAATGGTAATCTCCTTTTCCTAGAAAATTTATTTTCCTTTCTATTTTTGGTATTCTTTTTTCTATCTTTTCTAAATTTTCAAAGGAACACATATATTTTGTTCCAGAGATATCTCTTAGATCTATCTCAATTCCTATACTTCTTAAATTTTCTTGAAAGAAATAAGTATCATCAAAATGAAATATTAATGTAAAAAAAATAGATTTTTCATATATATTAATTATCAGAATAAATTCTTTTGTGAGCAAAAAAGAAACCAAGAACAATCTTTACAGAAATTTTCAAAGTTTGATCTTGTTATCATCTTAAAAATTATCTTTTTTATATCAGAATAATTATATTTTTTATTTATAATCAAATTAAGATGATTTATTATTTCCTTATCTTTATTTTCTATTTCCTTCGGATATCTTTCCCTTAAACATCTATCATCTTTTAAATATGGACATATATTACAAATACTATCTTTTTCAACAACTAATAAAAATTTATATCCCTCGTCTAATTTTTCTTTTATTAATTTCATGTTTTCTATGAATTCTTCAGAATATCCTTTACCTTCAAAATGTAATAGACAGAGCAAATGATGTCCTCTTATTTTTATATCTTTATTATTCATATTTTTCTTCCTCTACTATATAATTTTATATTATATTTGAGAGAAGAGCTTTAAAGTATGAATAATAATTTAATAATTGGACAATTTACAGATGCATATCTTCCTATAACTGACGGAGTTGTTTTAACAGTAAAAAACTATGCCCATTGGATTGAGAAAAAATATGGTAAATGCATTGTAATTTGCCCATCTTTTCCCAAATTTGTAGATGAGGATGATTTTGATATTATAAGATTTTTTTCTATTCCTATGCCATTACGACCTCCATATAGAATGGGAATTCATTATTTAGATCTTAAAGCTATAAAGAGAGTTGAAAAAATTCCTTTTCATATAGTTCATGCCCATTCAACCTTTTCAGCAGGACTTTTTGCTTTGGAGACTGCAAGAAAAAAGAAAATTCCAATTGTTGCTACATTTCATACAAAATATTATGATGATTTTAAATCCGCAACAAAATCAGACTTTTTAGCACGTATAGGGGTAAATATTATTGTAAAATTTTATGAAAAGGTTGATTAGGTCTGGACTGTTAATTCTTCTACTGCAAAAACTCTTAAGGAATATTGATTTAAAAAAGAAATAGAAATTATTCCCAATGGAACCGACATTATTCCTCCAGAAAATTTGGAAGGGTATAGGGAGAAGATAAGTAAAATTTATAATCTTTCTCAAGATGATAATGTTTTCCTATATGTTGGGTAATTAATATTGCATAAGAATACAAAGATGCTTATAGAATCTCTTTATTATTTAAAAAAGAAAGGATTATTTTTTAAAGCTTTTATTGTAGGAACAGGAAAAGATGAAAAATATCTTAAAGATTTAGTAAGAAAATTGAAACTAGAAAATGAAGTAATTTTTGTAGGAAAGATTATTGATAGAGAACTTTTAAAAGGATATTATGCGAGGGCTGATCTTTTCCTTTTTCCATCTTTATATGATGCATCCCCTTTAGTTCTTCAGGAAACTTTTGCTCTTTCTTGTCCCTCCCTGTTAATTAAAGGTTCAAATGCATCCGAGGGAATAATTGATGGATATAACGGTTTTCTATCTGAGAACAATGCTTTTTACTATGCGAATATGATTGAAAATTTAATAAAAAATAAATCTCTTCTTAGGGAAGTAGGTAAGAATGCTCAAAAAACTTTATATAGACCTTGGGAAAAGGTTGTAGACAAAGTTGTAGAAAGATATAAAGAATTAATTTTTATATATCAAAAAATTTTTAAAAATAATCACAAGAGAATGTAGGATAAGTTGTAAAAATTTTGTTTAGCCTAAGTATAATTTTTTTATTAACTTCTATTAATCCTAAGTCAAAAGCTTGAGTTATAGATATAAAACCTGAAATTATCTGAAATAATGTATTTATACTTAAAGATATATCCCAATAACTGGTATTTTCTTTTTCTAAAAATCCTTTTCCATCTTCTACAATTAATTTAAATACCCCATTATTCCATTCCGCATAATTATCTTTTATCTCTACAAATATATTTTCTTTTATGTCTTCTACAAATGACATTCCCTCAATAGCTTTCTTAAGTTCAATTATTCTTAACATGAAAGTAGGTTCAATATTGCAATATATATAAGGATTTGGAAGAATTAGATGAAGAGAATCATTTATTTCTGCTATCCATTCTGCTTCCTCTATATTTATTGATTGTCTGGAAAAGATCCTAAGAAGTCCTTTATATGCTGAGGTGTTCAATGCAATTATCTCTCTTACATTTATTTTATTAATACTCCCTTTAACTACTTGATATAGAACATAGCCTTCAAGATCAATATCTTCATATACATATAGATAAGTAAGGTCTTTTGTCCAAAATATATTATTTTCCCATCTTTCATCACTTCTTTTTATCATACCAGAAAAATTTTTAGCATATTTCTCATATACAGGTTTAATGTAATTCCAGTCAGTTAAAGGAATTTTCTTAACTTTTTCAGTTTCTTTAAATTTTGGAATTAATCTTAATTTAACCCTATATCTCTTTTGGAAACCACAAAGTTCCCATCCAAATAATCTGTAAAACTCGTAGGAGAAGGGATATAAAGAAGAGAAAATGAGACCTCTATCTTTTGATATCTTAATGGCTTCTTTTAAAAGAATATGGATATAATTTTTTCCTCTATGTTCTGGAAGCGTAGCAACTCCTCCTATACCTGATAGAGTAAATAATTTACCTCTAATATAGACTTCAAAAGGATTTATAACTAAAGCGGATACAAGTTTATTTTTTTCAAAAATTCCTATACAATTTCTAATACTTTTTTCATTAACCCATGTTACTTGTTTATAAGGAAGAAGAAATGATTGACTCAATAGTTCTATAAGTTCATCCATATGGGATGGATTTAATATATTAATTTCCACTAATTTCCCCCCTAAGGGATTTATGAATTAGAGAAAGTAAAGTATTTCCTTTAAAAGGATAATCATCTGTTATCTCCCATATCATAATTCCACCCAGATTGTTTCTTATAACATATTCACATTTTTCCTCTATTGAGATCTCATCATCATAGGTATAGAAGATTCTTTCTTTGGGGTTCCAAAGCCAAGGTGCCCTTGCATGCTCATCTCTAAATTTATGAAAATCTTGATTATTTTCTAAAACTCCTTTTATGAAGAAGAAGGGATTACTTCCTGAAGGATGGTCCTCAGTATCGTACATACCTGCAGGTATACCAATAACTTTTGCAAATAAGCTATTTTCACCATCATCTTGGCATATCTATCCCTTCCCGTAAAATGGAACACCAAGAACTATTTTTTCAGAAGGTAATCCAAATTTTAAATATTCTTTTATTGCAAAATCACAATTTGATCTTTCTCTACTTATAGGATCAGGATCCTTAGGATTAGAAAATAGAGGAGAGTGATGATTTGTATATTTATCCCATCTACCATGAAAATCATAGGTCATAAGATTTAAAAAATCTATATATATGTGATATTTATCAGGTTCTGTATTATGAATTTCTCTGTATCCTGCAGGTCCTGCAATTGTTAACAAATAGGACTTTTTATCTCTACCTTCAGCATCATCTAAAACTTCTCTTATGTCTTTTAAAAGTAAAGTAAAATTTTCCTTATCTTCTGGTCTTACCTTATTAGTAGGTAATCCCCCACTTACTGGATATATCTATACCATCAAGATTAAATTCTCTTATAATCTCTAATGCGCTATTAGCAAAGATAAGTCTATTTTTATGGCTAAATGCTATATCAGAAAATTCTCCAGAATCTGTCCAACCTCCTATAGAGATTAAGATTTTTACATCTTTATATTCATTTTTCAAATATTTTATCTTTTCCGTATTCTTTTGAAAAAGATTTTCCTCTAATGGGGCTACCTTTCCATCTACAATTTTTCATAAAGGCATAATTTATATGAGTGAGTAGATTCCATGATATATCTTCTACAGAGTAATTTAGATATTCATCTTTTACCTTCCATTCTGGAAAATATCCTACAATCTTCTATTATAAAATATTGGAGGTAATAAAATGACTCAGAATAAGGGACTTAGGATTGGAGACTTAGCTCCTGATTTTTCCTTAAGGGATCAAGATGGAAAGGAATTTAAACTTTCTGATTTTAAAGGTAAAAAGATACTTCTTTCTTTTCATTCTCTGGCATGGACTTCTGTATGTGCAAAACAAATGCAATCTCTTGAAGAGAATTATGCAAGATTTCTTGAACTTAATGTAATACCAGTAGGTATAAGCGTGGATCCTGTACCATCTAAAAAGGCTTGGGCTGACAGTTTGGGAATAAAAAAGTTGAGAATATTATCGGATTTTTGGCCGCACGGGGAAGTAGCCAAAAAATATAACATATTCATAGAAGAATATGGATTTTCGGAAAGAGCGAATGTAGTTGTAGATGAGGATGGAGAGATTATCTTTTTTAAAATATATCCTCTTAAAGAGCTTCCTGATATAGAAGAAATATTTCTTTTTTTAAAAGATTAATTTTGATTTAGCCTCATTAAAAGGTAATTAAATCTACCCCCACTATCTATATTTTCAATTTTAATTTTTAACTATTGACATTTATATTTTTTAGGTTTATATATGTATGTAGCATATATATGGAGGTGAATATATTTGAAAGGATTTAGACAAGGAATGGGAAAAAGAGATGTGGGTTTTGCCCCAGGATTTTGGCTCAGAGTCTTTGTCCTTTCTGCTCTATCTAAGAAGGATCTTCATGGGTATGAGCTTTTAAACATGCTTGATGAATATTTTCCAGAGTTTTGTTTTTGTAGAGGACCTTCTGGGATGGGTACAGGTTATAGAATTCTTAGAATCTTAGAGATGGAAGGCCTTATAAGATCTCGTTGGGAAACTGGAGAAGGTCCTGCAAAAAGAGTTTACTCAATTACACCTGAAGGGTTGATGGTAAAAAAAGAGTTAATAAATTACATAAAGGAAATGAGAGATAGAATTGATAAATTTTTGGAATTTGTTGAAGGAAAGGAGGTGTAAAATATGTGGAGATGGTGGAGAGGCCATGGATGGGGTTTCGGAGGTTATGGAGCTCCTTGGTGCCCATGGTCTTTTTGGGGTCGTAGATGGTGGTGGAGAGGTGCTGGATATTATCCTTACCCTGGGCTTACCAAGGAGGAAGAAAAGGAACTTTTGGAAGCTTGGAAAAAAGATCTTGAGGCTGATCTTGAGGATATAAAGAGACGCTTGGAAGAACTTAAGTAAAAAGGGGCGGGGTTTATCCCGCCCTAAAATTTTATTAATGGAGGGTAATTTTATGAATGAAGAACATGTACATCATAATCATCATAGTGGTTTAGGTCCTGAGGGTTTTTGCATATGCTCTAAATGTGGTTATAAAAAGGTACATACTCCAGGAATTCCCTGTAGAAATGAGCGTTGTCCTAATTGTGGATCAGCTCTTATAAGGGAAGGATCTTATCATCACAGATTGATAGAGGAAAGGAGAAAGAAGAATGAATAAAATTAAGCATAAAATCGTAGTAATGAGTGGAAAAGGAGGAGTTGGAAAAAGTACATTCTCTGCAAATCTTTCTGTGGCTCTTGCTATGAAAGGATATAAAGGAAAGATAGGAGGTGGATATCATGAAGATTGCAGTTGCTTCTGATGATGGAAAAATAATTTCTGCCCATTTTGGAAGGACAAAGGGTTTTTTAATTTTTGATATAGAAAATGGAGAGATAAAAAGTAGAGAATATATTCCAAATACCTTTACTGGACATGCCAGGGGATTATATGAAAAGGGACTTCATCATCAATATGATACTCATGCGGTTATTATTGAAAACTTAAAAGATTGCAAAGCTGTAATTTCTCATGGGATGGGAAGAAGACTTTATGATGATTTGACTTCTGCTGGAATAGAAGTTTATGTGACTGATGAAACGGATGTGGATAAAGCTATAGAGCTCTATTTAAAGGGTGAACTTACTAATGTCTCAGAACTTCTTGACTAAAATAACAGTTTTGTGTGACGATAGACTCTCCTTTCCTCTATTAGCAGAGCATGGCTTTTCTGTGCTCATTGAAAAAGAGGGAAGATTTCTCCTTTTTGATACAGGAAGTACTGATGTGTTTATAAAAAATGCTAAGATTTTGGGAAAAGACTTGTCAAAAGTTGAAAATATAATCATAAGCCATAGTCATTATGATCATGCAGGAGGACTGAAATATCTTTTGCCCTTTAATAAAAAATATAAAGTCATTCTTAAAGAGGAAGCTTTTCTGCCTAAATATAGTAATGAACGTTTTACAGGGATAGAATGGGAAAGTTTAAGAGGATTTTTAGATTTTGTGGTTATTAAAGATGAAGTGCTTAAGATTTCTGACTCTATTTATGTTTTTGGTCCTGCACCTTTTAAAAATGATTTTGAAGAACCAGATCCTTATTTTTATGTAACGAGAGGAGATAAGAAAGAAAGAGATTTTTTTGAAGAAGAATTGAACTTAGTTATAAATGAGGGTGATGGTATAATATTAGTTACGGGATGTGCTCATAGAGGAATTGTTAATATAGTAGAATATGCAATAAAGAAATTTAATAAGAGAATAAAGATTCTTATGGGAGGTTTTCACCTTTATAAATCTACCTTTCCTAAAATAGAAAAAGTAATAAATAGCCTTCAAAAATTTGACATTGAGAATATAATCCCATATCATTGTACGGGAGAGGAGGCTATAAAAATCTTGAACAAGAGGTGATTCAATGGATAAAAAGCGTGTTCTTTTTATATGTACCCATAACTCCGCAAGATCACAGATGGCAGAAGGTATTATGAATGCTTTGTATGGAGATAGGTTTCAAGCTTTTTCTGCAGGAACTAATCCCTCTAAGGTAAATCCTCTGGCTATAGAAGTACTAAAGGAGATAGGAGTAGATATTTCTCATCATAAAAGCAAAAGTATAGATGAATTTAAAGGAGAAAACTTTGATTATGTAGTTACAGTTTGTGATAATGCAAAGGAAAATTGTCCCTATTTTCCTGGTGGAAAAAAATATGTTCACAGAGGTTTTATGGATCCAGCAAGTGTAGAAGGTACATATGAAGAGAAGCTTTCAGCCTTTAGAAAAGTTAGAGATGAAATATTAGAATGGATAAAGGAATTTTTTATAGAGAATAAAGAAGAGAAAGAGCAATTTTTCTTACCTTAAATTATGAAAGAAGAAATTTTAGAAAAACTAAAAGATTATTTTAATAAAAAAGAAAATGTGATAATGGCTTTTCTTTTTGGATCTTTATCCAAGGGAAAGGTTCATAGACATTCTGATATAGATATTGCTATTTATCTAAAGGAATATGACATAAAAGAAGTAGAAAAAATATGGGATGAACTTGAGGATTTATTAAAAAAAAGATATAGACCTTATTGTATTAAATAATGCGAAACCTCTTGTTGCTTTTGAGGCTATCAGAGGAGAAAAAATAATAATAAGAAATTACGATTTTTATACTGATTATATGTTAGAGGTATCCTCTGAAGCTATAGACTTAAAGGACTTTATTTTAGATCTATACAAAATGAGAAGAGAGAATGAAAGATATAAATAAGATTAAAATAATTAAGAGAATAGATTTTATTAATACGGAAATGCAAGATTTAAAAAGATATGAGAATATAACTTATGAGGATTACAAAAGTGATAGAAATACTCAAAGGATAATAGAAAGAATCATAGAAAATATTGCTAATGCCTTAATAGATATAATTAAAATAACTCTTTCTGAATTTGATATTCCTATTCCAGATACATATAGAGAGATAATTCTTTCTCTAAAAGAAAAAATTTTTTAAAAATATAAATTATGATTAAATTTCTGAAATTGCGAGAATGAGAAATATATTGGCTCATCAATATCTTGAAATTAGATGGGAGTTAATTGAAAAATATATGAAAGATGAGATAGGAGAAATAAAGAAATTAATCAAAGATTTTGAGGTTATGTTAGAAAGTAGTTAACAAATACAAATAATACGATAGTAGAAAGGGTATTGAGGGCTAAAATGCTGGCTATGAATTCTACATCTTCTTTGTCTTCTCTTACCCTCCTGATAAACTCTAACTTCCTCCATTTTATATCTTTCATTCATATCTACACTTACAAAATAAAAACTCCTAAAATGAGATTTTATTAATAAGATTTAAATTAGATCTAATAACTTTTTAAATTTATTATTATAAAATCTATTATGGGATATATCCCTAAATTATTTAATAAAGAAGGAGACTAAAATGAAAAGATATTTAATCATTTTATCTCTTTTATTGTTTTTAGTCTTTTCTTTTGTTCCTGCTCAAGAAGCAAGAGTTCGCAATGTTATATTTTTTATAGGAGATGGCATGGGACTTGAATGTGTTGATATTGCAAGAATAGTTCTTGTAGGGAAGGAAGGATATTTAGATTTTGAAAAAGCACCCTATGTAGGAATTGCAAAAACATATGCAGCAAACACATTAGTTACAGATTCTGCAGCAGCAGGAACTGCTTTAGCAACAGGATTTAAGACAAACAATGCATGGTTAAGTATAACTCCAGATGGAAAGGTTGTAAAAACCCTTTTAGAAGCAGCAAAAGAACTTGGAAAATCTACAGGGTTAATAACTAATGTAACTATAACCCATGCAACTCCTGCTGCTTTTTCTGCTCATACCACCTCAAGAGATGAGCTTCCAGTAGCAGATCAATATGCAGAATTCAAAACTGCAGATATATAAATGGGTGGTGGACTTTCTTACTTCCTTCCTAAATCTGATCCAAAAAGTAAAAGAAAAGATGATAGAAATTTAATAGAGGAATTTAAAAAAGCAGGATATGAATTTGTATCTACCCCTGAAGAACTTGAAAGAGCAGTTGTAAAAAATGGGAAACTTTTAGGTCTCTTTGATTATGAATATCTACCATATTATATGGATAGAGAATTCTTAAAAGCAAAAGTTCCATCTCTTGCTGACATGACAAGAAAAGCTTTAGAAATATTAAATAGAAATGAAAATGGATTCTTTATAATGATTGAAGGTGAAAAAATAGATTGGGCAAATCATGGACATGATCCTGCAAATGCGATTTGGGAAGTCTATGAATTTAATGAAGCAATAAAAGTAGCCTTAGAATTCTTAGAAGAAAATCCAGATACTTTAATAGTCATCACTGCAGATCATGAGACAGGAGGGATTGAACTTTCCACTGGAAAATATGAAATTTCTCCTGATGTTCTAAAGAAGCAGAAAGTCTCTACAAATGTACTTGCAGAACTCGTGAAAGGGAAGAGTGATGAAGAGATAAAGAAGATTTTTGAGGAGTATGTAGGAATTTCTGATCTTAAACCTGATGAGATAGAAAAGATTAAGAAAGCAAATGCAACTCTAATTGGAGATGTAATTTCTGCAAGAGCTCAAATTGGATGGACTACAACATCTCATTCCGGTGGAAGTGTCCCTGTATATGCCTTTGGAGAGGGAGCAGAGGTCTTTACAGGAGTTTATGATAATACCGATATAGCAAAGAAGATTGCAGATCTTGCAGGATACATCCTTTTAAAATAAAATATGATATATAAGGTTGATGCAACCTTTGGTGTATTAGTAAAGATAGGGGAGAGAGTGAAAAAAGGAGATAAATTAGGACTATCTTCAGAGTTGAAGGAGATAATTTCTGAAGAAGAGGGAATTGTAAAAAATATAATCTTTGATGGACAGGAACATGTATTTATAATTGAAATTGATTAAAAGGAGGAGCATTTGGCTCCTCCTTCAGATAATTTCTTGAATAATTGTGAAAAGAACTTATTATGAATAAAAAGGATTCAGATATTCCTTTTTTATCTCAGGAAAAGATAAATTACTCAAAGCTTAAGATCCTTTTTCCTTATATTAAGGAGTATATAAGAACTTTTATTATTGCAAGTTTGTTTCTTTTAATTACATCTTTAATTGCGACTCCCATTCCTTATATTTCTAAAATTATTTTTGACAATGTATTCTTAGGAAATAAAGATATTAGATTTTTTGGTTATCTTGTAGTAATTTCTGCGATATTACACATAGGAAGGACCATTTTTTCAGGGATATCAAGTTATTATTTTGCAAAGGTAAGCCAGGAAGTATTATCAAGTCTAAAGAGTGATTTATTTAGAAAGATTTTAAAGCTACCTTTTAGATTTTATGATGAGGCTCAGACAGGATATATATTAGCAAGAATAGGAGAAGTGGAAGGTCTTGGTCTTTTCTTTTCATCTACAGTGATAAATCAGATGATAAGATTTTTTGAGTTTGTATTTGCCCTTTTAATGCTAATGTATCTTAATTTAAAATTGACTTTTTATGCTATTTCCATACTTCCAGCTTATTATGTAGTTATAAGGGCATTTTCCTTAGGATTAGTATCAGCGACAAAGGATGTTCTTGAGGGATCAGCAAATATTATGGGAAAGATACAAGAGAAAGTTTCAGGAGTAGAGGTTGTGAGGCTATTTGGGACTGAGGAAAGGGAAGCTGAAGAGGTAAAAAAGGAATTTAAAGGTCTTGCCAGGAAGAATTTATTACAAAGTATATTTTTTACCATTTTTGGAGAGTTAAATTTTGTTATTATCGCTTTAGGTGGTCTTTTAATTTTATGGGTAGGAGGGATGGATATAATAAAGGGTTCTTTTACGATTGGAAGCTATTTAGCTTTTGTAGGATACCTGCAAAAGCTTTATGGTCCAATTCAAAGTATGGCTACATTTAGTTTATCTTTGTATCCAGCTTTTGTTTCTCTTCAAAGAGTATCAGAGATATTAGAAGCAGAGAAAGAGAAGGAAGGGAATATAGAGCTTAAAAATTTAATAGGAGACATACAATTTAAGAATATTTCTTTTTCTTACGATGGAGAGAAGAAAGTTTTAGAAGGGATAGATTTACACATAAAACCAGGGGAGAAGGTAGTGATTTTAGGGCCTAATGGATCTGGAAAAAGTACCTTAATAAAGTTACTTTTAGGGATGTATGACCCTTTAGAGGGAGAAATTGTAATAGACGGAATAGATATAAAGGACATAAAACTGTCATCTCTTAGAGAAAAAATTGGTATTGTTTCTCAAAATGTATTTTTATTTAACGATACTGTGAGAAACAATGTAGCCTATGTGATACCACAAGTGAAGGATGAAGAAATCATTAATCTTTTAAAGACAGCAGAGCTTTATGATATTTTTATGGAAGGATTTAAAGATGGACTTAACACGATAATAGGAGAGAGAGGAGCAAAGATATCAGGTGGACAAAAGAAAATAATAGCCTTTTTAAGGGCTGTACTAAAGAAGCCAAATGTTTTAATACTTGATGAAGCCACATCGGAAGTTGATATGACAGTTGAGAGAAAGATTTATGAATATATAGAGAAGTTTATGAGAGATAAGACATGCATAATCATATCCCATAGAGAGATTCCTTGGGAAATAATTGATAAAGTGGTTTATCTTGAGAAGGGGAGAATAATTAAAGTGGAGTTAATCAACAAAAATTGCTAATTTTGTTCATCCTAATAATTATTTTTTGAAATTTTTTCTTTCCTTTTTATCAAAAGAAAAGAAAGAGAGATAGGAAGGAATTTTCGGTAGTTTATAAGTTTCGATGAAGTTATTCAAACCATTTGATATTAGTGGAATATCAAATTCCCATTTTCTATTGTATCTAACATAATTTCTTACAAAGATATCAATAATTTCTCTATCTTTCTCAGGGAGGGATAAGTAGAAATTAATAAATTTACTTCTATTTTTTGGAGAAAGGTTATTAATAAAATTTTCAGCAAGATATCTTCTTGCTAAAAAGAATGGATGAATGTCCTTTCCCATAAAAGAGATAAACTTTTTAATTTCCCATTTATTTTTAAATTCTGAGAAGAAGTTTTTCCAACTTTTTGAAAAAAGTTCAAAGAGTATTAAAACATTTTTGGTAAGATATGGAAAAATTTTCTTTCTATTAAAAAGTGCCATAAAGGATGAGATGAACAAAATAATTTTAGTTTCATCTGGAAATTCATAGAAATGAAATTGGAAAGTCATATTAATAGAGGTTAATATACAAAAAATATATGGAAAGAGTAATTAAAATTTTTAAAAATATTTTTGGTTCTATGAGCTTAAAGAAGCATCCAATATTATTTCTTATTCAATTTATTGTTTTAATTATTGTTGCATATACTTTAATTCCCATTTTTGTAAAGATTATAGCTTATTTTACAAATTTTCTTAGTTCATTTGTAAAGATATATTAAAAGGCTTATAATAATTGGTTTTTCTAAGTTTATTCTCCCCTATCCATAAAATAAGATAATTTTTATTGGGTAGGGGAGAGTAATACAGTAAAAACCCAAAAAGTAATTAGTTCATGTTTTTTTTAATTTTTTTGGAGATACATTGGGAGTTATAATTAATTTCAGAACTTATAATATAAGGAGGAGATCTAATATGAATTATAAAGAGATTCCTATGGGTATTCAAAAAGGAATTGCTCTTATTGCCCATGATAATAAGAAAAATGAGCTTTTAGAATGGGTAAGATTTAATTAAGGTACATTATCCAGACACATACTATATGCAACGGGAACAACAGGTGAAATTTTAGAAAAGGAATTGGGGTTAAAAATAATTAGATTTTTTAGTGGACCATTAGGGGGAGATCAACAAATAGGAGCAAAGATTGCAGAAGGGGAAATAGATTTCCTCATATTTTTCTGGGACCCTTTAGAACCTTTACCTCATGATCCAGATGTTAAAGCTCTTTTAAGAATAGCTGTAGTATGGAATATTCCTATAGCATCTAACAGATCCACAGCTGATTTTTTGATTTCATCTCCTCTTAGGGATAGAGAATATAAAAGATTAGTAATTGATTATTCAGATTATCTTAGACGTAAAATATAATTAATAAGGAGATATGTTAATTTTAGAAAGGAAATCCTAAAAAGCTAAATTAAAAGAGTCTTTCTTTTATTATTTCAATAGGATGATTTGCCCAAGAAATTTTTTAGATGTTTATAATCACTAAATTCTATTTAAATCAATTTAAGAGTCTCTTTAGAGATTTCTGGAATTATTTCTAAGAAACTTTTGTAATTTTTATAGACTTTCTTTGGGTCAATCTTTATATATTCATGGACAAGAATATTTCTAAAGCTTCCCATACCTTTAATTTTTGAATAAACTTCTTGAGATATTATACCTTTCCCAAAAATTTCCTTTAATATATCCTTCATAGGTATTAGGGTATATTTTATATTGTGAAGCTAAAATATGATTACCAATGTCTAATATTATGTTTATCCCTGCTAAAAGTCCTCTTTCAAGGGTCCATCTAATTGATAGATTATTTATGAACTCTTCTTCTTCAATATCTTTGTATTTAAGAAGTTCTCCATAAATATTATTTAGCTCTATTAAGTTTTCTTTTATCAGGTTTTTATCAAATGTCATATGCTTTTTTAATAAATTCTAACTGTTTTCTTCTAAAAGCTTCGAGATCTTGGCATTTTTTGAGAATATTCATTTCGTATTCGTTTTCTATTTTTGTATTTTCTTTAAAAATGATTTCTCCATTCTTTATAATGTGTAGAGCAATAAATGGAGAGACTTGGGATAAGTCTATAAGATCTATTCTTTGGGTGTTAAGGAATTCCTTTATATCTTCAAGTAATCTAAAATAATCTCCCTCAAGAATTACTGCTATATCTATATCTTCAGGATTTTCTTCTTTCAAAATAGATCCAAAAAGATATGCAATCTTTACTTTATTCTTAATAAATACTTCTTTTAGATTATTTATTTTTTCTTTTATATCCTTTGACAAAGTGGGAAAATTTTTATACTTCTCCTTAACACCCATTTTTCTCTCTACTTAATTTTATTTTATTTTAACATATTTTATTTACTTACTAAAAACATACTTACATAGAGCCCTTCTCCTTGTGGTATAGTAGCATTTAATAAAAGTCCTGTGTTAGGTTCATATTCGTATTGAGCAATTGGATATTCTCTCATGTTGACCTGAGTTAATATTCCTCCATATTGCCCTCTTCCTACTATATCCCAAGATAATCCAATTTGGGATATGCTAATAATTGAATTTTGTCTAAGAAGTTGAGGGTTTATATAATATGGTCCTAAGTAGTAATTTCCTATTGCTTGCTTTCTTACTTGTCCTTGAACATCAATCAAAAATAAAGTACCTGAAGAAGATAATGCTGCAAATCTACCCATTCCAAGGGGAGTACTCATACCGTGATAACCTTGGAACAAACTTACAGATGAATAAAATTGATAAGTAGGGGAGAATTTAACAGCTGGGGGAGGACTGGTAATTTGTGGAATGTTAGTATTATATACTCCTACTAACTGGAGCTCTACAGCTGTAGATGAGCTTAATCTTTGCTTTTCTAATATAGATATTTTTTGTACTATTCCTTTGTTATCAAGAATAAATAAAATTCTTTCCATAGATTGATAATCAGAAGCCTCTATAAGGAAATAGTATAGATTATTTCCATAAGGTCCAAATTCGTATTTTAGACCAGGAGGAAGACCAGCTACTTTTACTTTTTTAACATAATCTTCCGCTTCTTGTGGATCAATAAAAATTTTACCATTAAGAAGTTCTGTTGATAAATTTAAAGATGGGTATCCAGAAGATATGCTTTGAGTAATTAGAAGGCTTATGCTGTAGACATTTAACTTATCAATATTAGTGACAACATAGATATAGTATCCTTGAGCTGCTCCTCCAGAAAAATCATCTCCTATTCTGGTACCTGAACCCATATTTGTTTGATACACAAAGGTAACTCCAGGCTTTACTCATGAAGGTATTTTTGTAAAATTAGGTTGAGGATTTTCAAACTGTCCCCATGATAAAGAGAATATTACAAGATAGAATAATAGAAGAATAAATAATAATTTAAGTCTCATATTTATCCTCCTTTTCTATCTTTCTAATTTTTAACTTAAATAATTATAAAACAATTAAATATGAATTCAAATGACTTATATCACATTTTGTAATATTAGTTATTTTCTATCTTTAGATGATCAGAAAAATAAAGATGCTGTTACAAGAGGATATAGTAGTATTTTCTTACGAACTATCCTTTTATTACCCCTGAAAGAGTTCCTCTTTTCATAAAATTGAGAGTGTAAGAGTAGAAAATTATCATAGGAATAGTAGATAGCATATATATAGCAGAGATTTTTCTCCATTCTACTTTAAACTAAGAAAGGTAGCCTGCCATAAGCACAGGAAGAGTAGTAGTATGAGTTCGAGTTAGAATTAATGAGTATAAATATTCAGTATAGCTTGACATAAAGGCTAATATTGAAACAGCAATAAGTCCTGGCAATACATTAGGAAGAACAACTTTTAGGAAGATCTGAAAAGGAGAAGCTCCATCAACAAGGGCTGATTCTTATATTTCTAAAGGAACCATATCAAAAAAACCTTTTAAATACCAGATACTTGTAGGGATTATCCCCACAGAATGACTAATTCCTACTCCCAAATAGGTATCCACTAATTTTGATTTTGCCATTAAATAAAATATAGGGAAGGCAAGCGCAAACCAAGGAAATAATCTAAATAATAAGAATAAATAATATAAAAATTTAGAAAGTTTATTTTGTGATCTGGAAAAAGCATAAGCAGAAGGAATAGATGTAAAAATAGAGAGAAAAGTTGCAAAAAATGCAATGATAAGAGAATTTAAAGTAGCATTCCAGATCTCTTTGTCCTTTAAGGCATCTATATGGTTGTTTAAAGTTATTTCTTTGGGAAATCCAAACTTAGTAGGAAGTTCAAAAACCAGAAAGAGAGATATTTAAGGAGTAAAATATAGGAAATAATGCCCATCCTAAGAGAAAAAGAACAATAAGAAAAATAAAAAATGTTCTAAAAGGACTCATCCTTTTTGTCTCCTTAATATGAGGAGAGTAATTACAAATGTTACTATAACATTAATAACTCCCCATGCGGATCCCATACCATAATCATATTGTAAGAAAGAAACTTTAAAAGTAGCAACTGGAAGAGTAGTAGAAGAAGTTCCAGGTCCTCCTTGAGTCATTATCCAAATTAAAGAAAAACTTCTGATAACATCAATAAGTCTTAAAAGTGCTACTAATAATATTATAGGATAGACCATATGAAAAATAATATGCCTTACTTTTTGCCAATAGGTAGCTCCGTCTACCTCTGATGCTTCCAATGGTTCTGTATCTAAACTTTCCAATCCTGCTAATATCATCAAATAAGACATAGGGGTTCCATACCATGCATTTGCGATAGATACTGCAGGAAGAACAGTTTTAGGATTAGCAAGCCAAATTTCTCTTGGTAAACGTAGAAATTCCATTATATGATTAATTAAACCAAAAGGTTCACTATACATTAAAGCCCAGAGAATTGCAGTCGAAGAGGGGATAAAAATCATGGGTAAACTGAAAGGACTTCTGAAAACTTTATATCCTAAAAAACTTTTATAGGTAAGGAGGGCCGCCAGTTTTGCTAAAAATAGAGGGATAAAAGTAGATATTATAACCCATATAAAAGTATTATAAGCAGTTTGAATAAAAATATTACTTTTAAAATTTTTATATAGATTGCAAGCCCAATAAATTTATTGGTATGTCTTATAATGGAATAGTCAAGAAAACTAAAATATAAAGTTAAAAGTATAGGATATACAAAAAATATAACCATAACTAAGAGAGCAGGAAGAATAAAAAGATTATATTGCCAACGAAAGATTTTCACTGGCTACCCTCCTTATTTTAGCATCTTTACTTCATAATCTCATTAAATCTTTCAATTAACCTGTCTACCATTTGTTTGGGAGCATAGGTTCCAACAACCATATTTTGGGCTTCATCTATAAAGGCGGTAATTAATTGAGGACCTTGTTTTACAAATCCTAATCTTGGAGGTGCACTATAAGGGAGACTTTCGACTAATCTCAGAAATAAGATTTGACAAATAATTTTAAAGGAGTATAATTAAAGGATAAAATTTTTTAGGAGGTACGTGAAATTGGTTAAGACACTGTATGTAGGAAACCTATCATGGCAGACCACAGAGGATGATCTGCGAGGACTTTTTGCAAAAGAAGGGGATATACAAAGTATTAGGTTGATAACTGACCGTAATACTGGAAGATCCAAAGGATTTGCTTTTGTAGAAACATCAGAAGATGTGGCTCAAAAGTTAATTGAATCTTACAATGGTCTTGAGTTTGATGGAAGAAAGATCATTGTAAGTGAAGCAAAGCCAAGAGAAGATCGTAGAACTTCCAATAGGTCTCACAATCGTAGATTTTAAATTATTAGCTGATAATTTAAAAAAGAACAAAACCCCTGCTATTTATGGCAGGGGTTTTTGTTTTATAGTATAATTAACATTATGAATACTAAGAAAATCTTTTATAATGATCCAAATATTGTAAATTGGGAAAGCAAAGTTATTGATATTAAAAAGGAAAACAACTTTTTTATTCTTTCCCTCTCTGAAACCATTTTTTATCCAGAAGGTGGAGGACAACCTTATGATAAGGGAGAAATTAGATCAGATAATTGGATTCTTTTAGTTTCCCACGTATGGGAAGAAGATGGTAAAATTTGGCACAAAGGCATTTTAAATGGTTGTAGAGAACCTTTAATTGATGAAAAGGTTGAGTTATATGTAGATATTGATCTTCGTAGAGAATACATGGAGCAACATACAGCTCAACATCTTCTTTCTGCTTTAATAGAAAAGAATTATTCATTGGAGACTACTGGTTTTCAAATTTTAGAAGACCACACAAAAATAGAGATACCATATAGAGGCTTTGATCCTAAGGGTTTTGTGAATGAGATAGAGAGTACAGTGAATAGGTACATAAAAGAAGATATTTCTGTGAAGGTATATTGGAAGGATGAAGATATTCGCATAGTAGAAATAGTAGGCCTTGATGTGAATCCTTGTGGAGGACTCCATGTGAATAGATTAGGAGAAATAGGATTGTTTAAAATAGTAGATTTTTACAAAAAGAATAATGATTTATGGAGGGTGGAATTTGTGGCTGGTTCAAGGATCTTGAAAAGATTAAGTATGAGGGAAGAAGAATATAAGTACATTAAAGAAAAATTAGGAAATCCTGATATTTATGATGGTATTAGTAAGTTGTTTACAAAATTGGAAACCTTAGAAAAAGATAATAAAAGATTGAGGGAAAGGATAAACAAGTATGTAGCAAAAGAACTTATAGGTTTAGCTGTAAATAAAGAGAATATAAGAATAGTCTTAAATATTTTAGAAGAAGATATAAATACAATCAAGTTTGTTGTTCAGGAGATAATGAAAGAAAATGGTATTTTGGGTATAATTTTAAATTCACAAGGACAAGCGATAATCTTTAGAAGCTATGATGTGTCAACAGGGCTTTTTAATAAAATTTTGGAAAAGTTAACAGAAATAGGATGGAAAGGAAGTAAAGGAGAATACTTTTTGCAAGGAAAGGTTGAAGATCCAGAAAAAGCAATTAATTATATTAAATCTTTATTGTAATCTTTACTATAAATAAATACTTTATCTCTTTCTTCTTTGGCCATATATAGTGCGTCATCTGCAAGTATCAATAATTCTTTGGGATTTTCTGTGTGTACAGGGAAATTTGCTATACCTATACTTAATGTTCCTATTCTTTTTTCTATATCTATTGGGATTATGTGTTTTTCAGTATTCCATTTTACTCTCATTTTTTCTCCTACGTTATAGGCTGATGCTAAATCAGTTTCAGGTAATATACAGGCAAATTCTTCTCCTCCTAATCTTCCTATGCTATCAATAGAACGAGTATTTCTTAGGAGAAAAAGGGCAACTTCTTTTAAAAATGAATCTCCCACTATATGACCATATAGGTCATTTATGTTTTTAAAATGGTCTATATCAATAAAAAGTATACTTAAAGGATGTTTAAATCTTTGAGCTCTTTTTATTTCATTTTCAAGGATTTCGTCAAATTTTCTTTTATTGAAGACACCTGTTAAAGGATCAATTGTTGATAATTTTTCAGTGTATTCATATAAAAGGGTATTTTCTAAAGCTATTGTAAGATGGTATAAGATGGAAATGAAGGTATCTTGTAAATCTTCAAAAGTTATCATAGAGATACTTATAAAACCATAAAGTCTTTCACTTGTTCTTAATGGAATTAATACATAGTCTTCAGGTATATTTTTACAAAAGAATTTAAGGTCATGATATGTAAATAATTTGTTGTCTTTTAGGAATATTAGCATATCAAATATTTCTTTTGCCTCATCCTTATTCAAGATTTGCAAATTTTGATATAGATCTTCTCTTGTTAAGGAGTTTTCAAGATATATATCATAAATTTTTACTGGAAACTCAGGATTATAAAATTTAAGTATGACGTTAATCACATCTATAGATTTTTTAGAGAGATTAAATTCAGAGATAAATTTAAGTAGTAAATTTAGATATTTCTCTTGATTTTTAATTGTTTCCTCTTGAGTAATTATGATATTCCTTAAAGAGCTTTCAAAATCAAAGATTTTTCTTGAGAGATCACCTATTTCATCATTTTTATTAAAAAATTTGTCCCTATTTAGGTTTAAGAGATTATCTTGAGAAAGGCTTTGGGCTAATTCTTCTAATGGTTTTACATATGTATGTTTCATGGAGTAATAAAATAACAAGAGGAAAAAAATTTGTAGTGCTATAAGGGGAATTGAGAAGGAAATAGTAGATTTTAAAAATCTTTCTTCAAAGGGATGAGTATTAAAGCTGAGAATTAGCTTTAAATTTTTGCTCTTACTTGAATATATATAGTAATACTTATGGTTTTTCAAATCAAGAATCGAACCTTTATCTTTAATTAATATCTCTTCAGGTAATCTTTCAAAGTCAGTGTTTAGTCTAAGTTTAATACTATTAGGGTTTTCTTGAATTAAAATTCCCTCAATTTTGCCAAGGTAAAAACTTTTTTCAAAAACTCTTCCATTAAGAATATCTTTTGGATCCTTTTCAATTCTATCCATATATGTAGTTACATAGTTTTCTATCTCTTTATTAAAAATCAATAAATATTCGTGTTTTATAATGCTTATAAATATTATCTCTATAAGAATAAAAAATATGAGAGATATTCCCGCGTAGAATAAAAAGATTTTATTTTTTAATTTCATTCCCTCTTTAAAATATCCCCTTCCCTTTAATTGTCACGCTTTAATTTCAAAAATATAATTTTCAATACTAGTTTATATCATAAGTATTATGTATTTTTCAATAAATTATTTTCAAGGTTTTTATTTCAAAAGGTTTAACTTTTATTTCTAAGATCTGATTTTTCAAGTTTAATTCACTATATTCTTTCTCTAAAAGATTTGTTTCATATATCTTTTTTACTGGAAAATTAAATTTGAAATTAATGATTTCTTCTTTGCCTAAATATTCTGCAAATCTTAATATCAATCCTTTGTGATCTTCTGATTGTTTTAAAGCACCAATAATTATGTTATTTTTATCCCAGCTTAAAATAGACACATCTTCAATTGAAAAATTACCTATTATAGGGATAAGGGTTTTATTCAATTCTTCAGCTTCTTTTAAAGTCTTTTCTCCCAGGGTTCCTTTGTGGGGTAGAATGGAATAAGTAAAGTTATGGTTTCCAAGATCAGCTGTATAGTCAGGAGAAAAGGGCGATCGCAATAAGGTTATTCCTATAATATTTTCATTAACGCTATGTCCATATTTTCCATTGTTTAAAATACTTACACCAAAATCTCCTTGCGATAAATCTATAAATCTGTGTACTGGTATTTCAAATTGGGCTTTTTCCCATGAAGTATTTTTATGAGTAGGTTTTGTATATGTCCCATAGGGAACTTCATAGGTTACAAATGGTGATAGTAGATCAAATGGGAAATATGCTCTTAACATTACTCTTTTTTCATTCCATTTTATTTCTGTTTCTATGTCTATTCTTTGTGAGAATGAATGGAGGGTATAGTATTGAATTATTTCCGAATTTCTATACTTTCTTATTACTTTAATTTTTCCTCTTAATGGGCCTCTTTCAGTTAATTCAATTTTTTCAGCCCTGAGCTCCTCGCCATATTTCTCATACTCTAATGGGATATCCCAGGCTTCCCAATTTCTTGGTCTATCAGAGTAGGCAATAATTATATTACCTTTATCAACAAAGAGATTTTTATTTTTCTCTTTATATAGTACCTGGAAAGAGCCATCTTCATTTACTTTCAGTCTTATTAATGAGTTTTCTAAGACATTATTATAAGCTTGAAGATCAGTATTATATGGTAAATTATTATTTTCTTTTTTAATATTTAAAGTAATTAAACTTAAGGGTGGTATGGTTATATTTTTTGAATAAAGGAATACTCCTTTATCTGTTTTTTGAATTGGTATCTCTGTATCTTTATAATGAAATCCTTCCATATCTTTCATTTCTAATTCTGTTTTTAATTCTTGAGGGAAAGAGGTAGGATTATAGATAATAATTTTCTTTTGAGAACTATCTTCTTTAATATCTAATTTAGCATCTAATATTTCTTTTAACTCTTTTTCAGTATCCTCATAAACTTCTTTTATTGAAGATCCGGGTAGTATATCATGAAATTCATTTCTTAATAGCTTTTCCCAGAGTTGAGTGAGCTTTTCATAAGGGTATGGTAGATCTTTCACAATGTTTAAGATAACAGATAGACTTTCGAGGGTGAAAAGGTAATTTTCTGCTAATCTGTGAAGTTTTTTGGTTCTTCCTTGGGTTGTAAAGGTCCCCCTGTGGAGTTCAAGATATAGATCTCCATAATATACAGGAAGTTTTTCTTTAGATATCTCTTCAAGAAATTTTATAGGATTTTCAAATTTTATATCTGGAATAAATGGTAAATCTTTCATTATATTTAATCTTTCTATCATTTCATAAGTAGGTCCACCACCACCATCACCATATCCAAAAGTATAGATCATTCTTTCTGATAAATTTCTCTGTTGATAATTTCTATAATTTTCTATAATTTCTTTTATTTCTGTTGATCCATTATAGCCACCATATCTGGCATATATATGAGCAATTATTCTAGTTCCATCAATCCCTTTCCAAAGGAATAAATCATAAGGAAATAGATTAGTTTCGTTCCATGAAAGTTTTGTGGTTACAAAATATTCAATATCTGATTTTTTAAGAATTTGAGGTAAATTAGGATTGAAACCAAAGGTATCTGGAAGCCATGCTATTTTACATGTTTTTTGAAATTCTTTTTCAAAGAATTTTTGGGCATATAAAAACTGTCTTACTAAGGCTTCTCCTGATGGGAGTTGAGAGTCGCATTCTACCCACATTCCTCCTTCTACTATCCATTGTTCTTTCATAACTTTTTCTTTTATTTTTTGGAAAAGGAAAATGTTATTTTCTTTTATATCTTTATAGATTTGGGCACTACTCTGTAAGAATTTGAAATCTGGATAAAGATCCATAAGTTGAAGGATAGTGGAAAAAGTTCTTTGGGCTTTTCTTATAGTTTCTTCTCTTGGCCAGAGCCAAGCATAATCTATATGAGAATGTCCTACAGCATAATATTCTCCTATATTTGGATATTTCTTTTTTAGGTTTCTGACTTTTTTGAGAGCTTCGTAAGCTTGTGATATTATTTCTTCTTTTAGTTTATAAGGTATAGGTGTTTCTGTCTTTGGAAATTCTGGCATACTCCATAAATTTTTCAAAATATCCATGGTAAATTTTGTGTTTTGAATTTTTTCCAAGAATTTTTCATTACTACTTATCAGTTTTATCTTTCCAAGGGTTTCTTCAAGTATAATCTCTATTTTTTGTTGTAGATCTTGGTTTATATTCTCTAAATAAAGGGCAAATTCTCTTATAATACTGAAGATAAGCCATGCTTTATAGATTTCTTCATCTTTTTGAAATATGAAGGCTTCATTGAGTACTGGATTATATTGGTGTTGGCCAAATAATCCCTTAGGTACAGCTTCAATAATAATATCCAACTCCTCGAAATAGGGTATTTTATGTTCCTTATGATATTGGTTTATACCAGCATATGGTGTACCATTTATAAATAGAAAGGCTTCTCCACCTACATCTAAGAAGATGTAAAGGGAGGATTTTTCAAAATCTTTTGGAAGACTTATCTTCTTTCTGAAATAAACAGGGAGAGATATTTTTTTCCATCTCTCCCCTAATTTAATAATCTCTAAATCTTTATCATTTAGTTTTTCTTTAGAATCAGTAAAATACCATTCATCAAGTATGAACTTGTTAATTATTGAATAGGCATATATTTCATCAAGCCAAAAATTCCATTGCTCTAAGAGGTATTTTCTCATAGTTCTAATTTAATAGTAATTTCTGATGGATAGCCTTGTTTTATAAGTTCTTCTCTTATCTCATTGACTGCTTTTACCATATTTTCCATTTTTGCTCTTGCTTCTTCCCAGGTTCTTGTCTTTAATCCACAATCAGGATCTATGAATACTTGTTCAGGGTGAAAATGCTTAAGAGCTTCCCTTATTCTTTGCTTTATCTCATCTACACTCTCTATTTTATGGGTATGGACATCTATAACTCCTACTGCAATATATTTATCGGGTGGAAATCCTGCATTTTCTATTAGCGGATAAAGTTTGTCTGCATTATTTGTAAATTCTAAGTCAAATTGGTGTACAGGGAAATTTATTATTTCTTTCCATATTGGTCTGAAATCTCCATAACATATGTGAGTAATTATAAAGCTTCTTAAACCTCTGGTAGAAACTTGAAAGGCTTCTTTTGCTATATGGATTTCTTCAGGATGGGTAGGGACAGCAGGTTCATCAATCTGTACAAATAATGCTCCAGCCTTCTCTAAATCTAATGCTTCTTGATTTATTACTTCTGCAAGGTCTAAAACTAAATCTCTCTTATTTTCATAATATTCATTAAAGGACCAATCTGCTATTGTATATGGACCTGTTAACATTCCTTTTACAGGCTTTTTAGTTAGACTTTGGGCAAACTTAAACATATCTACTGTTATGGGTTTTGTTCTTTTAATTTTACCTATTACAATTGGTTTTTTATAGTATCTGTTTCCGTATGATCTGACAAGACCACTTATAGTAAAGCCTTCTAAATTTTCTGCAAAATACGTGGCCATATCTCCTCTTTCCATTTCTCCATGTACTAATATGTCTACGCCTATTTCTTCTTGCATTTTAATAACCTCTTCTGTAGCCTTGAGCTCTAACTCATGAAGAGTAGAGTAGGGAATTTGACCTTTTGAGTATTGATTTCTTGCTTTGACGAGATAGTCTGGTTTGGGAAAACTACCAACACTTGTTGTGGGAAGTATGGGAAGTTTTATTTCTTTCATTTTTTCTCACCTCTTACTAAGTTTACTCCTTTAGCTAAATTTACCAATTTTTCATATGCTCTTTCTCTTGGTAAATATTCAAGCCCAGCGCTTGGGCTAATATAGAGATTTTTATCTTCTACGTAGTTTAGAGCTTGTTTTATTAATTGGGCGATTTGATCAGGTGTTTCTAATTTTGTATTTCTTGCATCAACTATGCCATAGCCTAAGCCAATATTTTTGGGAAAATCTTTTAGTATCTCAAAATTCTCTTTTCTTGATACAAAATCTATTCCAAATATATCAATTGGTAAATCTTTTATTCTGTCTTTTAAAGATAAGACTGTATGAAAGTATGTATATATAGCTAATTTTCCTGAAAAATATTTTCTAATTTCCTTGTATATTTCTAGGAGAAGATCAAAATCTTCTGGATAGTATTGAATAGAAGGTTCGTTAAACTGGAGATATTTAACCTTATTTTCTTCTAATAACTTTACTTCTTCAATTAATGCTTTTACATATGCTTTTGTTAATTTCTCTAAATCCTTATAATACTCATCTCTACTTAATCTTGCAATAGTATATGGGCCTGTTAGAACTGCCTTAACAGGAATATTACCTGCCCACTCTTGAGCTTTTTTCCAATCATTAAGTATGATAGGTTCTCTCCATTTTATTTCGTCTTTTATGATTGGTTGTCTATAGTAGGTATTATTATCAAAATATCTAAATAATCCTCCTATTTCGATACCATCAAGTTTTTTGGCTATATAACTTTGACCATCCTCCCATCTTATCTGACCATCTGTAATAAGCTCTACTCCTGCACTTATTTGTTCTTCAATTACTTCTTTTGTTACTTCATCAAAAATTTTCTCTAATTCTTCCTTTGTAATCTTTCCTTGATCATAAGCATGAATTGCTTTCCTTAATTTTGGTTCTCTTGGGGGATTTGGTATTTTAGGATAATGATCTACAACCGTAATTATCATCTTTAAACCTCCTTACTATTAATTGTCTCCATATATATCTTTTAATACTGCTCCTTGGCTTGCAGATGTTACTAAAGCAGCATAACGTCTTAAGTAGCTAAACTCAATCTCTCTTTTAATAGGTTTCCATTCTTTCTTTCTTTCTTCTAATTCTTCTTGAGATAATTTCACATTTATTTTTCTATTCGGTATATCTATTTCAATAATATCTCCATCTTTAAGGAGAGCTATAGGTCCACCCTCAGCAGCTTCAGGGGATACATGTCCTATGGCTGCTCCTCTGCTTCCTCCTGAGAATCTACCGTCGGTTATTAATGCCACATCTTCATCAAGTCCCATTCCTGCTAATGCAGAAGTGGGACTTAACATTTCTCTCATTCCAGGCCCTCCTTTTGGGCCCTCATATCTTATAATTACCACATCTCCTTTATTGATTTTGCCCGCGTAAATCTCTTTTATGGCTTCTTCCTCACTATTAAATACCCTTGTAGGCCCTGTATGTTTTAACATCTTAGGGCTTACCGCAGATTTTTTAACTACTGCACCTTCTGGGGCTAAATTTCCATATAGTATAGAAAGTCCACCATCAGAGGCATATGGATTTTCTAAGGATCTTATCACATTTCTATCTCTAATAACTGCAGATTCTGCAATTTCTCCAATGGTTTTACCTGAAACTGTTATGGCATTGGGATGTAATAGATTACCCTTCAAAAGTTCTTTCATTACTGCTGGTATTCCTCCTGCCTCATGTAAATCTTGAATATGTTGAGAGGATGCAGGACTTAACTTACATATATTGGGTGTTTTTTCACTAATTTTTTGGAAAGTATCAAGAGGTAAATCTATTTTTGCCTCTTTTGCAATTGCTAATAGATGTAAAACTGTATTGGTGGAACCTCCCAAAGCCATATCTACAGCAATAGCATTTTCAAAGGCTTCTTTTGTTAATATATCTCTTGCTTTTATTCCTGCTTTTACTAATTCCACTATTCTCTTCCCAGCTTCTTTTGATAATCTTTTTCTTAATCCATCAAAAGCAGCAGGTAAAGTACCATTAAAAGGTAAAGCTATGCCAAGAGCTTCAGATAGACAATTCATAGTGTTTGCAGTAAACATTCCAGAGCAGGAACCACATCCTGGACAGGCATATTGTTCTAAATCAAGCAAGTCTTCTTCTTTTAAGTTTCCTGCCTTTACTTGTCCTATACCTTCAAAAATACTAATTAAATCTACATCTTTACCTTGCCATCTTCCAGCAAGCATAGGTCCACCACTTAAAATAATAGAAGGTAGGTTTAATCTTGCTGCAGCCATAAGCATTCCGGGTACAATCTTGTCACAGTTGGTTATAAGTATAATTCCATCTAACTGGTAGGCTTCTACCATAGCTTCTATTGAATCTGCTATTAATTCTCTGCTAGCGAGAGAATATTTCATTCCTTTATGTCCCATTGCAATACCATCGCATATACCAATGACTCTGAATTCCATTGGGGTTCCGCCAGCTTCTAAAATTCCATATTTTACTGCTTGGGTAATCATATCTAAATGGATATGTCCTGGTATCATTTCATTTCCTGAGTTAACAACTCCAATAAGAGGTTTTTCTAATTCATCCTTAGTATATCCCATTGCGTAGAAAAGAGATCTATGAGGAGCTCTTTCTATACCTTTCTTTACTGCATCACTTCTCATTTTTTCTACCTCCTAAAGTAACCTTTTGATAATGCTAACAATAGAAAGTTAAGATTGTCAATAGTTTATAGACACATTTGTAAAATTTTATAAACATCTTCTTTTGTTAATTTTTTTGTATTACCAATAGGTCCAAATTGAGTTGCTTTTTCTGCCATTTCTTCAAGTTTTTCATCATTTATTCCTACTTTTGAAAGTTTTGTGGGTACACCTATACTTTCGTAGAAATCAATTAATCTTTCAATCCCTTTTAACCCTACTTCAAAATCATCATCTCCTGTTATACCCCAAACATTTCTTGCAAAATTAGCGAATTTGTGAGGTATCACATCTAATACATATTTCATCCAATGAGGAAAGACAATAGCAAGACCTAAGCCATGGGGTATATCATATATGGCAGATATAGCATGTTCAATAGCATGGGTTGCCCAGTCTTGTTCCTTTCCAGCACCGATTATTCCATTTAGGGCATTTGTACCGCACCATAGTATGGTTGCCCTTGCGTTGAGATCTTCTGGATTTTCAATAATTTTGGGGGTTGTTTCTATTACAGTTTTCATTATTGCTTCTGCAAATCTATCTTGTAAAATAGCATCATCAACCCTATCAAAATATTGTTCAAATACATGAGAGAGGATATCTACAATACCATAAAGGGTATGGTTAAGAGGAACGGAAGCAGTATTTTTAGGATCTAATATAGAGAATTTGGGATAAATATAAGGGCTTGAAATAGCTAATTTTTCTTGAGTTTCTAAATTGGATATTACTGCATTTCCATTCATTTCTGATCCTGTAGCTGCAAGGGTAAGTACTACACCAATAGGTATTGTAGGTTTTATAGGCTTCCTATACTTAAATAGATCCCAAACATCTCCTTCATAGGTTAAACCTGCAGCTATAGCTTTAGCAGTGTCGATAACACTACCACCACCAACAGCTAAGAGTAGATCAATATTATTCTCTCTTACCATATTTATTCCTTTTCTTACTAAGTCTACTCTTGGATTTGGTTTAACTCCCTCCAACTCAAAAATTTCTAAGCCCTCTTCCTTTAGGCGTTTGACAACTCTATCATAAAGTCCTATTTTTTTTACACTTCCTTGTCCTATTACAAGAAGAATTCTTTTTCCATAATTTTTTGCTTCTTTTCCTACATCCTCAGTGGTATCTACTCCAAATATAATTTTTGTAGGATTATGAAAAACAAAATTTCTCATTTTTAGTCCTCCTTTCGGTTTAAGATTTTAGAAAATTATATTGCTTAAAGATAAAATTTACAATCTAAAATAATTTTCAAATATTTAATCTATTTCGCCTTTTTCAAGAAGATCAACAAAGATCTCTGCAATCTCGGGATCAAATTGTCTTCCAGCATTCTTTTTAATCTCTTTTATAATTTCTTTTTTAGAAAGAGCCTTTCTATATGGTCTATCTGATTTCATAGCGGAATAAGCATCAACAACTGCTAAAATCCTTGCTAAGAGGGGAATATCTTTTCCTTGAAGACTTTGGGGATATCCTTTACCATCATATCTTTCATGATGATAAAGAATTGCTTGTAGAAGTTTCTCCATTTTTGGTAATTGATTGAGTATTAGATAACCAAGTCTTGGATGTTCTTTTATAATTTTCCATTCTTCCTCTGTTAACGGTCCAGGCTTTTTGAGTATCTCAGAGGGTATACCTATTTTGCCTATATCATGTAATTTACCTGCAATTTCAAGAATTTCAAGATCTTCTTTAGAAAGCCCTAATTTTTCACCAATTTTTTTAGCATATTTTGAAACATCTATAGAATGCGTAAAAGTATAGTTATCTTTATTATCAATTGCATTTACAAGACCTAAGAAAATATCAAATTTAGGTATTTCTTCTTTTAGAGGAGTAATATCAGAGGAAGAAAGTAGAGCAAATCTTCCACCTCCGGAAGTTTTAGCCTTATACATGGCAGTATCTGCTAATGTAAGGAGTTTTTCGGGTTCCAATGTATCAAAGGGGTATGATGCTATACCAATACTTATATTTAATGGTATTTTATTATTTTGTGGAGTTAATAGTGGTATATTTTTAAGATTATTTAGTATTCTTTCTGCCAACCTTTTTGCACCTTCTATGGGGGTTTCGGGTAGAATAATAGCGAATTCGTCTCCTCCATATCTCCCTAAAATATCTACTTTTCTACAGGATTTTTTCAATATACTCGCTACCGTTTTTAGTACTTCATCTCCAAAGGTATGTCCATATGTGTCATTAAAGAGTTTAAAGTTATCAATGTCTAATATCATCACAGAAAGAGGACGATTATATCTTCGAGCCCTTGTTAATTCTTTCTGGAATGTTTCTTCTAAAGCTCTTCTGTTTAATATACCTGTTAGAGGATCTGTGGTTGCAAGTTTTTTAGTTTCCTCAAATAGTTTAGCATTTTCTAAGGCTATTGCAATAAAACTTGACAATGTAGAAAGTAGTCTAATAGTATGTTCGTTATATGCATCTATTTGGTGATGTTTTAAAATAACGACTCCTATTACTCTATCTCCTATGGTTATAGGTATTCCTAAGAAAACTTTATTCTTTTTGGTTTTGCTTTTCTTTAAAAGATACTTTTTGGTTTCTATAATTTTTAAAATTCTCTTTCTATCATTAGCTGTTATCTGATCTCCTTCTTTTGTGTTTATTTTTTTTGCTACAATCTCAAAATTGCAGTTAGAATCTTCTTGTTTGCAGTTTACTATATAAAGAGCGTCAAAATCAGTAAGTTTCGATATTTCTTTTATGATTAGATCCCAAAGGAGTTCAACTTCAAGGGCAGATGTTATTTTTTTACCAATGTCGTTAAGTATTGAAAGTTCTTTTATGTGACTTTCTAATCTTTTTTCATACTCTTCTCTTTCTTTAAATATGATTGCACCTTGTAATGCTGCACTAAGCTGTGCTCTTAAAAGTTCATAAACTATACCTTCTGAGGGCCCTATTTCAAAAAGGGCATAACCTATAGAGTTCTCTTTGTAAAATAGAGGAGATACAATATAATTTGCTCTGTAAGAAGGTAAAAATTTATCAGGAATAATTTGATATATATCAAAAGATTCATTAGTTATGATTTCTTTTCCATCCTTATATCCTAAGGCTAAAATTCCCTCTTTTAAAGGAGTTTTTGAATCCTTATACTCAACAATATAAAAACTTCTTATTCCTAAGTTGATGATACTATTTTTTGCTTGCTCTAATATTTCTCTCTTTTCAAAACTTGATGTTAAGCTTATTCCTATTTGAGTAAGGTAATTCATCCTTTCTTCCGTTTTATAACTTCTGTAACCTTGGAATCTTTCGGAAAAATCACTTATTAACACTCTTGCTTGATGCAAGAGATTTTCTGCATAGTGAAGAGTTTCATCATCTAAATAGTAGAACAAAAACTTTCTTAATAAAGATATGTAATCTTGAAATATACCTGTATTTCTTCCTTCTTGTTCTTCCTCTTTTAAAATCCAGTTTAAAGTTGATATAAATATTTTAAAACTTCTTTCTTTTAGATTTTCAATAAAAGCATAGTATATTTTTTCTAATCTTTCTAATGTTTTTGAATCTAATTGGGATAAGTTTCTTAATAAGTATTCTGTAAATTTATCTTTTAAATTTTCAAGGTTTATATAATCTAATTTTGTAAATTCTTTATCTATATCAACTTTTGCCTTTTCTATAGCAGAATATGTACATCCACATGAGTCTCTTATAACAAATTTTGTGGGAAAGCAAATCTTTTCAGGTACCTTTTCACCCGATAAGAGTTTAAGAAGATACTCTATGCTTTTCCATCCCATTTCATATAGGGGTTGAGATACTGTTGTTAGTGGTGGGGTAATAAATTTTGCTCCTTCTATATCATCAAATCCTGTAATTTTTATATCTTCTGGTAGATGATATCCTCTTTCTTTCAACTCTTCTATTGCTCCTATGGCTATATCATCATCAGAACACACGATGACATCTAAATCTATTTTATGTTTAGAGAATTGTTTAATAGCCTCTCTGCCAGAATTGTAAGAAAATTCTCCATAAAAAATGTAATTATAATTAATGGGAATTTTATATCTATTTAGAGTGTTGATAAAGGTTTCATATCTTATTTTAGCATCATCATTATTTAAAGGACCTGTAATAAATCCAAATTTCCTGTATCCATGATCCTCAATAAGGTGTACTAAAAGTTCTTCAAACCCTAATACATTGTCTATAATTATGCTTGGAATGCTTTTTATTTCAGTACCTATGCTGATTGTTGGTATAATTTGAGAATATCTATAGCAAAACTCTTCTAATATATATTTGGAAACATATCCACTAAGAACTGAAGTTAATATTACTAAACCATCAACGTTGTTCTTGTTTATAATTTTGTAAATAATATTTCCCATTCTCTCTTTTTCGTTGGGTGTATTTAAATGTTTTCCAGCAAAACATAAGATATCTAAATTGTAGTTTTCTCCAGCTGAAAATACTCCTTCTAAAATGCCCCATTGATAATTATAGAGATTATCTACTATTACTCCTATTTTCATTCTGCTCATCAAAGTTCCCCCTTAAAACTAATTATAGAATATTGCTTACCCCCTAAACTTTTTGCCTCATACATAGCCAAATCTGCAAAATTTATAAGTTTTTCAAGCTCTATTGTAGTATCTGGATATACCGCAATGCCTATACTTATACTAAGATAAATTCTAGCCTTATTGGGAGAAAAAAGCTCTATTTTATCCACATTTTTGATTAGTTTATTTGCCACTTTAATTGTATTTTTTAAATTTGTCTCAGGAAGAATAATGATAAATTCATCCCCACCATATCTTCCCACAATATCCACTTTTCTACAAGATTCTCTTAATATTTTGCCCACTGTTTTTAATACTTCATCTCCAAAGCTATGTCCAAAGGTATCATTTACCATTTTGAAATTGTCCAAATCTATAACCATAACAGATAAAGGACGATTATATCTTTTAGATCTTTCAATTTCTCTTTGTAGGATCTCATCTAATGCTCTCCTATTAGGTAGGCTAGTTAATGGGTCAGTAATAGCTAATTTTTTTAATTCTTCAATTATTAAAGCACCTTTAATACCGCCACTTATTTCTGCTCTGAGTATCTCATAGATTACTCCCTTTTTAGGCCCATATTCAAATACTATATATCCCAAATGGTCATTTTCAACAAAGAGAGGTTCGAGGACAAGATTTAATCTCCTTTTAGGTAGTAAAGATTCTGGTATAATTTCTTCTATATCAAATATGTCTTTTTCTTTTGTTTTTATATTTCCATCTACTACCGATAGAATATTTTTGACTTTTTTACAGTTTGAATCTTTTTGATACATAAATATATAGAAAGTATTTAAATCTATTTCTGGTAATCTATAGCTTACCCTATTTAAAATTTCATCCATTTGAAAAGTAGATAGAAGATCAGCTCCAATATATCCTAAATGGTCAATTAAATCATTGGTTTTGAAAATCTCATATTTTAATTTTTTTTCTTTATAATCTTTTAAAACATTAATTGATTGTAAAATGAGGTTTTTGGCTTTTTGATAAAGAGAATTTTCAAAATGCATATCAATAAAAGAATTAATATTATTAAAAGTTTCTTCCAATAACTCAATATCTACATTATTATTTAACAATAAACTTTCTATTTCGGTAATAAAGTTTTCTTCAGTTCCGATGACACTATTATAAAATTTTTTTATTATATTTTTTATCCATTTAATATTTCGAGGGCTTTTTGTTTCTATATTTGAAATCAAATATTCATTTAATAGAGAATAAAAATCCTCTTTATCCTTTTTGAGATCAAAAATTTTCGACCAAACTTTTTCTTCTTTTTTTAATAGTCTAATATAAAATCTTGTACAACCACAAGACTCACGGATTATCATTTTTGTGGGTATTTCTATCTTTTTAGGAATTTCTTTTCCTAAAATAAGAGAATGACACATTTCTAAAGCTTTTTTTCCTAATTCTGATAAATTTTGTTCCACCGTAGATAAAGATGGTTCTACAAAAGTGGACTCCAATATATTATCAAATCCTGTAATGGCAATTTCATTTGGTACTTTTATCTTTCTTCTTTTAAGTTCTTCAAGACCTGCTATTGCCATGTTATCATTGGAAAAAACAATGACATCAGGTTTTATTTTCCTTTCATCTAAGAAGGTTCTTATAGCATATATACCTTGAGGGGTGGTGAAATCACTTTCATAGACATATTCTTGCTTTATTTCTATATCGTATTCTCTAAGTGTTTCGTAGAAAGTGTTGTTTCTGATTTGAGCTTCTTCGTTATTTATAGGTCCAGCCACATATGCAATACTTCTATATCGGTGATCTTCTATCAAATGAATGAGAAGTTCTTGGAAACCTTTTCTGTTGTCGCTTATTACACATGGTATTTCTTCTGTTTCTAATCCTAAACTTACGACGGGTAATTGAGGATAAAATCTTTTGTAAAATTTAATTATTTCTTCTTTTGGTAAATTGAATCCAACTACAAGTCCTAATATTATTAGTCCATCCATATTCTTCTTAGATATTAAATCATAAATCCTATTTCTTCTTTGGCTTTCAATATTGTTTGGATTTAGATCTCCCCCTACAAAGACATAAATATCAGTATTAAGTTTTTCTGCTTCAGAGAAAATTCCTGATAGAATTTTCATCTGATAGCCTTCATATAAATAGTTTACAATTACCCCTATCTTTTTTCGCATTAGCTTCTCCTATAGTTAATATTGTTAACAATTTATTATACTACTTTTATAAAATCTTTTAAAAGACCTAAAAAATAATATAATGTAAGAATAGTAAATCTATCTCTGATAAATAGGGAATAAAGAATAGCTTTTTTTAAATCTTCTTTTTTTATGTTCCAATCTTCTATATCCAATGAGAATCTGATTTTTTTAAATCCATCTATTATTTCTCGTTTCTTTTTAGAAAGGTTTTCAGCAAGAGATTTAATATCATCTTGATGGAGTTTTATTTTTTCAATGAGGCTTTTTCTGAACTCAATGTTATTAAACATTTCTATTCTTTCTATATTTTCTTCTATTATTCTATTATGTATTTTGGGAAAATTTTCTTCTATCTCTTTTCTCCATTCCTTTATATCTATTTCATAATCTACATATTGATCCATTTTTTCAAAGTCAAATTCTAATATGAATTCATATAATTTAATCACGTAAAAGGTAGCTATTCCTACTTTTATTCCATGAAATAGATCATATCCTAAAAACTCTAAATAATGGGCAATATGATGCTCTGCTCCTGAAGCTGGACGAGAGTTTCCTACCTTTGTCATTAATTCTCCTGATTTTACAAGACCCTCAAACAATGGTTTAATAAAATCATTTTTGTCTATACTTTTTAGCGTATCTTCACAAGCTTTTAACATTTCTTCTGCTACATTTGTATCTAAAGGTTCATCTAAAAGAATGTGAGCAAGCTTCCAATCTGAAAGAGCTGTATATTTCCCCATTAAGTCTCCAAAACCTGCTTTTATAAGTAAATGGGGGGCATTTTTAAGTATTTCTAAATTTGCAAATATAAGCTCAGGGGGTTTTGCTGGTAAAGTGGTTTTGATTCCATCTATGGTTAGTGCGGCAACTGAAGATGCATATCCATCCATAGATGGGGCTGTTGGTACAGATATAAATTTTAGATGTTGTTTATAACTTACGAATCTTGCTATATCTGTTATACTTCCCGAACCTACTGAGATGATTACATTGTCGTCATTGGTGTTTATGATTAATTTACAAATATGTTTTTCGTCTGCATGAGTATTATATGGTAAAACAAGCAGTTTTGAGTTGTCACCAAGATTTCTATAGATGTCTTTCCCGCATACTTCATAAGTATTTTCGTCACAAAGAATTAATGGGATTTCCTTTTGTTTTTTCATATAATCTAAGAGATTGGAAAAATCATTGTCCCATATAAGCATTTTCTCCTTACCTCCTTTTATTATAAATGGTATAATTCTTTTAATATTTAGTCAAAATAGTATTAAGATATGACAGAAAATATAATAACAAACATATTTATCATATTTCTGGGATATTTTATAAAGAAAATAAAAATACTTCCTTCCGAGGCAGGATCAACTTTAAGTAGATTCGTAATATATATTACACTTCCCGCTACTATTCTTAAAGTATTTTTAACATCTTATATAAGCCATGATATCTTTTTTTTGCCTTTTATTTCATTTTCTTTTGGAATAGTCGTATTTATAATTGGTTTTATTTTTTTAAGAAATAAGAAATTAGATAATAATCTGAGATGGACTTTGCTTATTGGTATCTGTGGGTATAATGTGGGGCTTTTTTCTTATCCTTTTATAAGAAGTTTTTACGGAGATGAGGGACTTTTATATATGGCCATGTTTGATATAGGAAACTCTTTTATAGTTTTTGGATTATCATATGCTTTGTCTATTCTCTCAGAGGGAAATTGGTCTCTTTCTGAAGTTAAAAATGTGATTAAGAAGGTGTTATTATTTTTTCCATTGGATGTATATTTTGTATCTCTCATTTTAAATCTATTGAAAGTAAATTTTCCTTCAATTTTTATTTCCATATTAAATTATTTATCTTTATCTAATTTTACGCTTGCTCTTTTTACAATCGTTTATTTTCTTGATTTTAAATTGGATAAGAAAGAGATAGAGGCTTTATTTTATGGCCTTGTTATAAGATTTATACCTGGAATATTATTTGCTATTTTTTTGAGGAGATTTTTAGAGGATTCTCTATTTATTAGGATTATTTCCTTGGGAGTTTTATTACCAGCACCTTTAGTAGTTGTAATTTATTCAAATGAAATGGGATTAAATTCAAGATTTGCCTCTTTATATGTTTCTTTAACCATATTAATTGGAACTTTCTTCCTTATAATTTTTAAATAAAAAAATAGCTCAAAGGGGGATGTCTATATGAAATTTACAATTATAGGTTCAGGAAGTATAAGATTTTCAATGCAGATTATAGGTGATATTGCAAAGACCCCAAATTTTCATGGTTCTACCATATCATTGGTTGATATTCACGAGGAAAGATTAAAAGCCTCTTATATTTTAGCAAAGAAATATGTAGAAGAGCTTGGAGTGGATTTAAATTTTGAGAAGACAGCAAAGCTTGAAGAGGGTATAGAAGGAGCAGATTTTGTTATAAATACAGCAAATCCTTTTCCAAAAGAACATGATGATGGTTTTGTAAAGTACGATATTGTTACAAAGATTGGCGAGAAGCATGGTTATTATAGGGGTATTGATAGTCAGGAATTGAATATGGTATCTACTTACACTTATGTTTTAATTTCTTATTACGATATGAAATTGGCCCTTGACATAGCTAATAATATAAAGAAATATGCACCATCTGCTTGGCTTTTGCAGACAGCAAATCCAGTATTTGAAATAACACAGCTTTTAACACGCGTTACAGATATAAAGGTTGTAGGTATATGTCACGGTTTTAATGGAGTTTTTGAAGTATTCAATACTCTTGGTCTTGATACTAAGGATGTAGAATGGCAGGTTGCTGGTGTGAATCATGGTATATTTTTGAATAGATTTTTATATAAGGGAGAGAATGCTTATCATCTTCTTGATAAATGGATGGAAGAAAAATTATCGAAATGGGAACCTAAGAATCCTTGGGATTTACAGATGAGTCCAGCGTCTCTTGATATGTATAAGTTTTATGGGATGCTGCCCATTGGTGATACATGTAGAAATGGTACTTGGAAATACAATTATAATCTTGAAACTAAAAAAAGATGGTATGGTAAATTTGGAGGCATAGATAATGAGGTTGAAAGGCCTAAATTTCATGAACAATTGAGATTTGGGAGAAGAAGAATGATTGAATTGGCCAATGAAGTTGAGAAAAGTAGAGATATTAAACTTCTTAAACTTTGGCCTGAAATATTTAATAAAGATAAATTAAGTGGTGAACAACATATTCACTTTATGAATGGTATAACTTTTGGAGATAAAAAGAGGTTAATTTTAAATGTTCCAAATAATGGGACTATCTCAGGAATACCTGATGATGTGATAGTAGAGGTGCCTGTATGGGTGGATAAAGAGGGAATACACTATGAAAAAATAGATCCGGATTTGACTCAAAGAATAAAAATATTTTATTTATTACCAAGAATTCTACGAATGGAATGGGTCCTTGAAGGTTTTTTATCAAGAGATATTAAAGTTCTTGAGGAGATATTAGTGAGAGATCCAAGAACAAAATCTTATGAGCAGGTAAAAGAGGTTTTAAATGAAATATTGGATCAATCTTTTAATTATGAATTAAAAGAATATTTAAACTATTGAGGTATTTTGTTTATTAATTTTTTTTAGTAAAATTATTAGTAAAAATATAGAAGGAGGTGTGTTTTATGGGAAAATATGCTATAGGGCTTGATTATGGTACTAACTCTGTTAGAGCTTTAGTGGTTGATATCAATACAGGAGAAGAATTAGGGTCTTACGTTTTTAATTATGAACATGGAGAGGCAGGAATTATTCTCGATCCTAAAAATCCCAATGTGGCAAGACAGCACCCAGCGGATTATATAAAGGGCTTGGAGGTTTCTATAGAGGGGGCTCTCATAGAGGCTGAAAAAAATAATAAAGAATTCAAAAGAGAAGATGTTATAGGAATAGGAATTGATACCACTGGTAGTACACCACTTCCAGTAGATAGAGAGGGAATACCATTAGCTTTTTACGATGAGTTTAAAGATAATATTAACGCTTTAGCATGGCTTTGGAAGGACCATTCCAGTTATGAAGAGGCTGAGGAAATCACGAGATTAGCTAACGAGGGAGGATATCCTTACCTGAGAAAGTATGGAGGAGTATATTCATCGGAATGGTTCTTTTCAAAGATTCTTCACTGTTTACGGGTAGACCCTAAGGTTTTTGATTCTGCTTATACATGGGTAGAGATATGTGATTTTATCCCAGGAGTGCTTACAGGTAAACAGAAACCAGAGGAAATAAAGAGGAGCGTATGTGCAGCAGGTCATAAGGCTATGTATAATCCTGAATGGGGTGGACTTCCAAGCAAAGAGTTTTTAGGAAAATTACACCCAAAGCTTGCTGATTTAAGAGACAGACTTTATGATAAAGCTTATACTTCTGATATACCATTTGGTACTATTTCTCCCTATTATGCAGAAAAATTTAGACTAAGGGGAGATGTGGTAGTAGCAGTTGGTGCTTTTGATGCACACATGGGAGGAGTTGGAGCAGGTATAAAGCCAGGTATTCTTGTAAAGGTTATAGGTACTTCTACATGTGATATGATGGTTGTTCCTAACACTGAGAAAATTCTTGATATACCAGGTCTATGTGGTATTGTAGATGGATCTATACTTCCTGGATATTATGGATTGGAGGCTGGACAATCGGCAGTAGGTGATATATTTAACTGGTTTGTTAAATACTTAACTCCAAGAGAATATTTTGGAGAGGAAGCCCGAAATAAGGATCTTCATCAATTGTTGACTGAGCGTGCTCAAAGATTAAAGACTGGAGAAAGTGGGCTTTTAGCCCTTGATTGGAATAATGGTAATAGGACTGTTCTTGTGGATGCAAAACTAACAGGGCTTCTTATAGGACAGACTTTACATACCCGTCCTGAAGAAATATATAGAGCATTGATTGAAGCTACAGCTTTTGGGGCGAGAGTGATTATGGAAAGATTTGAAGAATATGGAGTAAAAGTAAATGAAGTTATAGCTTGTGGGGGAATTCCTGAAAAGAATCCTTTTATAATGCAGATTTATGCTGATGTTTTAGGTAAAACTATAAAAATATCTTACTCTTCTCAGACTCCGGCTCTTGGGGCTGCCATATTTGGGACAGTTGCAGCGGGGTATGAGAGAAGTGGCTATAGAAATGTGGAAGAAGCCCAGAAAGCCATTTGTAGAGTGAAGGACGTAGTTTATAATCCAAGGAAAGAAGATAGAGAGATATATAATAGATTATATAATCTTTATAAAGAATTACATGACATATTTGGTACAAAAGAAGCATCCTATAACCTATATCATGTTATGAAAGATCTTATTGAAATAAGAGATAAAGTTAAAGGAGTAAAGTAATACTTTATGATATAATACCATTTAATGGGAGATATATATGGATATAATGAATTTTTGAAAAATGAGATTAAAAGAGAGGGATATGTGGGGTATATGTGCTCATATATCCCCCCTGAGATTATTCACGCTTCAGGTTTCAAACCATTATTATTAACTTATGATTCTTTGTATCCAGAGAGAGTAGATTCTTATTTTCCTAAATACTTTTGTCCATATCTTAAAAATATAAGTGAATTTCTTTTAAGGGAAGATATAACCCTTGAAAAAGTAGTTGTTACAGATAGCTGTGATTCTTCAAAGAGAATTTATGAATGTTGGAAAGAATTGGGAATAGTTAAAGATGCATATTTTTTAAAAATTCCCTTTGATAGGAGAGAAGAAGATGTATTATATTTCTCTCAAGAATTGAGAGATCTTTATAAGAATTTTTTAAATGGAAAATCTGAAGATAAAATATTAGAAAGTGTTTCTTATTTTAATAATTTAAGAGAAAAAATAATTTGCCACTCAAATAGTTATTCATTCTTATCTTACTTCTATATTTCTTCTGGAGAGGCTTATATAGAAAAGGAAAAAGATTATGAATATAGAATAAAAGTTTACCTATTAGCTTCTATGATTCCAGTTAGTTTTATCGATTACTTAGAACAATTTGGGATTAAGGTGGAATATATTGACTCATGTTTTGGTAATAAAAATCTGGAAAGGATAGAATCTTATAAAGATGATCCTTATTATAATATTTCTTTTCATTATCTTAATAAAATGTCTTGTATAAGAGATCTGAGTTTAAATAAAAGGTTAGAAAAAATTTTTGTTATAAAGGATAAAATAGATGGTGTAATAATTTACACTCTAAAATATTGTGATCCTATCATATATCATGGAGGTTTATTGAAGAAATTACTAAAAGAGAATAATATACCGACTCTTATCATTGACGATGATTATACCCTTTCTTCCAAAGAACAAATTAGGACACGCATAGAAGCTTTTATGGAGATGTTATATGAACATAGAGAAAATAATATATGAAAAAAATGACCTATTAAAAAAGCTATTAAATTTTAGTCCAGTATTTTGGGGAGCAAAAGCATTTGTACTTAAAAGATATAAAAACGAGCATGTTACAAAGGTTTCTTATCTTTATGCTATAGATTTGGTACGTTCTATCTATAGTAATAAGAAAAAAGTAGTAATGGTAAATATTTTCACACCAACAGAAATTTTCTATGCTTTAGATTTGTATCCATTACTTCCTGAGGTAGCATCTGGTTTTCTAGGGGCTATGGGTTTAATAAGGAGGCCCCTTCAAGAGAGCGAAGAAGTTGTGAGTGCAGCAGATGTATGTAGTGTGCACAGGGGAATTATAGGTTTGGCAAAACTTAATATTTTCCCTAATCCTGATTATCTTGTAACTTATACTAAACCATGTCATTCTCCTATATATTCTTTTAATATTATTAGCAGATTAAAAGGAGGAGAGTACTTTGTCTTAGATTCTTACGATAAAGTAGATCATTTAGCTGAAAATCTTGAGGAATTATATTATTACATGTCTAAAAGGTTGAATATAAAAGATGCAAATGATAAATTAAAAAAGACTATACACCTTTCTAATGAAGCATATAAATATTTTGAAGAGGTTAAAGAACTAAGGAGAGATCATACTGTTATGGATGGCAAAGATTTTCTTGATTTTGCAGCTATGATTTTTTCATCCTTTGGTTCTAAGCATGGGGTTCTATTTTTTAAAACTTTAAGAGACGAGATAAAGAGGAGAATAAAAGAAGGTAAAGAATTAAAACCTAAAATTAGATTATATTGGATGCATCTTGGCCCTTATTTTAAAACCGATTTCTTTTTGTGGATGAGAGAAAAAGGAGCTTATATTGTATTTGAAGAATCCACATCTATATCTTGGGAGATTTTAGATGAAAATAATCCCTTTGAATCGTTAGCCAAAAAAATGCTTAATCTTAAGGCTTTTTCTACTTTAGAGGAGAGATTTAAATTGGGTACAGAGAATGTAAATAAATATAAGGCTGATGGCATAATAATTTTTAATCAATGGGGTTGTAGACAAGGATCAGTACCCTCTTATTTATTAAGAAGAAAATTTATGGAAGAGGGTATTCCTACAATAGTTATAGACGGAGATCTAATTGATGAAACTAATTTTCCGAAAGAGCAAATAAAAACACGTTTGGAGGCTTTTTTTGAGGTGATATCATGAATTACTACTTAGGTGTTGATATTGGATCTACAACTACTAAGATTGTTTTAATATCTGATAGGGGTTTTGATAAAACTGAGATTATTGATTATGGTATACAGGAGACTGGTCCAGATGGAAATAAAACGGCATTGGGGCTTATAAATGATATATTGGATAAGCATGGTATAAGAATGGAAGAGATAAAAAGTATTGTGGCAACAGGATATGGAAGGGTAAAGGTTAATTTTACGGATAAGACTAAGACAGAGATATCTTGTCATGCTAAAGGAGTAAGTTTTATTTTCCCAAATGCAAGAACAATAATAGATATTGGAGGACAAGATTCTAAAGTTATAAAAGTAGGAAAAAATGGGGCAGTTGTTGATTTTGTTATGAATGATAAATGTGCTGCAGGAACTGGGAGATTTTTAGAGATTATGGCAGAAGTTCTTCAGGAAGATCTAAAAAATTTTGGACATATTCACAATATGGTTCCTGATTATGTTGAGATAACTAATATATGTACTGTTTTTGCTGAGTCGGAAGTAATAACACTGATTACAGAAGGTATTGAAAAAGAAAAAATAATAAAAGGCTTAAATTATTCAGTGGCCAAAAGGGCATTATCATTAGCAAAAAGAGTAGGTATAGATAAAGATATAGTTATGAGTGGTGGTGTAGCTAAAAACAAGGGTGTAGTTCAAACTCTTGAAAATTTACTTGGGTTAAATGTGTATGTTCCTGAAGAACCACAAATAATGGGAGCATTAGGAGCTGCACTTTTTGCCAGAGAAATGTAATTTCCTTTATCTTATAGGGGCTGGTCCAGTAGATTTTCTCACTACAAGGTATGTGTGAATATAAGATACTACTTTTTCTCCCTTTTCAATGAGTCTCAATATTAGTTCAGCTGCTTTAGAGCCTACTTCTTGTTGAGGAAAAACCACAGTAGTAAGAGGAGGGTTTACATAGGAAGCCATCATAATATCATCTAATCCTACAATGGATATATCATCTGGTATTTTTAAACCTTGATTTTGAGCTTCTCTTAAAGCTCCTATTGCCATCATATCGTTGGAAGCAAAGACTGCTGTTGGTCTTGGATCAAGCTTTAGTATTTTCCTCATAGCTTCTTCTCCACTTCTCATTTTAAAATCTCCCTCAAATATTCTATCCTCTGGTAAATCAATATGGTATCTTTTAAGAGCCATTTTAAAAGCCCTAAGCCTCGCTTGAGCAGTTTCTAAATCTAATGGTCCTGTAATTATAGCAATATCTGTATGACCTAGATTAACTAAGTGTGTTACTGCTTCAGATATTCCTGACTGAAAATCTACTAAAAGTCCGCTTACATCTAATCCCTCAATATTTCTATCAAAAACTACTACCGGAATTCTATTAAGCTTGAGAAGTTCTATAACTGAATCATCTAATCTATTTGTCATTATAATTACACCATCAACATTTCTATCAATAAATCTTTTTATAGAAGTACATCCAAGGTCTGGATCATAGTCTGTATTACATAAAAATAAGCTGTATCCATGCTTTAAGAGTACATTTTCTACTCCAATCACTACAGCAGGATAAAAAGGATTTGTTACATCACTTATAACTAAACCTATTGTATATGTTTTTTTACATTCTCTTTCTGGAGCATAACCTAATTCTTGTGCTATTTTTAATATCTTCATTTTGGTTTCTGGATTTAATGAACCCTTATTATTAAGGGCAAAAGACACAGCTGAAATAGACACTCCAGCTGCTTTAGCTATATCTTTAAGTTTTACTTTCTTTTTTATCTCCTCTTGTTTCATGGTAATCCCTTTTGTTGAATTAATAAAATTTTATTTTAAACTATACTATTTTTTTTCTTTTTAGTCAACATTTACTCTTGACTTTAAGAAATTTTAAGTTTATATTATTTAGTAAAAGTTTTAGTGAAAAATAAAGATGTATAGTAAGATGAATGTAAAGTTAAAATTTTTTAAGGGTAAGATTTTGATGCAATTAACGTTAATATGAATATAGATATTTTTAAAATTTTGGTGGTTTCTTTGTTCAAGTTTAATTTTATAAGAGTATGGATGTTTAAATTACAGTAATAGCATATATAGACAATGTAAAATTATTAATATACTTTATTCCGGAAAGGTTTCCATAAATTAGTATAAAAGGGGGTAAAAAATGAGACTTAAAAGAACACTATTGTTACTTTCTATATGTATGCTTTTAATGTTGAGTATAGAATTAGGGTCTGAAAATATCGATACATTAGAAGTTGATGCTTCAAAAAGAGGAATAGAAATTAGTCCTATATTATATGGAGTTTTTTTTGAAGACATTAATTACGCTGGTGACGGAGGATTATATGCGGAGCTAATTCAAAATAGATCATTTGAATTTCCTACCCCTTTACATAGTTGGTCTATAAATTCGTTGGGTAAAGATAAAGCTGGATATATTATTGAAAAGAATAATCCTATAAGTTCTAAAAACCCCACATATTTACGAATTGTTATAAGTAGTATTGATAAAGGAGTACTTATTTCTAACCAAGGATATCATGGTATTACTGTAAAAAAGGGAGAAAATTATAGAGTTGCTCTTTATGCCAGAAGTCCAGATGATAGTATAAAAAATATTTTATTTGAAGTATCGGATAGGAAAGGTAATATTGGATTTAGAGGAATTATAGAAGGAATCGGAAAAAATTGGCAAAAATATGAAAAAACAGTAACTTGTGAGAATGAGATAGAAGATGGAAGGTTTGTAATTACTGTTAATCACAAAGGAATATTAGATTTGGATTTTATATCTTTATTCCCTCAAAACACATGGAAAGGTAGAAAAAACGGTCTTAGATATGATTTAGCAAAGTTAGTTGCAGATCTGAAGCCTTCCTTTGTTAGATTTCCAGGTGGATGTTTAGTACAAGGAAGAACAATGGCTGATGCTTATCGTTGGAAGAAGACTATTGGTGATCCATCTGAGAGACCTACAATACCAAACTTTTGGGGATATTACCAGAGTTTAGGTTTAGGATTTTATGAATATTTTTTATTTTGTGAAGATATAGGAGCGGAACCTGTGCCTGTTATAAATTGTGGTATGGCTTTTCAAGGAAGTGGCCCAAATGATATGGTTCCTTTGGATAAACTTGATGAGTATATACAAGATGCTTTGGATTTAATAGAATTTGTCAATGGTTCGGTAAATACAAAATGGGGAGCTATAAGAGCTCAACTTGGGCATCCTGAACCTTTTAATATGAAATTTATAGAGATAGGAAATGAGCAGTGGGGATACGATTATTATGTGAGATATGAGAAGTTTTATGATGCTATAAAGAGAAAATACCCCAATATAAATGTAATTTTTGGGGTAGGTCCTTCTCCAAGTGGTAAAATTTTTGATGATGGGTGGAATTGGGTTAAGAGTAAAGGAAAAGCAGATTTAGTGGATGAGCATTATTATATGGCACCTGATTGGTTCTTATCTAATACTGATAGATATGCCAACTATGATAAAAATTATAAAGTGTTTGTAGGAGAATATGCTGCCCATGGGATAGGAAGAAGAAATAATTTAGAGTCTGCATTATCAGAAGCCGCATATCTTATAAATATTGAGAAATATTCGGATGTAGTAAAAATGATTTCTTATGCACCTCTATTTGGAAAAGAAGGAGCAAGTCAATGGCAACCGAATCTTATATGGTTTGATAATAAATCTTCGTATGCTACACCTAATTATTATGTAATTAAGATGCTAAATGAGAATAGAGGGAAATATATCTTACCTATGAATTTAAATATTCAAGCAGATCCTTCTAAAATGAATATTACAGGAATGATAGGATTAGGATCTTGGCAAACAGCAGTTGAATATAAAGATTTAACAATAATAGATAATATTACTCGAAGCGTACTTCATGAGGATAATTTTAAAGATACTATGAAAAATTGGATTGTTTTTAGAGGTATATGGACACAAAGGAATGGTGTATTCTCTCAATCTACTCTTTCTGAGAATTGTTTCACTATAACAGGAAATAAAGAATGGAAAAATTATACTATTCATGTAAAGGCAAAGAAAAATTCTGGGAGAGAAGGATTCCTTATAATGTTTGGTGTAAAAGATTTTGATAATTTCTACTGGTGGAATATAGGAGGTTTGGGAAATTCTTATACTGCAATAGAAAAATCTGTAAATGGTATAAAAAGTATAGTAGGAAATTCAGCTAATATTAGAGTGATAGAAGATAAATGGTATGATATCAAGATCGAAGTAAATGGGAATAGAATTCGTTGTTACCTTGACGGAGTATTGGTTCACGATGTAGAGGACAAAATGGAAAAGAAAGAAATTTATGCTAGTGCTGTGGAGGATACAAATGGAGATGTAGTATTAAAGGTGGTTAATATTTCAGAAGAAAATAAAAAGCTTAATATTTCTTTAAAAGGAATTTCTAAAAAGGCTATATTACCTGTTGCAGAGGTAATTGTTTTAACTTCTAATGATTTAAAAGATGAAAATTCTATGGATAATCCTAAAAAGATTTTCCCTCAAATTATGAGCTTTAGTGGAGTTGGAGATAATTTTGTTTACGAATTTCCTAAGTATTCTTTGACTATTATTAGGATAAAGAAAAAATAAGTTTGTTAATTCATATTGAGGGGGATGTTGTAATCCCCCTTATCTTCCTATTGACTATTTAAAAGTATGGGGTTAAAATTTAAATAAAAATTTTATTAACTAAGATTATAAAATGATATAGTTTTTATTGAAAATTTTATTTTTATATGTATATGGAAACCTTTCCAGAAATTGAATAACAGGGGGAGGTGATATTTGAAAGATTTTTCAATTCTATGGTGTTTATAAAAGATATAGTTTTAAAATTAAATATTAATTTAAAGGGGGTTTAAAAGATGAAAAAAGCAATAAGTGTATTAGGAGTTTTAGTTATATTGTTGCTGATTGCAGGATGTAATAAAACAGGAGAAACATCTTTACAACAAATTCAACAGATACCACAAAGGCTTGAACTTCCCAAAGGATTAGTGGCTTATTATCCTTTTGATGGAGATTTAAGAGACGCTAATGGTTTGTTAGGAGAGGGTAAAGTTATTGGTCCTAAAGTTGATCAAACAGGTGGACAAGTAAGTTTTGGAGATGGAGTTGTTGGTAAGGCATTAGTTTTAGATGGAAATTCTGGAGTTTTACTTTATGAAGGGTCTATAGAAACATATGAATATTCTATAGCTCTTTGGATTTACCCTGAGGAATTAAACTATTACACTACCGCTTTTTTTGCAGCTGTAAATCCTGATACTTGGATAAGTATTGTCCCCGGAGGTCATTCATTATTTGAAGGTAGAGCTGGTTTTTGGTCTGGAAGTGCATGGTTTGATGGTTGGACAGATGTTAAATTTGAGGTTGGGAAATGGTATCACTTTGTCGTTACAGTAGATAATGGATTAGTTAGAGTATATATAAATGGAGAAAAAAGATTTGAAGGTAAGAAGGTACAAGATTTATTTAGAGGAGATAAAGTTGTAATAACCTTAGGAGTAAATTGGTGGGATCTACCCTTTAAAGGTAAAATTGATGAACTAAGAATTTATAATAAGGTTCTAACTGATGAAGAGGTAAGAGAGCTTGCAAGTTTAGGAAAGTAGATTTTTGTAGATGAAGGGGGAATTAAGTGTATGAGAAAGATAGTTAGCTTAATAATTATAACTTTATTAATAGTTTTTTTATCAGGTTGTAGTAAACCCATAACAACATCTTCTGCAGTATTGTTGGCCCATTATAAATTTGAGGAAGATTTAAGTGACTCTGTAGGAAACTATGGTGAAGGACAAGTTTGTGGAGGTAAAATAGGTGAACCTGGAGGTAATATTACTTACACTGTAGGAATTGATGGAAAAGCGGTTTATTTAGATGGGGCTTCTGGAATACTATTGCCTAATAATTTAATATCTACTTATCAATATAGTATATCGCTTTGGTTAAATGCAGAGACCCTTTCCTATTTTACCCCAGTCTTTTTTGGTGCAGTTAAGAAAGATGTACCAAATGAGTGGTTAAGTATAATTCCAGGTGGACATGATTTATATGATCCTCCAAGTCAACTTGCGGTATGGTCAAATTATAATAATGGACAGGGATGGTATGATGGTAAGACAGGATACACATTAGAAACAGGTAGATGGTACCATATTGCAGTAACAGTAAACAATGGTAATATTAAGATATATATAAATGGTGAAAAGAAATTTGATAATGGTGGTTTTCCAGATCTTTTCACAGGAAAAGATGCTCTTTTTGCTTTAGGAGTAAACTACTGGGATTCACCTTTTAAAGGAGTAATTGACGATTTAAGAGTTTACAATGGTGTTCTGACTGATTCTGAGGTTTTGTCTCTTGCCACAAAACAATAAATATGTTTTTTACATGAGGTAGGAGGGGTTACTAAGCTTCTCCTACCTCATTTTTATATTGAAAAATTTTTAAAAATATAGTATAAATTTTACTAAAAAAAGAGGGAGATTAAAGTGAGACATGTTACAATAAGAGATGTTGCAAAATTAGCTGGTGTTGGAATTGCTACAGCTTCCAGGGCCCTTAATAATAGAGGGGAGGTTAGTCCAGCTACAAGAAAAAGGGTTCTGGAGGCTGCACAAAAATTAGGGTATGTACCTAATTCTCTTGCAAGAGGTCTTTTATCTGGAAAAACAAAAAAAATTGGAGTAATTATTACTACTATATTAAATCCATTTTATGCTAATTTAGTAAGTGGTATAGAAAGCATTCTGGTATCAAGAGGGTATAATTTAATTTTATATAACTCCAACGAGGATCCCAAAAAAGAGAAAGAAGCAATTTTTTCATTAATAGGACAGAGAGTAGATGGCATTATATTAGCTCCTATTGAATATGAATCTCAAAATGTAAAATATCTTTGTGAGAATCAGATACCCTTTGTATTAGTGGCAAGAAGAACAGCTGATGAAAATACAAACTATGTAGTTTGTGATGATTTCTTAGTGGGAAAAATGGCCACAGAACATTTGATAGAAAGAGGGTATAGAAAGATTTTTTTTCTTAACTCATGGAGAAACTCGAGTGCAAAATTAAGGTTAGAAGGATATAAAACTGCTTTAAGAGAGGCAGGTTTATTGATTAATCCGAAACTTATTTATTCTTTACATCCAAATTCAGATTTAAAAGCTATTATAGAGAATATTTTTTCTATGAAAACAAGACCAACTGCTATTTTCTGCTTTTGTGATTCTATAGCTGTAGAAGTTATGAAAATTTTAAAAAATATGAAACTTAGAATACCTGATGATGTTGCTATAGTGGGATGTGATAATTTAGATTATACGGAGTTATTAAATCCGTCTCTTACAACTATTGATATATCAAAGTATGATATGGGTGTAAAAGCAGCAGAAGCTCTTTTAGAGATCTTAAATACTGAAAATGCTGAGAAACATTTATTTCAAAAGGTTTTTACACCTAAGTTGGTGGTAAGAGAATCTACTTAAAATATAAGGAGGTTGTAATGTTATGAAAAAAGCTAAGGTTATACTGGATAAAGATTTTACGATTTCAGAAGTAGATAAAAGGATTTATGGGTCTTTTATTGAACATTTAGGAAGAGCTATATATACAGGGATTTATGAGCCTGGTCATCCTCAGGCCGATGAACAAGGATTTAGAAAAGATGTTATTGAGTTAGTAAAGGTCCTTAAAACTCCAATTATAAGATATCCTGGAGGCAACTTTGTTTCAGGATACAATTGGGAAGATGGTGTGGGACCAAAAGAGCGAAGACCTAAAAGACTTGAGCTTGCTTGGAGAAGTATAGAACCAAATGAGGTTGGGATAAATGAATTTGTAGATTGGACTAAGAAGGTTGGCTCTGAAGTAATGATGGCGGTAAATTTAGGGACTCGTGGTATTGATGAAGCACGAAATTTAGTAGAATATTGTAATTTTCCTGGAGGTACATTTTATAGTGATTTAAGGAAGAAGCATGGTTATCCAGAACCTCATAAAATAAAAGTTTGGAATCTTGGGAATGAAATGGATGGGGAATGGCAGATAGGACACAAATTACCTCATGAATATGGAAGATTGGCAAGAGAAGTAGCAAAAGTTATGAGGCAGGTTGATCCAAACATAGAACTTGTTGTATGTGGAAGTTCTGGTCCTGGTATGCCTACTTTCCCAGAATGGGAGAGACTCGTCCTTGAACATACATATGATGTGGTGGATTATGTATCTTTACATTACTATGCTAATTTTCCAAGTGGTCCTGAGTTTATTGAGTTACCTAATAATCCAGATTTAGCAAGTTTTATGGCAAAGAATTTAGATATGGATAGATTTATTAAGACTGTAGTATCCACAATAGATTATGTAAAGGCTGTTAAAAGAGCTAAGAAAGATATTTATATATCTTTTGATGAATGGAATGTGTGGTATCATTCATTTAATAAAGATAGAAAAATTGAACCATGGCAGATAGCACCGCCTCTTCTTGAGGAAGATTATAATTTTGCTGATGCTATACTTGTGGGATGTATGATCATAACACTTTTAAGACATGCTGATAGAGTTAAAATTGCATGTTTAGCTCAATTGGTTAATGTGTTGGCTCCTATAATGACAGTTAAAGGTGGTATAGCATATAGACAGACTATTTATTATCCTTTCTTGCATGCTTCAAATTATGGACATGGAATAGTTCTAAATCCCAAGATAGATTCTCCTAAGTATGATTCAAGGCTTTACACAGATGTGCCTGTTATAGAAACTATTGCAACATACGATGAAGAAGAAGATACGATAAATATATTTGCAGTTAATAGAGATGCAAAGGAAGATTTGTTGGTAGAGTATAACTTGAAGGGGTTTGAAAAATTTATAGTACTTGAGAATATAGTATATGAAAACAATGATCCTTTTGAAGGAAATACCCCTGAAAATCCTGATAAGGTTGTACCTCATTTAGCAGATAATGCCAAGGTTAACAATAATATTCTTGAGGTTTTACTTCCAAGATTGTCTTGGAACGTTATTAGATTGAAAAAGATAAATTGATGAAAAGGGGTAGTTAATATGCTGTTACCCAAGTTAAGAAAAGAAGTATATGAGATGAATATGGAACTTCCTAAGAATGGTCTTGTTGTTATGACAAGTGGAAATGTAAGTGGAAGAGATTTTGAGACAGGATATATAGTCATAAAACCAAGCGGAGTAAAATATGAAGATTTAACACCAGAAAAGATGGTAGTGTTAGATATTGAAGGAAATATTGTGGAAGGAGATTTAAAACCTTCAGTAGATACTCTTTCACATCTTGTGGTTTATAAAGGCCGTAAAGATATAGGTGGTATTGTTCATACTCATTCACCCTATGCTACAAGCTTTGCATTATTAGGTAAACCTATTCCTGTTTATCTTACTTCTCATGCAGATTATTTTGGTGAAGAAATACCTGTTGCGAGATATGCTTCTCCATTACCATTAGAAGATGTAGGTAATGCGTTATTAGAAGTAATAAATAAAGAGGATAGACCAGAATGGGTAAAGAAGCACTTACCTTTTGTACCAGTAGTGCTTTTAAAAAGTCATGGTGTTTTTACTTTTGGAAGGACACCATCGGAAGCCCTGAAATATGCTGTGATGGTGGAAGAAATTGCTAAGACTTGTTATTTGGCTTTAACAATAGGTAAACTTGATCTTCTTCCTAAGGAAGAGATTGAAAAATGGTTTAAAAGGTTTCATGAGGTTTATGGACAAAAATAAAATAAGGAGGTGATTTTTTTGAAAAATGTTCCTGAAGTGAAACTTGGTATAGTAGCTGTAAGTAGAGATTGTTTTCCTATTGAGCTTTCTCGTAATAGAAAAAATAAAGTAATTGAGGAATGTAATAAAAAAGAAATACCGATAATAAATGTGGAAACAATAATAGAAAACGAAAATGATACTGTTAAAGTATTAAATGAAATTAAAGAAAAAGGGATAAATGCTTTGGTAATTTATCTTGGAAATTTTGGTCCTGAAGGTCCTACATCTCTGCTTGCTCAAAATTTTGATGGGCCTGTTATGGTATGTGCAGCTGGAGAGGAAACGGGTAAAGATTTATTCAATGGTAGAGGAGATGCTTACTGTGGTTTTCTAAGTTTATGTTATAACCTTGGTCTAAGAAATGTAAAAGCTTATATACCACATTATCCTGTGGGTTTACCTTCAGAAATTGCAGAAATGATAAAGGATTTTATACCAATAGCAAGAACTATTCTTGCTTTAAAGAAATTAAAGATTTTCTCTTTTGGTCCAAGACCTCAAGATTTTGTTACAATGCACACACCTATAAAACCCCTATATGATATAGGTATATCTATAATGGAGAATAGTGAATTAGATCTCTACGATGTATATAAGCGAGCTGAAAATGATCCAAGAATTCCTGAAGTGATGGAAGATATGGCTAAAGAACTTGGAACTGGAAATAAATATCCAGAATTGCTAAGAAAATTAGCTCAATATGAAATTGCATTAATTGATTTTATGGAGAAAAACTTAGGTGCTTCTGAATTTGGTATATTTGCAAATAAGTGTTGGCCGGCCTTTGAGAAATATTTTGGTTTTGTTCCTTGTTATATAAATTCAAGACTTGCAACAAGAGGAATCCCTGTTGCTTGCGAGGTTGATGTTTATGGTGCACTTAGTGAATATATTATTTATACTACCAGTGAGATGCCAGCTACTCTTTTAGATGTAAATAATACTGTACCTTATGATCTTATGGAAGAGCAAAAAGATAAAATGAAAGATTATAAACCTACAGATCTATTCATGGGATTTCATTGTGGAAACACTCCTTCTTGTTGTCTTATTGATTATTCTATGAGATATCAATTGATTATGCATAGATTAATGGAGCCAGATAAGGAGCCTAATATTACCAGAGGTACTTTAGAGGGAAGATTAAGACCTGGTGAAATGCTCCTATTTAGGTTACATGCAACTCCTGATGCAAGATTAATCTCATATGTTGCTGAAGGAGAAATTCTTGATATGGATCCAAGATCTTTTGGTAGCATAGGTGTTTTTGCAATTAGAGAGATGGGGAGATTCTATAGATATGTGATGTTAGAAAAGAAATTTCCTCATCACACTGCAGTTGGTTTTAAGCATGTTGCAAGATATATTTATGAGGTGCTGAAACTACTTGGTATAGAGGAAATTTATTATAATTTGGGACCCAATGAAAGATATCCTCATGAAAATCCTTTTTTAAAATAGAGTGAGATAAGGTTCTAAAGGGGAGCATCAATATGTGCTCCCCTTTTTGATGAGTTATATGAAAACCTTTTCGGGTAGGATTAATGTGTTAAATATAAGAAAGAAATTTAGATAAATAAAGGATTTTAAAATTTATACTTGACATTTATGTTTTTGGTTGATAAAATTTTTAATGAAAATTTTATTAAAGTAGGGGAGGTGACCTCTGTGAAAAAGATTCTTCCACTAAGTATCCTTTTGATTCTTCTTCTGTTTATTCTCAATATTTCTTCATCGCAAACCAAAGTTCAAATTACTTTTATGACCCCATTAAGTGGTGCTGATGGAGCATATATGGACCAAATAATACAGAATTTCAACAAGGAAAATCCTGATGTAAATGTGGTCCACATGGTTGTAGGTAGTTCAGTTGAATATAAGCAAAAGTTATCGACTGGTTTAGCTACAAAGTCTGCCCCACAGGTTCTTCTTATTAGAAAGTTTGATTTACCAATGTATCTTAATCAAATGAAGGGATTCACATTAGGAGAATTAGCAAAATACGGAGTGAATATAAAAGATGTATACCCTAATTTATTGGAAGGTTTAGTTAAAGATAACAAGTATTATGGAATACCACTTGATGTATGGATTTTTTACATGGCATACAACAAAGCAAATTTCAAAAAAGCAGGGCTTGACCCTGAGAGGCCTCCAAGAACAAGGGATGAGTTTATTAAGGCAATGGAGGCTTTAAAGAAAATAACACCAAAAGGATTAACACCTTACTATGAAAATCCTACATGGGCTTGGATATTTGTTCATTTTCTCTGGCAATTTGGTGGAGATCTTTTGACTCCTGATTTTAAGAAGCCAGCATTTAAAGATGCAGCTGTTCAAACCCTTAAATTCCTTATGGATCTCCAAGAAAGAGGTATTTTCCCAAAAGCTGCTGTAGATCCTGGTCCACCATTCCAATCAGGTCAAACTTCTGTCTTAATTACTGGAATATGGACTATAAACCCATGGTTGCAGGCTCTTGGAAAGGATTTTGGGTATGCCCCATGTCCACAAGTGGGTACTAAAAAAGCAGTATTTGGTGGTTCCCATATTATAGCTTTGCCTGAAGTTATGGTTCAAGATTCTAAGATATATCAAGCTTCAATGAGATGGGTAAAATATTTATGGGATCATGCTCTTGATTGGTATGCAGCAGGGCAAACTCCTTCAAGAAGGTCTATAGCTACTTCTGATGAATTAAAGAAGAAACTACCCCATATATATGTGGTTGCACAGCAATTACCATATGTAAAAACATTTCAATTCTTCCCTTACATTTCTGAAGTATTAGATGAAATAGCAGTCTATTTAGAGGATGTTCTTATAACAAGAAAATTAACTCCTGAGCAAGCAATGGAAAGAGCTGAAAAAGCTGTGCAGAGAATTCTTGATGATTATTGGTCAACAGCAAGGTAAATATATAAGGGAGAGATATGAAATGGCTACTATGAAACTGAAAATTTTTTCTAATAAAGTGTGGTGGGAGCTTGGGAACTGGGGGTTCCTGCTCCCCCACTTTTTCTTTTTTGTTTTGTTTATTATTATTCCACTTATCTCAAATATACAGATAAGTTTTTATAATTGGAATCTTTTAGGACAAAAAACTTTTGTGGGGTTTCAGAATTTTGTGCGTATTTGGACAGATGATAGATTTTGGCTTGCAGTAAAAAATACAGTAATTTTTGCAGTTGTTAGTATACCGTTAGTAATTATAGTTGCTATGATTATTGCCTTAATACTTAACCAAAAGATTTATGGTAAATTATGGTTATTAATAGCTTTTGTTTCTCCCACATTCTTTGGTTCTGTTGGTATCCTTACAACTTGGAAATGGATATATGCATCTTATCCAACAGGTCTTCTAAATTATTATCTTACAAAATTTGGTATTCTTAGTGAAGCTATTTCTTGGTTTGAGACTCCTGCCAGAGCATGGCTTTGTATAATTATAACCACTGTATGGTGGATTGTTGGATTCAGTGTTTTACTATATCTTGGTGCTTTACAAAGAATACCTCCTGAGCAATATGAGGCTGCAAAAATTGACGGGGCTGGTCCTTGGAGAATTTTCTGGAATGTAACTCTTCCTTGGATGAGAAATGTACTCTTTTTTGATGTTGTAAGACAAGTACTTTTAGCGTTCGGATTATTTGACCAGGTTTATTTCTTTACTGGAGGAGGACCTGCAGGAAGTACAAGGACAATGGTTTATTATCTCTATTTAATTGGTTTTACTCGTCAAGAATTAGGACAGGCTGCTGCTATTTCATGGTATATATTTGCAATTGTGTTAATTTTTGCTTTGATTCAACTTTTTATGCTTACTAAGACAATTAGAAGTGCAGAGGAGTGAAATTATGCAAGAAAAAAACTGGCTGAAACTCTTAAAGAGTAATAAAGAACTACAAAGAATAGTATTATCAATTATACTTTGGATAATTGCTGCTATTTGGTATATTCCTATTTTTTGGATGTTATCTACATCCTTGAAATCTTCGCAAGTTGCTATAACTGAGAATCCTCCAAGATGGATCCCTCAAGAACCTACCCTTGAAAATTATAAGATCGTATTTTCACCTGCCAGTGGTATAAGTGTAATGAGGGGGATAATAAACAGCTTCTTTGTGGCAATTATTTCAACCTTTTTGGGTCTTGTTATAGCTACTCCAGCTGCTTATGCTTTATCAAGATTAAGATTTAGAGGAAAAAATGTAATTTTTTGGAGCTATGTAGCTATTCTTGCTTTTCCTGGGGTATTATTTTTGGTGCCTCAATATTTTATTATTCATAGATTAGGGCTTATGGATAATTATTTGGCATTGATATTGCCTGGTCTTGGAAGTACTTTTGGAGTATTTTTGTTAAGACAGTATATGTTAGGTATTCCAAGAGAATTGGAGGATGCAGCTTGGATTGATGGTTGTTCCAGATTAAGATTTTTAGTTACTGTTGTTTTGCCTTATGTTAAGCCAGCTTTAACTACTTTAGCCTTAATGTCCTTTTTAGGATCTTGGAATAGTTTCTTATGGCCTTTACTTGTATTGAACTCTCCTGAAAAATTAACTCTTCCCATAGCATTGGTAAGGTTTAGTGCGGGTTGGGGAGATCCTTTTAGAGGAATTGGACCTTTAATGGCAGGAGCTTTTGTATCAGTAGCTCCAACTTTAATTATATTTATTGTTTTCCATAAGTATCTAATGCAAGGAATCTCTTTAAGTGCAGGTGAGAAATGATATGATAAAGAAGATAATATTGATAGCTATTTTGTTATTAATTATATCCTGTAAAAATGTTTATACTCAGAGTATTTTATATCCTCCTGAACCACCAAAAATAGAGTTATTTGATGCTTCTATTGTAAATGATGAAAAGAAATGGTCTATTAATAATGTTCATGACCCTTCCATAATTAAGGCTCATAATGGTTGGTACTATATTTACTCTACTGATGTAAAAGCTTATGGAATTCCAAGACCTGGAATTCAGATAAGAAAATCAAAAGATCTTATAAATTGGCAGTTTGTAGGATATGTTTTTGACAATGATAAATATGTTTTTAAAGGTATTCCTCAAGAAGCCTTTGAATGGAGCAGAGCTTCTACTTTATGGGCTCCTGATGTAAAATTCTTTAATAATAAGTACTATCTTTATTATTCTGCATCTACTTTTGGAAAGAATCAATCATATATTGGATTAGCAACATCTCCTAATCCAGAAGGACCATGGAAGGATGAAGGCTTAGTTATAAAATCTAAGCAAGGTGATCCTGTTAATGCTATTGACCCATGTCTAATTTTTGATGAAAATGGAGATACATGGCTTTCTTATGGATCTTTTTGGACAGGTATATATTTGATTAAAATTGATAAAAGAAATGGAAAACCAGCAGAAAAGGGCTTTGGTGTAAATATAGCAAGGAGAAAAGGAACAGTTTCTGGTGCAATTGAAGGTTCTTATATAATTTATAATCCTAAATTCAAGAAATATTATCTATTTGTGTCTTACGATTCTTTATCTTTAGATTATAATGTGAGGGTTGCAAGATCTGATAGAATTACAGGACCTTATGTGGATTATAATGGTAATGTTATGACCGATTTAACACTTCCTCCTAATGAGGTGGGTACTAAGATACTTGGTGGTTATAAATTTAAGAATGATGATGGTTGGATAGCACCAGGTCATAATTCAGTACTTGTGGATGGTGATGACTGGTATATAGTACATCATGCCAGGCCGGCTTTAAATAAGAATTGGATGTATTTGCATATTAGGAGAATTATATGGACAGATGATGGATGGCCGGTAGTATTACCTGAAAGGTATGCAGGAGAGAAAATTCAAGAAATTCCTCAAAGTTTAATAATAGGTGTCTGGGAGAGAATTGTATTGGATCCTTATGTAAAAATACAAGCAGAATCACAAGAGATAAATCTTTTAAATAATGGATATGTAGAAGGTGATAATAAAAGAGGAATTTGGGAATTTTTGTCTCCTAATACTTTAAAAATTAAATGGGTAGTAGATGAAAGGCAACAAAAATATGAATCAGAGACTGTAAAAATTTTACCAGCATGGGATTTTGAAAATTGGAAACCTACTCTTGTTTTTACTGGTTTAAGTGGAAAAGGTATAGCAATTTGGGGAAAAAAGATTAAATAGCTTTTTGAAATAAACTATCTAAGGGACTATCCTTTATTTTTAATTTATGAATAAGGATAGTCCCTTTTTTGTTTAAAAAGATTTTTATTGTTATAATATAAGTAAATTGGGTGAATAAATAAGGAAAATTAGGAGGATTTTAGAGATATGAAACTAAAAGAAATATACGAGCTTTTTGTTAAACTTGGTATGGAGAATGATCCGAGAGGATGGGATAAGGTTCAAGAGATTTTAGAGAGAGCAAAAAAAGACTATGAGAAAATGGATGAAAAAAGTAAAAATAAATTTGACAAAGAAAAGTTATTTAACCCTTATGCAGATACAAGAATCTTAAATGGGAATATTGAAAGGGAAGTAAAGAGAGTCCTTGTAGGAATTGATATTGATACTTCAGAAATTCTTTTAGCAAAAGAGCTTGAAAGAAATGGTATTAAGATAGATTTAGTGATTTCTCATCATCCTGCTGGTCCAGCTTATGCAAATTTTTATGAGGTTATGCATTTACAAGAGGATTTACTCTCTAAAATTGGAGTACCTATTAACTATGCAGAAGGTGTCATGTATCCCAGAATATTAGAAGTAGAAAGAAAAGTTATGCCAGCTAACCATAATAAAAGTGTAGATGCAGCAAGATTGCTAAATATCCCTTTCATGTGTTGTCATACTCCTGCAGATAATTGTGTAGCTACTTATCTTCAGAAAATATTTGATTTGAGAACTCCGTATGATTTACAAGAAGTTTTAGATATACTTGAGGAAATACCAGAATATCGAGAGGCAGGAAGAAGAAATAATCCTCCTAAAATCCTTGTTGGTAATCCTAAAAATAGAGCAGGAAAGATTTTTGTGGATATGACTGGAGGAACGGAAGGTCCTGTAGATATAATTTCTAAACTATCAGAGGTAGGAGTAGGAACGATAGTAGGGATGCATATGAGTGATGAACATAGGAAAGAGGCTGAAAAATATCATATAAATGTGGTTATTGCAGGGCATATGGCTTCTGATTCATTAGGTATGAATATTCTTATGGATTACTTAGAGAGAAATGGTATTGAGATTTTAAATTGTGCAGGTTTTATTAGAGTTTCGAGGGTGAATGGTAATGAAGGAAAAAATTAAAGTTAATATAGTTTCAGAAGCTCAAGCTTGGAAGGTAGAAGGTCAAGGGGTTTATACAGCTACTCTTGTTCTTATGGAAGCTTTGAAAAAAAGAAATGATGTGGAAGTATATTTAAATGGAAGTGGATTATATGATATAGCTCATTTACATACTCCGGGCCCATATGCAGTAAGTAAGGGACTTCTTACTGGTAAAAGGCTTGTAATATCAGCTCATGTAGTTCCTGAATCAGTTTTAGGAAGTTTAGTTTTAGCTAATGTTTGGCTTCCCTTTTTTACCCTCTACCTTAAAAATTACTATAATTTAGCTGATGTGGTTGTAGCAGTAGCTCCAAGAGTAAAAAGGGATTTAGAGGAGATAGGAGTAAAGGCTCCTATTGTTTTTGTACCAAATCCTGTAAATTTAGAAAGATTTTATCCAGATTTAAAATTAAGAGAAGAGGGTAGAAAAAGATTAGGTATTAATAACAAAGATTTTATGGCTATTTGTTCTGGTCAGTTACAACCTCGAAAAGGTGTAGATACTTTTATTGAGGTGGCCAAAAGTTTGCCATATATAAAATTTGTATGGGTAGGAGGACAGCCCTTCTCAGTTTTAACAGCTGGTTACATGGAGATGAATGAAAAGATAAAGACTGCTCCTTCTAATGTTATCTTTACTGGACTTGTACCCTATGAAGATATGCCTTTGTATTTGAATGCAGCTGATATATTCTTTTTCCCATCTTTTCAAGAGAATTTTCCAATGGCTGTCTTGGAAGCTGCATCTTGTGGTTTACCCTTACTTCTTAGGGACAATGTGGAATATAAAGAACCGTATAAAGATAAGTATATTCCAGCCAAAAATGATGAAGAGTTTAGAAATTATATTGTAAAATTATTTGAAGATAATAGCTTTAGAGAAGAATATAAGAAGAAAGCTTTAATGCTTGCTCATGAATATAGTACAGATAATGTAGCCCAAATGATGATGGATGTTTACAGAGAAGTTTTAAAAAATCCTCCAAGAATGCGTAGAGATTACATTACCTTAGAACCTTTTAGGGAGGAATGGAGGAAAATATTTCGTAATGTAAAATATAAAGATATTTCCCATTCCTCCCTACGTAGGAGATCAATCTTGAAGAAGACCGAAGATAAAATTTACTAATAATTTCTTTTCTTCTGAAGCCAACTGATTTATGGATGTTATATAATCATCAATACTTTTTTTAACACTACTTTCTGGAATTAATTTATATAGATTCTTTGTATAACTCATTAGTAAGAAAGGTATTACAAGGAGAATCAATTCCCAATTAGATTGATAATTTGATAATAGAAAAGCTAAGAAAGATTTTAATTCCTTAGAAAGCTTTATTTCACTAAGTAGTAACGTTATAAAGGATATTACTATAAGCAATGGTTTAGAATACTTTTCTAAATTATTATTCTCTTTATTTATGTTTTGTTGAATCCCATCTTTTATCTCTTTTGGTAGAAAGAATACTTTGCCTCTACCCTTTTTACTATTTTGGAAATCTTTTAGATATACCATATCTATATAACCATCTTTAGATAAAGTTTGGAGAATATCGTACGCTGTAGCTGGACTTACTGATAGTCTCTGAGCTACTTCTTCATAGTGAATTGGCCTATTGTATGTTTTATATAAACTTCTTAATGTCTCTAAAAATTGTATTCTCCTTTTTGTAAGGCTCACCTTTTATTTCACTCCTATCTTTTCTTCAGTATTTTCTTCTTGTATATTTCCATAGAATTCCTCTTTCCATATAGGATTAAGTACTCTTCTCAAATTCTTGGCATATTCATCCAGGATATTGGAGAATTTAGTTATCACATCATCTGCACCCTCATGAGTAGGATGTGCTCCTGTTTTAGCAACAATTTCCCTAAGAATCCAAGGAGAATCAATAATCATACAAGGTAGCAAAAGATTTTCATGGAATGGTTGTCTTTTTCTTATTTCTTTGAAGAAATCTGAATTTAATACTTCTATAAGAGATTTTTCCTTAATATTGTCTACTGCAAAATGGGTAAATATGCAAGGTTCTACTTCTCCTTTATTGTTTATATGGAGATATTTTCTGCCACCTGCTATACAGCCACCCACATAGGGTGCATCATTCCAAAAGTCCATTGGGAATATGGGTAAATGACCTCTAATTTTTCTTATAAACTTTCCATATTCTGCCCTTTGTTCAGGAGTAGGCATTAATGACGGATCGTCATCCTTTCCAACAGGCATATAGAGGAAAGTCCAACCAAAGAAAGCACCTTTATCAGCTAACCATTGATAAAATTCTGGTTTAGTTACTGCATCATAGTTGTATCTTGTAAGAGTTATAGAATAACCAAAAGGAATACCTGCTTCTTTTAAAAGATCCATAGCCTTTATAACTTTTTCATATACACCATTACCTCTTCTTTTATCTGTTTCTTCTTGACCACCTTCAATTGAGAGAACTGGAACTACATTTTTACTTTTCCAAAATCTTTCTATTTTATCTTCATCTAAAAGAGTTGCATTTGTAAAAATTTGAAATACAGATCTTTTATGTCTATTAACAATATCCAATAATTCTGGATAAACAAAAGGCTCTCCTCCTAATATGGTATAAAAATATGTACCAATATCTTCTCCCTCTTTTATTATTCTTTCAAGAACCTCGGGAGGAAGATCATCTTCTTTTCTGTAATTTCCTGCATAGCATCCTATACATCTGAGATTACATCTCATAGTAGGACTGATAAGGATAGTATAGGGGGTAGGTATGTTCTTTTTTTGGTTATTTTTGTCAAAATATACCCAGAAAAACCCTACGTTTAGTATTACATTTGTGAAAATTCTACTTGCATAATTAGGATCGTAATCGGTAAATGCCCTGTGAATTAAGCGCTTCACTGCAGGTTCATTACATAAATATTCCTCTACAGTATCAAGTATTTTGTCGGTACCTTCATCAGGGCTAAATTTTCTTGCCAAATTTATAAGTTTAGGGATTCTTTTTTCATGATTCTTTGAAACATATTTAAATAGGTTTTCAAAGAGTATGTCACCTATGTACATTTTAATTTTTAATCCTGTATTCATCCTCTCACCTCCAAAAAATCCAAAATAACCAAAATTTTATATAATTATAGATCTCAATTTTCTAAAGGTCAATAATGTAACTTTGTTGTTTTTAATATGTCCTTCTTAAATGTTTATTGACAAAACTATGATGAGGTTTATAATATAAAACAAAACGATTGCTTTAATGGTTTCCTATAAATAAAAGGAGGTGAAAAAGTTTTATTTTGTTTTTATCCTTTATAGAATAAAGTTTTTGGGGTAGGTGATTTTATGAAGAAATTAGTTTTCATGAGTTTAGTATTATTAATGGTAATCACATTATCTCAAACAGCCTTTTCACAGTTAGGACCAAATGTACCAAGAAATGAAACTTTGATTGCTAATATTCTTACAGGTAGAGTGGTTACTCCGGATAATTTTAATGTTTGGGCTGCCACTTGGCGTACTCCAGATAGAGGTATTCAGCAGCTTATGTTAGAACCGCTATGGATTGTAGATCCTGCCACAGGCAAAGCAATTAACGCATTAGCTGCTGCTTCTCCTCTGTATAGTAAGGATTTCAAAACCCTAACTGTAAAACTAAGACCTGCTTGTTATTGGAGTGATGGTGTCGAAATTACTGCGGATGATCTAATCTATACAATAGAGCTTGCTAAAAGTAATTCAGGAATGAGTTATTATGCTTCTTTCCAGGAAGTTGTTAAATTAACTAAGATTGATAAATACACTGTTAGGATTGACCTGAAAGAGCCTAATGCAAGATTTCATGCTTATTTCTTAGATAGATGGGGAGCTTGTAGGCCATTACCAAAACATGTTTTTGAAAAAGTAAAAGATCCAGTATCTTTTGATTTCAAACCACCAATAAGCTCAGGGCCATATGTATTACATAGCTATGATCCAGGTGGATACTGGGTACTCTGGCAGAGGAGAGAAGATTGGCAAAGAACACCAACAGGAAAACTCTTTGGAATGCCACAACCTAAATATGTACTCTTCTACTACTATGGACCAACTGAGAAACAAGTCCTTGCCCAAAACAACCATCAATTAGACATGGCAGATCTAACTATGGAAGGGTTGAGATCAGTATTATCTACAAATAAATATGCAAGGGCATATATGAAGAACTTCCCATACATCGTTAATGTAGACCCATGTATTACAGGAATATATTTTAATACTTCAAAAGCTCCATATAATAATAAGGAAGTTAGATGGGCATTAGCTTTATCAATTGATATAGTTGAATACTTAGCAACTGCTTTTGATGGTGCAGCTACTATGGGAGCACTTCTTGTACCTCCTACACCTGCATATTTGAAATGGTATTATGAACCTTTGGAAAATTGGATGAAAAACTTTACTATTACGGTGGATGGTCAAAAAGTTAAAATTTATGATCCAGATGCACCTATGAGACTGGCTGAATATGCTAAGAGAAGAGGATATACAGTTCCAAATGATCCGAAAGAAATTAGGGCAATATTTGGTTATGGATGGTTCAAGTATGCACCTGATATAGCTGAAAAATTATTGATAAAGAATGGATTTAAGAGAGATAAAGATGGAAAATGGCTAACACCAGATGGTAAACCGTGGAAAATAACAATTCTAGCTCACACTAATCCTGCCCATCCTGATTTTAGAAATAGTTTTGCAGCATCCCAGCAATGGAAAAAATTTGGAATAGATGTAGAGGTAGTGACAACAGAGCAAAGAGCCACGATGCTACAAGTAGGAGATTTTGAGGCTTCTTCTGATTGGCCAGCTACAGAACCATGGGGTGGACATCCTGATATGTATAGAAGTTTTAATGCATGGAGATCCGAATATGTAAGACCAATAGGTGAACGTACATTTGGTCATGCTAGTAGATGGTCTGATCCAAGGATGGATAAAGTGATAGAAGAGTTGGCAAATACTGATTGGAACAGTGTAAAAGTTAAAACTTTGGGATTGCAAGGATTAAAAATTGCATTTGAAGAAATGGCTGGAATTCCAACTTGTGCTTATCCAGGTATAGCAAGCTATGATGAATATTACTGGACCAATTATCCAACAGTAGAAAATCCATATTGTATACCATATCATCATTGGCCCAATTTCAAGTACATGTTACCATTCTTGAAGCCAACAGGAAGAAAATGAAAAATAAGCCCCCCGAAAGGGGGGCTAAAAAATGGAAGGAGGTATGGAATGTTTAAAAGATATCTGATACCAAGGTTAATACAATATCTGTTAGTAATTTTTGTTGGTGTAACCATTGTTTTTTTTGTTCCCCGCCTTACTCCCGTGGATCCTGTACAACAGATGATCAATACAATTACAAGAATGGGAACCTATCTTGATCCAAAGGCAGTAGAAAAAATGACAGAGACCTTGAAAGAGTTATATGGATTGAAAGGAAATTTATTTGAGCAATATTTTGCTTTTTGGGGAAGACTTTTAAATGGAGATTTTGGGCCATCACTTTTTAGATTTCCTATTCCAGTTATAAAACTTATAGGGGATTCTTTGCCATGGACCTTGGGACTTCTTACGATAAGTACTTTTTTATCTTGGTTTATAGGAAACATATTAGGTGGAATTGTAGGTTTTTATTATGATAAAAGGTGGGCAAGGGTTATGGAAAGTATAGCTATGGTTATAAGGCCAATTCCCTATTATATATTTGCTCTTATAATTCTCATCGTTTTTTCGTACCTTCTTAAATGGTTTCCTTTGGGTGGTGGTATGCCTGTTGGTGTTGTACCAAGTTTTAGTATTAAATTTATATTTGAATTGTTTAGGTATGCTTTCTTACCTTTAATTTCAATGATGGTATTAGGGATTGCAGTAACATTACAAACTATGAGGCTTATAGTTTCTAATATTGTAAAAGAGGATTTTGTAACTTATGCAAGGGCTGGAGGAGTAAAAAGAAGAATAATCGCTTTTAAATATGTGATTAGAAATGCTATGCTTCCTCAGGTTACTAATTTGGCTTTATCTATGGGGCAAATATTTAGTGGGGCTCTTATTACCGAAATTGTGTTTTCTTATCCAGGAATGGGAACTTTACTATATAACGCAATTGCTACGGGAGATTTTAACTTAATTATGGGAATTGCCACTATATCTATTTTTGGTATTTCAACCTTTATCTTGCTTATAGATCTATTGTATCCATTATTTGACCCTCGTGTTAGATATAGATAAAAATTTTTGAAGGGAATGAGGTAATAATATGGTGGGTATCTTTAAAGATTTATTGAGAGATGGAAAATTCAGGGTAGGATTTATAATTATATGTTTGATTCTCTTTTTAGCTTTGCTTTCTTTTGTATCTCCCTATGATCCTACAAGATGGAATGTAGCTCCAAGAGATTTACCTCCATCATTGCAACATATTTTGGGTACTAATTCTCAAGGGCAAGATGTATTTTGGCAACTTACCTTTGCCATAAGGAACTCTTTAACTATAGCTATAATAGCTGCGTTTTTCTCTAGAATAATAGCTATTATTGTTGGGCTCGTAGCTGGATATAGAGGAGGAAGGCTGGATAGATTTTTAATGGGAATAAATGATAGCTTCTTGGTTTTGCCACTATTGCCAATTTTGATATTAATTTCATCTCTTATAAAAGGGAGGCTAAGCTTTGTAGGCTTAGGTCTTATTTTGAGTGTTTTTGGATGGAGTTGGGATGCTCGAGTAATTAGATCCCAGATATTAAGTTTAAGAGAAAGAGATTTTACATATACTGCTCTATTATCTGGCACAAATACTATTCAATTAGTATTCAAAGAATATTTTCCCTTCGTTATTCCAATTGTTTTTTCGACATTGATAAACAATATGTCATGGGCTATTGGAATGGAGATAACTCTTGCTATTTTAGGTTTGACTAATCTTGAAATTCCAACCTTAGGTACAGTTTTACAGTGGGCTATAAGTTATCAAGCAATGCTTTTAGGTTTGTGGTGGTGGTTGTTAACTCCTGTCGTAACATCAGTATTGCTTTTTGTAAGTTTATATCTACTTTCTGTGAGTATAAGTGAGTATTTAGATCCTCGAACAAGAATACAAAGAATTAGAGTTATAAGGGAGTGATGAAATGGAGATCTTAAAGGCAGAAAATTTAAAGGCTTATTATCTATTAGATATAGGGGGTAAGCTTCATTCTGTAAGAGCAGTTGATAATATAAATATATCTATTAAAGAGAATGAAATTTATGGCATTGCTGGCGAATCAGGGTGTGGAAAGAGTACTCTTATTAAAACTCTTTATGGTATGGTAGAGCCACCACTAAATGTAGTAGGTGGAAAAGTCTATTATAGAATAGATAATGAATATAAAAATATTTTTTCTACGAATGGGTCCTTAGAGAGTATAAGGTGGAATTATATTTCATATATTCCTCAAGGATCAATGAGTGTATTAAATCCAGTGGTAAAAATAATTGAATCTTTTTGGGATTTTATTGGCTCTCATGTTGATATTTCTGATAAAAGTGCTTGGAGAAAAAATATAGAAGAGCATTTTGCTTTACTAGGATTGCCCACGAAGGTTTTGGATGCTTATCCTCACCAATTGTCTGGGGGTATGCGACAAAGGGTTACAATAGCTCTTGCTACTATTCTTAGTCCGAAGATCATAGTAGCTGATGAACCTTCTACTGCTTTGGATGTAGTGGCTCAAAGAGCAGTGATTCAATTATTAAAAGAAATACAAAAGAATTTGAAGAACACTGTTATTCTTGTTACTCATGATATGGGTGTACATGCAAGTATATCTGATAGGATTGCTATAATGTATGCTGGAAAGATTGTAGAGGAGGCTCCTACATCCGAGATTTTTGAGAGCCCACTACATCCTTATACTAAATATCTTATAGGAGCTTTGCCCAAGATTGGAGATAAATCATATAGGGTAAGTGCTCCAGGTGCACCACCATCCCTTTTAAACCCACCATCTGGTTGTAGATTTCACCCAAGGTGTGGTCAAGCTATGGAAGAATGTAAAGTTAATGTACCTGAATTTGTAAGTGTAAATTCAGAACATAGAGTAGCATGCTTTTTATATTCAAAGGAGAGAGAGCTATGAATAAAGAGATACTATTAAGGGTTGAGAATTTAACAAAAATTTTTACATTGGGTTCTATGTTTTCTCGAGTGAAGATAAGTGCTGTTAATAATGTCTCCTTTAATATTAAAGAATCTGAAATTTTTACGCTTGCTGGAGAAAGTGGTAGTGGTAAGACTACAGTTGCCAAGATTATTTTGGGATTTCTTGAACCTACATCTGGAAAGATAATATACAAAGGAAAAAATATAATAGAATCTCAAAAGGAAGATAAGAAGTCTATTAGAAAAGAAGTACAAGCGGTTTTTCAGAATCCATTTGAAACTTTTAATCCATTAAGAATGGTCCATAATTATCTTGTAGAAACTGCTAAAAATCTTGGTGCAAATAGTAATTATCAGGAAGTGATAGAAAATGCATTAAATTTGGTAGGACTTACTTGGAATGACGTGGTAAATAAATATCCAAGTGAGTTTTCTGGAGGACAGCTTCAAAGAATATCTATTGCCAGGTCTTTACTTACTAATCCTACTCTTCTTGTGGCTGATGAGCCTGTATCAATGGTTGATGCTTCTTTGAGAATGTCCATTGTAAATCTCTTTGCAAAACTTAAAAAAGAAATAGGGTTAAGTGTTTTATATATTACTCATGATCTTGCCACAGCATATTATGTTAGTGATAGGATCGCCATAATGTTTAGAGGTGAAATAGTGGAAATGGGATCTGTTGATAAAGTACTAACAGATCCTAAGCATCCATATACAATGTTACTTAAAGAATCTATTCCAGAACCAGATCCAAAGAAAAAATGGACTAAGGATATTAAGATTCTTACTTTAGAGGAAGAAGAATATCAAATGAAAGGTTGTAAATTTATAAGTAGATGTCCATATAGAATGGATAAATGTAAAAATCCAGTACCAGATGTGGGGGTAGATGGAAGAATTGTTAAATGTTGTCTTTATACCTAATATTTAGATAATAATTTTTTCATGCCCTTTTGCTTCTCTTTTCGGTTTATAATAACAAGAAATAAACTGAGAGGGAGGTGAAAGGGCATGGAAATTTTATTTGAAAAAGATATAAATGATGTTAAGTTAAAGGTTGTTAAAGGAGATATAACTCAAGAAAATTTAGATGCTATAGTTAATCCAGCGAACTCCTATTTAAAACATGGAGGTGGGGTAGCAGGAGCTATAGTTAAAGCAGGTGGTGAAACAATACAAAGGGAAAGCGATGAGTATGTTTCCAAATATGGACCTCTTCCAGTAGGATCAGCTATGGTTACATCTGGTGGAAGTTTGAAGACAAAATATGTTATCCATACTGTAGGTCCTCGATGGGGAGAAGGAAATGAACAAGAAAAGCTTCGAAAAGCAGTAAGAAGTGTCTTAGAGATTGCAAAAGAAAGGGGTATTAAATCTATAAGTATCCCTGCAATAAGTTGCGGAATTTTTGGTTTTCCACCAGAGCTTGGCACCAAAATTATTGTAAATACTGTTCTTGATTTTATAAAGCATAATCCAAATGTTTTCGATGAGATTCATTTCATTGGTATAGATAATGAAATTCCAAATCTTTTTATTAAGGCATTAAAGGAGGAAAATTTATGAAGTCACCTGTATATTTTTTATCACTAAGAGCAAAGAATGAAAATCAATCTGTTCTGAGAAGATTAAAAAGACTTGCTAAAAAGCTTTTAGAAGAAAGAATGTCAAAGGGAGATATAGTAGCTATAAAACTTCATTTTGGAGAGCCAGGAAATCATGCCTTTTTAAGACCTATATTTGTTAGACAGGTGGTGGAAGCTGTAAGAGAGCTTGGAGGAAAACCTTTTCTTACTGATGCTAATACTTTATATAAAGGTGGTAGAGCTAATGCTGTGGATCATTTAGAATCAGCCATTTACAATGGTTTTGGATATTCCTCTGTAGGAGCCCCCATAATAATAGCTGATGGAATTTATGGGGATTATTATAAGGAAGTAGAGGTAAATTTAAAACATTTTAAGAAGATAAAAGTGGCAGGAGCTATACATGATGCAGATTTTCTCTTAGTTTTAACTCATGTTAAGGGTCATATGAGTGCTGGATTGGGTGGAGCAATAAAAAATGTAGGTATGGGGTGTGCACCAAGATCAGGAAAACAAATGCAACATGCCCAATTTAAACCTGATCCTAACCCCAACCTTTGTATTGGCTGTAAGAGATGTGTAAATCACTGTCCTACTGGAGCCTTAGAACTTGTTAATAAGAAATCTAAGCTAACAAGGCCTGATTTGTGTATAGGTTGTGGCGAATGTGCAGTTGTTTGTCCTACATCCGCTATAAAAATTTTATGGAATGAATCTGCTATAGGATTACAAGAGAAAATGGCAGAATTTACTTATGGAATGCTGAAACAAAAAGAACCAAAATATGCCTTTATAAATTTTGTAATGGATGTATCTCCAGATTGTGATTGTGCAAGTTGGCATGATGCTAATATTGTTCCTGATGTGGGAATTTTAGGTAGTTGGGATATAGTTGCAATAGATCAGGCATCTTGTGACCTAATCAATTCACAGATTGGTCTAAAAGATACAGCTTTAACAGATAATTTTAATCCTGGAGAAGATAAAATTAAAGCTATACATCCTAATATAGATTGGAGTTTGCAAATAAAATATGCAGAAGAAATAGGACTTGGAAGTAGAGATTATGAATTAATTAGAATGTAAAAAGGGAGAGGTAACAGCCTCTCCCTTTCTTAATGGCAAGAGCTACAATTTCCTCCTGAACAGGAAGAACAACCTGATGATCCTTGTTCAATTCCAGATGTGGCAAACAAAGATATAAGTTTTTTTAGATTTTTACTTCCACACTTAGGACATCGTATCTCTTCATTAGAATATACAAGTTTTTCAAATTTTTCTCCACATTCTTCACATTTAAACTCAAATATAGGCATTGATATCACCTCTGGAATATTTTAAAGATTCTTCTAAATGGATTTTCAGAAACTCTTTGTCTTTCATATAATATACCTTCAGGGATGTCAAGATTATATTTTCTAAGAGTTTTAATTATATCAATTCTTAAGCTTTCTCTTTCTTCTCGTTGGGCATCCTCGCTAAATTTATCATAAAGCAATTCAATGGCTGTTTCTGGTTGGATTCTAAATTCTGTTGCTACTCCATTTTCAAAATGTATTAATTCTGGGAAAAATGGAGAAGAGTTAATCTCCTTCAGTTTTTGCATTAATTTTTCTTTATCTGAATAGTTATTCTTTAAATTTTGTAAAATCTCATTAAAGGCATAGAGGTAAAATTGTTGTTGGGATTCATATTTCTTAATATAATCTAAACCTACTTCTAAATCGTTGAGTTTAGCTAAAAAATCAACAATTAAATTTTTTCTTATTATGTCACCATGTTGTGGAAGTATAATATCGGGAAGAGGAGTTAACCTACCTATTTTATCTATTGCAAGTCTCAAGGCTTCTTTTGATGGCATATATATTTCATGAAAAAGTTTGATTCCCTCCCAGGAATCTTCAGTAGCAAATACCCCATTAACTTCTCTGGAAGATAGACCTCCTAAAAGGTCACCTGAAAAGAGGGCTTTTTTCTCTGGAATAAATAGCATCCAAGCCCCTCTAAAGTGGCAGAAGGGTGTATGTATAAATTCTAAGGTGTCATTGGTTTTAAGTACTACTTTTCTATTTGGGAAATATTCTATGGCTTGAAATCTTTCTCTAGGAATACCATAAAATCTTATTAATCTCCATGTATCTTCAGATGTAATAAGAAGAGCATTTTTATTCATATCCATTATAGGTGCTAAGGATGATGTAACATCTGGATCCTGATGATTTACGTAGATTAAATCTAAATTTTCTACTCCTCCTATAAGATCGTTTAATGTAAAGATTAAGTCTTTAAAATATTCTTGGGGTGTTGGGTCAACTAGAAGGTACACTCTTTCTTTTCCATTTAAAGAAACAAGATATGAATTAGATAAAAAGGGCTGTTCCGGTGTCTGTATCACAGTAATATTATCATTTATCTTTGTGACTTTTAATGGCATATATAAACTCACCTCTTACATTTAAATTTTACATTTATTTTACTACTTTTTTAAAAATATGTATAGGATCTAATTTTTAGTAAAATAAACTAATAAAATCTCTTATCTAGAAAACCATTGTGCAAACATTTTTTATGGTATAATTTTTAAAAAAGATAGGGGAGTTAAATAATGAGTAGTGTTAAGCCATATGATATGTGTTGGTTGGATTACAGAACTTTAAAAATAAAAGATTTTGATTTATTTAGAACTATTTGTATTGTAGATAATGACAAATCTCTTGAGGTCCCTATCAAGGAACTTAAACACTTTATAAAATATTCCTTTAAAATTAATCCGAGAGTAATAAAAGGAAGCTTTGATTTTTCTAAGTATATTTTGATTGGCAAAATCGATCAAATGAAAGATATTATAAAAGAAGCTAAAATGTGGGAAAGAAAATTAAATAATGAGGGTTTTATACTTAAGAGGATAAAGGAAAATGATAAAGACATATTAATTATAACTGCTAAAAATGAAAGGGCTTTGGTTTATGCAGTTTTTAAATTAATAGAAAATCTCAGAATAGGTGAGAAATTAGATGATTTAAATCATGTAGATAATCCTGCATCTTATTTTAGGATAATTAATCATTGGGATAATTTGGATGGAACAGTAGAAAGAGGGTATGCAGGAAATTCCATTTTTTTTAAAGATAACAAAATCATTATAAATGAGAGGACAAGGGACTATGCTAGACTTTTATCCTCCATTGGTATAAATGGTGTTGTAATAAATAATGTAAATGTGAAGAAAAAAGAAGTAGAGCTTATAACCCATAAATATTTGAAGATTCTTTCAAGACTTGCCAATATATTCTGGGATTACGGAATAAAAATTTATCTTTCAATTAATTTTGCTTCTCCTATTTATCTTGGCGGTCTTTCTACTGCTGATCCTTTAGACAAAAGAGTTTCCATTTGGTGGAAGACAAAAGTAGAAGAAATTTATGATTATATACCTTATTTTGGAGGCTTTTTGGTGAAAGCTGATTCTGAATTTAACCCTGGTCCCCACATGTATGGGAGAACTCATGCAGATGGGGCGAATATGCTTGCAGAAGCCTTAGAACCATATGGGGGATATGTGATATGGAGAACCTTTGTATATAATTGTATGCAAGACTGGAGAGATTATAAAACAGATAGAGCTAGAGCAGCTTATGATAACTTTAAGCCCTTAGATGGAAATTTTTATGAAAATGTGGTACTTCAGATAAAATATGGACCTATGGATTTTCAAGTTAGGGAACCTGTATCACCGCTTTTTGGGGGGATGGAAAAAACTAATCAAATCTTAGAATTGCAAATAACACAAGAGTATACTGGGCAACAAATTCATCTATGTTATTTAGGTACATTGTGGAAGGAAATTTTAGAATTTGATACTTATGCCAAAGGTGAAGGCTCAAAAGTTAAAGAGATTTTGAAAGGAAAAATTTTTGAGACTAAATATAATGGTTTTGCAGGAGTATCAAATGTGGGAGATAGTTCAAATTGGACTGGACATGATCTTGCTCAGGCGAATCTTTATACTTTTGGAGTATTAGCATGGAATCCAGATAGAGATATAGCTAAGGTGGTAGATGATTGGATAAAATTGACATTTGGGGATGATAGCAAAGTAAGAGAAAATATTTCTTATATGTTGTTAAATTCTCATAGAATTTATGAAAAGTATACAACCCCTTTTGGACTTGGTTGGATGGTGAATCCTGGGTATCATTATGGACCCAATCCTGAAGGTTATGAGTATTCTCGTTGGGGTACATATCATAGGGCAAATTATGAGGCTATAGGAATTGATAGAACTTCAAAAGGAACAGGTTATACTCTTCAATATCATTCTCCTTGGAGAGAGATTTATGATGATATAAATAAATGTCCAGAAGACTTACTTCTTTTCTTCCACAGGGTTCCATATAAATTTATTTTGAAATCTGGAAAAACTCTTATACAGCAAATATATGACCTCCATTTTGAGGGGGTAGAAGAAGTAGAAGTTCTTAAGGAAAAATGGTATGAATTGAAAGAAAGAATTGATGATAAAATATTTGAAAGAGTTTCTAAAAGATTGGAAATGCAGTTGGAACATGCGAAGGAATGGAGAGATGTTATAAATACTTATTTCTTTAGAAAGACTGGAATTCCCGACGATAAGGGAAGGAAAATATATCCATAAGGGGGAGAATGAGATGAAAGAAAAAGATTGGGATATTTTATTAAAAGCGGTTCAGTTTAAGGAACAAGATGATATTCCTATAGCACTGATTGTGGATAGTCCATGGATTCCTGGATATTTGGGAATTTCTCATCTACAGTTTTATGTTGTTCCTGAGATTTGGATTGAGGCTTATAAGGAGATAAAAAAACAGTTTTCCGAAGTTATTTTTATACCCGATTTTTGGGTTGAATATGGTATGGCACAAGAGCCTTCAGGATTTGGATCAAAAATAATTTTCTATGAAAATTCTACACCAAGTATAGAACCAATTATATATTCTGCAGATGATCTTCCAGAATTTTTAAAGAGAGTAAAAAAACCAAATCCTAAAACTGATGGTCTAATGCCTCTTGTACTTGAATTATATAAATATGTAGAACCTAAAATAAATAGTATGGGTGAATCAATAAAAATTGTAGCTGCAAGAGGACCTTTTGCAGTAGCGTCTCATTTAATGGGGGTTACTGAGTTCTTAGTATCTATAAAATTATATCCAGAAGAGGCTAAAAAGCTAATTGATATTACAACAGAACTTGTAATTGATTTTCTTACTGCTCAGATAGAAATATTGCATGAGGTAGAGGGGATATTGGTGTTAGATGATATAGTGGGTTTCTTCTCTGAACGTGATTATTTAGAATTTGTACATCCATCTTTGAAAAAGATATTCTCTACTTTTGATTTCCCAGTTAAGATTTATCATAATGATACAAATAATAATGTTTTTTACAAGTATTTACCAGATTTAGGAATTAATATTTTTAATTTTACTCATCTTCAAAATATAAAAGATGTTTATGAAATGACTCAAGGGAAAATATGTCTTATGGGAAATGTTCCACCTCTTGATATCCTTGTTAAAGGAAAAGAAGAAGATGTAAAAAGAAGTGTTGAAAATATATTAAAAGATTATGGTCAAAAAAAGGGTATTATATTATCAGCTGGAGGAGGTGTGTCTCCAGGGACACCAGGAGAAAATATTAGAGCCTTAATAGAAGCAGTTAAGAAATTCAAATTTTAATTGTTTTTTGACTTTTAAAAATTTATCTTATATAATCCTTTTAAGGAAGATCAGGCCATAAAGCCGGGCCTTGTAATCTAAAGGCAGCAAGCTTTGTTAATATGCTTGCGGGACTTCCTGCGAAATGCAGGAATTTTTGTTTTTAGGAGGATAAACAATGAAGAAATTCAATGCCTGGCTTTTTGAAAAAATATTTTCTAAAAAAGAAGTTGATAGAAGGTATGTAGGATATTTAGAAGGTTGGATAAGTGTGGTAGGTAATTTGATTTTTTTTCTCTTTAAATACTTTTCTGGTGTATATTTAAGAAGTATTGCTCTTATAGCTGATGCTTTTCATTCTCTTTCTGATGTTTTAACTTCTATCATCGTTATCCTTGGCTTTAGATTAGGGAATAAACCTGCTGATAAGGAACATCCTTTTGGCCATGGTAGGATAGAAGAGATAGCCACTCTTGTAATAGCTATTCTTCTTATCATAGTAGCAATTGAGCTTGCTAAAGAATCTTTTGAAAGAATTTTACATTCTCAAAAAGTTAGTTTTAATCTTATGGTTTTTCTATTACTCATAATTTTTGCAATTTTTAAAGAATGGATGGCTAGATTTTCTATTTTTCTTGGAGAAAAGATTGATTCATCAACCCTAATTGCTGATGCATGGCATCACCGAAGTGATGCTATTGCTACTATTCTTGTGGCTCTTAGTCTTGTCTTTGCAATGTTTGAATGGTATATCTTAGATGGTATTTTAGGATTGATTGTTTCGTTATTAATTTTTTTAGTTGGTTTTGATTTGATTAAATCTTCTACTAATTTTCTTATAGGAGAAGCCCCTAAATTGGAGTTTATAAAGAAAATAGAAAGTATTGTATGTTCTATACCAGGTGTTTTAAACTATCACGATATATTAGTGCATGATTATAAAAATCAAAAGGTAATAACTATACATATCGAGGTAGAAAATAATCTTACCGCAAAAGAAGCTCATGAAATTGCTTTGAGGGTTCAAGATTCTATAAAGAAAAATATTGAAAATTCAGATGTTGTGGTTCATATTGACCCAAAAGGAGAAAGGGAGGATTAAATCCTCCCTATTTATACAAAGAAATGAATCTTCTTATAGATCTGTCATAAGTTCTTTCTACTTCGGGAGGAAAATAACATGCTGGAAGCTCTCCATGACTTCTGTGATATGCTAAACACTCACAACAAATACCTTTTCTTGGGCAAGGCTCGTAAGTACAATTACATTTATTTAAATTATTCTGTATTTTACATTCAGCCATCAGAAATCACCTCCTTTTATACATATTATATCAAAATATAGAGATTTATTTATGGGTAAAGAATTTTCTTTCCAATGGCATTTAACAGATCTTTGTAATCTTAGATGTAAGCATTGTTATCAAGATAGTTATGATAATAGAAAAGATAAGTCTTTTGATGATATTAAAAAGATCCTTTATAATTTGGTGAATTACTTTGAGAAGCAAAACTTTGAGACTGTTAGCATCAATTTAACGGGTGGTGAACCTTTTTTATTCCCCCATTTAATTCCTCTTTTAGAAGAAATTGAAAAGATTCAGGTAATTAAGGATGTTAATATAATAACTAATGGTGTAAATTTTAAGGATGAAAATCATCTTAAAAAGTTTAAAAGATTAAAATACTTAAAAGTTTCTTTGGAAGGAGCGACAGAAAAAACTAATGACCTTATAAGAGGAGAAGGGGTTTTTAAAAGAGTTATAAGTAATCTTGAAAATATCTCATATCCTTTTCTGTTAATGTTCACTCTAGCAAAATATAATTACAAAGAATTGGATCTGATGTACAGGCTTGCAGAAAAAGTAGGAGCAAAGGGCTTTATACTTGAAAGATTTATTCCGTTAGGCGAAGGAAATAAGATTAAAGAAATGGTTCTTTCTTATAAGGAATGGTATGATGTAGTAGAAAGAATTTCATTTTGGAGTGATGGTGAAGTTGAAGATCTCTTACCCTATAAAGCTTTTTATGTTGATTTTGAGAAAAATACTATCTGGGGAGCCTTGTGCAATTTAGGAGAGTCATGTGCTATTATGCCGAATGGAGACATTTACCCTTGTAGGAGATTACCTTTGATTTTGGGAAATGCTTTATATGATGATTTCAGTATAATTTATGAAAAGATTGTAAAATTTAGGGATAATTTTAGTAGAAATAAATTAAAGGGAAAGTGCCGTTTATGTTCTAAGGCTGATTGTATAGGTTGTAGGGCCTTGACTTATTCCTTTTTTGATGATATATATGCTGAGGATTTCCAGTGTTGGAAATTACAAATTTAATGGTAGTAATTTTTCCTTCAATATTTTAAGGTTTATCACATCTTCACGATTGTATTCTAATAATAATCTTAAAGCGTAGATGTCTCCATATTCTATATAATGATTCCATAAGATTACAGCCATCTTACTATCTATATTTTTTAATTTTCTTGTGATACCTAATTTTTCCTCAATTCTTTTTAAGCCTCCGTATAAACCCCTTTTCCAGCATGAATACATTAAATCCTGATGGTATATATGTTCTTCAAGATCAAGACCTAATTTTTCCTTTATGAAAGGTAAATCAAAACGAGATCCATTATAAGTATACAATGTATGAGCTTTTTCCAATAAAATTATGATATTATAAGCTGTTATTTCAGGACCTATTAGTTGGTGAAAATATTCTTCATAATCGTTTTCCAAAAGTATACCTACAACTGTAATATAAGATGATGCAGGATTTAGCCCTGTGGTTTCAATATCTAAATAAGCATTATATATTTTAATCATATTTTTTTAGGGGGAGCACATGATTCTCTTATTACTAATTTGGTGGGTAGTATAACCTCTTTTTTCTTTTTTCTGCCTCTTTTAAGCCTTTCAAATAAAAGTTTTACAGCTGTTTCACCAAGTTCATATGCTGGTTGATATACAGCTGTTAAGGGGGGTGAAAAATATGGGAACCATTCCATATCATCAAAAGATATTAATGATAGATCAGAAGGAATTTTTACTCCTATTTCAGTAATCCTTTTTAGTGATCCTAACACCATTAAGTTATTACTTGAGAAAATAGCTGTTGGTGGATTTTTTAAGTTTAAAAGATAGCTTGTTCCTTCATAACCTCCCTTTTCTTTAAAGTCTCCTTCATAAATTAAATTGTTATCTTTTTTAATATTATTATCTTCTAAAGCTTTAAGATATCCCTCCAATCTTTCATACCCTGTTGTAGTGTCTAATGGTCCTGTAATTATACCAATTCTCTTATGTCCTAAACTTATTAAATAATTTATAGCATCATAAGTACCTTTCACATTATCTACTAAAACCACATCTTCATCTAATCCTTCTATTTTCCTATCTACTAAAACAATTGGTATATTTTTTTCCCTAAATAAATCCAGATTTTCTCTTGTTTCACTACTTTTACTTGGAGTAATTATTAATCCATCTACTCTTCTACTAAATAGCACTTCTATATAGTTTTTTTCCTTTTCTACATCTTCATCAGAGTTACATAATATTAGATTATAGTTAAATTTTGTGAGATAATCCTCTACGCCCCTAACAACCTCTGGATAGAATAGGTTTGTAATATTAGATATTATTAATCCTATGGTATTAGTTATTTTTTTTCGTAAACTACTAGCTAAAATGTTAGGTCTATATCCTAAGGTTTTTATAGCTTCATATACTCTTTCTCTTGTTTCTTTTTCTACATATCTTGTTTTATTTATCACATGAGAAACAGTACTAATGGAAACTCCCGCTAATTTAGCCACATCTTTCATTGTTGGAGATTTTTTTTCTTGTCTTCTCATATGCTTCCTTCTCTCCTTTAAATTTTTTATTTTTTTGTAATCAGTTTGTTTTATTCTAAATTTTTTTAAGAATTCTTTCAAGAAGAAATATAAAACTGGAACCATTTATTAGTTTTTTTATGAAACCTTTCTTTAATATTGACATAAAATAAAATTTAATTTATATTATAAGCAAACGATTGCAAAGCGTTTTCTTATAAAGTAGATAATAATTTTTAGGGGACCAAAAAATTATCCTTGGAATAGATTAAAGGGGGAAAAGAAGTGAAAGAATATATCATCAAAAGACTTCTATATATGATATTAACTTTGTTCTTTATATCTATAATTGTTTTTATAGTGATACAACTTCCTCCAGGGGATTTTCTTACTTCTTATATAGCTCAACTTGCTACAAGTGGTGAGTCTGTAAATCTTGAAACAATTGAAGCTTTAAAAAAACAATATGGTCTTGATAAACCCATATGGGAGCAATATTTATTATGGATATGGAATGTGTTACATGGGGATTTTGGTAGATCTCTTTTATATAATAGACCAGTAAGTGAACTCATAGGAGAAAGGCTTGCAATAACCTTCGTTATTTCTTTATTTACACTTATCTTTATATGGGTTGTAGGATTTTTAATTGGTACCTACTCTGCCACTCACCAATACTCTTTTGGAGATTATTTATTTACCTTTTTAGGATATATTGGTCTTTCTGTACCTGCTTTTATGGTTGCTTTAATATTGCTATGGGTAGCTTATGCTTATTTTGGACAAAATCTTACAGGACTTTTTTCTCCTGAATATTTAGAAGCTCCTTGGAGTTTAGCAAAATTTTTAGATATGTTGAAACATATATGGGTTCCAGTAGTGATTATTGGACTTGCAAACACAGCAGGAATGATAAGAACTCTAAGAGCTAATCTTTTAGATGAATTGAATAAGCCATATGTATTAACAGCAAGAGCAAAAGGACTTCAAGAATGGAAAGTAGTATTTAAATATCCTCTTAGAATAGCTTTAATTCCTTTTATAAGTACTGTTGGTTGGTCACTTCCGTTTTTGGTTTCAGGAGCTGAGATTACAGCTATCGTATTAAATTTACCTACATCAGGACCTTTGCTCTTAGAATCTTTAAGAAATCAGGATATGTATTTAGCTGGTGCATTCCTCCTTATGTTAAGTTGTTTAACCTTATTGGGTACATTGATCTCAGATATTCTTCTTGCATGGGTAGATCCAAGGGTAAGGTATGAATAGGAGGGATAATATGTCAAAGATGGAAAAGAGAGAAGAAATAATAGAAGAAAGTTATATAGAGAAGGAGGAAAAAATTTATGTGGCTTCTCAATGGAAACTTATGTGGTGGAGATTCAAAAGAAACAAATTGGCTATTTTAGGAGGTATAATATTAATAATCTTTTATATAATTGCAGTCTTTTGTGAATTTTTTGCTCCAAGTGATCCCTACAAATACGATGTTCGTTATGTACTTGCACCACCTCAAAAAATTCATTTTATTGATGAAACTGGCTTTCATTTGAGGCCTTTTGTATATGCATATAAAATGGAGGTTGATCCTAATACCTTAAAAAGGATCTATACAGAAGATAAATCCAAAAAGTATCCTATTAAATTTTTTGTTAGGGGCCATGAGTATAAAGTATTAGGTTTATTTAAAAGTAATATTCATCTATTTGGAGTAGAGGGAGATGGACACATATTTTTATTTGGTACTGATAGCTTAGGCAGAGATGTATTTTCTAGGGTAATATATGGTACGAGAATTTCTACCACTGTGGGTCTTGTAGGTATTTTTTTAAGTTTTATTTTTGGAATAGTGATTGGGGGTATTTCAGGATATTTTGGTGGTCCTTTTGACTTGCTTATTCAAAGAGTTATAGAAATTTTAAGAAGTATACCAACATTACCTCTATGGATGGCACTTTCCGCAGCTGTACCTGCTAATTGGTCTCCTGTAAAGGTTTATTTTGCAATATCCATAATACTTTCTTTTATTGGTTGGACGGGTCTTGCTCGTGAGGTAAGAAGTAAGTTTTTGTCTTTAAGAGAGGAAGATTTTGTTACAGCTGCAAAATTAGCTGGAGCCAGTGAAAGAAGAGTTATATTTAGACACTTATTACCATCTTTCTTAAGCCATATTATAGCTTCTTTAACCCTGTCAATACCTAGCATGATTATTGGAGAGACATCTCTTAGTTTCTTGGGCTTAGGTATAAGACCACCTGCTCTTAGTTGGGGGGTTTTAATACAGGATGCTCAAAACTTTAGAACTGTGGCATTGGCTCCTTGGTTACTCCTTCCTGTTTTGTTTGTAATATTAGTTGTTCTTTCTTTTAATTTTGTAGGAGATGGTTTGAGGGATGCGGCAGATCCTTATGCGAGATAAGGAGGAATAAATGATGGATAAATTATTGGAAGTAAAAGATTTAAGAACGTATTTTGTGTTAGAAGAGGGAGTGGTAAAGGCAGTTGATGGAATTAGCTTTGATATTAAGCAAGGAAAAACTCTTGGGATTGTTGGAGAATCGGGTTGTGGTAAAAGCGTTACCGCCCTTTCCATATTAAAGTTAACTGGTCCAAGAAGTAAAATTCAAGGAGAAATCTTTTTATATAGAGATGGAGAAATTATTGATCTGGTAAAGTTAGATCCTAAGGGAAACGAAATTAGAAGTATAAGAGGGAAAGAGATTGCTATGATATTCCAAGAACCTGGAGCCTCTTTTTCTCCTGTACATACTGTGGGGGAACAGATTATAGAGGCTATTATGTTACATCAAAAGCTTGACAAAAAGTCTGCGAGAGAAGCAGCAATTGAGTTAATGAGGATTGCAGGAATTCCAAGACCAGAATTGAGAATAGATGAATATCCTCATCAATTCAGTGGTGGAATGTTACAAAGGGCAATGATTGCTATGGCTTTATCTTGTAGACCAAGATTATTGATAGCGGATGAACCTACAACTAACTTAGATGTGACAATTCAAGCTCAAATATTAGAGCTTATGAAGGAATTACAGAAACAATTTGGCATGGCAGTTATGATGATAACCCATAACTTAGGAGTTATAGCAGAAATGGCAGAAGAGGTTATAGTAATGTATCTTGGAAAGATAGTGGAGAGTGGTTCGGTGGAAGATATATTCTATGACCCCTTACATCCTTACACGAAAGCCTTATTGGAATCTATTCCTAAAATAGGAAAGAAAGTTAGGGGAAGATTAAAAGCTATAAAAGGAATTGTTCCTGATCCTTACAATATGCCAACTGGTTGTACATTTCATCCAAGATGTCCACAATTTGTAAATGGTTTATGTAATGTAAGAGTTCCAGAATTAAAAGAAGTAAAACCAGGACATAAAGTGAGCTGTTTACTTTATGGAGAGGTAGAAAAGTCATGAATGGTATCCTTTTGGAAGTAAAAAATTTGAAGAAATATTTTCCTGTGACAAAAGGCTTCTTTAAAAAACAGATTGCAACGGTTAAAGCTGTAGATGATATTAGCTTTTTTGTAAGGGAGGGAGAAACCTTAGGGCTTGTTGGTGAGTCTGGTTGTGGAAAAACTACGACTGGTAAAGTAATATTGAGGGCATATGACCCAACAGGAGGAGATGTTATTCTTCATGTTGATGGAATATCTATTAATGTGGCTAAGCTACCCAATAATGAATTAAATAAAGTTAGAAAATATATGCAGATGGTCTTTCAGGATCCTTTTAGATCTTTGAACCCAAGAATGACTGTTAAAGAGATTATTGGAGAGCCGCTTCTTGTAAATGGGATTGCAAAGGGTAAGGAGTTAGAGGAACGGGTAGCAGATTTAATGAGGAAAGTTGGATTAAGACCTGAATATATGAGAAGATATCCTCATGCTTTTTCTGGTGGACAGAGACAAAGAATAAGTATTGCAAGGGCTTTGGCTCTTAATCCTAAATTAGTGGTTTGTGATGAACCAGTTTCTGCTCTTGATGTTTCAATTCAGGCCCAAGTGTTGAATCTTCTTAAAGATTTACAAGAAGAATTTCATTTAACCTATCTTTTTATATCTCATGATTTAGGAGTAGTAGAACATATTTGTGATAGGGTGGCTGTTATGTATGTAGGTAAGATTGTAGAATTGGCAAGGACAGAGGAAATCTTTGAAAAACCAAGACATCCATATACAGAAGCTTTACTTTCTGCTGTTCCGAAACCTGATCCGAAGATGCGAACTCGTAGAATTTTATTAAAGGGAGAAGTACCTGATGCTTCAAACCCTCCTTCTGGATGTTATTTTCATCCAAGGTGTAATTATGCTAAGGAAATATGTAAGGAGGTGATGCCAGATTTAATTGATATAGGTAATGAACATTACGTGGCTTGTCATTTTGCTAAAGAACTTGACTTGAAGGGTATTCCAATTGTATAGATGAGAGGGGGTTAAAAGATGAGATCCATAAAAATATTATCTCTCTTGTTAATATTCTTGTTAATCTTCGGAAATACTATTGTAGGACAAAAGAAATACAATGAATCACCTATGCTTTCGGCTCTTGTAAAAGAAGGAAAACTTCCACCAGTAGAGCAAAGATTACCAAAAAATCCAATTGTTGTAAAACCTCTTGAAGAAGTTGGTAGATATGGAGGTACTCTAAGAAGAGCTTGGACAGGACCTGGTGATAGATGGGGTATTGCTAAAATATGCTATGATGCTAACAATTTAATGAGATGGGCTTCTGATAGTAAGACGATTCTTCCATGGCTTGTAGAGAAATATACTATTTCTAAGGATGGTAGGATATTTACTTTTAAGTTAAGAGAAGGATTAAAATGGTCAGATGGCCATCCACTTACAACTGATGATGTAATTTTCTGGTATGAAGATGTAATAGGTAATGAGGAGCTTACTCCTACATTCCCATCTGCTTTTGTACAGGATGGGGTTAGAGCAAAATTTGTTAAGGTTGATGATTATACTTTTAGAATAGAATTTAAAAATCCAAATCCGATGTTTATTTATACCTTCCCAACCCAAGGATGGTTTATTGATAATTCAAAAGGATCTTTTAGCTTTTATGCACCAAAGCATTATCTCTCTCAATTTCATCCTAAATATACACCAAAAGACAAGTTGGAGGCTATGGCCAAACAAAAAGGTTTTAATAAATGGTATGAGCTATTCCAATTTATGATTGATTATATACAGAATCCAGATTTACCTACCATGTCACCTTGGAAGATTGTGAGCAAGAGTCCTAATGAGCCAGTATTCGTTATGGAAAGAAACCCTTATTATCCAGTAGTAGATACCGAAGGGAACCAATTACCATATATTGATAGAGTAGTACACTACCTTGTTAGTGATGCAGAAATGATAAATATGAAGGCTATAGCTGGAGAGATAGACTTTCAAGCAAGACATATGAGGCTTCCCAATTATACTTTATTCATGCAAAATAAAGATAAAGGAAATTACAGGGTACTTGTTTGGAGGACTGGTACAGGGGCAGATCCTGCTATATATCTAAATCAAAATATAAAAGATCCTGTAAAGAGAAAACTATTCCAAGATGTAAGATTTAGACAAGCTTTATCTCTTGCTATTAACAGAGAAGAAATTAATAAGATTCTTTACTTTGGTTTAGGAGTACCAATGCAAGCAGCTATTCCACCTGGAGCTGCATATTATGATGAGACTTGGGCAAAAGCTTATGCTCAATATGATCCTGGGAGAGCTAAAATATTGTTAGATGCAATGGGCTTAAAAGTTGGGAAAGATGGATTTAGATTAGGTCCAGATGGAAAACCAATTGAGCTAATAGTAAGTTTTACTACATATCCAGGAAGTGCTAATATGAGCACAATGGAGCTTATTAAGAGCTATTGGGAGGCTATAGGTATAAAAACTATAGTTAAACAGGTTGATAGAAGTTTATATACCACAAATTGTAATTCAGGTGATATAGAAATTGGTGTTTGGGTTATGGATCGTATGAGTAATGTGGCTATAAATGCAGGAAGATTACTTGGAACATGGACAGATGGTCCTTGGGCACCTCTTTATGCCAGATGGTATTGGACTAAAGGACAAGAAGGAGAAGAACCTTCTGGAGATATTAGAAAAATATATGATCTATGGGATGAATTTAATAGAACTGTGGATGCAAGAAAGAGAGATACAATAATAAAGCAAATCATAGCTTTACATAGAAAGAATATTTGGATTATTGGAACAGTGGGAGGATTGCCTCAGCTTGTAATAGTAAAGAACAATTTAAGAAATGTCCCATCTGGAATACTATGGGATGATCCTTATAGATCTGAACTTAACTCATTCCCAGAACAATTTTTCTTTAAACAATAGAATTTTGAGGGAGAAGGGAATTATATCCCTTCTCCCCCTTTTTATATTTTTCTAAAACGTTTATACAAACTTTTTTAAATAAAGGGGAGGTGCAAAGTAATGTTTAAAAAGTTATTGGTCCTTTGTTTATTATTCTGTATCTTTATTCTAATTGGGGGCTGTACTCCAAAGACATCATTAGAGGGACTACCTGAAGCACCTTCTAATTTAATTGCTGAATTAGTAGATCCCATATTAACTGAGGTAAGAGTTAAACTTGTATGGAAGGATAATTCTAATAATGAAGATGGGTTTATAGTAGAAAGAAAAACAAGTAGTGGTCAATATGAATCAATAGCGCAATTAGAACCTAACACGACCTCTTATATTGATGATAGTGTTTCCCGTAATAGTGTATATTCTTATAGAATAAAAGCTTATAATGATAAGGGTAATAGGATATCGAATGAGTTTCAAATTGAAGTTCCAATTGTTAGCACAAGTTTTGAGGACGAAACCATTCAATCTTGGCAACCAAGGGGATCAGGGGTATCTATAAATATAAATTCTGATGTGGCAAAATATGGAAATTATTCTTTATTCGTATCTGGTAGAAGCAGTAATTGGCATGGAGCTCAAATACCTTTACTTTCTCAAGATGGAGTACAGTATTTGCAACCTGGTAATACTTATAGTATAAAGGTATGGGTTTATCAAAATTCTGGATCAGAGCAAAAAATAACTTTGACTATGCAAAGAACGAATAATGATGGAAGTACAAACTATGATACTATTGTCTGGCAAAAGAATGTACCTAATGAGACATGGGTAGAGCTTTCAGGTTCTTATAATGTACCTACTGATGCAATAGAACTTTTACTTTATGTTGAATCGCCAGATCAATCTTTGTCCTATTACATAGATGGTTTAATGGTAAAGTAGGAGAGAGGAAAAACAATTTCCACCATTTCTAAAAATTTATAAACAAGGGAGGTACCGAGTATGAAAAGGGTCTTTAGTATCTGTTCTTTATTGATAGTATTGTTTTTTATTGCTGGCTGTGCTAAGGCTCCTATGTCTAACACAGAACAAAATCAAATTTTAGAAGAGATTAAGAAAGAGGTTGCTTCAGTACCAAATATTCCTAACGCTTTAATTATCACAACTTTTGAAAGTTCCAAAGAAGAAGGATGGACAGCAAGAGGGGATAATGTGAAGATCTTAGTAACCGATAAAGAGGCACATACAGGTAAGTATAGTTTATATGTCTCTGGAAGAAGTGCAGGATGGCATGGCGCTCAGATTCAGTTGAAGGATATATTAAAGCCAGGTAAGGTTTATAGCATATCTGTATGGGTAATGCAAAAATCTGGATCAAGTCAGTATTTAGGCCTTACTATGCAGAGAAAATATGATACCGATTCTAACACTCAATATGATTGGATAAAGCATGAAAATAACGTACCTAATGGAAAATGGGTAGAGCTTTCTGGTACTTACGAGATTCCTGCTAATGTTTCTATTCTTGATCTTAGCTTATATGTGGAGGCTCCATCAAATACTTCTCTCGATTTTTATATTGATGACCTTGTGATTGTAGAAGGGAAGAGTGCCTTTAGAATTACTCCTAAATTATTCGAATTGGTAGCAAAGGTTATTAAATAATTTATAAAAAGGGAAATTTTAAATTTATCTTAAAACTATGTTATAATATATAGGGGAAAGCTGAGAATGCTTTCCCCTTTAAAAAAATAAGGGAAGAGGAGAGGAATATGAGTTTAAATGGAGATTTGAAAAGCGTTTCATTATGGGAAGTTCTTGAGATTTTATCCTTTAGTAGAAAAACAGGAAGACTACAGTTAACGCATGGTACTAAAAAGACTGATGTCTATTTTGAAGAAGGTAGAATTAAGCATATTAAAGCAGATAACTGTGAAGATAATGATGCTATATTAGGACTTGCTTTATGGAAAGAAGGAAATTTTACTTTCTTTCAAGATGAAAAAGCTCCTAAAGCAAACTTAAGTTTAGATCCTCTCCATATACTTGTAGATGTGTCCAAGGATATTGATCTTATTGAATATTTAGGTGATCTTATCTTTCTACTTATTAATATTACTAACCTCAATGAAGAAGAAAAGTATGTAGGAATGTTATTTGATGGACTTAGACCTGCAAAGGAAATTATTTTGAACTCTCCTTATGGTGAAGCAAGGACTTTAAGAATTATTGAAAAGCTTAGAAAAAATAGAAATCTTTTAAGAATAGACGAAAACTTAAATCTGTTTTGGGTTTATACTTTCTGGAGATATTTTATTTATACTCTTGAAAAGGAAAATGAAAGAGATTTTCGTAAAAAATGGACAGATACATTAAATAGAATGCCATCTGCCTATAAACTTACTTTTGAAATTCTAACTCGTGATAGAAAAGTAGAATGGTTTAATATATTTCCTTTAATTAGGGATATTCCAAATTCTGAATTTTTTTCAGTAATAAAGGATGTTTTCCATTTTATAGAAAGTTATAGAAAGCTTGAGATTAACAATGTTATTGATACGGGAAAAATCTTGTTTCTTAGCCAAGAATTAGAACCTTATATGGAGAAGGTGTATGTACCTATAAAACATAGTGAAATTATTGAAGAAAATATTGTTCTTTGGTCTTTTGATGGTAAGAGAGTTTTAAGAGAAATGCTTGATATTTTACCTTTTGGTGAACTAAGAAAATTACAACTTGTAAAATCAGTAATTGATAAAAAATTAGTTCTACCTTTAGGAGATAATTTAAAACTTGATTTTTTGAATTATTTCTTTAATTTCTGGCAAGATATACTTATAAATTTAGAAAAGAAGGGAAAGGCTGAGGAATTTAAAAAAGATTGGGATAAGTTCATATATGAAAGTCTTTCAGATGTAAAGCATCTTTTCTCTCATCTAACTTTTGAAGCTAAGCCTAATTTCCCCTATTTTTATAAAAATGTAGCCAAATCGCAAGAAGATGAATTAAGAGCGTTTTTAAGAGAAGCTCTTAAGGTAGTGTATGATTTTGCAATTAAAGTACTTTCTAGGGAAGAAATAGAGGAGGTAATTAATAACGTGCTTAAGAACGTTGAGAGATTTTCTTCTCAACAGGTAAAACTTGCTGTTGCTAATTTATTAAATGAGACATATATAAAATAATTTTTTTTAACAGCAAGAAATGGTAAAATTACATTATTGTGAAAATAATAAATGTAGGTTTATTTATAAGGATTATTGCTCTTATTAGCTTGGGAGGTATTAGTTTTTCTTTTTTCCAAGCTTTTAGGAGTTTTTCATTAGTATTTTTTGTAAATAAATTTGTTTCATCAAAGACAGAGATTGGTATTTTGCTTTCTCTTGGAAGCTTTATAGGGATAGTTGTACCCCCATTAATTGGATATTTATCAGATAAACTTAGGAATTTTCTTAAAGGAAGAAAAATTTTAATAATATTTTTTCTAATTTTATTTCTTTTTTCTGTTTGTGGCCTTGAAAAAGTAAAAGACATATCCAGTTTGTATCTTTATATAACTTTCTCTTTTATGTTTTTTTATTCTGGTTTTTCCATTTATCAAGCTCTAATTCCTGATCTGATAGCTAAAGATACATATGCTCGTGCAACAGGTATAATAAATTTTACATCTCAATTTTTTCAAGGTTTATATATATTCATCGTGGTAATTGCCCATGCATCTAATTTAGTATTTAAACTCCTTAAATATGGGACGTTAGTTTCTGCATTTTTTCTATTATTTTTACCTGAAAAACCAGGTGATAGTAAAAAAGAAAATCTAAAATTAGATTTAGAATTCTTTAAAGGAAGATTATGGTTTTTATTATTTTTTCTTCAATTTTCAATTTGGTATGGTGTTTCGTCGGTTAGTTCATTTATTCTTTTATTCTTTCAAGATGCTCTTTCAGCTTCTATTAATGATTATATGGTAGTACTTGCTATTTTTGGAATTTTAACTGCCATTTCTACGTTTGTATCTGGTTTCCTTGCTGATAAGTATTCTAAAGAAAAACTTTCTGTTTTTTCTTTATTTCTTTTTGGATTGAGCAGTTTTATATTTTCTCAAACCTACAGGATTTTTCATGCTTTTATTGCATCTATAATTTATGGCATTAGTTTAGGGTCTTTAATGGTTATTCCTTATAGTCTTGTTCTTGAATATATACCTAAGGGAAAAGCAGGAAGTTTTGTGGGTGTTAATACTCTTATGATTTCTATGGCACAGGTTTTGGCATATTTTACTTCTGGAATGACTATTGATCTGGGTGGATATAGGATTAATTTCTTGCAGGGATTAATTTCTTCTATTCTTGGGCTTTTAATTCTAAAAGAGATTAAAAATAGTAGATTAAAAAATTTATCTTAAATTTCCTTTTGACAATATACTGAGCTCCTTTAAATATTCTTTGGAGTAAGGAGATAGTTTTCTGTAATTATGATCTAAAGTTTTTTCAGGTTTGAAGGTTTGTAAATAGTAAGGCACATCTTCAATAATATTTTTTATCTCTATAATATCTTCTTTTTCTACAATGTTTGGTACTACAGTGGTTCTAATCTCGAAGTTAATGTTACTTTCTTTTAATATTCTTAAAGATTCTTTTATCTTATTTAAATATTTTTGAACTAATTCTTCTGAAAGTCCTATTGCCATAGCATATTTTGAGGGTGATGTTTTAAAGTCCATAGCCACATAATCAACTAATTTGCCTTTGATTAGTTCTATAAGCATTTTAGGATTTGATCCATTTGTATCTAATTTTATGGAATATCTTTTTCTTTTTAATTTAAATAAAAAGGAGGGAAGATCCTCATTTAGTGTAGGCTCCCCTCCTGTTATTACAATCCCCTTTATTATTTTTTTTCTCCTATCAATTTCCTCTATTATAAAATCTTCAGAATAAATACCTTTTTTCCTTGTAGATATAAGCTCAGGATTGTGACAGAAGGGGCAACGAAAGTTACAACCCTGAGTAAATATAACAAAGCTTGGTTTACCAGGATAATCTACGAGACTAAATCCCAGGTAACCTGAGATTTTCATGTTTTCTCCTCTCCTTTAATGTCAACGTGAAGGTTTTTCTTAATTTAAACTCTTCTTGTTTTCCTTTATTCCAACTTTTAACAGGTCTGTAATATCCTACTACTCTTGAATAAATTTCTGTTTCTTTTCCACAAGTAGGGCATTTTTCGTAATTTCCTCTAAGATAACCATGTTCAGGACATATGCTAAAGGTGGGAGTTAATGTGAAATATGGCAATCTATAGTTATTTGTGATAAGTTTTACTGCCTCTTTTACCATTTCTATATCTTCCAATGCTTCACCTAAGAATATATGCAATACAGTACCACCTGTATAGAGACTTTGGAGCTCATCTTGATGTTCCAACACTTCAAAAGGATCTGCTGAATAATCAACAGGAAGTTGAGTAGAATTGGTATAGAAGGGTTCTTTATCTCCCGAGGTATAAATGTCTGGATATTTTGACTTATCTATTCTTGCTAATCTGTAGGATGTACCTTCTCCAGGAGTAGCTTCTAAGTTGTAAAGATTATTAGTTTCTTTTTGATATTCTAAAAGTTTCTCTCTCATAAATTTAAGAACTTTTATGGCAAATTCCCTTCCAGCTGATGTATCTATACCTTCTCCAAGTAAATTTACACATGCCTCATGCATACCTATAAGTCCGATGGTGGCAAAATGATTTCCCCAATATTGTCCTGTTAACTCATAAACTCCAGAAAGATAATATTTGGAATAAGGATATAAATTTTTATGTGTGAGATCTTCTATTACATTCCTTTTTATTTCAAGGCTTTCTTTTGCAAGATCCATTAGATAATATAGTCTTTCAAAAAATTCTTCTTCATTCTTAGATAAATAACCAAGTCTGGGCATATTTATTGTTACCACACCAATACTTCCTGTAAGAGGATTTGCTCCAAATAATCCGCCGCCTCTATGTTTCAACTCATCCACATTTTTATTATTTACATTTAAAGAAAAACTTAAAGCTCTTTGTCTTACCAGAGAATTGTCTAATCTTAATCTACAGCACATAGATCTTACATCTGAAGGATCCATTTCTGAGTTAACAAAGTTTGAGAAGTAAGGAGTACCATATTTAGCTGTCATTTCCCAAATTTTAGTTAAGTTTGACTTTTCCCATGGAAAATCTTTTGTTATGCTATAAGTTGGTATAGGGAAGGTAAAGATTCTTCCATTTGCGTCACCCTCTATCATTACTTCTGCAAAAGCTTCATTTAAAAGGTCCATTTCTCTTTGAAATTCTCCATATGTGGCTTCTTTTCTTTCTCCTCCTATTATTACTTTTTTATCTTTTAAATCATCTGGTACTACTAAATCAAAACTTAAATTAGTAAACGGAGTTTGAAATCCCGTTCGAGTAGGAATATTAAGATTGAAAACAAATTCTTGCATAGCTTGTTTTACTTCTTTATAAGTAAGATTATCGTAAGCTATAAATGGAGCCAGCAGTGTATCGAAATTTGAAAAGGCAATAGCTCCTGCTGCTTCACCTTGTAGTGTAAACATGAAATTTACAATTTGTCCTAAAGCGGTTCTGAAATGTTTGGCTGGTTTACTGGCAACTTTTCCTTCTACCCCTCCAAATCCTTTTAAAAGTAGATCTTCTAAATCCCAACCCACACAATATACTGAAAGAGATCCAAGGTCATGTATATGAAAATCTCCATTTTGATGAGCCCTTGCTATCTCTTGAGGATAGATTTCTTCTAACCAATATCTTGCTATAAGAGAAGAATAAAGATAATAGTTTAAGCCTTGGAGAGAATATCCCATATTTGAATTTTCGTTTACTCTCCAGTCTTCTCTGTTTAAGTATTCTTTTATAAGATCATTCAGATTACTAATCATTTTTCATACCTCCTTGCTTAGTTTATGCTTTTTTCATCTGAGAAAGAAGTTTTGCAAATTCTTCTAAGGAACTAAACTCTTGATATACAGAAGCAAATCTTACATATGCAACTGCATCTAAATCTTTTAATTTTTCTAATACCATTTTTCCTATTTCCTTTGAGGAAATTTCACTTACTCCTTGTTTCTTTATATCCCCTATAATTTCATCAATAATAGCTTCTAATTTTTCGCTATCAATATTTCTTTTAACTACTGCTCTTTGTAAACCTGCTAAAAGCTTATTTCTATCGAAAGGTTCTCTTCTACCATCTTTTTTGATTACCATAATAGGTTTTTCTTCTATTCTTTCGTAGGTGGTGAATCTTCCCTTACATCTTGGACATACTCTTCTTCTTCTTATTACTCTTTGATCTTCTATTTCTCTGGTATCAATAACAGAAGTATTTTCATAATTACAAAATGGACATCTCATTTCTATACCCCCACTAAATATTGTGGTTATATTTATATCACAACTCAATATATAGTTCAAAGGGGAAAAAACTGAGATATGAGGATTTTTTTACCAAAAAATTTTAAATTATGAGTTATTTTATAATTTTTTGACCATAAGTTAAAAAAGGTTAAAAAAGAGAGGGAGATATATTTCTCCCCCTCTTAATGAAGATCTTCTTATTTGTGGTTTTCTGCTAAGATTAACTCTAATTCTCCTCTGTGATTTTCTGGATCAAAATAGCACTCAATGATTCTTTCGTGAGGTAGTCTTTCAATTCTCTCATTCATAATGTTGAGGACTTTTGTATTGATTTCTATTGCTTTTTGTACAGACATTCTTTCAGGATTTATATCAATTCCAAAATATCCTTGATAACCTATCATCTTTAGTGTATAAAGTAATGCTTCTGTAGAATCCCAGTCAACTACTCCCACATTTAGGTCTTGGTCATAGTTTCCGAGAGGTTGGCTGTTCCAGTGAGTGTGGAATAGTCTACCTTCTCTTGCAACTCTGGCATAAGCATAAGGAAGATCCTCAAATCCCATTCTGACATGACCCACCTCTGGATTTAAGCCTACTAATGCATGTCCTTCATTTATTAGTTTGAGATTTTCGGGGTTTTTGAGTCTTGACTCTATGTCTCTCGCAGCTAATATTCCATCAGCAGTAGTTCTGTATATATTGTTTGGTGCTGGTTCATAAGGTTTTGGTTCAATAGCAACTTGTACTCCTGGTACTTCGTCCATAGCTTGGGCTACTAATTCTTCAAAGGTATCCCACATATGATAGTAAAGGTGTCCATAAGAATAAGTATATCCATCAATTCCAGGCCATATTATACAAATATCTGCGTTAGCTTCTTTTACCAATTTTAAACCGTTTACTAATCTTTCATAGGCTACCTTACGATATTTTTCATAAGGATTAGAAAGAGAGCCAAATTCAAATATTTTATCGTAAAAAAGGCTTAAAGGAACAGCAACAAGTCTTATTCCAGCTTCTTTTTCGAGTTTTTTATAAAGATGAAGATTCTCTTCATTGACTTCTGCAGGATAGTGAGCTTCTATTCCCTTCACTCCATATTTAGCCATTTCAGCAGCCATTTCTATTCTTTCTGGAATACTTTTTTGTTCTACGTAAGGTTCATGGAATCTGCCACCTCCAGGAGTGAAGTACCAGATACCCACTGAAAATTTAAGATCTAATTTGAAGGTTTGAAGATGTTTAAGAAGTTCCTCTTTATTCCTCCTAATCTTTTGAGAACGATGATCTACAAAGGGCATAATTTATACCTCCTTATTATTAGTTTTTAAAATATTTTACAATAAGAGATCTATTTAGGCAATCGTTTTAATGGTAATTAAAAAAATATGGCGGAGAGGGTGGGATTCGAACCCACGAGGCTTTGTCAGCCTACTCGCTTTCGAGGCGAGCGCCTTCGTCCACTCGGCCACCTCTCCTTCATGAATATTTTAGCAAAAACTTATGATATAATCTATTCAATATGGAAAAGGAGGTCAAGAAAAGATAAGTCTAAGAACCAAAATAACTTTGATTTTAGTGATTACTAATATTTTTATTTCCTTTGTTTTTATTCTCGGGGGTATACTCCTTGTAAAAAACGTTTTCAGAGAAAATATAAACAAAGAAGTTAGAAATACTCAAAGCTTATTTAGTAAATTATTGGAAAAAGAAAAGAGTATTTTAATTGTTAATCTATCAGATTATATTTATTGGATGGATTTGGGAGAAAAAGGAGTTAAGAGAAGAGACAAGGAGTTTTTAGAGGCAAATATTAATCCATGGGTTAAGAAAACCCTTAAATATGATGTGATTCTTTTTACAAAAGATGGAGAAATTATCACTTCTTCATTCCGTAATATCCCAAAAGATTTTCTAAAAGAGAAAATAAAAGAGGTAGAAGTTTTCTTCTATTCTTATAGAGAAAAGGTATTTCTATGTGCTGTAGGTCCAGTAATGAGCGATGATAAAAGATATTTTTATGATGCCTATTTGTTGTTTGCAAAACCTATAGATGAAGAGATAATTAGAGAATGGGAGAATTTTTTAGATGCTAAAATAACGATTTTAAATATAGGAGATGTTAGAGAAGAAAAGTTAAGAAATTATTATGAGTATCCATCCTATCATATTGAGATTCCTTTAAGTGAAAACATATTGGTTCATATAGAAAAAGAGAGCAAGATTATATATTTAATATATAGATCATCTTTAATAATGCTTATATCATTTACTCTTTTTATATTAATATCATCTCTTTTGATTTCCCAATTTCTAATTTCCTATATAATGAGACCTTTTGAGAAGTTAGTACTAATAGCAAGGGAAATAGAAAGAGGAAATTATGATGTGGATTTTGATATTCATAGAAAAGACGAAATTGGCGATTTTATGAGAGCTTTTAAAAATATGATAGATAAGATCAAGATAAGAGAAGAAAAGTTGTTAATAGAAAGAGATATTATGAAAGAGATAGCTTATTTGGATGTTTTAACTCAAACCTACAACAGAAGATATTTAGATGTTATTTTCAAAGAATTAGTGGATAAAAATATTTATTTTTCTCTTGTCTTTGTTGATATAGACAATTTTAAGGATGTTAATGATAAATTTGGTCATGATGTAGGGGATCAAATACTAAAAGAAGTAGTAGAATTTTTTAAAAAGAATTTTAGATCTGGGGATGTAATTATAAGGTTTGGAGGAGATGAGTTTTGTATTATTCTTATAAATACAACAAGAGAAATGGCAGAGAAAATAATGAAGAGAACCCTTTGTGATTTTAAAGAAAGATTTTCAAATATTGATGGCATTAGTTTAGGGTTTAGCTTTGGTATAGCCTCTTACCCTGAAGATAGCAAGTCCTTAGATGAATTAATAAAGATTGCTGATGAAAGAATGTATAAAGATAAAGAAAAGAAATAAAAATTATTTATTAAGGATTGTGGCTTTTTTGATTCTTGGTCCTTGGGGTGTATCCTCTATTATATAACCTCTTTGTTTTATTTCTTCCCTAATTTTGTCAGCTTTTTCCCAATTTTTTTCCTTTCTCGCTTTTTCTCTTTCTTCTAAAAGTTGCCAAATTTCTTCAGGTACTTCAATTTTAACTTCTGGAGGGTTATCTAAGGATAATCCGAATACTTTATCAAATTGAATAATTGTAGCTCTCTTAACCTCGGGTGCTATTTTATCATCTTTCACAAGTTCCCATAAAATGGCAAGTGCTTTTGGCATATCTAAATCATCATTTATGGCTTGATGAAATCTTTCTTCATACTCTTTATCAAAATCAGCTTTTATCTTGGGATATCTTTTCATATTTTCATAAAGTCTATTTAAAGCTCTTTGTGCTCCTTCAATAGCTGACCATGTAAATCTTAATGGACTTCTATAATGAGCGGTAAGACAAAAATATCTATATGCTAATGAATGATAACTCTTTTCTTCCAGATCTGATAATGTAAGAAAATTTCCTTCGGATTTTGCCATTTTCTTTTCTCCCATAATGAGGAATTCTCCGTGCAACCAATATTTAGCCATCGGCTTTTCATATGCAGCTTCAGACTGGGCTATTTCATTTGTATGATGAATAGGAATATGATCCACACCACCACAGTGGATATCAAAGGGTTGTCCTAAATATTTTGTAGACATAACTGAGCATTCAATATGCCATCCAGGAAAACCTACTCCCCATGGAGAATCCCATTCCATCTGCCTTTTTACATCCTTAGGAGAGAATTTCCATAGAGCAAAATCAGTAGGATTTCTTTTTTCAGGGTTAAATTCCACCCTTGCTCCTGGTAGAAGCTCTTCTAAATCTTGTCCTGCTAATTTACCATAGTCAGGCACCTTTGAGGTATCAAAATATATTCCATCAGATGTCCTGTAGGTGTAGCCTTTTTGTTCAAGGATTTTTATAAGTTCTATAAAGTCAGGTATATGATCTGTTGCCTTACACCAGATAGTTGGTTCCAAAATATTTAATTTTTTCAAATCTCTTTTGAAAGCCTCGGTGTAAAACTCTGCAATTTCCCATGCACTTCTTCTTTCCTTTTTTGCTTCCTTTTCAATCTTATCTTCTCCCTCATCAGCATCAGAAGTAAGATGTCCCACATCAGTTATATTCATTACATGAGTAACTATATATCCATTATAAATTAATACTCTTTTTAAAATGTCCTCAAAAATATAGGTTCTTAAGTTTCCTATGTGGGCGTAGTTATAAACTGTAGGGCCACAAGTATACATTCCCACATAGGGTGGATTTATTGGTTCAAACTTTTCTTTTTTCTTTGTTAAAGTATTATAAAGGTATAAGTCCATAGTGGTAAGATTATATCATAAAATGATATTCTTTTTCAAAGGAGGTTTCTATGAAAATTTATGTTAGGTATCCATTAAAAAAAGAGTATATTAATAAAATCTTAGCTCTTAGTCAAAATGTTGAAATAACTGATAATATTGAAGAGGCGGATATATTTTTGGGTTGGGGATTAAACAAAGAAGAGTTCAAGAAAGCTAAAAGTTTAAAGTGGATACAATTAACATCTGCGGGTGTGGATCATATGCTTTATGATGATATTATTAACTCTGATGTAATCTTGACTTCTGCTAGTGGAGTTCATCCGAAATCTATTGCTGAACATGTTTTTGGTTTAATTCTTTCATGGACTCGTAGGATAAATGTGGCAATAAAAGGAAAAATAGAGAAAAGGTGGAATAAAGATGAGATAGAGTGGTGTGATGAACTTACTGGAAAAACTATGGGTATAATAGGTTACGGTAATATAGGACAAGAGATAGGAAGAATTGCTAAATGTTTTGATATAAGGGTTATAGGGCTTAAAAAGAAAAAAGAGAATATAAAAATACAACCTGATGAGTTATTGACTTTTCAAGATTTAGATAAGCTTTTGAACGATTCAGATATTATTGTGATAGTACTGCCTCTTACTAAGGAAACAGAAAATTTTATTTCTGAAGAAGAATTTAATAAAATGAAAAATAATGTTATTTTTGTTAATGTGGGAAGAGGTAGAACAGTAGATGAAAAGGCTTTAATAAAGGCTTTACAGGAAAATAAAATACAATGTGCACTACTTGATGTATTTTATAATGAACCTTTACCTAATGATAGCCCATTATGGGATATGGAGAATGTAATTATAACACCGCATATTGCAGGAATGACTCCTTATTATGATGAAAGGGTAGTGGAGATTTTTTTGAAGAATCTGAAAGAGTATCCTAATGTAGAAAGGATGATCAATGTGGTAGATAAAGAAGCTGGTTATTAGTAAAAAAAAGAGGGGGCATTAAGTCCCCCTCTTTTTAATATATTATTCTTTTTTCTCTCTTTTTTCCGAAAGTATAGTTTTTAATTCTGTATATCCAAAGATAAGCAAAATTATTCCTAAGAAAATTAAAAATATTGGTACCCCAGCCATTAAAGCCTTCAGAAAATAGGACCACCAAACTATGAGCCCCCATAGGCCTAATCCAATACAGATAATACCAAATAGAATGATTAATATCTTGCTTAACAAAATTGTCACCTCCCTTATTTTGTGAGAAAACAAATACAAAAATATTATAAAACAAAAGGCCTTATTTAGAAAGTAGAGGAAGAATCTCTAAAAGATCCTCCATTTTTCCTATAATGTCAGGAGTATACGTTGGTTTATCTCCGTTTAATATTTGTCCATCCTTGGTTAGAAAAGTAATAATACCTAAGGAGCTGGCAGAAAGATCTTCTTGTAAATCATTTCCAACCATTATGGTTTTTTCTGGCTTTTCTCCTATTTTTTCCAAGATTTCCTTATAGTATTCAGGAAATGGTTTGCAAGCATGCATAATTTCCATAGAGGTTATCAAGTCATAATTAAAATTATCTATTTCTGCCCATCTTAATCTCTCCCTTATGGCTATGAGTGGAAAAACTGCATTAGTGGCTATTACTACTTTGAGACCTAAATCAAATGCTTTCTCAATAACTTCTTTTGCGTATGGATTTGGTCTGGCTTTTACCGTATCTTTTAATTTTGGAAATTTTTCAATATAAAAGTTATAAAAGAAATCTTCCATAATATTTCTATCTATGCTTACTAATTTTTCGAATTCTTCCCAAAATACCTCGTTATTAGATTTAGGTCCTCTATTTTGCATCATTTTCGTTACCGCAATATTTAAACTTTTAAATAAAGAATCTGCATCTCCTATTTTCTTAAATTCTTCTCTTAACATAGAGAAATAATGTTTGGTAAATAATTCTAAATCACTATATAGTAAGGTGCCATCAAGATCAAAGAGTATTGCTTTAATCATATTTACTTTCCTCCCCTTTTTCATTTATAATCAGCGTTTGTCCTCTTTTCCATATCCACCTTCCCACTATATATACAATTGGTAGAATAAGGATGGAAAGATACCATATATTTGTCAAAATTAAAAAGTCGTAAAGTGCGTGCCAAAAAACTGGGTAGAATAATGCTTGTGTTAGATGTTTTTCAGGCTTAACACCAAACTTTGCAAGTCCAAATGCATATCCCATAAAAAGAGCCATAACAAAATGGGCAGGTACAGCCAAAAAAGCTCTTGTAAAACCTACCACATATCCTTCCGGTAGGACGTAGAATATGTTTTCTACTGTGGCAAATCCCATACCAACCATTACCGAATAAACAATACCATCAAAGGGTTCATCAAATTCTTCTTTGGGATAGATAAATTTATAAATGACGTAGTACTTTGCTCCTTCTTCTATAAGTGCAATTCCGAAAAATGTATATATAAAAAGGGAGGCTAAATCTCTGTGTGGTTTAAATAAATTAAGTAAATCTATAACAACTTCTAAAAATGCAGATGGAAAAGATACGAGGGCTCCTAATATAAATGCATAAATTATAGTTTTTGATGGTTCTTTATTCCATCTATCTTTATGATACACATACCAAGAGATGGCAATTCCTGGAGCTATAGATATTAGCAGTAAATTCATATTTTTATGGTAAAATTATAGCATAAAACATGATAAAATTAAGATTAATATGAAGTTAAAATTTTTTAGATGTCTTCTTACATTATTAATATTTTGTCTTATTGCACCCCCTATATCTTCTAATAATTCTATAAAAATTATTACAGATAAAGATTATCCTCCCTTTACATACATCGATGAGAAAGGAAATCTAGTAGGAATATCAGTAGAATTTTGGAAGATATGGAGTGAGAAGACAGGAATAAAAATAGAGCTTATTCCAGAAGAATGGAGTAAAGCCCAAAATATACTTTTTGAAGGAAAAGTTGATGCTATAGATACCATATTTAAAACGCCTGAAAGAGAAAAGTATTTAATTTTTTCTAAACCGATTTTTAAGGTTACATCAAGTATTTATTATCATAAAAGTATACCAAAAATAAATTATCCAAAGGATGTTACACCCTTTATTGTGGGGGCAAAAAGAGGCGATGCTTTAATAGAGATTTTTCTCTTACAGAATCCGCAGGTTAATTTTAAGTTTTATAGTAATTATTCTGATATAATACTTTCTGCTAAAAAGGATGAAATAAAAGTATTTATCATGGATGATCCACCTGCTTTCTATTATTTGACCAAATATGATTTGATTTATGAATTTTTTAAAGGGCCTGTAATATATACAAACTATCTTTATGTGGCTTCTCTTAAAAATAAAGCCCATATTGTATCTGTTATTAATGAGGGATTGTCTAAAATACCGCAAGAAGATATGGATAGATTATTAGAAAAATATTCATTTAAAGAAGAAGTTCCTTCAATTCTTCCTAAAATTGTTCTATATATTGTGATTATTGGACTTTCCATATTAATCATTGTTCTTTCGTATAATAGAATTCTCTCTATTAGAGTAAGAGAAGCTACAAAAGAATTGAAAAGAGTTCATGATAAACTCAGAGAACAAATTGACAAATTTGAATTCTTTATAAGAAATGTATCTTATATTTCAAGCATAGATTTGAAGGATTATGACTTTGTGAAGAGAGTATTACAGATTATTGTTAAAATCTTGGGTAAAGATACTTATGGTGTATTTTTTTATAGACATATGGATTCTTTAAGGATTTTAGCCATGAATGGATATGATAATAATTTGGAAGGATTATTAATTTCAAAAGAAGAAAGTAATAACATTTTGAATATACAAAATATTACATTAGTAAGAGAGCCAAGTTTTTTAAAGGATATAAATATGAAAGAGATGCTTTTATACCCTCTTAAATGGCAAGAAAAAATATATGGTTATTTGGCTTGTGTTATTCCAAAGGAAAGTATATATTCCTTTGATGAAAAGGATGTGGAAATACTTGAAAAGTTTGGAAATATTATTTCAGCATTTTATGGTATAAGAGTACATATTAGTGAAAGAGAAGTTTATTTAAGCAAAATGGTAACTCTTCTTATTAAGACTCTTGAATACTATGATAAGTATACTCAGGGGCATTCTGAAAGGGTTGCTAAATATGCTGTAAAGGTTGCAGAAAAGCTTGCTTTATCTCCGGAAAGAATTAAGAAGATATATTGGGCATCATTATTACATGATATAGGTAAAATTTATAGTCCTCAAAGTATTTTAAATAAAAATGGAAGATTAACGCAGGAGGAATTTGAAATTGTAAAAATCCATCCTATTAAAAGTGAGGAGATATTAAAACAGGTAGATGAATTTAGAGATTTAGCAGAAATTGTTAGATATCATCATGAGAGGTGGGATGGGTTAGGATATCCTGATGGATTATCCTCATATGAAATTCCATTGGAGTCGAGAATTATTGCAACATCTGATGCTTTTGATGCTATGACCAGTGAAAGACCTTATAAAAGAGCGATGACTTTTGAGGAGGCTATTTTAGAGATAGAGAAAAATAAGGGAAAACAGTTTGATCCTCAAATAGCCGAAATTATGATAGAGGTTATAAAAGAGGAAATGATAGAGGAAAATTATTGACAGATTAAATCGTTATATTTTACACTATTTAAAAGGAAACATAAAATTTGGGGGTTGTAAAATATGAAGACAAAAGAGGAGATTCTTAAAAGTTTTCCCAAAAATCCGGATTATATTATTGAGATTCTCCATGCCCTTCAAGATAGCAACCCTTATAATTATTTAACTCCAGAAGATATAAAACTATGTGCAGAATATTTAGATCTTCCTGTGAGCTATGTGGAAGGTGTGGCATCTTTTTACTCCATGTTTAGTTTAAAACCAAGGGGAAGATATGTGATAAGATTGTGCGATTCACCCCCATGTCATTTAGTTGGATCTGAGTCCCTTTTAGAATATTTAGAAAGAAAATTGAAGATAAAGGTTGGAGAAACTACTCCTGATAGACTTTTTACTTTGGAACTTACAAGCTGTCTTGGGGTATGTGCGGTAGCTCCTGCTATGATGATTAATGATGATGTTTATGGAAATCTTACCTTTGAGAAGATTGATAAAATCTTGGAGGAAAAGAGGGGGAATTTATGAGTATAGTAAGAAGTCATGTTTTGATATCCATAGATGCAAACACTTTGTTGGCAGGAGCAAAAGCTGTAGAAGAAGCTTTGATAAATGAATTAAGAAAAAGGGGTATTGATAAGGAAGTAGGAGTAATTGAAACAGGTCCTCTTGGAATTATTGGGAAAGGTGTAGTAATGGTGGTTTATCCTGAAGGAGTTTATTATGGCAATGTAAAACCGGAAGATATTCCAGAATTGGTAGAGGAACATTTTGTAAAAGGAAGACCTTTAAAAAGACTTATGATAGAAGAAATTACTACCCCATCAGTAGTAGTAAAGGAAGAGGTTGGGTTAACCAAGAGACAAGTAAGGATTGTACTTAAAAATAGTGGAGTGATAAATCCCGAGAGTATAGAAGAATATATAGCTTCTGATGGATTTGATGGCCTAACTAAGGCTATTTTTGAAATGAAACCTGAAGATGTAATAAAAGTGGTTAAAGATTCAGGACTTAGAGGTAGAGGAGGAGCAGGTTTTCCCACAGGTTTGAAATGGGAATTTACTTATAAAATTCCTGCAGATGAAAAATATGTTATATGTAATGCTGATGAAGGAGAGCCGGGAACCTTCAAAGATAGATTAATTTTAGAAGGTGATCCTTATAGAATAGTTGAAGCCATGACTATTGCTGGTTATGCGGTAGGAGCTAAGAAGGGATATATTTATATTAGAGGGGAATATAAATTGTCCATAGATCGTATGCAGAAAGCTATCCAAACAGCAAAAGATTATGGACTTCTTGGAGATAATATTCTTGGTAGTAATTTTTCCTTTGATATAGAGGTGAGGAAGGGAGCAGGTGCTTATATCTGTGGAGAAGAAACAGCTTTAATAGAATCTTTGGAGGGTAAAAGAGGAGTACCAAGAATAAAGCCTCCTTATCCTGTTTCTCAGGGATTGAGAAATAAGCCAACTGTAGTGAACAATGTGGAAACATTGGCTAATATTCCTGATATTGTAAGAAATGGAGCTGAATGGTTTAGGCAATTTGGAACAGAAAAATGTCCAGGCACTAAGGTCTATACCATTTTAGGAGATGTGATAAATGCAGGCCTTATAGAAGTAGAGATGGGTACTCCTTTGAGAGAGATAATTTTCCAATATGGTGGCGGGATAAAGGATGGGAAAAAGTTTAAGTGTGCATTAGTAGGGGGAGCAGCTGGTGCCTTTTTAGGAGAGGAAATGCTTGATGTTAAGATGGATTTTGAAAACTTAAAAGAATATAAAGCAGTCCTTGGATCTGGGGCTATATTAGTTATGAATGAAACAGCATGTATTGTAGATATGTTGAAGAGTATTTTAAGATTTTTTGAGCATGAATCTTGTGGTAGGTGTACTCCTTGTAGAGTTGGTACTAAGAGATTGGTAGAAATAATAAATAGGTTTGCTAATTTAGAGGGTTCTAAAGAGGATATAGATGAAATGGTAAATATTAGTCTTGTAATGAAGGATACATCCTTCTGTCCATTAGGACAATCGGTACATCTTCCTGTGGTTTCTGCAATTAGATATTTTAAGGATGAATTTATAAACCATTTTAAGGAAAAATATTGTGTGGCAAATAGATGTGGGAGAAAAGTAGGGGTTTTATCTTAAGGGGAAGCTTATAGCTTCCCCTTCTTAATCTATATTGATTCCTAAAACCTTTTTGACAAAAACCCCTATTAAGAAACTTATAAAGGATACAGAAAAGATAATAATTGTCATTTCTAAAAATCTTTTATTAAACTCATAGTCCTTTGCAACTGATATATAAAAATTGAAGATTACAACTAAAATGACTGCAAAAAGAAGAGTTAAAATTAAAGCAAGGATATAATTTTGTGTTATTAAGTAGGGAAGGATTAGAATTAAAACTGTCATAATATATGTTATTCCAGTGGTTATTGCAGATTTCAAAGGATTTCTTTCAGAAGATTCTGCTTTCGAAGAGAGATACTCTGATCCTGCCATTGATAATGCAGCTGAGATTCCTGTTATTAATCCAGATATGGATATAAGCTTTGTATTTTGGAAGGCAAAGGTTAAACCTGCTAAGGTACCTGTAAGTTCCACTAAGGCATCTGACAATCCAAGAACCATTGATCCAATATAGTTTAATCTCTCTTCATCTAAGGTATTTAATAATTTCTGTTCATGTTCTTTTTCATCATCAAGGATTTCATTAATTTGTGGATACTTATTAATAATTTTTCTATAGCTTTCTATTGCTTTATCCTCTCCTTTTTCCATAAGTTTGAGTACAAAGGTAAAACCAAAAATCTTTGTAAGAAAGAGATACAAGTAAAGCTTAAATTTATTAGGATTTAAATCTTTTTGGGTTATTTTCCTTAGTACGTTGTAGTGGGCAAACTCATCTTGAGAAATTTTTAAAAGTATTTCCCTATTTTTTTTATCTTTTAACCCTTTTGAAAGAATTTTATATATATTGTGTTCGGTTATTTCGTTTCTCTGAAGTTTCAATAAAATCTTTTCTTCCATTTTTTACCTCCTTTCTTCCTTATATATTATCACAATGGATAATTTTTACGCTTAGGTTAAATAATACAGATGTAAAAAGATATTCTTTTATTATCCTCTTATAATTCTTGAATTGTATTTATTTTATTGACTTTAATTTATAAAAAATAATATAATTTTTTATGGTAAAAAAAATTTTTGATTGGAGGTCAATAGAAGTTGAAACCTGTAAATATAAAAAGTATGAGAATTGCTAATATATCTTTGGTACTTGATACCATAAGAAGAATGGGGCCTATATCTCGTTATGACATTTCTAAGATTACAAAATTAAGTCCTTCTGCAGTATCTAGTATTGTGGAAAATCTAATAAGTGTGGGGATAATAAAGGAAAGTCCTGCCCAGGTAACAAAAGTTGGCAGGCGTCCTATAGAACTTACTCTTAATGAGGTAGGTTATTATCCTATAGGAATAGAGATAGAGAAGGATAAGATTACAGGCATATTAATGGCTCTTTCTGGGAGAGTTTTGAGAAAAGAGAGTATTGTCTTATATAACAATGATGTAGATATGGTTTTGAATGGAGTAGTTAATATATATCGTTCTTTGATTGATGGAGTAAATAAGGAGGATATTATTGGAGTTGGGTTAGCTGTACCTGGTACAATAAATAGAAAGGAAGGAGTGTGTTTGTTTTCGCCGAATCTTGGATGGAGAAATGTAAAAATAAAGGAATATCTTTCTAAATACATAGAGGGAGTACCTATTTTTATTGAACATATAGTAAAAGCTGTCACTTATGGAGAGCTTTGGTATGGTGCTGGTATTGGTAAGGATAATCTCATATGTGTAAGGGTAGGAAGTGGTGTGAGTGCAGGCTTAGTGCTTGATGGTAAAATTTATAGGGGACCTGATGATAGAGCTGGGGAGTTTGGACATACAATTATAGAGAAAAATGGAAATAAATGTAAATGTGGAAGTTATGGATGTTTAGAGAGTTATGTTTCAACGCAGGTGCTCTATGAAAAAATATTAGAAGGTATTCGCAAGAATGCATATACGAAGGTGAATTTGGAAAATAAGAGTAGAGATGAGATTTTAGATGAGATTATTGAGGCTGGGAAATCTGGAGATAGATTTGTTCTTAATATTTTTGAAGAGCTTGGAACTTATTTAGGCATAGGTATTGCTAATCTTATAAATATACTAAATCCTGAAATTGTTATTATTGCTGGAGGACTTTCCAAAGCAGAGGAGCTTCTTTTGGATCCTGTAAAGAGAGTAGTAAATCTTCATGCCTTTCCTCCTATACCAGAGATTATTACTACTAAATTAGGTGGTTTAACAGGACCTATAGGAGCTGCAGCAGAGGTAATAGAAGAGACTTTGCTTAAAAAAATATTTGAGAAGGCGGAAGAAGAAACTTATAGGTAATTTTATTTTTTTGAAAAAAATAGGGAGATAAAGAAAACAAGAGTTCCAAGCATAACGATAGTGGAGCCAGAAGGTGTATCAAAGTGGTAGGAAATTATTAATCCCAATAAGATATTTAAAAAGGTAAATAATATGGTATAGATTGCTAATTTTTTTATGTCTTTTATAAAAGGTATTAAAGTAGCTACAGGAATAATAATTAAAGCTGAAGATAAGATGATGCCAACAAGTTTACTTATAAGTACAATGGCTATACCAGTGAGGATTAATATATAGGTTTCTAAACGGGATGTGTTTATTCCAGAGGCTTTGGCAGATTCTTCATCGAAGATAATAAATAAAATCTTCCAATAATTTTTATAAGAAAAGAACAAAAGAAAAATTGTAAATGTAATTGTTAGAAAAAGATCCTGGTCTCCTATAGAGAGAATACTTCCAAAAAGGAAACTAAAAAGATTAGTTGTGTAACCTTTATGAAAACTTAAAAGCAATGCTCCTAAAGCCATAGAGGAGGAAAAGTAAATACCTATTGGTACGTCTGCTTTTAATTTTGATTTTTTAGTTATATATGGCATACTTAATAATATTATTATAGTAAATATTATAGATGTTAAAGTCATGTTTATATTGAGTAGATAACCAAAAGCTAACCCCCCAAATACCGCATGACTTATTCCTGCCCCCATGAAGGTTATCCCTCTTAAGAGAATATAGATGCCTATAATACTTGAAATTATACTTATAAATATACCAGCTAAAATACTTTTTTGCATAAAAGAATATTGAAAAATATCCAAAATTAATCCTCCTTATGAGTTAAATATATAAATTCTTCACCATATATTTCTCTTAATGCCCCGTGTATTTTAATTTCTTCAGGGCATCCATGAATATACAACTTTCTATTTAGACATGCAAGTTTATCCACCTTATTAGTGATAGCTCCGATATCGTGGGTTACTAAAATAATAGAGATCTTTTGATTTTTTAGCTCTTCAAGAATTCTATAAAAGTTATATTGAGTTTTTATATCCACACCTACTGTTGGTTCATCTAAAAGGAGAATTTTGGGGTTTTGAACTAAGGCTCTTGCAATTAATACTCTTTGTTGTTGTCCACCCGAAAGTTCACTAAATATTTTATCTGCATATTCTTTGATCTCTAACTTTTCCATTATTTTATTAATTATTTCATGGTCTTCTTTGTTAAGTGCTTTCCAATCTCTAACGATTCTTCTTCCAAAGGCAACAATATCTTTTACTTTTAATGGTAGATACTTTTCTATATCAGGTTTTTGAGGTACATATCCAACAAATTTTTTTTCATAAGTGATATTATCTATTTCTTTTCCAAATAAAATTATTTTACCCTGTTGAGGTTTTAATATGCCAACTATTAGTTTTAAAAGGGTAGATTTTCCAGCCCCATTAGGGCCTATAATACCCAAAAATTCTCCTTCATCTACCTCTAAATTTATGTTGTCTAATATCTTATCATTATTGTAATAAAAAGTTAGATTCTTTATTTCAATGATTTTGTTCATAAAATATACTTCTCAAAATATTAGTATTTTCTTTTATTAAGGAAAAATAATCTTTATTGAAACCTATAGGATCCATGTCTACTACTTTTACTCCTGTTTCTTTTTGTATTGTTCTTATCACTGGTGGATTAATAAAAGGTTCTTTTACAATATATTTAATCTTATGTTTTTTAATAATATTTATGATCTCTTGAATCTTCTTCAAGGATGGCTCTTTTCCCTCTCCTTCCTCTATATAGCTCAATACTTTGATATCATATCTTTTATAAAAGTAATACCAAGAAGGATGATATGCTATGATCTCCCTTTTCTTATAGGGAGATAGACTTCTCCTTATATAATTATCAATTTCTTGGATATTCTTCTCCACAATTTTTAAATTATTTTGATAATAAGCTTGATTTTGGGGATCAATGCTTCTTAATTTTTCGTAAATGGCTTGTGCTATCTCTTTTACCATGAGAGGATCAAGCCAATAATGGGGGTTATCGTCTTTGTTTTTAATCCTATCCGCTATTATGAGAAGATCTTTTTGTTTAGTATTAATAAGTTTCATTGCCCATAGATCTACATCTCCCCCATTTATTATTATAAGTTTAGAGTTTTCTATGGCTTTCATGGTGTTTGGGGTTGGCTCAAAAAGATGAGGATTTGTATTTTGGGGTAAAAGTACTTCTATCCTCCATTTTTCACCTGCAATATATCTTAAGATGCTACCTATGGGAGGAATGGATACTGATATGGTTTGAATTCCATAAATGCTGTTTAAAAGAGTTATTATTGATAGTATGATAAAAATAACTATCTTTTTCATTTTAATTGACACCACCTTTTTGGTTTTTAGTAGGATATTATATCACAATTGGAAAAAAAATTTTTTATGTTAAAATTTTAATGAATTTAATATTAAGTTTAACAAAAAGGAGAGAAGTAGTATGAAGAAAGGGAGAACTCCTGAATATATAGGAACATATAACAAAAATCTTATTCTTGAAATATTAATGAGAACAGGACCAAGATCACGAGCTGAACTTGCTCGAATATCTAATCTTACAAAGACTGCTATTTCAGAGATAGTAGATGATCTTATTAAAAAGAAAATAATAATAGAAGTAGGAAAAGTGGAGACAGAGAGAGGAAGAAGGCCTACTAAGTTAATTATTAATCCAGATTTGAAGGTACTTTCAGTAGATCTTAGTGGTATGGAAGGAAGATCTGCTATTTTTAATGCAAAAGGAGAAATTGAGGAGAGTATATCATACAAGATAGATGCTAAAGAAGATTTATTAAAGCTTATAGATCCTCTTTATAGGAAATACAGTGAAAAAATAATTGCTATTTTTCTCTCAGTACCAGGAATAATTGATAGGGAAAATGGAAAGGTTATTCTTTCTGTAAGTTTAAATTGGGAAAATTTCGAGATTATATCATTTTTAGAAAAATATTATAAGAAACCTATATATATAGAAAAGGATACTAATGTGGGATTAATAGCTGAAAATTGGTATGGGGATGCTGGTAGATATAATACATTTTTTTATCTATTATTAGAGAAAGGTATTGGACTTGGAATATTTTATAAAGGAGAGATCTTGGAAGGTTTTCAGGGTATCGAAGGTGAAATTGGTCATACTACTATTAAAGAAAATGGTGAGAAGTGTTGGTGTGGTAATTCTGGTTGTTTGGAAATTTATGCCTCCCTTTCTAAAATAGTTAAGGATTTTGGTTATGAGAACGATTTTGAAAACGTTCTGAAGGAATTTTTGTATAAAAGGGAAAATGAAATTCTGGAGAGAACTTTTAATTATTTAGGGATTTCGTTAGCAAATGCTATACATCTTTTGGCTCCTGAAGCTGTATGTATTTCTGGTAATATGTTTATAAATCAAAATATTCTTGATATGATCACAAAAATTTTAAAAGAAAAAGTAGAAAAACATATATTTAATAATTTGAGGGGTAAGATTTTCTTTTATTCATCAAAATTAGGTAGAGATAGTCTGTTAATAGGAGCTGGTATATTAGGGTTTTTAGGGTATTTTAAAGAGGTTTAAAATAAGTTATAATAATTACAAAAAAGGGGTAGAGAAAAAATGGATTGTAAAATATTAATAGGGGGAGAGGCTGGCCAAGGAATACAAACCATATCTAATATCCTTTCTAAATTTTTTTACCGAATAGGCTATTTTATTTTTACTATTGAAAGTTATCAATCCCGCATAAGAGGTGGCCATAATTATAGCTTAATAAGAATTTCGGATAATCCTATTTATGCTATAGATAGTGAGAAAATAGATATTCTTGTTGCCTTAAATAGTGAAACTATTGAGCTTCATAAGGGACATGTTAAAAAAGGTGGACATATTATTTGTGATGAAAATATAAAAGGAGATTTTAGTTTTGATGGGATGTATAAAGTCCCAGTTAGAAAAATTGCCCAAGAGGTGGCTAAGACGAAGTTAGTAGAAAATACTGTTATTTGTGGGGTTCTTTTGGGATTAGTATCTGGTGACTTAGAAGAGATGAAAAAAGTGATTTCTGAATCCTTTAAAGATGAATACATAGATATGAACATTAAAGCATTAGAGGCAGGATATATTTATGCATTGAATATAAATAGAAGATGTGGAGAATTTCCAAAAAGAGAAAGAGAAGGAAGATTAATAATAAATGGAGGAGAGGCTGTAGGATTTGGTGCTATTGTAGCAGGTTGTAAATTCCTTGCTTCTTATCCTATGACTCCAGGTACTGCAGTAATGAATTTTTTAGCAGAACATGAAATTGATTTTGATATTGTAGTAGAACAAGCTGAAGATGAAATCGCTGCAATAAATATGGCAGTTGGAGGTTTTTTTGCAGGAGCAAGATCTATGGTAACCACCTCTGGAGGAGGATTTGCTTTAATGGTGGAGGGCTTGAGCTTGGCTGGTATGACAGAAACTCCTGTGGTTATTCATGTAGCTCAACGTCCTGGACCAGCTACAGGTCTTCCTACAAGAACAGAACAAGCTGATCTTAATTTTGTTATTCATGCGGGTCATGGAGAATTTCCCAAATATGTCACTGCACCAAGAGATCAGAAGGATGCTTATTATAAAACTATAAAGGCTTTTGAGATAGCTGAAAAATATCAGGTGCCATCTATTATTCTTACTGATCAGTATCTTATTGATTCTAAGGCTGTTATAGATGGTCTTCATGTTCCTGGGATTAAGAATTATAGGATATTGGGAGATAAAAACTATTTAAGGCATAAGATTACTGAGGATGGAATTTCTCCTTTGGCTATCCCAGGAGAATTTGAGGGTTTTGTGATTACTGATAGTGATGAACATGATGAAGAGGGACATATTACAGAAGATTTAAATATAAGAAAAAAGATGGTAGAAAAGAGGTTGAGAAAGAAATTAGCTATTATGAGAGATGTGGAAGAACCTGTTTATTTTGGTGTAGATAAGTCCAAGGTAGTTTTTATCGGTTGGGGATCAACATACGGGGTAATAAGAGAAGCTATTTCTAATTTGTTGAAGGAAGGATATGAGATAGGACATTTACATTTTTCTGATGTCTACCCTTTACCAACAAAAATTCTTAATGATTTTAAAGATAAAAAACTATATACCATAGAAGGAAATTATGAAGGACAATTAGCTGCTTTAATAAGAAAAGAATTATGCATAAAAGTAGATAGAGGTATTGTTAAATATAATGGTATGCCATTTTTTGTAGAAGAAATTATGGAGGGAGTGAGGGAGATAATGGGATGAGAATAGAGGACTTTGATAATAATCAAATACCTGCATGGTGTCCAGGATGTGGAAACTGGTCTATTTTGAATTGTATAAAAAGAGCATTGGCAGAACTTGGGATTCCACCTTATAGATTACTAATGGTTTCTGGTATTGGTCAAGCTGCAAAAGCGCCTCACTATTTTAAATGCAACCTCTTTAATGGACTTCATGGAAGAGATATACCAGTAGCCTGTGGAGCTAAGATAGCTAATAAAGAGCTTCTTGTGATATGTGAATCAGGAGATGGAAATACCTATGGAGAAGGAGGTAATCATTTGATTCATAATATGAGAAGAAATTTAAATATAAAAGTTTTTGTACATAATAACCAAATATACGGTCTAACAAAAGGTCAGGCATCACCCACAAGCGATATGGGAATGAAGACTAAGGTTCAGCCGTTGGGGGTACCTTATCCGTCCTTGAATCCCATATCCTTAGCTATTGCAAGTGGTGCATCTTTTGCAGCAAGGTCCTTTTCTGGAGATCCAGATCATCTTACAGAAATGATGAAACTTGCTATACTTCACAATGGGTTTGCTCTATTAGATATTCTTCAACCATGTGTAACTTTTAATAAGGTAAATACTTTTCAATGGTATAAAGAAAGAGTATATAAACTTGGTCCAGATTATGATCCTTCAGATATACACTTGGCTTTTGAGAAATCTCTTGAATGGAGTGAAAGGATACCTATAGGAGTTATTTATAAAAAAGAGAGACCAACCTTTGAAGAGGTTATTCCTCAATTACAAGGCGAACCTCTATATAAAAAGAAGAGAGATCCTAATGATATGTTTGATAAAATAGTAAAAAAATTTATGTAAAGAATGTAATAAAATAGTAAACATGGTTTACAAAACCATAAAGTATGTTATAATTAGAAGAAACAAAATAATTCTTGGAGGTATTCCAAAATGAAAGTAGTAGTTATTGGTGGAGGTAGTACATATGCTCCAGAATTAATTGAAGGGTTTTTAAATATTTGGCAAGAGGTTCATCCTTTAAAAATTGTTCTTATTGATATTAATACCGAAAGATTAAATATTGTATATGATTTTCTATTAAGGATGGCCAGAAAAGCTGGAGCTGAAATAGAATTTTTAAAAAGTACAAATTTGGAAGAAAATTTAGAGGGAGCTGATTTTATAATAAATCAAATAAGGGTTGGAGGTAATAAATCGCGACTCTTAGATGAAACTATTCCTTTAGAATTTAATCTTTTAGGACAAGAGACTACTGGGGCAGGCGGATTTGCAAATGCTCTTAGAACTATACCAGTGGTTTATGATATAGCAAAAAAGGTAGAAAGATATGCTCCTAATGCTTGGTTTATTAATTTTACTAATCCTTCCGGAATAATCACAGAAATGCTTCTCAGATATACTAAAGTAAAGGCTATAGGTTTATGTAATGTGCCTATAAATTTTCAAAAATTTTTTGCTGATTTATCAGGTGTAAGCTTAGAAGAGGTCTTTTTAGACTATTTTGGTCTTAATCATTTGAGTTTTGTAAGAAGAATATTTATAAAGGGAGAAGATAAAACTCAATATTTATTAGATAAGGCAAAAGAAAAATTGTCGGAAGAGGAAAAAAGAATTATAGACATTTTAGGTTTATTCCCCAATTATTATCTCAGATATTACTTTTTTAGAGAGGAAAAAGTTGAAGAGTTAAAACATAAACCAAAAAGAGCAGAAGAAGTGATGAAAGTAGAAGAAGAGTTATTAAAAATATATAGTGACCCTAAGGTAGATAATAAACCAGTGGAACTTTCCAAAAGAGGGGGAGCATATTATTCAATATCTGCTGTTAATCTGATTATGCATCTTTTAGGTATGAAAGATGGGTTTCAGATAATAAACGTTATGAATAATGGGGCTATAAGAGATCTTCCGGATGATTCAGTGGTGGAGATACCGGTTTACGTAAAACATGATATGTTTCAAAGGTATATTATAGGTAATTTACCTCTCGAAGTAAAAGGAATCATACAGGCTGTAAAAGTATATGAGAGATTGACAATAGAGTCTGCTATGGAAGGTTCGTATAAAAAGGCTGTTTTTGCTCTTGCACAACATCCATTAATCTCTTCATTTACTCTTGCGGAAAAAGTTCTTAATAGATTAATAGAGGAAAATAAAGAATATTTCCCAAAATTAAGTTAAGGAGTAATATATGAGATACTTTCTTGGTTTAGATGCTGGAGGTACAAAAACAGAGGCTATTATTTTAAATGAAAAAGGAGAAATTGTAGGCTTTGGTAGATCTGGCCCTGGAAATTATGAGGGTATAGGTATTGAAAGGGCAAAGAAAAATTGGATGTTAGCTATAGATAAGGCTAAAGAAAAAATAGGGGATATTATATTTGATTTTGCATGTTTTGGGCTTGCAGGTGCAGATTTCCCAGAGGATTTTGAGATGTTGGAGAAAGATGCAAGATCCTTAAACATAGCTAAGGATTTAGTTATTGAAAATGATGCCCCCATTGCTTTAAGGGCTGGGAATATGGAGTTCTGGGGTGTAATCATAATAATGGGTACTGGCAATAATGGATATGGAAGATCAAAGGATGGAAGATCATATAGATATTTTGGGGAAGGCTATGTTTTTGGAGATTGGGGAGGTGCTTCATCTGTAGTACAAGAGATGTTATTCTACGCTTTTAGATCTTATGATGGTAGAGGGGAGAAAACCCTCCTTGAAAGTGAAGTACTGAAGTATTTTTCTGCAAAGGACTATAATGAACTTGCCAAAAGATTATATTATAACTCTGAGGAATATCATAAGGTTTTAGGACTTGCTCCTTTACTTTTTGAGTGTGTGAGAAAGGGAGATAAAGTGGCAAGGAGAATTGTAGAGAAAATAGTAGATGAAACTGTAATTTCTGCTTATAATTTGATGCAAAAATTAGATTTATTAGAAGATGAAACACCAGTTGTTTTAGCCGGAAGTATATATAAGGGAGCAAGTTGGCTTCCTGAGTATATTCATTCCAAGATGAAAATGTTCGCAGAAAAAAGTAAGGTTGTACCTCTTAGAATACCTCCAGCGGTAGGAGCTGCCTTAATTGCTTATGAAAAAGCAGGTTATATGGTAGATAGTAAAATCTGGGAAAAATTATTGAACTTCGATTATGATACTGCTAAAGGGACCTAATATTATTTTATTATCTTTTATGTTAGTGTTTCTTGAATAGAGAATATTCTTAAAAGTAAAGTTTAGACTTATCATCTTTTCTACCCTATTAAGATTATGTATTACTAATATTTCTTCATTATCTATTTCTCTTAGGTATGCCAATAAACTTTTATCATTTAGATTAATTTTTTTCATTTCTCCCAAGGATAAAGCTTTATATTCTTTCCTTAGTTTAAGGAGTAGTTTATAATGGTTTAATATACTATTCTTATCCTCTTTTTCTGTAGTATAGGATATGCCATTGTTAGGAATATTATATTTAGGCTTTATCCAGTAGGTTTGTTCTTTGGAATTCATTTGATCTGTCCATTTAAAAGGTTCTCTTATGTATTCGTCTGGTTTTGCTCCTTCCATCCCTATTTCTTCACCATAATATATAAAGGGAGTTCCAGGAAGAGTTAGGTATATGGAACCTGCAAGTAGACTTTTATCAATACTCCCCCCAAAAGATGTTCTTACTCTAACCTGATCATGATTTCTTAAGAAGGTAGCATCAGTAAAATCGGAATAATTTTCTTTAAACATTTCTCTTTCCATATCTAAAAAATCGCATATTCCTAAATCTCTTTGATTTGCTACTGAACTCATAATTTTGTCTGAAAGGGGAAAGTTAAAAAGCGAAGGAAGTGACTTATAATATTCTGCTATTACATATTCGTTGTCCCAGACTTCTCCCACAAGATATACATCTGGTTTGATTTTTTTTAAATAATCATAAAACTCTTTCCACCATAATATGTTTTTATTATCGTCATCATATATATGCTTTACAGCGTCAAGTCTAAATCCATCTACACCTTTTTCGAGCCAATATTTAGCTATCTTTTTGATTTCTTCTCTAACCTTTGTATTATCAAAGTTTAGATCAGGCATTTCAGACCAAAAGAAGGCATAGTAATAACCCGTATTTTTATAATACCAAAAATTGGAGTTCTGAGTTGGTTTTGTATTGTTCCAAATATAATAATCTCTGTATAGGGAAGTATAAGAGTTTGATGCACTTATGAACCAAGGATGTCGGGATGAGGTGTGATTTACAACTAAATCAAGAATTATTTTTATCTTTTTTCTATGGGCTTCTTTAATTAATTCTTCAAAATCTTCCATATTTCCATATGCTGGATGAATGTCATAAAAGTCAGTTACATCGTATCCATGATAACTTACAGACATAAATATGGGCATTAACCATATGCCATCTATATTAAGTTCTTTTAGATAATCTAATTTATTAGTTAATCCTTTTAAATCTCCCACTTTATCACCATCACTATCTGCAAAAGATCTAACGAAAATCTCATAAAAAGTTGCATTTTTGTACCAAGGTAAATTATATCCATGGGCATAAAATAAAAATAAAAGGGTAACAAATAAAAAGATTATAATAAATTTCAATTTTTTATTCATGTTTTCCTCCTCATTAACATGTGTTAATAAAGATAAATTTTAGAAGCCCGGAGAGCGTATTGTTTACACTCGCCCGGGCTTTTTACCTACCCTACGCTTCTTGGGATAAAGATTATCACAAATTAATTTTCTATGTCAAATGGTCATGGTATTAGTTACATTATTGTTTTCTTAATATTTATTTAAGCTGAGATTTATAGTTCTTTTAAAAATTCATTTTTTAAAAATTGATTCCAATTTTTTGACAAATTTTTTTTAAGATTGTAAACTTTAAATACTCAAAAAATAAAATAATTTAAATCTTAAAAAGGGAGGTTGATATCTTCTTTACTGAAATAATTTGGATTTTAGATATTAAATGTAATTTGAATTGTCCACATTGTTATGTACATGCTAGAAATTGGGAGAAAAAAATATCAAAAGAAAGAGTATTAAAATTAATAGGAGAAGCAAAAAAATTAAATTTTACTCATATTGATTTTACAGGAGGAGAGACTCTCTTAATCCCCGAATTATTTGATTACATTGTTGAGGCTAAGAACTTAGATTTAAATGTCTCCATAAATACAAATCTCCTTCTTTTAGACTATGAAAAAGCGAAATTTATAAAAGAAAATGATGTCTATCTTTATGTGTCTGTTGATGGAAGTGATAAAGAAATTTATGAAAAATTGAGGGGAAAAGGAACCTTTGATATTTTATTAAAAAAATTAGAAATACTTAACAATTTGGATATACCTTATTCCATAATTTTTTCGGTTTCCACATTTAATTATAAAGATTTACCTAACATGGTAGATTTTGCAAAGAAAAATCTTGCTAAGGAACTCTGTATTATTCCTGTTATCCCTTCAGGTGAGGCTAAGAAATCTCATATTTATCTTGATTCCTCAAGAATATTAGAGAGCATAAAGGAATTATCCGTTAAAGCAATGGAAGAAAACTATAAAATAAATATTTGGTGTGCCCCTTTTCTTAAACTTTTAGACCTTCCTCAAAATATTTATGTGGATAAATGTCATGCTTTTGATTTTATTGATCTTGCACCTACAGGAGATATATTAATTTGTGATGTTATTGATATTCCTATAGCAGAAATTAGGACAAAATCATTGAAAGAGGCAATCAATGATATATTAAAGAATCCTTTATATAAAGAACTTAAGGAGAGAACTAATTATTGTTACAATTGTGAGATATTGGATTTTTGTGGGGGTGGCTGTTATGCGAGATCTTGGATAATTAATGGGGATTTGAGAAAGCCTGATCCTTATTGTCCTAATGTTTTGACTGCAATGGGTAAATAGATGAGAATAATCTTAAAAAAAGATCAGTTAAAGTTTGTAATTAATCATGCTATTGATGAGTATCCAAAAGAAGCTTGTGGTATTTTTGGGGGAAATACAAAGGAGGAAAAATTTATCATTGAGAAGGTTTATAAAGTCAAGAATGCTTCTTTATCACCTTATAATAGCTATTTAATAGATCCCTTAGATGAGCTTTATGTATTTAGAGATATTGAGAAAAATGGCTTAAAAATGTTAGGAGTTTATCATTCCCATCCAGAGAAGGGGGTAGAGCCCTCTCTGGATGATATTAATCATATGTTGAAGGATATTTTTTATTTGATATTAGCTATTAAATTAAAGGATAACTTATCCTTAGATATGAAAGGCTATATTAGGAATAATAGTATACTTAATGAAATAACTATTGTTGTAATTTAATCCTTTTTATGGCATTTTTTATATCTAAGGAATTTAGGTGGGCTTTTTCCATTTGCTTACAGAATACACATATATCCTTAGTTGTAGGTTCTCCACAGATTTGACAATTTTTTAATTCTAATTTTTTTTCTTGGCTTTTGATATATTTAATACCCTTTTCTAAAAATCCATAATAAAAATGTTCTTTTGTCCCAGGAGATTTGTTTTCTAATATATTAAGGACTTCTTTAAACATAAGAGATCTTGCATCATAAGACATAGGGCATTCATCTATTATGTAATCTATCTTTTTTATTAAGCAGTACGAAGATGTTTCCATTTCTGTTAGTCTGTATAGAGGTTTTACTTTTCTTACAAAATATTTCTCCTCTTTATGAATAGGTTCTTGGACCTCTAAATAATCTATTTGCCAGTGTAGGATATTACCAAGAAGTGTAGCAGCCTCATCATCTAAATTATGGCCAGTGGTTATTACACTATAACCTAATTCTCTTGCAGTTAAATTCATTATATATCTTTTAATTACTCCACAAGTAGAGCAGGGGACTTTTTTATTTCTTTTGGCTATTTCTTCAATTCCGATCCCATAAATCTCTTTTAGAGAAATTATATGTAATTTTTGATCTTTGGTATTGGCGTATTTTTTAACCTTTTCTTTAGATTTTTCAGAATATTCGCCGATACCAAGATCTATATACATGCCATCTGCTTTATATCCTAAGGATATAAGAATATCCCATAAAGCTAAACTATCCTTTCCTCCTGAGACGGCAACTAAAATTTTTTCCTCTTGGGTAAACATTTTATATTGCTTTATTGCCTTTTCTGTTTGATGAAATACATATTCAATAAAATGATCTTTACAGAAGGCACTATTATGGCGCCTTATGTATATGTTTGCTTCATTTTTGCATTTTATGCATTTCATTATATACTTCCTCCAGATATAACGGGTATGATTTCTATTTCTTCATCATCTTTTATTAATTTGTCAGGTGTAACAATTTCATCTCCCTTTACTACAATGACGGTTTCTGGATTTATATTTAAAATTTTAAGTATTTCATTTACTTTGTAATTTCCTTTTATTTCTTTTATTTCATTTTCTCTTCTAAATATTACTTTCATATTAGGTTTATCCTCCTTTATTCTTTTGATTTTAGTATGAATGCAAAAGATTCAAAATCTTTCATTGGGGGTATATTAATTCCTATATTCATTAATTCATCACCATAAAATTCTCTATTGGTTCCCTCTATTTTATATATTTTGTTAGGATCAAGTCCGTCCAATTTGAGCTTTAAAAAGGGTGGATTAGGAAAAGCTAAGATATTTACATATATTACAAAGGCCTCTTTTTTATCCGGAGTAACAAACATCCAAGACGCAGCATTTTCTTCGAATGGGCTTATTAATCTATATAGATCTCCTTCAAAAACTATATGCCATATCTTTTTATAGAATTCTATTTGATCTTTTATTATTTCTTCCTCTTCCTTTGTTAATTTAGTAAGGTCCATTTCATATCCAAAAACACCTGACATTGCTACATATCCTCTTGTCTTAAGAGGTGTAATTCTCCCAACTTGGTGATTAGGTACCGCAGACACGTGGGCACCCATAGTGGATGCAGGATACACAATACTTGTTCCCCACTGAATCTTTAATCTTTCTATAGCATCAGTATTATCACTAGTCCATATTTGAGGCATATAATATAGGATTCCAGGATCAAATCTTCCTCCTCCACCTGAACAACCTTCAAAAAGAATATGTGGAAATTCTGCTGTTAACTCTTCCATCATTTCGTATAATGCTAAAACATATCTATGAAATACTTCTTTTTGTTTTTCTGGAGGAAGGGCAAGAGAGCCTACTTCTGTTAGAGGTCTATTCATATCCCATTTTATATATTCAATAGGGGTGTTTCTTATAATTTCCTTCATCATTTTAAGAATTTCCTTTCTTACTTCTTCTCGTGTTATGTCGAGAACATACTGATTTCTACATTGAGATAATGTCCTTCCTTGGACTTGTATGCACCAATCAGGATGTTTTTTATAAAGCTCACTGTTTGGTGAAACCATTTCTGGTTCAAACCATAGTCCAAATTTTAACCCCATTTCATTTAATTTTTTACTAAGACCATCAAGCCCGTTTGGTAATTTTCTTCTATCCACATACCAATCCCCAAGAGAGCTAGTGTCATCATCCCTTTTGCCAAACCATCCATCATCTAAGACAAAAAGTTCTATTCCTAACTCTTTTGCCTTTTGAGCAAGAGCTAAGAGTTTATCTTCATTAATATTGAAATAAACTGCTTCCCATGTATTCACAAGAATAGGTCTTCTTTTGTCTCTATATTCACCTCTACAAAGTCTTTTACGATATAGCCTATGATAGGTTCTTGACATTTCTCCCAAACCTTCAGAAGAATAGACCATTACTACTTCTGGTGTTTGAAAGGTCTCTCCTTTTTTTAATATCCAAGTAAATTCAAATGGATTTATCCCCATGGTTACTCTTGTAGTATTAAATTGATCTACTTCTATATTAGCTGAAAAGTTTCCACTATATACTAGACTAAAGCCATATACGTCTCCGTGTTTTTCATCTGCGTCTTTAGAAAGTAGAGCAATAAATGGATTATGTTGGTGAGAGCTTTCTCCTCGTGAACTTTCAATGGTCTTTATACCCTGCATTAAAGGAGTTCTTTCTATATATCTTTCTCTTGCCCATGATCCCCAAAGATGTAAAAGGTCAAACTTACAGTGATCAAAATCTACACAAGTACTTAAAGCTCTTAATATTTTTAATTTTTGATTCCCATCATTTATAAACTTAGCACTTCTTGTAATAACATTGTAGTCTCTAAATGCTGTATATAGGAGAATAACTCTTAGATTAATAAGATCATCTATGAGCTCTATTTCAAGGGTTTCTGCTTCATTTTCGTCTTCCACATAAGTTGCTGGTAGTCCTTGGAGCTTTGGTTTTCCTTTATAAATCTTGTAATCTTTAAATATAAGGTTTGTAATTCTTGATCCATCTTCTTGTTCTATTTGATATGCAGGATGTCTAAAATCTGAATTTCCATAGGCTGGATATTCTAATAGCATTCTATCTAAAGTGTAAGTTTTATCATTAGGATCAGGATTTGCTCCAAAGGGAGAAGTTATAAAAGCTTCAGAGAAGTCTGAATGATTTAATTTTTTTCCCCAATATAAGTGGACTAAATATTTGTTCTTAAAATTTTTCATTATATAACTGGAATTTCCAGAAATTAGATGAAAGATTTTGTTATTCTCATCGTATATTATAGGCATATTATCACCTCACGATTTTTTTAATAAATATAGCATAAAAAGGATATAAATGACACAAAACATTAGTTGAATTATCCCTGATGGTAGGGGAGGTAAATTCTTTTATGGAAAAAGAGAGTATATTTTAAAAACTGTAGTTCTTAATAAATCTACTAAAGGTATAACAGGAAAAATTAACGCATGATGTTTATAAAATGAAGTACCAAAATGAAGTCTTATCAAATTGCCTATTCTTTACTATATCGACTGAAATATAGCATAATTTTTAATTTAAAATTGAAAAATTATTAGACTGATGTTATAATGTTTTCTGAAAATAATTATATGGGAAGGGGATGAGAGAGGATATAAGAGGGTAGATAAAAATCTAATGTAGGGTAAACGTTTTCCTTTTGTAAATTTTGTTCACAAAATATTATTAATAGGGGGTGCTTTATATGAAGAGGTTGTTGATGATTGTGTTTATTGTTTTTGTATTTCTTTTAATGGCTACAACGGCTCAAACTCCTAAAAAACTTGTTTTTGCATGGATTCCAAAGGCATTAAACAATCCGGTTTTTGAACTTGGAAGAGATGGTGCTTTCAAGAGAGCAGAGGAACTTTCAAAGAAGGGGCCATATAAGGTAGAAATTCTTTATGTGGCTTCTGTAGCATCTGATGCTACAGAACAAGCAAGAGTAGTGGAAGATGTTGTAGCAAGGAAAGTGGATGGAATAGCTATTTCTTGTAATGATCCCACAGCATTAATAGATGTCATTAATAAAGCGGTAGAAGCAGGTATACCTGTTATGACCTTTGATGCTGATTCGCCAGAGAGTAAGAGATTTACTTACCTTGGTGTAAACAATTATGAGGGTGGAAAATGGGCAGCAAAATTATTAGTTAAAGCTATGGGAACAAGTGGGGATGTGGCGATGCTTACTGGAGTACCTGGTGCTCTTAATTTGGAAGAGAGAATGAGAGGATTTAGAGATGAAATAAAGAAATATCCTAAGATTAAGATAGTAACTACTGTAGCATGTTATGATGACATTAATAGGGGAGTTCAAGTAGTAGAAGAGACTATGCAGAAATATCCTAAGTTAAAGGGATGGTTCTTTGTAGGACTTTGGCCTCTCTTTGCAGAGAGAGGATCTATGCCACTTTGGGAAAAAGCTGCAAAGGCAAAGAAAGTATTTACTGTTGCTTTTGACACATTACCAGTAGAGTTACAACTTTTGAAAGAGGGATATCTTGTAGGTCTTGTTGGTCAAAAATATTGGGGATGGGGTTATGATGCTATAGATATCCTTTATAGAAAAGTTGTAAATAACGAAAAATTCCCTGAATGGATAGATACTGGTTTTGATATTGTTACTAAAAAGAATGTAGATGCGATGATAAGAGCATGGCTATTGAAAGATTTCAAAACTCCACTTCCACCTGCATTTTAATAAAAAGTGAGTTAGTTTTTTAGATTAATAAAGAGTGGGGGTACAAAGATATTCTTTGTACCCCCTATTGGTTTAGAGGAGGTGACAAAATTTGGAACCAATACTTAGAATGGAAGGAATATCTAAAACATTTCCAGGAGTTCAAGCATTAGATAGGGTAGATTTTGAGGCTTATAGTGGTGAGGTTATGGCTCTTGTTGGGGAAAATGGTGCCGGAAAATCTACATTAATGAAAATCCTTAGTGGTGCTTATAGAAAGGATGCAGGAAGGATTTATGTAGATGGAAAAAGGGTAGAAATTCAGGATCCATATCATGCTCAACTTTTGGGTATCAGTACTATATATCAGGAATTAAATGTCACCCCGAATCAAACTGTAGCTCAGAATATCTTTTTGGGAAGAGAAATTAAAAGAAAAGGAATATTAGGGAAATTAGGTTTTGTAGATAAGAAGGAAATGGAAAAGAGAGCAAAAGAGATTCTTGATAGAGTAGGAGCTAATATTGATCCTAAGGAATTGGTAAAAAATCTTTCGGTGGCTCAAAGACAAATGGTAGAAATAGCTAAGGCTCTATCTCTTGATGCAAAGATAATCATTATGGACGAACCAACCTCTGCTTTAGGTCCTGAGGAAGTTGAAAAACTATTTGAAATTATTAGACAGCTGAAAGAGCACGGTATTGCTATTATATTTATCTCTCATAGGCTAGAAGAAATATTTAAAATAGCAGATAGAATAACAATCCTCAGAGATGGAAAAATGGTTGGATTAATGAGTAGGGATGAGGCTACTTTTGATAAAGTCATATATCTTATGGTAAACAGGCCCCTTGGAGATATGTTTAAAAAGGAAGAGGTTTCTAAAGGTAAACCTCTTCTTGACGTTAAGAACTTAAAAAGTGAGATAATAAAGGATGTAAGTTTTACTCTATATGAGGGTGAAATTCTTGGTATAGCAGGATTGGTGGGTTCTGGTAGAACGGAACTCGTAAGATTAATTTTTGGTGCAGATCCTAAGATTTCAGGTGAAATATACTTAAATGGAGAAAAAGTTGAGATTCAATCACCGGAAGACGCGGTAAAACATGGTATTGGCTTAGTTCCAGAAGATAGACAAAATCAAGGTTTGATATTAAAGATGTCTGTAAGAGAAAATATTGGAGTTACAATCATTAGGAAGATCTTGAAATTTTTGGGTTTTATAGATAAGAATAAACTTACCGAGATAGCAGAAAATTTCGTAAAGAGATTGAATATTAAAACTCCAAGTATTTTTGAAAAAGTTTTATATCTGTCAGGTGGAAATCAACAAAAAGTTGTTCTTGCAAAATGGCTCGCATCAAATCCTAAGGTATTGATATTAGATGAACCAACAAGGGGTATAGATGTAGGTGCAAAAGCTGAAATTCACGCAATAATGAGTCAGCTTGCTAAAACTGGAATAGGAATTATTATGATATCTTCAGAGATTCCAGAGATTCTTGCTATGAGTGATAGAATTCTTGTTATGAGTGAGGGAAAGATTGTAGCAGAGCTACCAAGAAGTGAAGCAACACAGGAAAAAATAATGGCTTATGCATCTGGTAGTTACTAATTTTCTATATCGGAGGGAGGTATTACAATGAAGGAAGCCTCTAAAGATAAAAGAGGGATATTAAAAACGATAAGAATGCAAGAGATTGGCATATTAATCATTCTTTTTGTTTTATGTCTTTTTTTAAGTTTAACTACTGAAACCTTCTTAACTTCAACAAATATTTTTAATATATTGCGTGCCTTTTCATGGATTGCGATAAGTGGTTTTGGAATTTTAATGGTTATTATAACTGGTGGTATCGATTTATCGGTTGGATCGGTTATGGCTATGTCTGGTTTAATAACTGCAATGATGCTAAAGGCTAATTTTGGTGTATTTCTATCGATTATAGGAGGTATATTGATAGGAGCATTTATTGGTTTTATTAATGGTCTCCTTATAAGTAAAACAAATTTGCCTCCATTTATAGCAACCCTGGGTACCATGAATATAGCAAGGGGATTCTGTTATGGGATTACTGGAGGATGGCCTGTTAGAGATTTACCAAGGAGTTTTAATATTTTAGGTCAGTATGATATACCCTTTTTAGGTGTTGGTATTCCTCTTCCTGTTGTTTTTATGATAATTTTAGGTATAATAACCTCAATTTTTCTTAATAGGACCTCATGGGGATACAGAATCTATGCAGTGGGTGGAAATGAGCAAGCAGCAAGGCTTTCTGGTATTAATACAGGAAGAGTGAAAATACTCGTTTATACTCTATGTGGAATTCTAACGGCAATTGGTGGAATATTAATGACTGCAAGGTTAGGTGTGGCAGCACCTACTGCAGCTAGTGGTTATGAGTTAGATGTTATTGCTGCAGCTGTTATAGGAGGAGCTTCTCTTACTGGAGGTGAGGGTACTGTTTTAGGAGTAATTATTGGTGCAGCAATAATGCAAGTTTTGAGAACTGGAATGGTACTTTTAGGTTTTCCAGCCTATTGGCAACCATCAGCTATTGGTGCAATTATAATTGCTGCTATTATATTTGATCAATATAGAAAGAAAAAAATGGGAATAATAAGATAAGAATGTTATAAAAATCTCTGGGAGGGGGGTAGAGGGAGAAAGAAAATTTTAGAAGGAGGGAAAATTTGTGGGACTTAAAGGTAATTTACAAAGTATTCCTTTATGGGAGATTCTACAGACTATATCTATAGGGAAAAAAACGGGTAAATTGGAAATAGATAATGGAATTAAAAAAGCAGAAATCTTTATAGAAAATGGAAAGATTGTAGATGTAAGATCAGGGTTTATTGAAGGATATGATGCCTTGTTAGGTATTGTATTATGGGATAAGGGGGATTTTGTTTTTCATCCTGAAGAAAAAATTTCCCAAAAGCTTTTAAATTTAGATCCTTTAGAAGTGCTTATTAATGTGTCAGTTTATATAGACTTAGTAAATTATCTTGGTGACTTTATGCTATTACCAGTAAGAGTAGATGGTTTAGCTTTAGAAGAAGAAGTGGTGGCTTCATCTTTTGATGGTATCTTAAATGTTAGAGAGGTGCTTTTGAATTCTCCCTTAGGAGAGTATAGGAGCTTAGAGATAATTAAAAAGCTTATAAAAGAGAAAAAGTTAATATATCCTGAAGAGGATAGTAGGGTCTTCCTTCTGTATACTTTTTGGAGACGTTGGAGATATCTCTTAGAAGAAGGAAACAAAATAGGGATAAATGAAAGGACTCTTAGAAAGGTTATTAAAGATTTTATTTCAGATATGCAAGAAGAGCTTGCTTTTATCGTAGAAGATATAACGTCTTCAGAGAAGATTTCTTGGCATTACTTTTATAGAAATATTGTGAAGTTTCCTGAGAGTAAGATAGAGGTATTTTTTAGGGAGGCTTTTGAAGTTTTAAACAAGCAGATAAAGATGCCATCTGACAGGAAAAAATTGGAACAATTTTCCATTTTATTGGGTGAGAAAGGTGATAATATATATGTTCCTGCTAATAGAAAACTAAATTCTAATGAGTTGATAGTTTCATTATTTTTTAATGGGGAGAGATCCTTAAAACAAGTATTTCATTATTCTTTACTTGATAAAATAGAGACGCAATCTATAATTGTGGACTTAATCACAGATAAACATATAATTGACATATCAGAAGATAAAAAGTTAGATTTAATTCATTCCTTTTATATATTCTGGAGAAGGTTTTTAAGAGAAATGAAAGAGAAAGATTTAGATAATGAGTTAATAAAAATTTATAGGAACTACATTGATAGTTCTTTTTTGGATGTCAGATTTATGTTTTCCCATATAATTGAAGGGGATATACCAAACTTTGCTTATTTTAATAGAGAAAAGGAAAAATATTCAGAAGAAGAAATAGTAGGATTCATTAAGGACGGAATTGACCTAATTTTTGATGAAATGAGAAAGAAAATTGGAGAAATTGAATTAAAAGTATTATTGCAAAAAGTCTTAGATGAAATTAAACTATTAAATCCAAGAAATGTGGAAAAATTTGCTATGGTAGTTTAAGGGTTAAATAATTAGGAAAGTAAGGTTTTAGTATAGTTTTTCCCTTTAATTTTGCTATTATTGGAGATAAAGCTTGATTTTATATAATTTGGGGTTAGGATATTCTTGGGTAGAGTAGCGATAAGGAATATGAATACAGTAATTTTCTTCCCTTTTCATATGATATATATAATTTCTGAAATAGGTGCGGGAAGGTCTTGCGTTTCATGCAATTTATATGAAGATAACCTCACTTTATTTTAATGGAGGTAAAGGATTCAGGAATTAGAGAAGAAGTAATAAGGATGGAGTGGTAAAATCTATATATTAAATACCTTTTGTCCGTGACCTATTTGTATTATATTGTTTATGATCTTATCAAATGTATATTCAGTATTATAAAAGGCATCTTCTATATTTTTTTCTTTAGATAAATAATAAGCAAAGATTGAAGAGAAAACACAACCTGTACCATGTACATTTAGGTTTTGTCTAAGAATTTTGGGGTAAAAGATATATTTATCCTTTGTATAAAGAATGTCATATACCTTGTTATTTATGGGAAGATGTCCGCCTTTCAATACAATATTTTTTATATTAAATTGTTTATTTAAATTGAAAATGGTTGTTTTAATATCTTCTAAAGTCTCTATCTTGATGTTTAAAAGTGCCTCTGCTTCGGGAATATTTGGGGTTATTATAGTACATAAGGACATTAGTTGAACTAATTTTTGTAAACTATTTTTCTTTAGTAGTTTGGTACCTTTTGTTGGTTTAATTATTGGATCAAGAACAATATTAGTTAATCTATATTTTATTATAATATCTATCACAGTATTAATAATTTTCTCTGAGTACAAAGCTCCTATTTTTACTGCATCAATCTCTTTCACATCATTTATTAAGTACTCGAGAGATTTTATAAAATATTTGGAATCTATTTCGTAAACTTTATATACTCTTTGAGTATCTTGAATAGTAAGGCATGTGGGTACTCCTAAAGCATAACCATTAAGAAGATGAATAGTTTTTGTATCCAATAAAATACCTGCTCCACCTGTTGGATCATACCCAGATATTATGAGAATCTTCTTTTTATGAGCTATTCTTGATTGCACAAAGATCACCACACATAGTACATGTGGTTATTGATAAATCCTTTCTATATTCTTTTGCTTTATCAGGATCTATAGATGTATTTATGATTTTTTCCCAATCTAAATTTTTTCTTGCTAAAGCCATAGTATAATCCCTTTCTATACTCTTTTTAAATCCTTTCACCAAGTTAACACTATGAGCTGCTATTTTAAAGGCGATGATTCCTTCTTTCACGTCTTCTATATTTGGTAATCTTAGATGCTCTGCTGGTGTTACATAACATATAAAATCAGCTCCATTTAAACCTGCAATTAATGCTCCCATGCTTCCTGATATGTGATCATATCCTGCTGCAATATCAGTGGTTAGAGGTCCAAGGACATACAAAGGAAAATCATGACATATCTTTTTTATGGTCTTTATGGTATAGGGTATTTCATCTGCTTTCATATGACCAGGACCCTCAATGATTACTTGTACACCATAATCATGGGCTATTTTGGCTAATTTACTTACTTCTAATATTTCCTCAAACTGTAAATTATTACCTGAATCAAAAATACATCCTGGCCTAAATGCGTCACCTATGCTTATGGTTACATCGTATTTTTTTAGTATCTTTAGTACTTCATCAAAGTATTCATAGTAAGGATTTTCAGATTGATTTTCTATCATCCATTTATATATCATAGAACCTCCGCGGGATACTATATTTAAAATTCTTTGTGATTTTTCTAATTCTTTTGCCAATCTTAAGTTTATTCCTGCATGTATAGTTACAAAATCTACTCCTGAGTCTGCATGTTCTTCTAAAACCTCAAGAAAATCTTTTGGCTTTGTTTTAATAAAATTCTTTGCACGGACTGCTATATCATAAACTGGTACACTCCCTACCAAAAAACTGAATTCTCTTACTAATTTTTCTCTAAAGGATTTTGCATATTTGCCACAAGAAAGATCCATTACCGATTCCACATTATATTTTTCACAAATTTCAGCCTTCTTTAATTCCAGATCAAAACTTGAAAAGTCCGATGTTACTCCAATATTAGCGTTTATTTTTATGCTACAGCCATCTCCTATAGCATAATATTTATTTCTTTTTCTTTTTTTATTAGCTGGAACTACAATTTTCCCTTCTTTTGTTTTTCTAATAAACTCTTCTATAGATGGAAATTCTTCATTTTTATATGCTATTTCTATTTCTTGAGGGACTTGATTTATTCTTAGTTTTTCAAGAATTGTTTGTTCCATTTTTGTAAACCTCCATTATCTTCATGAGATTTTTTATTTTTTCTTTAATATCAGCTGAAGCTACAATCTCACTTACCATAGCTATACATTTTCCTCCATTTTCAAAAACTTGTTTTAAATTACTTTCTTTAATACCTCCTATCGCTACTACTGGAATTTTTATATTTGCGGTAGCCCATTTTAGAATCTCTAATCCAATTGGAGGATGGGGGTTTTCTTTTGTAAAACTTTCAAAAATTGGTCCAAGACCAATATAATCAGCCCCCTCTTTTTCAGCTTTTTTGGCTTGTTCTTTATTATGGGTAGTAACTCCTATAATAAATTCTTCTCCTAATAATTCCCTTGCTACTTCTATAGGATAATCGTCTTGACCAATATGTACCCCATCTGCCCCAACAATTTTTGCAAGGTCCAAGTGATCATTAACTATTAAAATGGCATTATATTGTAGAGTAAGTTCTCTTAAAATTAATGCTTCCTTATATTTTTCTTTTAATGTTTTTTTCTTTTCTCTGTATTGTATGATTTTTACACCTGAAGATAGCATTTCTTTTACTACTTCTATATTGTTTCTACCTAAAGATAAATTTTCGGCTGTAATGCAGTAAAGATTGTAATTCTTTAGTAGATCTAATTTCTTAGATTTCATATAGCACCATCCTTAAAATTTCATCACATTGCATACTTGAAATAGCAATTACTTTAGGAGCATAAGGTTGAAAGTTTTTATTATCACTTTGAAAATCTCCAATAAGGGTTATGTTTTTAAATTTTTTAATCTTTATTTTCTCAATGTCACCAAATCCACAAACTCCTATAGCTGAGACGATCTTTTTACCTAAACTAACAGCAGTGTTAATTAATAGGGCTTTTGTTTCTGCAGTGTCTACTGCTTCTAAAATGATGTCTCCTTGAGATAATAGATCTATTACATTCTCAGATGTGATCTTCACCTCAAAAGTGATAATGTTACAATGAGAATTTATAGAAAGAATATTTTCTTTAAGAGCAATAACTTTTGGTTTACCTATTTGATTGTAGAAATAGGCTTGCCTATTTAAATTTGATGTTTCTACTTTATCATGATCTATGAGAATAAAATTTTCAAAACCTGTTCTTGTGAGAGTTATAGCAGCATTTGAGCCTAATCCCCCACAACCTGCTATTACTATTTTTGTCTTACGAATTTTATTTAATTCTTCTTGAGTAAAATAATTTATAAGCATGTCTCTAAAGTCATTCATGCTATGCCTCCTTTAATCCAATTTGTAAATTCTGGCCTATATCCTTTGCTTTTAATTATCTCAATTATTTCTTTTATGCTTCTTTTATCTTCTACCTCAAATTGTGTTTCTGATTCTCTATCTTTTGCGTATCCACCGACGGATGTTTTAGAACCTGCCGACATTTTTGTAACGCCATAACCTATAATAAGATCTCTAAGTTTTGGAGATTCACGAGTTGAAATGGTGATTCCGATTGGAGGTAAATAAATTCGAGAGGTAAAAATGAGACGTAATAGGGTCTTTGAATTCACAATATATTGGGGAACAAAATTTGTTCCAGCAGGGCGATATCTTGGAAAAGAGATATTTATTTCTGCCTTAGGATATTTTTGCATGAGATATTTAGCATGAAGTAGCATTTTGAATGTATCTTCAATGGGATTATTTAGCCCAAGTAGAATACCTAAGGTAACTTCAAAAACTCCTGCTTTTATTGCTCTTTCTTGAGTTTTTATTCGGTACCAGAAATCTTTTTTAGGGCCATAAGGATGTAATTCTTCATATATTTTTAAGTTATATGTCTCTTGATATTGTGTTACTCCTGTTAGACCTCTATTAACAAGGATTTTATATTCTTCTTCATCCATTGGATATACCTCTATTATGATTTCAGAAAAGTAATTTTTTGCTTCTTCTACAGCAGAGAGTATATATTCAAAAGGTGTATTGATTCTATCACATCCTGTTAATAATAAAATACTATCAATTCCAAAATTTTTTATGTGTTTATATTCTTCGATTAATTCTTCTTTTTTTAATTTTATTCTTTTTATTTTGTTTTCTATAGAAAAACCACAATATTTACATGATGAAAGACAATAATTAGAAAGGTAAAGAGGGGTAAATAGAGTGATAACTTTTCCATAGTATCTTTCTGTAAGTTTTTTTGACTTTTCTGCCATAAGTACAAGATTATTGTCGTCTGTATCAGATAGTAGAATATAAAGTTCTTCTTCGTTTATTTCTTCCTTTTTTAAAATTTTCCTTATATCATACTTTTTCTTTTCTTTTCTAATTTGTTCTAAAAAATTATCAGCCCAATTTAGAACTTTTTCTAACATTGGCTCACCTATTAATCCAAACTTTTAATGAGATCATAAAGTGGAGAGCTTGCACTTGCGTAATCTTTTTCTTCTGGAAGTCCTATTTCATATGCCAATCTTCCAGCTTTTACAGCGTAATTAAAAGCCCTTGCCATATTTAAGGGATCTTTTGAAGTAGCTATGGCTGTATTTATAAGTACAGCATCAGCTCCTAACTCCATAGCTTTTGCGGCGTGAGAAGGTTTACCAATTCCTGCATCTATTATTACAGGAATAGAAATTTCATTAATTATTGCTTTAATTAGTATTTCTGAATCAATGCCCTTATTACTACCTATGGGAGATCCTAAAGGCATTACTGCTGAAACTCCCTTTTCTTCAAGTTTTTTGGCAATTATAAGATCAGGTGATATATATGGAAATACTTTGAAGCCTTCTTTTACTAAAATTTCTGATGCTTTAATTGTCTCTTCATTATCGGGCAGAAGATATTTCATTTCTCCTGTGATTTCGATCTTAATCCAGTTTGATCCTGTAATTTCTCTACCGATAAGAGCTATTTTTACAGCTTCTTTATGATTTCTTGCCCCAGAGGTATTTATCATGATGGTAGCATCTCTTGGGATAAAATCTAATATAGAGTTGCCTTTATTTATATCTGTATTTATTCTTCTCACTGCTACGACAAATACTTCTATTTTGAGTTCTTCATACATATTTTTGATAATGCTATAATCTGGTAATTTTCCAGTTCCCACAAATAACCTATTGTTTATTATTTTTCCACCAATTTCAAACTGCATATTCTTCTTAACCCCCTCCTACTAAGGATACTATTTCCACATAATCTTCATCTTTAAGATAATATTTTTCCCAATCTTCTTTTTTAATAATTTCTCCGTTAACAAGAACGGCTATTTTTTCTAAAGGGTATTTAAGTTTTAAAAGAAGTCCTTTAATGTTTCCCTTGTACTTTATTTCTATATCGTTTACTAACATATAAATTTCACCTCCATATAAAACTTAAAGGACCGCCCGGATATTACCAAGCGGTCCTTTAAATTCCAATAATTTTCACTCCCTCCGCCGGTATTACCCGGGTCAGGTTCTAAGGGTCGAGGTCGGGATTATAGACCTCCTCTCAGCCGAGCTTTTCCCCTCAGCTCCCCTGGAAACCCTATCTTCAATTTTTAGTAATTATACCACAAAATGAAGTTATTTTACTCGATAGTTAAATAATCAAGGTAAATAGCAGATCTTCCTGATGATCCACTGCCAGATAAAAATTGAACTCCTAATTCTCTTACGTCATTTAGTCCTGAAATTCCCGATAGATTTAAAGTTAATACAGTCCCTGATGTATTTGAGCTAATATTAACAGTGCCTCCATCATACCATTTCCAATTACTTCCCACCTTTATATATAATTTGGCTTGCATGCCTGTTCCTTGATCACCCCAGGCTGCATGTCTTACTACTGCTTTAAGTTTTGATTTTCCAGAAAAATTATGATTTGAAATTATACAAAGGTAAAATTGCTTACCTGTACCTAAGTCTACATCAGCTTTTAAAGAATAACTTCCATTGTAGGCCCATTCATTTACGGACCATGGTCCTCCAACTACATTTGTACCTGTCCAATTTTGAGTACTACCTTCAAAATTATATAATACTGACGAATTTCCAGCATTTGGGTCTTTTTCGTACACTACCATTTTGCCCCAATAAGTTAGAGTCTTCCAATCTGAAGGGGAAGTCATATCAAGCCATGCATTTTCACTGTTATTGCCTGTCCATGACCATGCAATAAAGCCTATTCCAAGATTTCTACAGGTTTGCATTAGGTATAAAGCATCAACTTTACATCCAAGATTGTTGTTACCGTTATTGTAGTTATATCCAAATTCACCTACAATGATAGGAATACCACGGTTCTTACAAGTAGACAAAAAATTATAAATTTTGCTATTATCATTCCATTCTCCATACATGTGTATGCTAAAGACAATATTCTTTAATGGATCAGAATTTAGTACCTCTAAGGCATAGTTTAAAATATCTTGGTCATCTTGTCCCCATCCACCCGAGTCGATTACTAATACATTATTTATTCCAGCATTTCTCATTCTACTTACAGCGTTTTTGTAAGCATCTCTCCAAATAGTACTGTTTCTTGGTCCCCACTCATTTGCAATATTTATCCAGACATCACTGGCGATATATGATTTATTATTTATCCACCAAGATACCATTCTATCTAAGTCACTAGTAGATGTACTACCTGTAACATCATGCAATTCAGGAATGGGTTTAAGACCTAAGCTTTTACATCTATCAATTATCTGTTTCAATCTTGAGGCTGATCCATTTGTTTGCCAAACAATTCTAACTGTATTAAAACCATAGCTTTTTATGGTATCAAGGGCGGAATATGCTTGTGAATCAAACCAAATGTGGGGATTATTAACCCCCTTTATGCCAGATGTACTGGGTGCCTTATTTATATTTTCTTTAGTTATTATTACGGTATTATCTTCTGTTAATGTATTATTGTAAATATCAGTTGTTTTAGTACAGCCAGAAATTAGACTTATAAAGATTAAAAATAGAAGTAATGTGTTTAGGAGTTTTAGTTTTTTCATATATTTATGTACCCCCTTCGTTTTAACTTTCTTTAAAAAGTATATCAAATAGTAAAAAATTTGTAAATAATTACATATTTTTTGTAACAAATGCAAGAGAAAAACGTGTGAAATATTAGAATAATGCTTGAGTAAATTATTTACAATTTTTTTTAAAATTTTGACTTTATTTTGCTATTTCAATTATTACCTTTAGATATTTTTCTTTCTCATTAATGATATCTTCAAAAGCTTTATTTACCTCCTCAAATGGGTAGATATGGGAGATTAATCTTTCGTAATCTACTTGATTTTTCCTTAGTAAATCTATAGCAATTAGGTAATCGTCTTTTGTATACATAAGAGAGCCTTTTAAGTTTAGTTCTCTGTCTTGGATATAAATAAGCTTAGCTAAAGATATCTCCTTAGGAACACCAATAAGGATTATATCTGTTCCTTTTTTTGCATTTTCAATAGCCATATTTATTGTTTGATCTATACCTACACATTCAAAGGTCACGTCAGGGCCTTCTTGGGTAAAGAGGGAATTTGTTAACTCATCTGGCTTTATAGGTATAATGTTGGGGCATAAATCTTTTACAAGTTTTAATCTTTTATCAATAGGATCTACAACTACTATCTTTTTAGGCAATGATAGATATAGAAATATGGTAGTAAGAAGACCGATAGGACCACTACCTATAACTAATACTTCATCTCCTGGTTTGAAACTCGATCTTCTAACCCCATGAACAGCTACTGCTAAAGGTTCTGTTAAGACAGCCCTTTTTAAAGGAATATCGTTTATTGAATATACCTTGTGAGAGGGAATTGATATGTATCTTTGGAATCCACCGTTAGTTTTTGTACATCCAATTACATCCAAATTTTTACAAATATTATATCTTCCATGAACACAATTGTAACAATTCCCACATGTTAGACTTGGTTCAATTACAACATAATCTCCTAAATTCATATTTTTAACTTTTTCTCCTTTATCAATTACTTTTCCAACAAATTCGTGGCCTAAAACAATGCCTGGTTTTACAAAGGGATGTTCTCCCAGGTAGGCATGAAGATCAGATCCACAAATTCCTGCATAGATTACTTCTAATAATACTTCATCATCCTTTATTGACGGATAAGGTGTTTCAATGAGTTCTAACCTTTTTATTTCTTTAAGAAGCCAACCTTGATTTTTCATAAGACTGTCCCCCTTAGTATTTATTAAGATTCTTCAAGATCTTCAGGATAAGGTTCTAAATAAGTTTGATTCATAATATATTGATCGTCAAATCTATAAGCCCAGGATTTGATTATTTCACGAAGTACCTTTATTTCTATCTTTCCCATTCTGTATTTTTCAATTAAAGAGAGAAAATGAGATTTTTCTCCTTCTTTTAATTTTTTAGAAAAATGTCCAAAAATATGGAGTAAGACATTGGCTTGATTTCCCCTCTTTAATGCTGAGGATAAGGCCTCTTTAAATAGATTAGAATACGTTTTTTTAATATCTTCCAACGGTTTTTCTTTATTAAAATTTCCTATTAAGTTTCCCATAATTTTCGAATGTTTTTGTGAAAAGGCCATTAATAGATATTTATATCTTTGATGAAAATCTATAAGTTGGGATATATTTTTTAGTTGATTTTCAAGATTTCTCAATTCAGATAGACTAAAAATTCTTATCAAATATTTTTCTCTTATTTCTCTATTTCTTAACCTTCCTTCATCTTCTATAGGTAGATTTGGTAATTTTTCTAATATTAGTTGAGCAAATATTCCTTTCCCTTTGAAGTAAAATTCCTTACCATGTTTATCTGCATATACAAGTGTATTGGAAACTCCACAAGAAGGTGATTTACTTTTTAATAAAAAGCCATCAACTTGTGGAAGATTTGATAAAAGATTATATGTAAAACTTAACATATCTTGAGTTAAATCTAAATCTTTGCTGGGTTGATAAATACCGTAATTGTCTTTTTCTTTATAAACTATGATCTTGTCTCTTGGAACTCCGAGGCCAATGGATACTTCAGGACATACAGAAATTATCTCACAATATTCTCTAAGTTTTATAACAAAGGGATCTTTAATGATTTCTCCATTATACCTTACGGGTTCTAAATTTAGACATGAACTTAAAACTATTTTAGGCTTAATGAACTTTCTCATATTTAAATTATATCTTTTTAAAATTTTTAAATAAAGATCTAAAACTAATCTTCTGTTATACTAAACTAAGGGAGTAAATCTTTTAAGGAGGTAAATTTTTATGATTATGACTGTAAAGGGTGCTATAGATGGGGAAAGTTTAGGGCTCACTTTAGTACATGAACACCTTCTTGTAGATTTTTCTTCTGCAGAAGATCAGATAGAGATAACAAATTCTATAAGGTCCGATATTATCAATACCATGTTGCCTTATTTATTAGAAATAAAGAATTTGGGTGTTAAAACTTTTTTTGAATGCACCCCTAAATATGTAGGAAGAGATGTTAAAACATTAAAAATTCTTTCTGAACTTTCAGGTTTAAATATTGTTACAAATACGGGATTTTATGGGGCAGGTAATGGAAAACATGTTCCAAAAAAATATTATGGGGAAACTGCAGAAAAAATAGCAGAAATGTTTATTAAAGAGTGGAAAGAAGGTATTGAAGATACGGATATAAAACCAGGATTTATTAAGACTGCAGTAAATCCTGGACCTCTCAGCGATTTAGATAAAAAACTTATAATAGCTACTGCTATAACACATCTTGAAACAGGACTTACTATAGCATGTCATACTGGAGAAGCTGTTTGTGCCATTGAAGTTACAGATATTATTAAGAAAGTGGGTATAGATCTCTCTTCTCTTATAATAGTACATGCTGATAATATAGAGGATTTTGATGTACATTTAATGTTATTAAAAAGAGGAATATGGCTTGAGTACGATTCAATTGGGGCAAGACCTATTGATTACCATGTTAGGCTGATAGAAAGGGTTATAAAAGAAGGATTTGAAGATAGGATACTTCTCTCTCATGATGCAGGTTGGTATGCTGTAGGAGAAAAGAATGGGGGAAGACAAAAAATAAGAGGTTATACTGATATTTTTTACAAACTGATACCTGAGTTAATCAAGAGAAATATTTCTCAGGAGATAATAAACAAGTTTCTAATAGAAAATCCAAAAAGAGCTTTTGAGATCAGAATAAGAAAAAAATAGTTAAAGTAAGTTTTGAGAATTAGAAAAAAAATTGTTATAATTATAAATAAAGAAATAGATAAAGGGGGTTAAAAATATGAGAAAGATGACCGAAAAATTTCTTCATGAGGCTTTTGCAGGAGAAAGTATGGCTCATATGAAGTATATGATTTTTGCTGAAGAGGCTGAGAAGAAGGGTTTAGTTAAGCTTGCAAATCTTTTTAAAGCAATAGCCTATGCAGAGTATATCCATGCAAGAAACCATTATAGAGAACTTGGGCTTATAAGTGGACAGATGGCAGAAAATGTTATGCAATGTATAGAAGGGGAAACTTTTGAAATAGAAGAAATGTACCCAGTGTATAACAATACAGCTTTGTTCCAAAACGAAAAAGGGGCAGAAAGAAGCACTAGATTTGCTTGGGAAGCAGAAAAGATACATGCTGAAATGTATAAAAAGGCAAAGGAATTAGTGGAGAAAAATGAAGATTATACAGCAGAAAAAATTTATATATGCCCAGTCTGTGGACATACTGTAGAAGGTGAGCCACCAGAGAAATGTCCTGTTTGTGGGGCTCCTAAAAGCTCATATAAAGAGTTTTCTGTGTAAAAAAATGATGGGGAGAGGAGTTTTTCCTCCCCCTCTTTATTTTTTAATCAAACTCATTTTTTACTCCATAATTCCATTAATTGAGATAAAATTATTCTGATGATATAATATTTAAAGATTTTGCGTTTAGCTGGAGGTTAGTATAGAAAATGAATTTAGGTAACATATATTTAAACGTTTTCTTTTCCATATTAATATTATTTATAACATTCTTTGGACATAGATTTATCATGAAAGGCATAGATAGGGTTGTTTCAAGGACAGGAAAAGAGATAAAGGCCCCTAAAACAGTTTCCATGATTATTGGTTTTCTTTTATATGGTTTTGGGTTAGCAATTGTTTTGTCTATATGGAATATTAATTTAACTCCGTATCTTGCCGGTCTTGGTATATCAGGTGTTGTTTTAGGACTCGCCTTTCAAGAACCTCTTACTAATTTCCTTTCTGGAATACTTGTTCTAGTTACAAGAAAAGTATTTGAAGGAGAGGCGGTAGAAATTGATGGAATAAGTGGAATGGTAGATATTGTGGAGATGAATCATACCAGATTAAAAACCTTTGATGGAAAGATGGTTTACATACCTAATAGAAAAGTATGGTCTGGAATGGTTACTAAATATTGGCCAGGCCCTTATCGCAGAATAAGTTTTGATGTAACTGTTGATTATTCTTCGGATCTTAATAAAGTTATTGGGTTAATAAAAGAAGCCTTAGAGGAGGAACCATTAGTAGTAAAAGATCCTTCTGTAACAAATATTGTTGCATTTAAAGAATATGGTAGTTCTGGTGTTACATATACAATATATTTTTGGGTAGATAGAGATAATTATTTCAACGCTGCAAACTCATTAAGTATTAGAATAAAGAAAAAGTTTGATGATAATGGAATTGTTATTCCATTTATGGTGGTTGATTTAAGAATTAATCAAAAAGTATAAGAGGGGGTAATTTATTGTGAAAAAGGGGGTTAGAGGATTTGCCTTATCCTTAATAGTTTTAATGATGGTTTTTCTAAATGCTGATCAGTTGGTGATGTCTCCTTTTATGGATCAGATTATGAAAGAGTTTAATGTAAATTTTAACCATCTTGGAGAATTAGGTCTTGTTTTTACTATTTTTGGAGCTTTCATATCACTTTTTTGGGGATATTTTGGAGACAAAATAAATAGAAAGATACTTTTTGTGACTGGGATTCTCATAGGAGAAATACCATGTTTTTTAACTGCTTTTGCCCAAAATTGGACTCAATTTTTTATATTAAGAGTTCTCACGGGTATAGGTGTAGGTGTGGTTTTTCCACTTGCTTTCTCTATTGTTAGCGATCTGTATAAAGAGGAAGAAAGAGGTAAAGCAACCTCTATTGTTGCTTCTTCGCTATCATTGGGAGTTCTTATTGGGGTAATTCTTTCAAGCCTTGTATATGAATATACAGGAAATTTCAGATTACCTTTTATAGTTGTATCAGTACCAAACTGGATTCTTGCTTTACTTTATTTATTTTTCATTCCTAATGTAGAAAGAGGATATTCTGAAAAGGGTATAGAAGATTTAATTAAGGCAGGTTATGTTTATCCAAGGACGATAAATATTAGAGACTACGCAAATCTTGTTAAAATAAAAACCAATCTTCTTCTTTTTTTGCAGGGTATAGCAGGTACTATACCATGGGGAGCTATTCCTTATTTTCTTATAGCTTTCCTCGTAGGAAAAAGAGATTTATCGCAGGGGCAGGCTACCTTTATATACTTCTTATTTGGTTTAGGAAATCTTTTAGGAATTCTTTTGGGAGGTTTTATAGGTGGAGCTCTTTATAAAAAGAGACCTAAGTATACTCCTTTATTTTGTAGTGTAAGTACTATCCTTGGAGCAACTCTTGCATATATTGTCTTTGCTTATATACCCTCAAAAGCTTTTTTGAATTTTGCCCTTTTGGGGACCTTGGCAAGTTTCTTTTCTTCTTTAACAGGACCTAATGTAAAGATGATGCTTATGAATGTTAATGTACCAGAAAATAGAACTTCAATTTTTTCCATTTTTAATCTGACAGATTCGGTAGGTACTGGAATTGGAAGATATATAGGAGGAGTCTTAGCCAATGTAAGTATAAATGTTCCTCCTGAAAGAGCTATAGATCTTATTAAATTTTCGAAACTTGATTTTTCTTTATCAATTTCTTCTATTTTCTGGTATCCATGTGGTATTTTGCTTTTTCTCTTGGTATTCTTCTTTGAGAAAGAATTGAAAGATCTATATTTAAAGCTTGAAAATATAAAAAATTCAATGAAAAAACAGAAAGGAGGTTAATTCTTATGAGGTTCAGTTTAAAAATTTTTGTTTTGTTTCTTTTAGTACTTTCTATAATGACCCCTTTAAGGGAGGTGAAAGCTATGGAGATACCATCGCTTAAGGAAGTTTATAAAGATTATTTTTTAATTGGTGCTGCTGTAAGTAATTTAAATATTTATAATTATGAAGAACTTCTTAAAAAGCATTTCAACAGTTTGACTCCTGAAAACCAGATGAAATGGGAAGTTATTCATCCTAGACCTTATGTTTATAATTTTGATCCTGCTGATGAAATTGTAGAATTTGCCATGAAAAATGGTATGAAAGTAAGGGGACATACTTTGGTTTGGCACAATCAGACTCCACCATGGGTTTTTGCTGGAAAAGAGGGAGGAACAGGTACTAAAGAGGAAATATTAGAAAGATTAAAGGAACATATAAGGGAAGTAGTAGGCCATTATAAGGGAAAGGTTTATGCTTGGGATGTGGTAAATGAAGCATTATCAGATAATCCGTATGAATTTTTAAGGAAAGCCCCATGGTACGATATTTGTGGAGAAGAAGTTATAGAAAAAGCTTTTATATGGGCACATGAGGTAGATCCGAATGCAAAGTTGTTCTATAACGATTACAATTTGGAGGATCCGGTAAAGAGAGAGAAAGCATATCAATTGGTGAAAAGATTGAAAGAAAAAGGGGTACCAATTCATGGTATTGGTATTCAAGGACATTGGACTTTGAGTTGGCCGACTCCTAAGATGCTTGAAGATTCAATAAAGAGATTTTTAGAGCTTGGTGTAGAAGTGCAGATTACAGAATTCGATATATCGATTTATTATGATAGAAATGAAAATAATAACTTTAAAGTTCCTCCTGAGGATAGACTTGAAAGACAAGCTCAACTTTATAAAGAAGCTTTTGCAATATTAAGAAAATACAAAGGAAAAGTTACAGGAGTTACTTTTTGGGGAGTCGCTGATGATTATACATGGCTTTTCTTTTGGCCTGTAAGAGGGAGAGAAGATTATCCACTTCTTTTTGATAAGAATCACAATCCTAAGAAGGCTTTTTGGGAAATTGTAAATTTTTAAAAATGGGGGGAATTTAAGCTAATGTTTTATAAAAGAATTTTTAGATTTTTAATAGTCTCTTTAGTTTTGCTTACTATTAACATCAATCTTATTTTAGCAGATACAGAAAGGTATATAAATGAAAAATATGGATTTTCAATAATTCCACCTATAGATTGGGAATTTAAGGATGGTGCTCCTTATAATTTGGCTGCTATTTTTGTTGGTCCTGCTGATTTGGGTTTTAGAGTTAACTTTAATATTAACATACTAAATATTCCAGAAGATGAGGAAGCTGTTATAAACGATGAGTTAATATCATCAATCAAAAAAGAATTAAGCTATGTTTCAGAGGAATTAGGGGAAATAGAATTCCAAAGTGAGGGTAAAAGGGATGTGGCGGGATTTGAAGGATATGAATTAGTTTATCTAATTAAGGTGGTAGGAGATATAGCTATAAAACAAAAGCAAGTTTACTTTATTAAAGATCATAAATTCTATGTTTTTACCTTCTCTGCTCTTAAGGATACTTTTGATAAATACTTGCCTCTTTTTGAAAATAGCTTAAAAACATTTCAAATATTGTAAAAAAAGGGAGGGACTAATTTAAGTCCCTCCCACAAAGTATAATTCATAAATCTACCACGTCATAAGATTTCCATTATAATCCATATAGATGTTTTTATCATTAATGTCCCATTCTTTCATAGATAAATTATAAATTCCTTCTGCTGCTTCTTCTGGGGGAATATCAGCATTAGGACCACCCATATCGGTTCTCATCCATCCAGGATGAATTGCAAGCACTTTTATACCTTTGTTTCTGCTATAATTTTGTAATATAGCAGAAAGCATATTTAAGGCTGATTTTGACATACAATAGGCATATTCTCTATCTCTCCAACAATTTGATATGCTACCCGCTTCAGAAGATACATTAATTATTAATTTCTTGTTCCCTCTTTCAACTAAAGAGAAGAAGTATTTTAATACTCTTAAGGGGCCTATAGAATTTATATTCAGTGTTTGTATGGCTTTTTCTATATCTACATTTTCGATTGTTTTTGTTTTGTCTTCCAAATAGACTGCTGCATTGTTAATTAATATATCAATATGGGGAACTTTGCCTTTTATAAATTCAAAAGCATCTTTTACAGAATTTTCATCTGCTACATCCATTTTGTATAATAGGAGATTAGGGTTATCTTTGATCTTCTCTAAGTTTTCTAAATTCTTTCGATAGGTAGCAATTACATAATCACCCTTTGAAAGATAAAGCTCAGATAACGAATAACCTAAACCTTTTGACGCTCCTGTTATTAATACAATATAGGACATACAATTTCCTCCTTTAAGTATATATTTTGCAATTATTTTATCCTATTTTTTAGAGATGTTAAATTACTGCATATTGCATTATAGTTTCTTGAGATATATTTTCCTTAGGTAATTCTGCTGTTATTCTCCCCTTTGAAATTATCAATACTCTATCAGATAAAGCTAAGATCTCTGGAAGTTCTGAAGAAATAAGTATAATTCCAATACCTTGTTTTGCTAATTCACCAATTAAAGAGTGTATTTCTGCTTTTGCTCCTACATCTATACCTCTTGTTGGTTCGTCCAATATTAAGACCTTAGGATTTAAGGCAAGCCACTTTGATAAAACAACCTTTTGTTGGTTTCCTCCTGATAGATTTAATACCTTTTGAAAAATACTTGGGGTTCTAATCTTTAACTTTTCTACAAAGTGATTTGCTAATTTATATTCTTTTTCTGCCTTTATAATATAGTTTGGGAATAAAAAGGGTAAGGAAGCAAGAGATATATTCTCATATATAGCCATATTTAAAATAAGTCCTTGTAACTTTCTATCCTCTGGCACTAATCCTATACCCAATTTTACCGCATCTTTAGGAGTCCTAATATCTACTTTTTTACCTTCTAAATATATCTCCCCTTTGGTTTTTGGATCTGCTCCAAAAATTGCTCTGACAATCTCTGTTCTTCCTGCTCCTACAAGTCCAGCAATACCTAAAACTTCACCCTTTTTTAAATAAAAAGATATATTGTGGATTTTATTTGATGAAAGGTTCTTTACCTCTAATACTATATCTCCTTTTTCAGTTTCAGGTTTTGGAATAACTCTTAGGTCTCTTCCTACCATTAATCTTATAACTTCATTATATCTTTCTTTGTCTGCAGGCAATTCTCCTACCTTTTTCCCATCTCTTAAAACAATTATTCTTTCAGCAATTTGGAAGACTTCTTCTAAACGATGGGTTATAAATATGATGGAAACTCCTTGATTCTTAAGATTCCTTGCAATTTCAAATAGTTTTTCTACTTCTTTTCCTGCTAATGCTGATGTAGGTTCATCCATAATTATTATCTCTGATTTTGATGCAAGAGCTTTAGCGATTTCTACAATTTGTTGTTGGGCAACTGTAAGATTCCTTACTAATGTATCAGAAGGTAAATCTAAACCTATTATTTCTAATAATTTTTGGGATTCATAGAATGCTTTTTTATAATCAAAAATTTTTATTAATTTCCCCTTTTTGGGTTCTTTTCCCAAAAAGATGTTGGTTGCAATATCTAAATTGGGTGCTAAATTAAATTCTTGATGTATCATAGATATTCCAAGACTTTGGGCTTCGTGAGGTGTTTGAGGATTAATTTCTTTACCTTTAAATATTATTTTACCACTATCCTTTTGATATATACCAGCAAGAATCTTCATTAGGGTAGACTTTCCTGCTCCATTTTCACCTACAATTGCTAAAATTTCTCCTTTATATACTGTTATGTTGACATCTGACAGGGCTTGAACTCCTGGAAAACTTTTATATATATTTCTCATCTCTATCAATATCTCTTGGTTCATTTTATAATCTACACCTCCATTTTATTTTAAAGGAGAGGGGTAATAAAACCCCTCTCCTTTAATAAATTTACCAGCCTTGTACAGGAATTCCTAACTCTTGGAGCTTCTTTCTATATTGTTCTACTGTAAGAGCTTGTACGCTCTTTATGCTCTTTACATATTTATCTCCTGCTACCACATCAACTCCAGTGTCAATAATTCTATTAGCAGGTAATTCTTTAAGGGTTGCATCTACACCCTTTTGAGCCATCTTAGTAAGTACCTCTACACTCTTATAACCCATCATATATGGTCTCTGTCCTACGGTTGCAGCAATAACTCCTTCTTTTATAAGTTGCATATGCTCAGCTGTGGTATCAAAACATACTATGATTACTTGGCCTACTTTTCCAGCTGATTTTACAGCTTTTGCTGCAGCTGGCCCATTAAATGCATATACCCCGAAGAAACCTCTCAGATCTGGGTAGGTAAGTAAGGCTTGTTCAGCAAGAGTTACTGCTCTTCCTGTATCCTCAAAGTCACAGAGTGCAGGTTTTGTAACTACTGTAATTCTTTTGTTATTAGCTATACCATCCATGAATCCTCTCATTCTTTCTAAGGAATTCATAGCAGTAAGTGATCCTGTACCTATTGCTACTTTTCCGCCACGTACTCCTAAAAGATCAGACATTACCAAACCAGCAATTTTTCCAGCTGAGTAGTTATCAGTTCCAATGTATATTAGTCTCTTGCTTTGAGGAGCATCAGTATCTAAGGTTATTACTGGAATACCTTTTGCCATAGCCTTTTCAATAGTAGGGGCAATGGCTGTAGGATCGGATGGTGCTATAGCTATACCACTTACTCCCATAGCAATGAAAGATTCCATTTGAGAAATCTGTGCTGGAATATCTTCTTTTTGAGGTACAAAGAATGTGGCTTTAACTCCTAAATCTTGGGCAGCTTTCTTTACCCCTAATTCTACTTCTGCCCAATAGGGATGTACAGATTTTCCTATAACCGCTACATGTATATCTTTTGAAAATCCAGTAGAGAATATGAAAGGAAATACTAAAATCAATAAGATAACAAGTAATTTACGCATTTTTTTATTCCCCCCTGTTAATTTTTTTAATTTAAGGTTCAGAAATTTTGTTTAGATTAACAAATTAAGAAAAATTTTCACCTCCTTTCCAACTTATGGCTTTTTCTTTTTCCTCCAGATATCTAAGGTTACTGCTGTAACAATGACAAGTCCCATTACCACATCATGCCAATAAGAAGATATCTCCAATAGAATTAGTCCATTGTAAATAACTGACATTATGGTGGCACCTATAATCGTACCAAGAATAGTACCTTCACCGCCTGATAAGGATGTTCCACCTATAACAGCTGCAGCAATAGCACTTAGTTCATATCCTCCACCTACTCCTGCCTGTCCCTGACTTAGTCTTGATGCAATTATTATTCCTGTTACTCCTGCAAGAAAGGATCCAAAGATGTAAGTATATATTCTAATTTTATCCACATCTATTCCAGAAAGTCTTGCCGCTTCAATATTTCCGCCAATGGCATATAAATTTCTTCCGAGAACAGTATATTTAGTGATGAAAAAGGAAAGAAGAGTGAAAAAAATAAGAATTATTAATGGAAAGGGTATTCCTAAAATTTCACCTTGACCTATAAAAAAGAACTTTTCTGGAAGGCCTATTATAGGCCAACCCTTTGTTATTACTGAAGCAAGTCCTCTTGCAGCTGTTAATGTTCCCAGAGTTATTATGAAAGGTGGTACATTAAGCTTAGTAACAAAAAATCCATGCCATAAACCTATTGTAGAGGAAAATAGAAGAACTAATAATATGGAAATGTACATATCAATTCCATTTTTCATGAAAAGAGCTACTAAAACTCCAGTTAAAGCTACCAAAGACCCTACAGAAAGATCAATACCTCCTCCAATAATAATAAGAGTTTCACCTATAGCTAAAAGACCATATATTGCTACTTGTCTTGCTATTACTTGTAAGTTAAAGGGAGTTATAAATTTTGGGTTGAGAATGGTTATAAATACACAAAGTACAATAAGGGCAATAAGAATGTTAAATTCCTTGAAGAATCCTCTTTTTCTTTGTTTTTCTGGTTTAATGCTTTATCACCCCTTTTTAAAAAGATTACGTTAACGTTTTTATTATATCATTAAAAAATTTTTAATCAAAACTTTTCTCAAGATTACAATAGATATTGACCTAATAAGATTTTATCTTATAGAATTTATAAAAATTTATAGATTTAAAAGAGGTTAGTTATGGAAAAATTAAATGAATTAAGGGGATTGATAGATGAGATTGACAAAAAGATTTTGAATCTTTTAAATGAGAGAGCAAAGATAGTGTTAGAAATTAAAAACTGGAAAAAAGAAAAAGACTATCCTGTTTTTGACCCTAAAAGGGAAAAGGAAATATTGGAAAGACTTATAAAGGAAAATGAGGGGCCTCTACCTCCAGAGGCGGTTTATGGAATTTTTAAAAGTATAATGAGTTATTTGAGGAGTCTTGAAAAAGATTTAACTGTAGTCTATCTTGGCCCTGAAGGAAGTTTTACACATCAGGCTGCTGTTAAATTTTTTGGGGAAGGAGTTAGATTTGTTCCTTTACCTTCTGTGGAAGATATTTTTAAGGTTTTAGAGGAAGGATCAGATTTTGGAGTAGTACCTATTGAGAATTCTTTAGAAGGAACAGTAGGGGTTACTATGGATTTTTTAGCAATTACTACAAATAAGGTAATAGGTGAGGTATATTTGGACATTAGACATTCCTTATTATCCACAGAGAAGGATATTAAAAAGATTAAAAGAGTTTATTCTCATCCTCAAGCATTAGCCCAATGTAGGAGATGGATGAGGCAAAATTTACCTGATGTAGAAGAAATACCAACTTCTAGTACTAGTTATGCTGCCATGTTAGTGTTAAAAGAAAAAAATAGTGCAGCAATAGCAAGTAATTTTGCAGCTGAAATTTTTGGCTTAAATATAATGGCTGAAAATATACAAGATGCATGGAATAATAAGACGAGATTCTTAGTGCTTGGTAAAAATATTCCAAAACCGACAGGTAAGGATAAAACCTCCATAATTTTTTCAGTGAAACATCAAGCGGGAGCTCTTTATAGGGCTTTACGGCCTCTTCATGATTTTGGATTAAATATGACTTTAATTCAATCAAGACCAGTACCTTCTAAACCTTTTGAGTATAGATTTTTTGTTGATTTTCAGGGACATGTTGAAGATGATAAAGTAAAGGGAGCATTGGATAAGATAAAGGAAGAATGTTTAGATTTTAAAATACTTGGTTCTTATCCAGAAGCTAATGATTTCTGAGGTAGATGTTTAATTATAAATTCTTTACTATAGATTAGATCTTCTATCTTATCGTTAAATACAGTCTCTACTGTTAGGATACTGTCATAGTTTATCTCAAAAAGTTTTTCGAAGAGTTCTTTGAAGTTTATAAAGCCTTCACCAAGTTTTAGGTATCTTCTATTTCCTTCTTCGTCAAAACTTTTTCCATCATAATCTCTTATATGAATATTCTTCAGATATTTGTAGAGAAGGTCTTTAGGGTATTTGTCTAAGGAATAGGGAGTGGAATAAAGATATTCTATATCAATGGTTATTCCAAAACCATCCTTATATTTTTCACAAATGTTTTTAAAAAACTCTGGAGGATCTAAAAGGTATGGTACATTTTCTATTGTAAGTGTAACATTGTTTCTTTTAGCAAAAAGTAAAATATTGTCCAAAATGTAGAATATTGTTCTTATTAAGGATTTGAAGTTTTTTTGGAATGGTGGATGTAAAACTATATAATTTACCTCTAAATCTGATGCCTTTTTGATTAATTTAGTTAAAGGAGTAAAAATTTCTTTTAAGGGTCGATGAAGAGTATTTTTAGGGGCATGAATCGTAAGTATTTTTCCTTTTATTTTTGAAGCTTCTTGGAATAGGATTTCTTTTTGTTCATCAGAGAATACATTTGGTATAAAAAGTTCTATACCATCATAGCCATGTTTAACTATATTGTTGATAGCTTCTATAGAATCTTTTAATTTTTGTTCTGTAGATGAGGATGGATCAATAAAAGCTGCTGTAGAACACGATATTTTCATTTTTCTGTATATTTATTTATAAATACAAATTTTTCTATAGGAAGCCTTTCTGGTCTTTTTAATTCTCTTTCTTTTTGTTCATCAGATAATAAAGTACTTGGCTTTTCAGCTTTTTTCCCAAATATAATAAGGGCTATTACTTGCATATCCTCAGGTATGTTTAAAATCTTTTTAACCTTTTCTTCATCATAACCTGCTATTGGATGAGCTATCATTTCGAGCTCAGTTGCCCTTAATAACATAAAGCCTACTGCTATTCCAGTATCAAATAGAGCATAATCTCTCCCTTTTATTTGGCAATCTAATTCATATTTTGTAAATACAGTTACTATTAATGATGATACAAAAGCCCAATTATTTCTTGGTGTTAGAGCAGTATATAGTTCTTTTAAGAGTTCTTTGTCATATGTAAATATAAATCTCCATGGTTGATTATTAAAACATGAAGGTGCAAGGGATGCAGATTCAGCAAGATCTAAAATTAATTCTTCGGTAACTTCAAAAGGTTCTAATGATCTTAAAGATCTTCTTTCTTGAATTGCTTTTTTAACATCCATTTTATAAAATTTCCTTCCTTTTTCTTAGATTATATCACAAGATTTTAAACAAAATTAAAAATTTTTATGGTATAATTTTCTTGGACATCGGGGAGGTGTCCGAATTGGCTAAGGGGCCGGTCTTGAAAACCGGTAAGGCCTTCGCGGCCATGTGGGTTCGAGTCCCACCCTCCCCGCCAATTTTTTATTATATATTTTAAAAATGTTTCTCTAACGTTGGAGGAACGAATGTTAAAAATTGGAGTAATTTCTGATACACATCTTCCTTCTCGTTTTCCGTATCTTCCTAAAATTATTTTAGAAAAATTAGTAGGAGTTGATCTTATATTGCATGCTGGTGATTGGGAAGAGCTTTTCTTTCTTCCTGAACTTAAAAAAATAGCTGATGTTATTGGTGTACATGGAAATATGGATTCATGGGAAGTGAAAAAAGTTTTACCTTCTAAAAGGATTATTACTCTTGAAAGAGTAAAGGTTGGAATCACTCATGGTAGCGGTGCTCCATGGGGAATTAAAGACAGGGTCAAGAAGGTTTTTGAAGAAGATTTAGAGAATATTAATGTTATTGTCTTTGGGCATACTCATCATGCTCTTATGGAATGGGATGATAAAATTTTCTTTTTCAATCCAGGATCTCCAACAGATAGATTTTTTACTGATAAAAATACTATAGGTTATCTTTATATAGATGGAGATAAGGTCTGGGGAGAAATAATTACTATAGACCTGAATCTTGGAGGTATAGAGTGAAGAAGATTTTTGATCTTGTATCAGAATTGGGACTTTCCGAAAAAGATATCTTGCCTTATGGATGGTATATAGGAAAAGTTAATTGGAGGGTTTTAAGTAGACTTAAAGATAAAGAAAAGGGGAAATTGATTCTTGTAAGTGCTATGAATCCTACCCCTTTAGGTGAGGGAAAAACCACAACAACTATAGGACTTGGTGATGCTTTAAATTTTTTATCTTATAAAACCATTATATGTATAAGAGAGCCTTCTATGGGTCCTATTTTTGGAGTTAAGGGGGGAGCTGTTGGGGGTGGTAAGGCCAAGGTTATTCCAGAGGAAAATATAAATTTACATTTCACAGGTGATATTCATGCAGTAACTTCTGCTAATAATTTGTTGTCTGCTATGTTAGATAATCACATATATCAAGGAAATGGACTTGGAATAGACATTAATCAAATTTTCTGGAAAAGATGTTTAGATATGAATGATCGCCAACTAAGATTTATAGTAAGTGGACTTGGAGGAAAAGGCAATGGCATACCAAGGGAAGATGGATTTGATATAACTGCTGCTTCTGAGGTTATGGCTATTCTTTCTCTTTCAAGAGATATTCAGGAACTAAAGGAGAGACTTAGCAATATTGTTGTTGGTATAAACAAAAAAGGAGATCCTGTTTTTAGTAGGGATTTAGAAGCTCATAAATCTATGGCAGTACTTTTAAAAGATGCCTTATCTCCCAATTTGGTACAAACCTTAGAAGGATCTCCTGCCTTTGTACATGGGGGTCCTTTTGCTAATATTGCTCATGGTTGTAATTCTCTTATATCTACGGAGATGGCCTTGAGGCTTGCTGATTTTGTGGTTACTGAGGCTGGTTTTGGGGCGGATCTGGGAGCTGAAAAGTTTTTTAATATAAAATGTAGAATAGGTGATATAAAACCCAATGTGGTAGTTTTAGTTGCAACAATAAGAGCTTTGAAGTATCATGGTGGATTAAAAAAAGATTGGGATAAGGAAAATATAGATGCTTTAGAAAAAGGACTTCCTAATCTTCTCCACCATGTTTATATTGTCAAGGAAGTATTTGGTTTGCCAGTTGTTGTAGCGATAAACAGGTTTCCTACAGATACAGAAAAAGAGATAAATTTTGTAATGAAGATGTTAAAGGAAAAAGGTATAAGGGTTGCTGTTTCTGAAGTATATGAAAAGGGTGGAAAAGGTGGATTAGAATTAGCAAAAGAAGTTCTTTTTGCTATTGAAAATGATCCAAATAACTTTGCTTTTCTTTATGATCTTGATGAACCTTATGAGGATAAAATCCGTAAGATTGCAGTAAATGTCTATGGAGCAAAAGATGTTGTGTTTTTAGACGAGGCAAAAGAAGATCTTAAAAAAATAGAAAAATGGGGATTTAAAAGATTACCTGTTTGTATGGCAAAAACCCAATTTTCTCTCTCAGATAATCCTAAGCTTATTGGAAAGCCAGAGAATTTTGTAATAAATGTGCAAAGAATAAAGATTTCTGGAGGGGCAGGATTTATAGTTGTATATACTGGAAATATAATGACAATGCCAGGATTACCTAAGATACCATCAGCTTGTAAAATGGATATTGATGATAATGGGGATATTAAGGGAGTGATTTAGGAGGGTAAAATGGCGAAGATTTTATATGGAAAGAGTGTGGCAGAAAATTTGGAAGGAAAAATTATAGAAAAGGTAAGAAAATATATAGAAAAGGGAATTACTCCAACTCTTTGTGTAGTTAGAGTGGGTAATAATCCTGAAGCAGAGGCTTATGCAAATAGTATAGAAAAGATCTTTAAAAAATTTGGAATAAAAATAAATAATATAAATCTTGATGAAAATATCTCTATAGATAATTTTATTAACGAAATAAATTTGCTTGGTATAAATAAAGATATTCATGGGATTTTGCTTCTCAGACCTCTTTCTCAAAATTTAGAAAAATTGAAGGCTTTCCAGTATATTCCGCCTTCAAAAGATGTGGAAGGAATAACTTATGAGAACTTAGGTAAATTGATGGCTGGTGAAGATACATTTTTTCCTTGTACACCACAGGCGGTTATCGAACTTCTTGACTTTTATAATATTCCTATAGAGGGTAAAAATGTAGTAGTTGTAGGTAGAAGTATTTCTGTGGGAAGACCTTTATCCCTTCTTCTTTTGCAAAGAAATGCAACTGTAACAATATGTCACTCAAAAACAATAGATCTAAAGTTTTATACTAAGATGGCAGATATCTTGATGGTAGCTGTAGGTAAACCTGGTATAATTACAGATGATATGGTAAAAGAGAATGGGATTGTAATTGATATAGGAACTAATGTGTTAGATGGAAAATTAGTAGGTGATGTTGATTTTGAGAGCGTAAAGAATAAGGTTGAAGCTATAACTCCTGTTCCAGGTGGAGTAGGGGTAATAACCACGAGAATATTGGCGTTAAATTTATTAAAGGCTATAGAAAAGAATGAAGATCGAAATTAAAAAGATAGAAGAAATAAAAAATTTAATATCAGGAGAAAAAATATTTATTTTCTCTTGTGATAATTGTGGTTTTGAAAGTATTGAGAAAAAGAATAAAGAGATATTTTCTTATTTGTCTGAGTTAGAAATAGATATAGTGAGAGTTTATGATCTTACTAAGGATAAGTGTAATGTGGGTAGTTTAAAGAGGATAATAGATGAGATTGGGATTGATATAAGTAGAGCTGATAATATTTTGACATTTACTTGTGGGGGATTACCTCAAATATTACCAAATTATATTAAGAAACCTGTTATCCCAGCTACTAATACCCTGAAGATCGAACCTGGTAGATCATTGGGTAGTTTTGCAAGATTATGTTCTGCTTGTGGAGAATGTTGGATTTATTATACAGGGAATCTTTGTATGGAAAAGTTATGTCCTAAAAAGATGAGAAATGGACCTTGTGGTGGAGCAGAAGATGGGATATGTGAGGTTTACGAGAGATTATGTCCTTGGGTAATTTTGTTTAGAACAAATAGAATATCTGAAGAAGATTTCCTCAAGATTGTTCCACCAAAAGATTTTAGTAAAATACTTTTACAAGAATGAATTTTGAGGAAAAATTAAAATCGGGAAAATTCATAATTACAGCAGAAGTCAGTCCTCCGAGAGGAGTGGATGTTTCTTCTTTTGTTAGCAAGACTTTAATGTTAAAAGATAGAGTAGATGCAGTAAATGTTACTGATTTCCAAAATGTAGGTGTTAGAATCACCTCTTTAGTAGGAAGCTATTTGTTGTTAAAAGAGGGAATAGAGCCTATCTTTCAAATTACAGCCAGGGATAGGAATAGGGTTGCCATTTCGGGTGAGCTATTAAGTGCGTATACCCTTGGTATAAAAAATGTTTTAGTTTTAACGGGGGATTATACAACCACTGGTATATCTAAAAGTGCTAAACCTGTGTTTGATTTAGACGCAGTAAATATATTAAAGATAGCAAAGATGTTAGAATCAGGGGAAGATTTTGCAGGAAAAAAATTAAATAAAAGTCCTAATTTTTTCTTGGGAGCAGTCTTTAATCCTAATCTTACTCCTTTAGATATTGAGATTTTAAAGATGAAAAAGAAAATTTTAGCAGGAGCTGAGTTTTTTCAAACCCAATTGGTATTTGATCTATCAATAATGGAAAGGGTAAGAGAAAAGGTAGGTAGTGGGGTAAAGATAATCGTTGGAGTTACTATTTTTAAATCCTTGGAGATGATTGACTATATGATAAATAATGTGCCAGGCATAAAAATACCAAGGTATATTTTAGAAAAATTTGAGAGAAAAGATAACATAAAAAATATTGGTATTGAACTTTGTGTAGATTTATGTAGTAAAATTAAAGAAAGTAAGTTGGTTAATGGTGTTCATTTTCTTGCATCTAAGCCATCAGATATTATAGAAGTTATGAATATATTAAGATGGTAAAGGAGGATATGTCTATGTGGGCACCAGAAGATTTTTTTGAAATTGATGGAATAGAGGAAGATCTCTTTAAAAATGTTGAATATGTTTGGGAAGCCTTAAAAAATCTAAAAACTTTTCTTGAAAAGTATATAAAGCCAGATATAGAGGGTATTATTCAGGGAGGAGTTTTCATAGAGGGTCCAGTATATATAGGTGAAGGTACAGTCGTAGAACCATTTGTATATATAAAGGGTCCTGCCTATATAGGAAAAAATTGTGAGATAAGACAAGGTGCATATATACGAGGAAATGTTTATATAGGGGATAATTGTGTAGTGGGGCATTGTACAGAGGTTAAAAATAGCATATTACTAAATGGTGCAAAAGCCCCTCATTTCAATTATGTTGGTGATAGTATTTTAGGTCATAAGGTTAATTTAGGGGCTGGGACAAAAATATCTAATTTAAAGATGGGACCTTCCTCTACAGTAAGAATAAGTGTAAATGGTGAAGTTTATGATACCGGATTAAGGAAATTGGGAGCAATTGTAGGAGATGAGAGTGAGACAGGTTGTAATTCTGTTTTAAATCCTGGCACCATATTAGGTAAAAAAGTACTAGTTTATCCTAATGCTTCTGTAAGAGGGTATTTCCCTTCTAATTCAATAGTAAAATTTAAACCTGATTTAGATATAGTTAGCTTAAAATAGGATTTACCAAGCTTTTTTGAGAATTTCTAAGATTACTTCATAGTTTAGGGCTCGAGGATTCGTTTTGTAAGAGCCTGTCTTTGGAGCTTCTTTAGCAATAATTGATAGCTGTTCCTTTGATATTCCGTAATTTCTGAGCCCTAATTTTATATCTAAAGTTTTTAAAAATTCTTCTATTTTTTTCAAAATTTTCTCCTTTGCAGATCTCAAAGAATAGACCCCTACAGCTCTGCCAAGGGTTGAGATTTTCTCTCTTGGTAAAATATCCAAATTATATTCTAGCATTGGAAGGGTAACGAGAGCACATGCAAGACCATGAGGTATATTAGCATATACTCCTATAGGATGGGCTAAGGCATGAATGCCTCCAAGTCCTGTTTGAGAGAAAGCCACTCCACTAATAGTGCTTGCATAAAGTAATTTTTCCCTTAAGTCTATTCTTTCTAAATTTTCAATTACTCTTGGCAAATATTTATAAACAATTTTAAGAGAATTAATGGAAATGGGATCAGTTAAAATGTTGCTATTTAGTGATAAAAAAGATTCTAATGAATGAATAAAGGCATCTAAGCCACTATAGATAGTATTTTCTCTTGGCATGGATAAAGTAAGTAAAGGATCCACAATAGCAATTTTTCCATATAAACTATCATGCCTTATACTTAGTTTTTCTTTAGTGTCTGGGTTAATAAGTACTGATACCTTAGTTACTTCGCTTGCTGTACCCGCTGTAGTAGGGACTAATATACATGGTATACTTTGTGTAGAGATTTTTTCACTTTTTTCACCTATATAGTCCCATATAGAACCTGGAAGATTTATCTTTAAAGCTATAGCTTTTGCAACATCTAAGACACTTCCACCTCCTATTCCTACAATTAAATCTACTTCTTTTGATTTTGCAATCTCAGCACCATTATCTACTACATAATATGGTGGTTCTGGAGGTACATCATCAAAAACGATTACTTCTACTTGATAATTATTAAAAAGATGAAGTAATTTATCTAAAATTCCTGTATTTTTTAGATGCTTTCTACCAGTTACTAAGAGTATCTTTTTGGCTCCCAAAGCATAGGACTCTTCGGGAATTCTTTCCCAGAGTCCTATACCGAATTTAATCTTTACAGGTAGATAAAAAGAAAAATTCTGCATTTATATTTTAAAATCTCCCTCTTTTTTAAGGTACTCTACTAATCCTCCTGCTTGTAATATTTTTACCATGATATCTGGAAATGTACTCTTAGATAATATGGTTATGTTTTTAGTCTTATTATAAATTTTTCCCTGAAATAAATCTACCTCTAGTTCATCTCCATTATCTATTTCATCAGTATTAGCTTCTATGAGGGGAAGACCAATATTAATTGAATTCCTGTAAAATATTCTTGCAAAACTTTTGGCAATTACTAAACTTATTCCTGCATATTTTATAACTAAAGGGGCTTGTTCTCTTGAGGAGCCACATCCGAAATTCTTTCCAGCCACTATTATATCCCCTGGGTTTATCTTTTTATAAAATTCTGGATCTAAATCTTCAAAGAGATGTTTTGACATCTCATTAAAGTCTAAGGATTTAAATTTGTATTTTCCAGATATAATATAATCAGTATTTATATCGTCTCCGAATTTATGAGCTTTACCTTTTAATATCATTTTTATTCTTTCCTCCTAATTTAAAAATTCACGAGGATCAGTAATTTCTCCCTTTATCGCTGAGGCAGCTACTGTTAAAGGAGATGCAAGGTAAATTAAGGCTTTATTGTTTCCCATTCTTCCTTTAAAATTTCTATTTGCAGTAGATATAACATTCTCTCCATCAGCTGGTACTCCTTGATGTGTTCCTACACATGGACCACAACCAGGATTTGTAACTATAGCTCCTGCATTTAAAAATATTTCAATAAGTCCTTCTTTTAAGGCTTGCGTATATATTCGCTTAGATGCTGGAGTGATTATAAGTTTAACATTTTTATCTACCTTTTTCCCCTTTAATATCTGAGCTGCATATCTTAAATCTTCCAATCTACCATTAGTACATGTTCCTATAAAAGCTTCATGAATTTTTATTTTCTCTATTTGAGATATGGGATATACATTGTCCACAGTATGGGGTAAGGCTACTTGTGGCTCTAAATTAGAAATATCAAAATTATAAACAGCCTCATATTCTGCGTCTTTGTCTGCTTCAATACCACTATTTATATCCATTCCTATGTTTTTAAAAAATTCCCTTGTTTTTTCATCAAATGGCATAATACCAGCTTTTGCACCCATTTCTACGACCATATTAGTTATTGTAGCTCTTCCATCTATAGAAAGGTCTCTAATAGTTTCTCCATCAAATTCAATTGCTTTGTATGTTAATCCATCAGCTTTAAAGTATCCTACTAAGTATAATATGATATCCTTTGAAACAACCCACTTAGGAAGTTTGCCATTGAGATTGATTTTAACAGTATTTGGAACTTTAAACCACAATTTACCCGTATACATTGCTGCTGCAAGCTCACTGGATCCTACCCCAGTGGAAAAGCAGTTTAATGCCCCATAAGTGCATGTATGGGAGTCCGCCCCAATTACCAGACTTCCTGGAATAGCTAAACCTCTTTCCATAAAAACTTGGTGACATACCCCTTCTCCAAATTCCGTAATCTGAGTTCCATATTTTTCTGCAAATTCTCTCATTAACTTGTGAAGGTTAGCCACTCCTTCGTTAGGGGGAGGAACAGAGTGGTCCATAACAATAAGTACTTTTTCTGCATTTACAACTCTTGTTCCTCCTAATTCCTCAAAGACTTTTATTGCTAATGGGGATGTGCCATCTTGTCCCATTAAAGCATCTAATTTAGCAATAACAATATCTCCTGCTCTAACATCTTTACCAGCATGCTTAGAAAAAATTTTTTCTACTATGGTTTTTCCCATCTTTACACTCCTTCTTTTTCTAATTTTTCTTTTAGATAGTCATTATAAAGATACATTAATTCTTTATCAAATAAAGGTCTTTTAAGTTCTACAGCAAGAGCTCTTACCTTTTTAAGTAATTCTTGGGCATCCTCTTCAGATAAAGTGATTCCATATTCTTGGAATTTTCTTATAAGAGCATGAGTACCTGAATGTTTACCAATTACTATCTGTCTTTCTCCTCCTACCTCTTCTGGAGAGAATACTTCATATGTTTTAGGATATTTAATTACACCATCTGCATGTATGCCAGATTCATGAGCAAATATATTTTTACCTACTATAGCTTTATTTACAGGTAATTCTCTTGCAGAAGCTTTTGCTACATACTCACATAATTCTTTCAATTTATAAGTTTTAATTCCTACATCTATGTTATAAATATACTTCAAGGCCATGACCACTTCTTCCAATGCTGCATTTCCAGCTCTTTCACCAAGTCCATTTACAGTTACGCCTACATAGGTTGCCCCAGCTCTTACTCCTGCTAAAGCATTGGCAGTAGCCATACCAAAATCATTATGGGTATGCATTTCTACAGGAATTCCTACCTTTTCTATAATGGTCTTAACAATCTCGTATATTGTGAAAGGTTCCATTATTCCAACAGTATCACAAAATCGCAATCTGTCTGCGCCTGCTTCTTTGGCTGCTTTTGCAAACTGGAGTAGGAATTCTAAGTCTGTTCTTGAGGCATCTTCTGCGTTTACCGATATATATACTCCATGTTTCTTGGCAAATTCTGTAGCTTTAACCATATTTTCCAAAACCCATTCTCTTGTCTTTTTAAGTTTATATTTTATATGGATATCGGAAGTAGAAATAGAAATAGCTACTGCATCCACACCACATCTCAATGATGCCTCAATATCACTTATAACAGCTCTATTCCATCCCATAATACTGGCTTTGAGGCCAGCCTTTACTATAGCCTTTATTGCTTCCTCCTCATCTCCTCCCATGACAGGGATACCAGCCTCGATCTGATGTACTCCTATTTCGTCAAGCATTCTTGCTATTTGGAGTTTTTCAGCTTTTGAGAATACTACTCCAGCTGTTTGTTCTCCATCTCTCAATGTTGTATCTACTATCTTTATTTCTGTATCCTTCATATTTTATACGCCTCCTTGTTTAAATATTTATCTTTCACTAAAAACTAAAAAAGGTGCTTTGGCCCCTTTCGTCCAAAGCACCTTTGCGATTTTTATCAGCTTTTCCATTTAATTTTAGCACAAAATTGTAATTAAAAAAAGTTGCTTAAATAATCTTTAATGTATAGAATAATTAGAGGTTTGTTAAACTTTTTGGGGAGGAATGATATGTTTAGAAAATTTTCACTTTCTGAAGGGAATTTGGAAGATTATAAAAAAGGTAATTTTATGGTTAGGTTTTTAAACTTTTCTCCAACTTTTATAAGTGATACAGAGGTTCATAAAAGAGTCAATGATATGTATATCGTATTTAAAGGGAGAGGGAAAGTATTATTAAGTGATAAATATAGTGGGGGTACAGAGATTGAGGAAGGAGAAATAAGAAAATGTGAAATTATAGAACCAGAGGAGATAAATATAAAAGATGGTGATGTCTTAATAATTCCTGCTGGGATTTGTCATCAGCTTAGAGTAGAAAATGAGAGTTTAACTTTAGTTATAGTTAAAATTCCTGAAAATTAGAGGAGGAACTCAAAGATGAGTATTAAGAAAGCTGTTTTTCCTGCTGCTGGTCTTGGTACCAGATTTTTACCTGCTACAAAGGCTCAGCCTAAAGAGATGCTTCCAGTAGTTGATAAACCTATAATACAATATGCTGTAGAAGAGGCTGTAAATTCAGGAATTGAAGAAATCATAATAGTAACTGGTAGGAATAAAAGGGCTATTGAGGATCATTTTGATATATCTTTTGAGTTGGAATATTTTCTTCAAAAGAAAGGTGATTTAGATCTTTTAAGACAAGTTAGGGAAATATCAGAGCTTGGTACAGTTTATTATATAAGACAGAAGGAACCTTTGGGTCTTGGTCATGCTGTGCTTGTAACAAAGGCATTAGTGAAAGATGAACCTTTTGCTGTTATTTTGAGTGATGATTTAATAGTCAGTAATATTCCATGTATAAAGCAAATGATAGAGATTTACGAGAGATATAAGTGTTCTATTGTTGCAGTGGAAAGGGTGCCAAGGAATGAGGTTAAAAACTATGGTATTATTTCTGGAAGAGAGATTGAAGAAGGGATTTATCAAGTAACAGATCTGGTAGAGAAACCCTCCGTGGAAGAAGCTCCTTCTAATTTAGCTATTGTTGGGAGATACATATTAACTCCTGAAATCTTTAATATGCTTGAGAAGGTAAGGCCAGGAAGGGGGGGAGAGATACAACTTACTGATGGACTTAAATTATTATTAGAGAAGGAAGCTATATATGCTTATGAATTTAAGGGAAAGAGATATGATACTGGAAGTAAACTTGGTTTTTTAAAGGCTTCAGTAGAACTTGCTCTTCAGAGAGAAGATTTAGGAGAACAATTTAAGAATTATCTTCGTAATCTAAAGATTGAGTAATGTTTTCCTGTACTTTTGTTATTTTACCATTTTCTACATAGTAGATTTCATCAAAAATAGATTCATCGATAGGAACATGTGTTATAAGAAAGATTTGATCAAAATGCTCTGCTACTTCTCCTTCAGTGAGAAGGTATAATAAGCCTTTTGCTCTGTCCTCATCAAAAGATCCAAGAGGTTCATCTAAGAATATAAATTTGGGCTGTATACCCTTATCTTGAGGTAACGTGGCCATAGCAAAAGCAAGTCTTAAAGCTAAGGAAAGTTGATCTTGTGTTCCTCCGCTAAAAATGTTTTTTTCTAAGGGTTCCTTTTTGAAACTTGTGTAAACTTTTAATTTGTAATCGTCCCCAATCTCTACATAATGATATCTATCTGAGGTTAAAATGGGTAATATTTTTTGCATGAAGGATTCTGTTCTTGGTCTAATTGCTTTTAATATAGTTTCTCTTGTGGTATCTGCAATCTTCATTGCATAGTTCATTTTAATAATTTCTTTTTCTAATTTAATATATTCTTGATTTATCCTTTCTGGGTCTAAATCTTCTCTTTTACTTCCTGTTTTTAGCTCATATTCTTTTAGTATTCCTTCTTTTTCACCTTTTTGTTGAAGGAGTTCTTTTTCTTTTATTATTAATTTCTCTTTTAAATTTTCATCAAATACTTCATTTATGTAGTTTCTCCAATCCTCTACAAATCTTTTGGAAAATTCAGTTATTAGATCCTGATAATTTTTCTCTATAGAGTTTTTTTCGCCCTTTTTCTTGTTTAGTTCTTGAGCAATTTTTTCATATTCTTCTTTTACTCTATCATTTTCCAGCTGTCTTATTAATTCTTCTATTTCTGACATATACTTATCATCACTTCTTCTTAATTCGTTTATCTTTGCTTCTAAATTTGCCTGTTCTTTTGATATTTCGTTTTCAATATTTTTGTGGTCTCTTTTTTTCCTTTCTAATTCCTCTTTTAATCTCCTTATATTTTCAAGCTCGTTTTCTATAGAGCCTTTTTGAGAAATGAGATAAGATAGTTCCTTTTCAGGCATAGTATCCTTTTCTCTTAAGGAGATTAATTCTTCTTCCTTCTTTTTAAGGGTGTCTGATAACTTTTTTAACTTCTCTTCTATTTTGTCCAAGTTACTTTCTTTTAATTTTTCTTGGAATTCTAAGGATAATTTATGGATTTCATTTTTGTAAGAATCAATATTTTTAAGTTCACTTTCTATGTGAGCTTTCTTTTGTACTATTTCTGTAATTAAATTATTGGTTTGATTAAGTTTCATTTTAAGTTTTTCTTCTAATCTTTCTATTTGTTCCTTTTTATATGTTTTTTTCTCTTTAATTTTATTTAATATTAAGGCTAACTCTTCTTGATTCTTTTCTTTGAGTTCGAGAGGAATGTCTTTCTCAATATATTCTTGAAGATTTTTTTCTTTGGTAAACTCTTTATTGATCTTTGCATAATTCTGATAAAAGTAGATGGATAAAATGGTTAATATTCCTGTAGTGATAAAAAATATTTTTGATAAAAGGATAGCTAATGTTAAAGATAGTAGTGTAATGAATGATGAGGTAACAAAGTATTTTTTAGTTTTTTGTACTTTATAAATTAATTCATAAACCTTATTCTTTTGTTGATGATATTCTAAAGCCCTTTTATATGTATCTTCTATTTGAGGTATTTCTTGTATTTTTCCTAATATATCTCTTAGTTTCTTAATTCTTAATTCTAACAGATTTTTCTTAAGAAGTGAGTTTCTCTCTTCTTTTTGGAGCTTATCTTTCTCCTCCTGTAATTCTTTTTCTTTTGATGTTTTGTTTTCTAATTCCTTATATTTTGTGAATTTTTCTTGAAGGTTTGATATTAAATTATTTCCATCACTTAATACTTTTTCTAATTTTTCAATTTCTTGCTTTATCTTAATAACATTATTAAGCCCTTCAAGTTGAGTTGAAAGTTCCTTTTCTTTAGTTATTCTTTCTTCTAAATTAGTTATTTCTTTTTGAAGCTTTTCTCTCTGATTTTCTAATATTTGAAGTTTTTCTTTAATGCTTGTTATTTCTTCTATTTTTCTTTTTTCTTCTCTTAAGAATTCTAAGGTTTCTACTTTATTTTTTAGGTTTTCAAGATTTTGTTCCAAGTCTCTAATTTCTTCTTTAAGATTATTTAAAGTTAATTCCAAATTGTATATATTTTTAGATTTTTCGATTTTTTCAATCCTTCCTATTTCTATATGGATTTTATCTAATTCCTCTTCAATTTCTGGTAAAACTCTTTTAGCCTCAGCTGCTTTCTTCAAAAGTTCATATTGGGGTTTTTGTTTCTCAAGTTCATTTTTGATCTGTTTTGCCTTCTCAGAAATATTCAAAAGATAATCCAAGTTAAATAATTTGGATATTATTTCTCTTCTGTCTCCAGCCTTTAAAGTTTCTAAGGCATCTAATTTTTTTTGTGCTACAAGACATGTGTTTAATAATATATCTCCATCAAGACCTATTTCTTTAACTATTCTACTGTTTACAATTCTTGGTCCTTTTACTATTTCTTGTTTTGTAGTTTGCTCATTTATATTTTTTATAACCAAAGAGGCGTCTTGGTTTTTATTAAGAGGAAGGACTCTTCTTATGGTTATTAATTTATCATTAGTTTTTACAGTAAGCTCTACTGTTGTTTCGTTAGTTCCAAATCTTATAAGATCACTATTATTGTGCTCGAGTCCTTCCCCAAAAAGTGCAAAATAAATTGCCTCAAATATACTACTTTTTCCTGCCTCATTCCTCCCTTTTATAAGTATTCTTCCCTGATCTGGAAAATTTAGAGATGCTATTTCATATTGTTTAAAATTTCTAAGTTTTAAGCTCACAAGTTTTATCATAAGAACTCTCCTCTAATTTTTAACTCTTCTCTTATCCATTTAACTGCTTCTATTATAGCTTCTTGATCTTCTTTGTTTTCTTCCAAGTATTTTTCTGTTATTTTAGACAGATTCTTTTCAAAACTGAAATCTTCTGATGGTATTATTGATATCTCTTTCCCTTTTATTCTCAAATTTTGCGTATCTAAGTCAAATAAGAAATTAGCTTTAAGTCCTTCGTCTAGTATCTTGCTAAAATTTATGGAACTATATATAGATATAGGAATTTCTCCTACAATTTTGCATTTTAACATAAGATCTTTTTGAGATTCTCTTAATATTTTTTCAATAATAGCATTGGTATAATCTTTTTCTGTAATTTCTGAAAGTTTTATTTCCATGATTTTCATAGGTTGTGGTTCTATTTTTTCGTGAATTATGTCAATCTTTTTTCCTTCTATTTTTAATAGGTAAAAACCTGGAGTAAGATCTATTTCTCCAAAATCAAATCTTTCAGTACTTCCTGGTATTATTAGTATTTTATCTCCAAATTTATAAATATTCTTCTCATGGAGGTGTCCCAATATATAAATATTAAAGGGGAGGCTATATAAAGTATGTAGTGATACTTGAGGCTCAGAAGATTTTGGATGAGCATATTTTTCAAAGGAGTAATGGAGAATTAGGATTTTCCATATATTATTATCTTGAGGTATAGAATCTGATAATTTTATATTTTCTAAGGGATCAATTCTTCCCTTTTTTCTTGGATCATGGGATAAACCAGATATAATTAATTTCTGATCCTTCTCAAATATATCTACGTTAATATTAGATTGAGATAAAAAAGATTTTATTAAACCTACTTCTTCATAAATTTTCATGGGAAAGGCATCACTATCTATCATATTTGGAGCATCGTGGTTTCCACCAATAGTATAAATTTGAATATAGTTTCTTTTTAATCTTGAAAACTCTCGAGCAACAAAGGCCAAATCTTGATTCCTGGGATTTGTAGAATCAAATAAATCTCCAGCTTGTATAAATATATCTACCTTTTCTTCAATGGCATAATCTACTGTTTTTTTAAATGCTTCTCTTATCTTTCTTCTTCTTTCGTTTAGTCTTTCTGGTACTAACTTTTTGTAGTATTTACCTAAATGGTTATCAGCAGTTATAAGAATTTTTATCATGTTTAGATTTCACTCCCAATATCAGGGAGATCGGTTATAATATCTTCGAATATATCTCTATTTTGAGCATCTTTTAGAGCTTTTTCAAATTCTTCATCTATGTCTATATCAAAACCTCCTTCTGCAGTTTCTCTTTCCCCAATCTTTACCATTACAGGAATACGGGTTAATCTTCCTAAGATAATAGCTTCTCCAATGTTTAATCCAGGAAGATCATTAAATAAGTTTTCTGAAAGAGCTTCTGATGCTTCTTTTACTGCGTTTTGATCTGTAGGATTGGTTAATCTCATTATTATCTGGCTTCCACATTGGGATAAAGTATTACTGCTTATTTTATAGGGCCTTTGTGTGACCACAATAAGAAATACTTTAAATTTTCGTCCTTCCGCTGCAATTGAATTTATTATCTTAGCACTTCTTAATTTCTCTGCTTTCTCTTTTGGCACTAAATTATGGGCTTCTTCTAATACAATAAATAAGGGATATGTAAGTCCTTCTGATTTTGCTTTAGTCCATATATCATTTAACAATTTACTTACTACTAAATCTTGTAGGTTCTTCTCTATACCTGCCAAATCTATGACAGATATCTGAGCAGGTTTTAGAATTTCCTCAATCTTTATATCTTTAAATCCCCATATTGGATAATCTTTTATCCATTTTACATATTTTAATGCTTTTCTTGCTCCAATCATTGTTTCTTCAGAGTATTTTTTATTCTTTTTCTCTATTTTTTTTACATATTTTTTTTCATAGTCGTCAAAATCTAATATTTCTTCTTTTTCCTCTTCCTCGTCTATACCTGCCATAGATTGTAATTTTTCATAAAGTTCCTTTGGGGTAAAATCAACACCTTCTTTTCTAAGTTCCTCTATAGCTGTTTCAACTGCATCTCTTATGTTACTATATTCTGAGATTCCTAATATTTCTGCTATTTGTTCGTTTTCTAACTCACTAAATCTGATTGAATAGGGTATTACACCCCCAATGATATCATCCGTAAATCTCCCTTTTACTTGAGGTATTCTATAAATGTTAACTTGTTGGGCAATAGATGAAAATTCTTTTAAATTATTTCTTTTCCTTCTTAGTAAGACATAGTCACTATTAGGATCAAATACTAAAATAGTAGCACCAAGTTTTACAAGTTTCTCTAAAAGTAATCCTGTAAGATAAGATTTACCTGCTCCTGTTTGAGCAATTATGGCCAGATGTCTCCTAAGTCCATTGGGATCAAGAGTTACTTTGACATTAGGCCTATAAAGTAAGGTTCCAATTTCTATAGCGGTGGCCTTTTTATGAGTGAAGAATCTTCTAAGAAGATCATCAGGAGCTAAAAAAACCGGAGAACCTGGTAAGGAAACTGATCTTGGAAGCTGAATATTATCATCAATATCTAAATAGCCTAAAACTCTGGCTGTAGCAATGAGCTTTAGTGGTATTTTGTAATTTAATTCTAAAAGTCTTGTGGTTGCATCATATTCCTGATCTTCTGTTAATATATCTGAAAAAGCCTTTAGACTTTCTACTTGAGCTAATACGTCTACCTCTTCATCCGATGCAGCAGTTCCTTTAATTATGACATATTCCAATCTTTTAGGGGCTAATTCTTCATTAGTAATAAATTGAAAACTATCGCAAAAACTTTCACCCACCAAGTATCCTACACATTTTAAGTCCATGATTATTTAGAAAAACCTCCTTTGAGATGTATCTAATTCTAAGATGTCAGGAAATTCTTTTTTAAGAATCATTATATACCTTTCTAAATCGGGGGTTTTTTTAATTCTGACAATGTTATCTACTAAATACAAAGGAGTTTGATATATTTGAGAGTTTATACAATTTTCTCTAAGTATAGCAAGGATATTATCTATATTTACATCTTTTTCCCAATGAAAGTTTACTTCTAAAAGTGTGGTTGAATCCTCTATTAAGTAGTTTGGTATATCAATTCTTAAAATTTGGTCTCTTGGAATGAGTCTTACATAGAAAGTAATAAAAGCTGGTATATCTTTTAGCAAGGTTTGAAGATTAGGATCTTTCTCTATGAGCTCTATTTGATTATGACCAAGTCCCATTTCTGCTCCTATTAGTAGGGGAGTACTATATCCTGGCTCCCAGGAAAGGATATTTAAAAATTCTGCGTCAATAGGGGTGTAGGGAAGTTCTTCTTTTAATTCAGGATGGTCTATTGATAAAATTTGAAAGAAAAAGGTGTTTCTACTTGATTTTGATATAGATATTAATTCTATATTTTTATTTTTGGATTTTAGAATGAGTTCTATGGTGGTATTTAAAACATTAAGAGCCAAGTCTTTGTAAGGCTCTTCCTCTATAAGATTTATATATCTTAATAGATATGAAAGTCGTGAGATGATAGAGCCATCAATAAATAAGATGAAGGGGGGTTTAATTTCTTCTATAATTTTAAGGGCAAGTTCAGTTTCTATTTTTTGCATTATTAAATCCCGTATCCATGCCAATTGATTTTCAGAAATTGATGCGGGTATTGGATCTAATGAGATGGTAGCTTTCTCATAACCTTCAGTACCTATAGCTAAACCTTGAGTTAAAAGAAGATACGGACCAAGAGAAAAGGATAGGGTTCTTTGTGAGGCATCAATAGCAAAGATTTTATGACCATTACTTTGTAAATTTTCTGGTATTTTATGCCATAGAGTTTCTACAAAGTTTACAAAAAAAGACCTATCTTTTATATCTTTTTTGAAAAAAAGATTATTTATTTTTTCTTTTTTTCTGTTTAACTCTTCTATAAAAAGAGAAATAAATTCAGGCATTTTTAAATATTATATTCTTTGATAAGGTTGTTATACAAGTCAAGGAGTTTTTTATTAATCTTTTGAACACTGAAATTTTGGGCACTACTTATGGCATTTTCTGATAATTTTTTATATAAGTTATAGTTTTCTAATAATTCTATAACTTTATTTGAAAATAAGATAATACTTTCCTCTATGTTAGAAGTTTTGAAGGGTATTAGAAAACCATTTGTTTCATCTTTTACAAAATCTGCAATAGCCTCATCTTCTAAAGCAATTACAGGAAGCCCAGCTGTAAGAGCTTCTAACACTACTAAACCTTGGGTCTCGGACAAAGACGAGAAGACAAATATATCTGAAGAATAGTAGGCCTCTATTACTTTATCGTAATCAAGATAGCCAGTAAATATTACCCTATCTTCAATATTAAGGTTTTTAGCTTCTTCTTTTAGATTATTTATTACTCTCTTGTCAGGGTTATCTCCTACAATGAGAAGGTAGATTTTGGGATAATTTTTTAATTTATTCATAACTTTCAATAAAAATTCTATGTTCTTTTCTTTTCCTAACCTTCCCACAAATAGTAAAATATATGCATCAGTAGGAAGATGTAATCTATCTCTTGCTACTTTTTTATCAATGGGATGAAAATTCCTCAAATCTAAACCATTAGGAATTATTTCTATAGGTTTCTTAACTCCAAAATCAATAAGTAGTTTTTTAATCTTTGTGGAAGGGGCGATTACAGTATCACAGAGGTTGCAATAAGATCTACTAATCCATATTGCTATATCTTTTGCTCTTTCCTCAGTTATTATATGTTTTTTGACCATATCTGGAAAATGATCCCATATGTAGTAGGCGTATTCAGTAAGCAAGGTGTGGTAGGTATGTATAAGGGGGATTTTTCTTTTTTTAGCTTCATAAGCTCCAAAAATTCCTAAGGAAAAAGGAGTATGGGTATGAATTACATCCAATTTAAGATTGTTAAGATATAGATCATAATTTGCAGAAAAAGGAGTTGCTATTCTATGTTCTTTTTGAAATGGAAAAGTAATAGAAAAAAGCTGATAGACATGTTTTTCTGGTAAGATTTTAGGTATATAAGGAATAAATAGATGTACTTCATGACCTTCTTCTTCTAAGGTTTTCTTCTGAAAAAATAGGGCGGTAGCTACACCGTTCTTTTGAGGTTTATAGGTATCACTAAAGAATCCTATTTTCATCTATGAAATATCCCGTAATATAGAAGATGTCCTAAGATTAAACCAATTATTCCTCCGACTATAGCTTCTATAGGGGTATGTCCAATAGATTCTTTCAGATTTATCTCTTTTAATTCTGGATCTTTTAACTCCCTTTGAATTATCTTATTTATTACTTTTGCTTGCTCTTCTGTAGCAAGTCTTACTCCGATTGCATCTGCAATTACTATTCCAGCTAAGAACATAGATAATATAAAAATGGTAGAATTAAAACCTTCCTTTATACCTATTATTAATGATAAAGATACAACAAGGGCTGAGTGAGAACTTGGCATTCCTCCCCACTCAAAGAAGGCTATCCATAAAAACTTTTTTTCTTGAATAATTTTTATAATACCCTTCAGCCCTTGAGTAATTATTACTACGAGGAAAGGAATAATGAAAATTGGATTGTTAATTAGATCAATAACTATTTTTATCATATCTACCGTGTTATGGTCACCTTTCTTATATTTCTTGGATTATCCGGATCTCTACCTTTTAATTCAGCTAAATAATAAGCAAAGAATTGAGCTGGATATATTAACAATATAGGAGACACATCTTCAGGAATATCACAGTCAATAAAGAAGCCTTGGTAATCTTTATGAAGATTAGGTTCGTTACTGAATAAATATATGTCGGTACCCTTTTCTTTTAATATAGATAGTATTTCTAAGGAATGGTTTAAGCTCTCCCCCTTTGGGGCAAAGAAGAATACAGGAAAACCTTCAGTGGCGAGAGCTAAGGGGCCGTGCATAAAATCAGCGGAAGAATATGGTTGGGCTATAATATAGGAAGTCTCCTTGAATTTTAATGCTGTTTCTAATGCTGTGGAAAGGTTAAAACCTCTTCCTAACACAGCGCAATGTTCCATATATTTAAAGGGTTTTACCTCTTCTTTTATTTTCTCTTCCATACCCAAAATTGTATCCATAGCCTTTAATATTTTATCAAATTCATCCATATAAATTCTACCCTTTATAGAATTTATAAGAAAATACAGAGAAACAAGTTGAGATAGATATGTTTTTGTGGCTGCCACACTTTTTTCTTGTCCAGCATTGGTAAATATATTGATTTTGGCAAGTTTTGCTAATTTGCCTTCTGGATTATTTGTTATTCCAATAGTTAATGTACCTTGTTCATTAGCGGTTCTTATTACTTCACATATATCATCACTTTCTCCCGATTGAGATATGGCTATAACTAAGGAATTTTTTAGGTTTGGGGGTCTTTTGTAGATGGTGAAGAGGGAAGGGGCACATAATGAAACAGGTATTCCTATATGAGACTCTATATAATATTTTCCCCATATAGCAGCGTTATCAGATGAACCTCTTGCTACGAAGACCACATGATTAAAATTATACTTCTTGAGTTCGTCGGATATATTTTTAAATTCTTCTACCCTTTCCTTGTATCCCTTAATAATTTGAAAACTTTCTCTAATCTCTTTAATCATAAATTTATTCATTATTATTCACCCTCCTAATACTCTTTTTGGATAAGTCTAACACATCTTAGCTTATTTTATCAACTATGTTTACTAAATCTTTCCAATAGGCAGTAAATATAGAGGAAACTCATTTTTAGGAAGATGTATTATTCTTTTTACATCTTCATCATTAAAGGCTCCTACTGCTACAGTTCCCAAGTTCAGAGATACACATTGTAAATAAATATTTTGGGCACAATGTCCTGCTTCCATAAATACATATCTTATTCCTCTTTCCCCATATCTTGCAGTGGTTTTATAGTAATTAGCTGATATTATGATAATAACTGGGGCTCTCCTAATCCATTCTTGTCTTAAACATGCGATAAAAAGATCTTCTCTCTTATCACCTTTTAAATGGAGATTTAATTCATGGCTCTCAGGAATATACTTGTAAATTCCTATATCTAAATCATGAACTTTATAAGCAAAGACATATATTTCTAATGGAAAAGTAGCACCTGCAGAAGGACATGTCCTAAATTTGTAATTCTTTTCTGTTATTCCTTGGGCAGACCATAATATTTGAGATAAATCTTGTAAATTAATGGGGTTCTCTTTATATGTTCTTACCGACCTTCTTAAAAGTAATGCTTCTTCTATGGATAAATGACCTTTACAAATAGGTGTTGGTAGCTTGATATTTTTATTCTGAAAATTATTTAGCTTTACCATGATTATAAATTATATCAAAGAAATAAAATTTCTGAAGTGCTCTTTGTGATATGATGATGTGGTATAATTTTTATGATGAATATGAAAAAAGCAAATTTGTTAATTTTTATTCTTTTAATTTCTTCTATTATAAGTATTATATATTTATTTCTACCGAAAGGCGAAACCAAATTTTTAGTTATACAAGTAGAAAATAGAGAAGTATTAAGAATACCCCTAACAAAACTTAAAAGTGGTGATAAATATAAAGTAAAAGGCCCCTTAGGAGATAGTATTTTTGAATATATAGAAGGAAAAGGAGTACATATGATCTCATCCCCTTGCCCTGATAAAATATGCATAAAACAAGGATTTATAAATAAAACGGGAGAAAGCATTGTTTGCTTACCTAATAGAGTTATAATAACTCTTGAGAGGTAGAATATGAAAATTGTAAATTCTGAAGATATAAGAAATTTGGAGAAAATTTTAGAAGAGCAATATAAGATTCCAACTCTTATGTTGATGGAGAATGCCTCGATCTTTCTTTTTAATTTCTTAAAAGATAATATCCCAGATTTAAAAAGCAAGAATATGGCTATTCTTTGTGGTCCTGGGAATAATGGGGGAGATGGTGTTGCTTTAGTTAGGCACCTTCTAAATTATGGTGTGAAAAATGTATACGTGTTTTCTTATTTTTGGGATAAAAAAATATCAGATCTTTTAAAAATTCAACTGAGTCTTATAAATGATGTTCTTATATTAGATTTAAAGGCTAATTATAAAGATCTAAGCTTGTTTGATATTATTGTAGATGGAATATTTGGAATTGGGTTAAAAAGAGATATCGAAGATAATCTTAAAAATATTTTCGAATATATAAATGAATTAAAAAAATTTGTAATTTCTATAGATGTCCCTTCTGGAATTGACTCTGATACTGGTGAAATTAGGGGTTCTGCTATAAAGTCCTCATATACTTTAACTATGTTTTATCCTAAAAAGGGATTTTTTGAATATCCTGCTATAGAGTATATTGGAAATTTAGTAGTAGGTAGACTTAACTTTGGGGATATGTTTTTGGATTCTATAGTAAAAAGTAATATGGAGCTTGTGGATGAAAATATGGTACAAAAGTTAATTCCTGTTCATACTAAGATGGTTTATAAAGGAAAAAAAGGAAAAGTATTAATTATTGGGGGATCTTTGAAATATACAGGAGCACCGATTCTTTCTGCTTTATCCGCTTTAAGAAGTGGGGCAGGTATGGTCTATCTTTCTGTACCAGAAAGTATTCATATGATTTACAGGGCTTTATATCCCGAAATAATATATATTCCTCTTAAAGAAATTGATGGTTATATTTCTTCGGAAAATTTAGATTATATTATTGAGTTTATAAATAGCTATGAAATTGATGCTATAGGTTTAGGACCTGGTATCGGATTATATTCAGACACTAGTCTTTTTGTTAAAGGACTTATTACGAAAGTAGATATTCCTATAGTGGTAGATGCTGATGCTTTAGTATATATCAAGGATATTTTGGAAGAGATAAAAGGAAAAAAGATAATTATTACACCTCATTATGGAGAGATGTCAAAAATTTTAAATCTTCCCGTTGGTTATATACAGAAAAATAGATTCTTGATTGGTGAAGACTTTGTAAGAAAACACAAAATAAACTTAATACTTAAAGGTCCTTATTCTTTAACCTTTACCAAAGAAGGACAAATTTATGTAAATCCTTTTGCAGATTCTTTACTTGCTACTGCAGGATCTGGTGATGTTCTTACTGGTATTTTAGCAAGTCTTTTAGCCCAAGGCCTTAGTGAGAATAATGCATGTATTTTAGGGAACTATATTCATGGATTTTCTGTTAATTTTTGGAAGAGAAATAGAGGAAATTACGGTATGATTTCGTCAGATATTATAGATTTTCTTCCAGATATTTTTATGGAAATCTTTAAAGGAAAAAGTATTTAAAAATCTCTATTAGACCTAAAATATCTTCTTCTTTTGCCACATAATTTGCTATTTCTTTTAATTGTGGATGTCCATTATATGGTGTTGCTTTATATTTTAATTTACTTAAAAAGGGGAGATCTCCTAAACTATCTCCTATACCTAATACCTCATCATAGTCTAATCCTTTTATTTCCAAAAGGAGATCCATTCCTGCTCCTTTATCTATTCCTTTAGGAGTAATATCTACTGCAACAGAGGAATAAACTAATTGAAAGTTTGGAAAATTTGTTTCGATTAATTCTTGAGACATTTTTGCTAATTCTGGTACAGGAATATCTTTTTCTGGAAATATGGATACACAAACTTCTTTACCTGGCTCTATATGTCCATAGCCTTTTAATTTCTCTTTTAAAAATTTTTTGAGTTCTTCTCTCTGTCTTAAAAATTCTTCTTTTATTTTGGGATGCAAAATTATATCATCTTTATCAATTAGATATATAATGCATCCATTTTCTCCTATAGAATCCTCAAATTGGCCTATTGCTTGAAGCATTGCTTCTATATATGGTTTTGATCTTCCTGTGTTTAAAGATATAGGAGGAAGAAGTTTAAGATGGTCTCTAATCCATTTTAGCCCATCTAAGTCTAAGGGATATCCTTTATCTTTGGTTATACATCCTTCTATATCTGTTAATATCAATTTTATATCCATGGTATGAAAGTTTATCGAAAATTATGATTCTTGTCAAACTTTATAAAATATTGTAGAATGCCATTGAAAACACTAATATTCAAGTCTTTAAACTAAGGAGGCGAAGATTATGTCAGGACATTCTAAGTGGGCAAATATTAAACACAGAAAAGCTGCAGCAGATGCTAAAAAAGGAAAACTTTTTTCAGCTTTAAGTAAGGAGATTATTATTGCAGCTAAACAAGGCGGAGGAAATCCAGAAACTAACCCCCGTTTAAGAGCTGCAATTGAGAGAGCAAGAGAAGCTAATATGCCAAAGGAGAATATTGAAAGGGCTATAAAGAGAGGTACAGGAGAGATTCCTGGTGTAACATATGAAGAGGTTACCTATGAAGGATATGGACCAGGCGGTGTAGCTATAATGGTAGAAGTAGTTACAGACAATAAAAATAGAACTGCTTCGGAAATAAGAAGAATATTTACGAAACACGGTGGAAGTTTAGGAGAGGCAGGATGTGTGGCATGGATATTTGAAGATAAAGGTAGCATTTTTATTGATAAGGAATGTGTTAAGGATGAGGATCAATTAATTAGTGATGCTTTAGAAGCTGGCGCAGAAGATGTTCAAATAAGTAGTGATAGTGTTGAAATAATAACAGACCCCCAAAACTTTTCTGAAGTTAAAGCTAAATTACAAGAAAAAGGATATGTAATAACTCAAGCTGAAGTAACAAAAGTTCCGAAGAATTTAGTTCCAGTAGAAGGTCCAGATGCAGAAAAACTTCTTAAGCTTATGGAAGAGCTTGAGGATCATGATGATGTACAAAAGACTTATGCTAATTTTGATATACCTGACGAGATCTTACAAGCTCTATCTTAGATGAAAGTTTTAGGACTTGATCCTGGAACAGCTATAACTGGTTTTGGCATTTTAAATAAGGAAGAAGACTATATTAATGTTATAGATTATGGGGCTCTAATAACTCCTTCTAATTGGAGTTTAGGAAGGAGATTAAATTATTTATATGATCAAATCTCAGCTCTATTAGAGAGTTATGATCCTGACATTGTTGTGATGGAGAATATATTTTTTAATAAAAATGTAAAAACTGCTATAAGTATTGGGCAATCCCAAGGTATAATTTTGCTTGCTGTTTACCAACACCAAAAAGAGATATTTATGTTTAGTCCTTTAGAGGTTAAATTATCAATAGTTGGATATGGAAGGGCATCCAAAAGCCAAATCCAATATATGGTCAAAGAAGTCTTAAATTTGAAAGATATTCCTAAACCAGATGATACTGCTGATGCTTTAGCTATTGCATTAGCATATATTTATAGCAGAGGGGAGAATATTTAATTGTCATTTTTTCATTCAATAGAAGGGAAATTAGATAAGATATATGATAATTTTGTGGTAGTGAGTTTGGATTTTTTTAGTTTTAGGATTATTTTGGGAGAAAAGGACCTGATCCTTTTGGGTAATAATATAGGTCAAAAAGTAAAGATTTATATCTCTGAAAGTATCGATAAGGAAGAGATTAAGATCTTTGGTTTTTTGGATGAGAATAAAAGAGATCTTTTTGAAGATCTTAAACGTATAAAAGGGGTAGGGGAGAAAATAGCATTAAGGATTGTAAATTATTTCTCTCCAGAGGAATTTAATGAAATCTTAGAAAATGAAGATATAAATTCTCTACTAAGAGTTCCGGGAATTGGCAAAAAAGTGGCTCAAAAAATATTCTTGGAAAAGAATGGGTTATTGCCCAAGGAGAAAAAGGAGGAAAGTACTATAAGGAAAGCTTTATATAACTTAGGTTATAATAAAGAAGAGGTTAATGAGGTTATGAAAGAGATTAGAAAAAAATTTAAAGATTTTGAGAATATAGAAGAGATTATTAAATTTGCTCTACAAAGATTATCTAAGGAATTATGAAAATGAGAAAGATTCCAGCCTCTTCTTTAACTCAGAGGGAACCTCTCTTAGATAATATTTTAAGACCTAAAAATCTTTCTGAGTTTATTGGACAAAAAAAGATAAAAGAAAGACTTAGTTTGATAATAAACGGTGCTAAAAAAAGAAAAGAACCTATAGATCATATACTATTTGTAGGTCCTCCTGGTGTTGGTAAAACTACTCTTGCTTTTATTTTAGCAGAAGAGCAAAAGGTTTCAATAAAAGCTATTTCGGCTCCTTCTTTACAAAAAATAGGGGATCTTGTAGCTCTTTTGACAAATGCTCCAGAAAATGGAATTGTTTTTATAGATGAAATCCATAGATTATCTTCATCTTTGGAAGAGATATTGTATTCTGCCATGGAAGATAGAAGTATAAGTTTTATTGCTGGCAAGGGACCTGGAGCAAGAGTACTTAATTTTAAGCTTCCTCCTTTTACCTTAGTAGGTGCTACTACAAGACCTGCGCTTCTTAGTAATCCTTTGAGGGATCGCTTTGGTTTTATTGCCTCTCTTGATTATTATTCTCATGATGAGATGGTAGAAATTATTAAGAGGTCTCAAAAATTACTTGGTATAGAGCTTTCTGAGGAAGGCGTACATGAGGTTGCTAAAAGATCAAGAGGAGTACCAAGAATTGCAAATCGTCTTTTAAAAAGAATAAGAGATTATATAGAAGTGGAGGAAATGGGAATTATAGATAAAGAAGAAGTGAAAAAAATTCTTGACCTTATGGGGATAGATGATAAGGGTTTAGATGATTTAGATAGAAAGATCCTTTTTACCCTTAGAGATAAGTTTTCTGGTGGACCTGTAGGTATAAAAACCTTAGCTGCTGTTCTTAATGAGTCTCCTGAAACTATTGAGGTAGTTTATGAGCCATATCTTTTAAGAATAGGTTTTATTCAAAGGACACCAAGAGGAAGAATAATAACTCCCCTTGGACTTTCTCATTTAATGAGGTGCTCTGATGGAGGATAAAAGAATATTTCTTCATATATGTTGTGCTCCTTGTCTTACTTATCCTTTGAAAGTTCTTAGAGAGGAAGGTTATGAAATTACTGGTTTTTGGTATAATCCCAATATTCATCCTTATACCGAATATTCTCTCAGACTTTCTACTCTTAGATCCTTTGCAGAAAGTCAGAATTTACAAGTAGTGTATGAGGATGATTACGCTTTAGAGGAATTTATAAGACAAGTAGTTTATAGAGAAGATAATAGATGCCCTGTTTGTTATTACATGAGGCTTAAAAGGACAGCCCAAAAAGCAAAAGAACTTGGATATAAGCTCTTTTCTACCACTTTATTGGTAAGCCCTTATCAAAAACATGATTTAATAAAAGATATAGGCTATCTTTTAGCAAAGGAATTTGGTTTAGAATTTTATTATAAAGATTTTAGAGTGGGATATAGTGAGGGAGTCAAGCTTTCTAAGGAGTATGGTCTTTATAGACAGAAATATTGCGGATGTATATATAGTGAAAAAGACAGATATTGGAGGGAAGGAAAAAAATGAAATATCATATTTTGTTTAATCCTACTTCTAATAGAGGAAAGGCTGAAAAAATATATCCAAGACTTATAGATATTTTAGATAGAGAGGGATTAGATTATTCAATAGAATATACTATTGGTGGTAAAAAAACTTTTGAACAGGTGGAGAAGGCATTGGATAAAGGAGTAGATGTGGTAGTTGCAGCTGGGGGTGATGGTACTATAAATGAGGTGGTTAATGGGCTTAAGGGTAGAGGAATTTTAGGAATAATCCCTCTTGGAAGAGGTAATGATATAGCTATATCCTATGGTATCCCAAGAAATATAGAAAAATCTATAAAACTTTTAAAATCCCAGAATATAAGAGAAGTGGATATTGGAGTATTAGATGGAAGATATTTTGTGGGTATAGTAGGAACTGGTTTTGTAGGAGATGTAAATTATAATTCGAATAAGCTGAATTTGACAGGATTTAAAGGGTATGTTATTTCTGTTTTTACCACATTAAAGGGGTTCAAATATCCAGAGTGCGAGATTTTTTTTGACTCTATAACTTGGAAAGGTAGAATTACGTTGGTGGCTTTGGGAAATACGATGTATTATGGTGGTGGTATGAAATTACTTCCTAATTCTAAGGTGGATGATGGTTTTCTTGATATAGCTATTGCTCAAAAGATTCATACTGCGGAGTTGATTGCTACTTTTCCTCTTGTATATATAGGAAAACATACCATTAATCCTCATGTAAAATTTTATAGGAGTAAAGAAGTAACAATAAAATCAGATAGTGAACTTATAATTAGTTATGATGGTGAGCTTATAACAAGAAACGAGATTACCTTTAAAACAATGCATAAATTTCAAAAGATTATAGGGGGTATGTAACTGTGGACTTTATGGGTAAAGTACTTATTTTTTTGGGAATTTTACTTATAATTTTAGGATTAGTTTTTCTCTTTGTAGATAAAATTCCTTTATTAGGTAAACTTCCTGGAGATATTAGAATAGAGAGGAAGAATTTTGTTTTTTATTTTCCATTGACTACCTCTATTCTTTTGAGTCTTTTCCTTACCATAATCATAAATATCATATTGAGACTCAAAAAGTAAAGTTATGTTAAAATGAGGATACTTTTACTATTGTTTATTCTTTTTTCTTTATCCCTTTTTAGTTTATCCTATTCTCAAGAGGTTCCAACTTTAAGAATTGGTATTGAAAAGATTGATGGTGAGGTTTTCTTCTCAAATATAGGTGAGATTATTACAGATTATCTTAACATTAAGGTTGAAGGTAAGGGGATTATAAAGATTATAGTTAAGGATGGTAGTGCTATTATAGAAGCAGAAAATGGTATACTTACAGCTACTTTGCCAATTAAAATCTACCCGGATGGGTATTATTTAAATTATAATAACGATTTTTATCGTGGATATATGGAGATATCAAAAAGTGGATGGTTAATAAATGTGATAAATACGGAAGATTATTTGTTGTCAGTAGTACCATCAGAGATGCCTGCTTACTATCCCTTGGAAGCTTTAAAAGCACAAGCAGTTGCTTCACGAACTTATGCTTTAGCTAATATAGGTAGACATGGAGAATTTGATCTTTGCAATACTACTCATTGTCAAGTCTATAAAGGGATGAAAAAAGAGAATGAGAAATCTACAAAAGCAGTAATGGACACCAAGGGAGAGGTAATTGTATATAATGGTACTCCTATAAAAGCTTTTTTCCATTCATCTTCAGGTGGTTGTACCGAAGCTTGTAAATATGTTTGGGGACAAGATTTACCATATTTGCAAAGTGTTAAAGACGTGGATGAACTTTTATTAGACGCATGGACAAGAGAGGTAACTTTAGGAGATCTTTTGGTCAAAATAAGATCTTTAGGAATTTCTTTGAGTAATGAATTTTCTATAGAAGTAGAGAAAACGCCATCAAATAGAGTATATAATATAATTTTTAAGGATGACTACGGAGTATATTATGTTAAAGGTACGACTTTTAGATATTTATTTAATCTACCAAGTACTTTATTTAATTTTTCCTTGAATAGTTGCGGTCAAATCTTAATTGTGGGTAGAGGGAATGGACATGGGGTAGGTCTTTCTCAGAAAGGCGCAAAATTTTTGGCAGAAAAAGGTTATAATTATAGAGAGATTTTAAAATACTATTATCAAGGAGTGGATGTTGTTAAATGGTATTGAAATTGTCAGATTATGATTATTATCTTCCTGAAGAACTTATTGCTCAAGAGCCGGCTGAACCAAGGGATTCTTCTAAACTTATGGTGGTAGATAGGAGTACAGGAGATATCTCTATCCATATTTTTAGAGATATAAAGAATTTTTTAAAAAAAGGAGATGTATTAGTACTTAATAATACAAAAGTCGTTCCTGCAAGGATATATGGAAAAAAGGAAACTGGTGCTAAGATTGAAATACTCCTTTTAAAGAAAACAGCTGATAAGGAATATGAGGCATTAATAAAGCCTGGAAAAAGAGCCAAAATTGGTTCAAAGATATTTTTTGAAAAGGATATTTATGCTGAGGTAATTGAAAGAAATATGGAAGGAATCTTTGTTTTACGCTTTTCACAGGATAATATAGAAAGCATTCTTCCAGAGATCGGAGAAGTACCTTTACCTCCATACATTAAAAAGCCAATAAAAGATCCAAATCGTTATCAGACTGTTTATGCTGAAAAAGAGGGTGCTGTTGCTGCTCCAACAGCTGGATTACATTTTACACCTGAACTTTTGGAAAATTTGAAAAACATGGGAGTAGAGATATTATATGTCACTCTTCATGTAGGGCTTGGTACCTTTAAACCCGTAGTGGTTGAAGATATTACCCAACATAAATTAGAACCTGAATATTTTGAGTTATCAGAGGATGTAGCCTATAGGATAAACAAAGCAAAGGAAGAAGGAAGAAGAGTTATCGCTGTTGGTACTACAGTAACGAGGGTTCTTGAAGCTCAAGGAAGATCTGGGAGAGTAGAATCTGGAAAGGGTTTGGTTTCCTTGTTTATATATCCTGGTTTTGAATTTAGAATTCTTGAGGGCCTTATAACCAATTTTCATCTTCCAAAATCTACTCTTCTTATGCTTGTTGCAGCATTTATGGGGTATGATCTTATGAAAAAGGCATATCAGAAAGCTATAGATGAAAGATTAAGATTTTATAGTTTTGGGGATGCCATGTTTATATATTAGGAGATATAAATATGATTTTTGAGAAAATATTAGATGATAACATAACAAAAGCAAGATTAGGAAAATTAAGAACCTACCATGGAGAGATTAATACTCCTGTTTTTATGCCTGTTGGTACGCAAGGTGCTATAAAAACTGTTACTCCAGAAGAAGTAAAAGAGTTAGGAGCTGAAATAATTCTTTCTAATACTTATCATTTGTTTTTGAGACCTGGTCACGAATTGATAGAAAAAGCTGGGGGGCTTCATGTTTTTATGGGATGGGATAGGCCAATATTAACTGATAGTGGGGGTTATCAAGTTTTTAGCCTTGCCAGATTAAGGAAAATAGACGAAGAAGGTGTTTACTTTAATTCTCATATTGATGGTACTCAATATTTTTTTACTCCAGAACTTGTTATGGATATACAGGAAGCTTTAGGTTCAGATATTATAATGCCTCTTGATATATGTTTAGGATATGGTGCTTCATACTGGGAAACTAAAGATGCATTAAAAACTACTATTTCCTGGCTAAAAAGAACTATAGACTATAAAGAAAAGATAGGGAATTCTAATCAGATTCTTTTTGGTATTGTACAAGGTGGTTTTTACAAAGAACTTAGAAAAGAGGCTGTTGAAAAGCTTTTAGAATTTGATTTAAAAGGTATAGCTATCGGGGGTATAAGTGTAGGTGAGCCTAAGGAAGCCATGTATGAGATAATGGGGTATACCTTAGATTTACTTCCCAAAGATAAACCAAGATACCTTATGGGAGTTGGGGCTCCAGAGGATTTGATAATTGGAGTTTCCATGGGAGTAGATATGTTTGATTGTGTTTTACCTACGAGGCTTGCAAGACATGGTGTTTTTTATACAAAAGAGGGAAGAAAAAATGTTAAAAATGCAAAATATAAAGAGGATTTTACACCTTTGGAGGAAGATTGTGATTGTTATTCATGTAAAAAATTTACCAAGGCTTATATAAGACATTTATTTTTACAGCATGAGACCCTTTCTTATAGACTTCTCACAATTCATAATTTAAGATTTCTATTTAGACTTATGGAAGAAATAAGAAAAAGTATACAGGAAGGGAGGTTTGGTGAGTTCAAAAGAGAATTTCTTTATAAGTATTTGATCTCTGATAAAGAAAATAGATTGGAGAAGGAGGATATATGGAACAAGCTGTTAATTTATTAGGTTTAATAGTTGTTTGGGGAGTTTTCTTAGCTATTTTTTACTTTATCCTTGTAATTCCCCAAAAAAAAGAAGCTAAAAAGAGAGAAGAAATGTTAAATTCTCTAAAAGTAGGGGATAAAATAGTAACAAAAGGGGGATTGATAGGGCAGATAGTAGCTATAAACAAACAGAAAAGGACAATACAAGTTTCTTTTGCAAAAGGTATAGTTTTTGAGATGCTGCTTGATGGAGTTGCTTATCCTTTAAAAGATTAGCAGAGAAAGGGGAGATATGAAATAATGAATATAAGGACAGAATATAAAACAGCTTTTATTGTACTTCTTTTGGGTGTAGCCATCTGGATTCTCCTTACTTTTCCATTTAGATTTGGATTAGATATTAGGGGCGGTATTAGGGTTACATTACAATGTCAAAAGGCAGAAGGAGTTGAGATTACAGATGATGCTGTGAGAAGAACTATCGAGGTCATTAGAAATCGTATAGATCAATTAGGAGTTACAGAACCTTCTATCTATAAAGAGGGTACAGATAAGATTGTAGTAGAGCTTCCTGGTATAAAAGATCCAGAAAGAGCACTGGAAATTATTGGTCAGACTGCTTTACTTGAATTCAAAGATGAAAAAGGAAATACTATACTGACTGGTTCTGCGTTAAAGAGTGCAAAAGTGGAATTTGATCAAGTTGGACAACCTATGGTCAGGGTAGAGATGAACCCTGAGGGTGCTAAGATATTCGCAGATTTTACTGCTAAAAATGTAGGAAAGCAGGTTTTTATTGTACTTGATGGTAAGGTAATATCCAATCCTGTAATAAAAGAGCCTATAACTGAAGGAGTGGGAGTGATAACAGGAAGATTTACTTTTGATGAGGCACAAAAACTTGCAATACTTCTTAGGGCTGGAGCTTTACCTGTACCTGTAAAGGTTATTGAAAATAGAACTATCGATCCAACCTTAGGAAAGGATACTATGGAGTCTGCTTATAGGAATGGAATTATAGGTGGAATCCTTGTTATCTTGTTTATGATTCTTGTTTTTAGAATGATGGGACTTGTAGCAGATATTGCTCTTTTAGTCTATATAGTATTAGATCTTGCTGCTCTTAAGCTTTTAAATGCCACTTTAACTTTACCAGGTATTGCAGGTATTATTCTCTCTATAGGTATGGCTGTAGATGCTAATTGTTTAATTTTTGCAAGAATGAGAGAAGAATATGCAAAGGGTAAAACTCCTATAGCAGCTTTAGATTCTGGCTTTAGGAATGCCTTAAGGGCTATTATTGATAGTAATGTTACCACTATCCTTGCAGCATTAATACTTTTCTATTTTGGGACAGGACCTATAAGAGGATTTGCAGTAACATTGTCATTAGGTGTGGCTCTTAGTATGTTTACATCTATTGTAGTGACAAGAACTCTTCTTGAGAATTTGTTATCGCTTCCTATATTTAAAAAAGCATCAAAGTTACTTGGATTTTAGGGAAGGGAGGAAAAATCGTGAAAAGGGAAATAAATTTTTTGGGGAAAAAAGTGAGAAGATTTTTTCTTATCATGTCTCTCATTTTTATAATAGTTGGAATGGTGTTCTTTTTTACAAAGGGGTTGAATTATAGTATTGATTTTCAAAGCGGAAGTGTTATTTATTATAAATTGTCTTCTCCTCTATCTTCTGATCAGATTTCAAAGATAAGAAATATAGCGAAAAGCCTTTATGACAAAGCCACAGTACAGACAGGATCGGAGGGTAAAGAGATTTGGATAAGAACGAAATTTTTAAATGAAGAAGATGTTAAAAAACTTTCTTCAGAGATTGAGAAAGTTTTGGGGAAATATGAGGGTAGAGAACTAACTACTATTGAGCCAACTATAAGCAAAGAACTCAGAGAAAAGGCTATTCTTGCATCTATTTTAGCAATAATCATAATGCTTGTGTATATAACTATAAGATTTAGATTTGATTTTGCAATTTCTGCTATTATAAGTGAAGCTTTTGTTCTTTTGGCTACTATCTCTCTATTTTCTATTTTCCAATGGGAAGTTAGTCCATCCTTTATAGCAGCTATATTAACTCTTTTAGGTTATGCTATTAATGATAATATAATAATATTCGATAGGATAAGGGAAAATATGAAGCAAAATCCAAAAGAAAGTTTTACATCTCTTGCTAACAGAAGTGTTAATCAAACCCTTGCAAGGACTATATATACAGTTTTAACTACTTTATTAGCAATAACACCTTTTCTTATATGGGGTGGATCAGTTTTAAGATCTTTTATAATTGCTTTGTATTTTGGAATAATAATAGGTACTTATAGTACTATATACATAGCTACATCTTTACTTTGTGAGTGGAAAGATATACATAGTTCATAGATGATGAGAAAATGGATTCTTCTTTTTGAAGAAAATAAAGGGCAGGAAGAGGATCTTGCAAGAAAACTTGGAGTTTCATCTCTTCTTGCCCGTCTTCTTATAAATAGAGGAATTAATGAGGTAAACAAAGCAAAAAAGTTTCTTTACCCCAAAATGGAAGACTTATATGATCCTTCTTTCTTTTTTTCAGATTTTGAAAAGGCTATTAAATATTTATTAAAGCTTCGGGAAATAAATGGCAAAATTCTTATCTTTGGAGATTATGATGTTGATGGTATTACAGCTACAACTATTCTTTATAGTGTATTATCCAATTGGGGTTTTAATGTTTCTTATTATATTCCTCATAGATTAGAAGAGGGATATGGACTTAAAGAAAAAAGTATTAAGAGAGCTTTAACTCAAAATGAATTTGTAAGGCTTATATTGACTGCAGATTGTGGTATTAAGAATAAAAAAGAAATAGATTATTTAAGAAAGAATGGTATTGAGGTAATTGTGACGGATCACCATATTCCAGATGAAACATGTATTCCAGATGCTTTATTGGTTTTTGATCCTTATTTAAATAATTATCCATACCCATATATGGCGGGTGTAGGAGTAGCATTTAAGTTTTTAAAGGTTTTAGGGGATGCTATAGGTAAAAATATTTATAATGAAAAAGGTGTATTAGAACTTGTAACCTTAGGCACCCTGGGAGATATGATGGAATTAAAGGATGAAAACAGAATACTTGTGAAATATGGATTAGAAAAGATCTTAAATTCGGATATTTTAGGTTTGAGAGCTCTAATTAGGAAGGCTGGCTTGGATCGCAATACCCTGATAAGTACTAAAGATATAATCTTTAGCATTACTCCCAGAATAAATGCAGTAGGAAGATTTAAGGAAGTAGAGGAAGCAGTAAGACTTTTTCTAACCGAAGATGCAGATGAAGCAGAGTCTTTGGCAGATAAGCTTGATGAATTTAATAGGAAACGAAAAGAGGAAGTAGAAAGAGTCTATGAGATGGCAAAAGAATTAGTAAAGTATGAGGATTTAGAGAAAAATCGTGTAGTTTTTTTGTATAGTGAAAATTGGGGAAAAGAGGTAGGAGGAGTTATAGGGGTTGTTGCCTCAATGTTAAGTGAGGAATATAACCTTCCATTCTTTCTTGGAAGAAAAGAGGGTGAAATGATTGTCTTCTCAGGTAGAGGAGTGGAAGAGGTAGATTTGTTTGATTATATATCTAAGCTATCTTCATACTTAATAAATTATGGTGGGCATAAAGGTGCAGTTGGTTTTTCTATTCTAAATAAAGATTATGTGGATTTTAAATCAGAGGCAATAAATACTGCAAACAATCTTTGGAAAGACTTGGATTTTACACCTAAAGTAAAAATAGATGCTGAAATATCTTTAGATAAAGTCAGCAAAGAATTTTTATCCAAATTTCTTTCTGAGCTTGATTTATTACCGCCTTTTGGTCCTGGTAATGAGGAGCCAAGATTTAAGATAAATTCTACAACTTTTACAAATTTTGAAAAGATGGGTAATGGTGCAAGATATAAAATAAAGATAGGAGATATAACAGGAAGAGTTTTTTCGACTCCCATCTTTTCCCTCAGTATAGGAGAAGAGACTTTTAAGGATATTCCTAAGACAGTAGATATTGTTTTAAAAATAGAGAAAGAAGGGTATCAAGGGAGAGAATATTTTAATTTCTATCTTGAGGAGTGGAAAGAATCTGAAGAATCCTTAAAGAGTATTAAAAGAGACAAAATTAAGTATATATTATATTTTGTTGATAATATATTTGAAGTGTTAAATCTTATAGATGAGATAAAGAAAAGAGAAAGAGATTATATCATAGTATCTCCTAATTGGAATGAAAATTTTGGGGAATTAAATTTGTGTTCTCCATGGAGTTTAGAATCAATTCAAATTAACAAAGATACTATTTTATTATGGGATGATTCAGAGTTATTTTTGAAGGAACAAGTTTTTCAAAAATTTTTAGAAACTGTTAAGAATTTAAAAAATCCTATTATTTTTATTTCTTACCTTAAAAATGAGGAAAAAAGATTAATGCTTTCAGATCTTTTAGGAATAAAAAATCTTCGTTTACCTAATAAGGTATATACGCCTTCTTTTACCGATGCAAGGTTTTCTAAAACAAGAGATAAAGATATTAGATCTTTTGAAGGAAGAGATGTATATTTTTATCCTAACAAGATACCAAACAAAATATATAAATATTTGGTATTTCTAAAACCTCCTCTCACAGACTTAGAGTTTATCAAGTGGTCAAGGTTTGGTCGACATATTATTTTGCTTTTCGGAAAAGATGAGTTTATTGAAGGTTATAAGAGGATGCAAGAAAAATTACCATATTTAGAAAAAGAAGAAAGGGAAATATTTACCAATTTGGTTCAAAATTTTCTTCAGTTTCTACAGAAGGCAAAGCCTTCTGAAATATATTCTCTTCTTTTATAAGTACTTTCCTTGCTATAGTTAGAAAAGCAGTATGTGCTACCATTCTATGATAAGGTCTTACAGATAGACTCTCTATCTGCCATGGTCTAAGAAGGGTTTCTATTGTTTCAATAAGGGTGAAAGATTTAAAGCTTTCTAAGCATTCTACTGTTTTTTGAACTTGTAATATGGTAGGTGTATAAATTACAAGTATTCCACCTGGTCTTAAAACTTTATCAATATGTTTAATAGCTCTCCATGGTTCTGGGAGATCAAGAATAACTCTATCTATATCTTTATCTTCTTCGTCTATTTCTTGATATATATCCTTTAATCTTAATATATGATTATCTCTTCTTCCTAAGAAATTTTCTATATTTATAAGTGCTCTCTTTGCAAAATCCTCTCTTATCTCGTAGGATATAACTACTCCTGTTTCTCCTACTGCTTGTAAAAGTGCTATGGTAAGAGCTCCAGATCCTATACCAGCCTCTAATACTCTTGCTCCAGGATAGATGTCTCCCCATACTAATATAGTGCCTATATCCTTAGGATATATAATTTGGGCACCTCTTGGCATTTCAAGGATATAGTCTGCATAGGTTGGTCTTAAAACTAATAGATTTCCACCATGGGATGATTTTATGATACTTCCTTCTTCGAGTCCTATTATGTCATTATGTCGTACATAACCCTTGTGGTAATGGAAGGTCTTGTCTTTTTCTAATTGAATAAGATACCGTCTTTTACTTTCCCAAAGGATAACCCATTCGCCTTCGGAGAGTTTTCCTTTTCTTCTTATTTTCATCTTTTCTCTTTATATCTTTTAAGTTTAAGTTTTGCTTCTTCCCAAGGATATGTATTTATAACATCTTCTTTTTTAAGCCAAGCCCTTCTTGCTACATAGATTCCATAATTTATAAGTGAATAACTACGAATATCATGACTATCTGTTCCTATAGATAAATAAATGCCATATTTCTCACGAGCTATCCTAGCATCTATATCGCATAAATCAAGTCTATCGGGTTGAGCATTTATTTCTAGTACGGTACCTGTTTCTTTAGCCCAATAAAGAATAGCAGGAAAATCCACTTCATAGGCTGGTCTCTTATTTATTAATCTTCCTGTAGGATGGCTTATTATATCTACCCATGGATTTTTGATAGCAGAAATCAATCTCTCAGTTATTTTCTCTTTTGGCTGTTTAAAGCCAGAATGTAATCCTGCAATGACAAGATCAAAGTTCTTTAAAACTTCCTCTGGTAAATCTATGCTACCATCGCTTAATATGTTAGCTTCGATACTATGTAAAATTTTAAAATCCTTATATTTTCTATTTAATTCATTGATTCTTTGTCTCTGCTTTTCAATTTGTTCTGGAGTTAAGCCACCTGCAACTCCAAGTGCTTGACTATGATCTGATATTACTACATATTTGTATCCTAATCTATATGCTGTCTCTACCATTTCTTCCAAGGTATTTGCTCCATCACTCCAGTCTGTATGTACATGCATATCTCCTAAAATATCTTTTTCCTCAATTAACTCTGGTAGTTTACCTTCCATTGCTGATTCTATCTCGCCTTGATCTTCTCTGAGTTCAGGGGGTATAAACTGTAGACCTAATAACTCGTAAATTTCCTCTTCTTTTTCTCCACATAACTTTTTGTTATCGCTAATTCTAAAAACTCCATATTCATTGATTTTTAATCCCTTCTTTATAGCTATTTCTCTTAGTTTTATATTATGAGCTTTAGATCCTGTGAAATATTGGAGGGCAGATCCAAAGGAGCCTTTGTCTACAACTCTAAAATCTACTTGGATTCCGGGTTCTACAATGATACTTGTTTTAGTTGTTCCGGCTGCAAGTATGTTTCTTAATATAGGTAAACTTTTTAAAACTTGGTTTACTTTTTCCATATCATTAGTGGTTATAAGAATATCAATGTCTCCTATGGTTTCTTTTCTTCTTCTTATACTTCCTGCTGGTACTATGTCTGTTACAAAGGGATATTGAGATAGGTAATTTACGATTTCTTCCACTAAGGGTAAGGCTACTCCTAAAGGTATTCTTTCTGATACTTGCTGTTTCTCTTTGTATTCTTTTATGGCTTCTAATATATTTTGCTCAACTTTTGGTCCAAGTCTTGGTAACAGCCTTATTTTACCTTCTTTTGCTGCCTTCTCTAAGGATTCTAAATCTTTTATTCCAAGTTCTGTGTAAAGTCTATAAGCGAGTTTGGGACCGATTCCTGGTATTTTTAGAAGTTCAAGGATTTCTGGAGGTATTTCTTTTCGTAATTCTTCTAAATAAGTTACTTTTCCTGTAGTTAAATATTCTTTTATCTTTTGCCCAATACTTTCTCCAATCCCCTTTATTTGATACAATTTCCCTTCTTTAAATAATTTTTCTATGTCTTCTGGTAAATTCTCTATTCTTCTTGCAGCCTCTTGATAAGCTGCAACTTTATATCTATTTTCTCCCTTTATCTCTAAAAGGGTGGCTATCTCATCTAATATTTGAGCTACATCTCTGTTCTTCATATTCTTATTATATCATTAATAGTTTTTGTATAGGATACTCAAATTTGTTAAATAAGATTTAAGTATTTTCTTTTTGATACTTTATATCTTGTAAGTAGTTTTTAGATATTGTAAAATATCTAAAATGGTGATGGGTAGAGGGAGGGAAATTTTATGAAGACTTTTAAAATTAGGGCTGATAAATTTTTGATTTATGCTCAAGAGATTGCATTAGCTTATAGTTCTCCTTGTGTTGATGTAGAGCATTTACTTTTAGGATTAATAAAAGAAGAAAATAGCATCGTTGGTGGAATTCTTAAAAGGGTAGGAGTAGATTTAAAGAGAATAAAAACAGAACTAGAAAAAGAAATTAAGAATCTCAAAACTGAAAAGTATGAAATGTATCCGATAAGCCCAAGATTGTCAAAAATTTTAGATTATGCTCAGGATTTTGCAAAAAAATTTGGTGATGATGCTATAGATTCTGAGCATTTACTTTTAGGAATATTAAAAGAAAATACATCTTTTGCTAGTAAAATTCTTAGTTCACAAGGAGTAAATTTAGATAAAATAATTAAGGAACTTCAAAGATAGTTAACTCAAATTAAGGGCTTTTCATTAATATTGCTTTTTGTTAATACCCTATGGTATAATCTTCAATGCTTGGAGAGGTGGCCGAGTCGGTTTAAGGCAGCCGCCTGCTAAGCGGTTGTACGGGCAAAAACCCGTACCGAGGGTTCGAATCCCTCCCTCTCCGCCATTTAAAAATCTTTAGAACCTAAATCTCAAAGATTTCGTGTGGGAATAAATAGTTTAACCTAGTAAGAATAAATTTGCCTTTATTTATTTTAAAATGAGTGACTGAGCAAGAGCTAACAGTAACTCTTCCAAAACCTAAGTAAGGAATTTCTAAAAAAACATATAAAGCTGCTCTTATTATTGCTCCATGAGTAAATATTGCTATTTTATGTTCTTGATGCTCTTCTAAGATAAATTCTTTTTCTAATTTTAATCTTTCATAGGCATTTTTAAAACTTTCACCTTTAGGAATTCTTCCTCTCTCAGTATGATATAACCATAAATCTCTCTCTATAGGATATTTTTCATGTACTTCTTTTACAGTAAGTCCTTCCCATTCACCAAAATCAAACTCTATCCAATTTTTTCTTATGATAATCTCCTTATTTAACTTTTGCGATAGAGGAAGAGCTGTTTCATAAGCTCTTTTTAAGGGACTTGAATAAATAAAATCAATATTTTCCCTAATTAAATATTCAGACAATATTTGGGCTTGTTTTTTGCCCTTTTCATTTAAGGGAACATCTGTTCTTCCCTGAAATCTTCCATCCCTATTCCAATCTGTTTCTCCGTGTCTTATCAGATATATTTCTCCCATACTAAAATGAAATTTTAACCGAATTTGTGCTTATAGTCTATAATAAATAATAAGAATTTTAATTAAATGTAATGAGGTAGATATGGGTCATAGGAAAGCAGATTTAATAGAAGACATTGACCATGGAACACCAGATTTTCATCTTTTTGTACATGAGGATATATTTGTCTATAAAAATGGTAAGATAGATCCTCATTGGCATAATGAATTTGAAATACTTTATATAAAAAAAGGTATAGGTAGATTTTATATTGATAGCTATGAGTATAAAATAAAGGAAGGAGAGTATCTCTTTGTCAATGGTGGTGCAATTCATTCTGGAGAGGAACTTATAAGAAGAACAATAGGATATGCAATTGTATTTGATCTTGGAATTCTTTATTCGGAGGAACCAGATTATTGTAAATATGAGTACTTTATGCCTCTTGTTAATAAAAAAATATATATACCAAATTTGATAAACGATGACAAAATAAGAAGAGATGTGGAAGATATTATTGAAGTTTTTATAGAAAAACCCTATGGCTATGAACTTTTTATTAAAGGCTTGCTTTTTAATATTTTTGGAAGACTTTTTAGATATTATGTACAACCTATTAAAACTGATGGTAGATTAGGTTATAAATTAGAGAGGATAAAAGATGTATTAAATTATATAAACAAAAATTATAACAAAGATCTTACATTGGAAGAGTTAAGTAAAGAAGTAGATATGAGTAAATTTTATCTTTGTAGATTATTTAAAGATAATCTTAAAATGAGTCCGGTGGAATATATAAATAAAGTAAGAGTAGAGAAAGCTATAGAATTACTTAGAAACACTGATTTGAGCGTATCTGAAATAGCTTTAGAATGTGGTTTTAATAACATAAGTTATTTTATTAAGGTATTCAAGAGATATATGCAGATAACGCCCCTCAAATTTAGAAAGCAAAATTATTAAATTTATAAAGGTATTTATAAATACTCAAAATCATTATAAACATTTAATTTTCAATCTATAATTAATCCATTCATGTTTTTAATGGAATTTTAATATAAAGCAAAATATTTTTATTTTTTACCAAAATTGTAGTAGAAGGTAAAATTTTATTAAAGATAAAATTAACTTGAAAGGTATGATTTTTTTAGGTGGGAGGTTTAAGCCATGAAAAAATTTTTTCTCTTTTGTTTAATTTTTATGTTTTTATCTGTAACTGCTATAGTTCCGTCTTTTGGTCAAAAGGTATATACAGTAAAGGTTGGGAATTATACATTAAATATTGATACGCAAAAGTACAGGGGTAAGACTATTTATGTCTGGCAATTTTGGCCAGAAGAAGAAAAAAGTAGTATTCCAGGTATTCGATCAGCAAAGCAAGTAAGAGAAGAATTTGAAAAAATAACTGGTGCTAAAGTACAGATCGTATATACGACATGGGAAAACTACACACCTAAATTAAGTGCAGCCATATTGTCGGGAGCAGGAGCAGATGTAGTGTATATTGGTGCAGGTGAAAAACCTACTTGGATGATGAAGAAGATGCTCCTTCCTCTTAATAGATATATTGACTTTAAAGACAAAAATCTTTGGAATGCTGTAGGTTTTAGGAAAAGTACTGTAGACTTCTTCACATGGAGAGGGCAAGTTTATGCAGTAGCAAATATATATAGTGACAACGTATTCCCTTTTATTCTTTATTATAACAAAGAGAAATTTGAGATGGCAGGGTTACCAGATCCATTAGAGTTATATAAGCAGGGTAAATGGACATGGGAGGCTTTTTTTAATGCAGGGAAGCAACTTACACAAGACACCAATGGTGATGGAAAAATAGATCAGTATGCTTATGCTACATGGGCAGTTATACAACCATTCCTTTTTACTAATGATGTGGAAGTTGTGAAATATATTGGAGGAAGGCCTGTTTTTGCAATGGATGATCAAAAGGCATATAGGGCATTTCAAGCTATATATGAAATGGATGCAAAATATAAGATGAGACCTGCTGACTGGTGGACAGATCCACAGGGAAGATTTCAAAAGGGGATAACTTGTATGGATTATTGGGGTCCATGGGAACTTAGTGGAATGAGAAATGCTCTTGGTAAAAAGCTTGGAATAGTTCCATTCCCAAAGGGACCTAATAGTAAGAAAAAGAGTGCAGATATGGCAGATGGTGGCGCATGGGCTATTGCTTCTTCTTCTAAATATCCAGAGCTTGCAGCCCTATACTTAATATGGATGCTAATGCCAACAGACAGAGAGAAGGAATTAATAGTGAAAGATCAGATAGAAAGGGTTGGCGGAAAGGAGATTTATGATTTGCTTTTAGATGCTTCTACGAGAGCAGTTATTGATCCTATATCTGGAATTCCTGGTTTTTGGGATCTAATTAATCAAATTGATGTGGCTAATCCTGCTAAATCTATAAAGGCCTTGAAACCTAAATTCCAAGCTGCTATTGATGCTATTTTAGAAGGGTTGAAGTAGTTTAGTCTTAGGGAGAGAAGACAATAAAATACTTGTCTTCTCTCCCAAAAAGATATAAAATTGTTTACAAAAAAGTGGAGGAATGTAAATTGGAAAAGGTGATGAAAACTTTTCTGAAAGTGGTTACCTTCATATTTATTGTTAATTTCTTGCTTTCATTTTCTTTTGCTCAAAATCAGAATTATAAATTAAATGTTATTTTTGAACTTATAAGTAGAGAAAATTCTTATGAAACTTACATATCGAAATATGTAGATAAACCAAGACCTAAATCAGTTATTATTATTCCTGGTGTGAAATATTCTAGTTTTTCTAAAGATTTAAATTTAAAAGTCTTAACTGATCTAACCTCTGACAAACATCCAGTTATACTTACTGGAGAGAATGGATATATAGAGTGGACTTTTAATATAAAAGAGGAAGGTTTATATAACATAGCAGTTAAATATTTCCCTATAAAAGGTAAAAATTCAAGTATTGAAAGAGAACTTCTTATTGATAGAAAAAGACCTTTTAATGAAGCCAGGATTTTGAGATTTGAAAGAATATGGAAAGATGGAGGACCTGCTTTAAAAGACAACAGGGGTAATGAACTTAGACCTATACAGGTGGAAAATCCTATTTGGGTAGAAAAGATTTTAGAGGATCCTGATGGTTTATATGCTGATCCTTTCCTTTTTTATTTTTCACCAGGAAAACATACTATAAGATTTGTATCAGTGAAAGAACCTATGGTTATTGATTATATAAAGATTTTTAACGAAGAAAAAAAACTAAAATATGAAGAAGTTTCACAAAAAAATAGGGAAGATAAGAAACTAAGCGGTATTTTTATAAAGGTACAAGGTGAAAATGCTACCTTAAAATCGGAGCCTACTCTTTATCCAATCTCTGATAGGTCTAATCCCCTTAACGAACCTTATGATTCTAGAAGAAAAGTATTAAATATCATAGGGGGATATAATTGGAGATCTGCAGGTCAGTGGATTGAGTGGAAGTTTAATGTACCTGAAGATGGTTTATATAAAATAGGAATTAAATATAGACAGAATGCTAATCCAGGAATACCATCAGAAAGAACTCTTTATATAGATGGAAAAATTCCTTTTGAAGAGGTTAAAAATATTAAGTTTAAATATAATACTCACTGGCAATTTTCATATTTGGGAAATGATAAAGATCCGTATTTATTTTATTTAAAAAAGGGTGAACATACCCTGCGTCTTAAAGTTACTTATGAAAGCATTGCAGATATAATAAGAAATGTACTTCAATGTTCTATTGATTTATCTCAATTATATACAAAAATTGTTATGATTACTTCTCCTAATCCAGACCCTTACAGGGATTATCTGTTAGAGCAAAATATTCCTGATCTTATAGATACTCTCCTTAAAAATGCAAAATTATTGAGAGAAAATGCAGAAAAGATAAGGAAAATTGGTGGTGAAAAGGCAAGTGAAGCAGCTACCTTGGAAACTGTGGCAATTCAATTGGAAGGAATGGCAAGAGAGCCAGAAACAATTGCTCAAAGATTGCAAAGATATAGAGATAACTTATCTTCATTATCTGCGTGGGTTCTTACAATTAGAGAACAGCCATTAGATATTGATTATATTGTAATAGCCTCACAAGATGCACAAGTACCAAGGATAAATCCCAATATATTTGAAAGGGTTATTGATGCAACTAAAAAGTTTTTCATATCTTTTATTGAAGATTATAACTTAATTGGTACTGTATATGAAAAGGATAAGGCTATTAATGTGTGGGTACAAATGGGTAGAGATCAAGCTGAAACCTTGAAGATGTTAATAGATACTGAGTTTACTCCAAAAACAGGAATAGGTGTAAACATTAATATTATAACTACTGAGGCTGCACTACTTTTCTCGGTTGCATCAAAAGAGAATCCTCCAGATGTGGCTCTTAATGTATCTCGAGGTCTTGCTGTAGATTATGGAATACGTGGGGCATTGGTAGATGTTTCAAAATTACCCGGTTTTGAAGAAGTAAAAAGTAGATTTGCTAAGTATGCTCTTGTTCCATATGGTTTCGGAGGAAAAGTATACGGTTTGCCAATGACTCAAGATTTTCCAATAATGTTTTATAGGGCAGATATCCTTGGTCGTCTAAACATTGAGATTCCAGATACATGGGATGAGCTTTACAAAACTATCGCAAAGCTTCAGAGTTATAATTTACAATTTGCTGCAGGAACAGGTGGTACAAGTTTTGATATTTTCAACATGTTGCTTCTACAAAGGGGAGGAAAATATTATACAGAAGATGGTAAAAGGTGTGTACTAAATAATGAGGAAGGTGTAGATGCATTTAGAGAGTGGACAAATTTATATGTTCTCTATGGAATACCGCTTTATTATGATTTCTTTAACAGATTTAGAACAGGAGAGATGCCCTTAGGTATTGGTCCTTATACTATGTATAATCAATTTAAAGTAGCAGCTCCGGAAATAAGTGGATTATGGGGAATAGCACCTGTTCCAGGAAGAAGAAAATCAGATGGTAGTATAGATAGAAGTGTTGCTGGTGGTGGTAACGCAGTATTAATATTTGCTCAATCCAAAAAAATCCTTGAGGCATGGGAATTTGTTAAGTGGTGGTTATCATCTGATGTACAAGCAAGGTTTGGTAGGGAATTAGAAGCTGTTTTAGGGGCAGGTGCAAGATATAACACTGCTAATGTAGAAGCTATGAGTTATTTACCATGGCCTTCTTCAGACTATAAGGTCCTTTCTGAGCAATGGAAATATCTTAAGGAGATTCCTAATGTTCCTGGTAGCTACTATACATATAGACATTTAGATAATGCTTTTAGGGAAGTAGTTATGCTTGGAGAGATACCAAGAGAAGCCATAGAGAAATATACTAAAGAGATTAATAAGGAAATTGATAGAAAACGAGAAGAGTTTGGACTTGAATTAGCAAAAGAATAATTAGAAGGAGAATTTAAAATGAGAGGAAAATTTAAAGATTTATGGAAGGAAATTAAAAAGAATAAAGAATCTTATTATTTAGTTCTTCCTTATTTTATATTATTTTTTACTTTCACTGTAATTCCTGTTATTGTAGGAGCTATCCTTAGTTTTACCAATTATAATGTAATACAGATGCCTAGATTCGTTGGATGGAATAACTACAAAAGACTCTTTTTAGAGGATGACGTTTTTCTAATTGCTTTACAAAATACCTTTAAGTTTGCTTTAATTACTGGACCATTGAGTTATCTTGCTTGCTTATTTTTTGCTTGGCTTATAAATGAACTACCCCCAAAAATTAGAGCTTTTTTAACTTTACTTTTTTATGCTCCTGCTCTATCTTCTGCAATTTTCTTCATATGGACTTACATCTTTTCTGGTGATGTATATGGATTGCTAAATGGTATTCTAATGAATTTAGGCATAATAAAGGAACCAATATATTGGTTACAGGATTCTCGTATTAATCTATACGTGCTTATGGTGATTCAACTTTGGATGAGTTTGGGGACAAGCTTTTTAGCCTTTATTGCAGGATTTCAAACTATAGACAGAAGTCTGTATGAGGCAGGAGCAGTAGATGGGATCAGAAATAGATGGCAAGAATTGTGGTATATAACTTTACCTTCTATGAAACCTCAACTTATTTTCGGGGCTATAATGCAAGTTACTGCGTCCTTTGCTGTGGCTGACATATCTGCTCAATTGATTGGCTTTCCAAGTCCTTTATATTCGGCTCATACTATAGTTCTTCATATGTGGGATTATGGAAGTATTAGATATGAAATGGGATATGCATCAGCAATAGCAGTAATTTTATTCTTAATAACAGTGAGTATTAACCAAGGAGTTAGAAAATTAATTAGGCCTGATTAATATTCATAAGGAGGTTTTACTTTTAAAATGAAATCAAGAATTAATAGATCTTGGTGGGGAAATTTGATACTAATAATTGTACTTGGAATTGTGGCAGTATTTATGGCTCTACCCCTTGTATATTCTATAATGAATGCTTTTAAACCATTAGATGAATTATTTCTTTTTCCACCCAGATTATTTGTTAGAAGACCAACCTTAAAGAATTTTTCTGATCTCTTTTATCTCATGAGTAATTCTTTTGTGCCTTTTTCAAGATATCTTTTTAATAGTATTTTTATCAGTTTTATGAGCACATTAGGACATGTGCTTATTGCTTCTATGGCTGCCTACCCTTTGGCTAAACATAAATTTCCAGGAAGTAAGTTTTTGTTCAATCTTGTGATATTTTCTTTAATGTTTTCAGGTTATGTTACCAATATTCCAAGGTTTATTATAATGGCTAAATTGCGACTTTTAGATACATATTTTTCTCTTATTCTCCCCTATATAGGGGCTACCTTAGGTTTGTTCTTGATGAAACAGTTTATGGAACAGATTCCAGATTCCTATATTGAATCTGCTAGGATTGATGGGGCAAATGAGTTTAAGATATGGTGGTATGTGGTTATGCCTAATGTGAAGCCTGCATGGCTTACTCTTATATTATTTGCTTTTAGAGATACATGGAATGATACATACACTCCTTCATTATATATACATAATGAGGCTATGAAGCCTTTTTCCTTAGCACTTACCTATATTCAACAAGGAGGCTTTGTAAGAGCCGGAGCGGCAGCAGCTGCTGCTATTCTTATGATGTTACCTTCTTTAATTATTTTTATAGTGACCCAAAGCAATGTAGTAGAAACTATGAAATCTGCAGGTATTAAGGAGTAATTGTTTATGAGAAAAGAAAGAAGATTTTTCATTAGATTAATAGTTTTTCTTTTTCTGATTATTTCTGTAACTTACGCAGGTATACCTTATCACACTTATATTTATAATGAGCGACGTAGGCCAGTTCCTTCTTTACCTGCTTATGAGCCGGAAAAGATCTATACGGGTGAAACTATAGGATTAGACAAAGATTTTTCTTCACCAGAAGATCTTTTCGTAGATAAAAGGAATGGAGATATATATGTGGCAGATACAGGAAATAATAGAATTGTTGTTATAGATAAAGATTTTAAACTTAAGAAAATTATTGATGGTTTTATCAATAATGGTAAAAGAGAAGGATTTAAAGCACCGACAGGTTTATTTTTAACCGATGAGGGCAAACTATATATAGCAGACTCTCAGAATGCGAGAATTGTGATTTTAAATCCAGATGGTTCTCTTTTTAAAATTGTAGGCAAACCTGTGGGAGAGGTTATACATAAGGATTTTGTATATATTCCTAAAAAAGTGGCTGTGGATAAATTGGGAAGAATATATGTGGTAGCAGAGAATGTGGTTGAAGGTTTAATACAGTTTAGTCCAAATGGAAATTTTGAAAGATTTTTTGGAAGTAATAGGGTTGAGGTAAATCCAGTAGAACTTTTCTGGAGAAGAGTACTTACAAGAGAACAAAGATCTCAACTTGTACTTTTTATTCCGATTGAGTATAGAAATGTAACAGCTGATAAAGATGGATTTATATATGGATGTGTAAGGGCTTGGTATGACCAAATTAAAAGATTAAATGCCTTAGGAGACAATATTATTAAACAGGAAGGTCGCACGGGCGGTATGTATGGTGATCTATATTTTGGTTTTACTGTTAGAGGAGAAATTGTGGATATTGCTGTAGATGATTCTGAGAATCTTTATGTTTTGGATGGTAGAGTAGGTAGGGTTTTTGTTTATAACAATCTTGGTGATTATCTTTTTGTTTTTGGTGATATTGGAAATCAAAAGGGGACCTTCCAATATCCAACCGCTATAGATATAGATAAAGGAAAAGTTTTTGTTTTAGATGAGAATAAGGGTACAATAACTACTTTTAAACCTACCACTTTTGGAGATTTAGTATTAAAAGCGAATTCTTATTATGTTCAAGGTTATTATGGAAAAGCTGCTAATATATGGGACAAAGTTGTTAAGATGGATGCCAATTATGATCTTGCTTATATTGGTATAGGCAAAAACTATCTCCATGAAGAAAAATATAAAGAAGCAATGGAAAGTTTTAGACTTGGTTTTTATCCTACAGGATATTCAAAAGCCTTAAGAGGATACAGAATAGAGTATATGAGAAGGAATTTTACATTAATAATGAACACTATACTTTTGTTGATCTTAGCTTTATATTTGATAAACAGATTTTTGGGAAATACTATTAGAAGTCATTATCATAATTTTCTCAGAAATCATGAACTTTTTTATACTGTAATGTATGTTTTTTATGTGATTAGGCATCCTTTTGATGGATTCTACGAGTTAAGAAGGAAACCTAAAGCTTTTAGAGGAGCTCTTATCTTATTAATTTTTATAATTCTCTCTTTTATAATACAAAGGTTAATGACTGCTTTTCATTTTAATCCATATCGACCTGAAGAATTGAATATTCTCTGGGAGATAGGCAGAGTGTTAATTCCTATTTTAGTATGGGTGATTATAAATTGGGCGGTTACCACCATAATGGAAGGAAAGGCAAAAATGAGAGAGATTTTTATTATGACAGTATATGGTATTTTCCCACTGGCTCTTTTGATTTTGCCTCAAACTTTATTGAGTCATGTTTTTACCTTAGATGAGGCAGCATTTTACTATTTCATAGGTACTATAGGAACTCTTTGGTCAATATGGATCATTCTTTCTGGCATGATGGAACTCCAAGAATATACCCTAAGTAAAGCTATAGGAACGTCTTTAGTAACCTTAGGTGGAATAATATTTGCTATGTTTATAGGTATGGTTTTCTTTGCTACTTTTCAACAATTTATTAGATTTGTCTATACAGTTTATTTAGAAATTAAATATATGATTGGTTAAGAGGTGAAAAGATGAAAAGATACTTCTTGAAATACAGTAATTTTTTTGTAGTTATAATAATCCTTTTATTAATTATCCCTCTATATAGCCAAGATAATGGTTTAAAAGTTGTAGCTCAAAATGAGAAATTCTCTATGTTGCTTAATAGACAAACAGCTGAAGTTATGATTAAGGAGAATAAAACAGGAAAAATTTTTAGACAATTTCCAGAAAATTGGGAAAACGATCCTTCTATGGGGGTTACTAAGTTTAGTATTCCGTCTCATTTAGTGGTAGAGATGGCAGATCAAGAAGGGAAAATTACTGTTTATAATACCTATGCTTTAGGAGTTATGAGAGGAAACTATAAAGTGAAGAATATTAAGGATGGAATAAGATTTGATTATGAATTTTCTACTCAGGGCTTATCTATTTCTATAGAGTTTTATTTGACCTCGTATGGATTAAAAGTTAGAGTACCTATGGATTCTGTAAAGGAAGAAGGAGATTTAAAGTTAAATAGAATTTGGGTTTTACCTTATTTTATATATGGTGAAAAAAGAGATAATGGTTATTTTGTTCTGCCTGATGGTTCTGGAGCTTTAGTAAGATTTGATCATAAGGCTGGAAATGAGAGAGGATTTGAAATTCCAATATATGGTTTAGATTATGGACTCCCTTTATATAATATGCCTCCAAAAACAGAGAATATAAATTTACCTATATATGGAGTGAAAAGAAACGATTTAGGAATCTTGGGAATTATTGAGAGTGGGGATGCTGATGCAAGTTTGGCTTGTTATATGGCGGGTAATGCTACTTCATATTATAGGGTTTATCCAATCTTTAATTATCGTAGGATTCATAAGTTCTTACTTTATGAAAGGGAGGCATCAACAGGACAGCCAGGAGAAGTGGTAGATGTATTGGTAAGTAAGTTTTCTCCTTATACTCTTAAGAGTGATATTGTTATAAATTATTATCTTTTTACCGGTAAAGATGTTGATTATTCTTTAATGGCAAGAACGTATAGGAATTATCTTCTCAATAATGGATATCTTTATAAAAAATCTGTAAAAGTAGATAAAGTACCTTTTAATTTGACAATTATTAATAGCATAAAAATAAAAACTACTAAGGCTGGAATTCCTGTTGTTGATCTTTTTCCACTTACCACTTTTGATGAGACTATTAAGATATTACAGGAATTAAAATCTAAAGGTATTGATAATATAAACCTTATTTTGAAAGGGTATCAATCAGGGGGATATATGAGTAAAATCACAAATGGAGTAAAAGTAGAAGCAAGAATTGGAGGAGACAATGGATTAAGAAGGCTTTTAGATTATTGTAAGAAGAACAATATACCTTTATATTTAACTGCAGAAATTATAGAAATACACGAATCTGGTAATGGTTTTTCACCTTCAAGAGATGGAAATAGATATTTAAATAATGGTCTTGCTTTTCTATATAAATGGGATCCTGTTATTAAGAAGAAGAATAGAGATTATGATCCATGGTTTATTGTGCTTCCAAGTAAGGTTCCAAGTTATCTAAATAATTTCTTGAAGGGTATATCTAAATATGGAATAAATAATGCTTTAATCGAGAAGATGGGAGAGTATGTCTATTCTCAAAATAAATTTCCAAGATTGCTCTCCAGAGAAGAGGTAATTTCATTGTGGAGAGAGGCTTTATCTAGTAATATAGATAAATATAACTTTATATTTACCTCTGGTAATCTTTATATTCTTCCTTATACTTCTATGCTTCTTGATGTTTCTCTTGATTGTAGTAATTTTTCAATAGAATCAGAAGCTATTCCTTTTTATCCAATGATTATTCATGGATATATTCCTTTTAGTGGAAGACCAGGAAATTTAAGAGAGAGTCAAAAGAAAGAATTTTTAAGAATGGTAGAGTATGGTGCTATACCATATTATATGTTCATTTATAAAGATTCATCATATTTTAAAAAGAGTTTTTATAACGAAATGTTAAGTTCCAATTATAAGGATTGGATTGAACAGGCAGTAGAAGAATACAATAAAGTTAAGGATTTGTATCTGAATATATATGATGTTCCTATAAAGTCCCATAATAAGCTTACAGATGGGGTTTATCGAGTTGAGTATGAGAATGGGGCTGAAATAGTAGTTAATTATAATAAAGCATCTTATCTATATAAAGGTAAAATGGTTAGAGGAGAAGACTTTTTATTCTCCTTAGGAAAGAAATAAGGGGGAAATAATCTATGAAAAAACAAAAAAGATTTAAAACTTTGGCTCAAAGACAAGCAAGAATAGGTAGATTATTTGTTTACCCATGGCTTGTTGGATTTGTGATCTTTTTTGCATGGCCTTTTATTCAATCTATAATTTTTGCCTTTAGTCAATTAGATGTTTCTCCAGAAGGATATAAATTGACTTTTGTGGGATTGAGTAATTTTATAAAGGCTTTAAGGGAAGATCCTAATTTTATAAGATATCTGACCACTGAAATTGGAAATATTGTGGTAAATATTCCTTTAATAATAATGTTTTCTTTATTTATTGCTATACTTTTGAACCAAAGATTTAAAGGAAGAACTATAGTAAGAGCTATTTTTTTCTTACCTGTTGTCGTTATGTCGGGAGCATTACTTTATGTTTTTGAATCTAATTCTTTGGAGCAATTTAATATTGGTGCCCAAGCAGGAATGGCTATGTCTAACTCACCCTTTTTGAGAGGTATAGATTTTAGAATGTTTTTAGTAAGGATAACAGGTAATATTCCATTTTTAATGCCCGTTATTAATGCCATTGATAGGATATATGAAATTATTTGGAAATCAGGTGTGCAGATACTTATATTTTTAGCTGGATTACAATCTATTCCTTCATCGTTATATGAGGTAGCCCAAGTAGAAGGAGCAACTTCTTGGGAAGTATTTTGGAAGATTACATTACCTATGATTTCTCCTATTATTCTTGTGAATGTCATATATACGGTTATAGATTCTTTCACTGATTATAGTAATGATGTGCTTAGATATATTCTTGAAGTGGCCTTTAGACAATTAAATCACGGTTATAGTGCAGCTATTGCATGGCTCTATTTCTTGATTGTAGGTGCTATTTTACTTATTTTAATTTGGATTATATCTAAACGGGTATTTTACATGAATGAGTAAGGAGGAAAATATATGTTTAAACAATATAAAAAAGAAGAATTAATTCTTATATGGAAGCATAAAATAAGTGTCTGGACATATAATATTTTAAAAATCTTACTTTTTATAGGTCTTTCTTACGTATTATTAAGACCGGTTCTTTTTATGTTTAGTACAGCACTTAAAAGTAGAGAAGATCTTATTGATCCTACTGTAGTATGGATTCCAAAGCATCCAACTCTTGAAAATTTTATATTGGCATTTAAATCTTTAAATTATTTTAATGCTTTTAAAAATAGTCTTATTATTTCTATTATTCCTGCTATTTTTAACGTTATTGCTTGTTCCATGATAGGATACGGACTTGCCAGATTTAAATTTAAAGAAAGGGAAATTATATTTGCACTTATTATATTTACCCTTATAGTTCCACCCCAGGTTTTGCTTATTCCTTTATATGTGTTTTATCAAAGGTTTGACATCTTAAATATTATCGGATTAATAAGGGGTGAACCTCTAAATCTATTAAATTCCTATTATCCTATTATTCTTCCTACCATCTTAGGTGGTGGTTTAAGAAGTGGTCTATTTATATATATTTTTAGACAGTTTTTCAGAGGTATGTCTAAGGAGTTAGAAGAGGCAGCTTATGTGGATGGTGCTTCTCCTTTTCAAACCTATCTTAGAATTTTTATTCCTAATTCTATACCAGCAATAGTGACTGTTTTCTTATTTTCGGTGGTTTGGCATTGGAATGATGTTTTTGAGCCATCTGTTTTTATTGGTGATTTTGATAAGTATACTCTTTCTTTAAACTTAGCAAATATAAGATCCATTATTACTGGTGGTACACAAATATTTGATCCTTTACTAATATTGCCACCGCAGTATGCTGGAGCTGTATTAGTTATGTTACCTATGCTAATATTCTATATATTTACCCAAAGGTTTTTTGTTGAGAGTGTGGAAAGAACAGGAATAATTGGTTAAAAAAAATTAAAAGGGGGTATTTATATGAAGAGATTCTTAAAGATTTCTATTCTTTTTTTAATGGTCGTAACATTGATTTTTTCTCAAATAGGTAATGTATTATTAATCTACGATGGAGAGAGTGACAATTCTAATTTGTCTTCGTTGGGTTTTTGGGTTGCTCCTGAAGGTTGTAAGGCTGAAGAATTAGAGGGTATTGCATATTCTGGTAAGAGAAGTATTAAAATCAGCTTTGTTTGGGAAAGCTGGTGGGCTGGGATGGGAATTAATTTTGCAAAGTGGAATTTTGATAATAAAGATAAAATATTTGATCTATCTCAATATAAAACTTTAGAGTTTTATATTAAATCTGAGAAAACTGAGAATTACAATCTTTTAATAACTCTTGCAGAAGCACCAAGTGAAAAAGGAGGAAAAGAGGTTTATTCTGAAAAATATACCATTTCAGGTGGAGTGCCTACTTCTTGGACAAAAATTTCAATTCCTTTAAAGTCTTTCGTTACTGTAGATCTAAAAAGAATATGGGGGATGAGCATAGAGGTTTCTGGGGTTCCGTCTGGAAAGACTATTTTGTATGTGGATGACATCAAATTTGTAAAATAAGGTGATGTATTATGAAAATTACTGGGGTAATAGTTTTGCTAAATTTACTATTCTTCTTAATAATCTTTTGTAATCAAGGATATTCAAGTTCATATAAGGGAAGTTTTAGTTATATTGATCCTCATAAAGCAGTAGAAGAAATGGATCCTGGATGGAATCTTGGAAATTCTCTGGATGCCATACCTGATGAAACTTCTTGGGGAAATCCTAAAACTGAAGGATACATCTTTGATGATATTAAGAAAACAGGATTTAAAAGTGTGAGAATTCCTGTTACATGGGTTGATCATATGGGGCCTGCTCCTGATTATAATGTGGATGAGGCTTGGATGAACAGGGTAGAAGAGGTTGTGAATATGGCTCTTGAAAGGGATCTTTTTGTAATAATAAATGTTCATCATGATTCTTGGAGATGGTTAAGTAAGGAAATGAAGCAGGATAAGGAAGAAACAATGAGAAAATTAGAGAAATTGTGGGAGCAGATAGCTAAAAGATTTAAGGATTATTCAGAGAAACTGATTTTTGAGATAATAAATGAACCTACTTATGAGGGGTTCTCCGAAGAAGAGGCTGGAAAAATTCAAAATGAAGTAAATGAAAGAATTCTAAAACTTATAAGAAATTCAGGAGGATTTAATGATAAAAGATTATTAGTAATACCTCCACTCTTGACAGATACATATAAGGCTGAGAAATACCTAATACCTCCAAAGGATGAAAATATAATCATTGGTATCCATTATTATTCGCCATGGGATTTTGTGGCTAATTGGTGGGGAAGGAAAACATGGGGAAGCAATAAAGATAAAGCACAGATGGATAATGATATTCGTATTGTTAGAGAAAAATTTCCAAATCATGCTTTTATAATTGGTGAGTTTGGAGTATCTAATGGGAATAAACCAGCAGAGTGGTATTTTATTGATAACCTTATAAGAACAGCTAAAAAATATAAGATGGCAACCTTTTATTGGGATAATGGTTTTGATAATTATGATAGGAGAAATAGGATGTGGAGGGATGAAGTACTTGTGAAAATCATTATTAATGCTTCAATGGGGAATCCTAATGCCTTTTTAAATCCTGGGATACTTTATTTAAAAGAGAAACAAGAGATTAAAGATATAGTAATCTCTTTAGAATTGAATGAGAATAAATTGGAAGGTATATATTTAGGGGAAAGGAAATTAGATTTAAATAAAGATTATATTTTGCTTAAGAATGATCAAGTTTTACTGAAATCCAGTTTAATAAAAACAATAATTAAACCTGGTGTATATGGAAGAAATGGAATTCTCATGTTTAAATTCACAAAAGGAGTAGACTATCCTTTAGAGATTATTCAATACAAAGACCCAGTTTTATTAGATAAACCATTTAATATTATTAGTGGAGTGCCAATGGATGCAAAATTTCTTATTAATTTTAATGGTACAAAATTATGTGCGATAAAGATTTTTGATGCCAAAACTGGTAGACCTATTAGAGATTCATGGACTCCTTATCTTAGAGGTTGGGATGACTTTAATGTTGTTGAATCACAAGTGGTTATAAGAAAGCAAGTTTTTGAAAATCTTCAGAGTGGAACAAATCTAAAAATAATTTTTGAATTTTTCCCAGAAGGTGTGATATTGGATACTACTGTACCAGTATTATGAGAGCAAATTTTTGCTATTTCAGGTCAATATAATGTTAGTTATTATTTTCAAAATGATGTACTATGTAAACAAACACGATGGAAACTATTTACAAAAGAAAGGGGGTATACGGAAAGAATTAAAACTTTTTAAACTTAAATATCTTTTAATTTAAATTTATTAAAGGGGAGGTTAAAGAATGAGTAAAAAATCTCTGTTTATTTTGTTCTTTATAGTTTTCTTTTCTTTTGTGACTTTTGTCCCGGGCTTTGGGCAAAGAGTATATACAGTAAAAGTTGGGAATTATACATTGAATATTGATACACAAAAGTATAGAGGTAAAACTATTTATGTTTGGCAACATTGGCCTGAGGTGGAAAAAAGTGACATCCCTGGTGTAAGATCTCCTAAACAATCAAGGGAAGAGTTTGAAAAAATAACTGGAGCAAAGGTGAAAATTGTATATGTAACATGGGAAACCAAGGTGGAAAAACAAACTGCTGCTATTTTGTCTGGATCTGGAGCCGATATTGTATACATAGATAGTAGACAGAAACCTACTTGGATGATGAAGAAGATGCTTCTTCCTCTTGATAGGTATATTAATTTTAAGGATAAAAATCTTTGGAACGCTGTAGGTTTTAGGAAAAATATTTTAGATTATTTCACATGGAGAGGACAAATTTATGCAGTAACAAATATATATAATGATAATGTATTTCCATATATTCTTTACTATAATAAAGAGAAATTTGAGATGGCAGGGTTACCAGATCCATTAGAGTTGTATAAGCAGGGTAAATGGACATGGGATACCTTCTTTGAATTAGGGAAGCAACTTACACAAGATACCAATGGTGATGGAAAAATAGATCAGTATGCCTATGCAAGTTGGAGAACTTATCATCCTTTCTTATGGACTAACGATGTTTTACCTATAAAGTATATAGGTGGTAGGCCTGTATTTAATTTAGATGATCCTAAGGCATATAGAGCATTCCAAGCCTTGTATGATATGGATGCAAAATATAAGATGAGACCTGCTGACTGGTGGACAGATCCACAAGGAAGATTTCAAAAAGGGATAACCTGTATGGATTATTGGGGTCCATGGGATTTAACTAATATGAGGAATGCCCTTGGTAAGAAGCTTGGAATAGTTCCATTCCCAAAGGGGCCTGATAGTAAGAAGAAAAGTGCTGATGAAGGTGATGATGCAGCATGGGCTATTGCTTCTTCTTCTAAGGATCCAGAACTTGCAGCATTATACTTAATATGGATGCTAATGCCAACAGACAAAGAGAAGGAATTAATAGTAAAAGATCAAATAGAGAGAGTTGGTGGAAAAGAGATTTATGACTTACTTATAGACGCATCTACAAGAACAGTTATTAATCCTGCTGCCGGTATTCCTGGATTCAATGAGCTTATGGATCAGATTGACCCAGCAAATCCTGCCAAGTCTATAAAATCATTAAAACCTAAGTTTGAAGCAACAATTAATGCAATTCTTGAAGGTTTGAAATAATCTAAAGAGAGGGGCTTCTGGCTATACTCCCAGGAGCCCCCTGATTTTTTTGTATCTTATATAATTATCCTCAAAAATCTTTGAAGATGTTGGTGATATAATATCAAAGGGAGAATCCTTAAAATTTTTTGTATTTTCCACATTTGAATTTTCAGCAATAAGAAGTGCTAAACCTTTTGAGGTAGATTCCTTTTCTTTTGAAATATATATAGGTTTGTTTAATATATTTGCTTTTAATTTAATGATTTTTTTAAATCTACTCATACCTCCACTTAAATAGATTCTCTCTATTGGTATTTCCAAATTTTCAATGTTTTCTAATATATATCTACTTTCATAAAAAACTCCTTCCCATACTGCCTTGATAAGGTCTTTTATCTGAGTATTTAAATCTATCCCATAAAAAATTGCCTTAATGTTTTCCTTATATTTTCTTGAATCTTTACCTAACAAGAATGGAAAAAATAGGACATTAGTTGGAGTGTATTCTTCAATGATTAATTTCCATTTCATATTATCTTTTAACCATTTTAATATTCCTCCCGAAAAGTGTATTCCTGCTATTAAATAATAGAAGTTTTTTATGCATCCCACCGAGAACCCTAATTCTCTTACTGCTTCTTTTAGTAAAGGTTTTTCAGTGTGTAGTATAAAGGCCTCAGCTGTTCCCCAGGAATCAAATATTGAGTTTTGAAGATTATAAATAAGGCTTCCTATGGGATGATCATGCCCGCCTAATATAATGGGAAATGTATTTAATGAGAATTTATTTTTAATAAAGATATCAATTTCACCAATTATAGATCCTGTAGGTTTAATATCAGGTAATTTTTCAGGTGATATGTTACATAATCCTAAAATTTCTTCAGACCAAGTTTTTTTATTTATGTCAAAGAGAAGCATTCTGCTAGCAAGAGAATAATCTGTAACTAATTTTTTACTTAAATAAAAGTTAATAAAGTCCACAGCATTTATCCATTTGTATGCTTTCATCCAAATATCTTTTTCCTTTTTTTGAAGCCATAAAATCTTTGCCAATGAATATTTATGATGAACTTTAAGTCCAGTGATATAAAATACATCTTTTTTGCCAATACTTTCGAGGATTTTTATTTCTTCTTTTCCCTTATCATTTAACCATGAAAAGATTGGAGTTAATGGATTTCCATATTTATCTATAAGTAAACCTGCTTCGCCCATTCCTCCAACAGCTATACCCTGTATATCCTTTTTGTATTTTCTTTCTAAATTAGAGAAGAAATCATTGAGGTGATGGATGATCTTTAAGGGATCAATTGTATAGTCAGATGAGATTGGAGTAGGAAAAATTGTCTTTTTTTCTATTTTTCCTTTATGGTTCCACAAAATTATTTTTAAATTTGTGGTTCCAAGATCTATTGTAATATACATTTAACTCTTTTATGTTATAATACAAAAACTTATGAGATTCAATGGTGAATCAAGGATGAAAATTTTTGTGACAGGACAGCCTGGAGTTGGAAAGACTACTTTACTTAAGAGGGTTGATGCCTTTTGTAGGGAAAGGAATATAAGTACTTGTGGTTTTGTTACGGAAGAGGTTAGAGATGGAAAATTTAGAATTGGATTTGATATGATTTTACTGAAAACAAATGAGAGAGTCAATTTTGCATCTGTATATAATGTTACTCTTTATAGGTTTGGGAAATACTTTGTAGATATAGATTGTTTTGAGAAAATAATAGAGGATATATTTAGTCAAAAAGGAGATATATTTATTATAGATGAAATAGGGAAAATGGAGTTTTTATCTCGTAAATTTAGAGATAAGATTTTTGAAATCTTAAATAGTGATCAAAATATAATTGCATCTTTACATAGGGACTTTATAACTGCATTTAAGAAATATGGTAAAACATATTATCTTACTCCTGAAACTAGAGATCTGGTTTTTAAGGAAATAAAAGAAGAAATTATATCTACCTTTTTATAATGTCTCTTTAAACCATTTTAAGGTACTGTCTATGACTTTTCTTTCCCATTCAATGGAGTTAAAAGTATGATCTGCCCCTTCTATTATTTCTAGTTTGGCTTTATGAGTTTTCTTAATTCCTTCGTAATAATCATAGGCATGTTGTACTGGTACTACAGGATCACTACTTCCATGAATAATTAATACAGGCAATATTCTTTTTTTTAATTCTTCTAATGGTTTTATTCCTACTATTTCAGCTAAAAATTTTTTACCTACAGAATTTCCTCCAAGATCGATAAAATCCCCGTAATCTTTAATTTTTTGCATTTCTTCTGGGGATCTGTTAAAGAATATATCAAAATGACATACAGCGGACCACAAAACACAGGATTTTACAATAGAACTTCTTCCAGAAGCGATACTGGCCACTGCTCCACCCATAGATAGACCTAATATACCTATTCTTTCCTTGTCTACTAAATTATTTTGTCTAAGAAAATCAAGAGCTATGAGAGCATCTGAGACTTCACCTTCCACAGTCATATCTTTGAAAGAACCCTCACTGTCTCCAGAACCACGAAAATCAATTCTCAATACACCAATTCCCTCTTTTGAAAGAGCTTCTGCTGTATTTACAAAAATTCTATGAGGTTCTACTTTTGTACCTGTAAAACCATGACAAAAGAGCACAAAAGGAGCAGGTGTTTTTTCGGGTATATGAAGGACTCCAAAAATTTTTTGTCCGAAATTCTCTAATACTATCGGCTCTCTTTTTTCTTTCATTTTAACCTCCTTTTCACAAATTATAAATTAGTATATCATAACATTTAATATGGAGAGTTTATTATTAAAAGAGAAAGATTTAGGATTTTTTCCAGATTGGGAAAGTATATTTGGAAAGAGAGCTCCTCTCTACTTGGAAATTGGAATGGGGAATGGGGAGTTTTCTATATGGCTTGCTCAAAATAATCCACATATTAACGTTATTGGTATAGATGTATCCAAAGAAATTCTTAAAAAAGCTGAAAGGAAAGTAAATAAAGCCAATTTAGAAAATCTGAGAATTGTAAGAATAGAAGGAGCTAAAGCTCTCTGCAAACTATTTAACTCCCAATCTTTAAAGGCTGTCTATATGAATTTTCCTGATCCTTGGCCAAAAAAATCCCATAAAGAAAGAAGAATTATAAACGATGCTTTTATTTATCTCTTAGGAGATAGGTTAGAAATAGAAGGGCATTTTATTATGGCGACAGATAGTTTAGATTATGCTAATTATACTGTAGATATTTTTGAAAAAATAGGAATTTTTAAACCTTTATGGGAAAAAAGCATAATAAGCGATTTTCCTGAATATTATAAAACGAAATATGCAAGAAAATGGATATCTATTGGGCTTCCCATCTATTATATAGGCTATAAAAAATTGGAAACAATAGAGATGCCGTTATGGATTAAGGATTTTTATCCTCTTTTGAAGTTAAAGAAGGAGGAGATTATTATGCCTTATATAATTATGGAATTAAAAAAAGATCTTAAAATAGAAGAAGTTATAAACATTCTTCCTAAAGGTATATATGAAAAGGATAACAAGATAATTAATTATATAAGTTTCTATTCAAGGAAAAATGAAATATTGATTGATACTGTCGTAGTAGAAGGTTCCCTAAAACAAAGGTTTTTTATCTCTCTTTATCTTAATGACCATAAATTAAAGATATCAATACATGAAGCAACAGATCCAGATCCTACTTATGGTGTACATGAGTCAATAGCTATTATTTTTTCTTGTTTGTATAAGAGATTTAATGAACTGAAAATCTTACAAAATACATGTAAAAAAGAGATTGTTGAGGAATTTATAAATCATTAGTTTTAATTGACACTTAGTCTTTTATTTTTTATAATACATTGGTCCTTTAATTTAGCCCAGTGAGGCTAAAAAGGGAGGAAAATTGAAAAAAAATATTAAAAATAAATGATTATAAAGCGGACATATCCATAATAAAAATGTGGGTATGTCCGTTTTTTTATCTCATATAAAAGAAAGGGGGTTCAAACATATATGTATTTTCAGGAAAAGGCACGAATAATGGATAAGGAAGCTATACAGCGAGCTCTTAAAAGAATCGCTCATGAAATTGTAGAAAGGAATAAAGGCGTAGATAACGTAGTACTTATCGGAATAAGAAGAAGAGGTGTACCATTAGCTAAAAGGTTACAAAAATTTCTTGCTGAGATAGAGAGAAAAGAAGTTCCTGTTGGTAGTTTAGATATTACCTTATATAGAGATGATCTGAATTTAAGATTGGATCAACCAAAGGTGGGTAAAACGGAAATTAATTTTTCCATTGAAGGTAAAGATGTGATTTTAGTGGATGATGTACTTTACACAGGAAGGACGGTAAGATCTGCTTTAGATGCTCTTATGGATATAGGTAGACCAAGAACAGTACAACTTTCTGTTTTAGTTGATAGAGGTCATAGAGAACTTCCTATTAGAGCTGATTATGTTGGAAAAAACGTACCTACCTCTCGAAAAGAACAAATTGAGGTTAGATTGGAAGAGATAGATGGGGTAGATGAAGTTGTAATTGGAGAATGGAAGGAGGAATAATAATGTGGGATAGAAAAGATTTAATAGGTATTGAAGAACTTAAAAAGGAGGAGATTGAACTAATTATTGAAACAGCAAAGTCTATGAAAGATATATTGAATAGAAGGATTAAAAAAGTACCAACTTTGAGAGGAAGAACCATATGTACTCTTTTTTATGAACCAAGTACAAGAACTCGTTCCTCTTTTGAACTTGCTGCAAAATATTTAAGTGCTGATACTATAAGTATTGCAACATCTACAAGTAGTATACAGAAAGGTGAAACTCTTCTTGATACTGTTAAGACTATAGAGGCTATGGGGGTAGAATTATTTGTTATTAGACATAGTTCTTCTGGGGTACCCCTTTTTATTGCTAAAAACATAAAGTCAAAAGTTATAAATGCAGGTGATGGAATGCATGAACATCCCACCCAGGCTCTCTTGGATGTTTTTACCGTTTATGAAAAAAAGAATAGAGTTGATGGATTAAAGATAGCTATAGTTGGGGATATATTCCATAGTAGAGTTGCAAGATCTAATATATATGCTTGGAGTAAGCTGGGAAGCTCTGTTATAGTATGTGGCCCTCCTACTTTAATTCCTAAGGATATTCATTATTTAAATGCTAAAGTCACATATAATTTAGATGAGGCTATTGAAGATGCCGATATTGTATATATTTTAAGACTTCAGTTAGAAAGGCAAAAGAAAGGGCTTTTCCCAAGCTTAAGGGAATATCATGCTTTATTTGGAGTTACAGAAGAGCGTTTAAAAAAGGCTAAAAAAGATGTTTTAATTATGCATCCTGGTCCTATGAATAGGGGTGTAGAGATATCTTCAGAAGTTGCTGATAGTACGTTATCTTTGATTAATGAACAGGTAACGAATGGTGTAGCTGTAAGAATGGCGCTTCTTTACCTTATGTTGGGAGGTAGATCAGATGAAAATATTAATTAAGAATGCTATTTTGTTACATACAGATAAAAATAAAGAGGAGATTGGAGATCTATACATAGAAGACGGTTATATTAGAGGTATTGGAAAAGAGTTAAATTTGGGCCAAAATGTGGAAATTGTGGATGGTAAGAATAAAGTTGTTGTGCCTACTTTAATAGATATGCATGTACATTTTAGAGAACCAGGTTATGAATGGAAAGAAACACTGGAGACAGGTTCAATGGCAGCTGTAGCTGGTGGATTTACTGCTGTGGCTTGTATGCCTAATACAAATCCCCCTATAGATAACAGAATGATTGTGAGGTATATATATGAAAAATCTAATATTATAGGTTTAGCAAGAATATATCCAATTGGAACTATAACTAAAGGGAGAGAAGGTATAGAGATTTCAGAGATAGGAGATATGTTTTTAGCAGGTGCTAAAGCTTTTTCAGATGATGGAAAATGTGTATTGAATAGTGAAGTATTAAGATGTGCTTTAGAATATGCAAAGGCCTTTGATGTTCCTATCATAGAACATGCGGAAGATACTAACTTAACCTCCGAAGGCAGTATGAATTGGGGAAAAACTGCTATAGTCCTTGGATTAAAAGGGATGCCATGGGTAGCAGAGGCTAGTATAGTAGCAAGAGATATTTTTCTTGCATCATTGACAGAGGGAAAATTACATTTGGCCCACATATCTTGTTGGCAAAGTGTTGAAATGATCAGATGGGGAAAGGAAAAAGGTATAAATGTAACATGTGAGGTTACTCCTCATCATTTAGTTCTTACCGAGGATTATGTTAAAGAAAGTGGATATGATACAAATACTAAAATGAATCCTCCTTTAAGAACAGAGAAAGATCAGGAAGTGCTTTGGGAAGCATTAGAGTCAGATATTATAGATGTTATTGCTACAGATCATGCCCCACATCATATAGATGAGAAAATGATAGAGTACAATTTGGCAGAGTTTGGAATCAGTGGTATTGAAACAGCTATTCCTCTTATGGTTACCTATGGATTTCATCAAAGAAAAATTCCATTATTAAAAATCTTTAAGAAGATGTCATATAATCCAGCAAAAATTCTTAATCTACCATTTATTCCTTTAGAAGAAGGAGTGCCAGCTAATCTTACAATAATTGATATAGAAGCAGAGAAAGAAGTTGATAAAGATAAGTTTTTTTCTAAAGGCAAGAATACTCCTTTTCATGGATGGAGATTGAAAGGATGGCCTATTATGACCTTTGTAGAGGGAAGGTTAGTATATAGGGAAGGGAAGATATTTAGATGAAAGAGATAGTAGGAGAAATAGTAGAAAATGAGAAAGTAGCGGAAAGGATTTATCTTTTGAAAGTAAGACTTCCAAAAGATACCTTTGAAATTTTACCTGGCCAATTTGCAATGTTGCAAGTTGAGGAAAGTTATGATCCTTTTTTAAGAAGACCTATGAGTTTTTATAATGTGGAAGATAATTTTATATATTTTCTTTATCAGAAAATAGGAAGAGGAACAGAGATTTTATCAAAAAAGAAGATTGGTGAAAAAATTTCTATGCTTTTACCTCTTGGAAATTCTTTTCCTTCTTTAAATCAAGGAGAGAAGGTTCTTATTGTTGGAGGAGGGGTAGGCATAGCACCATTGAATTTTCTTGTTAATTTTTTTAAGGAAAATGTGATTTTCTATTCCTACATTGGTTTTTCTTCGTATGTGGAAGAGAAAATTTATAGAGATATCCAAAAATATAGCTATAATTTTGTGATTTCTACCGAGGATGGAAGTGTAGGTAATAAAGGAAAGATATTAGAATTTTTACCCTCCTTATTAGAATTTGACAAGATAATTGCTTGTGGTCCCTATCCAATGCTCGAAAGTTTATATCATTTAGTAGATCAAAAGGATAAGCTTTATATTTCTTTTGAAGAAAGAATGGGATGTGGAGTAGGAATATGTTTATCTTGTTTTTTGAAAGGAAGAAGTCGCAATTTTCATGTATGTAGGGATGGACCTATCATTGTAGGATCGGAGGTTGAATTCGGTGGATAATTTAAAAATTAAAGTTGGTAGCATAATTTTTAAGAATCCAATTCTACTTGCATCAGGTACATGTGGTTTTGGAAGAGAAATAGCAAAGTTTTATGATGTAAATATTTTAGGTGGTATTGTAACAAAAAGTATTACATTAAAACCAAGAGAAGGAAATCCTACACCGAGGATATGGGAATGTTATGCCGGAATATTAAATTCTATAGGACTTGAAAATCCTGGATTAGAAAAATTTATCGAAGAAGAAATGCCCTACTTAGAAAGATTGGATACTCATGTAATCATAAGTATAGCAGGGGAAAGGGAACAAGAATATTATCAGATTGCTAAAGAACTTAGAGATTATAATTTCTCAGTTTTGGAATTAAATCTTTCTTGCCCTAATGTAGATGGTGGTGGTATGCTCTTCGGAATTGATATAGATATGGTAAAGGTTATAACAAAAAAGGTTGTGGAGATAATTAACAAGCCTGTTTGGGTTAAATTAACCCCTCAGGCTCCAAATATTTTGGATATAGTAAGGGTAGTAAAAGACTCAGGTGGCGAAGCTGTTGTAGCTTTTAATACTTTCTTAGGGCTTGCGATAGATACAAAAAAAAGAAGTCCTGTTTTTAAACGTGTTTTTGCTGGATATTCTGGACCTGCTGTTAAACCATTGGTTTTGAGGCATATTTGGGAAATCTACGAGTTAAAATTGCTTCCTATAGTAGGATGTGGAGGAATAGTAAATTTCTCGGATGTTTTAGAGTATCTTTTTTCAGGAGCTTCTTTGGTTGAGATAGGGAGTGCTAATTTTAGAGACCCATGGATTGGGAGTAAGCTGGTTAAAGAGGCTAAAGATTATTTTAAGTATGAGAGAATTCAGGATGTTATAGGAATAGCTCATCATTTTAATAGGGAGGTTGATTAAATGATTAAGAAATTTGATCCTATTATTGTAGCTCTTGATTTTCCTGAAGAGAAAAAAGCCTTAGAAATAGCTGAAAATTTGGTACCACATGTAAGAAATTTTAAGGTTGGGCTTGAACTTTTTTCCGTAGCGGGTCCTCATGTGGTAAAGGCCTTGAAAGAGATGGGTACTAATGTTTTTATTGATTTAAAGTTATTTGATATTCCTAACACGGTCGTAAGAACTATTGAAAGACTTCTTACATTGGATCCTTTTATGATAACTCTTCATATTCTTGGTGGAGAAAATATGTTAAAAGAATCAGTTAAAGTTGTATCTCAATTTAAGGAGAGTAATAAAACACAATATCCTTATCTTCTTGGTGTAACTGTATTAACCAGTTTCAATGAAGAAACCCTTAGGAGAAGTTGGGGAATATCCAGATCTTTACCAGAACAGGTATTATTTTTAGCTCAACTTGCACAAGAGACAGGTCTTGATGGCGTTATAGCTTCCCCTTGGGAGATAGAATTACTTAGGAAAAACTTTAGGCGTCCTATGCTTATTGTTACACCAGGAATAAGGCTTACAAAGGAGAAAACTGATGATCAGCAAAGAATAATGACTCCAAGAGAAGCAATAGAGAAAGGAGCTGATTATTTGGTTATTGGACGTCCTATTACTCAGAGTCCTAATCCTTATGAGGTTTTACAAAATATAAGATCCCAGATTGAAGACATCCTTGAGAGCAAGATTTAGCAAAGGGACAGGAGGAACATTTTATACTCTCTGATAAAGATTCCTTTTTTATATAACCAAGATCTTTAAGCTGAAGAAGGATCAATTCCCATTCTTCATCAGATAAATGAAGATCCTTCTTCAGCTTGTCAATATTTATAATTCTTTTGTCTTTAATGTATTCGAGCACTTTTTCTATCATAAAATGCTTGATAAGAATACTAATATATGATGGAGAATAAAAGTGAAGATATAGGCATAGATAAAAGAGTAAAAAACAGCAAATACTGTCCATTTTATGGAATTTGTTTCTTTATAGATTGTAGCAGCTGTGGCTGCACATGGTATATATAAGAGTTGAAATACTACAAAACTATAAGCTGTTATGGGATTTAATTCTCTTAACAATATATTACCAAGTTCATTTCCACTTTGACCATAGATAGCACTTAAAGTGGAAAGTGAAGCTTCTTTAGCTACAAATCCTGAAAGAAGGGCTGTAGTAAGTTGCCAATTGAAACCTAAGGGATAGACTAAAGGTAAAAATAATTTGCCTATTTGAGAGAATAATGAGTTCTCTATATTTCCAGAGGGAATGTTGGTAAGAATCCAAGTTAGTCCTGAAAGTAAAGCCATAACAGTTCCTGCTCTTATGAAAAAAGATTTTAGTTTATCCCATATATATAAAAATACTATTTTAGGGCTTGGAATTTTATATATTGGTAGTTCCATAAGAAGAGGATTCATGGAAGTTTTAAGTACCTTTTTCCTTAGTAATTTGCCACTTATATATATGGAAGTGAAACTAATAATATAAAGCGTTAATAGAAGTAAAAAGGCATATTGGGGAAAGAATATTCCAAGGAAGAATGAGGCAACTAATATTCTTGGTACACAAGGGATAAAGGAATCAATAATTATTAAAAGTATCCGGTCTTTTTCATCTTCAAGGGTTCTTGTGGCCATTACTCCAGGTACATTACAACCAAAGCTTATCACTAATGGAAGGAAAGATTTACCATGAAGTCCTAAACTATGCATTATTCTATCAGTTATGAAAGCAAGTCTTGCAAGATAGCCTGTATCTTCTAAAAGAGCTAAAAACAAGAAGAATATAGTAATTAAAGGGGTAAAAGAAAGAATAGTTGCAATACCTTGCCAAATGCCTTTAGTTATCAAGTTTCTTAGAAATTCTGGTAAAAAAGTCAAAAGGATTGATATCTTTTCTCCTATAATGTCAAGTAGATTTTCCAAAGGAATAGATATTATATTATTTATGGAGAAAGTAAGATAGAAAATTGTTACTACTATAAAAAGGGCTATAACAAATCCCCAAATGGGATGAGTAACATATTCATCTATTTTATCAGTCCAGAGAATTGCTTGTTTTTTGGGTTTTTCTATAACTTCCTTTAACATTTCTTTAATCCATTCATATCTTGCAGTTGCAACTCTTATAGGGTTATCTTCTCTTTCTTCTATGATTTTTTGAATTTTTTCCCAATCTTTTAAATTCTTTTTACATAAATCTATCATAATTGGATCATTTTCTAATAATTTTACTGCTACCCATCTTTTTGGGTATTCTTGAATTTTGTCAGGTAACAGATCTTCTATTCTTTTGATAGTCTCTTCTAATTTTGAATATTTTACTTTTGTAGGTTGAATATTATCTTTCTCATAAATCTCAATAACCTTTTCTATAAGTTCATTTAAGCCTTTACCCTTACTTGCTACCATGGGAATCACAGGTAGTCCTAACTTTTCTTCAAACTTTTTTACATCTAATTTATATTTTTTGCTTTCTAAAATATCCATCATATTAAGAGCAATAATTACATTATTGTGTAATTCTAAAATTTGAGACAACAAATATAAATTCCTTTCCAAAAGGGAAGCATCTAAAACCAGTACTAAGATATCAGGCTTTTCTTCTACTATAAATTCCCTTGCTATAAGTTCTTCTAGGGATTGAGCAGTAAGACTATAAGTTCCTGGAAGATCTACCACCTCTATTAGATAATCTTCTTTTTCTATATATCCGATCTTTTTCTCTACTGTTTTCCCTGGCCAGTTACCTGTATGTTGATTTAATCCTGTAAGTTGATTAAATACAGTACTTTTTCCTACATTGGGATTACCAGTTAAACCTACTTTAATTTTCTTTTTCATGGTTCTCTACCTCTACAAGAATACTTTCTGCTAAACCTCTACCTAAAGCTAAATTAGTATCCTTGACTTTTACTATCACAGGTCCTAGAGATTTTTGAAAAAGAACAATTTCTTCTCCTGGGATTACTCCCAATTCTGCAAGTCTTAAAATTTTTCCTTTGCCACCTATAATACTAACTACTTTTCCTTTTTCTCCCTTTTCTAATTCTATAAGTTTTTTGATCATAATTCCCTCCTTTGTTTCTTTTGGCACTCTTCACATACTCCTAATGCTTGAATCTTTATTGATGTAACTATAAAATTATCATCTTCTGTTTTTATTATCTTAGATATCTCCGAGGGATTTGTTAATTCCTTTTCCTCTACTTTCCCACATGATACACATTGGAAATGTATATGAGGATTTAAATTACTTTCATAATGAATATGTCTTTCTTCAAAGCTTATAGGCCTTATATATCCTAAACGCTCTAAAAGTTTACAACTCCTATAGACAGAGGTGAAAGATATTTTTTTATTTTGGTTTTTTAATTCTTCATAAATTTCATAAATAGAAAAATGTCCTTTTTTGTTTTGTTCAAAAAACTCAAGGACCATAAGTCTTGGTTTGCTCAATCTTATGCCTTTATTTTTCAAATTTTCTTTAAAATTCATTTGAAGTCTCTCCTTATGCTAACAGCTTAGTTCTAGTAAAAATTGTATTCTAAATGAAAAATTTTTGCAAGTGAGATGTGTATTAACGTATTTTTAATAGATTTTTTAAAATTTGATTGATATAATTCCCATAGTAAACAAATTTAGTTTGGGGGTGATATTTTTGGACAATATTCTCCAAGTAGAGAATCTTAGAAAGGTTTATGGTAAGTTAGAAGCCCTTAAAGGTATTAGTTTTGAGGTTAAAAAGGGTGAGATTTTTGCTTTGATAGGACCAAATGGTGCTGGTAAAACAACTACTCTAAGAATAATCGCAACTCTTCTTACTCCATCAGATGGAAAAGTCACATTTATGGGTAAAGATTTAAGAAAAAATCCTGATTTTGTAAGGGAAAATATTAGTTATCTACCAGAGGAGGCGGGAGCTTACAAGAATATGAAAGGTATTGATTATTTAAAATTTATGGCAACTTTTTATGCTAAGGATCAAAGAGAATTAGAAGAATTTTTAAATAGAGCAAAAGAAATAAGTGGACTTGGAGATAGATTAAATGATAAAGTTGGAACATACAGTAAAGGAATGACTAGAAAACTTTTGCTTGCAAGAGCTCTCATGACGAAGCCTACTCTAGCGATCTTGGATGAGCCTACATCTGGTTTAGATGTTATTAATGCTTTAGAAATAAGAGAGATTATAAGAGAATATGTTAAAGAAGGGACATCTGTTTTGCTTTCTTCTCATAATATGTTGGAGATAGAGTTTCTTTCTGATAGAGTTGCTCTTATTGACAAGGGAAAAATATTAGAGATAGGTGGATCAGAAGAGTTGAAGGAAAAATACAATGCTAAAAATTTAGAGGAAGTATTTAGGAGGGTGGTACAATGAATAAATTTTTAAATCTTTTGAGAAAGGAAATAAAGGAACTTGTAACTTTTCAATTAATAATATCTCTTATATTTACAATATTACTTTTTAATTTTATGGGTAGTATTACAAAAAGTGAAATTAAGAAGGCTGTTGAGACAAGAAACATTTATGTATTGGATCTTGATAAATCAGAAATATCAAGGGAACTTTTGAGTAATCTTTCTTTGGCAAATTTCAAGGTTAAGTTATTAAATGAAGTTCTTTCAAAGGAAGATAAAGATTTAGCTTTTGATTTTGCAAGAAGAGAAAAAATAAATTTTTTTATTTTGATTCCTGAGAATTTTGGATCATTAGTGTCCAGATTTAAACCAGTAGAGATTGAGATATATTCTTTCATAAGGAGTTTCTCATTGGGCAGTAATGTGGGATCTGCCGTTTTGGATCAGGTTATTAACGCAATGAATAGGTATATGTCTGACCAATTTATTAGAGCTAAATTTCCAGGGATAGATCCTGATAATTTGAAAAACCCTATAAAGAAAAAAGAGTTTGTTATTGTTAAAGACAGGATTGCAGAAGGTACTACATCAGAAGTTCTTAACTCAGTTTATTCTCAATCAATATTTATTCCTATTATTCTAATGATAGTAATCATGTATACATCCCAGATGGTTCTTTCTGCTATAGCTATGGAGAAGCAGGATAAAACCCTTGAGACTCTCCTTACAGTACCTATAGGTAGAAAACATATAGTGATTGCTAAAATGATGGGAGCTGGTATAGTTGGAATAATTTCATCTTTAATTTATATGTATGGATATAGATCTTTTATGGGTGGAATAAGTGGAAATGTGGATGTAAGTAGTACATCTGATATTATTCAAAAATTAGGTGTGAGCTTTACACCTTACGGTTATACCTTGTTTGGAATTTCATTGTTTTTAGCAATTCTTTGTGGCTTAGCCTTGTCTACCATTTTAGGGGTTTTAGCTGAAGATTTAAAAAGTGCTCAAAGTATGTCTTTACCTTTAGTTTTTTTGGTTATTGTACCTTATTTTGTTTCTCTCTTTTCTGATATCAATAATCTTTCTTTGCCAGTAAGGCTTATTATAATGGCTATACCTTTTAGTCATCCTTTTATTGCATCAAGGGAAATTTTACTTGGAAATTATAATATTGTATTTTTTGGGATATTATATATGGTAGTTGTTTTTATAGCCCTTATAGTAATTGCAGCAAAAATATTTTCTACTGATAGAATTTTAACAATGAAGATAGGATTTCTAAGAAGGAAGTCTTCCTAATTTTATTAGTTTAATTATTGTCCTCAAAGATTTACTTTTATATAATTGGAGATAAAGAAAAATTTGTAAAAGGAGAGAGGGATTTAAAAAATGAAGAGGTATAATCCACAGGAAATAGAACCTAAATGGCAGAGAAAATGGCAAGAGGACAAATTGTATCATGTAACTGAAAGAAAGGATAAACCAAAGTACTATACTTTGGTTATGTTCCCGTATCCATCTGGAGATCTACATATGGGACATATGAGAAATTATACTATTGGTGATGTGGTAGCAAGATACTATACTATGCGTGGTTACAATGTTTTAAATCCTATGGGTTGGGATGCTTTTGGTCAGCCTGCAGAGAATGCAGCTATAAAGCATAAGGTACATCCAAAGGAATGGACTTATAGAAATATAGCAAGGATGAAAGAACAGCTTTTCAAAATGGGTGTGGTTTATGATTGGGATAGGGAGGTTACAGCTTGTGCTCCAGACTATTATAAGTGGACTCAGTGGATCTTTTTAAAACTTTATGAAAGAGGACTTGCATATAGAAAAAAAGCTCCTGCTAACTGGTGCCCTACTTGTAAGACAGTACTTGCTAATGAGGAAGTAATTGATGGTAAATGTTGGAGATGTAAATCAGAGGTTGAGAAGAGAGAATTTGAACAATGGTTCTTTAAAATTACTGCTTATGCTGAAGATTTATTGAATGATTTAGATACTCTGGAGTATTGGCCAGAGAAAGTTAAACTAATGCAAAAGAACTGGATAGGTAAATCTGAAGGACTTGAATTCTACTTTGATATTCAGGATTCTGATGAGAAGATATATGTTTATACTACAAGACCTGACACTATCTATGGAGTAACTTTTGTAGTACTAGCTCCAGAGCATCCATTGGTAGAAAAAATAACTAAAAAGGAATATTTAGATGAAGTGAGAGAATATGTAAAAATTGCTAAAAATAAAAGTGAGTTAGAAAGGATTGTTTCAGAAAAGGATAAAACTGGAGTATTCACAGGAAGTTATGCAATACATCCTCTTAATAAAAAACCTGTACCGATATATGTGGCTGATTATGTACTTGCAACCTACGGAACAGGGGCAATAATGGCTGTACCTGCCCATGACTCCCGAGATTATGAATTTGCAGTAAAATATAATCTTCCAATAATCCCTGTAATTACTCCGGAAATTGGCAAAGAACCTCCGCTTCCCTATGAAGAAGAAGGAATAATGATTAATTCAGAGGAATACAATGGTTTAAAAAGTTCAGAATTTTGGAAAATTATTGTTGAGAAGTTTGAAAATTTAGGGATTGGAAAGAAAAAAGTACAATATAGATTAAGAGATTGGTTAATATCTCGTCAAAGATACTGGGGAGCCCCTATTCCCATTATTTATTGCCCCAATTGTGGAATAGTACCTGTGCCTTACGAGGATTTGCCAGTAGAGCTTCCTGATCTTTCTGATTTTGAGCCCACAGGAACGGGTGAAAGTCCTTTAGCGAAAGTTCCTGAATTTGTAAATACAAAGTGTCCAAAATGTGGAAGTCATGCAAAGAGGGAAACCGATACTCTTGCCACATTTGTTGATTCTTCATGGTATTATTTTCGTTATACTGACCCACTCAATGATAAAGAGCCATTCTCAAGAGAAAAGGCAGAGTATTGGATGCCTGTTGATCAATATACAGGTGGTATAGAACATGCTGTATTACATTTACTTTATTCTCGATTTATAACGAAGGTTCTTTATGATGCAGGATATAGCCCAGTAAAAGAACCATTTAAGAGACTTTTTACTCAAGGAATGGTTTATAAAGATGGACAGATAATGTCTAAATCCTTAGGGAATATTGTTTCTGTAGATTATATGGTGGAGAATTATGGTGCTGATACAGCCCGTTTATTTATATTGTTTGTTGCTCCTCCTGAAGTGGATATTGAGTGGAGCGATGAAGGAGTAGAAGGAGCAAATAGGTTCTTGAATAGGTTTTGGAGATTAGTTTTAGAAAGTGCAAATGAACAAAAAATTGATGATGAGGAAGAAAAGCTTGTAAGAAGAAAGTTACATAAGACTATTAAGAAGGTTACGGAGGATATAGAGAATTTTAAATTTAATACTGCTATTGCATCTATTATGGAATTAACTAATCTTCTCACAGAGCACAAGAGGGTTTATGGAAGGACTCCTGCCTTTGAAGAAGCAGTAAGGACTTCATTGTTACTTCTTTCACCCTTTGTTCCCCATATCACTGAAGAGCTGTGGAAAGAGTTAGGAAATGAATATAGTATTCATATGCAACCCTGGCCTTCTTATGATCCAGAGTTAATAAAGGAGGAAATTGTAACCGTAGTTATTCAAATTAATGGAAAGGTAAGAGACCGAATAGATGTAAGTGCTGATGCAACTCAAGAAGAAGTTATGAATTTAGCATTACAAAGAGAAAATGTTAAAAAGTATTTGGATAATAAAGAGATTAAGAAAGTAGTTTATATTCCTGGTAAAATATTAAGTTTCAATATTTAGTTTTAAAAACATTTTAACAATTTTTGTAAAAAGTAAATGGTATAATGAAGAGGATGAAATAAAGAAAAATTTAACGATTTAGGAGGTGTTTTTATGGCTGTTAAAGTAGGTATTAATGGTTTTGGGAGAATTGGGAGACAAGTACTTAAAGCACTTTTAGAAAGGTATCCTGATAAGGTTGAAGTGGTGGCTGTTAATGATATTACTGATACAAAAACTTTAGCTCATCTATTTAAATATGATTCCAACTATGGAACCTATAAGGGTGATGTAAAATATACAGATAAGTCCATAATTATAGATGGAAAAGAGATAAGGGTTTTTGCTGAAAAGGATCCAGCAAATCTTCCTTGGAAAGATTTAGGAGTTGATGTGGTTATAGAATCAACAGGACTTTTTACTGATGCTGATAAGGCAAAAGTACATATTACCTCTGGTGGAGCAAAGAAAGTAATTATCTCTGCCCCTGCAAAAGGCGAAGATATAACAATAGTTATGGGTGTTAATGAGGAAAAATATGATCCTTCAAAGCATCATATTATTTCTAATGCTTCTTGTACCACCAACAGTTTAGCTCCAGTTGCAAAAGTTTTATTAGATAACTTTGGTATTGAGAAAGGTCTTATGACTACTGTACATTCCTATACAAATGATCAAAGAATTTTAGACCTTCCTCATAAAGATCTTAGGAGAGCAAGAGCTGCAGCATTAAATATTATTCCTACATCTACAGGTGCAGCAAAAGCTATTGGTAGAGTCATCCCTGAACTTGATGGAAAGATGCATGGGGTAGCATTGAGAGTGCCAACTCCAACTGTATCTGTAACTGATTTGGTATGTGTATTACAAAAAGATGTGACAGTAGAAGAAGTGAATGATGCATTTAGAAAGGCAGCGGAAGGAAGGATGAAGGGAATTCTTGGAGTCACTGATGAGGAGCTTGTTTCAATGGATTTCAAAGGAACCACTTATTCTACAGTAGTAGATCTACCATCTACAATTGTAATTGGTAAGAATATGGTAAAGGTTTTTGCTTGGTATGATAATGAGTGGGGTTATGCTTGCAGACTAGCAGACTTAACAGGATATGTAGCAGAGAGGCTATAAAATTTAAGAATCAAGAAGATAATATAAAGAGGGGAGAATCTTTCTCCCCTCTTTTTTAATATCTCAAGAAAGCACCTATGTTATTTATCTTTTTTGCAAGTTCTTTATTTTCAATATATTTTAATTCTGCCCCTTCTATAATTGCATCTTCTACAATTTCATCTACTATATCTGATCTTTTGATCATCTTTATATTACAATAAGGACAAGTTTCTAAATAAGTACTTCTAAAATAACATGATGGGCATTCATATCCTTCTTGTTCATAATTTTCTTCTACTAATATTTTCTGTACTCTCTTCTGATATACCTCGTGGGCAACATTTTCTAATCCCATGACTGCTTCCTTTCCTTTTGCATTGGCCACAATTAGACTTTCTACTAAGTCTTTAGCCTCTTTTTCTTCATAGTCCTTAATAAGTCCATGTGTCTTCTCAAGAATATCCTTTATTGGAGAGTCCAATTCTAAAGATATTTCTCCAATTATTGAATTATGGAGCCTTTTAGGAAGAAGTTCTAGAAATTCAGAGATATTTTTAGGAGAAGTACTTCCTATTATTATCTTTTCATTTGTATTTATTATTTTGTCTAAAAACTCAGCTACTTCTTTAAAATACCATATAACATGTGTTTCATGCCATCTTTGCCAATCAGATGCTTCCCATCCTCCTTGTTTATGTTTTTTTGGTATTTCTTCTCTTATCTCTCCTTCCTCATGAATTTCTCCCAAAAAATATTTGAAAACTCTGGCATCTCCTTTTGACAAAATTACTAAATAATAAGGTCTATTGGCAACTATAAGATGGGATAGGGGTTTTGTATAGGGGTCTTTATCTACTACTAATTTATTCTTAAGGGGAGGATAAAGAGGTATATAATATTCCCAATCTTTGGCACTACAGCTCATTAATATAATGGTATTGGCAGAACCAAAAGAGCCCTGATCTAAGATAGTCTCTATTTTTTCTAAATCTGAAAATACTGACTTTTTGATCTCTACCTCTAAATTTTGATTATTTAGATTATCTAAAACTGATTTTTTTAAATCTTTCCATATTATCTTATATTCCCCCTTGGGGTTTATCAAGGGGGATACATTTATGTAAAGAGTTGTTATCAAATACGGATAAAAATTAAGATTACCCAGTTCTTTCAGGATCTCTTTGCTCAGCATATTCCTTCACCCCCAAAAGAGCAAGATTTAAGACCTCATCAGCATGTTCCACAAAGTAAAAAGTTAGCTCATTTTTAACTTCTTCTGGTATTTCTTCCAAGTCTTTTTGATTTTCCTTAGGCATTATTACTGCTGTAAGACCTGCCCTGTGAGCTGCAAGAACCTTTTCTCGTATTCCACCTACCGGAAGAACTTTGCCACGCAAAGTGATTTCTCCTGTCATTCCAATATCTTTTTTGACAGGTCTCTTGGTAAGAGCTGAAGCTATAGCTGTTGCTATTGTTACACCCGCTGATGGGCCATCCTTAGGAATAGCACCTGATGGTACATGTACATGGATATCTGATTTTTCAAGAATTTCGTAACTTACATTTAGATCTTTTAACTTTGATCTCACATAAGAAAGGGCTGTTTTTGCTGACTCCTGCATTACTTCTCCAAGTTTACCAGTAAGTATAAGATTTCCTTTCCCTTCAACTACTAAAGCTTCAACAAAAAGAATATCACCACCTGCTTCTGTCCATGCAAGACCAGTAGCTACTCCTACCTCATCCTTTTCTCCTTTCATACCAAAGGTATATTTCTCTGGACCTAAGTATTTAGGTATATCTTCCTTATCAACAATTACCTTATCAGTAATACTTCCTTCTGCAATACCTTTTGCAATCTTTCTAATAATAGAAGCAATTTCTCTTTCTAAATTTCTTACCCCTGCCTCTCGTGTATATTCTCTTATAATTTTTTTTATGGCTTCATCAGTAAATTCAATTTGGTAATTTTCTAACCCATGTTCCTTTAATTGTCTTGGAATTAAGAAACCTTTTGCTATTCCAAGTTTTTGGTATTCTGTATATCCAGGAATTTCTAGTACTTCCATTCTATCAAGTAAAGCTGGAGGTATAGTGTATAGTACGTTTGCCGTTGCTATAAACATAACCTTAGAAAGGTCAAAAGGTACTCCTAAGTAATTGTCTACAAAAGAGTTATTTTGTTCTGGGTCAAGAACCTCTAATAATGCTGCTGCTGGATCACCTCTAAAATCTGCCCCTAATTTGTCTATCTCATCAAGCATAAATATAGGGTTATTAGACTCAGCCTTTCTCATTCCTTGAATAATTCTTCCCGGCAATGCTCCTACATAGGTTCTTCTGTGTCCTCTTATTTCAGCTTCATCCCTTATACCACCCAATGATATTCTTACAAACTTTCTTCCAAGAGCTCTTGCTATGGATTTTCCAAGGGATGTCTTACCAACACCTGGGGGTCCTACAAAACATAATATTGGACCTTTCATGTCACTTTTTAACTTCCTAACAGCTAAGTATTCTAAGATTCTTTCTTTAACCTTCTCTAAGTCATAATGGTCTTCGTTTAAAATTTCTTCAGCTCTTTTTATATCAAGGTTATCTTCTGTAGACTTTGCCCATGGCAAGCTAATTAGCCAATCTAAATAGGTCCTTGTAACAGTATATTCGGCAGAGCCGGGTGGCATTAAAGCAAGTCTTTCTAACTCTCTTTCTGCTTCTTTCATTGCTTCGGGAGGGAGTTTTGCTTCTTGAAGTTTTTGTCTTAATTCATTTATTTCCATCTCTCTAGGATCAATCTCACCAAGCTCTTTTTGTATTGCTTTCATTTGTTGTCTTAAGAAATATTCTTTTTGGCTTTTTTCTATTTCATTTTTGACTTCGTTTTGGATTTTATTTGCAATCTCAAGGATCTCTAACTCCCTTGTAAGATAATAGGTTACTTTTTGTAATCTTTCCTTTATATCAATAGTTTCTAATATTTCTTGCTTCTCGTTAATATTTAGATTAGTATTAAAGGCTATAAAATCTGCTAATTTACCTGGTTCCTGTATATTCATTGCATTAATTATTAGTTCTTCTGGAAATTGTGGTATTAAAGACGCCATCTTTTGGAATAGATTTAAAAGATTTCTCATTAATCCTTCTATTTCAACAGTTTTTTCTACCTTTTCTTCTATTACCTCTACCTTAGCTTTAAAATATGGTTCTGTCTGTGTAAATTCTATTATTCTTATTCTTTGTAATCCCTGTACAAATAGTCTAAGAGTATTGTCAGGAAATCTTAAGCTTCTTACTATTATTCCTACAGTACCAATCCTATGAATATCATCCGGTGTTGGTTCTTCCACAGGAGTTTTCTGCATGCACATTCCAATTATTTTATTACCAGCAAGGGCATCTTCTACTAATTTAATGCTCTTTTCTCTTCCCACAACAAGTGGAATAAGCATTTGAGGATATACTACTGTTTCTCTTAGTGGAAGAATTGGTAGTTCTTCTGGGATATCTGGCATTTGGTTCATTTCTTTTTCTTCCATTTTTACATCCCTCCTTTCTTTACTTTTTGGGAAGAACAATCTCCAAAAACCCATCATTATATGATGCCTCAGCATTTTGAGCATCAACTTCTACGGGTAAAGGTATTACCCTTTCAAAAGGTCCGAAGTTTATCTCCATTCTGTGGTATATCTCAGGCTCTGATATATAGTTTTCCTGTCTTGTGCCTCTTAGGATTAATTTACCTTCATGAAAGGTAATATCAATGTCTTGAATTTTCACTCCTGCAATCTCTACTAGGACTACTACTTTATCATTGGTTTCATATACGTCTACTCTTGGCACCCATGCTCCCCATTGCATAGAGAATCGAGAACTTTCTCTATAGAAACAGTCAACAATTCTAAATATTTCCCCACCAAAAGGATCATCTCTTTGTGTAAATATTCTTTTTCTCTCCATGGTTTTTATCCTCCAGAGATATAGACATTTTTTTATTTATCTTTATTTCCATTATACCATATATAAAAGTGTGATTTTAATCACTTTATTAGTTATTATTTAAGTGATACAATGTAGTTGAAAGAAATCTTTAAGAGAGGTGAGAGGAACATGAAAAGTAAGTTAATTTTGAGCTCCTTTTTGATTCTAATCTTTCTTTTTACAGTATCTTACGGAGTGACTACAAGTTATAATCTTAAGGATCTACTTTATGATCCAAGGGCTATGGGTGTGGCAGGTGCTATGACAGCTCTTGCTGATTCGCCAACCTCTGCCATATATAATCCAGCTCTAATAGGTGAATATTCAAGGCTAACTCTTAAAGCAGGTCTTGGATTAGCACCTATTTCTAATGTGCAATCTTTTATAGATCTTTACAACACATTAAATAGTAATACAGAACCTCCAAATGGTGATATTAATACCTATCTTTCTTTTGCAGGATATCTACATCTTGGTATAAGTAAAATAGGAATCACACTATTTGGAGATAGTGATGTGAACTTTAATTTCTACAAATATACCTCAGATGATCCTTCTCAAGATCTACAAGCTTATGTAAATGTTGATGTAACTGCCACTCCAAATCTTAATGGTGCCTTAACCATTGCTATACCTGCCATAGATTTATTAGGCTTGAAACTAAATCTCGGTACTAATATAAGATTAAATAATACTATGTATTACCATTACAATGAAAGTGTAAAAATAACTCAGAGTGGAGTATTATTAGCTGAAGGTTCAAATCAGCCCAATGAGAATGATTTTCATAAAAAAGTATATAATTCTATAGATGAAAAATATATTTCTATTGACCTTGGTGCTTATATGAGGTTTTCTCCATTCTTAGCGGCTGGAATTTTTGCAAAGGATGTATATAGTGTGCCTCTTGAAGGTAAAGAAACTAATGGATATGAGGAAGGATATTATGATAGTAATGGCAATTATAACGAATACACACCATATTCTGAAACTACTAATCCTATTGAGGTAGCCCTTCCACCTATGTCTCTTAAGGCGGGTGTATTTGTAAAAGTACCAGTTCTTAGCACAAGAATTGCGGTTGGAGCAGATCTTGATAGCAATCTTTCTCCTACATTATACAGGATTGGTTTTGAACAGCCTATAATGATGGTTGCTATATTAAGAGGAGGAGCTATTTTAGATACTCAATTTAATCCACAACTTTATACAGCAGGTTTCGGTTTGAATTTGCTTCTTCTTCAAGCGGATTTAGGAGTTGCCTTTGATCCTCAGGATCTTACAATGCCACAAGCCCTTAGTTTATCTGGATCTATAAAGTTCTAAGAGATGAATTTTTAAGGAGGGGAGAGAAATTCTCCCCTCCTTTTTTAGCTTTTTACTGCACGAAATCTGAGTTTATAAACTAAATTTAAAAGTTCCAATACTGAGTCATCTGCTAAAGAATAATAAACGAATTGACCTACGCGTCTTTTCTTTAAAAGACCTAAGTTATAGAGATCTTTAAGATTTTGTGATGTATTAGCGAAGGATGCATTTATAATTTTTGCTATTTCTCCTGCACTTTTTTCTCCATCTTTTAACGCACATAAGATATGAATTCTTACATGGCTTGATAAAGATTTAAATACATCTGCCAAGGCTTCACATTCTTCTATAGTAAGATTCTTTTTGTTTTCCATTTCTATTACTCCCTTTCTTAAATTTTATAAGTTCTATATAAGTATAAGAAAAATCTTAATAATGTCAATATTCTTATCAAAAAGCTTTTCTTTTTCACCTCCTTTTACTGTATTTTCTTTTTAAATATTACAAACTTTTTATATAAAATTCCACCAACACCTTCTGCCTCTCTGCACATTTTAGTGTTATTAGTATTTATGGTAGAACCCTCTGCAAAAGTATAACTTCTTTTTCTTGCATGTCTGAGGAGCTCAATAAAAAGAGCTGCGGGAACACCTTTTGATTGGTACTCAGGAATTACAAAAAGTAAGAATACTCTTGCTTTATTTATTTTATTTTTATACATAAGGAATTTTAACCACCCAATCGGAAAAAGCCTACCATTAAGCTTCTTTAATATTTGATTATAATCTGGTATCGCAACAGCAAAACCAACTGGGTTTTCATTAGAAAATGCTAATTGTACGAATTCTGATGGAATAAATTTTACTAAATCTTTTGCCAGAATTAACATCTCTTCTTCAGAAGGAGGTATAAGATAATCATATTCTAAGGGTGTAAGCGATCTTTCTATTATTTTTTGTAAAGTTTTTGCTTCTTCAGGAATTCTTGAATAATCTGCAGGCCTAGTGTAAAAGTTATATTTTTTCTTAGCATATTCAATTACCTTTATATGGTCGTCTAAGGGTAATTTATTTAAATCATATTTATAAGCTACAAATGTATGTTCTCTTTTAAAACCATAGCTTTCAAAGAAGTCTACATAATATGGGGGATTATAAGTTGTGTATATAACTGGTGGATCCTCAAAATTTTCAACTAACATTCCTCTATAATCATCTCCATTTGTAGGAGATACAGGACCAACCATATCTTCCATTTCTCTTTCTTTTAACCATTCTTCTGCTTTATTTAATAGAGAAAAGGCTACTTCTTTATCATTTATACATTCAAAAAGGGTAACATAACCCTCCTTTTTATTTCTCCACTTATTCATTTTTTCATCGATACCTACCGCAATTCTTCCAACTATTTCCCCAGATTTATATGCATTAAAAAAAGTATGAGGCCCACTTTGAAATAACAAGCTTCCAGGGCTTTCTATAATTCTTTTCATCTCATAGATTAAAGGTGGCACCCAAAGAGGATCATTCTTATAAAGTTTAAATGGAAACATTATAAAGTCTTTTTTATCCTTTTTACTTTTTACCTCTTTAATCTCAATGGTCATTTTTGTTCCTCCCATTTTCTAAATTAGTGGTTTTTTTTCAGGGATTCCAGGCCTTCGTGGAAATTTATCAGGAGTTGGAGAGATTTTTCTAATAATTAATAGCTTTCGAGAAATGGTGGAATCTATAGAAATTGAGATTTCCTTTTCCAGGTTTCCACCAAGGATTGATATTACATTCTTAGCCATATACCATTCATTTATATTTTTTTCGGTGGCTTGACCGAGAAATAATCCAGAGATTTTTACAAAAGGTAAAGCATATTCCAAAACAATATTGGGTTTTGCTACTCCTCTTGCTAATGCCAAATCATAAGTTTCTCTGTATTGAGGATTCTTTCCTAATTTTTCTGCTCGGTCCCATATAATTTCAACTTTATCAAGATTTAATATCTTAATAAGTTCTTCCAAAAAAGAAACTTTCTTTTTTTGGGATTCGAGAAGGGTGATATAAAGGGTAGGGATAATAATTTTGATTGGAATGCCGGGAAATCCTGCCCCAGTTCCTATATCAATAATCCTTTCTATTTTTTCATCTTTTATTGGTATAATACATGTAAGGGAATCTACAAAATGTTTTAAGATAATCTCTTCCTCCCCCTCAAGAGAAGTTAAGTTTATCTTTCTATTCCAATCCTTTAACACTTTATAGTACAGAAAAAAATTCTCCTCTTGAGAGGGAGAAAGCTCAATACCTATATTCTTTACCTTTTCTCTAAGGATTTCTTTAAAACTTTCTTCCATTTAAACATATTATAACCCAGCTTTTTCTAATTGGGCTACAGCATAATTAATTTGTTCTTTGGCTACCTTTGGAAGCCCTGGTATTTCTAAACTTAAAAATCCTCTTGTTATAGTTGACATGGCCTCATCTTTATCAAAACCTCTTGTTGTAAGGTATTCTATTTCTTCTTCATTAATTGGACCTATGGCTGCTTCATGAGACAATTCACTTTCTGGATGTTGAGCGTCTAAGATAGGTACAGCTACTATTTGAGAGGACTTACTAAGTAGTATTCCTCTACAATCTAAGAATCCTTTTGTCCCTTTTGCCTTGCCAATAATTTCACTTCTACTATATATCTTGGATGAGTCATTTGCTATGATTCTTGAGACAATTTCTCCCTTGGCATCTTCCTCTTCAAAAACCAATCTTCCTCCGAGATCTATGTAAGAATCTTTTCTCCCATAGATGATACTATAGAGACGAGCAATAGCTCCTTTTCTCACATATACAGTTGGGTAGCTTTGGATTGATTTAACAGGTTTTAAGGTTACGTAATTATTTATAAAGACACCTCCCTCTTCAACTAATACAGCAGTTCTTGGTCTTACATGAAATTCTTCTGACCAGTTATGTATCATTGTAAAGTAAAGTTTTCCACCTTTTTTTACATAAAATTCTGAGATACCTATATGGATTCCTGGTTGATCCTTAAGATGTGTAAGACAACCTGTAGTTACAAATATTTCTGCACCTTCTTCTACAATAATTATATTATGGACATTTTGACTTATATTCCCTTCCTTTATATATAGACAGGATTGAACAGGATGTTCTACTTTTTGACCTTTAAATACTCTGATAAAGTAGCCTCCTGTAGGTTTTATTTCTGCCCAAGCAGTGTACTTATCTGTGTCTGGCGGAATTAATCTACTATAATAATTTTCCAACCAATCATATTTCTCAAGAGCTTCTTGGATAGACATTATTTCAAGTTTTCCTTTATATATTTCTTGTAATTTCTCATAAACCACACTATGGTTAATTTGAAAGTAGGTACCCGCTCTATCATTTTCTGAGGGGGTTATGCCAGAATATAAGATGTTCTCTTTTATTTCATCCGGTAGTTTTTCCAGATCACTTATTGGAGTTTCTTCTATTGTTCTCATATAGGGTTCTAAATCTATATCTGGTCCTAAAATAGCAGGCTTATCTTTAGCTTTAAAAGCTTTTTCTCTAATTTCTTTAAGATAAGTTTTGAGCATAGACCAACCTCCTTACATAATCATATCCTCTTTCTTCAATTTGATGGATTATTTCTAAACCATCTTTATACACAAATTTACCATCTAATAAGACAATTACAGAATCAGGCACTACATAATCTAAGATCTTTAGATTATGGGTTACTATCAGTAAATTACTTTCTTTAGCTATTTTTCTTAGAGCTTCACCAATAAGCTTTAAGGAATCTATATCTACTCCAGAATCAGGCTCATCTAATAAGGCTAGTTTTGGTTTTGCCAGAAGTAGTTGAAGTATTTCACTTTTTTTCCTTTCTCCTCCTGAGAAGCCATAATTGATTTCTCTTTCCAAGAAACTCTCATCTAAATCTAAAGATTTTAGATAGTTATAAATCTCAACTGGTAAGTCTTTTTTGGGATCTATATCTAAGATTTTCTTTAATATATCCTTTAATCTTACTCCTCTTACAGCGGGTGGAAGTTGATATGCAAGAAAAATTCCTTTATTAAATCTTTGATCGGGAGTTAAATCAGTAATATCTTCACCATAAAAGTAAATCTTTCCTGATAACTTATACTTATGAAGGCCCATAATGGCACCGAGAAGGGTTGATTTACCAGTACCATTAGGTCCTAAGAGAACATGTACACCTTCCTCTAAGGAAAAATTTAATCTCTCTAGAATTGTTTCCTCTTTGATTTCTACCCTTAAATTCTCCACTCTTAACATTTCTGTCATAATGAAATATTTGCCTCCTTTCTTATATTTCCTGTAATTAAATCTTGTAAGGTAATATTGTTGAATAAATCTAAAATTTTAATCTCTATGAATTCCCAAATATTTTTTGTCACACAAAGATTTTGTTTATCACATAAGTTGTTTTCATGTATACACTCTATAATTTGAATTGGTCCTACTAAAGCTTCTAATATTTCTTTTAATGTTATTTCTCTGGGATGTCTTGTTAACGAATATCCTCCTGTTATACCTTTGTAACTTTCTACTAAATTTGCTTTTCTTAAATCTAACATCAACTGGGCTAAAAATTCTTTGGAAATTTTTTCGCTATTTGCTATCTCAGATAAAGAAAGTCTTCCAATATTGTAATTTAGGCCAAGAAGAATCATAGCTCTTAACCCATATTCAATTTTTGCTGATACTTTAAACATCATTTCTCCTCTCCATAAATGTTTAGTGATTCACTCAACATATACATTTTAAGTCGGAATTATAATTTTGTCAAATGTAACTTTTTATTTTTTAGGCCTCAAGGTATAATTGTTTTATATAGAATAATTCATGAAAAGGAGGAAGGAAGGATGAAATTTATAACTCAAAGAGAAGATTTATATCAATCTTTACTGTTTGTTAAAAGTGCTGTAGCCACAAAAACTACTGTCCCTATATTAACTTATGTTTATATGAAGGCTGAAAATGATACTTTATATCTTCAAGGAAATAATCTTGAGATAGGTCTTGCTCTAAGTATGCCTGTAATAGTTGAGGAGCCCGGAGAAGTATGTCTTCCAGCTAGTATTTTTATTGAAGTTGTGGGAAAACTTCCCGATGTTACCTTAGAAATTCATGTAAATGAGAGAAATAGAGCAATAATTCATGCGGGTTATTCAGATATAGAGATACAGGGTGAAAGTACTGAAGAATTTCCAAAAGTAGAAATAGGCGATATAGGAGATAAATATAACATATCCTTAGATAGAATAGAGCTTGGAAGAGCTATTAAAGAAACTATTTTTGCTGCAGCTGAAGATGAGATTAAACAGGTTCTTACAGGTGTTCTTTTTGAGGGGAAAGATGGAAAACTTAATGTGGTAGCAGTAGATGGGCATAGATTAGCATTAAAAACATTATACGTAGATAATGATTTTCCACCTACCATAATTCCAGCTAAAAGTTTAAAAGAATGGCATAAGATTCTAACAAAGGCTAAGGATGATAGGGTAAACATGGCAAGCCTTGATAGTCAAGTGGTTTTTAATTGTGGGGAGATATATTTTATTTCCAGACTGCTACAAGGACAATTTCCTGCTTATGATAAAATAATTCCCACTGATTTTACAGCATCCTTTAAGGCAAATAGAAAAGATTTTCTTGATCTTTTAGAAAGAATGGAAGTTTTTGCTGAAATTGATCAGACAAATACTGTGAAAATTACTATTAATTCCAATGAGGTAGTTGTATCTACTTTACCTTCTGAAAGAGGGTTTGCTAAAGAAGTACTTCCTGCAGAGATTGATATAAATGGAAGTTTGGAGATTGGTTTTAATGTGGAATATTTGATGGATCCCTTAGATAATATGAGTGTGGATGAGATAATAATGAAATTTACAACTGATTTAGGACCAGCATTGATAACTTCTCCAGAAGATGAAAATTATATGTATATATTAATGCCAGTAAGATTATGAAAGAGATAAAAATTTACACAGATACTATCACCTTAGGTCAATTTTTGAAGTGGGCTAAGATTGTGGATACAGGTGGACAGGCTAAAAATCTAATCCTTTCTGGTGTAGTAAAGGTAAATGGTGAGATAGAACTTCATAGAGGAAGAAAACTTAAGAAAGGGGACGTAGTAGAAGTAGGGGGAGAAAAATATTTATTAATAGGGGATGATTAGTGTTTTTAGAGGATTTGAGGGTAGTAAACTTTAGAAATCTTAAAAATGTACAATTAAGATTTTTCGATAAAAACATATTTTATGGGGAGAATGCTCAGGGAAAGACTAATCTCCTGGAGAGTATTTATTTTCTTTTTACAGGAAAATCCTTTAGAACACCATATGAAAAGGAATTAATAAATTGGAATGAGGAAAGCTTTTATATAAAGGGTAATGTATTATGGCAAAATCAAAAATTGATTTTAGAAACAGCCTTATCTAAGGCAGATAAAAAAATTAAGATAAACCAAAAATTATTAAAGAAGCAAAAAGATATGATATTTCTATTTCCTGCGGTTGTTTTTTCACAAGAAGAGATTGAAGGTTTCAAAGAAGGCCCATCTGAAAGAAGATATATTTTGGATAGATTTATTTCGACTCTTTCTTACAAATATCATAAATCACTTTCTGAGTATTATAAGGTTTTATATCAGAGAAATCTTACGTTAAAAAGTGGTGGTAATGTAGAGATATGGAACGGTTCCTTAGTAAAAAGTGGAACTTATATACTGGTAGAAAGATTGAAGATAATTAATAAATTAAGACAACTTATTCATAATATTTCTCTTGATTTTTTGGGAAGAGACTTTTTGGAAATAGAATACTACTCAATTGTTAATTTAGAAAATATGAATGAAGAAAGTTTAATGGAAAATTTTGAACTAAAGCTAAAGGAATCATTTGAGGATGAGAATAAAAAAGGTTACACATTGGTGGGACCTCACAGAGATGATCTTAGATTTTACATAAAGAAAGATTCTCTTAGATATGATATGAGAAAATATGCATCTGCTGGTGAAAGAAAACTTGCCTTTATAATCTTTAAATTAGCTACTATAAAACTTCTTTCCGAATTCAGAAGAGAAAAGCCAATTCTTATTATAGATGATCTTTTTGGAGATTTAGATGAAGAAAAACAGAAACTTGTTTGGAACGGTATAAGTATGTTTCAGATTTTTATGAGTTTGCCAATGAGAATAGATTTTTTAAAGGATTATCCACATTTTTTAGTGAAAAACGGAGAAGTATTCTATAATGAGTGATTCTTTATATTCAAAGCTTTGGGAAGTCTTTATAAGACTCAATTTAGAAAAGAAATTATGTGAATATTTAGCCATGGAGAAATGGGAAGAAGTGGTAGGTGAGACCTTATCATCTCATACTAGACCAGCATATGTGAAAAATGGGATTCTCTATGTATATGTAGATAGCAGTGTATGGGTACAAGAACTTATGCTTTTTAAGAACAAATTAATAGAAAAAATAAATAATAAACTTGTTATTCCAAATATTATAAAAGATATCGTCTTCATTGATAAAGGTAGGAATTTTAAAGCAAAGAGAAAAACTACTATTAGTCAAAAACCTATACTTTCTTTGCGTGAAGAAGAAAGAATTGCTAAAATAGTTGAGGAAGTAAAAGATGAGGAGTTAAGAGAAATTCTTAGAAATTATTATAGAAGCTTAGCCATTATGCAAAAAGGAGGTATAAAAGATGACCGTAACAAAAAAGGATAAATACACTGCAGACAGTATTCAAATATTGGAAGGTACAGAGGCAGTAAGGAAAAGACCAGGTATGTATATAGGAGATGTGGGAGTAAGAGGACTCCATCATCTTGTTTTTGAATTAGTAGATAACAGTATTGATGAAGTTATGGCAGGATATTGTGATTATATATATGTAGAATTGCGTAAAGATGGTGGGGTTGTAGTGTTGGATAATGGAAGAGGTATTCCAGTAGACTTACATCCTCAAGCAAAAAAACCTGCTTTAGAGATTGTTTTAACTACACTTCATGCAGGGGGGAAGTTCTCTAATTCTATTTATAAGATAAGTGGTGGACTACATGGGGTTGGACTTTCTGTTGTTAATGCTCTTTCAAGGAGATTAGAAGTAGAGGTAATGAGAGATGGTAAATTATATTATCAGGCTTATGAGAAAGGAAAGCCTGTTACCCCTGTGATAGAAAAAGGTAGCACTGATAAAACAGGAACAAAGATACTTTTTTATCCAGATCCTGAGATTTTTGAGACTACGAAATTTGATTATGAAATTATTGCAAATAGATTGAGAGAGTTAGCCTTTCTAAATCCTGGTGTTACTATCGAATTAAAAGATGAAAACACCAGTAAGAGTAACGTATATAAATATGAGGGCGGTTTAATACAATTTATGGAATATCTCTCAAAGGGTAAAGAAGTATTACATGAACCCTTTTATTTTAAGAGAGAAGAGGAGAATTTAGTTATAGAAGTAGTTCTCCAATACAATACTGGATATGACGAATTAATATTGTCTTACGTGAACAATATACATACTATTGAGGGTGGAACTCATGTAACAGGGTTTCGTTCAGCTCTGACAAAAGTAGTAAACAGTTTTGCTAGAAGTTGGGGACTTTGGAAGGAGGCTGAATCATTATCTGGTGAAGATGTAAGGGAAGGATTAACTGCTATTATAAGTACTAAGGTTCCTAATCCTCAATTTGAAGGGCAAACTAAGACAAAACTTGGTAATTCAGAGGTTAAAAAATTTGTAGAAAAGGTTGTAGAGGAAGAGTTAACAGAGTACTTTAGTAAAAATTCGGATATTGGAAAATTAATAATTGGTAAGATTATTGAGGCTTATAGGGCAAGACAGGCAGCAAGAAAGGCAAGAGAGCTTGTTAGAAGAAAGAGTCTACTGGAGTCTACCTTACTCCCTGGAAAATTAGCAGATTGTTCTGAAAAAGATCCCACGAAGTGTGAACTCTTTATAGTTGAGGGAGAATCAGCAGGAGGTTCTGCAAAACAAGCAAGAGATAGAAGATATCAAGCTATTTTGCCTCTAAGGGGTAAAATACTAAATGTGGAGAAAGCTCAGCATCTTACCAAAATTCTGTCTAGTGAAGAGATAAAGACTATAATTGCATCCTTAGGAACAGGTATAGGTCAAGATTTCGATTTATCTAAACTTAGATATCATAAAATTATTATTATGACTGATGCTGATGTGGATGGGGCTCATATAAGAACTCTTTTACTTACATTCTTTTATAGGCATTTTAGGCCTCTGATTGAGGGAGGATATGTTTATATAGCTCAACCACCATTATACCTTTTAAGAAAAGGTAAAGAAGAAAGATATGCTTATTCCGAAGAGGAAAAGGAGGAGATTTTGAAGAAATGGGACTATCCTGATAATGTATATATACAGAGATACAAAGGTTTGGGGGAAATGGACCCAGATCAATTAAGAGAAACCACTATGGATCCTCAAAAAAGAATTCTTTTGCAGGTTACCATAGAGGATGCATTAGAAGCAGAAAGACTTTTTTCTATCCTAATGGGAAATAATGTAGAGGAGAGAAGAAATTTCATTGAGCAGAAAGCAAAATTTGTGAGAAATTTAGACATATAGGGATTTAAGATGGGAGTGGTTTGTAGAGAAATAATAAGAGAAGATGAAAATTTCTATATTCTTAGGATTAACTGTACATCAGATTTATCTAAAAAGCTTATTGATTTAGGAATAAAGTGGGTTTATAAGGGTGATCAAAATTTATTATGGGATGCTCTTATTACTGATTTAGTAATTTATAATAATTTAAAAGAGAATTTACCTTTTGTTCCTTTTATACATGATGAGAAACTTGGTACAGGGGATTATAGACTGATTCCTTTTTATAAAGATCCAGGAAGATATACTCTTACTGAGGATTATGCAGGAAAATTGACGGGAGCGGTATATATAAATCAAGATATATCTTATGGCCTTTTGTATGGGGTTCCAATTGAGCCTTCTGAATATAATGATTTAAATTTCAAACTATTGTGGTTGGCAAAGGATTGGGGGAAATTTAGGGATATAATAAAGCGAGATGACAATTTTTCAAAAAGCTTGGCTGACTTTGGTTTTTCTTTAGACTATGAAAATTATTCTGTTTTTACAGGATCTGGAATAATGGCAAATAAAGAGACATTAACTTCATATTTCCAAAGGAATCCTAAGGCAGAAATATATTATTTGTTTTCAAAATCCATAGGATGGTATGGAATTGTACCTCGTTATCCTGAAGAAATAAGTCTTTCAAGTATATATTTTGATGATGAGCTATTAAGATATTTGAAAACTCTTTTTATCTTAGGATTAAGAGGAACTTTAAAACAAGTAAAAAATAGGGAAGAAAGGAAAGGAATTTTAAAGAGAGCAAGAAAAATATATAACTGGGCCAAGGAGATCTTAGAGGAGCAAAACGTATCAATAGCTGATTTTCAAATAAGGCTTGCAGAAAAGATAATTAAGGATATATCAGAAGATTATAATTTTAATTTTCAGAGAACATCAGATATACTTAAAATTGCATCGTATGAAGATTTAAAAAATAAAAGCTTCTATTATTTCTTTGATTTATTATTGAAATATCCTATTATATTTTCTAACGCCTACAATTCAGCTCTAAATAAGGCAAGGTTACCTCTGAAAAGAGTAGTAATGAGAGAAAATACTTTACAACTGCCATATTTTTTAGAGATCTTTAATTTCCAGGGTAATAGGAAGGTATTAATAAGATGTAATTTAGAAATAATTAATCAAGACAAGCCTTATATTAGATTATCTTCTCCTCATTGTAAATCTTTTGTTCTGGTGTCTAAGGAAAATCTTGATAGTGCAGAAACTTTTCTCAAAACTTTATATGATTCTGGTAAGTTTCCTTATGGATTTGCTCTTATTGGTAAGGCAGGTCCATTTATGGCAGAAATGAGAAAGCATCCCAGAGTGTTAGCGGTTCCTGAGGAGGGATCAAAATATGCTCCAATGGTAGATTATTTTTTAGGAGAATTGAATTCTTATCTAAAAAGTATTCCTGATAGTCATCTTATTAGGGTAAGGCTTAATCTTTTAGATAATTTAGATAAAATGGATTTAGATATACAAGTTCCTAAATTTATAGAGATATATTTAGGCAAGAAAGTTATTAATTCTAAAGAATTTTCTAAGATTTGGAGAAATAAGGTTGAACAAGTTTCAAAATTTTTGGAGATTATAAAAGGTTTAGAATTAGGAGAGTATTTTCATCTTGCCAGTTTTATATTATATGAGAAGGGGTATTCGGTTGATTTAGGAAGAAGTATTAAATTAGTTAAAAAGTTAGAGTCCAAAGGATATGATGGAATATTTAAAAATTTCACATTTCCTGAAAGTTTCTTATTGATGCTCTACAATCTTTCAAATGAACGAAAAGAAGTTATTAAAAGAATAAAAGAAAAGAAGTTGGAGGCTCCTCGTGAGCTTTTTGAGTTAAGGGATTTTATTGAGTATAAAATCCTATTTCTTTTTGGTGTTCTTATAAGGAGCCTCCTAATTTTTAAAAAATCATTACATTACCTTAACTATAGACCTTATTCAATTATCTTGTATCTAATTTCCCCAGAGTTTATTAAACATCTGATAAGGAATTCAGAATTATATTTAGAAAGAGTGGAATTTAAGACTTAGCTATAAATTGAGGACAGCAGTTTTCAGCTTTTACAGGTATACCAAAGCAAGTGCCACGAGATGGATCATTAGGATTGGGTTGATAGAATTTACAATTTTTGCATTTACGATCCTCTGCCATACTCAACACCCCCATCTTTTTTTATTAATTATTATTTTATCACTAAACCCTTTTAAAAAAGAAGAAATTAATGTATAAATATTACTTAAAAATTCTTATCTAAGGAGACAGAGAATGAAAGAGAAAGTTAGAGAAATATTAGACAAGGTAAAGAGAGGAGAATTATCTGTTGAGGATGCTATGGATAGATTAAAAATTCTACCTTACGAAGATGTACAGTTTGCTAAAATCGATCACTTAAGAGCTCTTATTAGAGGATTTCCTGAAGTTGTATTCGCAGAAAGAAAGACTCCTGAGCAAGTCATGGAAATAATGGAAAGATTAGTAAAAGTGAATAATAGGGTTATCGCTACAAGGGCAAGTAAAGAGATTTTTGATAAGGTAAAGAGCAAGATTGAAGATGCTATTTATTTTGAAAAAGCAAGGATTGTTGCAGTATTGAGGGAAGAAATAGAGAGGAAAGGCAAAGTTATTGTTTCTTGTGCAGGAACTGCTGATCTTCCTGTGGCTGAGGAAGCAGCAGTAACATGTGAGATAATGGGAAGTAATGTTGAGAGAATTTATGATGTAGGGGTAGCTGGAATTCATAGATTATTTGATAGACTAGCTGAATTTCATAAAGCAAATGTTATTGTTGTAGTGGCAGGAATGGAAGGAGCACTCCCTTCTGTGGTAGGAGGATTAGTAGCAAGACCTATAATAGCTGTACCTACCAGTGTAGGATATGGCGCTAATTTTAATGGCCTTTCAGCTTTGCTTACTATGTTAAATAGTTGTGTTCCTGGGATAGCGGTGGTTAATATTGATAACGGATTTGGTGCAGGATATTTAGCAAATATGATAAATTTGATGGTGGAGGAGAAAAAATGAAGATATTATATTTTGATTGTTTTTCAGGAATAAGTGGAGATATGATTTTAGGAGCCCTTTTGGATTTGGGATTAGATGAAGAATTATGGAAAAGTGAGCTTAAAAAGATTCCTATTGAAGATTATGAAATTGAAGTAACAAAGAAGAAAAAAGGAGCACTTTATGGTACAGATGTAAACATAAGGATAAAAGATACTAAAACCCATAGACATCTTCGGGATTTAATTGATATTGTGAAAAAAAGTAGTCTATCCTCGGATATCAAAGAGAAAGCTAAAAAAATTTTCTATAAAATTGCTGAGGCAGAATCAAAAATTCATAATAAATCCATAGAAGAAGTACATTTTCATGAAGTGGGAGCTTTAGATACTATTATAGATGTTTTAGGATCTTTGATTGCTATAGAAATTTTAAATGTGGATGAAATTTATTCTTCTTCTCTTCCCTTAGGCGGAGGTTTTGTTGATACAGAGCATGGAAAAATTCCTGTTCCAGCCCCTGCAACCTTGGAGATCCTTAAAGGTGTTCCTGTTTATACTGATGGGAGAGAAGGGGAATTAGTGACACCAACAGGAGCTGCTATTATAACTACTGTTGCAAAATCTTTTGATAATATGCCTGAGATGAAAATTGAGAAAATAGGATACGGATGCGGAAAAAAGGATTTTCAGTTTCCTAATCTTCTTAGAGTAGTTTTAGGAGAAAAGGACGAAAATATGGTATTGGATGAAAAAAATATAGTTTTGGAGACTAATATTGATGATATGAATCCACAGATTTATGGATATTTAACTGAAAAGTTGTTTAATGAAGGGGCTCTTGATGTTTTCTTAACTCCTGTATATATGAAAAAGGGTAGGCCTGGAGTTCTACTTACAGTCATAGCAAATCCTATATATGAAGGAAAATTATCTGAAATTATTTTTAGAGAGACAACCACTTTAGGAATAAGAAAATATTATGTAGATAAGAGATTTATGATAAGGGAGATTAAAGAGATAGTTACACCTTGGGGTAAAGTTAGGGTTAAATTTTCTAAATATGGAGATATTGAAAAAACATATCCTGAGTATGAGGATTGCCGAAAAATCGCCGAAAAAGAGGGTATACCATTGAGAGTTGTTATTTCAGAGATTGAAAAAATTTTAGAAAGGGAGTTTGGTAATCTATGATCGGTGTTATAGATTTTGGCTCTCAATATACTCAGCTTATAGCCCGTAGATTTAGAGAAATGGGAGTATATTCAGAGATCTTTCCGCCAACAGTGAAATTTTCAGAACTAAAAAACAAAGATGTAGAAGGTATAGTACTTTCAGGAGGACCTAACAGTGTATACGATTTTAACTTAAATTTTGATATGGATATTTTTTCTGAAAAGATTCCTGTATTGGGCATATGTTTTGGCTTTCAATTAATGGCTCAAATTCTTGGTGGGAAGGTAGAAAAAGGCGAAAAAGGTGAATTTGGTTTAACTAAAATAAGAATTGTTAAAAACTCATTATTATTTAAAGGGTTAGCTGAAGAGGAAAAGGTATGGATGAGTCATTATGATGTGGTGAAAGAATTACCACCTTCTTTTGAGGTTTTGGCTTATTCTGAAAATAATTATATTGCTGCAGCTCAGTCCCAAACAAATCCTCTATTTGCGGTGCAGTTTCATCCAGAAGTTACCCATACAGAAAATGGGAAAAAGGTATTGGAGAATTTTGCTTTTGAAATTTGCAAGGCTAAGAAAAATTGGGATTTAGGAAGGTTTGTTGAAGAAAAGATCAAGGAGATAAAAGAGAGAGTGGGAGAAGATAGAGTTTTGCTCGCTGTCAGTGGAGGAGTAGATTCTTCAACTTTGGCGGTATTATTACAGAAAGCTATAGGAGATAAGTTAACTGCTATTTTTGTGGATCATGGTTTATTGAGGAAAGGTGAAAAAGAAGAGGTAAGTAATGCGTTGAGATCCTTAGGAGTGAATTTAATAGTCGTTAATGCGGAAGATAGATTTTTAAATAGATTAAAAGGAGTAACAGATCCTGAAGAGAAGAGAAAAATTATTGGACATGAGTTTATAGAAGTCTTTCTTGAGGAAGCAAAGAAAAGAGGTCCTTTTAAATATCTGGCTCAGGGAACTCTATATCCTGATGTTATAGAAAGTGCTGCTTCATCTACAGGTATGGCTGCTAAGATAAAGACACATCATAATGTGGGGGGCCTTCCTGAAAATTTAAAATTTGAATTAATAGAACCCTTTAGATATCTTTTTAAAGATGAGGTACGAAAAATTGCTGAGATTTTAAATATCCCTGATTTTATTATTAAGCGACAACCATTTCCAGGCCCAGGGCTTGCTGTAAGAATCTTAGGAGAGGTAACAAAGGATAAATTAGAGATTCTTAGAATGGCTGAAAATATATTACAGGAAGAGTTACAAAAGTGGAGTGAATATGAAAAAATTTGGCAATCATTTGCTGTACTTCTACCTATTAGAACAGTGGGAGTTAAAGGAGATTTTAGATCTTATGAGTATGTTATAGCTTTAAGGATTGTAGAGAGTGAAGATGGGATGACAGCTAATTTTGTAGAAGTACCTTATGATATACTTGGTAAGATATCAAGAAGAATTACTAATGAGGTGAAAGGTATTAATAGGGTGGTTTATGATTTAACGGATAAACCGCCAGCAACTATAGAATGGGAGTAAGGAGGTTTATCTATGGGGGATCTTAAGGGATGGTTAGAAGAGAAACAACTTAAAAGAACAGCAAATCTTTTAAAAGAAAGGGGTTTTGAAGTTTTTTTAGTAAATGATAGACATGAAGCAAGAGATTTAGTTCTTAAAATGATACCTGAAAATGCTAAAGTAGGAGTAGGTGGGAGTGTTACTATTAGAGAAATAGGGGTTATTGAAGAGTTAGAGAGAAGAGGTAACAAGGTTATTCATCATTGGAAGGAAGGATTATCTCCTGAGGAGGATTTAGAAATAAGAAGACAAGAGTTGTTATCTGATATTTTCCTTTCCAGTGTTAATGCTTTGACTTTTTCAGGGGAGATTGTAAATATGGAAGCAATTGGAAATAGGATAGCAGCACAAATTTTTGGTCCTAAAAAAGTAATTGTAGTAGTAGGTAAGAATAAGTTAGTTATTAATCTGGAAACCGCTATATGGAGAATTAAGAACGTAGTAACACCCCTTAATGCAAAAAGATTAAAACTTGAACTTCCTTGTGCAGAAGAGGGTTATTGCATTGATTGTAATCACCCTAAAAAAATATGTAGAATTACTACTATTATCGAAGCTCCTCCAGCTAAAACACCTTTTTCAATTGTATTAGTAAATGAAGAATTAGGATTTTAAGGAAAAATATGTATAAAAATTGGAATAAGAAATAGGGCAGGTAATAAATTAGCAACTTTAATTTGCTTAATATTTAACAGATTTAATGCAATACCTAATATTAATACTCCACCTACTGCTGTCATTTCTTGTACTATTATGTCTGTGAAAAATGTACTGATGAATTTTGCGAATAAAGTGATACTCCCTTGGACTACTAATACAGATATGGCTGAAAATATAACACCTAGACCTAAGGCTGAAGCTAAAGCTATGGAAGCAGTTCCATCTAGTAGGGACTTAGTATAGAGAATTTGAGGAGATTGTCCTAATCCATCTTGTAATGATCCCATTATGGTCATGGGTCCTATACAATAGAGAAGTGTTGCAGTCAGAAATCCCTTTGCAAATGTATTTTTCTCTTTTGTAAACCTTCTTTCTATCATATTTGAAAATTTTTCTAAACCCTCATGAATTCCTATTAATTCACCTATTATACCTCCTATTACTATACTAAAAACCAATGCTAAAAATTTTTCTCCTTTTATAGCCATCTCCATACCTAAAGGTAAACATATTAATCCTAATACATCCATAAGTAACTTCTGTAAACTTGAAGGAATTCTCTCTTTAAAAATTGTTCCTATGGTTCCCCCAATTATTACAGCAATAGCATTGAAGATTGTTCCCATCTTTTCCTCCTTATTTTGCTATTTTTTCTGATAACTCTTTTACTTTCCTTATAATATCCTGGATTTCTGGATGAGCTATATAGTAATATACAGACTTACCTTCTCTCTTTGTCTTCAATATTTTGATCCTTTTTAATAAAGTAAGATGTTGAGAAAGATTAGGTTGTCTTAAATCTAAAATCTTAAGTAGTTCAGAGACAGTATTAGGTTCTTTAGAAAGCAGAAGTAATAATTTGATTCTTATAGGATGAGCTAATATTTTTAGAAGGTCGCTCATATTTTGTAATGTTTCATAAGAATAAATTTCTTTGTTTTCCATATTTTATACCCTCCTTTCTTGAAAAATGTTAATGATATTTTAACATAAAAAACTTAAAACTTTTAAATTTTTGGTATAATTTTAAAATAGATTTTAATATTTATGGAGGGAGATTTAATGCTTTATCCTATAGAAACGGAGACAAGAGAAGTAAAGGACCTTTCAGGGATTTGGGATTTTAAGCGTGATGGGGAAGATAGTTTTATTCTCATGCCTGTTCCTGCAAGTTACAATGATGTAACTCAAGATATAACTCTTAGAGATTATGTTGGGAAGGTTTGGTATAGAAAGAGGACTTTTATACCGATTAGTTGGAGAGAAAATAGGGTCTTCCTAAGAATAGGATCTGCAACCCATTTTTCAGAAGTGTATGTAAATAATGTAAAAGTTATGGAGCACAAAGGTGGATTTTTGCCTTTTGAGGGTGAAATTTCATCTCTACTAAAATATGGAGGAGAAAATGAGATACTAATATCTGTTGATAATACTTTAAGCTGGGATATTCTTCCACCTGGAGAGTTGAAAATAATAAATGATGAGATGCATCCAAAAGAATGTAAAGTATTGGAATACTATTTTGATTTCTTTAATTATTCGGGGATTCATAGGCCTGTTTTGTTATATACAACCCCGATGACTTATATAAAAGATATAAAGTTAGAAACAGATATTAAAGGAAAGGACGGATTGGTAAAATACAAAGTAAGTTTAGAGGGAGAAATAGATAATATCATAATAAATTTAAGGGATGTAAATGGAAATTTAGTAGCTTCATCTAATTCTTTTAATGGTATGTTAGAGGTTAGAAATGCTAATTTATGGGAACCAGGAAATCCTTATTTATATACACTTGAAGTGAAAATTTTTTTAGATAAGAAACTTATAGATTGCTATAGATTAGATATAGGAATAAGAACTATAAGGATTGATGGCAAAAGATTTCTAATTAATAATAAACCTTTTTATTTTAAGGGTTTTGGTAAACATGAGGATTCTGATATAAGAGGAAAAGGGTTAGACCACGTAATAAATATAAAAGATTTCAATTTATTGAAATGGATAGGTGCTAATTCTTTTAGAACATCACATTATCCCTACAGCGACGAAGTGCTTTTTTTAGCTGATAAGTATGGTATAGCGGTTATAGAGGAAGCACCTGCAGTTGGTATGAATTTATGGAATCCAGAGAATAAGGTTTTTAGGAAAGGGCGAATTGATGAAAGGACTTTAGAACACCATCTGCAAGTCATAAAAGAAATGATAGATAGGGATAAAAATCATCCTTCTGTTGTTATGTGGAGTGTGGCAAACGAAGCTGCAACTTTTGAGGAAGAATCTGAGGAATATTTTAGAAAGGTTATAGAGGAGATAAAAAAGCTTGATCCAACAAGACCGGTAACAATTGTGGAAAGTACTTCTTATAAAGATACAAAAGTAAGTAAATATGTGGATATTATTTGTGTTAATCGCTATTATTCCTGGTATACTGATTCTGGAAATTTAGATATTATAGAATATCAATTAGAAAAAGAATTGAAAAATTGGTATGATAAATTTGGAAAACCTATTATACTTTCAGAATTTGGTGCTGATACTATTACTGGATTTCATAGTGATCCTCCTTTAATGTTTACTGAAGAATACCAATGGGAGATGTTAAGGCGCTTTATGGAAACCTTAGATAGATTAGACTTTGTAATAGGTGAGCATATTTGGAATTTTGCTGATTTTATGACAAAACAAGAAGTAAGAAGGGTTCTTGGTAATAGGAAAGGAATATTTACTAGGCAAAGACAACCTAAAATGGCAGCTCATTTCGTGAAAGAAAGATGGAAAAAGATTCCAGATTTTTGGGAAAAATAGAGATTATTGACAATAAATTCTATATTGTCTATAGTATGCTAAGTGTGAAAATTTAAATTTATGGGGAAGAAAGATAAAGATGTTTGAGAATTTAACAGGTAGATTGCAGGATATTTTTAGAAGACTGAGAGGAAAAGGAAGGCTCTCAGAGAAAGATATTGAAGAGGCTCTAAGAGAGATAAGACAAGCTCTCTTAGAGGCAGATGCTCATTACAAAGTAGTTAAAGAGCTTCTTAATAATGTAAAGGCTAAAGCATTACAGGAAGAAGTTTTTAGAAGTGTTACACCTGCTGAGCAAATTATCAAAATTCTTTATTATGAATTAATAAACATTCTTGGAGGAGATAGGGCTAATATTAATCTTGGGGGTAGAAAACCAGGGATTATTTTCTTAGTAGGACTTCAAGGATCTGGTAAGACTACTACAGCTGCAAAGCTTGCATATAGGCTTTTGCAGGAACAAAGAAGAGTGGTACTTGTAGGCGCAGATACTTTTAGACCAGCAGCTGGAAAACAGCTACAGGTTTTAGGGGAAAAAATAAAGGTACCGGTTTATATAGATGGTAAAACCCCACAAGAAGTAATTGAAGGAGCGATAAAATTTTCACAAGAAAGATTGGCAGACGTGATGATTGTAGATACTACTGGTAGGCTACATATTGATGAGGAGATGATGAAGGAATTAGGGGATTTAAATAAAAACTTTGAACCCTCAGAGATTCTCTTAGTAGTAGATGGGATGACAGGGCAGGATGCTGTGAATATAGCAGAAAAATTTAATGAACTTTTACCAATTACAGGTGTAATTCTTACTAAATTAGATGGTGATGCAAGAGGTGGTGCAGCTTTATCTATAAAAGCTGTAACAGGTAAACCTATAAAGTTTATTGGAGTAGGAGAAAAGGTTGAAGATTTAGAATATTTCTATCCTGATAGATTTGCGTCAAGAATCCTTGGAATGGGCGACCTCACATCCTTAGTTGAGCGTATAGAAAAAAATATTGAAATGGAAAAAATGGCAAAATTAGAAGAAAAGCTTAAAAAGTCAAAATTTGATCTTGAAGATTTCTATATACAACTTAAAGAACTCAAAAAAGTAGGATCATTTGATCAGATTTTAGATATGTTACCTTATGTACCAAAAGATAAAATTAAACCAGAAGTAGGAGAAAAGGAAATTAAAAAATTTCTTGCTATAATAGAATCGATGACTCCAGAAGAGAGAAGAAATCCTTCCATAATAAATGGAAGTAGAAGATTAAGAATTGCCAAAGGTAGTGGTACTACAGTACAAGATGTAAATAGATTATTAAAACAGTATTTTCAAACTTTAGATTTGATAAAACAATTAAATAAAGGTAAAAAATCTTTCTTTCCATTTTTAAGATAAAATAAATCTAAGAAGGAGGTGAAGAATTTTGGTAAAGATTCGTTTAACAAGGATTGGAGCAAAAAATAGTCCAGCATATCGAATAGTGGCTATGGATAGTAGAGAACCAAGAGATGGTAAACATTTAGAGATCTTAGGATATTATGATCCTAAGACTGATCCAGCCACTGTACAGTTAAAAGAAGAAAGAATATTATATTGGCTAAGTCAAGGAGCTCAACCTACCGATACTGTTCTTAGTTTGCTCAAGAAGTATGGTGTTTGGGATAAGTTCCTTGCCTTAAAGAGAACTGTTAAAAGTTCTGCATAAAGGGGGCTTTTGTTAATGAAAGAGTTATTAGAGTATATTGTTAAAGCTATTGTTCAGAAACCTGAAGAGGTTGAGGTCAGAGAAGTAGAAGGAACTAAGTCAGTAATACTTGAAGTAAAAGTAGCCCCAGAGGATAGGGGTAGAGTTATTGGAAAGCAGGGACAAACTGTTAAGGCTTTACAGACGATAATAAGAGTAGCGGGTCTTAAGAAGGGTAAAAAGGTGGTCATAGAAGTACTACAATGAGGGATGGCTTCTCGTTTGGTAAGAATAGCTAAGATAGGAGAGCCTTTTGGAATAAAAGGTGGATTAAAGATATGGCCCTTCTACGACTATCTTTTAGATTTAAAGAAGGGACAAAGGATATATTTGTCTTGGGGAGATACCCTTATTGTAAAGAAGGAACTATCATTGGAATATATAAGAAAACATAACAAAGGGTTTGTTGTTTATTTTACTGAAATAACAAATAGAACAGATGCAGAAAAACTAAAAGGAAACTGGCTTCTATTAGAAGAAGAAGATTTACCGGTTCTTCCAGAAGGTTATTTTTATTCTTACCAAATAATGGGGCTTCCTGTATATGAATTGGAAGGAAAATATTTGGGAACTGTGAGGGAGATTTTAGAAACAGGAAGCAATGATGTTTTCGTGGTGGAGGGAGAAGAAGAGATTTGTATTCCTGCTATTAAGGATGTAGTAGTAAAAGTAGATCTAAAGGAAGGAAAAATTATTATTAAAAAAATGCAAGAGTATTAGTTATGATAAAGATCGATATTATTACCATATTTCCAGAGATGTTTGAAGGCCCTTTTAATGTAAGCATAATAAAAAGAGCCAAGGAAAAAGGGTTGGTGGATATTTCTATCCACAATTTAAGGGATTATACTACTGATAAGCATAGATCAGTTGATGATTACCCTTATGGTGGTGGCTCTGGAATGGTAATGAAACCAGAGCCTATATTTAGAGCTGTGAGAGCCTTAAAGAAAGAGGATTCAGAAGTAATACTTCTTTCGCCATCAGGAGATCTTTTTAATCAAAAATTGGCAGAAGAATTTGCACAAAAAAGTCATCTAATAATCATATGTGGAAGATATGAAGGCATAGATGAAAGAGTAAAAACTATAATAACCAGGGAAGTTTCCATAGGAGACTATGTTTTAAGTGGTGGAGAAATTCCTGCTATGGTTATAGTTGATGCAGTAGTAAGACTTATTCCTGGGGCTATAGGAGATCCTAATTCTTTAAGAGAAGAATCATTTCAATGGGGAATTTTGGAATATCCTCATTATACTCATCCCAGAGACTTTGAAGGCTTAAAAGTACCAGAAGTATTGTTATCTGGGGATCATGAAAAGATTAGGAGATGGAGAAGAAAAGAAGCCTTAAGAAGAACACTACTTAGAAGGCCTGATTTACTCCAGAAAACAAGACTTTCTGAAGAAGATTTTTCATTGTTAGAAGAAATTAAAAGAGAACTAAGAGAGGAGGTAAAAAATGGATCTTATAATTCAAAATCTTGAAAAAGAATTTATGAAAAAGGATTTACCACAAATATGGCCTGGTGATACTGTTAGGGTTCATTATCGTATTGTAGAAGGAGATAAAGAAAGAATTCAGGTGTATGAAGGGGTTGTTATTGCTAAAAAGCATGGTGGTATTAGAGAAACTATTACTGTAAGAAAGGTTGTACAAGGAATAGGTGTGGAAAGAATTTTTCCAATTCATTCACCTTTTGTGGAAAAGATTGAAGTAGTAAAGAGAGGAAAGGTTAGAAGAGCTAAGCTTTATTACTTAAGAGAAAGAAAAGGTAAGAGTGCCAAGATTGCTGAGAGGGTAGAAAATGAAGGATAAATTACTGGAATTTTGGAATCTTATACTTAGTAAGAGACAAGAATTGAAGAAGCATGAATGGTACGATCTTCTTGAAACTATTATATTTGCTTTTATATTAGCCTTTTTAATAAAGACATTTATATTGCAGATATCTTATATTCCTACTGGTTCTATGATACCTACTTTAAATGAAAAAGAAGCAGTTTTGGTTATAAGAATCCCTTATTATTTTAGAGAGCCAAGAAGGGGAGAGGTTATAGTTTTTAAATACCCCCAAGATCCTACTAAGGAGTATGTAAAAAGGTTAATAGGTCTTCCTGGGGATACCATAGAGATAAAAAATGGAATAGTATATGTGAATGGTAGAGCTTTAGATGAATATTATGTAAAAAATAAAAGTAGTGATAATTATGGACCAATACAAGTACCAAAGGATAGTTATTTTGTATTAGGGGATAACAGGCCTGTGAGTGTGGATAGTAGATATTGGGGATTTGTACCTAAGAAAAATTTAGTGGGAAAAGCGGTGTTACTTTTATGGCCACCCCAAAGAATAGGGTTGGTGAAATAGGAGACATAGAGAGAAGACTTTGGAGTTATTTCAAATATATAGCGGGAGTAGATGAGGCAGGTAGGGGAGCCCTAGCAGGTCCTGTATATGCTGGAGCTGTAATCTTACCTCCTTTTTCTAATATTACCGTTAAAGATTCCAAAATGTTAAAGCCAGAAGAAAGGGAAATTCTTTTTGAAAAGATTAAAGAAGAGGCTGTTTGTTGGAGTTACGGTTTTGCTAATGTGGAAGAGATAGAAAGGTTTGGCATTTTGAAAGCCACTCTTCTTGCAATGAAAAGAGCTATAGACAGCCTTAGGGTAAAGCCTGAGTATATCTTAGTAGATGGTAATATTAGTATTCCAGATTTAGATATACCACAAGAAACGGTGATTAAAGGAGATAGGTATTGTTTGAATGTGGCTTCTGCTTCTATCGTGGCTAAGGTCTTGAGAGATAGATATATGAGGACTCTTGATGAAAAATATCCTGATTATGGATTTGGAAAACATAAAGGTTATGCAACTAAGGAACATAGAGAAAAGATAAAATCGTTAGGAGTGCTTGATATCCACAGAAGGAGATTTAGACTTTTGTGAGTAATCAAGATATTGGAAAATTAGGAGAAGATTTTGCTGTAAATCTTTTAGAGAAGGAAGGATATTCTATATTATATAGAAATTTAAGAATGTCTTTAGGAGAGATAGATATTGTAGCTGAAAGAAATGGAATTTTAGTTTTTGTGGAGGTTAAAACAAGAAGATCAAATAAGTATGGTTTACCTATTGAAGCAGTAGATTTGAAAAAACAAGAGAGGATAAGGATGATAGCTGAAGTTTTTATGGCAAAATTTAAGAATAGATTTCAGAAAATGAAAGGTGTAAGGTTTGATGTTATAAGTATTTATATTTCTCCTTTAGGGAAAGTAGATAAATGGGAGCATATAACAAATGCTTTCTAAGGTTAAATCTGCTACTTTATGGGGATTGAAATGTTATGATATTGAAATTGAGGTAGATATTACTTCTGGAGTTCCAAGCTTTAACATAGTAGGATTGGCTGAACAAGAAGTGCAAGAATCTAAGGAGAGGGTAAGATCTGCATTAAAAAATTCTGGTTTTGAATTTCCTTTAAAAAGAGTGACTATAAATTTAGCCCCTGCGGATTTAAAAAAAGATACACCCTTATTTGATTTACCAATTGCTATAGGAATCCTTTCCACATTTATGAATTTTCACTTTGATAATGAAAAGACTGCTTTCTTAGGTGAACTTGCTTTTGATGGAAGGATAAGAAAAGGAAAAGGGATTTTATCTATTGTATATGGTTTGAAAAATAATGGATACAATAAAGTATTTGTACCAAAGGAAAATGAATTTGAATGTAGTTTAATAGATGGGATTGAAATTTATCATGTTTCTCATCTTTCCCAAATTGTGAGATTTCTTTTAGGGGAAATAAATTTATCTCCTGTTAAATTTCAATATCCTGAATATAATCCAGTTTATGAAGAAGATTTCTCTTTTATAAAAGGGCATTATTTACCTAAAAGAGCATTAGAAGTAGCGGCATCTGGTGGACATAATGTTCTTTTAGTAGGTCCACCGGGTACAGGTAAGACTCTTTTGGCAAAGGCCTTTTCTTCCATTTTTCCCCCATTGACTTATGAAGAGGCTTTTGAAGTTACTCAAATATATAGTGCTGCAGGTTTATTAGTAGAAGATTCTTTAATACAAAAACGGCCTTTTAGGAATCCTCATCATACTATATCTTATGCTGGACTTTTAGGGGGAGGGGTCTCTCCTCAAATCGGGGAAATTACTCTTGCCCATAAAGGAATCTTATTTTTAGATGAACTACCAGAATTTAGAAGAGATGTTTTGGAGGGATTAAGACAGCCATTAGAAGAGGGGAAGATTGTAATTTCAAGATCTAAGTATACTGTTACATATCCAGCTCAATTTGTTTTAGTGGCTGGTATGAATCCTTGTAAATGTGGATATTTTGGTGATAAAGAGAAAGAATGTACTTGTACTCCTTATGATGTAAAAAAATATTGGAGTAAGGTATCAGGTCCACTTTTAGACAGAATTGATATAAGGGTTTATGTGAATAGAGTAGAGAAAGAAAAGATCTTTAATGATAATCTTGAGGAATCATCAGAAAGGATTAGAGAAAGAGTAAAAAAAGCAAGAGAGATTCAATATGAAAGATATAAATCCGAGAAAATATATTTAAATTCCCAATTAACTCCAAAACTTATCAAAAAATATGTTAGCCTAAATCCAAGAATTAGGGATTTATTATTAAATACAGCTGAAAGAATGAAATTATCTATGAGATCTATTGATAGAATTATAAAGGTTTCAAGAACTATAGCAGATTTAGAAAGTAGTGAAGAGATTAAAGAAAGTCATTTGATTGAGGCTCTAACCTTTCGAGGTTTAGAGGATTTTGTTTCCAATCTTTAAAATTAATGAAAGGGGGTTTTTGTATTGATTAAAGCTTTGGAGAGATATTTTGGCTTTGAGAAATTTAAGACTAATTGGTCTAACGAGATCATTGCAGGGCTTACTACTTTTATTACCATGGCTTATATTTTGTTTGTAAACCCCAACATATTAGGAGATGCAGGAATGCCAAAAGGTGCTGTTTTGATGGCAACCGCTATTGGGGCTGGAATTGCTACTTTGACTATGGGATTGTATGCAAAACTTCCTTTTGCTTTGGCTCCTGGTATGGGACTTAATGCATATTTTGCTTATTCTGTATGTAAAGGAATAGGTCTTCCTTGGCAAGTTGCATTAGGAGCAGTATTTATAGATGGGATCATTTTTTTAATTTTATCGATTCTTCCAGTAAGAAGATGGATTGTACAAGCTATACCACTTAATATTAAGATGGCAACCTCAGTAGGTATAGGACTTTTTATAGCTCTTATAGGATTAAAATCTGCAGGGATTGTAGTAAAGAATGATGCTACTTTAATATCCTTAGGCAATTTAGGATCTCCAGAAACCTTGCTTTCTATTTTTGGGATTATTATTATTGCTTTACTTATGGCATTGAACGTTAAAGGAAATATATTATTAGGGATATTAATTACTACATTTATAGGCATTTTTGTAAAAGGTTCCAATGGTCAACCTATCACCTATTTTACAGGAAATATAATAGCCCTTCCTAATTGGGAAGAGTTTTCTAAAACCTTTTTAGCATTAGATATTTTAGGGGCTCTAAAATGGGGATTATTTTCTATAATCTTTACATTTACTTTTGTAGATATGTTTGATACTGTAGGTACTATTTCGGGACTTGCAGCTAAGCTTAATATGCTTAGGGAGGATGGAAGTTTTGAGGGTTCTGATAGAGCTTTAGTTTCTGATGCGGTAGGAACTGTAGCTGGAGCATTGTGTGGAACCTCAACTATAACTACATATATTGAATCTGCAGCAGGAATAGCAGAAGGAGGTAAAACAGGAGCTGTTTCATTAGTAGTAGGATTGCTTTTCCTCTTATCTGTAATTTTTTGGCCTCTTGCTGGGATTATACCATCTTCCGCTACTGCTCCTGCCTTAGTTATTGTCGGTTTCCTTATGATGGAACCTATATTAAAAGTCAATTTAAAGGAAATAGGGGAAGCTCTTCCTGCTTTTATTACTATAGTGGCTATGCCTTTTACCTATTCGGTAGCGAATGGGTTAATATTTGGTATTCTTTCTTATGTAATATTAAACCTTCTTACAGGGAAAATTAAAAAATTAAATCCAGTGTTAATAATATTGGCTGTATTATTTATTCTTTACTTTATTCTTTAAAAGAAATATTAGGGGGGATTATTTAGTCCCCCTAATATTTTGATAATTAATGTATAATTATAATCCCAAGGATAAACCATTTATATATTCTTTAAGTTATTTTCCTCCTTTATATAGAAGATGGAGGGAATGGATAGATTTTATTTCGCCACCAGAACTTTTCCTTTTATCAGATAAGGAAATTCTTGAAAGATTCTCGTATTCTTCCTTGATCCAAGAATTTATAATTTTTAAAAGAAAGATTTCTTGGGAAGACTTGTGGGAAAAACTTGTTAAAAAAGACTATAAACTTACAACTTTATGGGACGAAGAATATCCACCTTTACTCAAAGAGATAAAAAATCCTCCGTTATTTCTCACATATAGAGGAAATATTATTGGTAAAAGATATATAGCTATTGTAGGAACAAGAAGACCCACCCAATATGGAATTAAAATCTCTGAGTATTTCTCAAGAGAATTAGTAAAATATGGATTTATAATAGTAAGTGGTCTTGCTTATGGGATAGATACATATGCTCATAAAGGAGCTTTAGAGGGTGGAGGAAGAACATATGGGATTCTTGGTAGTTCTTTAGATTTTATATATCCTTCTGGAAATAGAATTTTAGCAGAAAGAATAATAGAAAATGGAGCCTTAATAAGTGAGTATCCTTTAGGTACAAGACCTACAAGATATACCTTTCCACAAAGAAATAGGATTATTAGCGGAATATCTGAGGGGGTATTTGTAATAGAAGCAGGAGAGAAAAGTGGGGCTCTAATAACAGCAAGTTTTGCATTGAATGAAGGGAGAGAGGTTTTTGCTGTTCCAGGGAGAATAATAGATGAAAGAAGTAAAGGAACAAATAAGTTAATTCAAGAAGGAGCAAAAATGGTGTTAGATATAATAGATATATTAGAAGAATTTCACATACCTTTTATTTATAAACCTAAAAGAGATGTTATTTTAACAGAAGATGAAAAAAAGGTATTGCAATTTTTAAATTTTAATCCTATATTTATTGAGGATTTAATGATCAAATTAAACATGGATATATCAAGATTAATGTTTATAATAGTTTCTTTACAAGCCAAAGGCCTTGTAGAAGAATTTCCAGGGAATAGATATGGGAGAAGGAGTGATAATTTATAGTGAAAAACAAAAAGATTGTAATAGTTGAATCTCCAGCTAAAGCAAAAACAATTGAAAAAATACTTGGTAAAGAATTCAAAGTAGTTGCTTCTTATGGTCATGTAAGAGATCTACCCGAGAAGGAACTTGGGGTAGACATAAAGGATAATTTTAAGCCTAAATATGTAATCATCCCTTCAAGAAAAGAAGTTGTTAAGAATCTAAAGGAACTATTAAAAGAAGCAGATCATTTTTACTTAGCTACAGACCCTGATAGAGAAGGAGAAGCTATTGCATGGCACCTTGTTAATGTATTAAATATTCCAAAAGATAAATTCTCAAGAGTAGAATTTCATGAGATAACTCCAAGGGTAGTACAAGAAGCAATAAATAATCCAAGGGATCTTGATATCAGTAAAGTAGAAGCCCAACAAGCAAGAAGAATTTTGGATAGATTAGTTGGGTATGAACTTAGTCCTCTTTTATGGAAAAAGGTTAAAAGAGGACTTTCTGCCGGGAGAGTACAATCAGTAGCTCTGAGGCTTATTTGTGAAAGAGAAAAGGAGATTGAGCAATTTATACCCCAAGAATATTGGTATATATGGGGAGAGTTTTCAGATAAAACAAATAAGAAAATATATGGAAGACTCATATCATATGAAGGTAAAGAAGTCAATTTAAAAAATGAAGAAGAAGTGAATAAGATATTAGAAGAGTTAAAAGGAATAAATTATATAGTAAAAGATGTAATTAAAAAGGAAGAGAAAAAGTCCTCGCCTCAACCTTTTATAACAAGTACTTTACAACAAGAGGCCTCAAGAAGATATGCCTTTCCTGTTGGAAAGACTATGAAAATTGCTCAAACTCTTTATGAGGGTATAGATATTGGAGAAGAGAGAATAGGACTTATAACTTATATGCGAACCGATTCTACAAGAATAGCTCCTGAAGCAAGAATGGAGGCTATTAAATATATAGAAGAGAATTTTGGAAAAGAATTTATCGGAGGGGAGAAAAAGACGAAGAAGAAACTTGGTGTTCAAGATGCTCATGAGGCTATAAGGCCAACTTCAGTCTTTAGATTACCAGAAATGGTGAGGCCTTATCTTTCAGAAGATCAATTTAAGCTTTATAAACTTATATGGGAAAGATTTATCGCAAGTCAAATGGCTCCAGCTATCTATGATGTGGTAGAAATATATGTGGAAGGAAATAAGTATCTATTTTTGTCAAAAGGAAGGAAACTTAAATTTCCTGGTTTTATGTCAGTTTATCATGAAGAGGAGGAAGAATCTGAAACTGATAAACAAGTAGAATATATTCCAGAAAAAGGTAATCTTTTAAATCTTCTTAATCTATATCCGGAACAGCATTTTACAAAACCTCCATCTCGATATTCTGAGGCTACTTTGGTGAGAACCTTAGAAAGATTTGGAGTAGGAAGGCCAAGCACCTATGCTACTATCATAGAAACGTTAAAAGAAAGAGAATATGTGGTTGTTAAGGACAGATTTTTAGTACCTACTACCTTAGGAAAAGTTGTTAATGAGTTTTTAGTCGAGAAATTCCCTAATCTAATTGATGTGAAATTTACAGCAAAGATGGAAGAAGATCTAGATAAAATTGAGACAGGAAAAGTCGAAGCCATAGATGTTTTGAAGAGGTTTTATCCAAAATTTAAAGAAGAGTTAGAGGAAGTTTATAAAAATTCAGATAGGGTACAAATTGCTGAAAAAACTGATGAAAAATGTCCCATTTGTGAAAGTGATTTGCAACTTAGAGAAAATAAAAATGGTAAATATTATGCTTGTTCACGATATCCAGACTGCAAGTATACGAAACCAATATATGATGAAGCAAAAGGCAAATGTCCTCTCTGTGGAGGTACTGTTGTTAAAAAAAGATCTAAAAAAGGAAAGACTTTTTGGGGATGCTTAAATTATCCTAAATGTACTTTTGCATCGCCCTATGAGCCTACTCACGAAAAGTGTCCAATATGTGGTAGTACTCTTTTAGAGAGCAACAGATTTAAAAAATGTAGTAATAATGATTGTAACTACATATTATGGAAGAAAGGGAGGAATAGAAAATGGAAAAAGTCAAAATCATAGGTGGAGGACTTGCAGGAGCTGAGGCTGCTTGGCAACTTGCTAAAAGAAAAATTCCTGTAGAGATATACGAAATGAGACCACAAGTTATGACTCCTGTTCATAAAACGGAATATTTAGCTGAACTTGTCTGTAGTAATTCCTTTAAATCTACAGAGATTACAAATGCCTCAGGACTTTTAAAAGAGGAAATGAGGAGGCTTGATTCCTTAGTTCTTAAAGTTGCTGAAGAAACGAAGGTTCCAGCCGGTGTTGCTTTGGCCGTTGATCGAGAACTCTTTGCTAAAAAGGTGCAACAGATATTAATGGAAAATCCTTATGTAACTATAATAAGAGAGGAAGTCAAAAAAATTCCTTCTGATGGAGTTGTTATTGTGGCTACGGGACCTCTAACTTCTTCTGATTTTGCTCAATATTTAACTGAAATATTAGATACGGATTCTCTGTATTTTTATGATGCAGTATCACCTATTATTTATGCTGATAGTATAAATTTTGAGAAGGTTTATAGTGCTTCAAGATATGGTAAAGGGGAAGAGGCATATTTAAACTGTCCTATGAATGAGGAAGAATATAAAAGGTTTGTGAATGAATTGATAAATGCCGATGTAGTGGAATCACATTTCCCTGGTGAAGAAAAATATTTTGAGGGATGTCTTCCTATAGAAATTTTGGCAAGAAGAGGTATAGATACATTACGTTATGGTCCTATGAAACCTGTTGGTCTTCCAGATCCAAAAACAGGCAAAGAGCCTTATGCTGTGGTTCAATTGAGACCAGAAAATATACAAAAAACCCTTTATAGCATGGTGGGTTTTCAGACAAGACTTAAATTTCAAGAGCAAAGGAGGGTTTTTAGATTAATTCCTGGACTTGAAAATGCTGAATTTGCAAGATATGGGGTAATGCATAGAAATACCTATTTCTATGCCCCTAAATTTTTAAAACCAACCTTACAATTTGCTAAAGACGAGAGAATATTTTTTGCTGGTCAGGTTATTGGTGTAGAAGGATATATGGAATCTGCGAGTATGGGAATAATAGCTGGAATAAATGCAGCTCGTTTATATAAAGGAAAACCACTTATAATATTACCTCATACTACAATGATAGGGGCTCTTATTGGTTATGTGACTACTAAAGTACCTGTAAAGAATTTTCAGCCTATGAATGCTAATTTTGGAATTTTGACTCCCTTAGATATGCCTGTTAAAGATAGGAAGATGAGAAATAGATTATATGCCGAGAGAGCATTAAGGGATCTTGAGGATATGATAAGGAGGTTTGCGATCAATATATAGAAATGACAAAATTGGATTTAAAAAAAGAAATAGAAGGATATCTTAATTATTTGAGATTTGAACGTAATTATTCTCCAAATACTTTGAGAGGTTATAATATTGATCTTTTGGATTTCTATAATTATTGTAAAGAGAGAGATTTGGATTTTACGAATAAAAGAGTGATCAGGTCTTACATACAAAATATTGCTCAAAAAAACTATAAGAAGAGTACTATTGCAAGAAAATTAACTTCTTTAAGAAGTTTTTTTGAATATCTTCTTACCTATGATAAAATTAAAGAAGATCTTACTGTTTTCATTCCTATACCTAAAATAGAGAAAAGATTGCCTCAGTTTTTATCTATTGATGAGGTATATAAACTTCTCGATGCTCCATCCTTAGATAATCTTTTGGGTATAAGAGATAGAGCTATTTTAGAGACTCTATATGCTACAGGGATAAGAGTAAGTGAGCTTGTAGGTATAAATGAGGAAGATATTAATTGGAATTATGGAGAGATAAGAGTTTTTGGAAAAAGGGCTAAAGAAAGAGTAGTGATAATTGAAGAAAATACTTTAAAGATATTACAGCTTTATAATGATCATGTAAGGTCTAAACTATTGAAGAAACCTGAAAAGGCATTTTTTCTAAATGCTAAAGGAGAAAGAATTACAGATCGTGGAGTAAGGTTAATTTTGAAAAGATATACTAAATTTTTAGAAAAAAAGGTTTCTCCTCATATTTTAAGACATACCTTTGCCACACACCTTTTAGAAGGAGGAGCTGATCTTAGGTATGTACAAGAGCTTCTGGGTCATGTAAGAATTTCTACAACTCAGATTTATACTCATCTTACTTCAGAACAGATAAGAAATATTTACACAAAGGCTCATCCAAGAGCTAAAAAAGAAGAATAAAAGGAGGTTTAAGCATGAAAAGATATATGTCTCTTTTTATAATGCTTTTATTTTTACTAAATATAGGACTTGCAAAACAAAGTTTTACCATTGATTTCTCTAAAAATCCTCCCAAGGGAAATTTAGTTTTTGAGATGGGAAAAGGAGTAGTATTAGAAAGAAGTAATGGGGAATATCATTTGGCTATGTTAAGGGCAGAAGGACAGTTGAAGTTATATACTCCAGTAACTCCTCTTTTTAATCCCAAAAGAGTAGTTTTAAAGATTACAGGTATGAGTTCTTCTTTTATGACTGAAGAAACATGGGCTCCTATTTCCATATATGTAAACTCAAAAAATGTGATTTCAGGTTTTGATTTTGGCAGTGAATATTATATTACTCCTTCTTTTGATGTTACAAAGTACTGGATAGTAGGTCAAACAAATATTATAGAGATAATTCTTGAGAAGGATGCAAGTGGGGAATTTTGGTTAAAGAAATTGGAATTGATTATTTATGAAAGATAAATATTTTGTTTTTTATTGTAAAATATTCAAGTCCATCTTCTAACTTTATATCTTTTGGAAGATAAAATTCTTTTATATAGTTTTGAGAAGGTATTCCCGACCAAGATAGAATTAAGTCTTGAAGATATACTTTTTCATCTATTAACTTGTAAGAATGTTCGGGAAAATATCTTCTGTTGTTATAAAGAATTATTTCTTCAGATATTTGGGGATAATTAAAAAAATTGATAGAGAATGTAATAAACCTTATAGACTTGATATAAAAAGAGAGAACTTCCCATGTAAAATTTTCAGGACCTAATATGTTAATATCTGGTATATAGATATCTTGAGGTAAAGGTATGCTATTTTTTTCAATAAATATTCTGATATCGTCTATAATATTGTATAAATCTCTAATTAAATCTTTAAGAGAAGAACGTTTAAAGCTTAAAAAATCACTCCTTATATCTCTAATGCTTTTTAGTTTTTCTATAAAATCAGAGAGAATAATGTTATGTGAATTCATCCATTTCTGAAAGATTTTATAATTTTTGAAACTTTCTTCTATTATTCGTTCTTCTCCTTTTTCATAAAAATATAATTGATATAAACTTTCTCTTCCCCACTCAAAAGGAAAATTTAATTTATAAAAAAGATCTTTCATAGTATATTCAATTATTTTTTTAGCTATTGGTTTCATTTTTCAATATTTCTTTAAGGTATCTTATGGCTTCATCTCTTGTAGATATTTTATTATTCATCTGTGCTTCTATAAGCTTTTCTTTTAATTTACCTATTAGGGGAGACGGGGTTAGATTAAATATTTCCATGATTTCATTACCTGTTAATAAGGGTTTAGGAATATTTTTTATTTTGAAAAATTCATTTAATATTTTCCTATACCAATTCAAGTTTTCTATTTTACCTTTAATAGATATTTGATCAGCCATAAAGAGTAGTATCAAAGCAGGCACATCATCTTTTACTCTTAAAATGAGTTTATAAATAGGGTCTGATACTGGATTTTGTATGAAGCTTAAAGGGTACATATGAGTCCCAATAAGTTTTTTTAAAAAAATTATTTCTTTTTTACTTAACTTCAATCTTTCTCCTATATTATCTAAAAGTTCAACTCCTTTTTGTGAATGTCCATAGTAATGAACTAAAGAGGCTTCATCGATAGAAAAAGTTTCAGATTTACCTATATCATGAAGTAATACTGCTAATTTTAGAGTTTCAAGCTTTGTATAGTTTGAAAAGAATTTTTCATTTAAGTATGCTAAGATTTGTTGATATGAGTCTGGAAAAATAGATTCTATATTGTATATTAAATCTTCAAGAACAGATAAAGAAGTTATAGAATGCCTCAATGGATCTTCATGGTGGGGATTACTCCATGGAATATCTTTTAATACAAAAAGCTCTGGTAAAATAACCTCTAAAACTTTTGTTTCTACCATTTTAATCCATAGATAACTTGAGAATGACGAAATTAGTATTTTGTAAATTTCGTCGTGTATCCTTTCTGCTTTCACTGATTTTAATTTTTCTCTATCTTCTATAATCTTCTTATAAGTATTTTTTTCTATTTTAAAACCATATCCTAAAAATCTAAAAGCTCTTAGAATCCTTAAAGGATCTTCCTTAAAGGAGTTAGGTGAAGATATTCTTAGTATTCCTCTTTCTAAATCTTTTAAGCCATTTAAAGGATCAATTATTTTAAAGCTGAAAAGATTTAATGCAATAGAATTTATAGTAAAATCACGCCTTAGAAGTTCTAATAGTAAATTGTTTTCATATATGGGGGTAAAATCTAAAATGATGTCTCCATCATTATTATTTATAATTATTCTGTAATACTCTCGCTCCTCATCTAATTTGATAAGTTTACCGTTAAAAAGGTTAGTTAGATCAAATAAAAAATTATAATTTAAAGGGTAAACTAAAAAGTCTACGTCCTTTAATTCTTTTCCAATAAGGTAATCCCTTACAAAACCACCTACTATATAGATTTTTAAATGATTAGCTTTGGCATAATCACGTACTATTTTTAACGTTTTATAAATTAATTCTTGCCCTTCCATTTCTTAGTAGATATTTTATCTCTTCAATCTCTATATCTTTTAAATTTCTTGGGAAGTTATAAGGTACTATTCTTGGGCTTTCATTATAATAAGGTCTATTGCAATTAGGGCATCCGGTCGTTTTAAAAATTATTTCAAAAAAAGGCTCTGCTAATGATAAAATATCCTCCGTAATTAATAAATTGTCATTTTTATCAAATGACAATTCATCAAAAGAGATTAAATTTCTCTGTAAAAGAAAAGTGATAAGTTGTATTTTTCTGTATTTGTAATAATTAGGAGGGTTCATGTTTTCAAGACGAGTTCCACTTAAAGGTGTAAATGCAAATAAAGCTACTGTTACCTTCCATTTTGATAACTTATCTATAATGTAAACTAACTCCTTTTCCTCTTCTCCTAATCCTACAATTATATGAGATGTGATTTGGGAAGGAAACTTTATACTTGCTTCTTTAATAAACTCTAATCTTTCTTCAAATTCTCCATATTTTATTTTTCTAAAAAGATCTTTTCCTACCGCATCAATAGATATGTTTATTCTATCAATTTCTAATTCGAAGAATTTTTCTATATGAGATATGTTATTGAAGGGGGCAGAAATAGAAATAGGTAAATTGAAGATTTTAAATAGTTTTATTGTTTCAACTAATTCTTTTTCCCAACTTAGATGATTTGTCACTTGAAAACATAATCTTTTAAAAGGATTATATTCCTCTAATAGGTTTATTAAATCTTCTATTTCTATGAAAGGCCATGTAATTCTTGAAAGCATAAAAACATTAACGTGACTTCCTCTTGCTTGAGTGCAGAAGGCACAATTATTGAGACATTTTTGTAGTGTCATAAGATATAAAGTTGTTGGTGAATCTTCTTTTATATATTTTCTTTTAAGTACTTCCAAACTACCCGAAGAAATTCCAAATCTCATAATAGGGCACAGCATTCTTCAAAGATTTTTATATTATTCTGGGATTTTATAGCTTCAGGGTGAGGATTAACAATAGCATGAAAGTTAAGGTCTATGGCTAGAGAGTCTAATTCATATCTATAATTACCATTTGGGCGTACACATCCAAGATAAAACTTAGTATTAGGTAATTTTTTCTTAGCATAATTCCAAAGTTCTTCAACTTCTTTTATAGAAGGTAAAGATATTTCTTGGAAAGACGTGTTTTGAATGGGAGTAATCACAATGAATATAATTTTCTCAGGAGTAGGATCTTTAGATAAAAAATCTATTTCTTCATATTCTTTTTCTATCTTTCCATAATTAGCTCCCATTAAGATATGAGGACTTATTGGAAAATATTCTTTTATCATAAAGTATTCTTCTTTAAAATCGTTACTATTCTTATCCTTAAGATGAAAAATATTTTTAATAACAAAGTCATCTAACATCAAATCATATGAAACCATATCTGGTAGTGATATTAAATGTTTAATTGTTTTTTCATCTATAAGACCCATATGAAAGTTTAGTTTATATCCTGATTCTTTTAATTTTTTCATAAGATTTATAGAGGATTTTGAGAGGGGAAGATAGCCTTTTTTATTATATCCGCCACTAACCAAAATACTTTTAAAATAATTTAACTCAAGCTTTTTTGAAAGATGATCTATATTTGTCATATTTTTTAAAAAGTGAGCCTTACAATGATCACATTGCAAAGCACACCATTCCCCTGTGATACTTAGTGGAAGGGTTCTAATAGGTTTTACTGATATCATCTCCAGTTTACCTTTAGCATTTTAGCTGCATATACTTCATCTAATCTACCTACAGGTGTATTATGAGGGGCTGATTTTAATATATCAGGATTTTCCTCACTCTCTTTAATAATAGTTTTTAAAATTTCTACAAATTGATCTAAGGTATATTTGGTTTCAGTTTCTGTAGGCTCAATCATTAAAGCTTCTTCTACTATAAGAGGGAAATATATTGTAGGAGAATGTACTCCATAATCAAGTAGTCTTTTAGCTATATCAAGTACTTTAATTCCTTTTTCTTTTTGTTTTTTACCAGAGAGAACAAATTCATGCTTACAGAGATCAGGGTAAGGTAGATGGAAAAGATCTTTTAATTTTTCTTTTAAATAATTGGCATTTAATACAGCTATTTCGGTAACATTCTTCAAACCTTCAGATCCAAGAAGTCTAATATAGCAATAAGCTTTTAGAAGTACTAAAAAATTTCCATAAAACGTTCTTACTCTTCCTATACTTTTTTTGATATCATAATTAAGATAATACCTTTCTCCATCAAATTCTACTGTTGGTTTTGGTAAATAATCTTTTAAAAATGATTTTACACCTACAGGACCTGCTCCTGGGCCTCCACCTCCATGGGGAGTGGAAAAAGTTTTATGAAGGTTTATATGGACAGCATCAAATCCCATATCACCAGGTCTTGCATATCCCATGATACCATTTAAATTTGCTCCATCATAATATAAAAGAGCTCCTGTCTCATGTACCATTTGGGAAATCTTCAATATATCTTTTTCAAAAAGACCAAGAGTGTTTGGATTAGTTAGCATTAAAACAGCCACATCTTTATTTAGATATTTTGCTAATATATTAGGATTTACAAGTCCTCTTTCATCAGATGGTATTTCTATAGTTTCAAATCCTGCCATTGTTGCACTTGCAGGATTTGTTCCATGGGCTGAATCTGGAGCTAATACAATTTTTCTTTTCTCTCCTTTGTCTTTAAAATATGCTTTAATAATTAACAATGCTGTAAGTTCTCCATGAGCTCCTGCAGAAGGTTGAAAAGTAAATTTATCCATGCCTGTTATATTAGATAGATATTCTCCAAGTTTATAGATAATTTCTAAACTTCCCTGGGATAAATCTTCTGGAGTATAGGGATGTAAATTAGCAAATAATGGAAAGCTTGCTATTTCTTCATTTATTTTGGGATTATATTTCATGGTACATGAACCTAAAGGGTAGAAACCTGTATCAACCCCATAACCTCTTTGAGAAAGATTGGTAAAATGTCTCACTACTTCTGGCTCACTTATTTGAGGAATAGGTATGTCTTTTCTTATTAATTTTTCAGGTAAGATCCTCTCTGGAAGATAATCTTCTAAAGGATCTGGAAGATTGATTGTAGGTCTGTTATTATCATGTAAATCTTTTAGGAGAGGTATTTCTTTATTCAATTTTTATATATGACCTCCTTTAAAGAAGTTACTAAAAAGCTAATATCATCTAATGAATTCATCTCAGTAACTGCAATGAGGATTTCTTTTTCTCTTTCAGGATAGAACCTTTTAAGAGGAATTCCTGCTATAATATTTTTTTTCTTGAGTGCATCTATAACTATATTACTATCTATTGGAGTTTTTAAAACAAATTCGTTAAAATTATAGGAATTAGGATAGGTTAATTCAAAACCTTCTTTAGTTAAAAAATCCTTTAAATAATGAGTTCTAGAGAAACAAATTTCGGCAATTTTTCTAATACCCTTCTTGCCTAAAAGAGACATATATACTGCAGCCATTATTGCTGTGAGAGCTTCGTTTGTGCATATATTAGATGTGGCTTTTGCTCTTCTTATATGTTGTTCACGGGTTTGAAGAGTATTTACAAATCCTCTCTTATTATTTATATCCCTTGTCTCTCCTACAATTCTCCCAGGCATTTGCCTTATATATTCTCTTTTTGTAGCCAAGATACCTAAATATGGCCCACCAAAGCCTAATGGTATACCTAAGGATTGGCCTTCTCCGACTACAATATCCACATTGTACTCTCCTGGAGCTTTTAAAATTCCTAAGGATATAGGATATATGGAAAGTATTAGTAAAGAATCATGTTGGTGGGTTATTTTTTCTATTTCTTCTAATTCCTTTTCTATAACTCCAAAAAAATTAGGGTTTTGAATAATTACAGAGGAAGTATTATTGGATACTTTTTCTTTTAGAAAATCAATATCTGTTTCACCATTTTTATTAAGTGGAATCTTTACAATGTTAATTTCTTGAGCCCCTAAATATGTATAAAGTGTCTCTAAATATTCTGGATGTAACCCTTCGGATACTAAAACTTCCTTTTTACCATTTATCCTTACTCCCATGAGAACTGCTTCACAAATACCTGAGCCTGCTTCATAAAGGGAAGCATTAGCTACATCCATCTGAGTAAGATCGCATATAAGACTTTGATATTCAAATATGGATTGTAAAACTCCCTGACTAATTTCAGGCTGATATGGAGTATAGGAAGTATAGAAGTTGGGAAATTGAGCTACTATTTTAACAAAGGGGGGTATATAGTGTTTATAAGCACCACCCCCTAAGAAGGATATAAATTTTTCGCCTTTATTTTTTTGAGCTAAATTTTGTATCTCGTTGATAAGATCTATTTCTGATATTGGGGGAGGCAAAATAAAATTCTCTTTCGCTTTTTTCTTAATATCATCTGGTATATCGTTGAATAACTCCTCAGTACTACTTACTCCTATGGCTTTTAGCATCTCTAAAATTTCTTTTGAAGTATGGGGGATATAAGCCATATTTAAGCTCCTATAAATTTTTTATACTCCTCTGCATTCATTAGTGTGTCTAATTCCTTAGGATCACTAATTTCCAATTTTGCGATCCAGCCGTCATTGTAGGGATCTTCATTTATTATTTCTGGTTTTTCTTTAAGTTTTTCATTTACTTCTATTACCTTACCTGATATGGGTGAATATACATCGGAAGCAGATTTTACAGATTCAATTACAGCTAATACATCATTTTGTTTTACAGTTTTACCTATTTCTGGTAGATCTACGTAAACAATATCACCAAGTTCTTCTTGAGCATAAAAAGAGATACCAACAATTGCAATATTTCCTTCTAATTTTACCCATTCATGTTCTTTTGAATATTTAAGATTTTCAGGATACATTTTTCTTCTCTCCTTTCTTTATAGATGTATTCTTAACAAAGGGGGGCTTGACAATTTTAGCTTTTAAAAATTTATCTCTTGCTTTAATTCTTACTTCTTCATGGGTTGAATTATTATATAATAATCCAATTCCTCGTTTCAATATAGGGGAATAATTTCCACTTGTCACATAACCTATTTTTTCTTCATAACTATAGACTTCATATCCTGCTCTCGGAATACCATTTTCCAAAAGCTCAAATCCATTTAGGGTTTTTGTTTTTTTATCTCTTTTATCAATCAAAGCATCCTTTCCAATAAATTCACCTTTTTCCAACTTTACAACCCATCCTAAATTTGCTTCCCAAGGGGTTGTGTTTTCATCTAATTCATGACCATATAAGGGATACCCCATTTCTAACCTTAAGGTATCCCTTGCTCCAAGCCCGCAAAGTGTTATTTTTTCTTCTTGTATAAAGATGTTAAAAATTTCTTTCACATCCTCTATAGATACAACAATCTCAAAACCGTCTTCTCCTGTATATCCAGTTCTTGATATTATAACATTTTTATTTATTATTTTGTCCTTTACAAAATAATAATATGGAATATTATTTAGAGGATAATTTGTATATTTTTGAACAATTTTCTCAGCTTCTGGTCCCTGAATAGCTAATAGATTTGTTTGAAAGGTTATATCTTCAATATAGACATTAAACTTTTTATTATTTTCTAATAGCCAATTAAATATTTTCTCTGTATTAATAGCATTTACTATTAATAGAAATTCTTCTTCTGAAATCATATATACGAGAATATCATCCATAATTGTCCCTTGAGGGGTTAAAACTAAAGAATACTGAGCCTTTCCTGGGTGTAATTTATTAATGTCGTTAGAAGTTGTATATTGAAGGAGGTCTTTAGAGTTTTTGCCATTAACTACAATTCTTCCCATGTGGGATATATCAAAAATTCCTACTTCATATCTTACAGCAAGGTGTTCTTTTACTGTTCCTACATATTCTAAGGGCATCCACCAATTTGCAAACTCAAAAAACTTAGCCTTTAATTTTTTATGCTCATCCTCTAAAAATAGCCTCTTTGCCATTTTTTCACTCCTAAAAATAATAAGTCCCAGGCTGGAATTAGCCAGCCTGGGACTTTAGATTTATTTCTTTACTGCTTCGCGAAGCTCTTTTCCGGGACGGAATACAGGAACTTTTGTTGCTGGTATTTTAATTGGTTGTTGTGTACGAGGGTTTCTTCCCTCTCTAGCTGCTCTCTTTCTTACAGAGAAAGTACCAAATCCTACAAATTGAACTGTATCCCCCTTAGATAATGCTTCGGTTATAGTTTCTAATACAGCATTTACTACTTTAGTTGCCTCTTTCTTTGTGATTTTTGCCTTCTCTGCTACCTTTGCGATGAAATCGGCCTTTTTCATCCTTATTCACCCCCTTTCTTAATGGATTTATATCATAAGTCTATGAAGTTTTCGAAAGTTCCCAAAGTTCATTTAATTCTTTTAAGGTAAGATTTTTCCAATCTTTTCCTAACTCTTTTATCTTTTTCTCTATAAACTCAAATCTTTTAATAAATTTCTTGTTAGTTTTGCGTAATGCTTCTTCGGGTTCTATGTTTAAATGACGCGATATATTTACTATAGTGAAAAGGATATCTCCAATTTCTTCTTCTATTTTTTCTTTATTCTTGTTAGTGATTGTTTCTTCTAATTCTTTAAATTCCTCTTTTAGTTTTGGTAATATATCTTCAGTCTTTTCCCAATCAAATCCTACATGAGAAGCCTTTTCTTGAATTCTAAAGGCAGATAAAAGGGATGGCATGTTCAATGGTACACCACTTAATATACCTTTTTCTTCTTTTTCTTGACTTTTAATTTTTTCCCAATTTGTTAAAATATCTTTTACTCCATTAACTTCCACATTTCCAAAAACATGAGGATGTCTTATTATTAACTTGGTTCTTAAATTTTTACATACTTCTGCAAAACTAAATTTTTTTTCTTCCTCTCCCATAACGCTTTGCATAAGGATATGTAATAGTACATCTCCTAACTCTTCTTTTATCTTCTCAGAATTATTTTCTTCTAACCCTTCAATCAATTCATAGGTCTCCTCTAATAGATAAGGAATCAATGACTGAGGGGTTTGTTTTTGATCCCATGGGCATTCCTTTCTTACCCTCTCAACAACATTATATAATTCTATAAATTCTTTACATATATCCTCTTTTCTATTCATCGCCTTTCTTCTTATCTGTAAAAATTTGATTTTCACTAAGATTATAGCACCAACTTGAAAAAAAGCAAGTATTCAAGCTAAATTTTTCTATCTTGAATGTTTCTGAATAAGATTTTACCTATGTTCTATAAACTCATAAAAATCCTATTCATCTGTTTTTGGAAGAGGTGTTTTTGCCTCTTTTCTATAGAAAAACTGTTGTATCTCTATTAACTTTCTCCATATTACTATCCAGAGATCTTTGTCTGAAAAATCTTTTTCAATTTTTGCTTTGTTTAATTGATCTTCTAACCATTTGTTTATGACTTTGCCTCTTTTATCAGTAAGAAGTTTTTCTTCAATTTCTGCTTTTGCTTGGAAATATGGTGTTGTATAGGCCTCTTTAATTTCTGAAACCTTAGTAATATAATAACCATCTTGTGTTTTAATAGGTTTACTTATTTGATTGATTGGAAGTTTTATTGTTACTTTTTCTACTTCTTCTGGTAATGTTCCTTCTATAACAAATCCTAATTCTCCACCCTTGTCCTTTGTAGTTGTGTCTTCAGAATATTTTTTAGCTGCCTCAGTAAAGGTTATTTTATTATTTACTAAATCGTTATATATTTGGTTTGCTTTTTTCTCATCTTTTACAAGTATCAAGTGCACTTTATATTCTTTGGGATGTTCAAAAAGTTTTATGTTTTCATTATAATATTTTTTAATTTCATCCTCTGAAACTTTTTCATCCTTACCAATTTCATTCATCAATTTTCTATAAAGGAGATTTTTCTTTAATTCCTCTTTAAATGTATTTCTATCTAAACCGTATTGGGCAAGAGCCATCTCAAATTGAAGAGTATTTGGAAATTCCTTTTCTATCTCTTTTAATCTCTGTTCTACCTCTTGGTTGGAGAGACTAATCCCTCTTTTTTTAGCCTCTTCTTGTAATATCTTCCAACGAGCTAAATCTTTTATAGTTTCTTCTTTTACCTTACTTAAGAGTTTCTGTCCATCGGTTGTTGTAAAATCAATATTGTATAATATGGCATATTGGGTTTTCATAAAATTTAATCTGTCCTTGTATTCCTGTCTGCTTATGGGGATATTGTTTACTTTGATTACGGGATAGTTTTTCATCTGATGATAAACAAAGGCAACAAAAGCACCGCCTAATATAAAAAGAACAATAAATACAAGAAATACGATTTTTAGAACACTATTACCCTTCATTGCTGTTCACCTCATATCCTGTAAAGATTTTTTATAAGCAATCTGATTGCGATTATATCACAATTTTATCTTATATTGGAGAGATCTTTTAGAAAATTATAAATAAATACAAGTTTTTTGGTGATTGTTCCTTGAGGAAGAGATAGCTCTTTAATTTTTCCATCTTTTGGGTGTAATTTTAATCTTGTAGAGATTTCGATTTTTTCAATATTCATATTTTCTGCCAAGAATTTTATTTTAGAAAACAAAAAGAGATTATTTAAACTTTCAGGAATTGGTCCATAGATATCTTCCATCTCCCTCTTAATATCATCTAATTCTGAAAGGGATTTTAAGTGAGCAAGTTTCTGATAATAGTAGATACGATCACTGCTTGAGGTTATATAGTCTTCTGGTATAGAAATAGAGAAGGGATGTATTATCTTACAATTTTTTTCTTTCTCTTCTTTTTCTTGTGATTTTAATTCTTTAATGGCCTCTTCTAAAAGTTGTAGGTAGAGGTAGAATCCTACCGAGTCAATATGTCCATGTTGTTCTTTGCCTAATATTTTACCTGCTCCTCTTATCTCTAAATCACGCAATGCAAGTCTTAAGCCAGACCCCAAACTTGAAAATTCTTTTAATGCTTCCAATCTTTTTATACTTTCTTCAGATAGTTTTTTAATTGGAGCATGGAGAAAATAAGCATAAGCTTGCCTATCTGACCGTCCAATGCGACCTCTAAGTTGATACAACTGGGCAAGACCCATGTGTTCTGCATTTTCTACAAAAAGTGTATTGGCGTTAGGTACATCTATTCCTGATTCGATTATTGTGGTAGCTATAAGCACATCTATTTTTCCGTTGTAAAAATCATTCATTATTTCCGTAATCTTTTCATCTGCCATTTGACCATGAATGATACCATAAGAGGCCTCTGGAACTAATTGAGTAAGAAATTCTCTTATTTTTTCAAGTTTTGGAATATCATTGCAGACATAATATACTTGACCTCCTCTTTCTAATTCTCTTCTTATCCCTTCTTGGATGATTTGAGGATTATATTCTAATACAAAAGTTTGTATAGGTAATCGGTTTTCAGGTGGTGTTTCTAAAATAGAAAATTGCCTTATTCCTGAAAGAATCATAGAAAGGGTGCGAGGAATAGGAGTTGCAGAAAGATAGAGAATGTCTACATTGGGGTATTTCTTTTTAAAATGTTCTTTTTGCAATACTCCAAATCTATGTTCTTCATCTACTATGATAAGTCCTAAATCTCTAAATTGAACATCCTTTTGAAGGATTCTATGGGTTCCTATAATAATATCTATTTCTCCTTTTTTAATTTTTTCCAAAATTCTTTTTTGTTCCGATTTTGGTTTTAATCTGCTTAAAATCTCAATATTCACGGGAAAAACTTCAAGTCTTTCTTTAAAAACTCTCCAATGCTGAAATGCTAAAATAGTAGTGGGTACAAGAATAGCCACTTGTTTTCCATCTAATACTGCTTTAAAACTTGCTCTTAAAGCAAGCTCTGTTTTTCCAAAACCCACATCTCCAATAAGTACTCTTTCCATAGGTTTGTTCGATTCCATATCCTTTTTGATTTCGTTTAGGGCTTTAATTTGATCTTCGGTTTCAATATAAGGGAAACTTGCTTCCAGTTCTTTTTGTAGAAAATTATCTTTAGAAAAGGCAAAACCTTGAGAAATTTCCCTTTGAGCATATATTTTTAACAATTCTTCAGCAATTTCTTTAGCTGATTCTTTGACTTTTCTTTTAGTTTCCTCCCATTGTTTCGTACCAAGTTTGCTTATCTGAGGAGGAGTTTGAGAAGATGATATATACCTTTGAATAAGATGCATCTCTTCCAAAGGTACATATAAATAGCTTTTATCTGCATATTCTATAGTTATGAATTCATTCTCGATTCCTTCTATTTTTAGTTTCTTGAGACCTCTAAATATACCTATACCATAATTAACATGTACTACATAATCCCCATCTTTTAATAATGATAAATCTTTAGGTTTTAAGCCTTTTTCTGTTTTTATAACTTTTCTTTTTCTTCTCTTTCCAAAAATTTCATAATCTGTTAATACCAATATTTTTTCATTTTCCCATAAAAAGCCTTCTTTTATTTTTTCTCCTCTTAAATATTTCAAATCTATGTTTTTTAAGCGTATTTTTAATATATCTTCATGTTCAGAGGAAATGTAAATTTCCCAACCATCTTCTTTATAACTTTTTAATGTCTTTTCTAAAAAATCTCCTGTACCCTTAAATGTTGGGGGAGAGTAGATAGTAAAATTAATGTCAGGTTCATAATTGTGAAGATCTAAATATTGATATTTACCTAAATTCTCTAATAATCTTTCTTTTGTAAGAAAAAGATTAGGTGGTAACTTTTCTTTTGATGATCTTCTATTATAATTTTCTTTTCCTTTTTCCTCCCATTTTTCTAAGAGAGCTAAACTTTCTCCTAAATTTTCAAATACGATCAGGGTCTTGGAGGACAAGAAGGAGAAAATATAGTCTATTACTTCGTTATGTTTCAAGAAATATTTTTCTTCATCTAAATTTTTATCAAATTCATATAAGGGGGTTAAAATAAATTTTGTTAAATTTTTTATAGACCTTCGGTCTTCGATACTAAAAAATCTTATTGATGTTATTTCATCTCCAAAAAATTCTAATCTTATAGGATATTCAGAGGAAGATGGAAAGATATCCAAAATTCCACCTCTAACACTATATTCTCCTATTTTCTCTACTTGAGTATTCTTCTCATATTGATTTCTTTGAAGAAAATTTTCTAAAAGATTTCTCTCTATCTCTTTACCTACCTCTAAGACTATGAAATTGTTTGAGAGTTTATATTTTGAGGTTAATGGATAGATAAGAGATTTTAAAGAAGCTATAACTGTATGATTCGGATTTAATAAGAGATCAGTAAGAACCCTTAATCTTTTTCCTTCTTTTTGTACAGATCTTAAAGGTTTTTCATAAGGTAAATGAACGTAAGAAGGAAATGTTTCTAAAATATCGATCTCATTTTTTAAATCTTCCCATAATGTTAAATTTTCATCATTATTGGTAATCCATAGAATAGGCCTTTCAAGGTTAAGTAAAGATTCAAGTAGTATAGGATATATACCTTTATAAATCCCAAAAATTTTTAAGTTTTTTCCTTCATTGATAAGATATTTTAATTTATTAAACTCTTTACTTCTAATAAATTTTTCTAAAAGAGCCATCTTCTATTATAAAGATTCTGAGCCTTATCCCATCCCTCCTTTAAAATAGTATTAATTATTTCTGGCATTTTGTTTAATACTTTTGATAAGATTTTCCATTCTTCTTCTGTAAACTCTCCTAATACGTAATTTATTGTTTCAGCTTTATCTATTGGTTTTCCTATTCCAATTCTTAAGCGATAAAAATTAGAGGTTTGAATTTCTTGTATAATAGATTTTATTCCATTGTGTCCTCCATCTTTTCCATTAAACCTAATTCTTATAGATCCTAAATTGAGATCTAAATCATCTTGTACTATTAAAATTTCTTGTGGTTCAAGATTATAATTATCAAGAAAATTTTTTACTCCTTTACCGCTTAAATTCATATATGTTTGGGGCTTAACAAGGTATATTTTAGATGATTCTATAAAGCCTTCAGAAACAAAATTTAGTTCTATTTTTTCCCATTTATTAAAGGAGAAATAATCGTATAAATAATCCACTACCATAAAACCAACATTATGGCGTGTGTTTTCATATTCTTTTCCAGGATTTCCTAATCCAATTATTCCTAATCTATCCACTTTCTTTTAGAAAAACTATTCCTGCATATCCTACTACTTCTGAATAGTCTTTCGTGATATCTCCAGAAGTACTATAGTCTATAAGTACTCCCTTTGAAGCGCCTAAATATTTACTTACTGTTATTGTTACGAAAATAGGACCTGATCCACAAATACTAATATCTTCTTCTCTTACTCGATTCATAAATTCTTCTTCATCTAAATTTAATATGGCTTCTATAGCATAGAAATCTTTTTCCTTAGCTATGGTCAGAGGTTCATAATGAGAAAAGTCAGAACTTGCAATAACAAGAATTGGATCGTTAGTTTCTAATATGGCTTTATAGATGGCTATTGCTAAATCATATAATATGGGGGTTCTATAATCCACTATTGTGATGGGAACTATACTTATATTGGGGTTTAAAAATTGCAAGAAGGGAATTTGAACCTCTATAGAATGTTCATATCTATGAGCATAAAGATCTTCAATTAAATACTTAGAGTGTTTGAGTATCTTTTCAGATAAATCGTTGTTTATATCTACCTTACCTAGTGGAGTTAACCATTTACCTTCCTTATATATTGATGCAGGTGCCCCTAAGCCATTGTGGTTGGGACCTAAAATTATAACATTGTTAGGTATTTTTATGCTTGAATATACTTTACCTGCAACTTTTCCAGAGTAAATATATCCTGCATGAGGAACAACGCATCCTATGGCAGATATTTTTTCATCTGTCTTTATAATAAACTTGGATATAAGGCTTATTAGTTCTCTTTCGTCAGCAGGATAAAAGTATCCTGCTACATATGGTATTCTGTCTTTCATATGATATAATTATAACCGATTTTTGAATAAAATAGAAATTCTAAGTTTTAATATGGTTTTAAAGAAAGTTTCTTAAAATTCTATATTTAGAGAAGGGAGGATGAAAATATGTCAAGAAGGTGCGAGATTTGTGGAAAGGGACCTTGGGTAGGTTTACAAGTAAGCCATTCTCATCGTAGGACAAAAACCAGATGGCTTCCCAACCTTCATAAGGTTCGTGCTTTAGTTAATGGAAAGGTTAAAACAATAAAAGTTTGTACCAGATGCTTAAAGGCTGGAAAGGTACAGAAGGTTGTATAAGCTATGAGGGAAGAAAAAGTTAAGGATGTAATTTCTTATATTCATGAAAAGGAAAAAGAATTAGAAGCCCAAATAGAAAAGGAAAAAATAAACATAGAAATTATATTTAACAAAAAAATAGAAGAGTTTCTTTTAAAACAAGAGGAAAAGAGACAAGAATATTTAAGGGAGATAAAAGGGATAGAGAAAGTAAGAAAAGAGGAAATAGAAAGAAAGATAGCTGAGATAGCAAAAGAGTACGATTTAAAATTAAAACAACATAAAGAAAAATTGGAAGGTAACTTACCTAAAGCCTTAGATTTTCTCTTCCAAAAACTTTTAGAAGGTTGAGGAAGAAAAAATGATTTTAGATGTAGAGAAATTTTGGTTAATTGTTCCTAAGAATGAAGAGAGTATATTGAGAGATATATTCAAAGAGTTCCCCCGTATCCATTGGGAGAAATTAGGAGATGAGGAGACCCCAGAAAAAGGAAACCCATATGATAACGAAATTTCAAGAATAGAGGATATACTAAGGATTATAAATATATTTTATCCACAAAAAAAGGGTTTTTTAGAAGCTTTTTTTGCTGGTAGAGAGGAAATTTCTGAAGAAGAGTTTGAAAAATTAAGGAGTGAGGTCTCCTTAGAAAGTTTATATAAGGAAGCAAAAAGTTTAGAAAAAAAGCTTTCAGTAATAGAAGAAAAAGAGAAAATTTTGACTGCTTTGTATGAGGAAACTAAATATTGGGAATTTCTGGATTCAGAATTAAATTTTCCCAGAACCTTTAAGCGATTTAACCTGTATAGCGGAAGTTTTAAAAAGGATGATTTTTCCGAGTTTGTGAGGGAAGCAAGTGATATATTAGAGGAAAGTTGGTATAAGTATTTTGAAATAAACGGTGAAGTAAGGATAGTTATCCTTATACCTAAGGATAAAATATTCTATTTTGAATCCCTGTTAACAAAATATAATTTTGAGAATAAAAGAATCCCTTATTTAAAACATTATCCAAAAACTGCCCTTGAGAAGATAAGTAATTTTCTAATAAAATTAAAAAAAGAACTTTCCGAACTTTTTGAGAAGGCTAAAGATCTATATACTAAAAAGAAAAACATACTTGCCTGGTATGATTATTACCTTTCTAAGGTAGGAGAGTTAGGTTATAAAGAGTATTCTTATAGAAGTAAATATTTTTCTGTTTTTTCTGGTTGGATACCTAAAAAGGATAAAAACGAATTTCTAAATATTGTTAAAAAAAGACTTACCGATTTTGGCTTTGAGAGTAGAGATCCATTACCCGATGAGGATCCACCTGTACTTTTAGATAATCCTAAATTTATAAAACCCTTTGAATTTTTAACGAAGCTTTATGGACTTCCTCCTTATGGATTTATAGATCCTACTCCCTTTATGGTACCTTTTTATATGTTATTTTTTGGTATTTGTTTGGGGGATGTGGGTTATGGACTTCTTTTACTCATCTCTACAATATGGATAAAGAAAGTTTATAAACCCGAAGATGAAACTAAGGAATTGTTGGATTTATTAACTATTCTAAGTTTCCCATCTATTTTAGTTGGTATAATTACTTGGAGTTTTTTTGGTAATCAGATATTTTTAGGTCCTGACGGTAAATTTATAGGGATATTCCCTATTATAAATCCAAGTCAGGACTTAATAACCGCTTTAGGAATTGCACTTCTCATTGGTGTAATATCTCAATTTTATGCTTTAATTTTAAGATTTATTTCTTGTTGGAGGGTAAAGGATTATAAAGGGGCTTTTTATGATGCTGGACTTTGGATACTCTTTTTAGGATCAATCCTTATATATTTTGGAGGAAATGCACTAAAAATAAATATTCCATACTTACAAATATTTAAATATCTAATTTGGTTAAGCTTGATAGGTCTTGTGTTAACTCAAGGAAGGGATAATAAGGGTGTAGCAAGATTTATTGTGGGATTAATTAGTATATACGGAATATTAGGTGGATATGGCTTGACCTCATTTGTTGGAGATATTCTTTCCTATTCAAGACTTTTTGCTTTGAACTTAGTGGGTTCAATATTTGGTTTCGTGATAACACAACTAGCTAATATGATTAAAGGGATTCCAGTTTTAGGTTTTATATTGTTGCCATTAGTATGGGTTTTCGGCCAAGTATTAAATTTTGTTTTAAGTGCTCTTTCAGCCTTTGTTCATTCTACCAGATTGCAATTTTTAGAAATGTATGGAAGGTTCTTTGTTGATGGTGGCAGAAGGTTCTCTATTTATAGAGTGGAAGGTAAGTATTTTAAATTAAAGAAACAATCTAATGGGAGGTAAGAAGTATGTTGGGTTTAGCAATTGCCCTTATAGGCGCTGCTTTAGGTGCTGGTCTTGCAGCAGCAGGTTCTGGTAAAGGAGTTGGTATTGCTGGTGAGGCCGCAGGAGGAGTATTAGCAGAAAAACCAGAGCTTTTTGGTACTGTTCTTATACTACAAGCTCTTCCTGGTACACAAGGATTTTATGGATTTATAGGAGCATTTCTTATTTTAATGAGGCTTGGGCTTCTTGGGGGTAATGTCCCTAATTTAACCCTTGAGCAGGGGCTTATGGTTTTTGCTGTAAGTATTCCTCTTATGATTGGTGAATTTGTGAGTGGAATTTGGCAGGGTAGAGCAAGTGCCGCAGCATTGCAAATGGTAGCCCAAAAACCACAAACTTCTGGTCAGGCTATTATTATTCCTGCTTTAGTTGAAACCTACGCTATTCTTTCTTTAATTACCTCAATAATATTCTTATTCTTTGGAGTGAAGATCTAATGTCTATAGAGAAAGTATTAGAAAGGCTTGAAAAAGAAAAAGAATTTAAAATTGAAGAGTTAAGAGAGAAGAAGGAAAAGGAATTTACTGATTTTGTGACAAAAAAAGAAAAAGAGTTTGAAGAGTGGAAGGAACAGATTAAGAGAGAGTTGGAAAATAGATTGAAGAAAGAGGAAGAGACTTTAACGTCTCAGATTAAACTGAAGTATTTAACTGAATCAGCTAAGATTGAGACTGAAGTTGTATACAATTTGAAATCTGAACTTTTAAAAAGAGTAAAGAAGCTTTCAAAAGATAAGTATACAGACATATGGAGATCTATTTTATTAAGGGAAAAGATTAATGAGGGTAGTATTTTGTTGACAAAGGGCGAAGATAGTCTGGATATTGAAACTCTCTCAAAGGAATTTAATCTTATACTGAGAGAAGAAAGAGTTGAAGGGATGGGTGGATTTATAATTGAAAAAGGAAATGTGATTATAGATCTTACCTTAGACACAATTTTGGAAGAGCTTGTGAATAATAATATTCTTGATATTGCTAAAATATTGCGTGGTGAAATGTAATTATGTATGCAGAATATCTATTTTTATCTACAAATTTAAAGGCTAAGTTTCCTAAATTCATAGATAAAGCAACATGGGAGCAGTTAATAAATTCCTCTATAGAAGAGTTAGTTGATTTTTTAAGGAATAATAATTATGGGAGCCTTTTAGAAGGATATGTGGGAATTATAAAAATTCTAAACGACGATCTTAAAAACATAAGGATGACTGTTAAGTCTCCATATTTAGATCTTATGCTTTTTGATTTAATGGTTCATGATGTAAGGGCGAATTTATTAAAGAGTAATATACAACAGGATTTTTTAGGGACCTTTGATGTCAAATATGGCGCTGTTTATGATCAATTAAAAAAGAGAATATTAGATAGAGCGTTTAGATTTTGGCAAGATACTAATGATTTAAACCTCTTAAATATATATATCGATTTGGAGGTAGTAAAGTATTCACAAGAGCTTACAAAAAATCTTAGTTTGCCTAATATTAAGAAATTTTGGGAATTAAGGACAGATCTTTATGTTTTAAAGATTATTTCAAGACTTCAAAGATTAAATATAAATATAGATATATTTAAAAAATATGGTATAAATCTGAGTTCTATTGAATCTTTTCATGAGAAAACATCTGGGATTTATCAAGAGGTTTTAAAAGAGGCTGAAAATGTTGACTTTGACTTTTTGATTAAAAAATATCTTTTAAATTATATGACAATGAATTTTAAAAATGTGATTAGTGGTCCTGAAGTTGTTATTTTTTATTTCTATAACAAATGGTGGGAATTAGAAGATTTAATTCTCCTTTTAGAGAGTAAAAAGAATAATATTCCAAAAGCTTTTTGGGAAAGAAGGTTGTTGAAGACAAATGCTTGAAGGTAAAATTGCTATTATAGGTTTGGAAAGTTTGGTAGAAATATTTAAGATATACGGTGTAGATGTTTTTCCTGTAAAAAATGAAAAAGAAGCCTTTGATGTTTTTAATAGATTATCTGATAAGGAATATTCTTTGATTATAGTTTTGGAAAGTGTTTCTGGAAAGATTTTAGAAAATGTAAAAGATAAGATTCCTCTTATTTTACCCGATACATTTTCACAACGAAAATTAGGGGAAGAGATTTTAAGAGATATGGCTGAAAAAGCCTTAGGAATAGATATACTTTCTGAAGGAGAGGGATAGTAATATGGAAGGAAAGATAGTTAGAGTTGCAGGTCCTTTAGTTGTAGCGAAAGGGCTTGCAAATGTTAAGATGTATGAGATGGTAAGGGTAGGAAACTTAGAGCTTTTTGGTGAAATTATTGGTTTGGATAATGATTTAGTATATATTCAAGTATATGAAGAAACTCAAGGGATAGGACCAGGAGAGCCCGTATATGCATTAGGTGAGCCTCTTTCTGTTGAACTGGGACCTGGAATTATTGGTCAGATTTATGATGGAATCCAAAGGCCATTAAATAGATTGGCCGAAATTAGTGGAGATTTTTTAAGTAGAGGACTTTCTTTCCCAGCCTTAGATAGAAACAAAAAGTGGAATTTTGAGGCAAGAGTCAAGGTAGGGGATTATGTGGAAGGTGGAGATATATTAGGAGTTGTGCAAGAAACATCAGCATTACAACATAGAATTTTAGTTCCTCCTAAGCTAAAAGGGAAAATTTTAGAAATTAAAAATGGTAGTTTTACGGTAGATGATACTATAGGAATATTAGAGGAAGAGAATGGGGATAAAGTAGAATTAAAGTTAATGCATAAATGGCCAGTAAGATACCAGAGACCTGTTAAAGAAAAGCTTCCTCCTCAAATACCTTTGATAACAGGACAGAGGGTATTGGATACTTTCTTTCCATTGGTAAAAGGTGGTACCGCTTGTGTTCCTGGACCTTTTGGAAGTGGAAAGACAATTATTCAGCACCAATTAGCTAAATGGGCAGATGCAGAAGTTGTAGTTTATATTGGTTGTGGTGAAAGAGGGAATGAGATGACCGAAGTGTTGATAGAATTTCCTGAGTTAAAAGATCCTCGAACAGGAAAACCATTAATGGAAAGAACAATTCTCATAGCAAATACATCTAATATGCCAGTAGCAGCAAGAGAGGCTTCTGTATTTACAGGTATTACAATAGCAGAATACTTTAGAGATATGGGATATCATGTAGCATTAATGGCTGATTCCACATCACGTTGGGCAGAAGCAATGAGAGAGATTTCTGGAAGACTTGGAGAAATGCCAGGAGAAGAAGGTTATCCTGCTTATTTAGCCTCTCGAGTAGCAGGATTTTATGAAAGAGCAGGCTTAGTAAGATGTTTAGGAAAAGATGAAAAGATAGGTTCAGTAAGTATTATAGGAGCCGTGTCTCCTCCTGGGGGAGACTTATCTGATCCTGTTGTACAGGCCACATTGAGAGTTGCTAAAGTATTCTGGGGACTAGATGCAAGACTTGCCTTTAGTAGACATTTTCCTGCAGTAGATTGGCTTGTAAGTTATTCTTTATATTTGGAGCCTGTTAGTAAGTATTGGAGAGAAAAAATAGCTGAAGATTATTATGAATTAAGGCAAAAAGCTATGGCAATTCTACAAAGAGAAGCGGAACTTCAAGATATTGTAAGATTAGTAGGAATGGAAGCTTTATCACCTCAAGATAGATTAACTTTAGAAACGGCAAGATCTATAAGAGAAGATTTCTTACATCAAAATGCACTTCATGAGGTTGACACCTATACTTCATTGTATAAGCAATATCTTATGCTTAAAAACATAATGAATTTTCATAATGTAGCTTTAAAGTTAATAGAAGAAGGTTATCCTTTAGAGGATATTTTAAGAATGCCAGAAAGGGAAAAGATAGCCCGAATGAAATTTATACCAGAGGATAGGAGGAAGGAGTTAGAAGATCTACTTTTTGAGGTTGCTCAGAAGTTGCGTGGTATAAAGGAGGGGACAAAGGAATATGCTTAAAGAATATACCTCTGTATCAAAAATAAGTGGACCTTTAGTTTTGGTGGAGAATATAGAAAATGTCAAATATGGAGAGGTTGTTGAAGTAAAGCTTTCTAATGGAGAAATAAGACAGGGGCAAGTTCTCGAAGCTCAAGAAGGTGCTGCTTTAGTGCAGATGTTTGCAAGCACACAAGATTTATCTTTAAAAGGTATGAGAATTAAGTTTTTGGGGCACGTTCTTGAAATAAATCTTTCTCCTTCTCTCCTTGGAAGAACTTTTGATGGTCTGGGGCGTCCAAGAGACGGTGGTCCTGAGATCATTCCTCATAAGAGGATGGATATAAATGGTAGTCCAATTAATCCTTATTCTCGAGCCTATCCATCGGAATTTATTCAAACTGGTATCTCTGCGATAGATGGAATGAATACTATTGTACGTGGACAGAAAATTCCTATATTTTCAGGATCTGGACTACCCCATGCTACATTAGCGGCACAAATAGCGAGACAAGCAAGACTCTTGAATGAGGAAGAAAAATTCGCAGTAGTTTTTGGAGCTATGGGTATTACTTTTGAAGAAGCTAATTTCTTTATAGAAAACTTTAAAGAAACGGGAGCTCTTGAAAGAAGTGTTCTTTTTATAAATCTTGCCAATGATCCAGTTATAGAAAGAATTGCAACCCCAAGATTTGCGTTAACCTGTGCTGAATATTTAGCTTTTGACTTAGACATGCATGTTTTAGTCATATTAAGTGATATGACCAATTATGCAGAAGCATTAAGAGAGGTATCAGCTGCAAGAAAAGAAGTCCCAGGAAGAAGAGGTTATCCAGGTTACCTTTATACAGATCTTGCCACATTATATGAAAGGGCAGGAAGAATTAAAGGTAAGAAAGGATCTATCACTCTACTACCTATTCTTACCATGCCAGAAGATGATAGAACTCACCCTATACCAGATCTCACAGGTTATATTACGGAGGGTCAGATATTCCTAAGTAGAGAACTTTACAGAAGAGGAATTTATCCACCTATAGATGTTCTTCAATCTTTATCAAGGCTTATGAGAGGTGGAATAGGAGAAGGAAGAACAAGAAAAGATCATGGTGATCTTTCTAACCAGCTTTATGCCGCCTACTCACGTGGATTAGAGGCTAAAGAGTTAGCGGTAGTTTTAGGAGAAGCAGCCCTTACTGAAGAGGATTTGCAGTTTTTAGAATTTGCAGAGGAATTTGAGGATAAATTTATAAGACAAGGTGAATATGAAAATAGAAGTATATTTGAGACCTTAGATTTAGGTTGGAAGCTACTTAGAAAATTGCCAAGATCCAGTCTCAAGAGAGTGAGACCTGAATATCTTGATGAATTCTGGGGGAAGGAAGATGCCTCTTAGAGTTAATCCTAACCGAATGGAACTTTTAAGACTTAAAAAAAGACTTGCTATTGCGAGGAGAGGGCATAAATTGTTGGAAGATAAATTAGAAGGTTTGATCCAAAGATTTATGGAAGAGATACAAAGCTATAGAACTTTAAGAGAACTTACAGAGGAGAAATTTTTAGAATTCTTGGCTCTCGGAGGTATTGTATATATAAAAACTTCTGGGCCTATATGGGATTTACTTGTATTTATGAATGATGGAAAAAGTCTTTTGTACCAAAAATATGAAAAGAAGATGAATATTCCTGTTAAGGAACTATCAATTTCTAACCTTTATTTTCCATCTTATAGCTTGATAGAAACTCCTGCTGATTTAGACGAGCTTTCACGTTTATGGTCTGAATTGTTAGATGAATTAGTGGCTTTAGCTAATAAAGAAAGATATATTCTTTCTCTTCTTCAAGAGATAGAGAGGACCAAGAGAAGAGTTAATGCCTTAGAATATAAATTGATTCCTCAAATTGAGGAAACCATAAAACTTATTACAGTTAAGTTAGAAGAACTAGAAAGAGGAAATTTCTTTAGGTTGTTAAGATTAAAGGAATCATAAATGGAAAATAAATTGGCTTGGAGAGAAATTGATTTATCTGCTCTTTTAAATAATTTAAAGATTATAAAAGAAAAAGTAGGAGAAAAAGTTGAAATAATAGCTGTAGTTAAAGCTGATGCTTATGGGCATGGAGCAAAAGTAGTATCAAGATTCTTGCAAAAAGAGGGAATTAAAAAATTTGCTGTTGCTCACATAGAAGAAGGAATTGAGTTAAGAAACATAGGTATAACTGGGGAGATATTAATTTTATCTCCCCAGCTTTATTATTCTATTCCTTATTTTTTTGAATTTAATCTTATTCCATTAGTTTCGGATTTGTTTTTCTTAGAGGAACTTGGTAAATACGCTAAGAAATTAGGAAAGAGATTAAAATTTCATCTTGCTATAGATACAGGCATGGGCAGAGAAGGTATACTTCCTACTGATATAGATAAAATAAAGGATATATTAAGTAAATATCCTGAACTATATTTAGAGGCTTTGTCTACACATCTTTCTACTCCAGAAAACAAAAAGGATCCTTATAATATATTTCAAAAGGACCTTTGCCAGAAAATATATAATGATCTAAAAAATTATCATGATGACATATATTTTCATGTATCCAATACAGGGGGAATTTTTAATTTTCCAGAACTACATTATCAAGCTGTAAGACCTGGTATCTCTTTGTATGGATATGGAGATAAGAAATTAAAGCCAGTTATGGAAGTCAAAGCGAGGGTTACTTTAATAAAAGAGGTACCTGCAGGATGGGGAATAGGTTATGGACATACATATATTACACAAAAAAATATGGTTTTGGCACTTATTCCTATAGGATATGCTGATGGATATAGAAGAGAACTATCAAATAAGGCTAAAGTTATAATAAAAGGTGATTTTTTTAAAGTTGTAGGAAGGATATCAATGGATCAATTTACAGTAAATGTTACGGATAAGGATATAAAAGCGGGTGATTTGGTAACAATTATGGGAAAGGAAGGAGATAAAATAATAGATGCTCAAGAACTTTCTATTCTTTCGAATACTATTCCTTATGAAATATTAACAGGGTTTGGTTCTGCAAAGAGGCTATGCAGTGTTTATAAATTTAATGGAGAAATTTTAAAGGATCCTATTGAGGAGCTTGGTTTATAATTTCATTTATAAGTTTTATTTCATCATGTTTATCTTTTATCTCATTATTAAAATGTTTCAAAAATAATAATTTTAGAGTTTCTCCTATTTTTCTTCCTCTAATACCAAGGCTAAGTAGTTCTTCTCCAGTTATATATGGTACTTTTTTCTCTTTTAGAAGTTTTATTCTAAGAATTTCTTTTTTTCTTTTTGCATTGACAGAAATAAGAAGTAATATGTGTATTGGAAGTTCATAGAGGAAAAGAATGTCTTTTTCATTAAGTATCTCTTTTTCCATGTATCTTTTCAGTATAGAGAAATAATATATGGTTTTTTTAGAAAAATGTAATTCTTCTAACCATATTGTGCCATCTTTTTCGTCGGCATTTGAAATTATATCTAAGACTTGAATTTTATAATTTTCAGGATACTCTTTTCTTAAAATATCAAGTGTTTTCTCTATATTCTTTGGAAGATTTTTAATTGGAAATATTTGGTTTATAGCATTTAATTCTTCCAATCTTCTCAATACTTTTACTGGTTCTTTTTCGTTTAAGATTAGAATTATTTCTTCTCTTAATCTTTCTTTTCCAATCTTTTTAAGAAATCCATGCTCTATGGCTTCTTTCAATAATGAAAATGTTTTTTCTTCAAAGGAAAAGGAAAGTCTTACTTCTAATCTTATTCCTCTAAGAATTCTTGTTGGATCTTCTATAAAACTTAAATTATGGAGAACTCTTAATTCTTTTCTTGTAAGATCTTCTAATCCCCCATAAAGATCTATGATTTCTCCAAAATTTTCTTCATTTAAACTCATTGCTAAAGCATTTATCGTGAAATCTCTTCTTTTTAAGTCTAACCAAAAAGAACTTCTCTCTACCTTTGGGAGGCTTCCAGGTTCCTCATAATATTCAGTTCTTGCAGTAGCGATATCTATTCTCTTTCCATCTATGACAATTTCGGATGTTCCAAATTCATCATGAACTTTCACTTTTCCAGTCCATTTATCCATTATTTTTGATATAACGATATTTATATCTCCTTCTACTACTAGATCAAGATCGTAATTAGGTATTCCCAATAAAAGATCCCTTACAAAACCTCCAATGGCATAAATAGAAATGTTATACTGTGATGTCAAATTTCTCAATTCTTCTAAAATCTCTTTCCAAGGCGAATTTTTTATTTTCTCTTCTTGGATCTGAAATATACTTCCTAAAGGTGCATAAGTTTGTGATTTCAAAAATCTAAACTTTAATATATCTTGTCTTGTAATAATTCCTACTATCTTGCCATTTTCTACTACAGGAACTCTTCCGATATTTTTTTCTACTAAAATTCTTTCTATTTCAGAGATAGATGTTTCAGGTGTGACAGTTATTACTGGTTTTGACATAAAAGATTTGACCTTTCTTTTTGTTAGTTTTAAATTTATTGCTTTTTCTACATCTCTTCTACTTATAATTCCTATAAGCTTGCCATTTTCCTCAACACATAATCCACCATAACCATATTTCATCATTATTCTGAAGGCCTCACGAATGCTTGTATCTGATGTTATTGTGACTACTGGATAGGACATTATATCTTTTGCAGTAAAATCTTTAGGTAAAGAAATTAGTAATCTTTCTTTTAAAAAATTTTCAAGGTCGTCAAGCTCTATGCTATTGCTATTCAGTACTACAGTAGTAGCACTTTTATGTCCTCCCGGATTAAATTCTTTCAAGATATCTCTAAGATCGATGTTGGGAAGTCTTGTTCTTCCTAATACATAAATTTTTTCCTTTACTTGAAGTAATATGAAAAGAATATCTCCTTCTTTTTCATCCAAAACTTTATGAGCCAATATAGAGAGACCTTCTATATATTTTTCCTTTTTTAACTTGCTTATAACAACCTTATAACCTCTTATAATTTCCTCTTTTGAGTTCTGTAAAAGTTCATCAAGAAATTCTTTTTGCTCGTCGGTTAATTTTTCGTGTAAATAATAGTTTATGATGTTTAAATCAGCACCTCTTTCTAAAAGAATGCTGGCTATTTTTAAATCTTTTGGAGTAGTATTTGCAAAGGTAAAATTCCCTGTATCCTGGTAAATTCCAATTAGAAATATGGTAGCTTCTATGGGATCTATAGGAATTTTATTTTCTATTAGTTTTTCTACTAATATGGTGGTGGTGGACCCAGTTCTTTCTATGATTTCAGTATTTCCTTTTATGTCTCCACTTTCATGATGGTCGTAAATTTCTATAATATAATTTCCTTCTTTGAATATTTCTTGAATATTTTTATCTATTCTGTTTACGTAATGGTTATCTACTAATATGATCTTTTCTATATTGTCTTTGTTTGAAATAATATACTCGTAGTTTTCTTGAAACCTAAGGATATCCTTGTATAATAAATAGAATTCATAAACTTTTCTCTCCATGCTTTTGCTTGTATAAGCTATGGCTTTTGGGTATAGTTTTTTTGCAGCATAGAGAGAGGATAAGGCATCAAAATCTAAGTAGTTATGAGAAAGAATCAATTGAATTTTTTCCTTCATAATCTATATAGGTTTATAAGGAAAATTTTCTTTATTATATGGTTCTATTTCTGACTCTTTTTCCTTTTCTCCATGTTTTATTTTTATTATTACCTTTTCTTTATTTCTATGATCGCTATAATATCCTGCAATTTTTCCTGCTATTTCTAAAATTATTTCATTTTCTATTTTCTGGGGTATTAGTACTATGGGAGACGGTTCTTCTGCTTTTATAATTATATCTTCATGATTTGCTAATTCTAACAATTTTTCGTTTTCTTCTTTGTTTTTCCCTACAATGATTTTTACCTCATCAATTCTAAAGTGTCTACCCAATTTTAAAAGTTCTAAATCTCTTTTTGAGATGAGTTTTTGATGTTCTATAAGATCTTTAAGTCTCCTTGAGAAATTAGGTTCTGTGAGGAGACAACCACCAGCAGGAGTTGGAATTTCTTTTAATCCTATTCTTTTTGCAAGATCAAGTTGTATTTTTCTTGATCTGCCCTTTATATCTAATAATTTGCTTCGATCTATTAAGCCTTCTCTTTCAGGTTTTGTTGGGGGAAGTATTTTTGCTGATAATGGTCTAAGTAATATGTCCTCTGCCTCAGAGTATTTTTCTACAATTTTTAAGGATTGTTTATTTTGGGACATGGGTCTTTCTCCCAAAACTTCACCTGTCACAATGAAATCAGCATTATATTTTTTAAGTAGTTCTTTTGCTTTTTTTATCATAAAAGCATGACAGTCAATACAAGGATTCATGTTTTTTCCATAACCATATCTTGGGTTTAATAATATAGGTATAAATTCATCAGTCACATCAATAATTTCCAAAGGGATATTGAGAAATTCAGCAGCTTTTTTGGCTTTTTCTGTATCAAAAAAGGGGGTAGAAAAAGATATTCCGATTATTTCTACCCCCTGTTGAAGGATAAGCCATGTTGCTAGTATACTATCTAATCCACCTGATAGAAGGGATATGGCTCTTTTTCTCATAAATTTTCTACAATTTCTTTATCTAATCTTTTTATTACTTCTAATATAAGTCTTTTTGCATTTAGGAAATCTTGAATATTTATTATGCTTGTATGGGAATGAATATATCTTGCTGGGACACCAATTACTATGGAAGGTACACCTTTAGCATGAATATGAATTCTTCCTCCATCAGTACCACCTTTTTCTAAGGCTGAAAATTGGATTGAAATATTTAATTTTTCCGCAGTTTCAATAAAAATTCTTCTTAGATTGATATTAGGGATCATGGTAGCATCATAAAGTATAATGGAAGGTCCTTTTCCTAAAAATACCTTTTTTTCCTCTTCTGTGCCTGGCATATCGGTAGCTATATCCGATTCTAAGACTATGGCAACATCAGGATTTATTACATAAGAAGAAGTTACTGCTCCTCTAAGACCAACTTCTTCTTGTACTGTGGCTACACCGAATACAGTGTTGGGATGATTTATACTTTTTAGTTCTTTAATAATTTCGATCATTAATGCACAACCAACTCTATCATCCCATGCCTTTGCAATAAGCAAATCAGGATTATTCATAATAGTAAAATCACTTTTTGGAGTTATAGGATCTCCTGGTCTTATTCCCATATTTAAAGCTTCTTCTTCGCTCTTAGCCCCTACATCTATATACATATCTTTCTTTTCTACAACTTTTTTTCTTTCTTCTTCTGTAAGAATATGAGGTGGTTTTGATCCGATTACTCCGATAACAGGTCCTTTTTGAGTATGTATAACTACTCTTTGAGAAAGTAACACTTGATCCCACCAACCACCAAGAGGTAAGAATTTTATATATCCATTTGTGGTAATACTCTTTACCATAAAACCAATTTCATCCATATGGGCAGCAAGCATAACCTTGGGATAAGGGTTTTGTCCCTCTTTCTTAAAGATAAGACTTCCTAAGCGATCTTCTTCTAAACTTGCATAATCTCTAAGATATTTTTTAACTACCTCTCTTATTTCCTTTTCATATCCTGAAACACCACTGGCTTCTGTGATCTCTTTTAACATTTGTAATAAGTCATTCACTTTTCTTTAAACCTCCTTTTTCTAAGATTTCAACATCGTATCCTATTCCTCTTATTTTATCAAAAATTCTTCTAATTTGGTCGGGGTTTTTTGTCTCTAAGGTAAATTCTACAGTACTCTCTATTTTAGGAAATAAAGGTAAGGATGGATCTTGATGAATTGTTATTATATTTGCTTTTTCTTCTGATATTACATTTATCACTCTTGAAAGATGTCCTGGTAAATCAGGCAATTTTACTATCATATGTACCAGTCTTCCAGTTTCGATAAGTCCGTATTCGATTATTTTTGAGAGGAGGGTTACATCAATGTTTCCTCCACTTAATATGAGTACTATTTTCTTTTCAGGAATAAAATTCCCATATTCTAATAAAACAGCAAGAGTGGTTGCTCCAGCTCCTTCAACCAGTGTTTTTGCTCTTTCCAGAAAGAGTAATATAGCTTGAGCAATTTTTTCTTCATCAACGACAAAGACATCATCTAAATATTTTTCCAATATAGAATAAGTAATTTCACCAGTTTTTTTGACTGCTATCCCTTCTGCTATGGTTTGAGAAGGTTTATTTTCTATTTTTGTATTTTTAAATTTCTCATAAAAATAAGGAAAAGCTATAGATTGTACTCCATAAACTTTTATTTTTGGATTTTTTTCTTTTATAGCTATGCAAATGCCTGCAGAAAGGCCACCTCCTCCAACAGGTACTATTACTGCGTCTATATCTTCAAGATCTTCTAAAATTTCTAAACCAATAGTTCCTTGTCCTGCTATTATTTTTTCATCATCAAAGGCTGGAATAAATTCCATTTTTTCAGCTTCTGCAATACTTTTGGCATAGGAATAAGACTCGTCATATATTTTCCCATGAAGAATAACATAAGCCCCATAACTTTTCGTGGTTATAATCTTAATTAGTGGTGTATTTTCAGGCATTACGATAATAGTTTTAATGTTAAAAAGTTTTCCAGCATATGCCACTCCCTGGGCATGATTTCCAGCGGAAGCGGTAACTATACCGTTTATTTTTTTGTCTTTTAATTGGGATATGTAGTTCATAGCTCCTCTTATTTTAAAGGAACCTGTTTTTTGAAGATTTTCAAACTTTAAATAGATATCTTTACCTGTAAGATCACTGAAACTTTGGGAGTAGGTTAGGGGGGTTTTGTGGATATAGGGTAAAATCCTCATCCTTGAGGTCTCAACATCTTTTAATCCTATCATTTAAAACACTCCTTTTATCTTAAGATTTTGATTCCTTGTTCTGCTGAATCTACCAATTTTATTTTATACCCTTTTTCTATATATTTGTTTAGTCTTTCCAAGATTTTTTTAGCCTCTTCTTTATCTTTTAACATTACAAAAATGGTTGAACCTGATCCTGTCATGGAAACATATTCAGTGACTTTCTCTATTTCTTTCTTAATCATAGCAAGTTCTGGATACATATTAAAGGTTATTTTTTCTAAAAAATTATATGGTTTAATGTAGATTCCATTGGTATATTCTGAAACCTTTTGTTCAAAATCTATATGATTTCCTAATAGATCTTTAGAGATTTTTGAGTATACCTCTTTAGTGCTTATTCCAAAAGGTGGAAAGATTAAAAGGAATTTTAATCTTTGATGTTTAATTTTTTTAATTATTTCACCTCTTCCCTCAGCAACAGAGGATCCCCCATAAAAGAAGAAAGGTATATCTGATCCCAAAAATTTTCCTATATTGGCCATTTCTTCTAAGGAAAGATTTGCTTTGGTAAGTATATTTAATCCGTATATTATACCTGCTGCATTAGAACTTCCACCTCCAAGCCCTGCTTCTTTTGGTATTCTTTTATGAAGAAAGATTTTGCATCCGATTTTTATTCCTGTCTCTTTTATAAAGGCTTTATAACCCTTATATATTAAATTTTCTTTTGGGGGTATATGGAGATTAGTTTCTAAAATAAAATAGGGATATGGAATTAAATTGATACTCATAAAATCACTCAGATTTATGTTATGTAGGAGTATTTTAACATTATGATATCCGTCAGTCCTTTTATCAATTACATCAAGAATAAGGGTAAGCTTGGCAAAAGTTAACAGTTTAATTTTCATAGTTTTTCACCTTATTAGCAAGTTCGATAAACATTTCTGGTGGTATCTCTTCTGCTCTTGCTTTTAAATCTATGTTTAAATCTTTAAATAAAGCTTTCCATTCAATCTGAGGTAAATACCTTTGTAGATTGTTAATAAGATATTTTCTTCTTTGGGTAAAGCCTATCCTTAATATGTTATAAAAAAGATCCTTATCTAAAATATTATAAGGTGTAGGAGAATATATGAGTTTTATGACTACTGATTCAATTTCTGGTGGTGGAAAAAATGAATCAGGGGAGACTTTTGTTATTAATTCATATTTGTAGTTTAAACTTAAAAGGATAGATAAAGGACTATATTTTTTAGAGCCTGCTTTCGAAGTTATTCTTTCAAACATTTCTTTTTGAAGCATGAGTACCATTATCTGGGCATAAGGTCCTTTTTTCAAGTATTCTCCTAAAAAAGATCCTGAGATATAATAGGGGAGATTTCCGGTTAGTTTATAGGGTTGCGTTATAATCTTTTTAAGATCTACTTTTAACACATCCTCAAAGATAAGTTTGATGTTATAATCTTTTAAAAGTTCCTCTAATATGGGTTTAAATCTTTTATCTACTTCAATTCCAATAACTTCTTTTGCTCTTTTTGCAAGTTCTAAAGTAAGAGTACCTACTCCGCATCCTATCTCTAAAATAGTGTCTTCCTTTGTTATACCTAATTGATCTACTATTTTTTTTAAAACATAAGGGTTTATTAAAAAATTTTGACCAAGGCTTTTTTTTAAAAATATGTTATGTTTCTTTAATAGTGATAATAATGTGCTTTTATCGGTTAATTCCATTAAGATATTCTTTTTAAAAGATAAATAGTGATTTTTCTTCTTCCAAAATTAATAACCTCTCTAACTGTGGGATAACAAAGGTCCACTTTCCATCCTTTTATTAAGCCCCCTGTATCACCTGCAATGGCAAATCCATAATTAGGAATATAAAAAGTACTTCGTAAGGGAATATATCTTGGGTCTACTGCTATTATTCCTTTCATGGCCTTCCATCCAAGAGCAGTTATATTATTTCCATCTCCTCCTGTCCAAGGCTCATAAGCTGTAGCAGTTACAGTAATTGGTTTTATTACCTCATATTCTGCTGATTTTAGATTTAAATATTTGAGTACTGGAGAGATTACATTTATTACTTTAGGGGTCATTTTTTGGATTTCTTTTGAGGATAGTTTTTTTTCTTCTGCAAGTTTTCCATTAATATATTTTCTTTTATATGTTTCTTGGATTTTTCCAATCTTTCCTGGTTGAAGAATTTCTTCTTTATAAATATTTCCAGCTTTAACTTTTAAGATAATCTTGGGTTCTATGATTCTAATTTTTTGGACTGTTTCTTCTTTTACCCTTGTGATGCGAATTTCCTTTATTCTGGCTGTAAGAGGAGTACGAGCGGGTGGACTAACAATATCATATTTCGATACTTTAATATTTTTTTCTTCTAAAACTTCCCAAACAAAACCAGCATTTGTTCTTACTTTTATAGGTCTTTTATTTCCATCAACAATAATGATTTCTTTTATAGGTCTTAAATGCAAATTTTTATTCCAAAGATTAGTTTCAATAATTTTTGCTGTTGTTATTACTACGAGGCTTCCTAAAAATACAGTTATGGTGATTATTTTTCTTTTCACTCTCTTTTAATCCTCCTAAAAAAGTGTTTTCCAACCCTCAAGATAAAGGGTTTATCAATTTCTATATCTGTATTTATATCTTCAATTCTTGTGCCATTAATTTCTACAGCGCCTTGAGATATTAATCTTTTTGCCTCACTATTACTTTTTGCTGCACCTACTAAGGTCAATAATTTTACTATCCAGATTTTAGGTTCATTAATTATTACTTCTTGTACTTCCTCAGGGAGTTCTTTGTTACGGAATATTCTATTAAATTCTTCTTCTGCTCTTATACTTGCTTCTTCTCCATGATAAATCTTCACAATTTCTCTTGCTAATCTTGCTTTTGCATCTCTTGGATTTAATATTCCTTCTTTCATTTTTCTTTCTATTTCTCTGATCTCCTCCTTAGATAGTTCTGTGGCAAGTTCAAAATATCTTATTATTAATTCATCGGGTATTGACATTACCTTACCATACATCTGATTTGGAGGTTCTGTAAGACCTATATAATTTCCAAGACTTTTGCTCATTTTCTGTCTGCCGTCTAAACCCTCTAATATAGGCATAAGCATAGCTACTTGAGGCTCTAAACCATACTCTCTTTGTATTTCTCTTCCTACTATTAGATTAAATTTTTGATCAGTTCCTCCCAATTCTATATCTGCTTTTATAGCTACAGAATCATAGGCTTGAAGGAGAGGATACATGATCTCATGTAAAAATATAGGTCTTTGTTCTTTGAATCTTTGAGCAAAATCATCCCTTTCTAACATTCTGGCAAGGGTATATTTAGATGTAAGGACTAAAACATCTTCTAACTTCATTCCCCCAAACCATTCTTCTTGGTATCTTATCTCAGCTTTTGATATATCCAGAATTTTTCCAACCTGCTCTTGATAAGTTAAAGCATTTTTCTTTACTTGTTCAGGTGTTAAAGGTTTTCTTGCTTCTGATCTTCCTGATGGGTCACCTATTCTTGCGGTAAAATCACCAATGATGAATACGACCTGATGTCCCAGATCTTGAAATTGTTTCAATTTTCTAAGCACTACAGCATGTCCTAAATGGAGATCTGGAGCAGATGGGTCTGCTCCAAGTTTAACTCTTAAAGGTCTGCCCTCTTCTCTTGCTTTTTTTAGCTTTTCTTCTAATCCATTTTCGGGTATTATTTCAACTACGTTAGAGGTTAATATCTCTAATTCTTCCTCTATTCTTACTCTTTTCATTTTGCTACCCCTTTACTCAAAATATTTTTTTAATTGTGGGCTTTTAAGTATATATAAGACAATTGGAAGTCCTATTACATAAGTAGCAATAGCTTCACCAATTCCTATATAAAGAACATTTAGAAAATATGGAAGGTTAAAGAATAAATGTAAATAAAGGCTAACCCCAAAAGCATTTACTAAAATTGGTGGTAAAGGAGCAAGATATATATTGGGCATCTTTCTTGTTAAATATGCAGCTACTAAAGTGCACAAACTACCAAAGATCATATCTATCCAACCAACGGGACTAAATATATTAGCAATAAAACATCCCAAAAAAAGCCCTGGAATTGCAAGATAATCTAAAAAAGGAAATAAAGTTAAGAATTCAGAAATTCTAACTTGAATAGGTCCATAGCTAATAGGAGAAAACACTATTGTTAGAACACTGTATATGACTGCATAAAAAGCAATTCTTGTGATCTTTTTTGTGTTCATAGAAACACCTCTTTCCTTATAGGTCTAAATCGTTAGATACAGATTTCATTGCTTCTAAGCCTAAGGATATAAATTCTTCTAAGGATAATCCTATTTCTTCACATGATTTTATTTGTTCTCTATTTGCTCCTCTGGCAAAACTTTTCTCTTTAAATCTATTTAGAATAAAGTTTGTATCTAATGGTGCAAGTTTTTTTTCAGGATGTATAAGGGCTGCAGCCACAATTAGACCTGTTAAAGGATCCACAGCATATAGTGATTTAGCTAAAAGGGTTTCTCTTGGTAAGCCATGTATTTCATTGTGAGCTTTGATAGCATCAATTATATCTGAAGGAAGAGATACATCTTTTAAAATTTCTTCTGCTAAGAGACTATGTTTTTCAGGTTCTTTTTCTGTTAATTCATAATCAATATCATGTAAAAGTCCTGTGATTCCCCATTTCTCTTCATCTTCTCCAAATTTTCTTGCTAAAGTTCTCATTATAGCTTCTGTTGCTATCATATGCTTTATTAGATTTTTATTTTTCACATATATTGTTAGTTTATTAAAAGCTTCTTCTCTTGATATCATCTATGAACCTCCCTTAAAAGATGTTAATATGGAAGGACCCAAACTTCAGTATTTGTTGGTAATTTATCTTTTGTAATTTCTATCTCTTTTTCATCAAATTTTTTAATTGGATATTTTACCTTATTTAAGAATTCGTCAACTCTAGCAAGATCAAATTTAAGATGTGGGGTCTTGTAATGCATTGGTATTGCAATTTTAGGCTTTATTATTTCTAAGGTCTTTATAGCCTTATCAGCATCAATAGTATAGATCCCACCTACTGGTATAAAGAGTATATCCACATCTCCAATTCTTTCTTTATGCTCATCCGTTAAAGGATGTCCTAAATCACCTAAATGAAGTATCTTTATTCCATCTGTTTCTATTAGATAAATAGTATTGATACCTCTTTTTTGCCCCTTTTCCTCATCATGATATGTATTAAAGCCTTTTATCTTAACATTATGGATAGTAGTTTCTCCTTCTCCTTCTACAACAATAGGATTCCCTTTTAATAGATGTACTGCATTGTGGTCAAAGTGAGAATGACTTACTGTTACAATATCTACTTCTTCTTTAGGAATCTCATATCCTACAGAGGTATCAAAAGGATCGGTAAGGATTTTCTTACCTTCTGAATTTGTGAATACAAAACATGAATGTCCATACCATATTATCTTCATAAGTTTCACCCCCCTACATTTTTTCTGGAGCTGAAACTCCTAATATATTTAAAGCATCTTTTATTATTATTCTGATACAATCAATTAGGGCTAATCTTGCTAAGGCAAGATCTTTATCTTCCACCAATACTTTATAGGAATCATAATAACCATGGAAGAGAGAGCTTAAATTAAGTAGATAAAATGGTAACTGATGAATTTCCAATGTTCTTGTTATATCTTCTAATTTTTCTGGATATCTCAAAAGAGTAAGTATAAGCTCTTTCTCTTTTTCTTCCTTTAACAATGAGAGATCTGCATTATCAAGATCTGATAGGTTATGACCTTGAGATTCGGCATTTTTCAAAATACTACAACATCTTGCATGAGCATATTGAACATAATATACTGGATTTTCTAAGGATTGTTTCTTAGCAAGTTCCAAATCAAAATCCAATTGACTTTCAGGACTTCTTAAAAGAAAGAAAAATCTTATAGGATCTCTTCCAACTTCCTCTTGTACTTCGTCAAGAGTTATAAAATCACCTGTTCTTTTTGACATTTTTATTTCTTCGTTGCCTTTCATAAGTTTAACTACTTGTACTAAAATTATCTCTAAGATATCTTTGGAATAGCCTAAGGCTTGTATAGCTCCTTTTAGCCTTGTTACGTGGCCGTGATGATCTGCTCCCCAAACATCTATTATCCAATCAAAGCCTCGTTCAATCTTATTTAAGTGATAGGCTATGTCTGCAAGAAAGTAAGTAGGTTTTCCATCACTTTTTACTAAAACTCTATCTTTCTCATCTCCAAATTTTGTAGATGCAAACCATATAGCCCCATCTTTATAATAAGAAAAACCTCTTTTTTCAAGAATATCAAGTATCTCTTTAATTTTTCCGTTTTCGTGAAGAGTCTTTTCACTAAACCATACATCATATTCGACCCCAAAATTTAACAGGGTATTCTTTATATTCTCTAACATTCTTTTTAGTGCATAATTTTTAAAGAATTCTTTCTTTTCATTAACAGATAGTTTTTCAATTTCTTCCTTTTTATTGAGAAGTTCTTTTGCTAAGTCAATAAGGTATATTCCATGATATCCTTCTTCTGGTAACTCATAATCCTTGCCTTGAAGTTGCATATACCGGGCATATAAAGATTCTCCTAAAAGATCAATTTGTGTGCCTGCATCGTTTATATAAAATTCTTTTTCTATATTCCAGCCTATTCTTCTAAATAGATTAGCTAATGAATCACCTATAGTAACTCCTCTTGCATGAGCAATATGCATAGGTCCTGTAGGATTTATACTACCAAATTCCAACTGTATTTTTTTCTTTTTAGGGGGTATTTTTACTAACTTATCTATGTTTTTTCTTATATCTTTAATGGTTTCCCATAGAGCCTTCTCATTTAGGAAAAAGTTTATAAAGCCAGGTCCTGCAACTTCAACTTTTTCAATAAAAGGAGAACCATCTAAAAATGTAACTAATTTTTCTGCTATTAATCTTGGGGGTTTTTTATTTTTTTGGGCTATTTGAAGGGCTACAGCTGTTGCATAATCCCCATATTCTTTCTGTTTTGGGACCTCTATAATAATTTCAATTCCATCAGTACTTATATTCTCAGTCTCTTCATATTTTTTTATGGCTTTTTCTACTAAATTTTGTATATGTTTTCTCATGCTTTTTTACTCCCTATAATTTATTTTGTAAAACTATTTTAATAATATAACCTATAACTTCTCAGGATGCAACTTTTAGTAAAAATTGAACTTTTATCTACACTGATTTAAAATTTATTTATGATGGAGGAAATGTATAAGAGAATAAAAGAAAAGATTGAGAATCTTCCAGATTCACCTGGTGTATATCTTTTTAATGATTATAATGGAAAAGTAATTTATGTGGGCAAGGCAAAAAATCTAAGAAAGAGGGTAATGTCCTATTTAACTGACGATTCTCCAAAAGTGAAATATATATTAAGAAAATCTAAGGATGTTAACTACTATGTTACCGATTCGGAAACTGAAGCTTTAATTCTTGAATCCGTTTTGATTAAAAAGTATAAACCTATAATGAATGTACAGCTAAGGGATGATAAGCAGTATCCATTGTTAAAACTTACCATAAATGAGGAATATCCAAGACTGATTAAAGCAAGAAGATTTGAAGATGATGGGGCTAAATATTTTGGCCCATATCCTCAAAGTAGTACTGTAAGAGAAACCATATCTCTCGTTAAGAAAATATTTAATCTGAGATCTTGTAATTGGAACTTACCAAAAAGCAAGCCTAAAAGGCCTTGTCTTAATTATTACATAGGTAACTGTAAGGCTCCATGTCAAGGATATGTGAGTAAGGAAGAGTATTGGGATATGGTAAAAGATGTGCTTTCTTTTTTGGAAGGTAAATATGAAAGGATAATTGAGAAATTGTTTGTAGAGATGAAGAATTATTCAGATAATTTAGAGTTTGAGAAAGCAGCAAAAGTGAGAGATAAGATAAAGACTCTTCAGAATTTAGGTGAAAGACAAAAGATTATTTCTTTTAATAATGAAAACAAAGATCTTATTCAGTTATATATTGAGGATCATAAGGCCAAAATTTTAGTATATCTTGTAAGGGAAGGTAAATTAATAGAGAAAAGAATATTTGTCTTAAATCTTTCTTATGATTTTGTTAAAGATGAAATAATTAGAGCTTTTATTCTTCAGTATTATCTTAATAGGGAAATTCCAGATATTATTATAATTCCTCAAGAAATATCTTATGAAGATTTTGATATTATTAAGTATCTTTCTGAGAAGAAAGGAGCACCTGTTAATTTAAGACTACCTGCAAATGAAGATGAAAGTAAACTTTTAGAAATGGCTTTAAAGGATTTGAGTATTGAAAGCTTAAAATCAGAGAAGGTGTGGGGAGCCCTCGTAGAATTACAAAAATTGTTTGGGCTTGATGATATACCATTGTCCATAGAAGGTTTTGATATTTCAAATCTTCAAGGCAAGGAGGCTGTAGGATCTAAAGTTTTCTTTTTTAAAGGTTTTCCTGATAAGGGTAGGTATAGACGATATAAGATAAAGTACGTAGAAGAACTTCCAAATGATTTCTTAATGCTTCAAGAGGTATTAAGAAGAAGATTAAAAATGATAGATGAAGATCCTTTGGCGGATATTGTACTCGTTGATGGGGGAAAAGGACAATTAAGCTCTGCTATGGAAGTATTTAATGAGATAGGTATAAAGCCTAAATTAATTATAGCTCTTGCTAAGGAAAATGAAGAGATTTTTCTTCCAAATAGATCAAAACCAATTATTCTTCCAAAGGATTCCCATGCTCTTCATTTATTACAACATGTAAGAGACGAGGCTCATAGGTTTGCAATATCTTATCATAGAAAGCTTCATAGAAAAAAGATATTAGAGCCTTCCTTAATGAAAATTTCAGGGGTTGGCCGGAAAAGGTGGAAAATACTTATGGAACATTTTTCTTCTATAGAAGACATAAAAAAGGCTTCTTTAGAAGAACTAAAAAACATACCAGGAATTCCTGAAAAGGTTGCTGAAAAGATATATATGTATTTTAATGGGTAACTTTAAAGTATTTTTAATACTTTAACTTTTGACAATTTTTTATAAAAGGAGTATACATTTTAAAAAATATATTCCTTTTCCTTAAAGGAGGTTGTGAAATATGGAAATATTTACAGGAACAGATAAAGTAAAAAGAGGTCTTGCTCAGATGTTAAAAGGTGGAGTTATCATGGATGTTACTAATGCTGAGCAAGCTGAAATAGCAGAGGAAGCTGGGGCTGTTGCTGTGATGGCTTTGGAGAGGGTACCTGCTGATATTAGAGCCCAGGGTGGAGTGGCGAGAATGGCTGATCCAAAGAAGATAAAAGAGATAATGTCTGCTGTTAGTATACCTGTTATGGCTAAGGTAAGGATTGGGCATTTTGTAGAAGCTCAGATTCTTGAAGCCTTAGGTGTAGATTTTATTGATGAGAGTGAAGTATTGACACCTGCCGATGAAAAGTATCATATAAATAAGCATGCTTTTAAAGTTCCTTTTGTTTGTGGTGCCAGAGATTTAGGAGAAGCTTTAAGAAGAATTGCGGAAGGTGCAGCTATGATACGTACTAAGGGTGAGGCTGGAACAGGAAACGTGGTAGAAGCAGTAAGACATATGAGACAAATTATGGATGAAATAAGATCTTTAGTGTTAATACCTGATGATGAGTTGGTAACAAAAGCTAAAGAGTTAGGTGCTCCTTTAGAGGTGTTAATGGAAACAAAAAGGCTTGGTAGGTTCCCAGTTGTAAATTTTGCTGCTGGAGGAATAGCTACGCCTGCTGATGCAGCCTTAATGATGCATCTCGGTGCAGATGGTGTATTTGTTGGATCTGGAATCTTTAAGTCTAAGGATCCAAGAAAAAGAGCAAGGGCAATTGTTCTTGCAGTAACCTACTATGATGATCCTTATGTTTTAGCTGAAATTTCTGAGGATTTAGGAGAACCTATGCCTGGTATTGACATAAGGAAGTTGAATGAAACTGAATTACTCCAGACAAGAGGTTGGTAAAATGAGAATAGGTATACTTTCTATTCAAGGTTCCATAATTGAACATAAAAATATGCTTAAAAAATTGGATGTAGATACTATTCTTATAAAGAAGCCTGAGGATTTGGATAAGATTGATGGAATCATTATACCTGGTGGAGAAAGTACTACCTTTTTAACTGTCCTTGAAAATACAGGATTATTTAAAAAACTTCAGGATGCACTAAAGGCTGGCCTTCCTGCAATGGGAACTTGTGCAGGTTTAATTCTTCTTGCAAAAAGAATAGATAATCATCCTCATCAGAAAACTTTGGGAGTTTTAGATATTACAGTTTCAAGAAATGCGTACGGTAGGCAAAGGGAAAGCTTTTCCACCTATTTAGATATTCCAGCTATAGGAGATAAACCTTTTGAGGCCGTTTTTATAAGGGCACCTCAGATATTAGATGTAGGAAAAGATGTCAAAGTACTTGGAGTATTTATGGAAAAGCCTGTTTTTGTAGAAGAAAAAAGTATTTTAGGATTAACCTTTCATCCAGAGCTAACGGATGACACAAGAATACACGAATATTTTTTACAGAGGTGTATTGGAAGGAATGAAATGTGATTTCTGCCATAAAAATTTAGCTATATATCTTTTAGAGATAAAGGATGAGAAAGGAATAAGAAAATATTCCCTTTGTGGAGAATGCTTGCAAGAATATATTAAGAAGTTTTTTCAAAATGCCTTTTCTCAGGATAAGGAAGAAAAGAGATGTCCTAATTGCGGAAGAACCTGGAAGAAAATAGAAGAAACAGGCATGGTTGGTTGCTATTATTGTTATTCTATTTTTAAGGATGAATTAGGAGAAATAATAAAGAGTTATCATGGAAACAAAGAACATAAGGGAAAAATTCCTAAGAATACTTCTAAAAAAGAAGATATACTTAGGTATAAAATAGAATTGTCGAAGGCAGTAGAAGAAGAGGATTATGAAAAAGCAGCAAAGTTAAGAGATTTCTTGAATAAATTGAATGAGAGGAGTGGATGAGAGAATTCTATTATAAGTATCTTAAGTGGATTGGAGAAGGCAATTTACATAAAGATATAATATTAAGTACTCGGATAAGATTAGCGAGGAATGTTAGAGAATTTCCATTCCCAAATCAAGCTTCCGAATCGCAAAGAAAAAGGTTTATAAATAAGGTTGAATGGGTATTTAAAAATGACACTAAATTTAATAAAGATTACGATTTTTTAAGATTGGAGAAATTACCTAAATTAGTATCTGAAGTTTTAATAGAAAAACACCTAATAAGTGAAGATCAGTTTAATAATCTATCTGGTACAGGTCTTATTGTAAGAAAAGATGGTAAATTGAGTATTAGGTTAAATGAAGAAGATCATTTCAGAATTCAGGTTTTAAGTGGCGGATTAGAAATTAATGAGAGTTGGAAAATGCTTCAATCTTTGGAAAACCACATTTCGGAATATTTTGATTTTGCCTTTGATAATAGTATGGGTTATCTTACCTCTTGTATAACAAATTTAGGATGTGGCCTAAGAATATCTTTATTGGTACATCTACCGGGTCTAACTTTTACTGGGAAAATTAAAACTCTTTTTAGGAGGTTGAGATCTTCTAAGGTTTTGATTAGGGGTTTTTATGGTGAGAATACTAAGGCTATAGCTGGTTTTTATCAAATTGCAAGTAAATCCTCTCTGGGTTGTAGCGAAGAAGAGTTAATAAAAAAAATGGAAGAAATAGCTTTAAAAATCGTCAATGAAGAAATAAAGGCTCGAGAATTACTTTTTGAGGAAAGGAGAAGATGGGTAGAAGATATTTTTGGAAGAGCATGGGGTATTATAAATTATGCTAAATATTTAGAAAGTTTGGAGGCTATCTCTTTACTTTCTAATATTAGATTTGGTATTTTTTATAAAATAATAAATTTACCAATCAAATTATTAGATTTGTTATTGATATTAACGTTGCCTGCTCATTTACAAGTTAAATTAGGTAGAGAAATGGATTCTGAAGAAAGGGATAGGGTGAGGGCAGATTTATTGCATGATGTTTTCAAAAATTATAAAATAGATTAGGGAGGTGTCATGTTAAGGAGGTGTATAGAAAATGATGGATAAGTTGACGCAAAGAGCTTACAGAGTACTACTCTTAGCACAGGAGGAGGCAAGAAGGCTTAATTATTCTACTGTTGGTACAGAACATATTCTCCTGGGGTTACTCCGTGAGGATGGAGGCATAGCTGCTCAAGTTTTAATAAACTTGGGTCTTGATCTTAATTACCTCAGGAGTGAGATAGAGAGACTAATAGGTCGTGGTGATGGTACCTCCTATGGAGCACTTCCTTTTACTTCAAGGGCCAAGAAGGTCTTAGAGTATGCTTCTGAATCTGCGCAAGAATTGAATCATAATTATATTGGTACAGAGCATTTACTTCTTGGGTTGTTGAAGGAAGGAGAAGGTGTGGCAGCTCACGTGTTAGAGGGAATGGGAGTAAGGATAGAGGATGTTACAGTAGAAATACTTAAGTTATTAGGAGAACCAATTGATCCCGCAAAGGTAAAGGGAAGACAAATTGCTTCCCAGAATACAAATAAGAAGAAGAGAGCTATAACAGCCACCTTGGATGAATTTGGTAGAGATTTAACTCAGCTTGCAAGACAGGGCAAACTTGATCCTGTTATTGGGAGAGAAAAGGAATTAGAAAGAATAATTCAAATATTGAGTAGAAGAACTAAGAATAACCCAGTACTTGTTGGAGAACCTGGAGTAGGGAAGACAGCTATTGTGGAAGGATTAGCCCAAAAAATTGTGGAAGGAGATGTACCAGAAACATTGTTAAATAAAAGAATTGTAGCTATAGATATGGGTAGCATAGTAGCTGGTACAAAGTATAGGGGTGAGTTTGAGGAAAGAATGCAGAGAATAATAGAAGAAGTAAAGATGGCAAAGGATGTAGTTTTGTTTATAGATGAGATTCATACCTTAGTTGGAGCTGGAGCTGCTGAAGGAGCTGTAGATGCAGCTAATATTTTAAAACCTTCTTTAGCAAAAGGAGAAATTCAAGTTATTGGAGCAACAACTCCCCAAGAATATAGAAAATATATAGAAAAAGATGGAGCTTTAGAAAGGAGATTCCAACCTGTTATAGTTAATGAGCCAACTCCAGAAGAGACATTGGAAATTCTTAAGGGATTGAGAGAAAAATATGAAATTCATCATAGGGTTAAAATTTCTGATGAAACATTAGAAGAGGCTGTTAAACTTTCTGTAAGGTATATCACTGATAGATTTCTTCCTGACAAAGCTATAGATGTAATAGATGAGGCAGCTGCAAGGGTCAGACTGAAAAGACAGAAATCTACCGCTCATAGTAATTTAGAATTGGAACTTGCAAGAATAAGAGAACAAAAAGAAATAGCTATCAGAAATCAAGCTTTTGAAAGGGCTGCTCAACTTAGAGATGAGGAAAGAAGAATTGAAGAATATCTTAAGAATTTCTTAGCTACCACATCTATTGAGAATGAAGGAGTGGTAACTCCAGAGGATGTAGCTCAGGTAGTGGCAAGCTGGACTAGTATACCTGTAGCACAACTTCTTATGGAAGAAAGAGAAAGATTACTCAGAATGGAAGAAGAACTTCATAAGAGAATTATTTCTCAAGATGAGGCTGTAAGTGTTGTGTCAAGGGCTATAAGAAGATCAAGATCTGGTTTGAAAGATCCAAGAAGACCTATAGGTGCATTTATGTTCTTAGGTCCAACAGGTGTTGGAAAGACTGAGCTAGCAAGAGCTTTAGCTGAATACCTTTTTGGAAATGAAAATGCTTTAATTAGATTAGATATGTCTGAATATATGGAGAAACATACTGTATCAAGACTTATTGGTGCTCCCCCTGGATATGTAGGATATGAGGAGGGTGGTCAGTTAACGGAAAAGGTTCATAGAAGACCTTATTCTGTTATCCTATTTGATGAAATAGAAAAAGCCCATAGTGATGTTTTTAATATATTGCTGCAAATAATGGATGAAGGACAGCTTACAGATGGACATGGAAGAAGAGTTAATTTTAGAAATACCATATTAATAATGACATCTAATTTTGGCGCTGAATACTTCAAACAAGAAGCTACAATAGGGTTTGCCTCAAAAGAGGATCGAGAAAAATCCTTTGATAAGATAAAGGAAACTATCCTTTCGGAAATGAAGAAATATTTCAGACCTGAATTCTTGAATAGATTGGACGAGATTGTCTTCTTTAGACCATTAACAAGGGAAGATCTTAGAAAAATATTAGATCTTCTTTTGAAACCAGTTAGAGAAAGATTGAGAGAAAAAAAATTAGATGTAGAACTTTCTGATGATGTAAAAGAATTCTTATTAGAAAAAGGGTATGATCCTCAATATGGTGCAAGACCATTAAAGAGAACTATTCAATATTATATTGAAGATCCACTTGCTGAGTTTATCCTTCAGGGTGATTTTAATGAAGGAGATATTATAAAGGCAGAACTTAGTAAAGATGGTAATATTGTTTTCAGAAAAGTCACTTTAGCAAAGGAGCCATCTAAATAAAAATGTAAATGACGAAAATCAAAACTAAATTTGTATGTCAAGTATGTGGATACGAAAGTATAAGATGGTTTGGCAGATGTCCTAACTGTCAAAGTTGGAATTCCTTTATAGAAATTTCTGAAAAGGAAAGTAAAACATTAAAAGGTGAAGAAAATTTAAAAGTTGTAAGATTAGATTCTATATCACAACTAGAAGAGAAAAGACTACAAAGTGGGTTAAGAGGATTTGATTTTATATTGGGAGGGGGGATTGTTGAGGGGGCTGTAATTTTATTAAGTGGAGAACCAGGGATAGGAAAATCTACTCTACTTTTACAAATTGCTGTTGCTATTCAGAGTAAAAATGCAAAGGTTTTATATTTATCGGCAGAAGAGACTCTTTCGCAAGTAGGAATTAGGCTTAAGAGAGTTTCAAAAAATAGTTCAAATCTTCAAATAGATTTTGTATGTGAAAGGGATATTGAGGCGATTTTACCCTTTATAGAAAAATCTGATTATTCTTTGGTAATTGTGGATTCTATTCAAACTGTTTATTCCTCTGAATTTCCTACATCTCCTGGTAATGTAGTTCAAGTAAGGGAATGTACTAATAAGATGGTAAATTTTGCAAAAAAAACAAAGATCCCTGTAATTTTAGTAGGCCATGTAACAAAGGAAGGAGATATAGCAGGTCCAAAATTATTAGAACATTTAGTGGATGTGGTCTTGTATCTGGAAGGGGAAAGATATAGTGATTTGAGAGTACTTAGGGTTGTAAAAAATAGGTTTGGACCAACTAATGACTTTCTGCTTTATGAGATGAAGGATGAGGGTTTAATTGAAGTTGAAGATATTTCTCAAAGATTACTTGAGAATAGGAATTTAGCTATATCAGGATCAATAGTTATACCAATAATGGAAGGTACAAAGCCTTTATTAGTTGAAGTACAAGCATTGGTTAGTAAAACCAATACAACGTATCCAAGAAGAATTACATCAGGAATAGATTTGAATAAGGTAATACTTCTTTTAGCAGTTTTAGAGAAAAAACTTAGAATTAATTTTTCTGATAAAGATGTTTTTCTCAATGTAGTAGGAGGCTTAAAAATTGAAGAGCCTGCAATTGATTTAGGGATAGTGTTGGCCATACTCTCTGCTCTAAAGGATAAACCTCTTCCCCATGATTTGATAGCAATAGGTGAGATAGGATTAGGAGGAGAAGTAAGAAGTATACCACATTTAGAAAAGAGAATTTTGGAAGCAAAGAAATTTGGTTTTATAAAAGCAATAATTCCTTCTAAAAGTAAAATTATAGATCAAGAGGATTTTTATTTCATTCCTGTTTCTAATATTTTAGAAATAGAGAAGGTGTGGGGTTAAAATGGCAGAGCCAAAAAAATTTGTTGTACAAGCATTGAAGTTTGTGGCTCCAGGTACACCCTTAAGGGAAAGCTTAGAGCAGATTGTAAAAGCAAAAACTGGAGCATTAATAGTAATAGGAGAGTCAGAGAAACTTAAACCAATTATGAATGGTGGATTTCCACTAGATATAGAATTTACCCCCAATAGGCTTTATGAGCTTTCAAAGATGGATGGAGCAATAATACTGAGTAAAGAAGCAAAGAAAATTCTTTATGCAAATGTGATGTTATTACCTGATCCCAATATTCCTTCTTCTGAAACAGGAGCAAGACATGCTACAGCAGAAAGAGTGGCAAGGCAGATAGGATGTTTAGTTATTAGTGTTTCTCAAAGAAAGGATACGATTACCCTTTTTCAGAATGATTGGAAGTATGTTCTAAGAGATGTAGGAGAAATATTAACTAAAGCCTCTCAAGCGCTTCAAACTATGGAAAGATACAGGAATATATATGATGATCTTTTGAATAGGTTAAATTCTTTAGAATTGGAAAATCAAGTCAACCTTTATGATGTGCTTATATTTTTGCATAGGGCATGTATGCTATTCACAATTCATAAAGAAGTAGAGAATTATCTTATAGAACTTGGCATAGAAGGAAGGTTAATTGAAATACAGTTAGAAGCTTTACTTGCAGGTGTTAAGGAAGAGACAATTTTGGTTATAAAAGATTACAAGAGGAAGCCTACTGAAGCAGATGAAATTTTGAAGGAGCTTTTAGATAATTTCAAAGGAAATTTTCAAGAGTTTGCTATAGTTGCAGGTGAGATATTGGGATACAAGAAAGAAGAGATAGAAATAAGTATATTAGTAACACCAAGAGGTTATAGAATTCTAAATCGAATAACATCTATTCCGTCTGCTATTATTGATAATATTGTAGAATATTTTGGTAGTTTGCCTAAAATTATAGAAAGTAGTTTCGAGGATCTTGATAATATAGAAGGGGTTGGGGAGGTGAGAGCTAAAAAAATAAGAGAGGCTTTAAGCAGGTTACAAAGAATTTCTTCAGTTTTTTAATATTTATTTTTTTAGGGGATTTATTTAAATATTTTTTTTGGGGGACTGAGATTTTATGAAAAAACTTTGGAAATTATGGTTTATAATAGTTTCTTTGTTATTTGTAGGTCTCTTAGTTTTTTCATTCATGTCTTTTTTTTATAACAAATGCAATACTCTTTATATATTAAATTTTATTTTTGCCTTTTTAGTCTTTGCTATATATATTTATTTTATTTTCAGAATGAGGTTTTTTGATTTTAATAATTTCCCGTATGTAAAAATACTTGATACAAGTGTAATTATAGATGGAAGAATAGTAGATATATTGAAGACAAATTTTATAGAAGGGAAAATAATTATTCCCCGCTTTATTTTAAAGGAATTGCAACAACTCGCCGATTCTTCAGAATCTTTAAAAAAGAATAGGGGAAGATTTGGACTTGATAATCTAAATCAAATAAGAAAAGAATTGGGAGATCAAGTAGTAATTGTAGATATGGACTTTCCTAAAATTCAAAGTGTGGATTCTAAATTGGTAAAGTTAGCGAAACTTTTGAAGGGTAAAATAGTAACTAATGATTATGGATTAAATAAACTTGCTAAAATAGAAGGTATAACGGTGTTAAATATAAATGAGTTATCGAATGCTGTAAAACCAATATATTTACCAGGAGAAGAGCTTACTCTAAATATTGTTAAAGAAGGAAAAGAGGCTGGACAAGGGGTTGCCTATTTAGAGGATGGAACTATGGTGGTAGTGGAAAATGGAAGAAAATATATAGGACAAACTGTAAAAGTTGTTGTTACAAGTGTCTTTCAAACTGCTGCAGGAAGACTTATCTTTGGTAGGGTAAGGGAGGATAAGGATCATTGGAAAAAATAGTAGGTATAATTGTGGCTGGAGGAAAGAGTGTAAGATTTGGGGATGATAAACTTCTTGTGGAAATTAAAGATAAGCCTCTGATTTACTATTCTTTGAGGACTTTTGATAGGGTCAAAAGAATATCAGAGTTAATATTAGTAGTTAGAGAGGATAAGATAAATTTTTATCAAGAAAAGATTAAAGAATGGAATTTATCAAAAAAAATAAAATTAGTAGTAGGGGGCAAAGAAAGGCAACATTCTGTCTGTAATGGGATTAGGAGTATCGAGGAACCATGTGAATATGTAATAATACATGATGCAGCAAGACCCTTTGTAAAGATAGAGAATATAGAGAAATTAATAGATTTTTGTATTGAAAGAAAAACTTCTGGTATTTTAGGTATCCCTTCAAAAGATACAGTAAAGTTAGTAGATGAAAAAGGAAGGGTAGAGGCTACCTTAGAAAGAAAAAAGATATGGCTTATTCAAACACCCCAAATGTTTCCATATAATTTATTATTAGAAGCTCATAATAAGGCTCTTCAAGATGGATTTTTAGGCACCGATGATGCTGTATTATTAGAAAGATTGGGTTATCCAGTATACATAGTGGAAGGAGATCCTTTTAACATAAAAATTACTACAAAGGAAGATTTAATATGGATAGATTACATTTCCAAAATATTAGAGTTGGTTTAGGTTATGACGTACATCCTTTTGAAGAAGGAAAAGATTTATATATAGGTGGGGTAAAGATTCCTTATCCAAAGGGATTAAAGGGACATTCTGATGGAGATGTACTTATTCATGCTATCTCGGATGCTCTTCTTGGTGCCTCTGGACTTTATGATATTGGATATTATTTTCCAAATACGGATATAAATTATAAAGGCATATCAAGTATACTCATACTAGAAAAAGTAAGAAGTCTTTTAGAGGAAAGAAAGATAAAAATTATTAATATTGATGGTATGATTATTGCAGAAGAGCCAAAGGTTTTACCTTATAGAGAAGCTATTATTGAGAAAATATCTTTTACTTTAGGAATAGATAAATCAGCTGTAAATATAAAGGCTACTACTAACGAAGGATTGGGTTTTATTGGGAGAAAAGAGGGAATTGCAGCCTTTGCAGTAGTTTTAATTGCATATTGAATAAAAGGAGAGTTTTTATGGAAGAGAAAATATATGGAAAAAATCCTGTTTTAGAGGCTTTAAAAGGAGATTTGAATATAAACAAGATTTATATTGCAAAGGGTATTCATTTTGATAAAAAATTCAAGGAGATAATAAACCTTGCTAAAGAGAAAAATATACCTATTCAATATGTGGATAGAAATTTTATTGATAATGAAGTAAAAGATAATTCTCAAGGTATATTAGCTATTATCTCATCTGTTCCATATGTTTCTTGGGAAGACTTAAAAACAAAGTTGGATAATAATAGCATAATCGTAATTTTAGATCATATTCAAGATCCGAGAAACTTAGGTGCGATTGCTCGAACCTGTGAGTTTTTAGGGGCATCTGCTATTGTAATCCCTAAATTTAGAAGTGTTGGATTAACTCCTACTGTTTTTAAGGCTTCAGCTGGTGCTTTATCTTTTATACCTGTTGTTAGAGTATCTAATGTGGCAAATTTTTTAAGGGATCTTAAAGAGGAGAATTTCTTTATAGTAGGCGCGGATTTGGATACTGATATTGAATTCGATAAAGTAAAATACAGATTTCCTTTGGCTTTAGTAATAGGGAGCGAAGGTGAGGGTCTTCACAGGCTTGTTAAAGAATCTTGTGATCTTTTAGTGAAGATATCACCCTATGGAAAAGTGAACTCATTGAATGTATCAGTTGCTCTTGGAATTATTTTGTATAAGATAAGAGAAAGTCTATGAGGGATAAATTAGAAGATTTTCTTTTTTATTTGAAATTCGAAAAAAATTTATCCTCTAATACTTTAGAAGCATATAAAAGGGATTTAGAACATTTTATTTCATTCTTAAAAGGAGAGAAGAAGAATTTAAAGGATTTTAATAGAGAAGATTGGCAGAAATATCTATCTACCTTATATAAGGAGTATAAGATAAAATCTATTGCCCGAAAGATTTCAGCTATAAGAACTTTTTTGAGATTTCTCATAAGAGAAGGCTATCTTTCTAAAAATTATGGAAGTATAATACTGACTCCTAAAATACCTATTTATCTTCCTGAGGTTTTAGATAAAAAAGAGATAGATAGTATTTTAGATCTTCCTGATCCTTCCTCTCCTTTAGGTATTAGGAATCAGGCTATTTTGGAAACCCTATACGGTACAGGTATAAGGGTTTCTGAGTTAGTTAATCTAAATTTATACAATGTTAACTTGAAAGAAAAATATATAAGGTGTTTTGGAAAAGGAGAAAAGGAAAGAATTGTTCCAATAGGAGAGTACGCTTCAGAGAGTATTGAGAAATATCTTAAAGTAAGGGAATATTTTAAGCCTGTAGATAGCGATGCTTTATTTTTAAATAAAAAAGGATATAGGATTACAAGACAAGGTGTTTGGTATATCATAAAAGTATATTCTAAGGTCTTAGGTTTATCTAAAAAAGTATCTCCACATACTTTTAGACATACCTTTGCTACTCATTTACTGATGAATGGTGCTGATATCCGTATTGTTCAGGAGCTTCTTGGTCACTCTGATATATCTACGACGCAAATATATACTCATGTAGTTTCTAGTAAATTACATGAAGTTTATAGAAGAGCACATCCTTTGGGGCGGAGGCAAGAAAAATGAAACGTGTAATATTAATAGTATTAGATGGAGTGGGAATTGGTGAGCTTCCTGATGCTTCTAAGTATGGAGATGAAGGAAGTAACACATTAGCAAATACAGCAGAAGCAGTGGGAGGATTAAATTTACCTAATATGGGTAAATTAGGTTTATCTAATATATATCCTATAAAAGGAATTCCTTACGAAGAAAAGCCTTTGGCATTTTATGGAAAGATGGCTGAAGCTTCTCCAGGAAAAGATACTACTACTGGTCATTGGGAAATATCAGGTATAATTTTGGATAAACCCTTTCCTACTTACCCAAATGGATTTCCAAAAGAAATAATAGAAAAATTTGAAAAAGCTATTGGGAGGAAAGTTTTAGGGAATAAGCCTGCTTCAGGAACAGAGATAATTAAGGAATTGGGAGAAGAACATATTAAAACTGGTTATCCTATTGTTTACACATCAGCAGATAGTGTGTTTCAGATTGCAGCTCATGAGGATATTATCCCTGTAGAAGAGTTATATAGAATGTGTGAAATAGCTCGTAGTATTTTACATGGTGAACATGCGGTTGCAAGGGTTATTGCGAGACCTTTTGCAGGAACCTCTGGAAATTTTTATCGTACTCCTAAGAGAAAAGATTTTTCATTACCTCCGCCCCGTAATACTCTTTTAGATCTTTTAAAAAATAATGATTATGATGTAATTGGGGTAGGAAAGATAGAAGATATTTTTGCAGGAAGAGGATTAACATATTCTCTTCATCAAAAAAATAATGCAGAGGGTATAGAAAATATTTTTCTTGCTTGGAACGAATTAAAAGAGGGTCTCATTTTTGTAAATTTAGTAGATTTTGATACTCTTTACGGTCATAGAAATGATCCTTTGGGTATGGCTAAAGCTTTGGAAGAGTTTGATAAAGCCTTACCAATGATTATGAAATTATTATCTGATAAAGATCTTTTAATAATAACCGCAGATCATGGATGTGATCCTACAACTCCAAGTACGGATCATTCAAGAGAGTATGTTCCTCTGCTTATCTATTCTCCAGATTTTAAAAACAACTATTCTTTAGGGATACAAAGGACATTTGCTAATTTAGGAAAGACGATAGCAGATTACTTTAAGGTTGAAAATAATCTTGATGGGGAGAGTTTCTTAAGTATTATTCAGAAAGGGTGGAATATATTATGAATATGGTAGATCTTATTATTAAAAAGAGAGATGGATATCCATTAACTGACGATGAAATATCATATATAGTTAATGGTTATGTAAAGGGAGATATACCAGATTATCAAATGTCGGCTTTGCTTATGGCAATTTATTTTAGAGGTATGAATATTCAAGAGATTGTTTCTTTAACAAAGGAAATGGCTTTTTCAGGTAAGGTTTTAGATTTATCAAATATTCCAGGAACAAAAATAGATAAACATAGTACAGGGGGTGTAGGTGATAAAACAACATTAGTTTTTGCTCCTCTTATTGCATCCTTAGGGTATCCTGTACCAAAAATGTCAGGAAGGAGTCTGGGACATACAGGAGGTACTATTGATAAATTAGAGTCAATCCCAGGTTTTAGAACTTATTTATCCGATGAAGAATTTATTAAGCAAGTTAAAGAAATAGGAATAGCTATAGTAGGTCAAACAGAGAATTTAGTACCAGCTGATAAAAAAATATATGCTTTAAGAGATGTAACAGGAACTGTTGATTCTATTCCTCTTATCGCAAGTAGCGTAATGAGTAAAAAGATAGCAGGAGGTTCGGATGTAATTGTATTGGATGTTAAGGTAGGTAAAGGTGCATTTATGAAAGATATAAATTCAGCTAAGGAGTTGGCTAAAATCATGGTTGAGATTGGAAAAAATATGGGTAGAAAAATGGCTGCTGTAATATCTCAAATGGACCAGCCCTTAGGAAACGCTGTTGGTAATTCTTTAGAAGTATTAGAGGCAATAGAGGTATTAAAGGGTAGAGGCCCTTCAGATCTAATAGAGTTAGTAACGGTTTTATCAATTGTTGCCCTTAAAGTTGCTGGAGAAGAAGATGACGAGATTTTGAGAGAAAAAGTTAAGAGTGCTTTGCTAAGTGGAAAGGCTTTGAATAAACTTAGAGATTTAATAATTTATCAGGGTGGAGATTTTAAGATTATTGATGATTACTCTCCTCTTTTAAATGCCAAAGTACAAAAGGAGATATATACCTTAGAAGAAGGGTATATTGAAGAGTTAGATGCATACAGGGTAGCTCAAACGGTGATGACCTTAGGTGCAGGAAGGGCTAAAAAGGATGATAAAATTGATCTTTATGTTGGTTTAAAATTGCATAAGAAGATAGGAGATAAAGTTACTAAAAATGAACCTATAGTAACTTTTTATGCTAATGATGCTGAAAAATTAAGAAAAGCTCAAGAGATATTTAAAGAAGCGATAAAAATAGGTCCCCATAAAAGGGAGCCATTACCATTAATATTGGATATAATTATGTAGGAGGTATTTATGGTATTTAATAACTTAGTATTATATTTGTGGAGAATAGTAGCCATATTGATAGCAATAACAGTTCATGAATATGCTCATGGAAAGATGGCTGAAATAGAAGGAGATCCTACTCCTCGTCTTTCAGGTAGGTTAAGCTTGAACCCTTTAGCTCATATAGATCCTATTGGTTTTTTAATGCTACTTCTTTTTAGGTTTGGTTGGGCAAAGCCTGTTCCAGTTAATTTTGATAATTTAAGAAGGGGAGAAAAAAGTATAGTTTTAGTATCTTTGGCTGGTCCTTTTGCTAATTTTACCTTAGCTTTTTTAGTAAGTATGTTTTGGAGAATAGAAGGATTATATATTCCGATTGGTTTTATCAGATTCTGTATAGAGCTTGCTATTCTTAATGTTTTTTTAGGCGTTTTTAATTTAATACCTATTCCCCCTTTAGATGGTTCTCATGTATTAGAAGCGATTCTTCCTTATAAATATAGAAGGTATTATCGATCTTTAGGAATTTATGGCATATTTATCCTAATGATTCTTATTTTGACTAATGTTCTTTATATAATTATGAGTCCCTTTTTAAGTTTCTTCTTTTATCTTTTAGGACTAAATTTTTGATATAATCCTATCTTGAAAAAATACTGAATTATCTAGGAGGGTTTTGGATGAAGGCTGGGAGAATATTAAGTGGTATGAGACCAACGGGAAAATTGCATTTGGGGCATCTTTTGGGAGTTTTAAAGAATTGGGTAGAACTTCAAGATTCCTATGAATGTTTTTTTGAAATTGCTGACTGGCATGCCTTGACCACACATTATAGGGAGACAGAAGAGGTGAAAGATAATGTTTTTAATATGATATGTGATTGGTTAGCAGTGGGAATAGATCCTAACAAAGCTGTGATATTTAGGCAATCAGATATAACTGAGCATGCTGAACTTTTTCTGTTATTTTCCATGTTTGTACCCTTACCATGGTTAGAAAGAAATCCTACCTATAAAGAGCAGTTAAGAGAGATGGAAGGAAGAGATCTTTTTACATATGGATTCTTAGGGTATCCTGTTCTCCAAGCTGCAGATATTTTAATTTATAGAGCTGATACTGTCCCTGTTGGAGAGGATCAGTTACCTCATTTAGAACTTACTCGAGAGATAGCAAGAAGATTTAATTATTTTTATTCTCCCATATTTCCAGAACCTCAAGCTAAACTTTCTGATGTCCCAGAACTTGTAGGGACAGATGGGAGAAAAATGTCAAAAAGTTATGGCAATACAATTCCTTTAGATACAGAAGAGGAAGAACTTAAAAAGATAATAAGAGGGATGGTAACTGATCCTGCACGTATAAGGAGAAATGATCCAGGACATCCAGAAGTTTGTACTGTTTTTGCTTATCATAAAATCTTTAATAAAGAGGAAACTGAAGAGATTGCAGAGGCCTGTAGAAGGGCTGAGATTGGATGTGTGGAGTGTAAAATGAAACTTTCAGAAAAATTAAATAGTTTTTTGACACCTATTAGGGAAAAACGTAAGGTTTATTTTAATGATGAAAAGACTACTTGGGATATTCTATTTGAAGGAAATAAAAAGGCTCGAGAAGAAGCCCAAAAAACCATGGATATTGTTAGAGAAGCTATGGGATTAAAGGTAAAATGGTAATTAATCCATTTCTCACAATAAAAGAATTTTTGCAAAAGGAGATTGATATATCTATTTTTCCTCTTAAGGATTTGATTGATCAGTATTACTCATTGGGAGAAAATAAGTGGAATGATCTTGAGCTTACGACATCTTTTTTAGATGTAACAGTAGAAATATTAGAGAGTAAAATTAAAAGATTATTCGGTTTAAGAAAGAAGGATATATCTGACGGAGAGAAAAAGGAAGATGAATTTTTGCTTTTTTCTGATGATTGGAGAGAATTGGTTCCTTATCTAAAGGAAAAAGAGGAAAGGAGCCTTCTCATATTTAGACGAGATTTTAGCAAAAAGGAAGACGTATTAATTTTGAATCAAAATGAAAAAATAAATTTGACAGAAATTTATCTTCTCTTTCTGGAAAGAAAAAAAAGCTTAATACAGAATTTAAATTATTTAGAGGATCATTTTACAATAGATATTGAAAATAAAGCTTTGGATATTATGGCTAAAAAAGAAGGAAAATTTTCGGAGATAGTGAAGGGGAAAAATAAAATAGATAAAATCTGTTATTTTCTTGCTTTATGTGATTTAGCAAATAAAGGAAAGGTTGTGGTTTTCCAAAATGAATATTTAGGAGAGATAATTTTTAAAGTGGTGGAAGATGAGAGAGTTGAGACAAAAGTATAAAAAACAGATAGAAGCTATTCTTTTTGTTTCTGAGAAACCTATTTCTTCTAAGGAGATAGCTAAAATCTTGGATATAGATGATAAAGAGGTGGAGGAATTATTGGAAGAACTTAAAAAAGAGTATGAAGAAAGAGGTATTAATATTTATAAAATAAATGATGGATATGAATTTGCAACCTCTCCAGATGCTGCAGAAGCTGTATGGAGATATACATCTAAGGGTACTGAGAGATTATCAAGATCAGCTTTAGAGGTGCTTGCTATAATCTATTATCATCAACCTATAACAAAGACTGAGATAGAAGCTATAAAGGGAACAAAAGTTGATGGGATTCTTTCTAATTTATTAGAGCGAAGGCTTATAAGGATTATAGGAAGAAAAGAGACTATTGGAAGACCATTTATATATGGAATTGGAGAAGAATTCTTTAGATATTTTATTATAGAAGATAAAAAAGAATTAGAGGAAAGAGTTAAAAAATAGGTATGGAAAGACTTCAAAAATATATTGCAGAATGCGGTTTTGCTTCTCGTAGAAAAGCAGAGGAACTTATTATTCAAGGTAAGGTAAAAGTAAATGGAAATGTAATAACTACCTTAGGTTATAAAATAGATCCAGAGAAAGATAGAGTAGAAGTAGAAGGAAAAATTTTAATTCCAGAAAAAAAGATCTATTTGGCTTTATATAAGCCTGTGGGCTATATATCAAGCTTATATGATCCCTTTGGAAGAAAAACAGTAAAAGATCTTTTATTAATCAAAAATATATCCTATAGGGTATATCCTGTAGGAAGATTAGATCAAGATAGCGAAGGTCTTTTACTTTGTACTAATGATGGGGAGATTGCTAATTATATTATTCATCCGAAATATAAAATACCTAAGGTTTATGAAGTAATGGTAAAAGGAATTCCGAAAGAAGAAGAGTTGAAAAAACTGAGAGAAGGTGTTATTTTAGAAGAAGGAAAAACATTACCAGCTGAATTTGTAATACTTTGGGCTAAAGGAAATGTAAGCATGCTTAGAGTGGTTTTATATCAAGGGTGGAAAAGACAGATAAGGAGAATGTTATCCTTGTTTAATTATGAAGTGTTAAAATTGAAAAGGATACAAATAGGAGAAATAAAGCTTGGAAATTTAAAACCAGGAGATATTAGGTTTTTGAGTAAAAGAGAGTTGACATGGTTGGAGAGACTAAAAGCTTAGGAGAGATATTTAGAGAAGAGAGAGAGAAGAAAGGATTAGATTTAAAAGAGGTTTCTTCTCTTTTAAAGATAAGTTATAGATATTTAGAAGCTATAGAGAATGATACTTTTGATAAGGTTAATCTATCTGATTTTTATAAAAAGGCAATCATTAAGAAATATGCAAATATTATTGGCCTAAATGAAAGTAATATCATAGATTTATACTACTCACAGTATGGGAGAAAGGAAGATAAAATAGAGATACCTTTACAAAATAAGGATAGAAGTAGTTGTGAGTGGAAATATGGAGTATATATCTTGGTTGTTGTTATACTTTTAACAACTATTTTTATATCATCATATTTTCAATCAAGATCAATAACTCAAAAAGAACCTACATATACTCTTTATTCTATAAGTAATCAGCAAGAAAGTTCATATACATATTCCCTTGGAAGCTTTACTTATACTTCTACTGAGACGATCTTTCCCCAGGGTGAAAATACATTAAGTTCTACTATAAAGGTAGTTGCCAATGAAAGAACTTGGATTAGGGTTTTCAATGATGAAAAAATTATTTATGAGGGAATTTTAAATAAGGGAGATACATTAACTTGGACTTATACATCTTTATATTTTCATATAGGAAATGCAGGGGGTATAGAAATATTTTATAATGAACAAAGCATGGGAGTTTTAGGAAAAAGAGGAGAAGTAATAAAAGTAAAGGTACCATGAAAAAGGCAGGTATAATACATTTAGGTTGCGCTAAAAATCAAGTGGATACAGAAATAATTTTAGGATTTTTGAAAGAATTAGGATATACTCTTACATCCTCAGAAGAAGAGGCAGATATTCTATTAGTTAATACTTGCGCTTTTATAAAACCTGCTTTAGAGGAATCGGAAAGTAATATACGTTCATTAGAAAAATATAAGAAATTAGGTAAAAAGATAGTAGTTACAGGTTGCCTTGTGGAAAGATTTAAAAAGGATTTGGAGAGTAAATTCCCATTTGTAGATTTGTTTATAGGTCCTGGTGAATATATGAATTTCAAAAATTTATTGAATAAGGATAACGGATTTACGGAAAAAGTTATTACCTCTCCAGCTTCTAACTTTCTTTATACTTCTGCAATGACCCGATTACTTTTTACTCCTTATAGTGCATATGTGAAAATATCAGAAGGATGTAATAATTTTTGTAGTTATTGTACTATTCCGTATATAAGGGGTAGGATGCGAAGTAGAGAGATAGAAGATATTGTAAATGAGGTAGAGAAATTAATAAGAAATGGTGTAAAAGAGATTAATATGATATCTCAAGATACCACAAGATATGGTGAAGATTTGTATGGAAAACCTTCCTTAGCAAGACTTCTTAGTAAGCTTGAAAAAATTGAAGGAGATTTTTATATAAGATTGCTATATTTGTATCCAAGTAGATTAGGTAATGAAATTATCCAACTTATAAAGAATTCTGAGAAGATTGTGCCTTATTTTGATATTCCCTTACAACATATTAATGATGAGATCCTTAAAAATATGAATAGAAGTTATGGAAAAAATGAAATAATTAATATTTGGAATAAGATTCGTGAAAATTTTCCTGATGCTATAATTAGAACTACATTTATTGTTGGATTTCCAGGAGAATCAGAAAAAAAGTTTGAGGAATTATATAATTTCATACAAGAATACTATTTTGATAGACTTGGAGTTTTTCCATATTATCCGGAGGATGGTACCAAAGCCCAAAATCTTCCAGAGCAAATAGATGAAGAAGAAAAGAAAAAAAGGGTAGATATTATTATGAGTACACAAAAGGAAATATCTAAGGATTTAAATAAAAAGATGGTAAATAAAGAGTTAGAAGTTATAGTAGAAGGTTTTGATGGGCGATATTTTTACGGAAGAAGTTGGAGAGAAGCTCCAGAAGTAGATGGTCTTATCTACATAGTAGGGGCAGAAAAAAAGAAAATTAAAATGGGCGAAAAAGTAAAGGTTAGAATTAAAAAATACAAATCTTATGATTTATTAGGAGAGATAGTATGAATATTCCTAATTTCCTTACTATTTTCCGTATTTTCTTAACTTTTCCTATCCTTTTACTTTTTCCGAAGAGTCCTTTTTTATCTTTTGCTTTATTCTTATTAGCTATTCTGACTGATTATTTAGATGGAGAAATTGCTCGAAGGTATAACAAAATTTCTAATTTAGGTAAATTTTTGGATCCGTTAGCTGATAAGATCTTGGTTATAAGTGTTTTAATATATTTTGTTAGTATGAATTTGATTTCGCCTTGGATTGTAATATTTATTCTTTTCCGAGAATTTATGGTTACGGGATTGAGAATGGCATTACTACAAAAAAATATAATTCTCCCTGCATTAAGATCAGGCAAGATAAAAACAGTTTTTCAAGATATGGCTATAATTTTTTTTATTCTAAGCCTACCTTTAAAAGAGTATTTGATAGGAATTGCTTTAATTTTGACTTTATATTCTGGAGCTTATTATTTTTACAAATATGGCAAAGAAATCTTCTAAAGACATAAGTTATAAAAGATTATTTATAGCCATAGATTTTCCAGAAGATCTAAAGGAAAAGATTTTTGTTTTTCAGAAAAGTGTAAGAAATTCCATAATTGGTAATGTAAAATGGGTCGAAAAAGAGAATTTTCATCTTACTTTAAGGTTTATAGGAGAAGTTTCTGAAAAGTATGTTGATGAAATTAAAGAGGTTTTGGATGAGGTAAGTCACTATGTAGAGTCTTTTTCTATAACTTTAGAGGGTTTTGGGGGATTTCCGTCTCTTAGTTCTCCAAGAGTATTATGGATAGGAATTAAAGATGGATTAGGAAATTTGGAAAAGATCTTTGATCTTATTGAACGACGTTTGGTAAAAAAAGGAATACCAAAAGAGAAAAAGCCTTTTTCTCCTCATCTAACTCTTGGAAGGGTTAAAGAGAATATTAGAATTTTACAGGATTTTGATTTTAAAAAGGAAGAGATTTTAGTTGAAGAAATTGTACTTTTTGAAAGTACTCTTACTCCTCAAGGACCTATATATCAACCAATTTATAAAGTAACTCTTAAAAAACATATATAAATAGAAAAAAATCTTAAAATAATGCAAAAAATAGGATAAAGAAGAATAAATTTTCAAAAAACTCCTATTTTTAGTTATTTTTCCTAGAAAATCTCTTGATAAATGATGGTGTTAGTGATAAAATTGCTTTCGTAAAATTTTTGAGAAAGGAGGCGGGACCGAGGTGAATATCACTGGGAAATCCTTAGGAAGACATATTTTAGCTGAGATGTACAATTGCAACCGTGAAATATTAAATGATGTGGAAAAGATTAAGGAAATAATGGTAAATGCAGCTGTTGTTGCTGGAGCAGAAGTGGTTGAGGTTGTATTTCACAAATTTAGTCCATACGGTGTAAGCGGGGTAGTAGTTATATCTGAATCTCATCTTGCTATACATACATGGCCAGAATATGGATTTGCTGCTTGTGATCTTTTTACTTGTGGAGATCATGTTAATCCATGGAAGGCTTTTGAATATTTAAATAATTATTTGCAGGCAGAACAAGTAATAACTTTTGAGGCCAAGCGTGGTATTCTCCCAATAGAGGAAGGTAATTTTAATTATAAACCTAAGGAGGAGAAGGATAAGGAAAAAGAGACTGTAGGTTGACTGGTAAAAAATAATATTGGAAAGGTGGACAATTTATGGATGCTTATTGGATAATTGAAAAAAATCATCCCAGTGAGATTCACTGGCATGGTATAAGTAGGTTTTATTATACAGGGCAATCACCTTTTCAAAAGATTGAGATTATAGAAAGTAGTTTTTATGGGAAGTGTTTAGTTTTGGATGGAAGACTTCAATCCAGTGAAAAGGATGAGTTTATATATCACGAGGCAATAGTACATCCTGCTCTTGTTTTAAATCCATCCAAAGGAAAGAAAGTTTTGATTATGGGAGGAGCTGAAGGTGCCACTCTGCGTGAAGTTTTAAGACATAAAGATGTAAAGGAAGCGGTAATGGTGGATATAGATGGAGAAGTAGTTAGGGTTTCAAAAGAGTTTTTGCCAGAGTGGCATCAAGGTTCTTTTGAAGACCATAGAACAAAACTTATTATAGATGATGCAAGGGCTTACTTAGAAAGAACAGAGGATCAATTTGATGTAATTATAAGTGATTTATCTGAACCTATGGAAGGAAGTCCAGCCGTTAAATTGTTTACTTATGAGTTTTATAATATTGTTAAACAACATTTAAAGGAAGATGGAATTTTTGTAATGCAGGCGGGTACCACACATCATTTAAAGATATATTTCCATACAGTGATGAACTCAACATTAAGAGCTATTTTTAAAAAGGTTAGATCTTACCAAGCTTATGTACCTGCTTATGATTTCATATGGAGTTTTATATTTGCAAGTGATAAAATAGATCCAAAAGAATATTCGGAAAAAGAAATTGATGATATATTGAAAAATAAAGGCTTAGAGGGGCTGAAGTTTTATGATGGGGAAACCCATAAAATGATGTTTTCATTACCTAAAAATCTAAGAAATATAATTGAAAAGGAAAACAGAGTAGCATATGATAATGCTCCTCTATATGCGGTAGAGGATTAAAAGGGAGGTTTTTAATGTTTTGTTGTGATGAATGCCCATATTATAATGAGTGTTTGAATCACAAGATAGGATGTTGTCAGAAGTGTCCTCACTATAATAACTGTTATGATGTGAGAGAAGGATATAATTCGGAGGGATAATTTTATGGCAAAGAAAGCAAAAACCAAAAAAGAAAAGAAAATGCAAATTATCAGGATAGTTGCGCTGATTGTGTCGGTATTTTTTTTAGCGAGCATATTCATACTTTGGGGAATGTATTTTATTGGTAGATGAATATAAATAGGATAGCCCTTATAGGTTTCATGGGTAGTGGGAAAACCACAGTAGGTTTATTTTTGTCGAAAGAGTTGAGTTATCCTTTTATTGATTTGGATTGTTATATAGAAGAAAAAGAGGGGGAAAAAATAACTAAAATTTTCTCTGATAAGGGTGAAGATTATTTTAGAGAAAGGGAGTCATTTTATCTTAATAAAGTGATAGAGGATTATGAAAAAGTTATAATCTCAACAGGAGGGGGAATTATACTAAAGGAAGAGAATAGAAAATTATTAAAAGAAAAATCCTTTGTTATTTACTTATATAGTAATTTTGATACCTTAATAAATAGATTGCAAAAAGAAGAAGAGTTTGAAAAAAGACCAATTCTTAAAAGAGATATAAAAGAAGTTAAAGAGATATATGAAATGCGACAAAAGTATTATAGAGAGACTGCCCATTTGATTTTAGATACAGAGGGGAAAAATCCTAATTTAATTGTTAAAGAGATAGTTAAAGGTCTGCAAGCATATGGAAAAGTGTAAAATATTATTAATACATGGTCCAAACCTTAATCTTTTGGGTATTAGAGAACCCCATATTTATGGGGATTTAGATTTTAAAACTTTGAATAATATTATTATAAAAAAAGCACAGGAGAAGGGGTTTGAGATAACTATTTTGCAATCTAATTGGGAAGGTCAGATTATAGATTGGATTCAGGATTTAGGTAGTAAAGTAGACTTTATTATTATTAATGCAGGGGCTTTAACCCATTATAGTTATGCAATAAGAGATGCTATAACTGCCGTAAAAAAGCCCACTATAGAAGTTCATTTAAGTAATATTTATTCAAGAGAAGATTTTAGACATAAGTCAGTTATTGCTCCAGTATGTATAGGTCAAATATCAGGATTTGGAATTTATAGTTATTTTCTTGCCTTAGATTATATTTCTTACATTTGTAACTCTTGATTAGAAATCTTTTATTCATACTATTATCATCTCAAGTATACAACTTGACTATTTTTCTGTTATTATATATAATTTTTATAGATAGATATATGATGTAAATATATAAAAAAAATAACTATTTTGGTACCACAAAAATCGGTAGACTACAATCTGATTTAAAGTTTCATCTAAAAACAAATCTTTTGATATTCTCACTCTATAAAGGAGGTGGGGACTTATGGTAAAAGATAGGGTAGTTATAAATGTAGCTTTTTTGAGTACTTATCCTCCAAGAGTATGTGGTATAGCAACTTTTACTGAAGATTTAGTATCTGAAATAGATAAAATTGCTCCTTTATATAATCCTTTTGTTAATACAAATGTTATTGCTATAAGTGATGATTTTTATCTTTATGATGAGAAAGTTATTAAAGAATTAAAACAATTTGAAGAGGAAAGTTATTTTGAAGTTGCACAATTTATCAATGAATCAGATATAGATCTTTTGGTAATACAACATGAGTATGGTATATATGGTGGGGAATATGGAGAATATCTTCTTCATTTAGTTGATAATACTAAGAAACCATTTATATTTGTTTTGCATACAGTCCTATTAAATCCAATCGACAAACAAAAGTACATTGTAAGTTATATCGGGTCAAAAGCAGTAAAAGTGGTAACAATGGCTAGAAATACAATTGAATTATTGGTGAATATTTACAATATACCTGAGGAAAAGATTTTACATATTCCTCATGGTGTTCCAATAAATACTAAAGTAGATAGAGAGAAACTTAAGAGAGAGCTTGGTTTAGAAGGAAGGTTTGTAGTAAGCACATTCGGACTTATTGGACCGGGAAAGGGAATTGAATATGCTATTGAAGCTATTGCTAAAGTAAAAGATAAGATTCCCAGTATCATATATTTAATTCTTGGCAGAACTCATCCTGGTGTAATTAAGCATTCTGGAGAAAGTTATAGAGATAAATTGATGAATATGGTTAAGGAGTATAATTTAGAGGATCATGTAATGTTCGTAAATAGATATTTAACATTAGATGAGATTTTGAAATATTTACAATTATCAGATATCTATGTGACGCCATATTTAAGTAAAGAACAAGCAGTAAGTGGCACATTGAGTTATGCTCTTGCTTCTGGAAAAGTTATCATATCAACGGCTTATAGATATGCAGAGGAACTTCTTTCAGATGGAAGAGGAATATTAGTTGATTTTAGAGATTCTAATGCTATTGCTGAAGCTATTAAAGAAGTTTACTACAATAAAGATCTTAGAGAAGGTATTGAGAAAAAAGCTTTTGAATATGGCAAAAGTATGTGGTGGAATGTAGTGGCAGAGAAATATATAAAGTTGTTTGACGAAGTTGTAAATAAAAAGATAGAAACATTTAGTGGAAGGAGGTGGAAAAAATGGAACTTATTCGCCCCAGAGATGAACATTTATTCAGATTAACTGATGATACTGGAATTATTCAACACTCAAAGTTTGGAGTTCCAGATCCCCGTTTTGGGTATACTACCGATGATAATTCAAGAGCATTAATTGTTGCTACTATGTTCTATAGAAATTTTAGAGAGGAAAAATATTTGGATCTTATATATAGATATTCATCTTTTATATTAAATGCTCAAACCCCAAAAGGTAACTTTAGAAATTTTATGAGTTATGATAGAAGATTTTTGGAAGATGAAGGTTCTGAAGATAGTTTTGGAAGAACAATATGGGCTCTTGGTTACTGTGTTTCTGAGAATATACTACCTTTAAATGTAAGAATGCTTTATAAAGAACTTTTGCATAATGCTTTGAAATATATTGAATATATAAAATCTCCAAGAGCTAAAGCATATGTTATATTAGGGTTATACTATTCTTTAAAAGAAAGCACCTTAGATAGAGCTCAAATTAAGGAATATGTTTCTCACCTTTCCAAATCCTTGGTAAGGCAATTTAGAGAAAATATGGATGAATCATGGAAATGGTTTGAAGATATAATGGCGTATAGTAATGCGATTCTTCCTCTCTCTCTTTTTGTGGCTTATAAGGTGTTAAGAGAAAAAGATATCTGGGATGTAGCATTAGATAGTATGGAGTTTTTAGAGAAAATTGTATTTAGATATGGATATTTTAAACCCATAGGTTGTAATGGTTGGTATATAAGAGGTGGAACTATAGCGGAATATGATGAACAACCAGTAGAAGCAGGAGAAATGATATTGCTTTACAAAGAGGCTTATGAAGTTCTAAAAGATGTAAGTTATATTGGTAAAGCTAAAGATGTCTTTATGTGGTTTCATGGAAAAAACTCAAGGAAAGTGTCTCTTATAGATAATGAGACATATGGATGCTACGATGCTATAACTCCTGATGGAGTTAACCTGAATCAAGGGTCTGAAAGCTTGCTTTCCTATCTATTAGCATATTTTACAATGATGGATTTGCTAAGTGTTAGAAAAGAATTAACTGTAGTTTAGCCTGCTGTGATGCCTTTGATGGCAAGTTCTAAGTCTGAAGGATTAGGACTTGCCATCAAAGCCTCACTTGCTTCTATTATGTTTTTTCTATAGAGCTCTAATAAGTGTTGATTGAAGGATTGCATTCCTTCTAATTGACCTTCTTGAATAATCTTTGGAATCTCTGTTAGTTTATTCTCTCTTATCCATTTTCTTACAGTAGAATTCCCTATTAGAACTTCGCATGCAGGAACTAAGCCCATTTTATCTTTTCGTTTAAGAAGCCTTTGGGAAATAATTCCTACTAAGGTACTTGCAAGCTGAAATCTAACTTGATTTTGCTGGTGGGGAGGAAACATATCTACGATTCTACTTATTGTAGAAACAGCATCTATAGTATGCAAGGTGCTTAGTACCAAATGTCCAGTTTCAGCCGCCTGCAGGGTTACAGAAACGCTTTCAAGATCTCTTAACTCTCCTACCATAATTACGTTTGGGTCTTCCCTTAAAGCCATTTTAAGAGCTGAAGAAAAAGAAGCAGTGTCAATACCTATTTCTCTTTGAGAGATGAGAGATAATTTGTCTGTAAAGACATATTCAATAGGGTCTTCAATAGTGATGATATTTAGGTTCTCATTTTGATTTAAATATTCGATCATTGCTGCCAATGTGGTAGACTTCCCAGAACCAGATGGGCCAGTAACCAATATGAGACCCGCTCTCTTCATTACAAGACTTTTTATTATTTGAGGGAGGCCTAATTCCTCTATTGATGGTATATTAATTTTTATTAATCTCATGGAAATGGCTATGGTTTGTCTTTGGGTATAGACGTTTACTCTAAATCTTGCTAATCCTTTTTTTTCAAAAGGAAAATCTACTTCTTTGTTCTTTTGAAATATTTCTCTTGCTGTTGGAGGCATTATACTGAAGGCTAAGTTTTCTACCTCCTCTGAAGTTAAAGGATCCTCTTTTAATAAGACTATATCTTTCATGATTCTTACTGCAGGAGGTGTTCCCACTTTAAGATGGATATCTGAAGCATCAAGATTTATTGCAAGATTGATAATTTTTTCAAATTTATCAGGCCTAATTTTTCTCACCCCTCTATGGAAAGTTTTTCTAATCCTTCCATAATTTTATCATTAATTCTTAAGTTAATCACCTTTTCTGCTAATTTTAGTGCATTTTTAATAGCTTTGGACTTTGATCTTCCATGGGATATGATAACATTACCATTTATCCCAAGAAGAGGAGCTCCACCAAATTCACTATAATCCATACTTTTTTTTATATTTCTGAATTTTGATTTTAGAAGTAATGCAAGAATAATACTCCACCATGAACTCTTTAATTCTTTTGATATTAATTCAAGTAAGGTTTCTGCAACCCCCTCTGCTGTTTTTATAGCAATATTCCCTACAAAGCCGTCGCATATAATTATATTAACTATTCCTTTAAATAAATCTTTTCCTTCCACATTTCCATAAAAATTGAAATAAGGTGTATTCTTTAATAAAGAATAAGTTTCTTGAACTAACTGATTACCTTTTCCCTCTTCTTCACCTATATTTAGTAATGCTATTTTAGGATTTTCTACATTAAAAATTGATTCCATATATATTTTACCCATTAAGGCAAATTGTACTAAATATTCCTTTTTACAATCTACATTTGCCCCTATATCTAACATAATAGTGGGTATGTTGTTTATAGAAGGAAGAACTGTAGTTATAGCTGGTCTTTTAATTCCCTTTAGCCTTCCCAAATAGAGTAATGCGCTACTCATTACTGCTCCAGTATTACCTGCAGATACCATTCCATCTACGCTTTTTTCCTTTATTAATTTAATAGATTTTACAATTGAGGAATCTTCTTTTTCTTTTACTGCAAAAGCTGGATGTTCGTGCATTTCTATTACTTCTTCTGCGTGAACTATTTCAATTCTATGTTTCTCAAATTTGTATTTGTTTAACTCGTATTCAATTAACGTTTTATTCCCTACAAGTACAATTGTTGATTTTATTTCAGGTAGTGATTCAATGGCTCCTTTTACAATCTCTATAGGAGCATAATCTCCCCCCATTGCGTCAAGAGCTATTTTCATAAAATAAAGTTCCTCCTTTCTAAATGTTATAATATTCTCTTAATTTTCTCTTTTAGGTTTATTGACGCCTTATAAACTTCCTTTTTAGGTATATTTAATTTTTTAGATACTTTCTCAATTGCATCTTTTAAAGAAAGGTCTTGTTTAATAAGTTCATCAAAAAGTATAGCTTCAATAGAAATATCTTTTTTGAAGTCTTTTTTAGCCTTTCTTTCCCGTTGTACTATGATAGTATATTCTCCTTTTTCTTTATATGGATCTTTATTAACTTCCTCTATTACCTTTTCTATATTACCATAATATACCTTTTCGAAGGTTTTTGTAAGTTCTCTACATACGCATAATATAGAATTGGGAAATATTTTTAATATATCTTGTAAAAGTTCATCAATTCTCTTGGGAGATTCATATATAACAAAAGTTTCTATCTCTTTTTCTTCTATCTTTTTTAAATACTCTGTTCTTTTTGATGATTTAGGCAAAAAACCTGCAAAGTAGAAGGTATTAAGAGGGAGTCCTGATATGGAAAGAGCTGCTATTAGTGATGAGGGGCCAGGAATTGGAATTACATCTATATTATTTTCTCTAGCAGTTTTTACTATTTGATAACCAGGATCAGATATACATGGTGTTCCAGCATCTGAAACCAAAGCAATATCTAAATTTTTTTTAATAAGTAAATCTAAAAATAATTTTACCCTTTTTTCCTCGTTATATTTGTGATAAGAGATGATAGTTTTATTTTCAATCTCGTATTTTTTTAATAAAATCTTAGTATGATTAGTATCCTCAGCAGCAATTATTGGACAGCTTTTTAGAACCTCTATAGCTCTAAAAGTAATATCTTTTAAATTTCCTATTGGTGTTGCTACTACATATAATTTTCCCATACTTACCTTAAATTATAAATATATTTTTCCACTTGGCAAATGTAAAGTGGTGAAGTAAAATTATAGTAAAATGAAAAGTATGACTTCTTCAGCATTTAGAGAATTTGTTATTGATAGCCTTACTTTTTTTTTAGAAATAAAAGGCTATAATCATCGGTTTTTAGAAATTAAGGTAAACCTACCTGATGCTCTTTCTTTTTTAGAAAGGGAAATAATTGCTGAGATAAAACGCTATGTAAAAAGGGGATATGTGGTTTTTTCCTTAAAGATTCATAAATCACCTGAAAATTATTCAAGGTTAAATATAGATCTTCTTAGTAATATCTTAAAAGATCTTGGTAAAATTACTGGAAATTCAGAGGCTATATATAATTGGAAAGAGATTCTTGCTAACCCTCAAGTATTCTTTACAGAAAATAGAATTTTTAATGAAGAGGATTGTAAAAAAATAATTTCCGAGACAAAATTGTTAATAGAAGAGTTTGATAGATATAAAAGGGAAGAAGGAGAAAGCATTAAAAGGGCTATATTAGAAAGTTTAAATAAAATAGAAACACTCCTTTCTAATGTTAAAAGGGAAGAAGAGAATTGGCAAAAAGAGGCAAAAGTTTTTTTAGAAAAGAAGTTAAAGGAATTTGAATTCAACATTATAAATGAGGATATACTTTATCAAGAAATTGCTCTTCTTCTTATGAAAACTGATATCAATGAAGAGATAACTAGGATTGATGAATTTATAAGAAGATTTTATGAAGAGATAAAAAAGGATGGGTCTATAGGGAAAACATTGGAATTTATACTTCAAGAAATGAATAGAGAAATAAATACTTTATCAAGTAAAACTGCAAAAACGTCTATTATGTTTTATGCTATTGATCTAAAAAAAGAATTGGAAAAAATTAGAGAATTAACATTAAATATTGAATAGAGGGGAGTGGAACTAATTATGAAACTTATTAATATTGGGTTTGGTAATATGGTGGTGAGCTCGAGAGTTGTGGCTATTATAAGTCCTGATTCTGCACCCATAAAAAGGTTTTTATCTGATGCTAAAAATCGTAATGAACTTATAGATGCAACTTATGGGAGAAAGACAAGAGCTGTACTTGTATTAGATAGTGGTCATATAGTTTTGTCTGCTTTACATCCAGAAACTATTGCAGCAAGAATAGAGGGTGGAGAAAAATTAGAGGAGAATGAAAAATGATTTTTAAAGGGAATCTTTTTGTTCTTTCTGGCCCTTCTGGAGTTGGTAAGGATGCTATTTTAGAAAGACTTCTTGGATTGGTACCAAACTTAGTAAAATCTGTATCTTTTACCACAAGACCCAAAAGATTAGGAGAGGTAGAAGGTAAAAGTTACTATTTTACAGATGAAAAAACTTTTAAGGAAATGGTTGAAAAGGGAGAGTTCTTAGAATGGGCAGCGGTGCATGGATATCTATATGGTACTCCCAAGAGAATAATAGAGGAGTTTGTGAATAAAGGGGTTGATGTTATATTAAAAATTGATGTGCAAGGTGGAATAAATGTGAAAAAGATTTATGATAAAGCCATATTAATATTTGTTTTACCACCTGATTTTGAAGAATTAAAAAGAAGACTTATAGGCAGAGAAACAGAGAATCTAAGAGATTTAGAAATCCGTCTTAAGAATGCTCCTCTTGAAATTTCTAAAATTTCTTATTATGATTATGCTGTTATAAATGATGATCTAGAAAATGCAGTTGATAGAGTAAGAAGTATTATAATAGCAGAGAGGCATAAACTTTGTAGGGAGAAAATTGAATATTTTTTAAAATTATTTGGAGGTGAGTTTAATGAAAGAACTTAATATTGATGAACTTTTAGAAAAAATCTCAAATAAATATGTATTGACAGTAACAGTTTCAAAAAGGGCAAGACAAATTTTTGAGGAACTAAAGTTCTTAAAGACTGTGGCTAAGGATCCATTAATTCTTGCTATGGAAGAAATAGCTAAAGGAAAGGTTACCTTTAAAGAGGGAGAAGAGAGCGAACTATAAGAGCTTTTGGTGAAGGTAGCAAAAGTAATTCTTTTTGAAACCTATATTCCAGAAAGAGATTTTTTATACTATTCAATTCCAGAGGAATTTTCATATATTGAAATAGGTAGTCCTGTTATTGTTCCTCTAAAAAAATCTAAAAAAATTGGTTATATTTGGGATATCTTAGAAGATAATAGCATAGAATATAATCTTCAGCCGATACATGCTCGGCTTACAGAGGTTCCATCTCTTGGAACACCTCTTATTAATTTAGTTAATTGGGTAAGTGATTACTATGGGAATTCTTTATATAGGACCGCAAATTATATATTTCCTACAGGAATTGATTTAGATGTTAAAAGATATTTAGTAGCTAAGGATGTGGCTGTAGATATGACAAAAAAGCAAGAAAAAGTTTTTATAAGCCTTTTTGAGGAAAAAACAGTGGAAGAACTAAAAAAAGAAGTAGGAAAGATTTCTGAATCTGTTATAAATGAGCTTATTAAAAAAGGGGCCATAGAGGAGAGATTTGAAATTGTAATAAAGGAGAAGGCACCAAGAAAAACTGTTTTTCAAAGTGAAAAGATCAGCGATAGTTGGGGAAACCTTGAAATAGATATGGATAATATACTTAAAATTGTTAATAAACCTCTTTTGCTTTTTGTTGAATCTCAGAAAAAAAGATGGAAAATGTATTTTGAGTTATTAAAATATTTTTATCAGAAAGGAAAAAGTGTCCTCTTGGTATTTCCAACTATAAAGACTTTAATTAAATTTGGTGAATTTTTATCAGATTTAGTTCCAGTCCCCTTTTACTTTTACCATGGACTTTTAACAGAGGCTCAGGCATATAGAGTATATAAAATTGCAGGAACTGAAAGGGCTATTATTCTTAGTACAACTAAAGGACTTTTTTTACCCTTTAATAATCTTGGGGTAATTATTGTTGATCAAGAAGAGAATGAGTTTTATGATATAAGAGAGAAAGAACCCAAATATGATGGTGTTAAAGTAGCTTTAAAAAGGGCAGAGTTTGAGGGAATTCCCATCATATTGGGATCTAGTTCTCCCTCTATAAGGGATTTTTATCAGGCTATTTCTAAAAAAATGTTTAATTTTGTCAGAATTCCCGATTTAATAAAGAAAAAAATTACGATAATTGATTTAAGAAGAATTAGAAACGAAGATTTTTTAGATAGCTATTCCACAAAGAGAATAAATGATAATATGAGGATAAAGAGGAAAGTTCTGATATTGTTAAATCGCTTAGGTTTTTCTACATATATTCAATGTGTAGATTGTGGATATATTTTTATGTGTCCTCATTGTAGATCACCGTTAGTTTTTCATCAAGATGAAGACAAAGTTTTAAAATGTCATTACTGTGGTTTTACTTCTCTTCCACCTACCATGTGCCCTGTATGTCAAGGATATAATTTTATTTTTGGTGGTATCGGTACTGAAAAACTTGAGAGATATTTGGTTAAAACTTTCAAGAATTATAAGGTTCTAAGAATAGATAGTGAGATAGAGCTTCAGGGTGAATCCTTAATAAAAGAGGCTGATATTATTGTAGGTACAAAAATGATAGAACCTTGGTTAGATCTTGAAGATGCAGGAGTTCTTATAATATATAATTTGGATAATTTCATTCATATCCCTGATTTTTCTATGCCTGAAAAGGCTTTCAATATGTTAAATAGAATTAAATCTTTCTTTAAAGGTGAAGAAATCATATTAAGAACTTATTCTCCTTCCCATTATGTGGTAAAAGCTATAAAAAGCAATTCTTATGGTACCTTTTTAAATTATGAGTTGAAATTAAGAAAATCACTTTTTTATCCTCCCTTTTCTATTTTACATCAGATTATAGTAGAAGGTTCGGATGAAGACGAGGTTGTGGATGAGGGTAAAAAGATGGTAGCTATATTGGAGGAAAAATATGCTGATTTGGAGGTTTTAGGACCAGCTCCTTTTTATCCTTATCTTATAAAGGATAAGTTTAGATATCAGATATTGATAAAAGACAGAAAAGGAATTATAGAGAGTAGGATGCTAAAGAATATTTGTGAGGATAGTAAAACTCCTTTTTCTAATGTAAAATTTATAATAAATGTAGATATGAAGGAAACTAATTTATGAGGTGATATAAAAATGATACTTGAAATAAGAAAGATTGGAGATCCAGTGTTAAAGCAAAAAGCTCATAAAGTTGAGAGTATAGATACAAAGATTAAGAGACTTGTAGAGGATATGATTGAGACGATGAAATTTGCAAATGGTGTAGGACTTGCTGCTCCTCAAGTAGGAGAATCTCTTAGAATTATAGTGGTCGATTATGAAAATAAACCTATTGCTTTTATTAACCCTGAAATATTGGAGGCTGAAGGAGAGGTTATTGATTTAGAGGGTTGTTTGAGTATTCCAGGTATAGAGTTAAAAATAAAAAGATATGAAAGAATTGTTTTTAAGGCTCAAGATTTAAGTGGAAAAGTGAAAAAATATAGAGCAAAGGGTCTTTTAGCAAGGATTATTCAACATGAGATAGATCATTTAGATGGATTTTTAATTGTGGATAGAGGTATAGCAGAAGAGGTAGGAAACAATATATGATGAGGGTAATATTTTTCGGTACTCCAATTTTTGCAAGAATTATATTAGAAAAAATATACGAGAAATTAAATATATTGGCAGTAGTAACTCAACCTGATAAACCGCAAGGAAGAGGTAAAAAAATAATTCCATCTCCTGTTAAACTTTTTGCTAAGGAGAAAAATATTCCTCTATATCAGCCAGAGAGATTAAGGAATAATTTTGAAATAGATGAAATTATAAAAAATCTTAATCCTGATGCCTTTATAGTTGCAGCTTATGGAAAGATACTACCAGAAAACCTTTTGCTTATACCATCTTTTGGTGGTATTAATATCCATGCATCTTGTTTACCTAAGTATAGAGGTGCATCTCCTATCGAAAGAGCTCTAATGAATTGTGAAGATGAGACAGGAATTTCTATTATGCAAATGGAAAAAGGCTTAGATACAGGACCAGTTTATGCAATAAGGAAGATTCCTATTCTTCCTGAAGACAACAGGGAATCCTTAACTATAAAATTAGCTAATTTAGGGGCAGATTTACTTTTAGAGGTGCTTCCTAAAATAAAAGATGGTACTTTAAAACCTACACCTCAAAATGATAGTGAGGCAACTTATGCTCCTAAGATTTCTAAAGAAGAGGAGAGAATAGACTGGAATAATCATGTTAAAAAAATATGGTGTCAGATTAGAGCTTTGTCTCCAGAACCTGGTGCTTTTACCTTTTTTAGAGGTAAAATTCTTAAAGTTTACAAGGCAAATTACGAGATTACTAATAACTATTTAGAATATGAAAATGGTACTATTTCTGTTATAGATAGAAATAAAGGCATTGGTATTAAAGCTACAAATGGAATATTATATATATTGGAGCTTCAACCTGAAAATAAAAAAAAGATGACTTATAAAGAATTTTTAAATGGTTATCGTCTAAGTATAGGTGAAAAATTTGATTAATAATATATTAATTGGGAGGTGATATATAAATGTTTTTCTTTTGGGATCCTACATATATTATATTGCTACCTGCATTGTTATTGTCTATATATGCGAGCTTAAAAGTTAGATCGACCTTTACATATTATTCAGAGATACCTAACTCTAAGAGATTAACGGGAAGAGAAGCGGCTGAAATAATATTGAGAGCTCTTGGTTTAAATGATGTGAGAATAGAAATGGCTCCAGGAAGTCTCACAGATCATTATGATCCATCATCAAAGGTTTTGAGGCTTTCCGAACCTGTTTACTCTTCTTATTCTGTGGCAGCAGTAGGTGTAGCTGCTCATGAAATTGGACATGCTGTTCAACATGCTACAGGTTATTATGCTCTTGCTCTTAGATCTTCTCTTGTACCTATAGCTAATTTAGGGACTAATCTTGCTTTTCCACTTTTCTTCTTAGGATTTTTATTTGGTAGCCCCAGTCTCATGAATATCGGTATATTGGCCTTCTCTTTGGCTGTACTTTTCTATATTGTTACTCTTCCTGTGGAAATTAATGCAAGTAAAAGAGCTCGTGAGATTTTATTATCTTTGGGAATTGTTACACCTAAAGAAGCAGAGGGAGTAAAGCAAGTTTTAAATGCTGCAGCTCTTACTTATCTTGCTGCTGCTTTAACTGCATTATTGAACCTCTTCCGTCTTATTTTACTTGCAAATATGAGAAATCGCGACTAATGGAGGTAAGAAAAAGGTCAGCTGAGATTTTATATGAATTAGAAAAGAAGGAAGCCTATTTAAATATTCTTCTGAGGAATAGGCTTCCTATTTATAATCTTTCTATCAATGAAAAACATCTTATTACCGAGTTAGTTTATGGAGTTACGAGGTGGAGAGATACATTAGATTTTATATGGAGAAAATATGTTAAAAAAAATAATCTTTCTTTATATGCAAAAATTCTTTTAAGATTAGTAGTATATCATGTATATTTTATTAGAAATACTATTCTTCCTATTGCAATAAATGAAATCGTTGAAGTAGCAAAAGAAAAAGCTCCTAGAGAAGTTAAATTAATAAACGCCGTTGCAAGAAGAATCATTGAAAATAGAAATAATGTTGATTTAAGATCTTTTCCTGAAAATTTAAAATATGCTATTCCAGATTTTATATTAGATGAATGGGACGATTATTTAGGCACAACTGAAAAGATTAAGATAGCGTCTTGGAGTAATAGACCTCAGAGATTTTCTTTAAGGGTGAATACATTGAAAACAAATAAAGAAGAATTGAAAAGAGAATTAACAAAAAGAAGTATTGATGTAGAAGATGGTTATTTGGTTGATCAAGCCTTAATAGTGAAAAATGGAGTTTTTTTAGAAAATTTGGACCTATTTAGAGAAGGTTATTTCATTGTACAGAGTGAAGCTTCTATGTTACCTGCTTTAATATTAAATCCAAAACCAGGAGAAAAAGTTATTGATCTTTGTTCTGCTCCAGGGCTTAAAAGTACACATATGGCTGAATTAATGAAAAATGAGGGAAAAATTGTATCTGTGGATATTAATAAAAATAGGATAGGTTTGGTAGAAGAGAATGCAAAAAGGCTAGGAGTTAAAATAATAGAGACTTTAAATATAGATGCTACATCTATTCCAGAATCTTTTAATGGTATTTTTGATAAAGTTCTTTTAGATGCTCCATGTACAGGTTTAGGGGTTTTAAGTCATAAACCCGAAATAAAGTGGAGGTTATCAAAGGATCAAATTTATGAAAATTCTAAATTACAATTAAAGATTTTAGAGAGAGCAGGAAAATTAGTTAAAAGAGGAGGAAAAATTCTTTATAGTACATGTACGCTTACTTGGAGTGAGAATGAAGGTGTGGTTTTATCTTTTCTCCAAAATAATCCCAATTTTATTTTAGAAAAATTCTCCTATAGATATGAGGAGTTTAATGGGATATTTAGAGTTTTACCCTATAAATATAAAACTGATGGTTTTTTTATTAGCTTGTTGAGCCGTGAGTACTAAAAATATATTTTCACTAAATAAAGAAAATCTTTTAGAGATATTGAAAGGATGGAATGAGCTATCCTATAGGGTAGATCAGATTTTGAATTGGATATATAAAAAAGGAGAATGGGATCCTGAGAAGATGAGTAATTTGCCTATGAATCTAAGAAATAAATTAAAAGAGTTTTTCTCTTTTGACCTTCCTCATGTTGTTGATAAGAAAGATGCAGGTAATACCTTCAAATATCTTTTACAATTATCAGATGGTGAAAATATAGAAACCGTTCTTATAAGACATCATAATAGAAATACCATATGTATATCAGTGCAGGTAGGTTGTTCTTTTTCTTGTAAATTTTGTGCTACAGGACTAATAGGTTTGAAAAGAAATTTAAAGATTGAAGAGATTATTGGGCAGGCATTGACAATTCAAAAAGAGTTATGGAAAGAAGGAGAAAGAATTTCCAATATTGTTTTTATGGGAATGGGTGAACCTTTAGCTAATTATGATGCAGTAATAAGATCTATAGAGATATTCAACAGTGATTGGGGGTTTGGAATAGGTAGTAAACATATAACTATTTCTACTGTTGGAATAGTTCCAAAGATATATAATCTTGCAAATGAAAAAGTTAAAGTAAGGCTTGCTATTTCTTTACATGCTCCTGACAATGAATTGAGAAATCAAATAATTCCCATTAATAAGAAATATCCCATAGAAGAGTTATTAGAAAGTGCTTGGTTTTATGCAAATGTTACAAAAAGAAGAATAACTTTTGAATATGTGCTTATAAAAGATTTTAATGATAGAATTGAACATGCAGATAAACTATCTATACTTCTTAAGGGTAAACCTGCTCATGTGAATTTAATTCCTTGGAATAAAGTAAAGGAATATCCATGGGAACCTTCTGATATTTATTCTATTAGGAAGTTTAAAGAGATTTTAGATAAGAATGGTATAAATAATACATTGAGAATTTCTTATGGAAGTAAAATTAGGGCTGGATGTGGCCAATTAAGAGCAACTTATTTAATTATGAGGGGGATGAATTATGAAAAAAATTTCAATTAAGGAACTTATACTTTATATCCTTATAGGAATAAATCTATTAATCTTTATCCTTTTTATAATCCTTTTTAAGAATACTGTATCTTCAAATGTAGAATCTGTTGTTCCTCCTGATGTAAGAGGAAAAAATATTATGGAAGCTTCTAAGATATTATCGGAAAAAAACTTTAAAATTGTGATTGGTGGTATATTAATGGATAGAAAAAAAGATTTTTTATTGGTTTTAGATCAGAATCCATTGACTACTAAGGTTCCAATAGGAAGTAGTATAATTTTATGGATAAATATGCCTGCCTCTTTTGCTAAAGTTCCAGATGTTAGGTATAAAGATATGGGAGAGGCTTTGAATATTCTTGAGAGGGCAGGTTTTGTGGTTGATTTTGCTGGAAATAAGGAGGGATATGTGGTAAAACAAGTCCCTCAAGCTAATATATATATGGAAAAGGGTGGAACGGTTCTTTTATATACCTTTACCACGTCTTCTTATGGAAATACTCCTGAATCTACATATACTTCTGAGGAAGAGTAAAATGAAAGTCCAAGTTTTTCCTTCAATTCTTTCAGCTGATCTTTTAAATATGGAAAAATCTATAAGACTTGTCGAGGAATATTCTGATGCATTACACGTTGATATTATGGATGGACATTTTGTCCCTAATCTAAGTTATGGTCCATCTTTAGTGAAGGCGATAAAAAAGAGATTTAATTTACTTCTTAATGTACATCTTATGGTTGAAAAGCCAGAACTTTTTGTAGATATGTTTATAGAATCTGGAGCTGATCATTTAGGATTTCATATTGAAAATACCTATCATCCTCAAAGATTATTAAAATATATAAGAGAGCATAAAGTTCGTCCTTTTATAACCTTAAATCCAGCAACTCCTCTGTCTACTTTGGATTATCTTCTTGGAGAGGTGGATTTAGTTCTACTTATGACTGTAAATCCTGGTTATGGGGGGCAGGAATTTTTACCTTTTTGTCTTAAAAAAATAAGGGATCTAAGAGAAAGAGCTATTAAGGAGGGGATAAATTTAGATATAATGGTAGATGGGGGTATTGATTTAAAAACTGCTCCTTTGGTGGTTAGCGCTGGGGCAAACATATTGATTAGTGGGCAAGGAATTTTTGGTTCGGAAGATCCTAAAAATGTTATTTTAAGAATGAAGACTCTCACTTATAAGGAGGTATAATAAATGGGACTTATTTATGAACCATGGTTTATTCCTTTGGCAGTCTTATTTATGATTATATTTCATGATATACTGGAAAAAAGGGAAAGTATGTCTTATGAAGAGGATGCTAAGAAATATATAAAAGTAGAAGGAGTAGGAGAGATTGTCCCCCCTTGGAGAAAGGATGAGAAGAAAGAAAAAGAAACACCCAAAAAGAGAGGACTAATATTTTGGTTTCTTAATTTGTTTCTTATAATATATGTACTTTTTGTATGGTATCTTACAACTCAAAAAGGTTTCAGTAAAGAGATCTATGAGGTTATTGTAGGATTTACTCTATCTTTATATTTCTTTTATTTAGATATTCCTGGATTTTTAAGTAATATTTGGATATACAGAGAATATCCAGGTAGTGTAAAGGGAGAGATTACTCTAAGTAAACATTTCATTTTTGCTTCAAAAAAAAATGAAACGAAGATTTTTTTAGTTGTTCTTTCTTTCTTTTATCTTCTAACGTTCTCCCAAGTGATATTTGGGGGTATACTTGCCCTTATAATACGAATCTGGCTTATAGATAGAAGGCTTTCTAAGATTTCTCTTCCTGATTGGTAATGTGAAAAGGTAAAAATATTTTTTTATTTTTATAATTTATTTCTGTATATCTTATGTTAAAGAGTTGATTTAAAAGATTACAATTTAATACTTCTTTTGTCTTCCCGAAGGATAGAGCCATACCATTTCTTAAAGCTAAGATATAATCTGTATAAAAAGAGGCTAAGTTTATGTCATGTAGGTTAGCTATAATAAGTATTTCTTTGCTTAATTCTCTAATCTTATCTAAGATGCTTATTTGATAATATGGATCTAAGTTATTTGTAGGTTCATCTAGAAGGATAATTTGAGGGTCTTGGGCTAATATTCTTGCGATAATAACCCTTTGTAATTCTCCTCCCGAAAGTTGATGTAATTTTTTCTTTTTAAGCATTATGGTATCTGTTGATATCATGATTTCATTTACTCTTATAATATCTTTTTTACTTAATGGTCTCCATGAGGGATGATGAGGATACCTACCTAAGGATATATATTCTTCTACTGATAAAGAGGGTTCCCATATAGGCTTTTGAGGAAGAAGAGCTATAATTTTTGCTAAATTTTCCTGTGAATATTTTTTAATATTGATATTATTTAAATATATCTCACCTAAAGTAGGTACAATATACCTTATAATTAATCTAAAAATAGTACTTTTTCCAGCCCCATTAGGGCCAATTATTCCTATAAAACCCTTTTCGGGTGTTTCCCAGGTAAAATTCTTTAATACTATTTTCTTGGTTTCGTAGCCAGCACTTACATTTAAAAATTTTATCATTGTCTTTTGATAAGAAGATAGATAAAGAATGGTACGCCTAAGAAAGACGTTATTATACCTACTGGTATTTCTGTTGGATAAAAAAGAATTCTTGATAAAATGTCCGATGATAATAAAAGGATGGATCCTGCAAGGTAACTTGATGGTATTAGCCACTTGTAGTCTGCTGTTTCCCATACTCTCATTAGATGGGGAGAAATAAGGCCAACAAATCCTATCATTCCAGATACTGCAACTGATGGGGCTATTAAAATAGTTAAAAGTATTATTATTAATGGTTGGATCTTTTTTAAAGAAATTCCAAGACTATATATCTCTTCTTCACTTAGGAATAGAATATTAAATTTTTTTCTCCACAAGAAAGCCCATGGTATGCTTATTAATGAGTAATAAAGTAGAATATAAAAGTGATTCCATGATTTGCCATTAAAGCCTCCAAGAATCCAAAAATAAACACCTTGAAAAGTTTTTTGTTTTAAAAAAAGTAATAAAGAAGTAAAGGAAGATAATAAAGAGTTTAATGATACACCTAAAAGTATTAAGGTATTTGAACTTTGAAATCTTTGATTAAAGATTAAAAGTAAAAATAGCACGAAAATCGAACCTAAAATAGCAAACCAAGGTGTCAAAAGGGGATCAATATCCCAAGTACTTCCAGCCATAAGAAAATATATGGTAGTACCTAATAGTGCTCCGGAAGATAAGCCTATAATATGAGGTTCTGCTAATGGATTGTGGAAAAGACTCTGAAGAATAGCTCCTGCAATACCAAGATTTCCACCGACAAAAATAGATAAAAGAGTCCGGGGCAACCTTATGTTATATATAATGACTCCCCGGACCTCATTATTTCCTTTTATATCTCCTATTTTTACAGAGATAATACTTAAAAAAAGTAAAAGTATTAATAAAAAAGAAAGCTTAATTTTCATATAAAGTTTTGTAGAGTACTTTAAGTCCATCCACAAGTCTTGGGCCTGGTCTGAAAACTAAATCATCATTTACTGTAAAAACTTTTTTATTTTTTACTGCATTTGTATCTTTTAAGATTGGGTGATTCATTATGGATTCCTTTGATATACCTGACATTTCTCCAATAATTATAACATCAGGATTTTTTGAGATAATAGACTCTAAACTAAGAACAGGGTATTCTGGCTCATTATTTTCTACAATATTTTTGGCTTTTAGTTTTTTCAAAAGATCACCCAGAAAGGTGGAAGGTGATACAGATATAAATGGATCATTCCAAATTAAGAAAAGAACCTTTGGAGATTTCTTTATAGAAGCAACTCTTTTTTGTATCTCTAACCATCCATTAAGCATATTGTTGTAAACTTTTCTTGCTTCATTTTCTTTTCCTACGGCCTTACCTACTAATATGATATTTTTCATTACATCTTCATAAGTTTTTGGATCAAGAACAATAAATGAAGTATTTGGTAGAGATTTTTCCAATTGGTTAAAAACTTCCTTTGGAAAACTTTTGTATAGAACGATTAAATCTGGTTTTAAGGAGATAATTTTTTCTATGTTAGGATTGCTAAAACCTCCTACTTTCTCTTTTGTTTGAGCTTCCTTTGGGTAGTTACAAAAATCAGTGACTCCAACCACTCTATCTCCAGCGCCTATTTCAAAAAGTATTTCAGTTGATGAAGGAGCAAGAGATATAATTCTCTTAGGATACTCTTTAATGGTTATTTCTCTTCCTATATCATCTTTTATAGATATTGGTAAGGTTGAAGAAAAGGAAAAGATAGTAGTTACTAAAATTACTATGATAAATATAATTGATAGTTTTTTAAATTTCATCACTTTCCTAAACCCCCTTTTATAATTTTTCAAAACCTACTAATATCTCTTCATCATACACTTTTATATTCTTTTTATAAGCAGTATCTGGTATTTCTCCTTCATGTATTTCAATAGCCAAAATTTCTTCTGAGAGTTCTTCTTTGTTTTCTTCTATGATTTCCTTTATTTTAGGAGATCCTTGATAGTAGAATTTTATTCTATCTGCATAATCTAATTTTGCTTCTTTTCTTAGCATTTGAATTTTATGCTCTAACTCTCTCAATATTCCTTTCTTTAATAAATCTTCTGTTATTGTTATGTCCAATCCTACTTGGAGATTATCATCTTGATGAATTAATATATTGTCTTTTGCCTCTGGATTATCGAAAATTACGTCATTGACATTAAGTTCTTGCTTTATGTATTTATAAAGTTTTTCAAGATTTTCTTTATTTCCTTTCGTGTTTATCCATATCTTTGATAACGGTTGTCTTATTTTTATGTTTGCTTGATTTCTAAGCATTCTTCCTATAGTAACAATATTTCTAACTATTTCCATATCTGCTTCTAATGCAGGATCTATATATTTAATTTCTCCTTGAGGATAATCACAAAGATGCACACTTTCGGGAGCTTCCTTTTCTGCTACCCTAACTATTTCTTGATATATTTTTTCTGTTGTAAATGGGATAAAAGGAGCTAAAAGCTTAGTAAGCTCTTTTATTACAGTATAAGTGGTTGTATAAGCTGACCATTTATCATTGTCTTTTTCAGATTTCCAGAATCTTTCTCTATTTAATCTAATATACCAGTTACTTAGGTCATCTATGACAAAACTTTGTATTGATCTTGCTGCAGAAGTAGCATTAAATTTGTCCATATCATCTTTTACTTTTAATATTAAGCTATTTAGTCTTGATATAATCCATCTATCAGAGACATCTTCAAGTGTTTCTAAGGAGATACTATTTTGTGTTGGATCAAAACCATCTATTTCTGCGTAAATGGAGAAGAAAGAAACAGTATTCCATAAGGTTAAAAGGAATTTTTTAAGGGCTTCATTTACAGCATCAGGAGAAAATCTTAGTGGTACCCATGGAGGACTTACAGTAAAGATATACCATCTTAAAGCATCTGCCCCGTATTTATTCAATATTAGCCAGGGATCAACTACATTACCTTTATGTTTACTCATTTTTTCGCCTTTTTCATCTAACACTAATTCCGTCACGAGAACATTATTATAAGCAGGCTTGTTAAATACTAAGGTAGATATGGCAAGAAGACTATAGAACCATCCTCTTGTTTGATCAATAGCTTCACATATGAAATCTGCGGGGAAAGAAGCTTTAAATTCTTCCTCATTTTCAAAAGGATAATGCCATTGGGCTACTGGCATAGCTCCTGAATCAAACCAACAGTCAATAACTTCAGGTACTCTATACATTGTACCCCCGCATTTTGGACATTTTAATGTAATTTTGTCTATATAAGGTTTATGAGGATCAAAGTTTTTTGTATCAGTGATACCTAATTCTTTATAGCTTCCTATACATTCTTGGTGTCCACAAGACTCACATATCCATATGGGTAGTGGAGTACCCCAATATCTTTCTCTACTTAGCGACCAATCAATATTATTAGCTAGCCAATTACCAAATCTTCCTTCTTTAATATGTTCTGGATACCAATTTATTTTTTGATTATTTCTCAGTAAATCTTCTTTTACTGCGGTAGTTTTTATATACCATGAGGCTCTGGCATAATAAATTAGAGGAGTATCACATCTCCAACAGAATGGATATGAGTGTAGATATTTTTCTTCTTTAAATAATAAGCCCCTATTTTTTAGATTTTCAATGATTAAGGGATCAGCTTTTTTTATGAACATTCCTGCCCATGGTTCAACCTCTTTTATAAATTTGCCATTTTGATCTACAGGTTGTAAGAAGGGAAGATCATATTTTTTCCCTATTTGGAAGTCCTCATCTCCAAAGGCTGGTGCAATATGGACAATTCCTGTACCATCTTCTAAGGTTACAAAATCTCCAAGTACAACATAATGAGAATCTTTATCGATGGGTAAGAAATTGAATAGGGGTTCATAATAAGTTTTTTCTAAATCTTTGCCTTTATACTTTTCTATTATTTCGTAGTTTCCTTCTGGAAATACATAAGTTAATCTTTTTTCTGCTAATATGTAGTATTCGTTATTATATTTCACTTTCACATAATCTTCATCAGGATGTACAGCTAATGCTATATTAGATATAAGGGTCCATGGAGTTGTAGTCCATGCAAGAAAATATGTATCATTTTGATTTTTTATCTTAAATTTTACAAAAATAGATGGATCTTCTGTTTCTTTATAACCTTGAGCTACCTCGTGATCTGATAGGGCTGTTTCGCATCTTGGACACCAAGGGACAATTTTATATCCTTTATAAAGTAAGCCTCTTTCCCAAATTTTTTTTAAAAGCCACCAGACTGATTCTATATAGTCATTGCTTAATGTAATATAGGGATTATCCATATCAATCCAGAAACCAATTCTCTCTGTAAATAGTCGCCATTCTCTTTCGTATCTAAATACACTTTCTCTACATTTTTTATTAAACTCTTCTATCCCGTATTTTTCTATTTCTTGTTTGCTGTTAATACCCAACTCTTTTTCTACCTCAAGCTCTACAGGAAGCCCATGGGTATCCCATCCTGCTTTTCTTGGCACGTAATATCCTTGCATGGTTTTGTATCTTGGGAAAAGGTCCTTGTATATTCTGGGTAGAACATGACCTGCATGGGGTTTACCGTTGGCAGTGGGTGGTCCCTCATAGAAATTGAATCTGGGTGATCCCTTTCTTATTTCTAAGGATTTTTTAAATGTATCTCTATCTTTCCAAAATTTCATTATCTCTTCTTCCATCTGTGGGAAGTTTATTAGTGATGGTAGTTTCTTGAACAAGTTATCCCTCCTTCCAAAAATATATGTAAAGACTTAGGTTAGTATATTATATATGAGATTTATGTCAAGAATAAAAAAAGGGGTGGAAGAATATCTTCCACCCCTTTCTTGTCTTTTAATTTTTAATGAAAGAATATTGGTAAGAATACAAGGGAAATTACAGCCATAAGTTTTATTAATATGTTGATTGAAGGTCCAGCAGTATCTTTAAAAGGATCTCCTACTGTATCTCCTACTACAGCTGCCTTATGAGCATCAGAACCCTTACCCCCAAATTTACCATGTTCAATTAGTTTTTTAGCATTATCCCAGGCTCCACCAGCATTTGCCATAAATATGGCTAAAAGTCCTCCAGATACAGTTGCTCCGGTAAGCATACCACCTAAGGCTTCTTTTCCTAATAAGAATGCAATAATAAAGGGAGATAATATCATAATTAAACTTGGAAGTATCATAGCTTTTAATGCACCGCGAGTACTTATATCTACACATTTTGCATAATCTGGGTCTGATTTTCCTTCAAGAAGTCCTTTTATTTCTCTAAATTGTCTTCTTACCTCTTCTACCATATGAGTGGCTGCCTCACCTACTGCCTTTAAAGATAGGGCGGAGAATAAAAATGGTAGCATTCCACCAATAAGAGTACCTGCAAGCACTGATGCCTTTGATACATCTATATATTGGATCTGAGCCCATTCTTTAAAAGCAGCAAACAAAGATAGAGCAGTTAATATGGCTGAACCTATAGCAAAGCCTTTACCCATAGCTGCAGTAGTGTTTCCATAAGCGTCAAGAGAGCTTGTTATTTCTCTGACTTTTTCTCCTTGGTGGGCCATTTCTGCTATTCCACTAGCATTATCAGCTATTGGTCCATAAGCATCAACAGAAAGGGTAATACCTAAGGTTGCAAGCATTCCAACTCCTGCGATTCCTATTCCCCACATGCCATTAGCTAAATAAGCTAAATATATACCAATTGCTAAAACAACTATAGTAAGAAATGTACTTTCCATTCCTACAGAAAGACCAGTTATAATGTTAGTAGCTGGACCTGTAGTACTGGCATATGCAATTCTTTCTATTGGTTTATTAGATGTATAGTATTCGCTTATTAAACCTATTGCTATACCCACAATAATTCCGATAGTACCTGCCCAGAAAGGACCTAAATTTCCTAATAGTGATTGGGATAAAAAGAAAGATCCAATAATAGTGATGATAGCTGCAATAAAGGTTCCATTTCTTAAGGCATTAGCAGGATCAGCATTTTTCCTTGCAGCATATACTTTTGTAAAGATGATTCCTATAATAGATGCATAAAGACCTATTACTGCAAAAAGGAATGGATAAAGGAGACCTTTCATCTCAGCGTATGCAAATCCTAATACCGCACCAGCGTGTATGGCTCCTACATAGGATTCATATAAATCTGCTCCCATTCCTGCCACATCTCCTACATTGTCTCCTACATTATCAGCTATTACAGCAGGGTTTCTTGGATCATCTTCAGGAATTCCTGCTTCCACTTTACCAACAAGATCTGCTCCTACATCTGCAGCCTTTGTATAAATACCACCACCCACACGAGCAAAAAGGGCAATAAAACTTGCTCCTAATGCATATCCACTGATAATTTCAAGCTTTAATCTTGGATCTGGCATAAAATTGCTAAGAATGAGGTAAATTAAACTTGAACCAAAGATTCCTAGACTTGCTTCCATAAGTCCCATAACTGCTCCACCAGAAAATGCAATATCCAAAGATTTACCTACTCCATATTTAGAGGCAGCATAAGTTGTTCTTCCATTTGCCCTTGTTGCTATCTTCATTCCTATATATCCAGAAAGCATAGAAAAGGCTGCACCAATGATGAAGGCTAATCCTAATAGAGGTTGTAATACTATTGCCATAAAAATACCGAATATTATTGCAAATATTGATACAGTTTTTATTTCACGATTTAGAAATGCATCTGCTCCTTGTTGTATGGCTTTCATGATTTTTTGGATCTCTGTAGGTCCCACCTCTTCTTTAAGAATATTTCTTGCAATAAGAAAAGCTACTAAGAGACCGATTGTGCCTGAAATGGGTGTAATCCACAGTAGGTTCTGCATTTCTTAAGCCTCCTTTTAAAAAATTTTACCTCATTTTAAGATAATTTGAAGATATATTAATGTCAAGTTAAAATTAGGTTAAAGCTATATTTAAATCTTTAATCTTTTGGCTGAATTCCTCCAATAGTTCTTGAGCCTTCTTTAGAGTTGTAGATTCAGCATATATTATAAGAGCGGGCTCTTCTGGGTGTGGAATAATAAGTACCCAAGAATCATCTATATATACTTTTATTCCATCTATATATTCTATGTTTTTTTCAGCATTCTCTTCTATAAGCTTTCTCATGATTTTTCCTTTATTTTCTGCATAACAATCTACCGTAGCTTTTACTTTGAAATATTCTGGTAATTCTTCTACTAATTCTTTTAGTGTGAGATTATTCTTTGAATAGATTTCAAGAAACTTTAATAGACCATATATTCCATCAAAAACAGGTTGAAAATCAGGAAATATAAGGCCATCTTCACTAGCTCCAAATTTGGATTCTGTTCTTAATAAAGTTTTTGTTAATTCAGAAGGTGAAATTTTGCTTCTTATTATTCTTCCTCCTAAATTATTAGCTATCTTTTCTATTGATTGGGAAATATTCACCGGTATGACTATTTGCGAGTTTGGATAAAGTTTTAATGTAAGATAGGTGAGAACTGCGATTAACTCATCTTTTGCAAGATATTTTCCCCCTGGTGTTATGATTGAGAAACTTTCACCGTCATTATTGATAATTAAGCCAAAATCAGCCCCAACAGCCTTTGTAATTTTAATAACTTCTTCATTGGGAACCTTTATTTTATGTGTATCTTCTCCATATATGTTAAGAGATATGTTTTCTATCTTTAATTGGGAGAGTATATTGGGTAAGAATAAAGAAGCGCTATTTCCTTGATAATCAATTACAACTTTATATCTTTTTTTCTCAATACTTGATTTATCTATTGATTTAAGTAATCCCCATGTATAGTATTCTATTACATGCGGAGGAAATTTTATTTCTCCTACTTCTTCTGTATAAGTTCTTCTAAAATCTTCTCTGAAGAAAGTATTTTCTATTTTTCTTTCAGTATTTTTATCAATGTTAATACCTGATCTATCAAAAAATTCTATTAATATTTTTTCAGGATCATAAGGTGATATTCTTATATGAACGCCTGCAACAGTATCCAAATTTGGGGTAGCATATCTGGATACGGGTATTGGAAGGGTCCTTATATCAAACACATTTACACCTGTAGAGAGAATACCTGTTAAAATAGCTCTTTTTATCATTCTACAAGCTGGCCTTGCATCTCTACTCATTACCACATAAGATGATTTGGGAAGTATGGTACCAAAAGACGCGCCTATTTTAGTTGCAAATTCAGGGGTTATTTCTATATTTATTTTTCCTGTAATTCCCCTTTGACCAAAGAGGGTTTTTCTCCAATGGCTTCCCCAGACAATACTTGTATTAACAATGGATCCAGTCTCTATATATTTATTGGGCCATATTTTAACTCCTGTATTAATAAATACTCTATCTCCTATTGTATTGTTGTCACCTATGCTTGCTCCTTCTTCTATTTTTACGGAGTTTTTTATATTACATTTACTACCTATTATGGATGAATAAATATTTGTTTTTTTACCTATATAGGTATTATTAAATATCACACTTCTTTGAATCTTGGCTTCGCTATCTACAAATACAGAATCTCCTAAAACTGTTGGTCCAAGAATAGTTGCATTTTCTTTTATTTTTGAAAATTGGCCAATGTAGACGGGCGGCTTAATAAAGGCTGAGTGAGAAATGTCCACATCTTCGTTTACAAAGATACCAGGAAGAATTTCTCTACCTGGAATCTTTATTTTTACTTTACCAGTTAGTATATCAATATTGGCTTTGAGGAATTGTTCTAAATTTCCTATATCACACCAATATCCATTTGCTATATAACCATATAAAGGTGCACCTTTTTCAAGAAGCATTGGGAATAGGTCTTTACTAAAATCAAAGGGCTCATTTTCTGGTATATAATCTAAAACCTCAGGTTCCAAAATGTATATACCTGTATTAACCGTATCACTAAATACCTCTCCCCAACTGGGTTTTTCTAAAAATTTAACTATTCTTCCCTCATCATCTGTAATTACCACGCCATACTCTAGAGGATTTTCTACACTTGTTAATACAATTGTAATTAAGGCTTTTTTTTCTTCATGGAATCTTATAATTTCTTGAAAGTTAAAATCTGTTAAGGCATCTCCACTTACTATTAAAATTCTTCCCTTTTCCTTATCCTTAAGGGCATATTTTACACTTCCAGCTGTACCGAGAGGAGATTCTTCAATAGAATAATCGAGTTTTATGTTCCAATTGGACCCATCATTAAAATATTCTTGGATGATTTCAGGTAAATAATATAAAGTGGCAATAAATTCTTTAAAACCCTGTTCTGAAAGAAGGTTAATAATATGTTCCATTATAGGTTTACCAACAATGTGGGTCATAGGTTTGGGACGTGTGATGGTTAGAGGTCTTAATCTTGTTCCCTCTCCCCCTGCCATTACAACAACTTTCATGAAAAAACCTCCCTTACCAATCAGTTTTTAGATATTCTCTATAAATCTCAAAGTAAACCTTTTTAGTTTCTTCAGCAATACTTTTCCAAGAATATTTTTCCAAAGCTTTTTTCATTGCCATTTTTCCAATATTTTCTTTTAACTCATCATTGTATAAAAGCATTTTTATTTTATTTGCTAAATCTAATATATTTTTAGGTTCAAAAAGTATACCGTCTATTCCATCTTCAATTATCTCAGCAAAGCCACCAAGCCTACTTGCTACTACAGGCTTTCCTAAAGCCATAGCTTCTAATGCAACTATCCCAAAGGGTTCGTAGATACTGGGAAAAACACATATATCAGATGCATGGAGTAGAGCATTTCTCAGGTTATCATCTACAAAGCCTGTGAATATAACTTTTTCTTTGACACCTAAATTCTTGCTTTCTTCAATTAAATAATCAAGTTGTGGCCCTGTCCCTACAAAGATGAATTTAACTTTTGGATAATTATTATTAATATAGGGTATAGATCTTAAAAGATACTCCGCTCCCTTTTGATAATGCATTCTACCAATGAAGAGTATCATTTTTTCATCTTGACTAAGATATCTGCTTTTTATTTCATTATAATTTAATGTGGTTTTTAAGTTTTCGGGGTTTATACCGTTAGGGATAATTTTTATTTTGTCATCCGGTAAGTTAAAAAGAGATTTTACTTCATCTTTCATATTGTTACTGCATACAATTACTTTCCAAGATTCATATGTTAGCCACCATTCCACATTGTGGATAAATTTTTGTTCTTCAGTATATATCCCTTGATTTCTACCATGTTCGGTTGCATGAATTGTTGATATAAGAGGTTTTTTAAGAGAGTGTTTTAGTACATATCCAGTAAAAGCAGATAGCCAGTCATGAGCATGTATGATATCTATGGGATTTGTTCTGTTTATTTCTAAGGCTTTAATCATCATGGAGATATTGAGAAAGTAGATCCATGAGATAAAATTGGGGGTGTCTATTATTTTTTCTGGTACTCTATAAACAGAGAGATTTTCTTTATGCTCTTCCCAAGGGACATCTTTTGTACCACATGTTACGATGGAAACTTTAGTATATTTCTCTGCTAAAGCATCACTGAGATCTTTCACATGTCTACTGAGTCCGCCTACAATTCTTGGTGGATATTCCCAGCTTAACATTAAAACATGAAGTTTTTTTTCGCCTTTTTGAAGCATATATAATTCATATCCTCTTCTCAATATTTCTTTTTCTTGCTCGAAGGTAAGAAGATTATATGCATCATTAAAATACAAGAATCTTCCATCTGAGAATACATCTTCCTCGATTTTAACATTATTAGAGTCATAGGATTCCATAAGAAACCATAATACTGTTTTGTCCTCTTCAGGATGTCTTTCTGTAGCGGGAGCAATATAGTGGGTCTTTCCTATAAAATCTATAATTTTCACATTCAAATTTGTTTCTTCTTTTACCTCTCTTATAGCTGCTTCTTCTGGAGATTCTCCTTTTTCAATATGTCCCTTAGGGAGAACCCAATTAGAATTTTTTCTTTTTAGGATAAAAACTTTTTTGTTGATAGGATTAATAATTACTCCACCTGCTGAAATGGCATTTTTCATGAGTCTTCTCCTATTAAATCATTTACAAATCTTAATATTAGATCCTTAGGAATTCCACTTTTTTCTATTTCTTTCATTATTTCATCATGTCTAAGTCCTTTCGCTCTTAAGCTTTCTATCATTTTAGATACAAATTCTTTTCTTTCCCAAGGGAAGATTATCCATGCTTCTGTTTCTTTTATGTAAAAATCGGGTTTAATGATAGACCAGGGTTTGTAATATATGGTAGCAATTTTTACTTGAGTTGCCCCACATTGTTCTAAGTGTTCTTTAGCAACCTTTAAGCTTTTTCCACTATCTGCCACATCGTCAGCTATTAATACTTTTTTCCCTTCAACAATTGTTGAGATAGTTTGAGTTATAATTGGTCTTTCTTTAGTTTCTCCAACCCCTCTATAAAAATCAATTTTAAGATTAGCTGTATAAGAGTTTCCAAGAAGATCAGATAGTATTCTTGCAGGAATCCATCCTCCTCGTGCAATCCCAACTATAACTTCAGGATTAAACTTATTCTTATTAATCTCATCTGCAAGATCAAGACATAGATTATAAATTTCTTCCCAGCTGGGTGCCAAGTACTCCATTTTTCGCCTCCTTGCTTAATATTTTTATTTTCTGATTATATTCTATATTAAAGTGGCTTCTTTTAAAAGAAAATTTAAAGTTTTTATTAAGAATAAGTGTTATAATAACCTTAATAAAATAAAAACAAATCTAAATTAGGAGGTGTTTCTAATTATGCCTGCAATTCTTGATGTTCGTGGTAGAGAAGTTTTAGACTCAAGAGGAAATCCTACTGTAGAAGCAGAGGTCTATTTAGAAGATGGTTCTATAGGAAGGGCTATTGTTCCTTCAGGAGCATCTACAGGAAGTAGGGAGGCTTTAGAGTTAAGAGATAACGACCCTAAGAGATATAAAGGAAAAGGGGTTTTACAGGCGGTAAGAAATATAAATGAGGTAATTGCACAAGAAATAATTGGTATAGAGGCATTAGATCAATATACAGTTGACAAAACAATGCTAGATCTTGATGGTACTGATAACAAGTCAAAACTCGGAGCAAATGCTATACTGGCGGTATCTCTTGCTACTGCAAGAGCAGCTGCAGAATCCTTAGGTGTACCTCTTTATATGTATTTAGGTGGAGTACAGGCAAGAGAATTGCCAACCCCTTTGATGAATGTAATTAATGGTGGAAAGCATGCTGATAACCCATTAGATTTTCAGGAATATATGATTGTTCCCTTAGCTACTACTTTTAAAGAGTCTCTAAGATGGGCTGTTGAAGTTTTTCATACCTTAAAGAATATCCTTAAGAGTAAAGGTTTAAATACAAATGTAGGTGATGAGGGGGGATTTGCACCATATTTAGAGAAAAATGAGGAACCTCTGGCTATATTGGTGGAAGCAATTAAATCTGCAGGATTTGAACCTGGTAAGGATGTAGCTTTAGCGTTAGATCCAGCTGCTAGTGAATTTTATGAAGATGGTAAATATATTTTGAAGGCTGAAAATAAGGCTTTATCGTCTTTAGAGATGATTTCTTTCTATGAATATCTATGTGATAAATATCCTATTGTTTCTATAGAAGATGGACTTTCTGAAAAAGATTGGGATGGTTGGGAGAAGCTAACAGAAAAGTTAGGTAAGAAAATACAGCTTGTGGGTGACGATATATTTGTTACCAATCCAAAAATCTTAGCAGAAGGGATCAGAAGAGGAATTGCAAATGCAATATTGATAAAAGTTAATCAAATTGGTACCTTAACAGAGACTCTTGATACCATAAGAATTGCCCATCAAGCCGGCTATAGAACTGTCATATCTCATAGGTCTGGAGAAACTGAAGATACATTTATTGCTGATTTAGCAGTAGCAGTGAATAGTGGGCAGATAAAAACAGGTTCTTTGAGTAGAACTGATAGAATAGCTAAGTATAATCAACTACTTAGAATAGAAGAAGATTTAGGGGATTCTGCAATTTATAGGGGTATATTGAACTTCAAGAGATAGTTTTATATAATCTACTTAAGCTTCGTATAATCCCGAGAATATGGCTCGGGAGTTTCTACCAGGCAACCGTAAATTGCCTGACTACGAGCGGAAGAGCTCCTTAGGGTCTAAAGATCCAAGCGGAGCTGGCAAGATTGTTGATCTTGCTACACCGAAGGGATAAAAGCCCAGGCGGGTAGGTTCCCTCGTAAGGAGAACCTATGAGCTTGGGCTTTTTGCTTTTAAAGGAGGTAAAAAAAGTGTTAGAAAGATATAGTAGAAAGGAATTAAGAGAAGTTTGGTCTGATGAGAAAAGATATTCTCTTTGGTGGAAGGTAGAAGAGGCAGTATTAGAAGCAAGAGCTAAATTAGGAGAGATCCCAAGTGAAGCATTTGAAAAAATAAAAAAGAAAGCAAGATTTAAAGTCGAAGAAATTAAGGAGATAGAAAAGATTAATAATCATGAGATGATAGCATTTTTAACTAATGTGGCTCAATATGTAGGAGAAGGATCTGAATACATCCATCAAGGACTTACATCATCAGATGTTATGGATACTGCTTTTTCTTTACAAATTTTAGAAGCTCTTAATTATATAGAATCAGATCTCTTAAAATTGTTAGATGAAATAGCAAAAAAAGCAATTCAATACAAAGATTTGCCTATGATGGGAAGAACTCATGGAATGCATGCAGAACCAATCACCTTAGGTTTTAAGTTTTTGGGATGGTGGTCAGAACTTAAAAGAAATTTAGAGAGGTTGAGAAAGGCAAGAGAAAACATAAGATATGGAAAATTTTCAGGTGTTGTTGGTACATTAAGTCATTTGTCACCTGAAGTAGAAGAATTGGCATGTAAGATTTTAGGATTAGAACCTGAACCAGTTGCTACACAAATTATTCCAAGAGATAGACATGCAGAAGTAATTTATGTTTTAGGAATGATAGCTTCGTCTTGTGAACGAATTGCTCTTGAAATTAGACATCTCCAAAGAACGGAAGTAGGAGAATTGGAAGAACCTTTTAGGGAGAGGCAAAAGGGATCGTCAGCTATGCCTCATAAAAGAAATCCTATTCTTTCTGAAAGAATTTGTGGACTGTCAAGAGTAATAAGGTCATATATGAATTCTGCTTTTGAAAACATTCCTTTATGGCATGAGAGAGATATTAGTCATTCTTCTGTAGAAAGAGTAATATTTCCAGATGCTACTACCCTCACTGATTATATACTTAATCTAACTTATGAGATAGTTAAAGATTTAAAAGTTAATGAAGAGAATATTCTAGAGAACATGAATACTAATTATAGAATATTTTATTCTCAAAACTTATTATTAGCTCTTACCCAAAAAGGGGTTTTAAGGGATATTGCTTATTCATGGATTCAAGAGGATGCATTTAAGGCTATCAATGAAAAAAGAGATTTTTTAGAGGTAGTTTTAGAAGATAAGAGAGTTACAGAAAAACTTTCTAAGGAAGAGATAGAAAGTTGTTTTTCTCCGCAAGTATTCCTTAAAAATATAGATTTTATATTCCAGAGATCTGGAGTTAAGGAGGAATTAAAGTGAAAGAATGGACAGTGATATTAGAGATCTTTTTAAAAGAGGGGATCTTTGATCCTCAAGGTAAAACTATTAGAAATGCTCTTCATTCCTTAGACTTTGAAGAAGTAAAAGATGTGAGGGTTGGAAAGGTCCTTAAAATTAAACTGATGGGGAATTCTGAAGAGGAAGTGATGGAAAAAGTTAGAAAAATGAGTGAAATTGTACTTGTTAATCCAGTTACAGAAGATTTTTCAATAAGGGTGGAAAGAGAATGAGGGTAGGAGTAGTGGTATTTCCAGGCACAAATTGTGATATGGATACCTTTTATGCTTTAAAGATTACAGGACATGACCCAGTTTTTCTCTGGCACAAAGATCATGATCTTCAAGAGGTAGATATGGTAATACTCCCTGGAGGATTTTCTTATGGAGACTATTTGAGAGCTGGTTCTATTGCAAGATTTTCTCCTATCATGAATGAGGTAATAGATTTTGCAAATAAAGGTGGATATGTGCTAGGTATATGTAATGGGTTCCAGATACTTTTAGAGGCAGGTCTTTTACCTGGAGCTATGTTACCAAATGTTACCAATACTTTTATATGTAAACCTGTTTTTATAAGAGTATTGAATAATCAAAATATCTTCTTGAATAGGTATTTAGTTAATCAGGTTATTAAGATACCTATAGCCCATAAAGAAGGTAGATATTATATATCAGAAAAGGGATTAGAAGATCTGAAGGAGAACAATCAAATAGTACTTAAATATGAATATGAAAATCCAAATGGTTCAATTGATAATATTGCTGGAATTATTAATAAAAAGGGTAATGTAATGGGTATGATGCCTCATCCTGAAAGAGCAGTAGAAGATATTTTGGGAAGCTCTGATGGGATTAATCTGTTCTTATCATTTCTAAAATAAAGGGGTGTAATCATGGGAATTTTTGGGCTTAAGGAAGAAGAAATAAAACATGCAAGAGAATTGCTTGGTAAAGAGCCAAATGATATAGAATGGTCTGTTATATCTGTAATATGGTCTGAACATTGTAGTTATAAACACTCAAGGAAATATCTAAAGGATTTTTATTCAAAAGCAGAGTGGGTAGAACAAGGTCCAGGCGAGAATGCAGGAATTGTAGATCTAGGAGATGGATATAAAATAGTGTTCAAGATAGAAAGCCATAATCATCCTTCAGCAGTTGAACCATTTCAAGGAGCTGCTACAGGAGTTGGAGGAATTGTAAGGGATATATTGGCTCTTGGAGCAAAGCCTATTGCTCTACTTGATTCATTAAGATTTGGTTCAATTGATAAACCAAAAAATAAGTATCTTTTTGAGGGAGTAGTAAGTGGTATAAGTTTTTATGGTAATTGTATTGGAGTACCTGTTGTGGGAGGAGAGATAGTATTTGATGAATGTTATTCATCAAATCCCTTAGTAAATGTTATGTGTGTAGGATTATTATCTCCAAATCAAAAATCTTATCGAGGAAAAGCTGAAGGTGAAGGTAATCTTCTAGTACTTGTTGGCGCAAGAACAGGTAGGGATGGTCTTCAAGGAGCAAGTTTTGCTTCAGAGAAGCTTGATGATGAAACTCACAAAAAGAAACCATCAGTTCAAGTAGGGGATCCCTTCTTGGGTAAGCTTCTTATTGAGGCAACTTTAGAGGCTGCAGCTAAGGATGGTGTTATAGGTATTCAAGATTTAGGTGCTGCAGGTCTTGTGAGTGCCTTATCAGAGTCTGCACGTAGAGGAAGAAGTGGAGTAAAAGTTTATCTTGATAAAGTTCCTCAAAGAGAGGAAAATATGACACCAGAAGAAATATTGTTATCGGAATCTCAAGAGAGAATGCTTTTTGTAGTTAGACCAGATAAAGTAAAGGATATTATTGAAGTGTTTAAAAAATGGGATCTTGAAGCAGAAGTTATAGGAGAGGTAATTAAAGAAGAAAGATTTATAGCTTATTTTAATGGAGTAAAGGTTGTTGATCTACCTACTGAGCTTTTAGTGGATGGTTCTCTTATATTTGATCCACCATCAATGGGGCCCAAGAAGGAAAGGAAAGAAAACGTAGTAACAGTCACCAATGAAGATGTGGAAAAATATATAGAGATTTTAATTCAAGATATAAAAACTAAGGAAAAAATCTATACCCAGTATGATTATTCCGTGCAAACAAATACAGTTTTACCACCTGGATTTGGTGATGCTGCTGTTTTGAGAATTAAAAATACAAATAAGGGTATTGCTATTGTTACAGATGGGAATGGTAGATATTGTTATTTGAATCCTAAACAAGGGGCTATGTATGCTGTAGCAGAGGCCTGTAGAAACATTCTTTGTGTTGGTGGCAAACCATTAGCTATAACTGATGGATTGAATTTTGGGGATCCCGATGAACCGGATGTTTTCTATCAATTTAAAGAAGTAGTAAAGGGTATTAATTTGGCATCAAGAATATTGGAAATACCTATAGTAAGTGGAAATGTTAGTTTTTATAATGGTCAAGGTGATAACAAAATTTTCCCTACTCCTATTATTGGTATGGTTGGAATTATTGAGGATCTTTCATATTTAATAACACCGGGATTAAAAGAATATGAAAATCCTATATATGTGATAGGTGATTTTTCAAGATTAACTTTAGATGGATCAAGATTTATGAAAGATCTTTATGGGGTTATAGAAGGTGAGCCCCCATATGTAGATTTAATTTGGGATAGAAAATTAAAATATTTTTTAGAGGAAATAAGGTTGGAAAAAATTATTCTTTCTTTACATGATGTTAGTGAGGGGGGAATGTTGGCTTCTTTGTTAGAACTATCGATATGGGGAAATAAAGGATTGTATGTAAATCTCCCAAGAGAAGATAAAGCTGAAATGCTTTTTGGTGAAGGTTCTATTTTAATTGCGGAGGTATCAAGAGAAAAAGAAACTATGTTTTTAAAATATGCAGAGAAATATAACTTAAATGTACAAAAAATAGGTAAAGTAATTCCAGATAAATTTATAGTTAGACCTTTTCTTGAATTAGACATAAAGACCCTTTTCTGAAAGAAGGTGAAAGGTCAAATGACCTTAAAAGAAGAATGTGGGGTTATAGGAGTTATAGTTTTTAGTGAAAGATATGCAAGTTTTTTGGCTTATAGAGGATTGTTAAAATTACAACATAGAGGCCAAGAAAGCGCGGGAATTGTAACTTTTTCCAGTGAAGGATATCATGTTCATAAGAATTTTGGTCTTGTTTCTCAAGTTTTTGATGAATTATCTCTTAAAAACTTAAAGGGAAAAATTGCTGTTGGACATGTTAGATATTCTACTTCTGGTAAGAAATCACCTCAAAGTATTCAGCCCTTTGTAGTGAATCTTCCTAGGTATGGTTATATGGCTCTTGCCCATAATGGTCATATATCTAATGCTAATTCTTTAAGAAGAAACTTGGAAAAAGAAGGGATAATATTTCAAAGTGATTCAGATACTGAAGTTATATTACATTTAACAGCTAAATCAAAAAAGCAAAGTTTACAAGAAAGGCTTGAAGAGGCTCTTAATCAAGTTGAAGGAAGTTACTCTCTAATAGTTGGAACCCACGAAGGTGTTTATGCAATCAGAGATCCATCAGGATTTAGACCACTTTTTATGGGAAGGCTCCAAGATGGAGGAGTTATTTTTGCATCTGAGACATCAGCTTTAAAAGATTTACCTATAATAGAAATTAAAGAATTGAATCCTGGTGAATGGGTTTTTTTCAGTAAAGATGGAAATGTTTTTAATTATAGATCATTTCAAGATAGACCCTCCAGATTTTGCTTGTTTGAATTTATATATTTTTCGAGGCCAGATAGTCTTTATGATGATAGGACGGTTTATTATTATAGAAAACAAATGGGAAGAATATTAGCAAAAGAAGTTCCTGTATCTGCAGATTGGGTTGTTCCTGTTCCTGATTCAGGTATTCCTGCTGCTATTGGGTATAGTGAGGAGTCAGGTATACCTCTACAGATGCTTCTCATGAGAAGTCATTATGTAGGCAGAACATTTATACAGCCAAGGCAAAAGGAAAGAGAATTGTCAGTAAGAATGAAATTTTTATTTGTTAGCGATTTAATTAAAGGAAAAAAAATAGTATTGGTAGATGATTCTTTGGTGAGAGGTACTACTGCTAAAATCCTTGCTGAGAAATTTAGGGAAGAAGGTGCTAAAGAAGTACACCTTAGACTTTCTTCACCTCCCCTTATTTCTCCTTGCCATTATGGAGTAGATATACCTAATACAAAAGAATTAATAAGTTATCATTACTCTCCTGAGGAGATTGCCAGACTTTTAGGTTTTGATTCTGTTGCTTTTTTAAGTATGGAGGGTTTAGTTAGTATACTTCCAGAAAGGGGTTATTGTGGAGAATGTTTTGGAAGAAAAATAGTAAAAAAAGAAAAAAAATTACTTATAGTCTGAGTGGTGTTAATATTTCTAAGGTAGAAAGAGCATTACAAGAGGTTAGAAAGGATATTGAATCTACCCATCAGGCATATGTATTACCTTATTGGAACGGTTTTTCCAGTATTTTAGAATTGGATTTTAAGCTATTTAAGAATCCTTTATTCTTACTTAGTACTGACGGAGTGGGAACTAAGTTGAGTCTTGCAGTTAAATATCGTAAGTTTTCAGGTATAGGTTTTGATTTAGTAGCTATGAATGTTAATGATATTCTAACCTCTGGCGGTAAGCCTTTAGCCTTTTTAGATTATTTTGGTGGATCAAAAATTGATCCAGATGTCTATAAAGAAATTTTGAAGAGTATTTCTTTAGCTTGCAAGGAAGCAAATTGTAGTTTGGTTGGTGGAGAAACTGCTGAAATGCCGGGTATATATAGGGGTAAGGAGATTGATTTGGTGGGTTTTGTACTTGGAATTGTAGAAAAAGATAATTTGCTTCCTAAAAAAGATAAAATGAAGGATGGTAATATTTTAATTGGGGTCACATCTTCCGGATTTCATAGTAATGGTTATTCTTTAATAAGGTATATTTTGAGAAAGAAGAAAATATCTTTGAAGAAAGATATAGACGGACATAATCTGTTAGAGGAGTTATTAAGACCGACGAAAATATATTCCCCTAAAATTTTGCCTCTCTTAGAGAGATATCGAGAAAATATTCTTGGCATTGCTCATATAACGGGTGGGGGAATTGTGGGTAATCTACCAAGAATTATTCCAGATAATTTAACCGCTATTGTTGAATCTTCTTGGGAAATTCCATGGATATTTAAATTTTTTATAAAGAAAGGGAATTTAAGTATAAAGGAGGCTTTTAGAGTTTTCAATATGGGGATTGGCTTAATTCTTGTGGTTTCTGATAATGAAGAAAAGATATTGGAAGATTTAGATTCTATGGGAGAAAAGAGCTATATTATAGGATCATTAAAATCTGGGAAAGGTGGCGTAAAAATTGAATGGAAAAGAAAAGACTTGGAGTTCTAGTCTCAGGTAGGGGTTCAAACTTACAAGCTCTTATTGATGCTTCAAAAAAAGATGATTATCCAGCGAAGGTAGTAGTTGTTATTAGTAATAAAAGAGAAGCTTATGCTATTGAGAGGGCAAAAAAGGAGAATATTCCCGTTTATGTTGTAAAAAGAGAAGATTACAGATCCAAAAGGGAATATGAGGAAAAAATAAGAGAAATTCTTCTTGAATATAAAGTAGATTTAGTAGTATTGGCGGGATATATGAAGATTATAGGTAAAACCCTTCTTGATGCTTTTCCATGGAAAATTATTAATATCCATCCATCTCTTCTTCCCTCCTTTCCAGGATTGGAAGCTCAAAAAAAGGCATGGGAATATGGAGTGAAAATAAGCGGATGTACTGTTCATTTTGTGGATGAGGGTATAGATTCAGGTCCAATAATAGGTCAGAGAGCAGTACCTGTCTATGATGATGATACTCCAGAGACTTTGGCTGAAAGAATATTGCAGGAAGAACATAAGTTAATAGTAGAATCTGTCAAAAAAATTCTAACCGAAGAATACAAGATAATAGGAAGAAGAGTAGTATTTAAGAAGAAGGGGGCTGAGAATATATGAAAGTGATGGTTATTGGAAGTGGTGGGAGAGAGCATGCTATATGTTGGAAATTATCCCAAGATAAAAGGGTTGAAAAAATTTATGCTCTTCCTGGGAATGCTGGTATCAGTAGTTTTGCGGAATGCGTACCTATAAAATCTGAAAATATAAATGAAATTGTAAGTTTTGCTAAAGAAAATAGAATTGATTGGACTATTGTAGGACCTGAAATGCCTCTTTCTATGGGTATTGTAGATAGATTTTTAGAGGAGGGTTTAAGTATATGGGGACCAATTAAAAATCTAGCAATACTAGAGGCAAGCAAGGCTTTTGCTAAGAAAATTATGGAGAAAGCCAAAATACCTACTGCAGATTTTAAGATATTTGATGATTTTGAATCTGCTAAAAGTTTCGTGGAAAAGGAGCATTATCCTTTAGTAATTAAGGCTGATGGTTTGGCTGCTGGTAAAGGTGTTTTTATTGTTAACTCTCAAAATGAGGCTGTAGAAGTCTTGGGTAAGTTATTAAAGGAAGGTATTTTAGGAGAAGCTGGAAGGAGAGTAGTGATTGAAAAATTCCTTGAAGGTAAAGAATTTTCTCTCATTGTAGCTATTAAAGACGGGGAAATCTATGTACTTCCACCAGCTCAAGACTATAAAAGAGTGGGAGAAGGAAACACTGGTCCTAATACTGGAGGTATGGGCTCTTTTGCTCCTGTACCATGGATTGATAGTAGTTTAATAGAGAAATCTTTAAAATTGATATTTAAGCCATTATTATCTGAACTTGAAAAGAATAATTTAAAATATGAGGGTTTTCTTTATGGAGGATTGATTTTGGTTAATAACGAACCATATGTTTTAGAATTTAATGTTAGACTTGGAGACCCAGAGGCTCAAGTTATTCTTCCTATTATTGGTTTTTCTTTATTGGATCTTAAAGATGGTAAAAATATCAAAACATATAATGAGTATGAATATTCCGAAAAAAAAGCTGTATGTGTTGTACTTGCATCTAAAGGATATCCAGAAAAGTATGAAGTCGGTAAAGAAATTAGTGTAAAGGAGACAAAAGAGACAATAATTTTTCATGCAGGAACTTCCTTTAGGAATGGTAAATTGGTTACTTCTGGTGGAAGAGTATTAAATGTGGTAGGTTTAGGTAAATCCTTTAAGGAGGCGAGGGAGAAGGTTTATAAAAATATCCAAAATATCTTTTTTGAGAATATGTATTATAGGAAAGATATTGCCTTAGAAGTAGAAGATATGTGATTTTCACAAAAAAATTTTCAAAAATTATTGACATAGGGGGTTGATTGTATTATATTTAGCGTTGAACAAAATTTTGAGGAAAGGGGTAAAAGGAAGAAGAGATGTTAGGACCGCATTTAGTTTTAGACTTATATGGGTGTCCTAAGGAAAAGTTGGAAGATGTACAATATATCTATGATCTTTTAGATGAACTGCCTGATATGATAGGCATGCAAAAGATTATGCCACCATATGTAATGAGATATGTACCCGAGGATGATCCTTTAGATTGGGGTATCTCAGGAGTGGTGCTTATTGCAGAAAGCCACATTGCAATACATACATGGCCAGATTTAAACTATGCGAGTGTTGATATCTTTTCGTGCAAAACCTTCAATATTGATAAGGCTAAAGAAATACTTGAAGAAAAACTTTTACCTGAAAGATCTGATTGGGAAATATTGGTAAGAGGCAGAGATTTTCCGGTCAATCTCTTAAAAAGAGGAAAAAATGGATCAGTATAGACCCCTTCCTTCCTTTGGTGGACTTTCGTCTTTTACTATCGAAAATTCAAGAGTTGTTATTGTTCCTTTTCCTTTGGAAGTTACAACCACATATAAAAAGGGGACCCGTGAGGGTCCCCTGTCCATTTTGTTAGCTTCCTACAATATTGAATTATATGATGAAGAGATTGACGATATACCTGCTAAAATAGGTATCTTTACTTTTCCTGATTTTTTTCTTCCTTTAGGAGACTTAAAGAAGAGTTTGTTAAATATTGAGATAATAGTAAAAGATATTCTTGAAAAGAATAAATTTCCCATATTTTTAGGTGGTGAACATACGATAACAAAAGGAATTTTAAGAGCTTATCTAAGTATGGGTTATAATTTTTCTGTTCTTCATTTCGACGCACATTCAGATCTTAGGGAAGAGTATGAAGGTACTGAAGATAGTCATGCGTGTGCACTGAGAGAAGCTTCAGAGAGGCTTAATATTGTTCAGGTAGGTATAAGAAGTTTAAGTGAAGGAGAAAGAGAATATATTAAAAAGAAAGCAAATATTAAGGTTTTTTGGGATTTTGAAATTCATACAAAGGATTTTAATATGGTGATTGAAGATATATTAACGAGCATTGAAAATGAAAATGTTTATATTACCTTTGATTTTGATGTGTTTAATCCTTCTGAAATGCCAGCTACAGGTACACCTGAGCCTGGTGGATTATCTTGGTATGAAGTGCTGAGTATTTTAAGGGAAATATTTAAAAATAAAAAAGTAATAGGAGTAGATTTCGTAGAATTTTCTCCTATTCCTGGGCTTAACTATGCAGATTATATAGCAGCGAGACTTATTTATAAAATAATAGGATATTATAAAAAATACAACATGGAGAAAACTAATGGATAAAAAGCGTATTGCATTAGTATTTGGTACAAGACCAGAAGCTATAAAAATGGCTCCTGTAGCATATGCCTTAAGGAATGTTGAGTTTTTTGAACTTCAGATTATCCTTACTGCACAACACAGAGAGCTATTAGATCAAGTTATGGAAATCTTTAAATTAAATTCTGATTACGATTTAAATATAATGCAGGAAAAACAAACCCTTACTCAAATAACCGTAAAGGTACTTGAGGGATTAGATGTAATATGGCAAAAAGATTCTCCTGATATGGTATTGGTACATGGAGATACGACTACAACCTTTGCAGCCAGTTTAGCTGCTTTTTATAAGAAGATATCCATTGGACATGTAGAAGCTGGTTTAAGAACTTATGATAAATATCAACCGTATCCTGAGGAGATGAATAGACATCTTACAGGTGTACTTTCTGATCTACATTTTGCTCCAACAAAGAAAGCAAAAGAAAATTTATTAAAAGAAAATGTACCATCTAACAATATTTTTGTAACTGGTAATACAGTGATTGATGCTCTTTTATTTGTATATAACAACCTTGAAAAATTTGAGGTTAAACTTCCTGAAGAAGTTCCCAAAGGGAAATATATTTTAGTTACTTCTCATAGAAGAGAAAACTGGGGAAAACCTTTGGAAAACGTTGCCTTAGCATTAAAAGAAATCTTGAGTGAATTTGAAGATCTTTACATAGTTTATCCTGTACACCCAAATCCTATTATAAGAGAAACTGTAAATTCCATATTAGGTAATGAGAGGAGAGCTATTCTTATATCTCCTGTTGATTATGTAACAATGGTATATCTAATAGCAAATTGCAACTTAGTTCTTACAGATTCGGGGGGTCTTCAAGAGGAGGCTCCATCCTTAGGAAAACCTGTATTAGTTTTAAGGGAGGTTACTGAGAGACCTGAGGCAGTTGAGGCAGGTACAGTGAAGATAATAGGAACTGAGAGAAAAAGAATAGTGGAAGAGGTAAGTAAATTATTAATTGATGAAGACGAGTATAATAAAATGGCAAGAGCTCTAAATCCTTATGGTGACGGAAAGGCAAGTGAAAGAATAAGAGATATTCTTCTTTATTATTTCGGATTTAGCTCCTCTCTTCCAGAAGAATTTAATCCATACCATTCATGAGACATTATTTAGACTTTATTTTAGATATAATATTTCCCTCAAGATGTATTTTTTGTGGTAGATATGGATTAGGTTATGTTTGTCCAGAATGTTTTAGTAAATTCAAAATTCCTAATAAATATTGTAGATTTTGCGGAAGACCTCTTACAGGTATTTCAGAAATCTGTTATAATTGTACTAAAGAGAGCCCTATATGGAGCGGATTTGAATTTTTAGGATATTATGATGATATGTGGGAAACAGTAATTAAGAACCTCAAATTTAGAAATAAACCTAATGTGGCTAAATTTATAGCAGATCTTGCTAAGGATAAAATATTAAGTAAGAAATGGGACATTGATTTTCTCACCTATGTACCATTGAGTAATAAAAGACTTGTGGAGAGGGGTTATAACCAATCAGAATATTTAGCGTATTTTTTAAGTAAAAGTCTTAAAAAACCATATGGTTCTCTTTTGTCATTAAATAAGGAGGTAAAACCACAAAAAACACTTAGTTTAAAGGAAAGGAAGGAAAATGTTAAAGGAGCATTTGGTTTAGTAGAAGAGGTAAAATATTTGCATTATAGAAATATTTTGATTATAGATGACGTCTATACTACTGGATCTACAATAAAGGAGTGTGCTTATACCTTAAAAAACAATATAAAAATTTTGGATAAGATTTATGTATTTGTAGCTGTAAGAGCTCTTTTATAAAATTTTCAAGGAGGTTGGATTATGCAGATTAACTTTTCAAGTAAAAATGTGTCTATTTCTCCTAATTTGCAAGAATATGCTGAGAAAAAACTTTCAAAACTATCTCGCTTTTTTGATAATATTGAAAATATAGAGGTTATCTTTTCGGAAGAAGATTGGAAAGATGGTAGTCGAGCTCATAGAGTAGAAGTTACTATTAGGGCAAATGGAAAGATAATAAGAGCATCAGAGGCCAATCAAGATTTTAGAAGTAGTATAGATTTGGTAATTGATAAATTGGAAAAACAACTTAAAAAATATAAAGAAAAAATGATAGACAGAGAAAAGAGGGCTCCTTCTTTGACTGAAATGTTTACAAAAGAGGAAGATGAAGGAGAGAAAAAGGTTGTTAAAGTTAAAAGATTTTCATTGAAACCTATGGATATAGAAGAAGCCATATTGCAAATGGAACTTTTAGGGCATGATTTCTTTGTTTTCATAGATGCAGATACTTATAAAACTTCTATTTTATATAGAAGAAAAGATGGAAATTATGGATTAATTATTACGGACGAAGGAGAATAAGTAAATAATATGGGATTACTATCTAAATTATTTGATTCCAATTCAAGAACTTTAAAAAGATTAGAAGAATACGTAAAGAAAATTAACGCTTTAGAACCTGAGATAAGTAAATTATCTGACGATGAACTAAAAAGAAAAACATCAGAGTTTAAACAGAGATTAGAAAGGGGTGCTACCCTTGATGATTTATTAGTAGAATCCTTTGCAGTAGTAAGAGAGGTAGCAAAAAGAACTCTTGGGATGAGACACTTTGATGTACAACTAATGGGTGGTATTGTTCTACATCAAGGAAAAATAGCTGAAATGCAAACGGGAGAGGGTAAAACTCTGGTAGCAACTCTTCCTGCCTATTTGAATGCCTTAGAGGGAAAAGGAGTACATATAGTAACAGTTAATGATTATTTGGCTAAAAGGGATAGATATTGGATGGGACCAATTTATGAGTTTTTAGGTTTGGAAGTTGGTCTTTTACAAAATGATACTCCAATTTTAGAAAGGAAAAAAGCTTATTTGGCAGATATTACATATGGTACTAATAATGAGTTTGGATTTGATTATTTAAGGGATAATATAGCATTATCAGCTGATCATTTAGTTCAAAGAGAATTAAACTATGCGATTATTGATGAAGTAGATAGTATTCTAATAGATGAGGCAAGAACTCCTCTTATTATTTCAGGTCCAGCTAAGGGAGATAGTCGGATATATAAGCTTGCGATTAGAACTGCAAGATATTTGAAGAAGGATGAAGATTATACTACTGATGAGAAAACAAGAACAGTATCTTTAACAGAAGAAGGTTTGAGAAAGGCAGAAAAATTTTTAGGTGTAAAGGACCTATATGATTTTCAAAATATGGATTTAGCTCATGCTCTTCTTCAGTGTTTAAAGGCTCTTAATTTTTATCATAGAGATAGGGATTATATAGTTAAAGACGGAGAAGTGATAATTGTTGACGAATTTACAGGAAGATTAATGTTTGGAAGAAGATATAGTGATGGATTGCATCAAGCTATTGAGGCAAAAGAAGGTGTAAGAATAAGGGAAGAAAATGTTACTTTAGCAACTATCTCTATACAAAATTATTTTAGAATGTATAAGAAGATAGCTGGTATGACGGGAACTGCAGCTACTGAGGAAGAAGAATTTGTTAAGATTTACGGATTAGAGGTAGTTGTTATACCTCCGAATAAACCTTTAAGGAGAACCAATTATCCTGATCTTGTTTTTAAAACAGAAGAAGAAAAATTTGAGGCTGTGGTAAAGGAAATTGAAGAGTTATACAAAATTGGAAGGCCTGTGCTTGTAGGTACGACATCTATAGAGAAGTCAGAAAGATTAAGTAAAATGCTTAAAAAGAAGGGGATTCCCCACAATGTATTAAACGCAAAATACCACGAAAAGGAAGCTGAAATTATTGCTAAAGCAGGCCAGAAATATGCTGTAACTATTGCTACAAATATGGCAGGAAGAGGGACAGATATTGTTTTAGGGGAAGGAGTGGCTGAGCTTGGAGGTCTTCATGTTATAGGAACAGAAAGACATGAAAGTAGAAGAATTGATAATCAGTTAAGAGGACGTGCAGGTAGACAAGGAGATCCCGGTTCTTCGAGGTTTTACGTTTCATTGGAAGATGATCTTTTAAGACTTTTTGGAGGAGATCAGATAAAAGCTTTAATGGATAGATTGGGAATGGAAAAAGGGCAACCTATTGAGTCTCCTTTACTTACGAGATTAATAGAAAATAGCCAAGCTAAGGTGGAAAAGTTAAATTTTGAAATAAGAAAACAACTTTTAGAGTATGATGATGTGCTTAATAAACAAAGAGAAGTAGTTTACTCTGAAAGAAGAAAAATATTAACGATGGATAATTTGGAAGAAATAGTACAGAAGATTTTAGATAGAGTATTAGAAAGATTCTTTAATCAGATGTCTTCTCAGGAAAAGGAAAGCTGGAAAAATATGTTTCTTGAGGTATTCGGATTTTTACCATCAAATTGGGAAGAGATTATAGCTGAAGATAATTTTGAGACTATTAAAGAGAAATTAGAGAAGGTAATTAAAGAAAAATATGAAGAGAGAAAGATGAAATTTGGAGAAGATACCTGGAAAGAAATTGAGAGAATAGTACTTTTATATGTAATTGATAAACTCTGGATAGAGCATCTTAATGATATGGAAGTTTTGAGGGAAGGTATTGGTTTGAGAGCTATTGCTCATCATGATCCTTTAGTAGAATATAAAAAAGAGGCTTATCAAATGTTCCAAGATATGGTAAATACTTTTGATTGGGAAAGTATAAGATACTTATTTAATATCCGTGTTACTGAAGAAACAAAAACAGCAAATCGTGGAAGGAGGAGTTGATTTGGGAGTTTCTGTAGCGGATTTGTTAATATCATATGAAGAAATATTAGAGACTTTCAATAAATTGGGTGGTTATCTTTGACTTAGATAGGATAAAGTCAAGATTAAAGGATTTAGAAAATAAAATTGCCAAGAGTAGCTGGGATGATCCGGAGAAAAATAAAGCCCTTTTAAGTGAATATAACAACTTGCAAAAGGAGTTAAATGATTGGCTTTCAATAGAGAAAGAAATTATTGAATTGAAAGAATGGAAAGATCTTATTGAAGAGGGAGATGAATTTAGAGAGGAGTTTGAAAGGAAATTAAAGGAAATTGGAGAAAAACTTAAAAACTTTGAGATTAATTTAATCCTAAAAGAACCACATGATAATGCTAATGCTATTCTTTCTTTACATGCAGGGACAGGAGGTACTGATGCTCAAGATTGGACTGAAATTCTTTTAAGAATGTATATAAGATGGGCAGAAAGAAAAGGCTTTAACGTAAAAATATTAGATATATCTCCAGGAGAAGAAGCTGGAATAAAAAGTGCTACTTTGTTAATAGAAGGTGAGAGAGCTTATGGATATCTTAAGGGGGAGAAAGGGGTTCATAGACTTGTAAGGATTTCCCCTTTTGATGCTAATCATAGAAGACATACATCATTTGCTTTAGTAGAGGTTATTCCTGAAATTCCTGAAAGTAATATTGTTATAAGACCTGAAGATTTAAGAATAGAAACTTTTAGGGCAGGAGGAGCAGGGGGACAACATGTAAATAAAGTTGAATCAGCTGTTAGAATAACCCATATTCCAACTGGTATAGTAGTTCAATGTCAAAACGAGAGGTCACAGCATGCTAATAAAGAGATGGCTTTAAGGGTTTTGAGAGCTCGTCTTGAGGAATTGGAAGAAAGGAAAAGAAGAGAACAAATAGCATCTTTAAAAGGAGAAGTACAAGAGATAAGTTGGGGGAATCAAATCAGATCTTATGTATTTCATCCATATACATTAGTAAAGGATCATAGAACAGGTTTAGAAGTGGGTAATGTACAAGCGGTTATTGATGGTGATTTAGATCCTTTCATAGAAGCATATTTATTTAGTGAATGGCAAAGGAAAAAAGATAAATGAAAAGAGTGCTTCTTTTTGGATACTATGGGGAGGGGAATCTTGGTGATGAGCTTCTTTTAAAGAGCTTATTATTCTCTTTGAGTACGAATTTTGAAGTAGGTGTTTTATCAAAGAAAAAAGACAAAAATTCAAATTATAAGGTTTTTAATAAATTTTTACCTTTTCAAGTATACAAAGCTTTAAAATGGGCAGAAGTTGTTGTTGCAGGAGGGGGAGGTCTTTTTCAAGACAAAACAAGCTTAAAATCTTTTTTTTATTATTTATCTATAATTTTCTTTGCTTTACTTTTTAATAAAAAGATATATCTTTTGGGTCAAAGCTTTTCTCCTTTAAGAAATAGAATTGAAGAAAAGCTATTAGGTTATATATTAACTCAGTGTAACAAAGTATATGTAAGAGATTCTTTTTCTTATAATTATTTGAAAAAGATAAATGTCCTGGAAGAAAAGATTAAATTATCAACAGATTTAGTCTTTTTATTAGACTTTAATTATAAAAAGTTAGAGAGAAAATATATAGGAGTTAATTTGAGAAGATGGAAAGATTATAGTTTAAATGATATATACTCCCTACTTACTAATTTAGAAGGATTAATGGAAAAAGAGATGGTATTTTATGCTTTACATACTGAAGACAAACATCTTTTTGACGAATTAGGCAACCATATAAAATCAAAAATTAAATTTGTAGAGCTAACGGATGATAATATTGAAGAGTTTTTTCCTATGAATATAATTTTTATTGGCATGAGACTTCATAGTCATATCCTATCTGTACTTTTTGAAATTCCTTTCATTGCAATTTCTTATGATGAGAAGGTTAAAGGTTTTTGTGAAGATATTGGCTGGAAATTCGTAGTTGATGAACTTTCATCTGATAAAATAAAAGATTATGTTGCCGAAATTTTGAAAAATTATGATCAATATAAGGAATACTTAAAGAAAGTAAAAATTATGCAAAAAGAGAAAATAAAGGAGGACTTAGACAATTTTAAGAAAGAAATATGTTAAATGTGGATATTTTAGGGATTAAATTTACATCTTTAGAAGATGATGAATTTAAAAAATTAATACTCTCCTTTATGGAGAGTAATAAATGTAATACTATATTCACTCCAAATGCAGAAATGTTGGTAATAGCTAATGAAAATCCTGAGTTTAAAAAGGTGTTATATGAGTCTGATTTAAATATTCCAGATGGTATTGGTATAACTCTTCTCGCTAAAAGAAAGGGATATTTTATTAGAAAGTTCCCGGGTATTGAGGCTATGGAAAAAATTCTTTCTTGGGCGGAAATATATGGATTTCCAATATTTTTCCTTGGAGCAAAAGAGGAAGTTGTTAGGAAATTAGTTGAAAATCTAAAGTTAAAATATCCAGATTTATTAGTAGCAGGATTTAGAAATGGTTATTTTTCTGATGAAGAAGAGGAAAAAATAATTAAGATGATTAATGAATCTGGAGCAAAGATTTTATTCGTGGCTTTAGGTGCTCCTAAACAAGAATTTTTTATTAGCAAATATAAAAGGGATTTGAAGGTAAGAGTTGCTATGGGGGTTGGAGGTAGTTTTGATGTTCTTTCTGGTGTAAAAAGAAGAGTTCCTTGGATTTTTAGAAAACTTGGGTTAGAATGGTTTTACAGAATTTTACAAGAGCCTAAAAGAATTTTTGTAAGGTTTCCAAGACTTCTGAGGTTTTTGCGTATATATACAAAGGGGTAGAATATATGAAAAAAATTATTGATTTATTGGGAATAACTTTGGGGGCTTTTTTTATAGCTGTAAGTATAGATGTATTTTTAGCTCCTAACAAGCTTGTGGGTGGTGGAGTTAGTGGAATAGCTATCATTCTATACTATATTTTTAGATCTCCTGTTGGTATTACTATGCTTCTTTTAAATATACCCATATTTGTATTGGGTATTAAGATGCTTGGTTCTTCTTTTGGCTTTAAAACTCTGTACGGAACTTTTATACTATCTTTATTTGTAGATCTGCTTAATCTTTTCAAATTACCTGTTATAAAAGACCCAATAATTGCGACGGTTTATGGTGGTATATTGGGGGGATTAGGGCTTGGTATAGTATTTAAATACGGAGGATCTACTGGTGGAACAGATATTTTAGCTCAAGTATTTTCTCATTTTACCGGGTTAAATATAGGACAATCATTGTTAATAATAGATGGAATTATAGTTATTTCCGCAGGTTTTATTTTTGATTTTGTTTTGGCTTTATATGCTCTTCTTGTTATTTTTATTCAAGGATATTCCATAGATTTAGTACAACAAGGATTATCGTATACTAAAGCTGCTCTTATTTTCTCAGATAGGCCAAGGGATATTGGAGAAAAAATTCTCAAAGAATTAGGCAGAGGAGTTACAGTTTTTTATGGTATGGGATTATACACTGGGAGAGAGAGGGAAATTTTATACTGTGTAGTAAGTCAATCAGAGGTTGGTAGATTAAAAGAAATAATTCATAAAAATGATCCAAAAGCTTTTGTTGTAATAACACCGGCTCATGAAGTATTAGGGGAGGGATTTAAATCTTTCAAACAATGAAAAGAGAAATAATTCTTGCATCTAATTCTCCTAGAAGAAAGGAACTTCTTAAGAGTTTAGGTATTGATTTTAAAGTTTTACCAGTAGATGTGGAAGAAATAGAAGGGAAAAGAAATATCTCGCCAGTAGATTTGGTGAAGAAAAATGCTTTAAAGAAAGCTCAAAAAGCAGCAGAACTATGCCAAAGTGAATATTCTTTAATTATTTCAGCTGATACTATTGTAGTATTAGATGGAGAAATTGTTGGTAAACCAAAAAATGAAAAGGATGCTATAAGAATTCTTAAGAGGCTAAGAGGTAAATATCATTATGTTTTTACGGGTATAGTTGTATGGGCGACTCCTGAAAACATACATTATATTTCTTCTGTTAGAAGTAAGGTAAAAATGAGGGATTATTCGGATGAGGAAATAGAAAGATACGTTGCAACAGGTGAACCTATGGATAAAGCTGGTGCTTATGGAATTCAAGGTAAAGGAGCATTATTAATTGAAAAAATAGAAGGTGATTACTATAATATAGTGGGATTACCATTAGTAAGATTGAATTATCTTCTTGATAAATTTGGATATAATCTTTTATAAAATATTATAAAAGAAAGAAGGAGGACTTATGGCTTTGAATTTTTTGGCAGGAATTTTTTCTAAGGATTTAGGTATTGATTTGGGAACTGCAAATACGGTTGTATATGTTAGAGGTAAGGGAGTAGTTATCTTTGAACCATCTATGGTGGCAATAAGAAGAAGTGATAAGAAGGTTGTTGCTGTTGGTGAAGAAGCAAAGAAAATGCTTGGAAGAACTCCTGAAGAGATTGTCACTATAAGGCCATTAAAGGATGGAGTCATAGCAGATTTTGATGCTGCGGAAAAGATGATTAGATACTTTATAGAGAAGGTTCACAATAAGAGAGATTTTTTAGTAAGTCCTCGAATGGTTATAGGTATACCGTCGGGAACAACACCTGTAGAGCGTAGAGCTGTTTTAGATACTGCATATTCTGCTGGTGCAAGAGATGTTTTGCTTGTCACAGAGCCTATTGCTAGTGCATTAGGTGCTGATCTCCCAATATGGGAACCTTCTGGTAATATTATTGTAGATATTGGTGGAGGGACTACTGAAATAGCTGTTATTTCATTAGGAGGAATAGTGGTTAGCACCTCAATAAAGGTGGCTGGGGATGAGATGGATGAAGCTATTGTTCATTATATAAGGAAAAAATACAACCTATTTATAGGAGAGAGAACTGCAGAAGAGATAAAGGTTAACCTTGGAAATGCTGCTTTTGGAGAAGAGAATAAAACTTATATGGAAGTTAAAGGAAGAGATTTACTTACTGGGGTGCCTCGTAATATAGAGATTAGTTCGGCAGAAGTTAGAGAAGCTTTAAAGGATACCATTGATATGATTGTAGAAGCAATTAGAGATACCTTAGAAAAAACACCTCCAGAACTTGCAGCAGATATTATGGATAAAGGTATAGTTTTAGCTGGTGGAGGTGCTCTCCTGAGAGGTCTTGATTCATATATATCAGAACAAATAGGGGTTGTAACTATAGTTGCAGAAGAGCCTTTACTTTGTGTAGTAAAAGGAACAGGAAAGATTATTGAAGAATTTGATAAATATAAACAGGTACTTGCTTCAGTTAAAGAGAGCTATTAAGAAGTATTTATAAATGGATAAACAAGGAATTAAATGGCGGTTGGTATTTTTAGTACTGCTACTCTCTATTCTTCTTTGGGGTAGTGGATACGTAGAAATTTGGACCACTAATATTCAAAAAGCATTTTCTAATATAATTAATGACTTAAAGATTTTTATTAATGAATTGAAAGCTATTTTTACTTTAACTGAAAGTTTGCAAAAGGAAATAGAGATATTAAGGAACGAAAACTTTGATTTATATAAGGAAAATTTAAGGCTTAAAATGATTTTAGAAAATCTAAGACGGAAAGAAGAGACAGCAATATGGTTAAAGGAATTGGAAAAGAAAAATTTTTCGTTTGTTTATGCTAACATTATTGGAAGAGATCCTGTAAAGTGGAATCTTGAATTTAAAATAGATAAGGGAGAAAAAGATGGTGTCAAAAAAGGGATGGCAGTAATTTATAAGGATCAGATAATTGGAAAAATTTATAAAACAGAGAAAAATTTTTCAATTGTAAAGACAATCTATGACCCTAGTACAGTAGTAGGAGTAATGATATGGGAAACAAAAGATTATGGAATAGTTAAAGGAGCCTTTGATCATATAGAAATGGCTTACATATTTTCAGATCATGGTATTAAAACTAATCATAATGTAATAACTTCTGGAATTGATGAATATATACCTTATGGTTTAAAGGTAGGATATATTTCTCATTTAGAAGAGAAGAATGTTTTAGCTTTTACCAGAATAAAAGTATATCCAATGGTTGATTTATCAAATATGGAGGGGGTTGCAGTTTGTCTGAAATTTTAATCTTTTTAAGTTCTTTAATTTTAGCTTTTTTGCAGACAAAAGTTTTCTTTTTAGGATTTCATCCTGATTTGGTTTTAGTTTTTTTTGTTTTTCTTCTTTTTAAAAGTTTATATTTTCAAGGAATATCTATTATTCTATCTTTTTCTTTAAAAATTTTTTCTACTATTCCTTTCTATTTATTTCTGATTTATTGGGTTATTATTGAAGTTATAATAAAAATGTGGAAAAAGAGTTTTATCTCTATTCATAAAAGTAGTGCCTTCTTTTTAATAATTGGTCTTAGTACCTTTTCCTTTTTATTTTGGAACTTTGGCTATAATTTTAGTTTGAATTATGTAATAGACCTCTTGAGATATATATCATCTAATCTTGTATTTTTTATCCCTTTTTATTTTTTTATTCCTGAGATTTATTCTACTGAAAAAGAATGAAGAATCATGAAATTTTCTTTAAAAGAATAATAGAAGTAGCTATTTTGCTGATTATATTAAGACTTTTCTATCTTCAAATATATAAAGGTGATTTTTATCAAGATCTTGCCCAAAGAAACTATATGAAATCAGTAATCCTTCCTGCCCCTCGAGGTATCATATATGATAGAAATGGAGTTATTTTAGCTGAAAATAAGATAAAATATTCATTATATTTAATTCCTCCTTACAAATATGAGAGAGAAAAAGTAAAGAGATTAAGCAATGTTATAAAAATGAAGGATAAAGATATCGAAAAGATTTATAATAAAATTTCACCGTTCTATCCTGCGGTACTTTTAAAAAATAATTTAGATATAAAGGAAATATTACTTTTAGAAGAGAATAGAGAGGATTTACCACCATTTTCTATAAATATTGAATTTGAGAGATATTATCCTTTTGGATCATTAGCTTCTCATGTTATTGGATACATGGGTGAGGTAAGTAAAGAAGAACTTGAAGATGAGGAAAGTGATTATTCTTTGGGGGAAAAATCTGGGAAATACGGAGTAGAGGCATTTTATGAAAAATATTTAAGGGGTAAGAAAGGATTTAGAGGAATATTATTGCATGCTTCAAATACTGAAAATATCACAGTTGGCCAGAAGGATCCTGTACCTGGTGAATCATTAATATTAAGTTTAGATCTGAATATTCAAAAGGTTGCTGAAGATGCCTTAGGAGAGGAAAGGGGCTGTGTCATTGTATCTCGGGCAGATACAGGAGAAGTTTTATCTATGGCAAGTCATCCTGCCTTTGACCCTAATAAATTTATAACAGGTTTTACAAAAGAAGAATGGAATAATCTTATTAATGATATCAACAAGCCATTAAACAATAAGGCGATTTCAGCCTTATACCCTCCAGGTTCTATTTTTAAATTGATAGTTGCTCTTTCTGCCTTAGAAAATAAAAAGATCTCACCAAATGATACTTTTTATTGTCCAGGAGAATTTTACTTAGGAGGATATTCTTATAAATGCTGGAAAAAGGGTGGACATAGAAGAATTAATTTTGTGGATGGAATAGCTCAATCTTGTAATGTGGTTTTTTACAATGTAGGATTGAGGGTAGGAGAAGATCAGATTTTTAAATATGCAAAAGATTTTATGTTAGATTCTAAAGTGGGTATAGATTTGCCAGGAGAGGTAAAAGGATTTATTCCATCTAAGGAATGGAAAGTAAAAACCTTTAAAGAGCCTTGGTATCCTGGAGATACAGTAAATCTTTCCATCGGTCAAGGTTTTGTACTGGTTACTCCTTTAGAAATACATGCTATGATGAGTATGCTTGCTACAGAAGGAATATTGGTTAAACCGCACGTTTTAAAGGGTATAGTAACTGAAAATGGTATAGAAGAGGTTAGGCCTGAGATTATTAAAGAAGTAAAGATAAATAAATCAATATGGGAAATATTAAAGGAGGGAATGAAAAAAGTGGTGGAGGAAGGAACAGGAATAGCTGTAAAATTTTCAGGAGTAGAAATATTTGGAAAAACAGGAACAGCTGAGAACCCGCATGGAGAAAGCCATGCTTGGTTTTCCTCTTTCTTTAGAGTTAACGATGTTCCTTATGTGGTGACTGTTTTTGTTGAGCATGGAAAAAGCGGAGGAGGTAGAGCAGCTCTAATAGCAAGAAAGATAATTGAATATATGATAAAGGGGGGTAAAAATATTGAGTAATATATCTATAAAAGGAGATTTAAAAGAAGGTATAAAGATGGTAGTTAATCCATCTTTATCTTGGGATGAAATTAAAAATCTTATAATTGATGAGATCAAGAATAAGGAAAAATTTTTTAAAGGTGTAAATATTTATATAGACTTCCAAGGAAGAGAGATAGATAATTCAGATTGGGAGGAACTCCAGAAACAAATTTATAAAAATTATGGTATAATGCTAAACAGGGACTTACCTAAGATAAGAGTTCCTTACTCCAATATTGCAAAGATTATTATCGGTCCTATAAGAAGTGGTAAACTTGTTAGTTCAAAAGAAAATCTTTTAATTTTAGGAGATGTAAATTCAGGGGCAGAAATAATTTGTAATAAGAGTGTTTTTGTTTTAGGAAAGATCAGAGGTTCTATATGGGCAGGATATGAAAATAATGACAAAGCTATTATATTTGCTTTGGGACTTGAGCCTGAAAAGATTCAAATCGCCTCTTATATTTTAGATATGCCCAAAGCAAGGTATAAAAAGGCAGGTTATTTTTTATATATAGAGGATGGTAAATTTAAGATTGATACATATTAATTTAGGGGGTAAAAAAGATGGGTAAATCTATAGTGGTAACTTCAGGGAAGGGTGGTGTTGGTAAGACTACTGCTGTGGCTAATATTGGAACTGGTCTTGCTATGAGTGGTCTTAAAGTTGCTCTTGTAGATACAGATATAGGACTTAGAAATTTAGATCTTCTTCTGGGTTTAGAAAATAGAATAGTTTACAACATAGTGGATGTGGTGGAAGGAAAATGTAGTCTTAAACAAGCATTAGTTAAGGATAAAAGATTAAATAATCTATATCTTTTACCTGCTGCCCAAACAAAAGAAAAGGAAGCTGTTTCTATTGAACAGATGAAAGGGGTAATAAATGATCTTAAGATAGAGTTTGATTATGTATTAATAGACTCTCCAGCTGGTATAGAGCATGGATTTAAGAGTGCTATATCGGGTGCTGATGAGGCTATAGTTATTACTACTCCTGAAGTTTCAGCGGTAAGAGATGCAGATAGGGTTATTGGACTTTTAGAAGCTTATGGACTTAGAGATCCAAGACTTATTGTTAACAGAGTAAGGTTTGATATGGTAAAAAATGGTGAAATGCTTGGTGTTGATGATTTGTTGGATATTCTGTCTATAGAACTTTTAGGAATTATACCAGAAGATGAAAATTTAATAATAAGTATAAATAAAGGAGAACCTATTATTTATTCAGGAAATAAGTATAAATCCGCTTTAGCTTTTAATTTAATAGTGAAGAGGCTTTTAGGAGAAGATGTATCATGGGATGAGCTTGAAAAATCCGAGAGCTTCTTAGAAAAGATTTTTAAAATATTTAAGGGGTAAAAAGGGGAGGTTAAGATGATCATAACTAACATATGGAGTAAAAAGATATCTTCTAAAGAAATTGCAAAAGAGAGACTTCAAGTTATCCTTGTTTATGATAGGGCAAAGATTGAACCTAAAATGATAGAAAGTTTAAAAGAAGATTTAATTAAGGCAGTCTCTAAATATCTCACTTTTGAACCTGATAATATGAGAATTGAATTATCTCAGGAGGATAACAAATCTATTTTAAGAATTGATATACCATTAAAAGAATAGATTTTTGGAAGAGGTAAGAATTATGGATTTTCTTAAAGACTTAAGTGACGAACAGTTATCCGCAGTTTTAGATGTGGATAATCCTTTACTAGTACTTGCAGGAGCTGGAAGTGGTAAAACAAGGGTAATAACTTACAAAATAGCTTATCTCATATCTGAAAAGTATGCAAAGCCTGAAAACATTGTGGCTTTAACTTTTACGAATAAAGCAGCTTTTGAGATGAAAAGTAGGATAACAAAACTGATATCGTCAGAAGATGGTGAAAAAGTTTGGGCTGGAACTTTTCATGGATTTGGGTTATATCTTTTAAAAACCTATGGAAAAAGGTTTGGGTTTCCAAGCAATTTTGTGATATATGATGAAGATGCACAAGAAGAAGTTGTAAAAGAGATACTTAAGGATTTTGCAAGAGAAAACGATTATAACTCTAAAGATATTAAAGATAAAATCTCTCGCCTAAAAGATAAGCTAATTACTCCTGAAGATTTTCAGTATATGGTTTCTAATAATTTTGATGATATAATATTAGGAATCTATAAGAAATATGAAAATTATTTAAGGAAAAATAATGCTGTTGATTTTGCAGACCTTCTCATTTATTCTATTAAATTATTACAAGAAAATCCTGCTTTAAGAGGATATGTTCAAGATAAATTAGAATATGTTTTAGTCGATGAATATCAGGATACTAATAAGGCCCAATACGAGCTTTTTAAAATTCTTGTGGAAGAGAAAAAAAGATTTTCTGTAGTTGGAGATGACGATCAAAGTATATATAGCTGGAGGGGGGCTGATTATCAAAATATTTTTAGATTGGAGAAAGATTTCAAAAATTTGAAAGTAATATTTTTAACTAAAAATTATAGATCTACACAACAAATTCTGGATATAGCAAACGCCTTAATAGTAAATAATGATAAAAGATATCCTAAAAAGTTATGGAGTGATAAAAAGAATGGAAATTATCCTATACTTTTTAGGGCTGTAAATGAAGAAGATGAGGCAAGCTTTGTGGTAAGACAAATAAAAATAGAACTTTTAAAGGGTAAAAATCCTTCTGAAATTGCAGTTTTATACAGAACAAATAGGCAATCAAGAGTGTTCGAAGAAGCCTTTATTAGGTCTAATCTTCCATATAAAGTAATAGGGGGAATAAGTTTTTTTGATAGAAAAGAAGTTAAAGATATAGTAGCATATCTAAATATCCTACATGATCCCAATGATATTATAAGCTTAAAGAGAATAATTAATGTACCTAAGAGGGGTATTGGTGAGGCTACTTTTAATTTTATAAAGGAATATTATAACAAGGGTTATTCTTTACTGGAAGCGGTTAAGGAAGTCTCAAAGACGAAGAAAGAGGTAAAAAGTTTTTTAGATATTTGGAATTATTTATTAGAAATAAAAGATAAGATTAATATTGAAGGCCTTATAGAGACTGTTATTGATAAAACTGGCTATATGAAAGAAATAGAGAAGTATGATAGAGATACTTTAGAGGTAAAAAAAGAAAATCTCTTAGAATTAATTGAGTTTAGTAAGGGGTTTTCAGAAAAAAATGATTTGGGAGAATTCCTGTCTCATCTTACGTTAAGTAGTAGTAAGATAGAAAATTCTCTTGAGAGTGATAAGATTTCTCTTATTACTCTACACAGTGTAAAAGGATTGGAGTTTGATATTGTATTTCTTGTAGGTCTTGAAGAAGGGATACTACCTCATTATAATGCAACTACAAGAGAAGAAATAGAAGAAGAGAGAAGATTGTGTTACGTGGGTATAACAAGAGCCAAGGAGAAATTATATATGTCTTACGCTTCAAAAAGATATAATAGGTATCAAGAACCATCTCGATTTGTCGAGGAAATTTCACATCTTCTAAATGTGAAAAAGTAAGTATTTTATGGTATAATAAATAACGCGAGTCGGGGCGTAGCGCAGGGGAAGCGCGTCCGTTTGGGGTGCGGAAGGTCGCTGGTTCGAGTCCAGTCGCCCCGACCATCTTATTATGCGGGGCGTAGCGCAGTTGGCTAGCGCGCCTGCTTCGGGAGTAGGAGGTCGCTGGTTCAAGTCCAGTCGCCCCGACCAATTTAGTTGTTTATGAGGAAGTATTTTCATGTCTATATTTCAGGAGTAGTTCAGGGAGTTGGTTTTAGATATTTTGCCTATAAGTGGGCAAAGCGTCTTGGTATTTTAGGTTATGTGAGAAATCTAAATGATGGAAGAGTGGAAGTAGAAGCTATAGGAGAAGAAGAAGCATTAAAACTTTTTTTGGAAAAATTAAAAGAAGGTCCCTTAGGAGCAATAGTAGAAAAGGTTGATGTGGTTTGGAGCGATGAAAATATAAATAACTTTACTGATTTTGAGATAAGATGAAAGGGACTATGAAAAATTATAGATGGTATGTAGACACAGTTGCTGAAGATCAGCTACATTGCTATATGGTAGAGGAAGTTTTGGTTGACATTGTTTCCTATTATCAAAAGATTCAAATTATTAAAAGTCCAACCTATGGAAAATGTTTGATAATAGATGGAAAAATTCAGTCCGCAGAAAAGGATGAATTCATATATCATGAAGCTCTTATTCATCCTTCTATGATATTGCACCCTAATCCTTATAAGATATTAGTTGTTGGTGCAGGAGAAGGAGCTACCCTCAGAGAGCTTTTAAAATATAACTATGTGGAAATTGTTGCAATTGAAATTGATCCTGAAGTAGTTGAGTTTTCTGAAAAGTATTTATGGGAATGGCATCAAGGTTCTTTTAAAAGTGAGAAAGTTAAATTAATATTTCAAGATGGCTGGGAATTTGTTAAGAATACAACGGATAAATTTGATATTGTAGTTTTAGATCTACCTGAACCGTACCCTGATACTCCTGCTTACCGATTATATTTGCCAGAGTTTTATTTTCTGGTTTGGAACATATTAGACGATAATGGAATATTGGTTACACAGGGAGATACAACACAATTAGGGCAAGAATATAGACATTTTTGGATAAGGGATAATTTAAAGAAAGTATTTTCTAATTCATATTCATACCAGACTTTTATTCCTTCTTTTGATAGTAATTGGGGATTTTTGATTGGTTTTAAGGATAAAAGTGTCTCACCATTCTTACAAAAAGATGAAATTGATAAGCGGATAAAGGAAAGAATTCACGGTGAATTAAAATTTTATGATGGAGACACTCATTTATCTTTATTTTATATTCCTAAGTATTTAAGAAGTTGAATTGACTTTGGATTTTAAAGATACTGATTTATTCAAACAAAAAAGAGAAAATTTAGTAGAGATATTAAGGAATGAAGGAATAAAATCTCCTGACGTTCTTAATGCTATTAGTAAAGTTCCAAGACATCTTTTTGTACCCCAAGAGTATATAGATTTAGCTTATGTAAATGAAGCATTACCAATAGGTTTTGGGCAGACCATATCCCAGCCTTATGTGGTAGCCCTAATGACAGAAGCTTTAGGACTTACTAAAAAGGAAAAAGTCTTAGAGATAGGTACAGGTTCTGGTTATCAGACAGCAATATTGGCTGAACTCTCAAAGGAAGTATATACGATTGAGCGGATCAGAGAACTATCAGAGAGAGCCCAAAAAATTTTAAAATTTTTAGGTTATACTAATATATATTTCAAGGTAGGAGATGGTACTTTGGGTTGGGAAGAAAAAGCGCCTTTTGACAGAATTATTGTGACAGCTGCATCTTACGATGTTCCTTTTCCTCTATGGGAGCAGTTAGAAGAGGGAGGAATTATGGTTATTCCCATAGGAGGGAGAGATTTTCAAAATTTATGTAAGATTATTAAAAAAAATGGCAAAATGTTGAAGGAGAATCTTGGGTATGTTAGATTTGTCCAGCTGAAAGGAGAGTTTGGATGGAAAGATTAAATAAAATAAGAAGTTTAGATGAGTTGTTACGAGAAGCAGAAAGGTGTAGAAATTGTCTATTATGGAATGAAAGAACTAATTTAGTTTTTGGTGAAGGAAATCCTAATGCTGTTATTATGTTTGTTGGTGAAGCACCTGGTTTTCATGAAGATCAACAAGGTAGGCCTTTTGTTGGGGCTGCAGGAAAGCTTTTAACAGAACTTATTGAATCCTTGGGGTTGAAAAGGGAAGATGTATATATAGCCAATGTTTTAAAATGTAGACCTCCTAATAATAGGGATCCTCTTCCAGAAGAGATCAATGCTTGTTATCCTTTTTTAAAAAAACAGATAGAAATAATTAGTCCACAAATATTATGTGCTTTAGGAAGGCACGCTGCCTATGTATTATTAGGGCATACAGTGAATATGAACACATCTCATGGTAAATACTATCAAGTTGATGGGAGGTTGGTATTTGTAACGTATCATCCAGCTGCGGCTTTATATCATGGGAAGCTTCTTGATGGAATTAAAAAAGATTTTATTGAACTTAAAAAATTATATGATGATGTTATACAGCAAAAGGAAGAGCAAAACAAAAAGGGAGAAAGAGAACAACTTTCCTTTTGGTAAAAAATATTAATTGAAAGGAGAGGATTTATAATGGATAAAGATTCTGTCCTTAAGGGATTAGATGGATTTTCTAAACTTGCAAAGCAAGATATTCTTATGAGTGTGAATACAGAAAACCCAGATTATTGGAGAAAAAATGCAGAAGCAAGACACAGTAAGTATAAGGAGCTTTATAAAAGTATAGAGGAAAAGGGATTAGAAGAGACAATAAAGTTTGCTATTGAAGAATATAAAAATTTAATAAATGATGAAAGTGATCCAGAATTAAGAGGGAAAAAAAGAGCATTAGAGAGTTTTTTTGTTCTCTTGGGTTTAGATCCTTCTCAGTTATAATACAAAAGTAATATTTTTTTGAAACTTGGCGATATGTATGGGATTTGTACATCTCCATGTACATTCAGAGTATAGTTTGCTTGATGGTGCCTGTAAGCTTGATGAATTGGTAGAAAAAGCTGTTAATTTTAACATGCCTGCTGTAGCTTTAACAGACCATGGTGTAATGTATGGTGTTATTGATTTTTATAAAATAACGAAAGAGAAGGGAATTAAACCTATAATTGGTTGTGAAGTATATGTAACTCCAGATTCACGCTTTGAGAAAAAAGGCCAAAGAGGAGATCTTTTTCATTTAATTCTTCTTGCAAAAGATTTTGAGGGTTATAAAAATTTAACCAAATTAGTTAGCTTGTCTTTTATAGAGGGCTTCTATTATAAACCAAGGGTTGATAAAGAACTTTTAAGAGAATATTCAAGAGGATTAATAGCTCTTACAAGTTGTCTTGCTGGAGAAGTACCTACCTACATCCTAAACAATAGAATAGATAAAGCAAAAGAATCTATAAAAGAGTATTTAGATATATTTGGAGAAGATTTTTATTTGGAACTTCAAGATAATGGTTTAGAAGAACAAAAATATGTTAATGAAAAATTAATTGAATTGTCTAAAGAATTTAGCGTCCCTCTTGTAGCTACTAATGATGTACATTATTTAAATAAAGAAGATGCCGAGATTCATGATATCCTCTTATGTATTCAAACAGGATCTAAATTAAACGACAAAGATAGGTTAAGATTTAAAACAAATGAATTTTATTTTAAATCAGAAGAAGAGATGTCTAAAATTTTTGAAAGTATACCTGAAGCTTTAGAAAACACAGTAAAAATTGCAGAAAAATGTAATTTAGAACTACCTTTAAACAAGGTTATTTTACCAGTATTTGAAGTACCTGAAGGTGAAACATTAGATTCTTACTTTGAAAGACTTTGTTGGGAAGGGGCAAGAAAAAGATTTGGAGATAATATTCCAAATCACATTAGAGAAAGATTAGAATACGAAATCTCAGTAATAAAACAAATGGGATTTTCTGGATATTTCTTAATTGTACAGGACTTTGTAAGGTATGCAAAGAGTAAAGGGATTCCAGTAGGTCCTGGAAGAGGTTCTGCTGCAGGATCTTTGGTTTCCTATGTTTTAGGGATTACAAATATTGAGCCTACAAGATGGGGATTGATATTTGAAAGATTTTTAAATCCTGAGAGAATAACAATGCCTGATATTGATATTGATTTTTGTTTTGAAAGAAGAGAAGAAGTTATTGATTATGTAAGAAATAAATATGGTAAAGAACATGTGGCTCAAATTATTACTTTTGGTACTATGGCAGCTCGTGCATCTGTAAGAGATGTGGGTAGAGTTTTAAATGTCCCTTATAACGAAGTAGATAGAATTGCAAAATTAATACCTCCTAACAGTAGTATAGAGGAAGCTTTACAAAGTTCACAAGAATTACAAAATCTTGTAGAAAATAATGCTCAAGCTAAAAAGATTATTGATATTGCAAAAAGGATCGAAGGACACGCAAGGCATGCTTCAATACATGCTGCTGGTTTAGTTATTTCTAAGGATCCACTAATAGAGTATGTGCCTCTCCAAGTAATGAATAGCAGTGAAATTGTAACTCAGTTTCCAATGACAAATTTAGAAGAACTTGGACTATTAAAGATGGATTTTCTTGGTTTAAGAACTCTTACTGTAATTTATGATACTTTGAAAAAGATAAAAGAAAATTATGGAGTTGATATAGATATAGATAATTTACCACTGGATGATCCTAAGGTTTATGAATTGTTACAGAAAGGTGAGACGATAGGGGTCTTTCAATTAGAGAGTAGAGGAATGAGAAATCTTTTAAGAGAAATAAAGCCAGAAAAATTTGAAGACTTAATAGCAGTATTAGCTTTATATAGGCCTGGTCCTTTAGGAAGATTAGAAAGTTATATAAAGAGAAAGAGAGGAGAAGAAAAAGTAGAATATATGCATCCTTCTTTAGAACCTATTCTTTCAGAAACCTATGGCGTGATTATATATCAAGAACAGGTTATGGAAATTGCTCATAGATTGGCAGGATTTTCATTAGGACAAGCTGATGTTTTAAGAAGGGCTATGGGTAAAAAGAAGCCAGAAGTTATGGAAGAGCAAAGAGAGATATTTGTTAAAGGTGCAAAAGAGAGAGGTATTCCAGAAGAGGTAGCTAAGGATATATTTGAGGATATGGCAAAATTTGCAGAATATGGTTTTAATAAGTCTCATAGTGCAGCTTATGCCTATGTGTCTTATCAAACTGCTTTTCTTAAAGTTTATTATCCAAAGGAATTTATGTCATCATTATTAACAAGTGTGAGAAATAATACTTCAAAGTTAAGTAAATATATAGCAGAAGCCAAAAGAATGGGTATTAAAATTCTACCCCCAGATGTAAATGAAAGTATGGTTCATTTTACAGTTACAAATGAAGGAATAAGATTTGGACTTTCTGCTGTGAAAAATGTGGGTGAGGGAGTTGCTGTAGCAATTGTAAATGAGAGAGAAAATGGTAAATTTAAATCTGTTTTAGATTTTGTTAAAAGATTGAATTCTCGAGTGATTAATAAAAGAACTTTAGAAAGCTTGATAAAAAGTGGTGCTTTTGATAGTTTTGAATTAAGTAGAAGATCTTTACTTGAAAATATTGATAAGCTTTTAGATTCAGTACAATCGACTAAAAAGGTGCCAGTAACACAAGCATCCTTAATAGATACTATGGAATTAATTAGAGATCCAATGATTATGAATACTGAAGAATTTACTGTGGAAGAATTAATGGAGATGGAAAAAGAGATGCTCGGTCTTTATGTTTCCTATGATCCTCAAGAAGAATTGAGAGAAATATCACAAAAACTCTTTGAAAATACTATTGATGAGTTGGTAGATGTGGAATCTGGAAGCTGGATTATCGTGCCTGGGATTCTTAAGAATGTGAGGGAAATTTTAGATAGAAAGAACCAAAAAATGCTTTTTGCAACATTAGAAGACTACACAGGTGAAGCTGATATAATTGTTTTTTCTTCTGTTTATAATAATTTTAAGGATGTTTTACAAGAAGGTAAGAGAGTTGTGGTAGGAGGTAAGTTAGAAGTAGATAAAGATGAAAATGAGGAAATAGTAAAAATTATGGTAGAACAGGTAGATGAATTGGATGGAAATGTTCTTTTAATTAATTTAAACGCAAATAGAACGTATGAGTTGATTTATAAAATTAGGGAGATATTAAAAAATAGAAAAGGATTAACGCCTGTGATAATAAAGGTTGATAATGAAAAAATTTTAATATCACCTGAATTTTGGATTAAATGGAATGAGGATATCAAAAAAGATCTAATTCAACTATTTAAGTTTGGTGTTACTTTTGGACTTAAACATATAAAAGATCTGTAATTAGCTAAAATAACTTTGTATGGTAAAATAATCAAAAATTAAAATTTTAAGGAGGGGAAATGTTTAGGGATTTTTTAAGAAGAAATGAAAACAAAGATAAATTTAGAGATATTCCCGATGGTTTATGGATTAAATGTCCTCAATGTTCTCAAATCATCTATTCCAAGGATTGGAATGAAAATCTAAAAGTATGTATAAAATGTGGATATCATGATCAATTAACAGCATACGAACGCATAGATCTTTTAATTGACGATGGCACTTTTGAGGAATTTGATGCTCATATTTCACCTATTGATGTACTCGGTTTTATAGATACAAAACCCTATACCCAAAGAATAAAAGAGGCACAAGAAGCTACCGGTTTAAAAGATGCCATTATTGTTGGTAAAGGGGAGATTAATGGGATTCCTGTTCATATAATAGTGATGGATTTTAGATTCATTGGGGGCAGTATGGGATCAGTTGTAGGAGAAAAAGTGGTGAGAACAATTGAAAGAGCATTAAGAGATAGAATACCTGTGGTTAGTGTAATATCTTCAGGAGGAGCAAGAATGCAAGAAGGACTTTTTTCTTTATTTCAAATGGCAAAAACAAGTGCTGCAATTGCAAGACTAAGTGAGGCTAAAATACCATATATCAATGTGTTAACCCATCCATCAACTGCAGGTGTCTTGGCAAGTTTTGGTTCCTTAGGAGATGTAATAGTTGCTGAACCAGGTGCACTAATTGGTTTTACAGGGCCTCGAGTTATTGAACAAACAATAAAACAGAAGCTTCCTGAGGGATTTCAAAGGTCAGAGTTTTTATTAGAGCATGGTATGGTAGATTTAGTAGTAGAAAGGAAGAAGCTTAAAAATACTTTATTTATAATATTGACTCATCTTTGGAGGAAATCATGGAAAGAAGATTGACGCCTTGGGAGAGAATACTTCTTGCAAGACACCCAAATCGTCCTACCTTTTCTGATTTTTTAGATGCATTGTTTGACAATTTTATTGAATTACATGGAGATAGGTTATATGGTGATGATTCTGCAATCATCGCAGGGTTAGGGACTTTTAATGATGAAAGTGTGGTAATTATAGGTCAAGAGAAGGGGAAGTCTGTTCAAGAAAAGATGAAAAGGAATTTTGGTATGCCCCATCCTGAAGGTTACAGAAAAGCTTTAAGAGTTATGAAGATAGCAGAGAAATTTTCTTTACCAGTAATATCCTTTATTGATACGGCAGGAGCATATCCAGGTATAGGTGCTGAAGAAAGAGGACAAGCTTGGGCAATAGCTCAAAATTTAAAAGAAATGTCTGTATTAAAAACCCCAATAATAGTAGTAGTTTTAAGTGAAGGTGGAAGTGGTGGTGCTTTAGGAATAGGGGTTGGAGATTATATAATGATACTTGAAAATGCCTATTACTCGGTGATATCTCCAGAGGGTTGTGCGTCAATTTTGTTTAGGGATTCTTCTAAAGCTCCCGAGGCTGCTGAGGCTCTTAAGATTACTGCTGAAGATCTTTATAAGTTAGGTCTTGTTGATGAGGTAATTCCAGAGCCTAATGGGGGTGCTCATCAGGATTTTGAAGGGACAATTAATAATTTGAGATTAGCTTTAAGGAGGGTATTGAAGAGGTTGAGAGAGAAGGAAATAAAAATCTTATTAGAAGAAAGATGGTTGAAGTTAAGAAATTATGGAAGATTTCAAGAGGAGGAAAAAGAAAAATGAAGGTAGGGGTACTTACTAGTGGTGGTGATGCGCCTGGAATGAATTCTGCAATTAGGGCTATTGTCAGATATGGATTATCTAAAAATTTAGAAATTATAGGGATTGAAAGGGGATATCAGGGTTTAATTGAAGGGGATTTTAGAAGGCTTGGAAGAGATGATGTGAGTGAAATTGTTCAACGCGGTGGAACAATTTTACATACTGCTCGATCAAAGGATTTTGAAAAGGAAGAGGGTATTTTGAAAGCTATAGAGAACATAAAAAATCAAAACATAGATGGTTTAATTGTAATTGGTGGAGAGGGTTCTCTTAAAGGAGCTTTTGAGCTATATAAGAGAGGTATAAAAGTAGTAGGAATCCCAGGAAGTATAGATAATGATATATGGGGAACTGACTTTTCAATAGGTTTTGACACTGCGTGTAATAATGTTATTGATGCTATAAATAAAATAAGGGATACAGCTGCTGCTCATGAGAGGACTTTTGTTATAGAAGTTATGGGTAGGGAGTGTGGATATATAGCTTTTGTTGCTGGATTAGTTAGTGGTGCGGATATTGTGCTTATTCCCGAGGTACCTATAGATTTTCCTTATATTACAGAAAAATTAAAAGAAAGGCAAAAAAGGAATAAAAGACATAATATTATAGTGGTTGCGGAGGGAGTTGGAAGTGCTTATTTTATTGGAAAACAAATTGAGGATAGGGTAGGTATACCTACTCGTATTGTTGTACTTGGACACATACAAAGAGGAGGATCCCCATCAGTATTCGATAGGACTATAGCAACTTTTATGGGTGTGGAAGCTGTGAAAGTTCTAATGAATGGGTTTTCGGGAGTAATGATAGGATGGCAAAATAATACTACTGTTTCTGTCTCTTTAGAGGATGTAATAAATAATAAGAAAAGAGTACCTTCTGAATTGTATTGGGAGATGGAGAAGATATGGTAAGATTAAAATTTTGGTGCCGAAGGCCGGAGTCGAACCGGCACGGGTGTTATCCACCCACCAGATTTTGAGTCTGGCGCGTCTGCCAATTCCGCCACTTCGGCACTTTTTATAAATATTAACTTTTAAAGCTATATTTTGTCAAGTGTAAAGGAAGGAGAGAGAAGATGAAAAGACTTTTTTGTCCATGGAGGATAAAATATGTTACAGCTGAAAAATCAAAGGACTGTATATTTTGTACAAAGCCTATGGAAAGTAAAGATGAAGAGAACTACATATTATTAAGAGGCGAATATAATTTCATAATCCTGAATTTATATCCTTATAATAATGGACATTTAATGATAGTACCTTATAAGCATACAAATGATATTTTATCTATTGATAAAGAAACATTACAAGAAATGATGTTTCTACTGCAGGTATCTGTCGAGGCATTAAATAATATCATGAAACCTCATGGTTTTAATATTGGTATGAATATAGGAGAGGTAGCTGGTGCAGGTATATCAGAGCACTTACATTTACATGTTGTCCCAAGATGGAATGGTGATTCAAATTTTATGGTAGTTATAGGTGATACTAAAGTAATACCAGAGGATTTAGCATCTACATATAAAAAATTAAAGCCTGTAATTGAAAAAATCTATAATGAAAAAAAGAAGTATTAAGAGATTTCTGAGATATATTTATTTAAAGCTTGTAAGAATTCAAGATACACCAGAGAAAATATCTTTAAGCTTCAGTATAGGAGTGTTTATTGGAATTTTTCCTACTTTTGGATTAGGTGGGATTATAATGATTTTTATTTGTTACATATTTAAACTTAATTATCTTGCGGGCATTTTAGGAACATTCATAATGAACTACTTTACATCTCCCTTTTTTTGGACATTGAGTTATATGTTAGGAGATTTTATAACAACAGGAAAAGTTAGATGGCGTGGATTAGAAAGAACAGGTGCAAAAATTTTTATTCTAAGATATCTTTTGGGAAATCTTATTATATCAATTTTATTTTCAATTTTATCTTATTTTGTTGTGAAAGATATTATAATCACATATAGAAAAAGGAAGAGGAAGGTAAAACCCCCCTCTTCCTAAAAAGTCTTCGTTTTTATTTATTAAAGAATGTTTTTACACTTTCGTAAAATGCTGGATCAACATTCTTGGTTTTTCCTTCAATTAGTGTAATATCTACTGGTACTAATTCGCTTCCTTTTACTGCAATAAAGTAACCAGATTTACCTTCATGTACTAAATCAACTGCTGTTTTACCAAGTAATAATCCTAAGATTCTATCTCTAATAGAAGGACTTCCTCCTCTTTGAAGATGGCTAAGTATTACAGCTCTTGTTTCGATTCCAATATTTTTCTGAATTTCCTCTGCTAAGACATTACCTACTCCGCCCAATCTTATATGTCCAAAAGCGTCGACCATTCCTTCTTGTCCCTTTTGGTATGTGAAACCAGGTAACTGTACACCTTCAGCGATGGCTACTACTGCATATGTATGACCCCTAGCATATAGTTTTCTTATATGATTATATAATTCTTCAAGATTTGGTTCTACTTCGGGAATTAAAATATAATCTGCTCCACCTGCTAATCCTCCATAAAGAGCAAGCCATCCAGCATGTCTACCCATTATTTCGACTACTATTACTCTTGCATGAGATTTTGCAGTATCTCTTAATCTTTTAATAGCATCTACTACTACCTCTACTGCTGTATCAAAACCAAGTGTATAATCTGTTTCTTCTAAGTCTTTATCTATGGTTTTTGGGATTCCAATCATGGGAAGTCCAAGTTTGCTAAATTTTGATGCTACTCCCAGGGTATCTTCTCCACCAATAGCTATTAGGGCATCTAAATTTAGTTTCTTAAAACTTTCGATGCATTTTTGTACATCCTCTTCCTTCTTAAATGGGTTTGTTCTTGAACTACCTAATATGGTTCCACCAATTTCTAATATGTCTTCCACATCTTCTAATTTTAAGGGTACAGCATCTGCTTTAATAAGACCAGCCCAACCATATTTTAGTCCTATAACTTCATCTCCATAATCTAAAGCTCTCATAACTACTCCACGTATAGCTGGGTTAAGGCCTGGACAATCTCCACCACCGGTAAGCACACCTATACGTTTCTTACTCATTTTTCATCCTCCTTTTGTTAAATATTAATGCTTATTATGATTTTATTATTAAGTAGAAAAATTGACAAGGTTTTTAAACCTTGTTAGACTTTATTACCATCGTTAAAATTAATATTTTTGAGGGAGAGTTAGGATGAAGAAAAAAGTTAATAAGATTGAAGAGAAATATACTGACCATTATCTTAGACTCTTTATTTTTGCATCTTTGTTATTATTAATTTTCCTAGTACCTATTACTCAACCATATTTTTTGCGGATACATGATGTTTCGGAGCTACCTAAGGTAACATTGATAAGAATATTAGGGGGTTTAGCTTTATTACTTATCGGTCTGTGGTTAATTTTAGGAAAAAGAGAATTTATACTACCTCCTAAGAGTGTTTCTATATGGATTTTTTTATTCTTAATTTCTTGGATTTTATCTACAATTTTTTCAACTAATTTCTATCTAAGCTTTTTTGGTTCCTATATGAGACAGATGGGGTTTCTTAGCTATTTCTTTTATTTTGTTATTTTTTTCCTTATCTATGATGTGGTTGATTCTCAAAAAGAACAAAACTATTTTTTCTGGGCAATAATTTTCTCCACAGTTATTGTAACTTTTGTTGGAATTTTACAGATATACAGATTGATGCCTTGGTTTGAGAGGGTTAGAACTGAATCACGAATTATTTCTACCTTAGGGCATGCTGATTTTTTAGGCCATTTTTTAGTAATGGTTATTCCTATTATTTTGTCCAAGATTTACACCTCGGAAAAATACTATTCAAAAATATTATATCTTCTAATTTTTCTTTCTTCTTTTTTAGTTTTATTAGGTAGTTATACACGTGGTTCCTGGATAGCCTTCATTATATCTCTGGTATTCTATTATGGATATATGTTTTTAAGAAATAGAAATTTTATAAAGAAAAATTCTATAATCACAATATTGCTAATCGTAGGAATGATATTTACAGTAGGAATCTTCTATTTTACAGAACAAGAATACTATATAAAAAGACAAAATTTAGGAGTTTTCTCGTTAAAGGAAAGATTCCAAAGTATTGGTGTAGGATTAGGAGTTACACAATCAAATCCTCGTGTATTGACGTGGAGAGATAGTATTAATCTTTTTACGGATAAAATTTTAAAATCACCAAGGTTACTGATAGGACTTGGTCATGAAACTTTCTCTTTCAATTTTACTCCATATAAGTCCTTAGATCTTGCAAGATATGATCGAGGTAAAGGATATCCAGATAGGGAACATAATGAGTTTCTTGATATTCTATTTCCTCTTGGCATTTTTGGCCTTCTATCTTTTTGTATGATATTAATAAATACTTTCAGAAACGGTATTTACATGATTGATAAAATTCCTAATTCAGAGAGGATATTATATTTAGGGGTTATTTCAGGATGGATTGGTTTTATCATCCAAAGTTTGGTTCTTTTTGGATTATCAGCTACATATCTTTATTTTTGGTCTCTTACTGCTTTTATACTTCTATCCTATAAATTTTATGATTCTGATAAAGTATGGAAGATAGATGTGAGGAATTTGCCTCATATGTTAAAAAGTATTCTATTTATTATGTTTACTTTTATTAGTTTGTTTAGCATTTATATATCAGCAAGATTTTTCAGGGCAGAGGTGTTTTATAGATTCGGTTTGGATTACTCTGTATCAGGAGATGCAGGAAAGGCATCAGCTTTATTTGAGGAAGCAATTAGACTTCGTCCTCAAGAATCAGCATTTAGAGAAGCAGCAGTAAAAGCCTATTTAAATATAATGGGAGCTACTACTAATGAAAATGATAAAAATTATGCTTTTAACAGAGGTTTATATCATATAGAGGGTATGCTTAAAAATGCATATTACAGATCTTTAACATATAACCTTGTAGGAGCATTTTATGCACAGTCTTATCATTATTTAGGAGAAAAGGATAAAAGTTTACTATATAAAGCTGAAGAAAGTTTATATAAAGCTCTATCTTATGATAAATATTCAATACCGCCTATGGAGAATTTGATGAGATTATATTCTTTTGATTTGAAAGATCAGAATAAAGTGTTGGAAATTGCAAAAAGGATATTAGAGATAGATCCTAATCATGAAGAAGCGTTGAATTATATGGCACAATACTACTATACGAAAAGAAAATATGAAGAAGCAAAGAATATTTATGAAAATCTCCTTAGCAAAAAGCCGGACAGTAAGGATTTGTATGTCAATTTAGGATTAATTTATTATCAATTGAAAAATTATAAAAAGGCTGAGGAGTTATTATTGAAAGCACTATCTTATGATCCCTATGACGATAAAGTTTTAGCCCTTTTAAAGAAAGTTTATGAAGCTTGGGGAATCAAAAAATCTTTACCCCAAATAAAATTAAACGATAATGTTTTAGTACAAAGGGGTCTTGACTATTATAATAATAAAAATTATCAGAAAGCCATAGAGTTTTTTAAGAAAGCATTAGAGGCAAATCCTAACTCTTTTGAAGCTATGAATAATATTGGGGCTTGTTATTATATGTTGGGAGATTATGATAATGCTGAGTATTGGTTTTCAAAAGCAATAAATGCTAAAATTGACTATATTCAAGCTTATTCTAATCTTGCTTATGTTTTAATACAAAAAGGAAAGATAGATATGGCTGAAAAAATTATAAAGGATGGACTTAAATACAAGCCCAACGATGAATCTTTAAAGAGTCTATTAGATGAAGTGGTAAAACTTAAAGGAAAAGGGAGTAATTAAAAATGAAGAAAGTAGAATTAACTGAACAAGCTTTAAATATACTACAAAAGAGATATCTTAAAAAGGATGAAAACGGAAATGTTATTGAGACTCCGGAAGAGATGTTTGAGAGAGTTTCTGAAAGTATTGCTAAAATAGATCTTATTTATGACTCTAATGCTAATTGGGAAGAAACAAAAGAAAAATTTTATGATATGATGGTTTCTTTAGAGTTTCTTCCTAATTCGCCTACACTTATGAATGCTGGTAGACCATTAGGACAACTATCAGCATGTTTTGTTATACCAATTGAGGATTCATTAGTGAGCATATTTGATGGATTGAAGTATGCGGCTTTAATACATCAGTCTGGAGGAGGTACTGGATTTTCATTTTCTCGCCTTCGTCCTAAGGGGGATATTGTTAGGACAACTGGAGGTGTTGCTTCTGGACCAGTAAGTTTTATGAAGGTTTATGATGCAGCAACAGATACCATAAAGCAGGGTGGTGTAAGAAGAGGCGCAAATATGGGAATTCTTCGAGTTGATCATCCTGATATTTTTGAATTTATTACCTGTAAAGATAAAGAAGGAGTGCTACCCAACTTTAATATATCTGTTGCTATTACAGATAAATTTATGGAAGCTGTTTTGAGGGATGATGATTTTGAATTGATAAATCCGAGAAACAAAGAAGTTGTTAAAAAAGTAAAAGCAAGAGAAATATTTGATCTTATTGTGGAACAGGCTTGGAAAAATGGGGAACCTGGGGTAATATTCATTGATGAAATTAACAGAAAAAATCCGACGCCTGGTGTTGGAGAAATTGAGGCTACAAACCCTTGTGGTGAGCAACCTTTACTTCCTTTTGAATCTTGTAATTTGGGATCTATAAATCTTGGTAAAATGATTAAGAGTAATGGTGATAAGAATGAGATTGATTGGGATAAATTAAGAGAAACAGTACACAAGGCAGTTCATTTTTTAGATAATGTAATTGATGCTAATACATATCCTTTAAAGCAAATAGAAGAGATTACAAAAACTAATAGAAAAATTGGCCTTGGTGTTATGGGTTTTTATGATCTTTTGATTCTTCTTGAAATTCCTTATAATACTCAGAAAGCAAGAGATATAGCGGAAGAAATTATGAGGTTTATCCTTGATGAAGCAAGAAATGCTTCTCTAAATCTTGCAGAAAAAAGAGGGGTTTTCCCAAATTGGGAAAAGAGTATTTATAAGGATATGGGTTTAAGGTTAAGAAATGCTACTTTAACTACTATTGCTCCTACTGGAAGTATTAGTATAATAGCTAATGCTTCTTCTGGTATTGAGCCTATTTTTGCTTTGGCATATAAAAGAAAGGTGAGCTTAGGGGAATGGAATGAGGTTTATCCTTTGTTTAAGGAAGCGTTAATAAAGGAAGGGATATATTCAGATGAAATAATAGAAAAGATATTAGAAAAAGGCACTATTAAAGATATGGAAGAGATACCAGAGAAGATAAGAAAATTGTTTGTTACAGCATTAGATATAGATTATGAAGATCATGTTCTAATGCAAGCTGCATTTCAAAAATATGTAGATAATGCGGTATCAAAGACTGTAAATTTAAAACAATCAGCTACCAAAGATGATATAAGAAAAATTTATCTAATGGCCCATGAGTTAGGTTTGAAAGGAATAACTGTATATAGAGATAAATCAAGAACAGAACAAGTTTTGAGTGTAGAAACGAAAGAGGCAAAGGAGGATAAAACTGAACATAAAGTAAAACCACGACCACGTCCAAATATAACTCATGGTGCAACAATAAAAATAAAGACTGGTTGTGGTAATCTATATGTAACAGTGAATGAAGATGAATTTGGCATATGTGAAGTGTTCTCAACCTTAGGTAAAGCAGGAGGATGTGCAGCATCTCAAACTGAAGCAATCTCAAGACTAATTTCTTTGACCTTAAGGAGTGGTGTAGATATAAATTCTATTATTAAACAGTTAAAGGGAATAAGATGTCCTAATCCCACAAGATCAGAAGAGGGTGATTTTATCTTCTCTTGTTCTGATGCTATTGCAAAAGCATTGGAAAAATATTTAGTGCTAAAAGAAGGTGGTGTAAATTTTTCCTCTCACAATAATTTTGTAATTATGCCTAAATCTTCAGATAAGGAAAGTTCCTATTCAGGAATTCCATGTCCAGAATGTGGTGCACCTCTACAGATAGCAGAAGGTTGCTTAACGTGTAGAGTTTGTGGTTACTCAAAGTGTTATTAAAAAATAAGCCCCCTTAAAATGGGGGCTTATTTTATGCTTTGGGTTTAATCTCTCTAATACCTAAGGTATAAGGTTGTAGAGCTTTCGGAATTAAAATGCTTCCGTCTTCTTGTTGATAATTTTCAAGGATAGCAATTAATGCTCTTGAAATTGCAATAGCTGTACCATTTAGCATATGTACATATGCTACTTCTCCTGTTACTCTTCTAAATCTTATATTTAGTCTTCTTGCTTGGTAGTCTGTGCAATTTGAACAGCTTGTAACCTCTCCAAAATCTCCTCTCCCTGGCATCCATGCCTCAATATCAAATTTTCTTGCAGCAGGTGCTCCCAAGTCACCAGAGCAAATATCTAAAACTCTATATGGTATTTCTAGTTTTTGGAAGATTTTTTCCTCTAATCCTAATATGTATTCATGCATGTCTTCTGAATCTTCAGGCCTACATATAATAAATATTTCTGCTTTACTAAATTGGTGGACTCTATAAAGACCTCTATTATATCTTCCATATGCTCCAGCCTCTGTCCTAAAACAGTGAGAAAAGCCTAAATATTTTAGTGGAAGGTCTAACTCATCTAAAATTTCATCTTTGTGGTAACCACCTAAAGTTATTTCTGCAGTAGCAATAAGGCCTAAATCAAAATTTTCTACTCTATAAATTTGGGCTTCAGGTCCTCTTGGTTGAAAACCTATGCCATCAATGATCTCCATTTTGGCTAAGTCTGGAGTAATAAATATTTTGAAACCTTCTGGAACTAAAGTATCTATAACCATCTGCATCAGAGCAAATTCTAATATTACAGCTTCATTTTTTAAATAGTAGAAGTTTGATCCTGTAACTTTACTACCTCTTTCAAAATCCAATAAATCATTCATCATTCCTAAGTCCAGATGGTCCTTGGGAGTAAAGTTGAATTTTTTAATTTCTCCCCATCTTTTAATTTCTACATTATCATTTTCATCTTTTCCCCTTGGGGCTTTTGGCGAAAGAAAATTAGGAAGTTGCCAGAGACGTTGATAAAGTTCTTTTTCAATATTTTTGAACTCTTCTTCGATTTTTTCAATTTTTTCCTTTAATTCTTTAGCTTCTTTGATTAACTTTTCCCTTTCTTGATCTTGTTTTTTGCCTATTTCTTGAGATATTTTATTTCTTAGTGATCTTAGGTTATCTAATTCTTTTTGGAGTTCTCTTCTTTTAGAATCTAATTCTAAAATATAGTCCACATTATATTTTTCTGGATCTAAGTTTCTTAATAGGATATTTTCTTTCATTAGATCAGGATTTTCTCTTAATGTTTTGATATCAATCATGGTTTACCTCCTAAACTTTAAAAATATTTGCAAGAAAAAAGATTATGTTTACTATTATTAAGATAATCATGAAGATCTTTTCTTCTAAGCTATTTGTACGAAATATTTTCAGACTTATTTTCCATTTTATTGGAAATACGGGATTAATCCCATGAAATGTCATCATATCGCCTATTAAATGGCCTAAATAGCCAATATTAATTCCTATATAGAATCCATTATACATGTTTATAAAACTTAATGGAAGATTTTTAAGGTTATTAATATACATTGCAGACAGAAAAAGATTTATAATTAATAAACCCCATATACTATGAAGTAAGCCTCTATGTACAAATAAGGGCTTTAGTAATAACTTAAAAACTAAAGATAGAATTATGGATACAATTGTAAAAATAACAAAAAATAAGATTATTTTATCATATATATAGTTTAGTCCAGTTTTAGAACATATCAGTAAAGATAAAGCTAAACTGAAAAAAACAGATAAAATAGGAATTAGTAAGTTGAGCAGTGTTTTTGTTGGAAGAAGTCTTTTTGAGACTTCTGAGTGAGGTGCATCAACATCTGGTACAAAAGTACCAATAGTTGTTCCTATGATGGTGCCAATACCCCAAGGAGTTAGTATCTTTTCTGGCATCCCATCTGATAGTTTAAGAATGGTCTGTAGAACTAAGTAATTTAAAGCTAAATGTGTCTTATATATCATTATTTACTATTTCCTCCTTGTATGATATATTTTATAAGTATAACAGAAAATTCAAAGTCTATTTAAAAATGTCTGTGAGGGGGAATAAGGAGAATGATGATTAATATTAGTAGAATTTTAGATTTTGTTATTTTTGGAATAATTATTGTTTTTCTTGTGTTCTTATATAGACTTTTAAGTTCATCTCAAGGTAAAATTACAGAGATATATGAGATAAATAAAAAAATAGAAGAACTGTCCAATAAGGAAGAAGCTTTGAGGAGAGAGATAAGAGAAATTTCAGAGATGTTGAGAGTTTTAAGAACACAAGAAACATCTTTATTAGAAGAGGTTAAAAAAGTAGCAGAAAAACAATCTACAACCTTAAACTTTCAAGATTTAGATCAAAAAATTGCTCTATTAGATAAAAAAATCACAAGGATTTTAGAAATTATTATGTCTAAATAAAAAAATACCCCCTCCTTCAAAATAACAAAAGAGGGGGTAGGTAGTATTTATGCTATTGAATATTTTTGAGCTTTAAGATTTCACCTAATGTTATAGGCGGAGGAGAAAATTCTTTTAGTTGTTCTTTAATTTCTTTTTCTAATCTCTCTTTTAATAATGCTTTTCTTGAAAGAATAATTTTTCTGTTTTGAGTATTAATTCTTATGATTTTAGCTTCTATATAATCTGTAACGTTTTCATTATCTTCTTTATCAAGGTATACTTGATTTTGAGGTAGGAATCCTTCTATACCTGGTTCTATTTCTACAATTATTCCATCTTTTGTTTTTTCTATTATCTTTCCTTTTATGTTATCTCCTTCTCTATATCTTTTATCTATGTCTTCCCAAGGATCTTTTAATAAATCTCTTCTACTTAAAGTGAGTTTTCTATTTTCCTTATCAATATTTATAACTTTAACCTCTATTATGTCTCCTATTTTAAAGAAAATTGAAAGGTTATCTATTCTTTCCCAAGAGAGATATTTTTTAGGAATTAAGCCTTCTAAGCCTGGTTTTATTTCTAAGAAGATCCCAAAGTCTGTAATATTAGTGATTTTACCTTTTGTTATATCTCCTACTTTTAAGATCTCATCAATCACTTCCCAGGGATTGGGTTCGGTTTGCTTTACACTCAATATGATTCTTTGCCTTTCATCATCAACCGATAATACCTTTACTTTTATTTTGTCTCCGACTTTAAATTTTTCTCTTTCTTCATTAACTCTTCCCCATGTGATCTCATTTTGAGGTACATAACCAAATAAATTATCTGTTTTAACGAGAATTCCATTTGTGATTTTAATTATTTCTCCTTCTATAATACTTCCTATGGGGTATTTTTCTTTAAATACACTCCATGGATTGGGTTGTGTTTGTTTAATACTGAGTTCTGCAGTTTTTGATTCATCATTTAACTTTAAAATCTTAGCTTTAACAATATCTCCAACCTCAAAAAATCTCCTAACATTTTTAATGAGGAACCACGATAATTCATCATAATTGACAGTTCCGATTATACCAAAACCGAGATCTACTGTTATTTTATCATCTTCTACTTTTATGATCTTGCCTCTCACTATATCAGAGTTTTTAATTTTTTCCCATAGATCTAATTTTTTTTCTTCTTGTTCCTTCTCTAATAATTCTCTAACGGATATAATTAATTGTTTTCTTTCCGGGTTAATTTTTACTATTTTCCCTTCCACTTTTTTGTTTAGATAAAATTTTGGAGGTTTTAATGGGGGCATATCTATCTCTCTATGTGGTATTATTCCAATGATTTCATTTTCAATCTCAATGATAAATTTTCTATCCTGATAGTCAATTACTTTACCCTTTATAGGTTTTTCGTTTTCATATGCCCACATTAACTCTTCCCATATTTTATTTTCTATGGCTTTTTTGTTTGATACTAAAATAACACCATCTTTAAAATTAATATGCTGAATAATGACGGGTATTTTATCTACCTTCTGTTTTTTCTCAATCTTGGATTTTATTTCCTTAGATAATTCAGTGTATGGTAAAAATGCATCATATTTTTTTCCAATATCTAACCATATCCCATCTTTATCCTCACTTAGAACAGCACCGTAAACGAGAGTGTCTGTAGTTAATGATAAATCTGAATCTTCTAATTTTATTTCTGATAATTCTTCCATATATAGAATCCCTCCTTTAATATAGCTTAATAAATTACCAAAAACCTTTTTAATTATATCATCAATTACTGTTATAAAAAATAAGCCTGCCCCTTGACTTAGATTTGATTTATGTATATACTTTTCAGTGTCCAGTTGAGATAAGTTTATGAAAGAAAAAATTAAGCCGAGGTAGCTCAGCGGCAGAGCAGCTGATTTGTAATCAGCGGGTCGGGGGTTCGAATCCCTTCCTCGGCTCCATAAGATGTGTGAATATGGGGAGGTACCCAAGTGGCCAAAGGGGGCAGACTGTAAATCTGCTGGCGGACGCCTTCGGGGGTTCAAATCCCTCCCTCCCCACCATTTAATATCGCGGGGTAGAGCAGCCAGGTAGCTCACCGGGCTCATAACCCGGAGGTCGAGGGTTCAAATCCCTCCCCCGCAACCAATTTTTTATATTTAATGGGCCCACGTAGCTCAGTCGGCAGAGCGTACCCTTGGTAAGGGTAAGGTCACCGGTTCGATCCCGGTCGTGGGCTCCATTTTAAATATAATCTTAGGTGTTTTATTTTCTAATTTTTATAATCAAAACCAAATTTTAGGAGGAGATAAAGGATGGCGAAGGAGAAATTTGTAAGGACGAAGCCACATGTAAACATAGGTACGATAGGTCACGTAGACCATGGTAAGACGACATTAACGTCGGCCATAACGATGGTATTAGCGGCGGAAGGGTTAGCGAAGCCATTGAAGTATGAAGACATAGATAAAGCGCCTGAGGAGAGGGCGAGAGGAGTGACGATAAACTTATATCATGCGGAATATGAGACACCAAACAGGCATTATGCGCACATAGATGCGCCGGGGCATGCTGACTATATAAAGAACATGATAACAGGGGCTGCACAGATGGATGGAGCGATCTTAGTAGTATCAGCGGCGGATGGGCCAATGCCGCAGACGAGGGAGCACATACTATTAGCGAGGCAAGTAAACGTGCCATACATAGTAGTATTTTTAAACAAGATAGACATGGTAGATGATCCAGAGATTGTGGACTTAGTTGAGATGGAAGTAAGGGACTTATTAACGAAGTATGGATATCCAGGGGATGAAGTACCAGTAATAAGGGGGTCAGCATTAAAAGCCGTAGAGGTAATGGGTCAGAATCCGAACACGAAGAGAGGGGAGGACAAGTGGGTAGATGCGATATGGGAATTAATGGATGCGGTAGACAGTTACATACCATTACCTGAGAGAGATGTAGACAAGCCATTTTTAATGCCAATAGAGGACATATTTAGCATAACTGGTAGAGGGACAGTAGTTACGGGGAGAGTAGAGAGAGGAAGAGTGAAGGTAGGGGATGAAGTAGAGATAGTAGGGTTAACAGATGAGATAAAGAAGAGTGTAGTAACAGGGGTAGAGATGTTCAGGAAGCAATTAGATGAAGCGATAGCTGGAGACAACATAGGGATATTATTAAGAGGGATAGACAAAGATGAAGTAGAGAGGGGACAAGTAGTAGCGGCGCCAGGGAGTATAAAGCCACATACGCATTTCAAGGCGCAAGTATACGTATTAAAGAAGGAAGAAGGGGGAAGGCACACGCCATTTTTCAGTGGATATAAGCCACAATTTTATTTCAGAACTACAGATGTAACAGGTGAGATAAGATTACCAGAGGGAGTACAGATGGTGATGCCAGGGGACAATATAGAGATGGAGATAAAGTTAATAAAGCCTGTAGCATTAGAGGAAGGTTTAAGATTTGCAATCAGAGAAGGTGGAAAGACTGTTGGTGCAGGTGTCGTAACTAAAATTATTGAATAATAACTGAGAGGTGTTATAATAAAATGAGAGTAATCATAACATTGGCTTGTACAGAATGTAAAGAAAGAAATTACACTACAGAGAAAAATAAGAAAAACGATCCAGATAGATTAGAGTTAAAAAAGTATTGCCCAAGATGTAGAAGGCATACTGTTCATAGAGAAGTAAGGTAGGCCCGTAGCTCTAATAGGGAGAGCACCGGACTCCAAATCCGGGGGTTGCAGGTTCGAGCCCTGCCGGGCCTGCCAAAAATTTTTATATTTAGGAGTGTGTACTATATATGGTAAAGGCAAGTATATTGGATAAAATAAAAAATTTTTGGGCTGAGGAAAGATTAGAATTAAAGAAGGTTGTGTGGCCTGATAAGAATAAGGTCTTTCAATTATCTTTAGCCTTAGGGATAACATTAATATTGTTAATTATAATTATATCATTCTATGATTTTGTCTTTACTCTTTTAAGTAGACTTATTTTAGAAAGTTTTACAGGCTAAAATGGAGGTAATGTCAGTGACAGGGCCTAAATGGTATGTAGTACATACATTGGCTGGACATGAACATAAGGTAAAAGCAATATTAGAAAGACAAATAAAGCTATTACATTTAGAAGATAAGGTATTTGAAATTGTTGTTCCTGAGGAAAAAGTAATGACAGTAAAAGGTGGAAAAAAGAGAATTCAGGTAAAAAAAGTTTTTCCGGGATATCTTTTTATTAGAATGGTGGAAGATGAAGATGTAAAAAGGCTTATTAGAAATACTACTGGGGTTACTGGTTTTGTTGGAACTCCAGGAAAGCCGAGTGCGCTTAATCCAGAAGAAGAACATTGGATTAAGAGATTTTTGGAGCAGAAAGAAATAAGGCCAGAACTTAAGGTTAAAAAAGGAGATAGGGTATACATTAAATCAGGACCATTTATGGGATATGAGGGATTTGTGGATGAGGTTTATCCTGATAAAGGAACAGTTAGAGTTCTTTTATCTATTTTTGGGAGAGAAACTCCAACAGAAATTGATCATACTCAAGTAGAGAAAACTGATTAAAAGGAGGGAATAGTCTTGCCTAAAAAAATTGTTGGAAAAGTTAAGCTACAGTTACCCGCAGGAAAAGCAACGCCTGCTCCTCCAGTAGGTCCTGCTTTAGGGCAATATGGGGTAAATATAATGGAATTCTGTAAGGCCTATAATGCAGCAACAGCTGGTCAAGAGGGAATGATTATACCGGTTGAAATTACTATTTATGAGGATAGAACTTTTACTTTCATTACTAAAACGCCTCCTGCATCTGATCTCCTAAAAAAGGCTGCTGGTGTGGAAAAGGGATCAGGAGAGCCTAATAAAGTAAAAGTTGGAAAAGTTAAAAAAAGTAAAATAAGAGAAATTGCAGAGTTAAAGATGAAGGATTTAAATGCACATGATATAGAAGCTGCAATGAGAATGATTGAGGGTACAGCTAGAAGTATGGGGATTGAAATAATAGAAGGATAGATGGGTTTAGGTGGGAGAGGATATACCTCGTTAAAACCACAAAGAGATAAGGAGGATATAAAATGGCAAAAAGAGGAAAAAGATATTTACAATTAGCATCATTAATTGAAAAGGGTAGATTATATTCACCCAAAGAAGCTGTAAGTTTAGTAAGAAAACTTGCTACTGCAAAATTTGATGAAACTATTAACTTGGCTGTAAGATTAGGTGTTGATCCTCGTCATGCTGATCAACAAGTTAGAGGTACAGTTGTACTACCGTATGGCACTGGTAAAGAGAAAAAGGTATTGGTTTTTGCTGAGGGAGAAAAAGCTCAAGAGGCAAAAGAAGCTGGAGCTGATTATGTAGGAGGAGAAGAGTTAGTTAAACAAATTGAGAATGGTTGGTTAGATTTTGATGTTGCTATTGCTACTCCTGATATTATGGGTACATTAAAGATTCCATCTCGACTAGGAAAGATATTAGGTCCAAGAGGACTTATGCCAAACCCAAAAACTGGTACAGTAACTAATGACATAGCAAAGGCAGTAAAGGAATATAAAGCAGGAAGAATAGAGTTTAGAACAGATAGATATGGAATAATTCACGTTCCTATTGGAAAGGCTTCATTTTCTGAGGAGGCTTTGTATAAAAATTTAATGACAGTCTTAAGCACTATATTAAGATTAAAACCCCCTTCTGCTAAAGGTCAATATTTTAAGAGTGTGCATATATCTCCTTCAATGGGGCCGAGTGTTCCTATTGATACTAAAAATCTTGCAGATATTATAAGACAAGAGGAGGCAGCATAAACTTATACAGATATTAAATAAAGTTCTATAACTTGGGCCGAAGACCGTAGGTAAAAAATATTAAAATCCTACGTAGGCCTTACTGGTTTTTCGAAATATATGTATATTCCATAAGGGAAAGCCAGAAGGCTTTCCCTTATGTTTAATAAAAAAGGAAAAGGAGGTGAAAAATTTGCCAAAGCCAGAGAAAGTTCAAAAAGTCGAAGAGATGTATAAAAAAATGGAAAAAGCTAATGCATTAATATTTACAGATTTTAAAGGTCTAACAGTGGCTGATCTTTTCGAGCTACGTAGCAAAATTAGAGGATTACAAGCAGAATATAGGGTAGTAAAAAATACATTAGCTTTATTGGCCATCAAAAGGTTATATCCTGACAAAGAATTTGACAAGTTTTTTGTAGGACCTACAGCAATAACTTATTGTTATGATGATCCTTTTGCTGTTATAAAAGCTTTAGCAGATTATTCAAAAGATCATGAAGCCTTAAAGCTTAAAGGTGGAGTGGTAGACAGAGACATATATACAGCAGATGAAATAAAAGAGATGGCAAACCTCCCACCAAAAGAAGTTATCTTATCACAAGTAATAGGAAGTATAGCTTCACCTTTAAGTTCCTTAGTATGGAGTCTAAAATGGCCTATAAACAAATTGGTATGGACATTAGATGCTATCTCTAAAGAAAAAGAAAAGATTTCTATAAATCAATAAAAGGGAGGTTAGGAATGATGAATAAAGAAGAAATCATTCAAGCTATTAAAGAGATGAAGGTTTTGGAGTTGGTGGAATTAGTAAAGGCATTGGAGGAAGAGTTTGGTGTTAGCGCAGCTATGCCTGTTGCTGCTGTTGGAGCACCAGTAGCAGGAGCTGGAGCTGCAGCTGCTCCTGTAGAAGAGAAAACAACTTTTGATGTCATACTAAAGGATGCAGGAGCAAACAAGATAAAGGTTTTAAAGGTAGTAAGAGAAATTACTGGTCTTGGTTTGAAGGAGGCAAAAGATCTCGTAGATTCTACTCCTAAACCAGTAAAAGAAGGTGTTTCAAAACAAGAGGCTGAAGAAATTAAAGCTAAATTAGAGGCAGAAGGAGCAGTAGTAGAAATTAAGTAGTATTAAAGGGGGAGAAGATATTATTCTTCTCCCCCTAAATTGAATCCATCATGTAATGCTCTAACAGCTTTTTCAACCAAATCTCTTCTTATAATACATGTAATTTTAATTTCTGAAGTTGTTATCATCTCTATATTTATTCCAGCAGATGCAAGAATACCAAACATTTTTGCTGCAATTCCTGGAGTACTTTGAATTCCCCATCCTACTATTGATACTTTTCCTACATTATTATCGTAATTTATTTCTTTTGCACCTATTTCTTTTACCACTTCTTGTATTGCTTCGATAGTCTTTTGTAACTCTTTTTCAGGTACAGTAAAAGATAAATCTGTGATACCATCTTTACTAACGTTCTGTACTATGTCATCAACATTTATAGCTCTTTCTCCCAATGGGGCAAATATTTTATGAGCTATACCTGGTTTATCAGGTACACCCACTATGGTTACTTTAGCTATATTTTTATTATGGGCTATTCCTTTTACTTTTTGTTTTGTTTCCACTTCTTTTCCCTCCCCAATTAAAGTACCAGAATTTTCATTGAAACTTGATCTTACTATAACAGGTACTTTGTAAGTTGCTGCTAAATCTACAGACCTAAGCTGCATAACTTGCGCTCCTTGTCCTGCCATTTCTAACATTTCTTCGTAGGATATAAAGTCTAATTTTTTAGCATTAGGAACTATTCTTGGATCTGCAGTAAAAATTCCATCAACGTCAGTATATATTTCGCATATATCTGCTTTTAAAACTGCTGCAAGAGCAACCGCAGTTGCATCGGAGCCTCCTCTTCCTAATGTGGTTACATCTCCTTTTTGAAGTTCATATCCTTGAAAACCTGCTACTATAACAACTCTTCCTTTTTCTAATTCTTCAAGAATTCTTTTTGGTTCTATCTTAAGTATATTAGCTTTTGTGTGAATATTATCAGTTATAATTCCTGCCTGTTTTCCAGAAAGTGCTATTGCTGGTATTCCTAAATTTTGTAAGGCCATGGCTGTCAAAGCTGCAGATATTCTTTCTCCAGATGAGAGTAAAAAATCCATTTCTCTCGGCTCAGGATTAGGATTTATTTTTTCCGCCATTTCTATTAAATCGTCTGTTGTATCACCCATAGCAGAGACGACTACCACTAATTTGTGGCCCTCTTTATAATATTTAGCTATTCTTTTAGCTACGTTTTTGATTTTTTCTATTGATCCTACTGAAGTACCACCATATTTTTGAACAACTAAACTCACTTTTCATTCCTCCCTAATTTAGAAAATCAATTTTTCTAATATCTGTACCGCATTAAGAGCTGCACCTTTCCTTATATTATCAGATACTACCCACATGTTGATAGCTCTTGGATCAAAGAGGTCTTTCCTTATTCTTCCTACAAATACTTCGTTTTTCCCATCGCAAAGTAGTGGCATAGGATAAAGTTTTTCTTGAGGTTTATCAATAACTTTAACTCCAGGTGCTTCTTCAAGAGTTTTATATACTTCTTCTAAAGTAAAATCATTCTCAAATTCTACATAAATTACTTCTGAATGACCTCTTATAACAGGTACTCTTACACAAGTTGGAGAGACTTTTATTGATGAATCGTGAAGAATTTTATGAGTCTCTCTAACCATTTTCATCTCTTCTCTTGAATAATTTTCATGTTCAAAAGTATCAATGTGAGGTATTAAATTAAAACTAATAGGATAAGGAAAGGCAGAAGGAATAAATTCCTTTTCCTCTAAGAAAGCCTTTGTACTTTCCATAAGTTCATTAATAGCTTCTTTTCCTTTTCCAGAAACTGATTGGTATGTAGCCACAAATATTTTTCTAAGCTTCCATTTTTTATGTAAAGGATTTAAAGCTACTAACATTTGAATAGTGGAACAGTTTGGATTAGCTATTATATTTTTGTGATTTTTTAAATCTTCAGGATTAATCTCTGGGATAACTAAAGGTACATCAGGATTCATTCTAAACGCATTACTATTGTCTATAATTATTGTACCTTTTTTAGCAATTTCTGGAGCAAGTTCTAAGCTTATTTCTTCTCCTATTGAGAAGAGGGCAAAGTCTGCTTTTGAAATATTTTCTACAGTGGCTTTTTCTACTTTTATTTTTTCATTTCCAAAATCTACATAAGTCCCTTCAGATTTTGCTGATGCAAAGGCATAAATTTCACTTATTGGAATTCTTCTTTCCCATAAGATTTTTAGCATTTCTTGCCCCACTAAACCTGTGGCTCCTACAATTGCAATTTTATAGGGCATTTCTTAACCTCCTTTTTTCAATTAAGTTTTTCTAAAGTAATACCATTGTGTTCTATTTTTAATAATTTAAATTCACCTTTTAGGGCTTCCTTTAAATTATTTTCTAATTTTTCTAAAATTTCAAGAGCTTCTTGTTCGTTGAATAGAAGGACAAGAAGAGATGGACCAGAACCACTTAAAACAATTTTTTTGCCATGTTTTTCTACTTCTTTTGATAACAAAGGGTATTCTTTTATTAATTCAAATCTATAGGGTTGATGAATCTTATCATCTAAGCCCATTTTTACTAATTTTTCATCTTTTTGAAATAATCCAGATATTAGTATTCCGAATTTTTGAAGATTGAAAACTACATCTTCTCTTTTATAATAATGGGGTAAAATACTTCTTGCTTCTTGAGTTGATAAGTAATAGTCTGGTATATAAAGTAATCCCCAAAAATCATAGTTTATTGGTAATTTGGATATATAAATCTCTTTTTCATTTTTTAAACATATATTTATACCACCATTTATAGCTGCAGATATATTATCCAAATGGTTTTCAAATTTTAAAGCAATGTTCAGTTTCTCGTGTAGATTAAGATAGGTATTGGTTATTATCTCTGCTGTATATATTCCGCCTACTATAGCTGATGCGCTACTTCCTAAGCCCTTTCCTATGGGAATTTCTGACCATAGTTCTATAATATAATTTGATGGTTTCTTATTTATATAATTTATTGTTTCATTGAATGCTTTAATAAAAAGATCATTATTTATTTTATTTTTATTTATAATCCTTATATCATCTTTGTGTGACTCATCTTTTTTTATATAAATGTGAAGATATAAATTCCAAGCTATACCGATAGAGTCAAAGCCTGGTCCAATATTAGCAGATGTGGCAGGAACCTTTATATGATAGATCACTTTTCTAAAATCCTTTCTAATTCTTTTATATCAGGTTCTATAACATATTCTATTTTCGATTGTTTAATGGCAATATCTGGATCTTTTAAGCCATGTCCTGTAAGTACACAAACTACTTCATTACCTTTAAATTTTCCATTTCTTATAAGTTTCTTTACACCAGCCCACGATGCTGCAGAAGCCGGCTCTACAAAAACCCCTTCTTTGCTTGCTAACTCTTTTTGAGCTTCTAAGATCTCCTCATCGCTAACAGTATCTATTAAGCCTGAAGATTCTTTTACTGCATTTATTGCTTTATCCCAACTTGCGGGATTTCCTATTTTTATTGCTGTTGCTATAGTTTGTGGATTTTCAATAGGATGTCCTTTTACTAAAGGAGCAGCACCTTCTGCTTGAAAACCTAACATTTTGGGTAAAGTATTACTTTTTCCTATTTTAAAATATTCTTTAAAGCCCATCCAGTATGCGGATATATTTCCTGCATTTCCTACAGGAATAGCTAAATTTTCAGGTGCTCTTTTTAAGGTATCACATATTTCAAAGGCAGCAGTTTTTTGTCCTTCTAATCTATATGGATTTATTGAGTTGACAATGGTTATGGGGAATTTTTGTCCTGCTATTTTTACTAAATTTAAGGCGTCATCAAAATTCCCTTTTATACTTATAACCTTTGCGCCATACATTAGTGCTTGCGCTAATTTTCCTAAAGCAATAGCTTTTTCTGGGAGAATAACAAAAGATTTTAAATTTGCTAATGCAGAATAAGCAGCAGCTGAAGCAGCGGTATTTCCTGTAGAGGCACATATTACTGCTTTGCTTCCTTCTTCAAGTGCTTTTGCTATAGCGACTACCATTCCTCTATCTTTAAAAGAACCTGTTGGATTCATACCTTCATATTTAAGCCAAATATCAATGTTATAAATTTTTGAGAGATTGTAAGCATAAATGAGAGGTGTGTCTCCTTCATGTAAAGATATAATAGGTGTCTTATCTGTTAAGGGTAGAAATTCTTTGTATTTAAAAAGTACTCCTTTCATTTTTATCCCTCAATTCTTATTAGACTTCCCCAATTTTCTAAGATGGGGAGTTTTTTAATCTCACTTATAGCTTTTTGCATACTATTTTCATTTGTTTTATGTGTAAGAATAACTATTTCTGCTTTTTCTTCTTTTTCTGACGTTTCTTTCTGAATAACAGAGGATATGCTTATACTATTTTCTCCCAATATCTTAGCAATTTGTGCAAGAACCCCTGGCTGATCTTTTACCCAAATTCTTATATAGTATCTGGTAAAGAAATTTTCCCAATTTTTTATTTTGGAAGGATAAAGATAAGCAAAAGAATAATATCGGGGTAACGAATATAGTAAAGTATAAGCAGATTCTAATATATCGGATAGTAATGCCATAGAAGTAGGATAGGGACCAGCACCTTCACCATATAATAAAATATCTCCTCTTTTTTCTGTTTTTAAAAGGATTGCATTATATACCCCTCTTATTGATGCAAGGGGAGAATTTATTGGAATCATAGTTGGGTGTACTCTTGTTTCAATTTCTCCGTTATTTTCTTTGCTTATGGCAAGCAATTTTATTTTATAACCTAAGTCTTTTGCGTATAACAAATCTCTTAATGTTATGTTTTCTATTCCTTCCCTGTATATGCATTGAGGTGTAATGGTTGTGTGATAAGCAAAAGAGGATAGGATGGACAATTTATAGGCTGTATCTAAACCTGAGATGTCCTTTGTTGGATCTGGTTCTGCATATCCTAATTCTTGAGCTTTCTTTAAGCTTTCATCAAAATCTTTTATTTCTTCTTCCATTTTGGTGAGTATATAATTGGTAGTACCATTTAATATAGCCCAGATTTCTTTTACTTTATCGACAACCATGGCTTCTTTTATCGTTTTTATTATGGGTATACCTCCGCCTACACTTGCCTCAAATAATATATCTACGCCTTTTTTCCTTGCTATCTTATATAGTTCTTCTCCATATAAAGCAATAACCTCCTTATTGGCTGTAACCACAACTTTCTTTTCTTCTAGTGCTTTCTTTATATAGGAATAAGCAGGTTCTATTCCTCCCATTAATTCAACTATGATTTGGATTTCTTGATCTAATATGATTTCTTCAGGGTTTGTTGTTAATAAATCTTTTGGAATTTCTCTTTTTTTATTTAAATCCTTTACAAGAACTTTTTTAATTTCTAAAGGTTCTCTAAGAATATTTAGAATGGTTTCTTTTTCTGAATATAGTACTTTAAAGAGTGCTTGTCCTACTTGTCCCCCACCTAAAAGTCCAATTTTCATATTTGACCCCTCAAAAGATCTTCATAAGTATCTCTTTTAACTATTAATCTATCTTTTCCATTCTCTATCAGTACTACACCGGGTCTAACCGTAGCATTATACCAAGTAAACATTGAAAAGTTATAGGCTCCTGTAGAAAATGTTATTAAATAATCTCCGTAATTTGGCCATTTATCTTCAAAATCCCTTATAAGAATGTCTCCAGATTCGCAATGTTTTCCTGCTATTGTATATATGGTATTTGTACTTTCATTAGATGTTATTAATAAGGCTGAATATTTAGCTCCATATAAAGAAGGTCTAATATTATCTGACATTCCACCATCTACTGATACGTATTTTCTTATACCTGGAATCTCCTTTCTACTTTCTATTTTGTAAATTGTAATTCCTGCTCTTCCTACCAAAGATCTACCTGGTTCGCATATTAGTGTGAAATGATGTCCAATAGTTTCTTCAAATTTTTGGGATACTTGGTAAGCTAAATCTTCTATTTCTGGAGGGTTATCGTCTTTTGTATATGCAATACCTAATCCCCCACCTATACTCATTTCTTCTATGTTAGTATTAGCTGATTTTAAATTATTATATATTTCGCTTAATACTTCAGCTAATTTTACATAGGCACTTATATCAAAAATTTGAGAACCAATATGAGCATGTAATCCTTTAAAATCTATGTATTTTTCTTTCCTAATTCTTTCTATCAATTCATAAACTTGGTTAATAGGAAGACCAAATTTAGTGTCTATTTGACCTGTTCTAATAGATTTATGTGTACTTACTTCAATATTTGGTATTAACCTAATAAGTACCTTTATAGAAGTTGAATGTTTATCTGTTAGAAATTTTATTTTTTCGTATTCATCAAAGTTGTCAATTATTATGGCTCCTATATTTTCCTTTATAGCATATTCTAATTCATGGATGCTTTTTGCATTACCATGAAAATAAATTTTATGAGAATCTACACCTGCTGATCTTGCTATAAAGAGTTCTCCACCTGTTGATACAAGGAATCCTAAGCCTTCTTTATAGAAAATCCGTATTACTTCTAATATTGGTAGAGCCTTAATAGCAAAAAGTACTTTAAATTTGTTTTTATAGTACTTTTTCCATGAGTTAATATATTTCTGGGCTTGAGTTATTAATGTTTTTTTATCAATTACATATAATGGAGTACCATATTTTTCTGCTAAATTTTTAATACTGATACCATCTATTTTCCATTCATCTTGGAAATGAAAAGTTTCAGGATATATTTTATTTTGCATATACTTGACTCCCCGCTATGCCAGATTGGGCATATTCATGGAATATTTTTCTTATTTTTTGAGTTATTTCTCCAGGTTTTCCATTTCCAATGATTCTTTCATCTATTTTAATAACAGAAATTATCTCTACAGCAGTACCAGTAAGAAAAACTTCGTCAGCATTATATAGATCATATCTTGTAAAGAAACCTTCTACCACTTCTAGACCAAGTTCTTTCTTAGCCAAATCTATGACTGTTGCTCTTGTAATCCCAGGTAAAGCTCCCAGGGTTACAGAAGGTGTAAATAAAATTCCTTTTTTAACAAAAAAGATATTATCGACAGTGGCCTCTGTTACATATCCTTGATGATTAAGCATGATACCTTCCGCAGCTCCGGCAATACGTGCCTCGATTCTTGCTAAAATATTGCTCATATAATTTAGAGATTTAATTCTGGGATCTAAAACATCGGTTGGTGATCTACGAGTGGCTACTGTTACTGCAGTAAGACCAGTTTCATAAAATTCTTCAGGAAAAACCTTTATTTTATCTGCAATTATAATTACGGTACCCTTTTTACATTCCCAAGGATCAATCCCTAATCCATACTCACCACGAGTTACAATAAGTCTTATGTATGAATCTTTTAAGTTATTAACTCTTACAGTTTCTATTATAGCTTCTTCCATTTCTTCAAAAGAAAGAGGTATATTTAACCAAATGGCTTTTGCTGATGCATATAATCTTTCTAAATGCTCTTTTAACTTGAATACACTACCATTATAGGCTCTTATACCTTCAAAAACACCATCCCCATATAGTAAGCCTCGATCGAAGACTGAGATTTTTGCATTTTCTGTTTGGATAAATTCTCCATTTATATACACTAACCCCATTTTCAACTCCTCCTTTTTTTAAAGTAAAATTATACAGTTATGATGAAAAATTTTCAATTGAAATATCTTGGCTTTTTGTTAAAATAATAGTATAATTTTTGAGCTAAATCCTGCTCCATGATTAAAACATGGGGCCAAAAAGTCCAAAGGAGGTTAGAGATGCGTAAGTATGAGGTAATGTATTTAATCAGTCCTGAGCTTTCAGAAGAAGAATTGAATCAACTTACGGAGGATCTTAAAAAGGATATAGAAAATTTAGATGGAGAGGTTCAAACGGTTGATAACTGGGGTAAGAAAACATTGGCTTATCCTGTTAAGAAGTTTAATGATGGATATTACGTGATTATGACTTTTTTATTCCCACAAAATCAGTTATCTGAATTTGAAAGAAGGTTGAAGTTGAGGGAGAAGATTTTAAGGTATATGATTACTCTATTAGAGAAGGAAGAATAATGAATTATGCTTAATAAAGTATTATTGATTGGACATTTAGTAAAAGATCCAGAGATGAGATACACTCCAAGTGGGGTGCCCGTTACTACTTTTAGAATAGCTGTTAATAGACCTAAAAATAGTAAGGGTGAAAGAACAGCAGATTTCATAGACATAGTGGCATGGAGAAGGCTTGCAGAAATATGTGGTGATTATTTAAAAAAGGGAAGACTTGTGGCGGTTGAAGGAAGATTAAGGACAAGGATTTATCAAACTCCTGATGGTCAGAAAAGAAAAGTAGTAGAAGTAGAGGCTATAAATGTTCATTTTTTGGGAAAGAAAGAGGAAAATAATGAACCAAACTCTGTAGAGGAACCTATTGAAGATGTTACAAGTATTGAAATTGAAAGTGAAGAAGAGATTTTAAATGAATTACTGGAGGAAAGCGAGGAGGAAGAAGAATGAGTAATGATAAGGTTTCTGCTAAAACTCAAAGATTTGCATATTCTTCAGGAAGAAAAAAGTTTTGTGTTTTTTGTAGTGAAAAAATAGATTATATAGATTATAAGAATGTGGAAAGATTACGCAGATTTATGACGGAAAAGGGCAAAATTATTCCAAGAAGAGTAAGTGGCAATTGTGCAAGACATCAAAGACAATTAAGTACTGCGATAAAAAGAGCAAGATATATGGCACTTTTACCTTATGTGGTTAAGTAAAATGATTATTAAGAGGGAGAGTATAAACTCTCCCTCCTCTTTTTGAGGTATGTTCAATACTCGCAGTGTTGCTGAAGGAAGTTTAATAACAGCTATAAGTATTATTTTATTTTGGCTTTCTTATTGGTTCTTTCCTCTAATTTTCTTTTGTTCTTTGCCATTTATCTTTCTATCTTATCGGCATAATATTAAGATAAGCTTTCTTTCTCTTCTTATCTCTTTTATACTTGCAAGTTTAATGATGAATCCATTTAGTACTTTTGCTTTATTTTTGCCTTCTGGTTTTTTGGGCATTTTTATTGGATACGGCATAAAAGCAAAATGGAATATATATAAGTTGTTGTTTATCGGTTTTGTTATAATTCTATTTTTTCAAGTATTAAATATCATGATTTCTATGATATTTTTTAAGATCCCCTTTGAGAAAGCTCTGGGGTTAGATGTTTATAAGGAAAGTTGGCAGAAATCATCAGAACTTTTATCTAAATATTTTAAAGATAAGGAATCTCAAGAAATTATCAATTTACAAGGAAGTTTGGTAAAAAATATAAATCTTTTTATCCCAACCCTTCTAATTATATCTGCCTTTACCCAAGTAATTATAAATTATCTCATAGCTGAGAGGGTTTTAAGAAGATTTCAGGTAGATATTCCCAAGTTACCAAATATAGAATCTTTAAGGGTTTCTAAAAAGTTATTATTTATTCTTTTTCTTATTTATATTATCACTGGAATAACTTATAGTTTTTTAAAAACTTTACCGTGGATTCAATATTTAGGTATAAATATTTCTTTATTGATTCAAGCCTTGGTACTTGTGAATGGATATATTATTCTTTGGATATTTCTAAAAAATTATATTATGGTTAAATGGCTTAGATGGTTATTATTGATTTTCATAATTTTAAATCCTATTTTCGGGAGTATAATATTTATTGGAGGGCTTATAGACATTTTTTACCCTTTAAGAGATAAAATCTTAATGAAAAGGGAGTAGAAATATGAAAAAGATTAAAGTAATGCTTTTAAAAGATGTAGATAATCTTGGTAAAAAGGGAGATGTTATTAATGTAAGTGACGGTTATGCAAGAAATTATTTGCTTCCAAAAGGATTAGCTCGAGAAGTCAATGAGGGATTATTAGAAAATTTAAAATTACAGGAAATTTCTAAAAAGAAAAAGGAAGAAAAACTGATAGAAAAGTTTAGAAAGGAAAAAGAATTATTAGAGAAGAATACATATGTTGTAAAAGCTAAGGTAGGAGAAACAGGTAAACTTTTTGGCTCGATAACTAGTAAAGATGTGGCAGATATTATAAACGAAAAATTAAAACTTGGTATAGATAAGAAACAAGTGGAGTTAGATGAACCGATAAAATCTTTAGGAGAATATGAAGTGACTATAAAACTTCATCCTCAAGTTGTTGCTAAAGCAAAAATTATCGTGGAAGCTGAGAAATAGATGAGAAATAGGGAAGATATATTAGGAAAAGTTCCACCTCATAATGAAGAAGCAGAGCAGGCTGTTTTAGGAGCTATGCTCCTTTCCAGAGATGCTATTGCGAAAGTTATTGAAATTCTTCAATCGGATAGTTTTTATTATGAACATCATAGTATTATTTTTCGAGTGATTGTGGAGCTTTTTGAAAAGGGCCTTCCAGTAGATTTAGTATCTGTAACAGAGGAGTTGAGAAGCAGAAATTTGTTAGAAAGAGTTGGGGGAAGTGTATATGTTGCTTCTTTGTTGGATGTAGTGCCCACAGCAGCAAATGTAGAATATTACGCTAATATTGTTGCTGAGAAGGCTTTACTTAGAAAGCTTATATATGCGGGTACGGAAATAGTATCCTTAGGCTATAGAGAAAATGAAGCACCAGAACTTCTGGTAGATAAAGCTGAACAGTTAATATTTGATATAGCTCAACACCATAGATTTAGAACTTTAGTACCTCTTAGAGATATACTTGCAAAAAGTTTTAAAGAAATAGAGAGATTACACCAAACTGGAAAACCGTATACGGGTATTCCTACTGGATTTTGGGATTTGGATAGAAAAACTGGGGGTTTACAACCTTCTGATCTTATTATTGTGGCTGCAAGGCCTGGTATGGGAAAAACATCCTTTTGTTTAAATATTGCCCAACATGTAGCCTTAGAAGAGCATTTACCCGTTGCTATTTTTAGTTTAGAAATGTCAAGTTTTCAATTGGCTTTAAGACTTTTAGGGTCAGAAGCCCAAATAGATATTCACAGGTTGCGAACTGGTCAGATTAAAGAACATGAGTGGCCAAAATTAGCAAGAGCTTTTGGTAAACTTGCTGAAGCACCTATTTTTGTTGATGATACTCCTGATTTGAATGTTATAGAGATGAGAGCAAGAGCAAGAAGATTAAAAGCAGAAAGAGGACTTTCTCTTATAATTGTGGATTATTTACAGCTTATAAGGTTGCTCGATAGAGATAAGAGCGAGCATCAACAAATATCAGAAATCTCAAGAGGATTAAAATCCTTAGCCCGTGAATTAGAGGTTCCAGTAATAGCTATATCTCAGTTATCAAGGGCTGTGGAAACAAGAGCAGAAAGAAGACCACAACTTTCAGATTTAAGAGGGTCTGGAGGCTTAGAGCAAGATGCTGATGTAGTAATTTTTATATATAGAGAAGGATATTATAAGGCTCAAGAGTCAGAAGTAGAATCAGATATGCCAGAAGAGGTGGAAATCATAATAGCTAAACAAAGAAATGGACCCACAGGAACTGTGAAATTGCTGTTTCTCAAAAATTCTACTTCCTTTAAATCGCTAAGCCTAAGAGAAGAATTCTAAGTTTGACTATAGGCTTTTAAAGGATTATAATTTTTGTAAAAGTTTTAATTAAGTAATATCTAAGGAGGGTTCTAAATGGATGAAAGGGAACAGATATTATCTTTAGTTATATCATTGGAGGACCAGGAGGAGATTGAGCGTTATTTGGGACAATTTTTATCGGAATCAAAAGCTAAGGCTGCTCTATTGATAGATAAAAGTGGTACTGTTATTGGTGGTAGAGGAACTGCTTCTCAGTTTGATTTTGTAACTATATCTGCCTTGGCTGCAGGAGCTTTCTCTGCGACTCAAGAACTGGCAAAACTTCTTGGAGAAGAAGAGTTTTCTTTAATATTCCATCAAGGTAAAAGAAACCATCTGCATATATCCCATATTGAAAAACAAGTATTGCTCTTAGTTATTTTTGATGATTCTACTACATTAGGAATGGTAAGACTTTTTGCACAAAAAGCTTGCGAAAATTTAGCTAAAATAATCAAGAAAATTAAGGAAAAACAGAAAGATATTCCAAAAGCTGAATTCAATTTTAATGATATAGAAGATTTCTTTAAAAAGTAAAAATTTTTAGAAAAGGTGAAAGTTTATGGCTGTTTTAAATTATGCTGCAAAAGAGATTACTTGTAAGATTGTTTATTGTGGTCCCGGTTTAAGTGGTAAGACTGTAAATTTACAACAAATATACAAAATGGTTTCTCCTGATAGGAGAGGAGAATTAGTTTCTTTAGCTACAGAAACAGAAAGAACTCTATTTTTTGACTTTCTTCCTTTAGATTTAGGAACAGTTCAAGGTTTTAAATTGAGATTCCAATTGTATACAACCCCAGGTCAAGCTTTATATGAGGCAAGTAGAAAACTAATTTTAAGGGGAGTGGACGGGTTAGTTTTTGTAGTGGATTCTCAGAGAAGCAGATTGGAAGAGAATGTTAGAATTTTTGAAGCATTAAAAAGGGAGTTGGCAGCTGTTGGTTATGAGTTTAATAATTTACCATTTATTTTCCAATATAACAAAAGAGATTTGCCTGATATAGTAAGCGTTGAAGAGTTAAATGAGAAGCTAAATCCTGAAGGTAAATATAAATATTTTGAGGCGGTTGCAATAGAAGGAAAGGGAGTAATGGAAACATTGAAAGCTATATCTCAGGAGGTTTTGTTAAAGTTAACCCGTGGATAAGAAAAATATTAACTTAATAAAAATAGGTGGAAATCTTTTAAATAAGCTACACCTTTTTTTAAAAGAGATAAAAAATTTGCATGAAAAGGGAGAAAATTTTGTTTTGGTTCACGGTGGAGGAAAAGAAATTAATTTTTGGATGGAGAAATTTGGATTGGAGCCCAAATTTATAAAAGGAAGAAGAGTTACAGATGAGGAAACACTAAAAATTGTAGAGATGGTCCTATCTGGAGATATACAAGGAAAGGTTTTATCCCAAATGAAAAAAGAAAATATAAAGGCTGTTGGGATCAATGGTAAGTCTATTTTTTATTGTAAAAAATTATATATTGATGATATTGATCTTGGTTTTGTAGGAGAGGTTATTAATGTGGAATTGGAACCTATTAATGCTTTGTTAGAAAAGAGATATGTGATTGTAATATCATCTATAGGGGTGGATAACGAGGGAAATTCTTACAATATAAATGCTGACACTGCAGCATTATCCTTAGGAGTTTTTCTTAGAGTTAATAGGCTTATTTTCTGTACTGATGTTCCAGGAGTTATGATCAAAGAAGATGGTAAAGAAATAGTTATAAAATCTCTTAATGTAGATAAGGCTTTAGAACTGATAAAAAATGGAAAGGTAACTGGAGGAATGATTCCTAAGATTGAATCTTCTTTATTTGCTGTTAAAAATGGAGTAGAAAAGGTACAAATATGGGGAGGAGATGATTTCTCAAAAGTTTGGAATTATGAAGAGGGAACTTTATTCTATGTTTGAGAATAAGGGGGAAGGGTAATGAATGAAACAAGATATGATGACGAAATAAGCTTAGTAGAGCTTTTTTTTGTTGTTTGGCAAAGAAAAAAGCTCGTAATATCTTTATTTTTAATATCAACTATTATAGCTCTTCTTTATAGTTTACTTTCTCCTAAAATTTATGAATCTAAAGCTGTTATACTCCTTCCTACTCAAAATACTAGTAGTTCTTCCTTAGCAGCTTTGGCTCAAAGTCTTCCATTTTCTCTTGGTATTGGTTTTCCTACAACACCTTCAGCTAATTTGGTGGCCATTTTAAAAAGTAGAACAGCCGCAGAATATGTTTTTGATAAATTAAATTTAGAAAATTATTTTAAAGAGAAAACTAAAGAAGATGCTTTAGAAAAATTGATGAAAAGCGTTAAAATCACAACTAATGATAAAGAAAATACTATAACCATAACTGCAGAAGCCAAGGATCCAAAACTCGCATCGGACATAGCAAATACTTATATAGAAGCCTTAGAGAAGATAAATGCATCTCTTAATATATATTCAGCGAAGAGAACAAGAGAATTTTTAGAGAAGCAAATAGAGAGGGTTAAGAAAGAGCTTGAGATGGCTGAAAATCGCTTAAGAGAATTTCAAGAAAAAAATCTTATTTTTGATGTGAATGAGGAGGCAAAGACTGTTATTGATAATTTGGCAAAGCTGGAAGGTGAAAGACAGATAACTTTGGTATCTTTAAATGTAGCAAAGGAAAGTCTTGAAAATCTTAAAAATGAGCTTATAAAACAGCAAAAATTACAAAAAAAAGATTTACTTGCTATTACTTCTCTTACAGCCACATCAACTATTCTTTCTGATCTAAGAAATAAACTTATTTCTCAAGAATCAGAATTAGCTATGCTTACTATTGATTATGGGGAAAATCACCCCAAGGTAGTTTCAATGAAATATGCAATAGAGCAAACAAAGAAACTTTTGAGAGATGAATTAGAGAGAATATATAAAGCCATAAATGATACTTCCCTTTATGATCTGTTTAGCCTTCAGATTAATATTTTAAGTAATGAAGCAAAAGAAAAAGCGCTGAGTAGAATTTTAGAAGAATATCAAAGAAAACTTTCTAATCTACCAGAATTAGGTTTGCGATTAACAAAATTATTAAGGGATGTAAAGGTACAAGAAACCATTTATACCATGCTTTTGTCCCAATATGAACAAGCAAAAATAGACGAGACTAAGGAGATGGTTAACATATCAGTTCTTGATCCTGCAAAGCCACCCATAAAAAAATCAAAACCTTCTACCGTTCTTAATGTGCTTATAGCAGGAATAAGTAGCGTATTTTTAGGTATCTTTCTTGCTTTTTTCCTCAATTTTTGGGAAGGATTTAAAAGAGAATGGAGTAAATTGGGAGGTAAATAATGAATATTCCAGCTTTTGATTTGAAGAGACAATATAAAAAACTATCTTCTGAGTTATTGCCTGTTTTAGAAGAAGTAATGGCAAAGGGGCAATTTATATTAGGTGAGAATGTGGAACTTCTTGAGAAAGGACTTGCAGATTATTGTGGTACAAAATACGCAGTAGGAGTTGCTTCAGGTACTGATGCCCTTTTATTGTCTTTAGAAGCCTTGGGTATTGGAGAAGGAGATGAAGTTATAACAACTCCTTTTACTTTTTTTGCTACTTCAGAGATAATTTCTCTATTAAAAGCAAAACCAGTTTTTGTAGATATAGATTCTAAAACTTTTAATATAGATCCTAATAAGATAGAAGATGCAATAACCCCAAAGACAAAAGCTATTATTCCTGTACATCTTTTTGGACAGATGGCAGAGATGGATGATATTGAATATCTTGCTGAGAAATATAATCTTTATGTTATAGAGGATGCTTGTCAAGCTATAGGAGCGGAGTATAAAGGTAAGCGAGCTGGAAGTATTGGGAATACTGGATGTTTTAGTTTTTTCCCTACGAAAAATTTAGGTGCTTATGGTGATGGTGGTTTAATTACAACTAATGATGAAAAATTGTATGAAAAGATAAAGCTACTTAGAGTACATGGAAGTAGGAAAAAATATTATCATGAATTAATAGGTCATAATAGTAGATTAGATGAAATACAGGCTGCTATTCTTAGGATAAAATTGAAGTATTTAGATCATTGGATTGAGAGAAGAATAGAAATTGCGAAGATCTATTCGGAGGGTCTAAAAGATTTAGATATTAAAGTACCTGAAGTAAAGCCATATGTGAAACATGTATTCCATCAATACGTGATAAGAACTAAAAATAGAGATGAATTACAGGAGTATCTCGCTAATAAAGGTATTGGTACTGCTATATATTATCCTTTACCTCTTCATCTACAAGAATGTTATAAGGATTTAGGTTATAGAGAGGGAGATTTTCCTGAGGCTGAAAAAGCAAGTAAAGAAGTTATTGCATTACCGATGTGGCCAGAGCTTACCAATGAGGAAGTAGATTATATTATTGAATCAATCAGAGAATTTTTCATAAATTGAAGGAGGACTATCATAATGGGATATATACTAGTAACTGGTGGCGCAGGATATATAGGAAGTCATGTAGTTAAAGATCTTCTTAAAAAGGGATATGAAGTTTTGGTTTTGGATAATTTAGAGAAAGGGCATAAAAAAGCCATATTGTCTAAATATTTTGAGAATATAGATTTAAAAAATAAAGAAAAGGTAAAAGAAGTTTTTAATAAGTATAAAATTGATGCAGTTATGCATTTTGCAGCTTTGAGTACTGTAGGAGAGTCTATGCAAAATCCTGCTAAATATTACGAAAATAATATATTAGGTGGATTGAACATTTTAGAATCGATGAAAGATTTTGGAGTTAAATATTTTATTTTTTCTTCGACTGCAGCTGTATATGGCGAACCTAAAATTATTCCAATTCCAGAAGAACACCCTAAAAATCCTACTAATGTTTATGGATCTTCGAAATTGATGTTTGAAGAAATATTAAATTGGTATGATAAGCTTTTTGGGATTAAGTATATTTCTCTTCGATATTTTAATGCTGCTGGTGCAGATATGGAGGGAGAATTAGGAGAGGATCATAGACCTGAAACACATTTAATACCTATAGTCTTAAAAACAGCCTTAAAGCAAAGAGAATATGTAGAAATATATGGTACAGATTATCCGACCCCTGATGGTACATGCATTAGGGATTATATACATGTATCCGATCTTTCGAAGGCACACATTTTGGCTTTAGAAGCTTTATTAAATGAAAGGAATTCTGAGGTTTTTAATCTTGGTAATTCAAAAGGATATTCTGTCAGGGAAGTTATAAAAACTGCTGAAAAAGTTGTAGGTGAAAAAATTCCAATAAAAGAGGCACCAAGAAGACCTGGGGATCCGGCAGTGCTTATAGCAAGCTCTGATAAGATTAAAAAAGAATTACAATGGCAACCTGATTTTCCAGATTTAGAAACCATGATTTTATCTGCATGGAATTGGATGAAAAATCACCCCTTTGGATATTCGGAGTAAAATTTGATATAATTTATATAGAAAATGGCAAAGGAAAAAAAGATTGTAGCAGTAAATAGAAAAGCGAAGCATGATTATTTTATCTTAGAGACTTTTGAGGCTGGTATTTCCTTGACAGGTACTGAAGTAAAGTCTCTAAGAAGTGGTAAAGTAAGTATGCAAGATAGTTATGCTGATGTTAAAAACGGTGAGGTTTGGATTTATAATCTTCACATAAGCCCTTACGAGCATGGTAATATATATAACCATGATCCTAAGCGACCAAGAAAGTTATTGCTGAATAAGGATGAGATTGCTTATCTTGTAGGTAAAGTTAAAGAAAAGGGCTTGACATTAATTCCTTTATCTATATACTTTAATGAACGTGGTTGGGCAAAAGTAGAGTTAGGATTAGCAAAAGGTAAAAAGTTGTACGATAAAAGAAAAGATTTGGCAGAAAAAGCTGAAAGAAGAGAACTAGAAAGATTATATAAGATGAAGTATTAGTGGGGGCGATTGGTTTCGACAGGGAGTACAAGGATCAAAAGCTGCAAGCCGAGGTGCCGTTGCCTCGTAAAACAACGGCAAAAAAGAAGTGCCAACACAAATTTAGCATTAGCTGCTTAATTTAGCAGCTACGCTCTTCTAACCCGGGCTGGCAGGGTTAGAAGAGTGTCATAGTTAGCCAGCTGCCCCTCCTGATTCCCGTAAGGGAGGGTAAGATAATAGGGGATAGGCGCTTACAGAATCCTGCGGGAGGGAGTCTGTAAGGGCCGAAAATCTTAAAACTCCCGCTAAGCTTGTAGAGGCTTTTGGTTCTTGCTCTCTGGACGCGGGTTCGACTCCCGCCGCCTCCACCAAAATTATTAAAGTAACCATAATGAATTGAGGAGTTAACAAAGTTGAAGAAAGTAAGCATATATATTTTATTTTTTTTGTTTTTTAGTATTCATCTTTCAGCAATAATTTTGGGAGAAGAACCCTCTTCTCTTGAAATAAATTTTTTGGGCGAGAAAACTAAAATTCTTACTGTTTTGAAAATAAAAGATTCAGAAATATATATGCCTTTACCCTTGTTTGCATCAACCTTTAAATATGATTTTTCCCAAGAAAATAATAAGGTAGTTCTTTATCGAGAAAAAAAAGAGGTTTTTTCCGCAAACATTGGAGATAAAAAGTGCATAATAAATAAGAAAGAAACTACCCTTTTATATCCTATTATAAGAGAAGATGTTATATATTTTCCTTTGTCATCTTTTTTTAGATTATTGGGGTATAGAATCTATCTAAAAGAGAATACTATTTTTATTGTTCATGAAGTTTTAGAAATAAAATATTCTAAAAATTTACTATCTATAGCTTTTAAAGCAGAATCCCCTGTTGAAGTAAAAACTTTAGTATTGCAAAATCCTTCTCGCCTTGTGATTGACCTTTTAAATACAGTTTATATAAACAACAAAGGAGAAATTATACCTAAAGATGCTAATATTAAAAATATTCGTTTTTCCCAATTTAATGTAGCTCCTTATATTGTTAGAGTTGTAATAGAATTTAAAGATAAAATCCCTAATTATGATATTAAACTAAATGATGGTAATATTTATGTCAGATTTTTGGGAAATGATATAACAGAAGAGAAAACCCAAAAACAAAATACTAATGTTCAATCGGTATTAACAGATTTAAAATGGAAAGAGGAAAAGGATAGTGTAGATTTTTTTCTTACTTTTCTTGGAACTTATACCTTTCAGGAAAAAAAGATTTTATATGATCCTCCAAGAATTTATTATGATTTCATAGGTTCGACTTTTTCTTTGACTTCTCAAGAGTTAACCATAAATGTATATCCTGTTAAGATTTTAAGATTTGGTTTAAGAGATGAAGGTAAAAAGATTATGAGATTAGTTTTTGAGACATATACAGATTCAATTCAAACTGCGGAAGAAATAGGGGAAAATGCACTAAAAATATCTTTTAGAAAGGAAGCGCTAAGTTCAGAGGAAAATAAATTAGAAAATAATGATTTTACTATTTTTATTGATCCAGGACATGGAGGTACTGATCCTGGTGCTATATATGGAGATATTAAAGAAAAAGATATTAATTTGAAAGTCTCACTTAAACTTGCCGAAACCCTCAGACAGAAAGGTTACAATGTTATTCTAACACGTAGTGATGATTCTAATATTTCCTTGGATGATCGTGTAAAAATTGTTAATTCTTCTATAAACTTGAATAATAATCTTATCACATCTGCTTTGTTTATTAGTATTCATTCAAATGCAGCTTTTTCCAATGATGTTAGAGGTATTGAGATTTGTTATGCTACTGATTTATCAGAGAGATTAGTTAATATGCTTTTCAATATTTTCAACAGTAGTGGGTTTCTTGTTAGAAGAAGTATAAAAGGAAGGTTCTATGTACTTTCCAGAGTTCCTATACCATCTGTAATTATAGAAATGGGTTTTCTAACCAACGATGAGGATAGAAAATTATTGTTAAGAGATGAATATCAGGATAGACTTATAGAAAAGATTATTGAAGCTATAGAATTATATAGAAAGGGAGAAGTAAAAAATGAGTAAGAAGATTGGTATCTTAGATTCTGGTGTCGGTGGTCTCTCTGTTCTTAAAGAAGTTGTTGAAAGAAAAATTTACGATGAAGTTTATTTTTTAGGAGATACAAAATATTTCCCCTATGGTATTAAGAAGGTAGAATTTATTCAGGAAAGAGTATCAGAAATCGTGGAGTTTTTTACAAGATTGGATATTGGAGAAATTATAATTGCATGTAATACTGCATCAGCTGTTGCTTATGATTATTTACTCGATAAGTTTAAAGATTATAATATAAAGATATATAGTATTATATTAAGTGCTATTGACGGAATAAAAAATACAAATTGGAAAAAAATGGGCGTTCTTGCAACCCGTAGAACAAAAGAAAGTAAAATTTATCCTACTTTAATAAATAAGTTTGTATCCCAAGATATAGAAGTATATGTAAAATCTTGTAGTGAAGGCCCTCTTTTGGAAACTATTGAAAATGGGATAATAGATGGTGAAATAATAATAAACGAGCTTAAAAAATGTATAGATCCTTTAATTGATAAAGATATTGATGGATTAGTTTTAGGATGTACTCATTTACCTTTTATCAAACCTGTTATAGAAAGACTATATCCCCAAATTCCAATTATAGATCCATCCCAAGAGATATTAAGAATTTTGTCAAAAGAGGATTTGGCCAATCCTATTGTAAAAGTATATACCACAGGTGATTCTGTGGGATTTGAAAGAATATTAAATAAATTGCTTAACGTAGGATGGAAAGTAGAGCAGGTTGAAATTGAAAGGAGTGAAATGATTGCTAAGTAAAGAAAGACTCATTAATACTTTTTTTCAAATAATCAAAATACCTTCCCCTTCTCTTAAGGAAAAAGAGTTTTCTCAATTTTTAAAGAGTAGGTTAAAAGCATTAGGTTTGGAAGTTTATGAGGACTTTGCAGGTGAAAAAATAGGTGGGAGTTCAGGGAATTTAATAGCAATTATGAATGGTGAAGGAGAACCTTTTTTAATATCCGCTCATATGGATACAGTAGATCCCGGTGAAAATATAAATCCAAAGATTGAAGGTGATTACATAGTTAGTGACAAAAACACTATTTTGGGGGCTGATGATAAAGCTGCAATAGCAGCTATAATAGAGGCTATAACTGCAATAAAAGAAAATAATATTAAAAATAGAAAAGTAGAATTTCTTTTTACTGTTAGTGAAGAGATCGGACTTTTAGGGGCTAAAAACGTGGATCTTTCACTTTTACACGCAAAAGAGGGATATGTCTTAGATGGAGAAGGTGATGTTGGTACGTTAATACTTAGTGCCCCATATCATGATAGGTTTTATTTAAAGATATTTGGTAAAGCCTCCCATGCAGGTACCTCTCCTGAGAAAGGAATAAATGCTATTCTTCTTGCTTCTGAGTTTTTATTGAAACTTAAATGGGGAAGAATAGAAAAAGATGTAACCTCTAATGTTGGTATTATAAAAGGTGGAAGAGCTACAAATATAGTTCCAGAGGAAGTTTATCTGGAGGGTGAGTTTAGAAGTATAGATAAGAGTAAACTTAGTACACAATGGCAAAATATGGAAAAAGAACTTTCGGCATTAAAGGATAGAGGGGGAAGTTTTGATTTAAAGAAAGAAAGTCTTTACAAAGGTTTTTCTATTGATCCTAATGAAACATTAGTAAAGTATATAGAGAGCATATTAAATAAAATGGGAAAGAATCCAGTATTTACTTATACTATGGGAGGAAGTGATGCTAATATTCTAAATTCTTATGGTATAAAGGCTATAAATGTGGGGATAGGTATGGAGAATGCTCATTCTAAGGAGGAGAAAATTAAATTAGATAATCTTTATAATACATCTCTATTAATATTTAATCTTATTAAGGGGTGATTTTAGTGGGTGAGAGGACGGTGGTTCTCGGAGTAATAGGGGCGGATGTACATGCGGTTGGTTTAAGAATTTTGGATTATGCTTTAAGATCTGCAGGTTTTGATGTGGTTAATATTGGAGTTCTTTCTTCTCAAGAAGATTTCATAAAAGCAGCGATTGAATCTGATGCAAGAGCTATTTTAGTTTCATCTTTATATGGACATGCTGAGCTTGATTGTAGAGGATTCAGGGAAAAACTACAAGAGGCAGGTCTTGATAATGTATTGTTGTATATAGGTGGAAATTTGGGAATAGGCCAAAAAAATTGGGAAGAAGTGGAAAAGAAATTTAAAGAATTAGGATTTAATAGAGTATATCCACCAAAAACAATGCCAGATGAAGTTATTAGAGATTTAAAAAAAGATTTAGGATTAGATAAATAATTATGAAGGCAATCATATTTGATATAGGAAGTACATTTACTAAAGGTGTAGCTTTTGATTTAGATAAAAGTGAAATTATAGGGAGAGCAAAATATCCATCTACTGTAAATGAAGATGTAACGATAGGTCTTCAAAATGTAATTTCTGAAATAGAAAGACAAACTGGACTAAATATAAGGGATTTTAATATTAAAAAAGCTACAAGCAGTGCTGCTGGAGGTTTAAAAATAATTGCTATAGGTTTAGTTCCAGATTTAACTACTGAGGCAGCTAAGAAAGCAAGTTTAGGAGCAGGGGGAAAGGTAATTAAGATCTATTCCTATGAACTTACAAGTTCGGATTTGGACGAGATTCTTTATTTAAAGCCAGATATTATAATTTTGGCTGGGGGAACAGATGGGGGAAATAGATACTATCCAATAATAAATGCTAAAAAATTATCAAGGCTTCCCTTAAATATTCCTTTTATCTATGCTGGAAATAAAGATTTACAAGATGAAATAAAAAATATTTTTTTATCTAATAGTAAAGAAATATACATAACAGAGAATGTAATGCCTGAATATGGAGTTATAAATATAGAAAAGGTCCAAAATATTATCAGAGAGGTCTTTTTAAGAAACATTATACATGCAAAGGGATTAGATAAAGTGCAAGAAATAATAGACGGTATAGTAATGCCTACACCACTTGCTGTATTAAAGGGTTTGGAAAGTTTCTCAGAGATATATGGTGAATGTTTATTAATTGATGTGGGAGGAGCAACTACCGATGTTTGTTCTGTAGCAAAGGGAGAACCTACCCAGAATAATGTAATCTTAAAGGGATTAAAAGAGCCATATGTAAAAAGATCTGTGGAAGGAGATTTGGGGGTTAGAGTATCTGCACTATCTTTATTTGAGTCTGCAAAAAAAGATATTATAAAAAGTTTTTCACATGATAAGGTTAAAGTTATAGAGGAAAAAGTAAAATTTTTAAACATAAATACGAGTTATATTCCAAAAAATGATGAAGATTTACATTTAGACGCTATTCTTGCTTATTTTGCTGTAAAGATTGCTACAGAGAGACATGTAGGGCATATAGAAATGGTGTATACCCCTATGGGAACATTGCTTTTCCAATATGGGAAAGATTTAAGGGAATTGGATAAAGTGGTATGTACAGGTGGGCCTTTAATATATAATCCTTATAGAGTGGAAAGTTTAAAGGGTGTAATATATTCTAATGATGAACCTTTTATATTGAAGCCTAAAAATCCTACCTTTTATGTAGATAAGGAATATATAATGTTTGCTATAGGAGTAATCTCGGAGATCTATAAGGATAAATCTATGAGTCTTGTAGAAAAATATATAAACAAAGTATAGAGGGATGAGATTATGTTTATAAAAAATAAGAAATGGGATCATAAATATTTTCTTAATATGAGAGAAGATGTCTTGAATTCATGGCCTACAGGTAGAGAAGTTGATTTAAAAGAAGCCTTTTTATATTTAACATCTTTACCTAAAGAAAAGCAGACCGATTATGTATTGAGAGAAGCATCTCAGAATAATAAAACCTTATTACAACCAAGAGCAGGTATTCCAATTTTAAAAGATCATATTGTTCTTCTTCAATATTTACAAGATGAGGGAGGAGCAGATATCTTACCTACAACTATTGATAGTTATACTCGACAGAATAGATATAAAGAAGCACAATTGGGAATAGAAGAAAGTTTAAAAGAAGGAAGATATCTTCTTAATGGTTTTCCAGCTGTTAATTATGGAGTAAAAGCTTGTAGAGAAATCATAGAAAGTGTAAAAGTGCCTGTTGAAGTAAGACATGGTACTCCAGATGCAAGACTTCTTGCTGAGATTACTTTGGCTGCAGGTTTTACATCTTTTGAAGGGGGAGGAATTACTTACAATATTCCTTATGCTAAGGATGTTCCATTGGAAAATTCAATTTTATATTGGCAATATATAGATTATCTAGTAGGAATATATGCACAAGAAGGAATATTAATAAATAGAGAATCTTTTGGCCCTCTCACTGGTACTTTAGTTCCACCGTCTATCTCAATAAGTATTGGAATAATAGAAGCCATTCTTGCAGCAGAACAAGGAGTGAAAAGTTTTAGTGTAGGATATGGACAATGTGGTAATATTATTCAAGATGTAGCTTCAATAAAAATTTTAGAGAAACTAACAAGGGAATATCTTGCGAGTTTTGGTTATTATGATGTTCATATAACTACTGTTCTACATCACTGGATGGGAGGTTTTCCAGAAGATGAAGCTAAAGCTTACGCAGTTATAAGTTTCGGGACTATAGCTGGGGCTATATCGAAGGTAACAAAGATAATTGTAAAAACACCCCAAGAAGCTATTGGTATTCCCACAAAAGAAGCAAATGCTTCAGCCCTTAAGAATACTCGTCAGGTTTTAAATATGTTAGAAAACCAAAATTTTATAGATGAAGAGAAGTTAAGCCAAGAGGAATATATTATTGAAAGAGAAGTAAGATCTATCCTCAATAGGGTTTATGAAATAGGGAAAGGGGATATAGCTGTGGGAGCTGTTAAGGCTTTCTCTTCAGGAATTTTGGATGTACCTTTTGCACCAAGTAAATATACTTATGGAAGAGTAATGCCAGTACGGGATAATGAAGGTGCTGTTAGATTTTTTGATTTTGGAAATCTACCTTTTGACGAAGAGGTAAAAACTTTTCATAAGGAAAGATTGGAAGAGAGAGCTCGTTTTGAGAAAAGAGATGTAAGTTTTCAAATGGTACTTGATGATATCTATGCAATCAGTAAGGGAAGATTAATAGGAAGACCGAGGTAAATAAATGATTAAAGATGTACTATATTCGATAGGACTTTCTGGTTTCTATTTTGATGACCAAAGAGCTATTAAGGCAGGGGCTCGTGAAGATGGTTTCGCCTATAGAGGAGTACCATTAACTGAAGGTTATGAGGCTATAAGGCAGAAAGGAGAAAGTATATCTATTATCTTCATTTTGGAGGATGATCAGATAGCTTATGGGGATTGTACTGCTATTCAATATTCTGGTGCAGGAGGAAGAGATCCTCTCTTTAAAACTAGTGAATGGTTACAAATTTTGGAACAACATGTTTTTCCTTTTCTGTTAAAGGATGAATGGAAAAGTTTTAAGGATTTATGTGTTAAGATTGACAATTTCAAAATAAATGATCATAAGTTACATACCGCAGTAAGGTACGGAATTTCTCAAGCAATTCTTGATGTGTTTTCAAAACATTATAGGAAGACTATGACTGAGATAATAAGAGAGGAGTATAATTTAAATTTTGATATAAAGAGAATTCCAATTTTTGCTCAATCAGGAGACGATCGTTATATTAGTGTGGACAAAATGATACTGAAGAGAGTAGATGTTCTTCCACATGGTTTAATAAATAATGTAGAGACAAAATTAGGGTGGAGAGGAGAAAAACTAATAGAATATTTAGGCTGGCTCAAAGAAAGGGTAAGAATATTAGGAGAGGAAGGATATTTACCAATTTTTCACATAGATGTATATGGAACTATAGGTATAGCATTTAATTATAATATTGATGAAATAGTAGAATATTTAGCGAGGCTTGAAAAAATTTCATTTCCACATAAACTCAGAATAGAAGGTCCTGTTGATTTAGAAAATAGGGAGAAACAAATTGAGTTTTTAAGCAAATTGAGAAAAGAGCTAAAAGGAAGAGGTTTGGGAGTAGAAATAGTTGCTGATGAATGGTGTAATAGTCTTGAAGATATTAGAGATTTCATAAAAGCAGAGGCGGTTGATATGATACAAATAAAAACTCCTGTTTTAGGTAGTATTCATAATTCTATTGAGGCAGCTTTATATTGTAAAGGACATAACATTGGTACTTATATAGGAGGAAGTTGTAATGAGACAGATAGGTCTGCTCAAGTTTCTGTGCATATAGGTCTTGCAGTTCAAGCAGATCAGATATTAGCAAAACCTGGCATGGGAGTAGATGAGGGTTTAATGATAGTAAATAATGAAATGAATAGAACACTTCAAATTCTAAGAAGGAAGGGCTTAGTAAAAAGTGTTTAAAATCTATTCACCCACAGCAATTCTTGGATATGGTTTTCCAGAACAAAGTTATTATAATGCTTTAGAAATAAAGCCAGATTTAGTTGCTGTTGATGCTGGGTCTACTGATCCTGGCCCATATTATCTTGGAAGGGGTATCTCATTTGTAGATCGTGGTGCTACAAAAAGAGATTTAAAATACCTAATTAATATGGTTCATAAATTGGATATTCCATTATTTATAGGAAGTGCTGGGGGATGTGGCAGTAAATCATCTGTAGATTGGACCTTTGAAATAGTAAAGGAGATACTGGAAGAAAATAATTGGCACATGAAAATAGCTATAATATATACGGATATTCCTAAGGATAAAATAAAGGAATCCATAACTAACGGAAATATTAAAACCTTGGATGGTTCCTCAGAAGTTGGGGTAGAGGATTTGGAAAGTATTACGAATATTGTAGCACAAGTTGGTATTGATCCTTTTATAGAAGGTTATAAAAAAAGTGTGAATATAATAATTTGTGGACGAAGTTATGACCCTGCACCTTTTTCTGCTTTACCTATACATTATGGTTATTCTAAGGGATTATCTCTTCATTTAGGTAAAATATTAGAATGTGGGGCTATTGCAGCAGAACCAGGAAGTGGAAGAGATGGACTTATAGGTGTTCTCTTTGATGATCATTTTGAAGTATTTCCCATAAATGAGAATAGAAAGTGTACAGTTACATCTGTTGCTGCTCATACATTATATGAAAAAAGTGATCCTTATTTCTTACATGGACCAGATGGAATTATTGATTTGACAACTACCACTTTTACTCAAAAGGATGAGAAAACAGTTATTGTAAAGGGTTCAAGATTTATAGAAGGAAAAGAAAAGTGGTTAAAAGTAGAAGGGACAAAGTTTGTTGGAATAAGAGGTGTATGTATAGCAGGTATTAGGGATCCTATCATGATTTCACAAATAGATGAAATATTGGAGATTCAGAGAGAATTAGTAAGAGAAAACTTTAGAGATATGACGGATGATTACCAAATTTATTTTCATGTATATGGAAAGAATGGAGTAATGGGTGAATGGGAAAGATTTAATGGTGTATCTCATGAATTAGGTCTTGTTATAGAGGTCATAAGTAAGGATATTAATATAACAAAGATGATATTAGGATATATAAGATCTACGTTGCTTCATTATGGTTATAAAGGAAGAATAGCAACAGCAGGTAATCTTGCCTTTCCTTTCTCTCCTTCTGAGGTTATATGGGGGGAAGTTTTTGAGTTTAAATTATATCATCTTATAAAACTTGACGAATATGAATTTCCTATTAAAGTGGTAGAGGTATAGTTATTATGAGGAGTATGGTGGAATTAGCAAAAGTTATAAGAACAAAAAATAGTGGTCCTTTTATTTTAACTATCGATATAATCTTTAAGGAAAAGGAAGTATATGAAAAACTTAAAAATATGGACTATTTTTCAAAAAATTTTTGGGCAAACTTGTATGGGCTCAAAGGATCAGATGTAATTTCGGTTATTTACTTTGATCCTGTATGTGCAGTTAAAGCAAATATTAAAAGAAAAGTTCCATCAGGAAGTCCCGGAGATTCAGATGTTTATGGGGCTCAGCAACATGCTCCTTTACTTGAGGTGAAAATAGATGTTTAGAGTTATAGAGGGAGACATAATTTATAATAAATTAGTCCATGTCATAACAAAAGCTAACTTTGAATTACCTAAGGATGTGGAAGATGCACTTTTAGAGGCATATAATATTGAAAATAATGAGAATGCAAGAATTGTTCTTGATATACTTATTAAGAATGCAAAGATAGCAAAAGAAAAAAGAATTCCTATATGTCAGGATTGTGGGATGGTGATTGCCTTTGTAGAAATAGGAGATAAGGTATGTATAAAAGGAAATCTTAACGATCTCATAAATAGGGCTGTATCAGAGGTTTATAAAAAAAATTATCTTAGGCCTTCTGTAGTTAAAGACCCTCTTAAAAGGATAAATACACAAGATAATACACCTGCAATAGTGCATTACGAAATAAAAACTGGGGATAAATTAAGGTTTTATATATTGATAAAAGGTTTTGGGAGTGAAAATGCCAGCATTGTTAAAAGCCTTATACCAACAATAACTGAGGATGAGCTTATTAGTGAGATAGTCAATCATGTAAAAAACCATGGTCCAAATGCATGTCCTCCATTACTTGTTGGAATAGGTATAGGAGGAACTTTAGAAAAGGCTGCTTTATTGTCCAAAAAAGCTACTTTAAGACCTCTGAAAGAAAAGAATAATGATCCGTATTGGGCCAAAATGGAGGAAAAATTGTTAAAGGAGATTAATGAGTTAAATATAGGTCCAGGAGGTTTAGGGGGTAAGACTACTGCATTAGGAGTACATATTGAGGTATTTCCTGTTCACATTGCTGGTTTTACTTTGGCCATAAATATGCAATGTTCTGCTATAAGACATGGGTGGTTTGAAATATGAAATTTAAAAAGATTAATCTTCCAAATGAGATAAATGAACTTAAATCTTTAAAAGTAGGTGAATGGTTATTATTAGATGGTCCTATATATTCTGCTCGAGACCAAGCATGTAAACTTCTTGTTGATCTAATAAAAGAAAGGAAAGATATACCTTTAGAACTAAAAAATAGTCTTATTTATCATATGGGGCCATCACCCGCACCTCCTGGAAAAGCTTCAGGATCAGCTGGCCCTACAACAAGTAAAAGAATGGATCCTTTTGTGCCATGGCTACTTTCTCAAGGAATAGTCGGTTTTATAGGAAAAGGGAAAAGAGATAAAGAAACAGAAATGTATTTTAAAAAGTATAAGGGAGTTTATCTTGTAACAGTAGGGGGTGCAGGAGCCTATTTGGGAGATAAGATAAAGAAAATGGAAGTTTTTGCTTTTCATGAATTAGGACCAGAAGCTATCTATTATCTTGAGGTAGAAGATTTTCCTGCTATGGTTGCCATAGATTCTGAGGGTAATTCTTTTTGGAAATAATAAAAAATGATTCATACAAAAGTGCTTCTAAAGGAAGCTATTTATTATGCCCCTCGTGGAGAAGCAAGACTTATGCTTCTTGGATCTGTAATTTCTCAGAATTTTTTACTTTCTGATGATAAACTTATTGGAGTAATTGGAGATTCTGGTTCAGGAAAATCCTTACTTATAAGAGGATTGTTTCCAGGGTTAAGTTTAACTAATGATGATGAAGGTATATATAGACGTCCAGCGCCTATAATAGAAGATTTTCAAAGAAGTATGTTTTATGATTTTATTTATCATGTGGATGTTAGGTTTGAATTAGCTTTCTATCCCATATATATATTGGCAGAATCTATTCTAAAAGCCTTGGAAAATGAAAAAAAAGTTGTTTGTGAGCATTTTGAACTTATTTATCCTTATTTAAAAAGAAACGCAGATCTTTTGATAGGGATTGGAGAGGAAGTTATAGTAACGAGACCTAATGTATTTGGTCCTTTACCTCAGGAAATAGTAAATATAGTATTTCCTTCTTTGACATATAGATTACAAGCTCATACTGCTGAGGACTTAACAGGTATGGTGTTAGAAGAATATGGCTTATATCGATATATTGAAGGGCATAGTGATATCAAACATGGATTTGTTATTAAGTTAAAAGAAAAACCTAATATAGATATCAAAGGAATAGAAGAAAAAGTTAAAGAATATATTGATATGAGTTTAGAAGTTTCTTATTGGGATAAACAACATATTAAAATAGGAGACAAAGTAATACATTGTACAGGGCCAAGACTTCATGTTAAGAATACTAAAGAGATAAAGGAATTTTATTTATATCCAGAACTTATTTTTTCAGAAGGACAAGAATACTTGCTTGTAGGTTTTGTGAATAAAGAGGAGTATGATAAAATGGTTAATAAACTTAAAGAAAGAGGAAGGTGACAATGATCAGGATTGATAAAAGATCAAACACAGATCTTAGGCCAGTTAAAATTACAAGGAGATATTTAAAATATCCTCTTGGTTCAGTTCTTATTGAGATGGGCGAAACTAGAGTAATATGTACTGTATCCATGGAGGATAAAGTACCACCATTTTTGAAAGGAACTAACCAAGGATGGCTTACTGCAGAATACGGAATGCTTCCTGGATCTACACCAGAAAGAAAAGTAAGAGATATAGTAAAAGGGGCAATAAACGGAAGATCTCAAGAGATACAAAGACTGATAGGACGTTCTTTGAGAGCTGTTATAGATTTTTCTAAGTTAGGTGAAAGAACTCTCTGGATTGATGCTGATGTTATTCAGGCTGATGGGGGAACAAGGACAGCTGCAATTACTGGAGCTTTTGTTGCTTTATACGATGCATTAGAAAAATTAAGAAGGGAAGGACTTATAAAGGAGATACCTATAAAGGAGTTTGTTGCTGCTATAAGTGTTGGAATTGTAGATGGTGAGATTTTGTTGGATCTTTCATCAAACGAGGATATGAGGGCAGAGGTTGATCTCAACGTTGTAATGACAGAGAGTGGAAGATTTGTTGAGATCCAGGGGACTGCTGAAAAGGTACCTTTTACTCATGAACAATTAGAACAGATGTTAAGTTTGGCTAAACAGGGTATTCTAAAACTAATAGAAATCCAAAAAAAGACATTAGGTTTATTATGAGGTATATAGTATTAGCTACCAAAAATAAAGGAAAAATAAAAGAAATTTATGAGATTTTAAAAGAATATAAAGATTATTTAAAAACCTTGGATGAATTTATAGAGATATCTTTACCGGAAGAAATAGGAAAAACTTACGAAGAAAATGCTTTTCTAAAAGCAAAATTTATTTCTGAAAAATTAAATCTACCAGCTATAGGTGAAGATTCTGGATTAGAGATAAATATGTTAAAGGGTATATTGGGAGTTTACTCCTCAAGGTTTGAAGAGGATTTAAGTTATAAGGAAAGAATGAATATTATACTTGAAAAATTAAGAGATGTGCCTTGGGAAAAAAGGACAGCAAGGTTTATTTGTAAAGTAGTATACTATGATCATAAAAATGATATAAAAATAGTGACAGGAGGAGTTGTGGAAGGTTATATAGCTTATGAAATAAGGGGAGATTCTGGATTTGGTTATGATCCAATTTTTTATTATCCTCCCCTCGGGAAAACTTTTGGAGAATTGAAAGAACAGGAAAAGAATGAGATAAGTCATAGAACTATAGCATTTAAAAAATTAAAAGAGTTTTTTCCAATTTTAATTAAAGGAGGTTAATTTATGAAGGAGATTATATCAACTTCAAAAGCTCCTTCTGCTATTGGTCCCTACTCTCAAGCTGTAAAGGTAGGAAACTTAATCTTTATATCAGGACAAATTCCTATTGATCCTTCTTCTGGAAATATGGTGGATGGAGATATAAAGGAGCAAACTAAAAGGGTATTAGAGAATATAAAAGGTATTTTAGAGGCTGTAGGAGCAAGTTTAGCAAATGTGGTGAAAACTACAGTATTCATGATAGACTTATCTGAGTTTTCTCTAATGAATGAAGTTTATAAAGACTATTTTCCAGAAAAACCTCCAGCAAGATCCACTATACAAGTATCAGCATTACCTCGTGGTGCAAAAATTGAGATAGAAGCAATAGCTATACTATAAAATATATTATTAAGAAGGTTAATAGAATGATCCCTCTAAGAGATGATATTCCTTCAAAAAAATATCCTTTTGTTAATACCTTACTTATATTTATTAATATAGCCGTTTTTTTATGGGAAATTACATTACCATCATATATTAGGGAAAATATCTTCTTTAAGTTTGGTATTTTGCCTTATCGTTTCTATAATCCAAATTTGTTATCCTCTGCGATTTTATCTCTTTTTACATCCATGTTTCTTCATGGGGGATGGTCTCATATTATTGGTAACATGATATATCTTTATATATTTGGGGATAATGTGGAAGATGCTATGGGACATTTTAGATATTTACTTTTTTATCTTTTTTCTGGAATTGTTGCTGGTTTAGTCCAAGTCCTATTTAGTGTAAATCCATATATACCTGCTATTGGAGCAAGTGGTGCTATAGCGGGAGTCTTAGGAGCTTATATCAGATTCTATCCAGGGGCAAGAATTTTAACTATAGCTTTTTGGGGTTTTTTTATTGATTTTATTTATGTTCCTGCCTTTATTTATTTGGGTTTATGGTTTATTTTGCAATTATTTTCTGGTTTTTTCTCATTGATATTTTTAGACTTAAGCGGTGGAATAGCATGGTGGGCTCATATAGGTGGCTTTGTTTTTGGGTTTATGATTTCTAAATATTTTAGAAAAAGATATTGGTATTACTATTATTTTTAAATAGGAGGTGATTTTATGGGTTTTTGGGATATATTTTGGATAGTCTTTATATTAAGTAGTTTGTCTCCCATAGTAAGACAAAGGGTTATTGAGGCTGAAAGATTTAGGTTAATACAGCTTATAGAGAGAAAAAGAGGATCAAGAGTTATAACCCTGATTCACAGACAAGAAACAATGAATCTTTTTGGTATTCCCATAGCAAGGTATATAAATATTGAGGATTCAGAAGAAGTTTTAAGAGCAATAAGATTGACACCGGAAGATATGCCTATTGATCTTATTTTACATACTCCTGGTGGACTTGTACTTGCAGCAGAACAAATAGCTCATGCTTTGAAAAATCATAAGGGGAAAGTAACAGTTTTTGTTCCCCATTATGCTATGTCTGGTGGTACATTTATAGCTTTGTCAGCAGACGAGATCATTATGGATGAAAATGCGGTTCTTGGTCCAGTAGATCCACAACTTGGTGAATATCCTGCAGCTTCCATATTAAATGCAATAAATAGAAAAGGTGCAGATAAGGTTGAGGATAAAACTCTTATATTAGGAGATGTGGCAGAAAAGGCTATTAAACAAGTAAAAGAATCGGTTTATGAACTGTTAAAAGACAAAATGTCAGAAGAAAAAGCTAAAGAACTTGCAGAGATCCTTGCTACAGGTACATGGACTCATGATTATCCTATAACTGTTGAGGAGGCCATAAAATTAGGTTTACCTGTTAAGGTAGGATTACCGAAAGAGATATATGCCCTTATGAACCTTTATCCTCAAAATCCAGGAACAAGACCTTCTGTTCAGTATATACCAGTTCCCTATCAACCATATAAAGGAGTGCATAAAGGTAATGAAAAATAATAACAAATTAAACCCTTTAATCTTTTTTTAAAACTTGACATAAAATTAAAATTAGTGCTATTATGTTAAAGGAAAAATTAGCAGTCTTAAAGGGAGAGTGCTAAGGTTGTTAGACGATAGAAAAAAGATCATACTAAAAATTACAGTAAAGGATTATATAGAGTCTGCTCAGCCGGTAAGTTCAAGAATATTAGCTAAAAAATATTTACTGGGATGGAGTCCTGCTACTATTAGAAATGAGATGGCAGATTTAGAGGAAGAAGGTTATCTAATACAACCTCATACTTCGGCTGGTAGGATTCCATCTGATAGAGGTTATCGTTTCTATGTGGATTTTCTTTTAGATAATTACGAATTATATAATGAGGACATAGAGGTAGCTAATAGTATAATTTTTTCTTCAATTAATTGGGAAGGGCTTCTTAGAAGAGTTGCTGAGTTAATTTCTGAGAGAACTGCATTTATTGGTGTGGTTCTATTCCCCCAACTTGATAAAACTACTTTGAAAAAGATTGAGTTTATAGACTTGAAAGAAGATGCTGTTGTTATAATTGTTACTACTTCTACAGGTGTTGTTAAGGAAAAGATAGTAAGATTGTCTAACTCTATGTCTGAAGAGGAATTTAATGATTTGAGGGTGAAACTTAATACAAGGTTTGAAAATAAGGAGCTTCAGGAGATTTATTGGACATTATCTAAGGAAAAACTAGATTTTAAAATGCCGATAGAAATAAAAACTGGAGTTTTAGATATTTTACAAGACTTATTATATACAGAAAGGGAAGAGGGCGTAATTGTAGCTGGTGTTTCAAAGATATTACAGTATTTAGAGTTTCAGAATATAAATAAAGTAAAAACCTTATTAGATGTCTTAGAGGAGGAAAAAACTATCTCCTCTTTGCTTTTTACTTCCTATCTTAGAAAGGGTTTAACAATACTTATTGGAGGAGAGATTAGTATTCCTGAACTAATCGATTGTAGTATTATTACAACTGTATATTCTTTAGGAGAAAATACTATAGGGTCTATTGGTATGATAGGTCCAAAGAGAATGAAATATGAAAGATCTTTAGCCTTTGTAGAACTTATAGGTAAAACTTTATCAGAAAGGTTAACCCAACTTTTAGGAGATTAATATTATTTATGTCTCCAACTTTCTTTGCCTCAAAACTGAAACCTCCAGACTATTTGATAATTGATGATAAAAATGATGTTTACCATATTTCTAAGGTGTTGAGAATAGAAAAGGGAGATCAACTACAGGTAAATTATGATTCTAAATTGTATCTAACATTAGTTGAAAAAGTAAATGACAAAGAAATAACTTGCAAAATTGTTTCTGAGATTGGAGACAAAGAAAGCAAGGTAAATATTTATCTTTGTCAAAGTTTACCAAAGAAAGATAAGTGGGAGCTAATTTTGGAAAAATGTACCGAGTTAGGAGTTTTTGCTTTTATTCCTTTACAAACCCAAAGAAGTATTGTAAACTTAACAAAAGAGGAATTTGAGAAAAAGTATGTTAGGTGGAATAAAATAATAAGAGAAACAGTTAAACAGTGTGGAAGGAATTTTGTACCAAATCTTTTTAACGTATTGAATTTGGAAGAATGTCTTAGGTTGGCTAAAGAAGAAAAGGCAGATATATTGGTAGCATGGGAAGGGGCTAAAGAGGACTTAAAAAAAGTGTTTGAAAATGGAGTTAAAGATAAAGTTTTTCTTTTTATAGGTCCAGAAGGAAGCTTTAGTGAAGAAGAGATAGAGATGATGAGAAATTTTGGGGGAAAATTTTTTAATATGGGACCAAGAATATTAAAAGTGGACACTGCTGCTATTGTTTCTTCTGCTCTCCTTCTCTATGAGAAAGGAGGCTTAGGTTTACTATAATACCTTGAGTAGAAAAGTTGCTTTTTATACTTTCGGATGTAAAGTAAATCAGTATGAAACAGAGAAGCTTAAATATTTAGCTATAAAAGAGGGATGGGATGTAGTATCTTTAAATGACGAACCTGATCTTTTCTTTATTAATAGTTGTGCTGTAACTCATGTAGCAGAGAGAAAAGCAAGAAGACTCATTAATTACATAAGAAACCATTATAAAAATACTAGAATTGTACTTGCTGGTTGTTACTCAGAAAGGATTAAACTTTTACCAGAAGAATTGAAGGTAGATTTTTTGTTGGATAATAAAAAAAAGTGGGAATTTTTCGGGGGTAATGAAGATTCTGTATTCTTGGTATCTGAGGATAGAGCAAGAGCTATTCTTAAAATACAAGATGGTTGCAATCAATTTTGTAGTTATTGTATAGTTCCTTATCTTCGTGGTAGAGAAAGAAGTAAAAGTTTGGATTATGTAATCAGGGAAGTTGAAGAATTGGTAGCTCGTGGCCATAAAGAGATAGTATTAACAGGAATAAGATTAGGTGCATATGGGCATGATTTAGGAGATAAAAATGCTTTAGTAAAGCTTCTTACTGATATATTTGAAATAGAAGGACTTTACAAAGTAAGACTAAGTTCTTTGGAACCAATGGATATATCTGATAAATTGATTTCTATTGCTTCTCATCCTAAGCTTTGTAGGCATTGGCATATACCTCTTCAAAGTGGATCTGATGAGATCCTTAGAAAGATGAATAGGAAATATGATACCAAATATTTTTCTGATCTTGTCAATAAGTTAAGGGAAAAAGTGCCTGATATTGCAATTACTACAGATATAATAGTTGGATATCCTGAGGAAACCGATGAACATTTTAAACAAACCTTAGAATTTGCTAAAAAAATTAGGTTTATGAAAATACATGTTTTTCCTTTTTCTCCTCGCCCTTTTACTCTTGCTGGAAAGCTTACCCCTCTTCCTCCTAAGATAATAGAAGAGAGAAAAAGGAAATTGTTAGATCTGAGTAATTTATTATGGGAAGAATATGTATCATCTTTTATAGGTAAAGAAATCGAGGTTATGATAGAAGAGAAAGAGAGTAATATATACAGGGGTACTACTGATAATTATATAAAGGTGGAGTTTGAAGGTCCATACTATTTGGAAGAAGGTAATTATGTAAAAGTAATATTAGAAGATATAGATGAGGAAAAGAGTAAAGTTTATGCAAAATTATTGAAAGATGAGTTAAAAATAAGATAAGAAAGGAGGGAAGAATGTGACAGAAGTAAGAGTAGGAAAAGATGAAAGCTTGGATAGTGCTTTAAAAAGATTTAAGAAAAAGTTACAAGAAGATGGAGTATTGTCAGATATACGTAGACATGAATATTATGAAAAACCTAGTGAAAAAAGGAATAGAAAAAAAGCTCAATCAAAGAAGAAAAAGTAAGTGATATATGGAAAGGACTATAATTAAAACAGAGATAATAATACCAAAAGAATTACAAGCATATAAGGAAAATATTGCTAAAAAGTTAAAAGAAATAGAGGTTATAGAAGAAAACATAGAAATAAAAATATTAGAGGATAGGATTACAATGAATGGATCTCCTGAAGTTATAAAAAGGGTTGAGCAGTATTTATTGGACCAGATAAATAGTTTTTCTATGAAAGGGCCTACTGATGGAAGTAAACTTCTAATTTTTGACAAAAAAATAGTAAAAGTATTAACCCCGGGGCAGAAAAAATATGTGGAAGCTATAGAAAAAAATGAAATTGTTATTGCAAAAGGGCCCGCAGGAACAGGTAAGAGCTTTTTGGCTATAGCTATGGGTATTTCTTTTTTGAGGAATAATATAGTAAAGAAGATAGTATTGACAAGACCAGTAGTTGAAGCAGGTGAGAAGCTTGGTTTTCTCCCTGGGGATATACAACAAAAAGTAGATCCATATGTTAGGCCGTTATATGATTTTTTAGAAGAACTTTTAGGACTAGAAAGGCTTTTAAAATATATAGAGAGAAATATGATAGAGATAGTTCCATTAGCATATATGAGAGGGCGGACCTTCAAAGATTCTTTTGTTCTTCTAGATGAGGCACAAAATACAACTCCAATGCAGATGAAAATGTTTTTAACAAGATTTGGTTTTGGGAGTAAAATGGTTGTTGCAGGTGATGTTACTCAAACAGATCTTGATACTAATAAAATGTCTGGTCTTATACATGCTTGGAATATTTTGCAAGGAATAAAAGGTATTGCTTTTGTGGAACTCACGGAAGAAGATGTGGTTAGACATGATATCGTGAAAGAGATAATTAAAGCTTATGAAAAATGGGAGAAAAAAATTAAATGAGTGTAAATGTATTTGATTTGAAGAATAAAATTAATAAGAAGGAACTTGATAAAGTAAAAGACTTTATTAAAGAGGTTTTTAAGAAAAAGGGATTTTTACCTAATAAATATGATTTATCTATTGTTATAGTTGATGATGATAAGATTAAAGAGCTAAATAGTAAATATAGAGGGAAAGACATACCCACAGATGTTTTGTCATTTTCCTTAGGAAAAGATCCCAAGGGTAGACTTATTGGTGAAATATATATCTCTTATGATACTGCTACAAAACAGGCAATAGAAAATAATAAAGATTTATTAGATGAAATAGCTTTTTTAAGTCTTCATGGCACTTTACATATTCTTGGTTATGATCATGAAGAAGAAAAAGATTTTGAAGAAATGGAAAGAGAAACCTTAAAATTAATAAGTCTATGGAAAAAATGAAAAATAGAAGTCTTAGGGAAAGTTTCACTAAAGCAATAGATGGTCTTGTATTTGGTATTAAATACGAAAGAAACATTAAAATTCAGATATTAATTACAGGTATATTAATTCTCTTTATGCTTTGTTTTCATTTTAGCTTAAATGATATACTTGTTGTGTTATTATGGATTGGAGTTGTTATAAGTGCTGAGTATATGAATACAGCTATAGAAAAGGCTATGGACTTTATAAATAATAGTTATTCTCCTCAGATAAAAATAGTTAAGGACTTGTCAGCATCAGCTGTTTTTATATTGTCGCTTTTGGCTTTTATTTCAGGTATTTTAATATTTATAAAATATATAAAAATCTTTAGACTTCAATAAAAGGGGTGTGAGGAAAAGCTGGAATATTTTACGATATTAATTTTGTTATTTATTTCTGGTTTTCTTTCTGCTTTAGAGACATCGCTTCTCTCATCACCTAAGATTCGACTTCACCATTTAGCAGAGAATGGTGATAAAAGAGCAAAACGGTTGATGAAATTGATGGAAAATTCTCAGAAGCTCTTAGGTACGATTCTTATTGCTAATAATCTTGTGAATATCTTGATTTCTTCGATTGCTACAAGAATAGCTCTAAGTATAACTCAAAATTTTGGTATAGCTATTGCTACAGGTCTTTCTACCTTCTTTATAGTAATTTTTGGAGAAGTGATCCCTAAATCTTTAGGATTAAGATATAAAGAGAGGTATGCTCTATCTGTAATCTATTTATATTATCCCATATATTTAATAATGCTTCCTATTACCAACTTTGTACTGACTTTTAGTAGTCTTTTTTATAAAATAATTGGTGGAAGCCAAGAAAAGATTTCACCCTTTGCTACTATAGATGAATTTTTAACCTTGGTAAATGTAGGTGAGAAAGAGGGAATAATAGAAAAAGAAGAAAAGGAATTAATTAATAATGTCCTTGAGTTTACAGATACAGAAGTACATGAAGTTATGGTGCCAAGAATAGATATGGTATGTATAAGCTCTGATGCTTCCTTAAAAGAGGCATGGAAAAAAATAATTGAAGAAGGTCATTCAAGGTTACCCGTATATGAAGGAAGTATTGATAATATTATAGGTATTGTACATGCTAAAGATATTTTGAAAGCTCTTGCCGAAAAGGATCAAAATATTGGCTTAAAAGATCTTATAAGAGAAGTAATATATGTACCTGAGAATATGAAGATTAATGAGCTTTTTAATGAGATGAGAAGGCGAAAGGCACATATGGCTATAGTAGTAGATGAGTATGGTGGTACCGCAGGTTTGGTAACCTTAGAGGACCTTTTAGAGGAGATTGTAGGAGAGATAGAAGATGAGTATGATAAAGAAGAAACTAAATTCTCTTTTATAGATGATCACACATTATTAGTGGATGCTAAGATGAATATTTATGAACTTAATGATGTATTAGAGGAGTCTTGGGGTATAAGATTGCCAGAAACAGAATATGATACCTTAGGGGGGCTCATTTTGGATATTTTAGGGCGAGTGCCATCAAAAGGTGAAGAGATTGATTTAGGGGATGTAGTTATTAAAATAGAGAGTGTAAGAAGACAAAGAATTGAGAGAGTAAAAATTATTAAAAAAACTAAGAAGGATGAGGGAGAAGAGGAGAAATGAAGGATACAAAATTCATTTTTATAACTGGCGGAGTTATATCATCCTTAGGAAAAGGTCTTACAACGGCATCTTTGGGACGTATCTTAAAAAGTAGGGGTTATAAAGTAACAGCACTGAAGTTCGATCCATATATAAATGTGGATGCTGGTACTATGAATCCATATCAACATGGAGAAGTTTTTGTAACTGAGGATGGTGCAGAAACGGATCTTGATTTGGGTCATTATGAAAGATTTTTGGATGTAAATTTGTCTGCTCTAAATAATGTTACGACAGGCAAGATATATTCAAGAGTGATAAAAAAAGAAAGAGAGGGAAAATACTTGGGTTCAACTGTACAAATAATTCCTCATATTACAGAAGAAATAAAAGAAAGCATTAAACTAGTAGCAAACGAAACCCAAGCTGATGTAGTTCTTGTGGAGATAGGAGGTACAGTAGGTGATATTGAAGGCTTACCTTTCTTAGAGGCTGCAAGGCAATTTAGAAAAGATGTAGGTAAAGATAATGTTATTTATCTTCATGTTACTCTTGTCCCATCTTTATTTCCTACAGGAGAATTAAAAACTAAACCTACCCAGCATAGTGTTAAAGAATTAAGAAGTATAGGAATTCAGCCGGATATAATCCTTTGTAGAGCAAAGGATAAATTACCAAAGAGTATTAGGGAAAAGATTGCCTTATTTACAGATGTAGAGCCTGAAGCAGTAATAAGTGGGGTGGATGTAAATGATATCTATGCTATACCTCTTTATTTTGAAGAAGAAGGATTAGGAGATTTGGTATGTAATATTTTGGGGTTGGAGAAAAGAGAGAGTGACTTAAGAGATTGGTCTGAAATGGTAAATAAAAAACTTCAGAGAGAAATAAATGTAACAATTTTAGGTAAGTATGTAACATTACCAGATGCTTATTTAAGTGTAGTACAAGCCCTTAATCATGCAGCGAGATTTTATGGGGTAAAATTAAATATAAGATGGATAGAAAGTGAGAAGGTAAATTCACTAAATGTAAATGAAATCTTAGAGGGTACTGAAGGGCTTTTGGTACCTGGAGGATTTGGAGCAAGAGGTGTTGAGGGAATGATAGAAGGAATTAGATGGGCAAGAATAAATAAGATTCCTTTCTTGGGTTTATGTTTAGGACTTCAATGTGCAGTTATAGAATTTGCAAGAAGTATTGGGTTAAAGGATGCAAACAGTAGTGAGTTTGATGAAAATACTAAAGATCCAGTAATAGATCTTATGTCTGAACAAAAAAATATTCAAGATAAGGGTGGAACTATGAGACTTGGAGCTTATCCTTGCGTAATTGATAAATCTTCCTTAGCTTATAAGTATTATCAGCAAGAGATTGTTTATGAAAGACATAGACATAGATACGAATTTAATAATAAATATAGAGATCTTTTTGAGAAAAACGGTCTTAAAGTAGTGGGTACTTCTCCTGATGGAAGATTGGTTGAGATGATTGAGCTTATAGATCATCCATGGTTTGTGGCTACCCAATTTCATCCTGAATACAAATCAAGACCTCTTAATCCTCATCCCCTTTTTAAAGGGTTCATAGAAACTATAATAAAGGAGAAAGCTAAATAATGGAAGATAAAGACCTTCTTGAAATTGCAAGAGATGCTTTGAAATTTTCCTATTCTCCTTATTCTAACTTTCCTGTAGGAGCTGTTTTGTTAACTAAGAGTGGAAAGATATATACTGGAGTAAACATAGAAAATGCTTCTTATGGTCTAACTATTTGTGCTGAACGGGTTGCTATTTTTAAAGCAGTTAGTGAGGGTGAGGAAGAATTTTTGAAAATTGTGATTGTTGGTAAAGATGGAGATGGAGTACCACCTTGTGGGGCTTGTAGACAGGTTATGATGGAATTTTCTCCTAAGATGGAAGTATTATTGTATAATTCTAAAGAAGAAAGATTTTATAGATATAAAGTAGAAGAGTTATTACCTCACAGTTTTAAATTGGAGGAAAAATAATGGGCAATACTAAACTTGCTTATGTAAGTATTATAGGTAAGCCCAATGCTGGTAAATCCACCCTATTGAATCTTTTAGTAGGAGAAAAAGTTTCTATAGTAGCTGACAAACCTCAAACAACAAGGCAAAGGATATTAGGAGTTTTGACTTTAGAAGACGCACAATTTATTTTTTTAGATACTCCTGGATGGTTTCCTCCAAAACATTTACTTGGGGAGTATATGCAAAAAACTATTAAACAGACTATTGAAGACTCTGATATTGTATTATATGTAATTGATGCAACCTTAGAACTTGATGAAGATAATAAAACCCTTCTTCATTTTGTAAAAGGGCAAAAAAAACCCTGTTTAGTATTACTCAATAAGATTGATGCTGTATCAACGAAAATTTTGGAAGAAAGAAAAAATAAGATTATCTCCTTAGGAGTAGATCCAAATAATATAATTGAAATATCAGCTCTATATGGTACTAATAAAGATTTACTTTTAGAAAAACTAAAGGAATTATCTCCAGAAGGTGAATTTTTATATCCTCCAGATATGTTAACTGATCAAACAGATAAATTCTGGATTTCAGAAATAATAAGAGAAAAGATCATTCATCTTACTCATCAAGAAGTACCTCATTCGGTTGCAGTATATGTAGATGAAATTGATGAACGAAAAAATGGACAACTTATTTATATTCGTTCAACTATTATAGTTGAAAGACCTACTCAGAAGGCTATCTTAATTGGAAGAAATGGTCAGATGTTGAAGAAAATAGGTACTCTTGCAAGAATGGAGTTGGAAGAATATTTTAAAAAACAAGTGTATTTGGATCTTTGGGTGAAAGTTAGAGAAAAATGGAGGAAGAAACCCGAAATTTTGAGAGAGCTTGGATATATTTAATATTAGGGAGAAATTATATGGATAAAAAGACTTTAGCAAAAATGATAGATCATACCTTACTAAGACCTAATGCCTCTTCAAAGGATGTGACTGATTTTTGTAAAGAGGCATTAAAATATAGTTTTGCTTCTGTATGTATTCAACCTTATTTTGTCCCCTTAGCATATAGTATTTTAAAAGACTCTAATATAAAAGTTTGTACAGTCATAGACTTTCCTCATGGTCTAAACTCTTCTTCATCAAAAGCTTTTCAGGTTGATGATCTTTTAAGAAAAGGTGCAGAAGAGTTTGATATGGTAATTAATATTTCTGCTATAAAAGATAGAAATGAAAAAGTACTTAGGGAAGATATAAGAAAAGTTTTAGAGGCTTCACAAGGAAAAGTAGTAAAAGTTATTATTGAGACATGTTATCTAACAAATGAAGAGAAAATTTATGTTACAAATATAATAAAAGAAGAAAAAGCTCATTTTGTAAAAACATCTACAGGTTTTGGCCCCTCAGGAGCTACATTAGAAGATGTGTTGCTTCTTAAGAAAATTGCAGGAAAAGAGTTAAAGGTTAAGGCAGCAGGAGGTATAAGAACTTTAGAACAAGCTCTACAAATGATAGAATCAGGTGCTGATAGAATAGGTACATCTAATGGGATAGCTATAATAAATGAACTTAGAGAGTAGATATTATTATGAAGAAGGGTTAATTATAGATAGAAGGAAAATAGGAGATGGAGATTTGGTTTTACTTTTTTACGGAAAAGAGAAAGGAAAGTATTGGGTGAAGGCTCCAGGTGCTTTAAAAATAAAAAATCGCCTAAGAGGAAAGGTTGAGGTTATTACTCTTGGAAAAGGATATTTTGTGAAAAGGAAGGAATTAGATCTTCTTATAAATTGGGAGGTAATAGAAAGATTTGCTAATATAAAAAAGGATGTAGATACCTTTATATATGCTACTACTTATATAAAAAGGGCTGAGAAATTTCTTCCTGAGGGGGTAAAAGATAAGGAAGTTTTTGATCTATTATATAATTTTTTAAAGGAAATAAAAAAGAATAATGCTACTACTTCAGGGGATATCTTCTTAATTAAACTTTGGCAAAAACTTGGACTTTTACCTTTCCTCCCAACTAACTGTGAAAAGTGTGGAAGAAAATTTAATAGCGATGAAAAATTGTTATTGAATATCGAAGATTATAAAGTTTATTGTGTAGGTTGTAATAATTTGGATATAGAAATAGATTTAGAGATTATAAACAAATATAATGAGATTTTAACTTATGATTTTAATTATATAATTGGATCTAATATTATTACACGCTTTGAAGAAATAAAAAAATTAATGCCTATTTTGACAAAAAGGATAGAACAGGAGGTATAGAAAAAATGCTTTTTCAAGAGATTATTTATAAACTTGATGAGTTTTGGCATAAACAAGGGTGTATAATTCAACAACCGTATGATATAGAAGTTGGTGCTGGTACTATGAATCCTGCTACTTTTTTTAGAGTATTAGGTCCAGAACCTTGGTATGTTGCATATGTAGAGCCCTCGAGAAGACCTACTGATGGTAGGTATGGAGAAAATCCAAATCGTCTTCAACATTATTATCAGTATCAAGTAATCCTTAAGCCTTCTCCAGATGATGTTCAAGAAATCTATATTGAAAGTTTAAGATATTTAGGTATTGATATAGAAAAGCATGACATAAGGTTTGTTGAAGATAATTGGGAATCTCCTACCTTAGGAGCATGGGGGATAGGTTGGGAAGTTTGGTTAGATGGAATGGAGATTACTCAATTTACATATTTTCAGCAGTGTGGGGGATTTGATTTGTTTCCTATATCTGCTGAAATAACCTATGGTCTTGAAAGAATTGCTATGTATATACAGGGAGTTGATGATTTCAAAGATATAAAATGGCAAGACAATGTAACTTATGGAGATGTACACCTGCAGGGGGAAATAGAGCATTGTAAATATAATTTTGAATTAGCTGATGTTGAGAGATTAAGATTATTATTTAATGAATATGAGAAAGAGGCAGAAAGATTGTTAGAAAGTGGATTAACTTTTCCTGCTTATGATTACGTTTTGAAATGTTCTCATACATTTAATTTATTAGATGCAAGAGGTGCTATAAGTGTGGTACAAAGAACACAATATATATCACGGATTAGAAAATTAGCATCAAAAGCTGCTGAAAACTATTTAAAAAGTAGAGAAGCTTTAGGATATCCTCTTCTAAATAAGGCGTGGAGAAAGGGGGCATAAAATCTTGGAAAGAGATCTCTTAGTTGAAATAGGCACAGAAGAGATGCCAGCAAGTTTTTTAGAACCAGCAATTAAACAAATAAAAGATTTTTCTGTTGATTATTTTGAAAAAAATTATTTAAGATACAGTGATTTAAAAGTTTGGGCAACACCAAGAAGGTTAGTTATATATGTGGAAAAATTAAAGGATTTTCAAGAATCTCAAGAAGAAGAGATAAGAGGACCTGCAGCCCATATAGCATATAAAGATGGTGAATGGACAGATGTTGCTAAAAAGTTTGCTGAACAAAATAAGGCAGATTTAAAAGATTTAATTATAAAAGATACTTCAAAAGGAAGATATGTTTTTTTAAAAAGGGTAAGAGAAGGAAAACCTACAATAGAAATTATCCAGTCTTTTGTAGTAGATATGCTTAAGAGTATAAGATTTCCTAAGATGATGAAATGGGGAAATGTTAATTTTACTTTTGGAAGACCCATACGCTGGATTCTATCTCTTTATGGAGATGAATTGGTACCTATAAGTGTGGCAGGGGTAAATTCATCAAAATACACAAGACCTCCAAGATTTTATTTAAGATCCTTCATAGAAGTTAGTGATGCAACAAAATACTTAGATATCTTAAGAGAAAATTTTGTAATTGTTGATCATATAGAAAGAAAGGATAATATTTTAAAACAAATAAAAGAAATAGCTGAGGCTAATTCTCTCATATTAGATTATGATGCAGAACTATTAGATGAGGTTAATTTTTTAGTAGAATATCCTACTGCTTTATTAGGACACTTTGATGAAAGATATTTAAAATTACCAGATATAGTTTTGAAGGTGACATTGGAAAAGAAACAAAGATATTTTCCATTGAGAAATGAAGATGGTAATTTAGTTAACAGGTTTATAGTAATAAGAAATGGGACAAAGGAATATGCGGATATTGTAATAGAGGGTAATGAAAGGGTTTTGAAAGCAAGACTTGCTGATGCAGAATATTACTTTAATGAAGATATTAAGAATCCTTTGGAAAGTTATACGTCAAAATTAGAAGGTATTATTTTCCAAGAAAAGCTTGGTACTATTAAAGATAAAGTAGAAAGAGTAAAGAAAATAGTTTATGAAATTTCAAGGATTTTGTCTCTTTCCGAAGATGAAACAAAAATATTGGTACGGTGCGTTGATTTATATAAAGCAGATTTGGGGACTTTAATGGTTAGTGAGTATCCTGAACTACATGCTATTATGGGAAGCATCTATGCTAAAATTTCAGGAGAAAAAGAACCTATTCCTACAATAATTGGTGAATATATCTATCCAAGAACCTTAGATGAAAAGATACCATCTCACTATTTAGCATCTCTCTTAGGAATTGCGGATAGAATAGATAGCCTTGCTGGATATTTCTTTTTAGGTCTTTTCCCTACTGGATCTGAGGATCCTATTGGACTAAGGAGAATTACAGGAGGTCTTCTTAAGATATTTTTAGAAAGTGATATTAGGCTTAGTATAAAGGAGCTTCTTGAGTATGCTTGGAAGGTATATGGTTTTGGTGAGAGTAGAGATAGACTTTATCAAGGTTTTATTTTTATAGGTCAAAGATTAAGGAATATTTTATTAGATATGTATCCTCTTGAGGTAGTGGAAAGTGTTTTGAGTGTGGATTTTGATCCATTATGGAAAACAAAAAGAAGAATTTCTTTTATTATTGAAACAAAAAAGGATCCAAATTTTAATAGTGTGGTTAAAGCTTTCAATAGACTTTATAGGATCTTACCAAAGGAGTTAACCTTGAAAGAAATCAGGCCAGAACTTTTTGTCTCAAATTATGAGAAAAAGTTATATGAGGATTTTGTTAAAATAAAAAATGATTTAGAAAAAGATTTAGAAAAAGGTGATTATCTGAATCTTTTTAAGCATGAACTATTAATTACTTTTGCTAATGACATAGAAGCATTCTTTGACAACGTTTTAGTGATGTCTCCAAATGAAGATGAAAAGAATAATAGGCTTTCTTTAATTTGGAATATTAAAACCTTTTTATGGGAATTTTGTGATTGGAGTAAACTTTCATAACTTTAAACTTTCATTAAAATTAGTCTTGATACGTTTATGATATAATCTCATAAGATAACTTTAAAAAAATATAAAAGTAAGGAGGATGACATATGTCAAAGAAAAGAGTATATCTATTTGAGGAGGCAGATGGTAAAAATCGTCTTCTTTTTGGTGGAAAAGGTGCAGGATTAGCAGATATGACCAAAGCAGGTCTCCCAGTTCCTCCAGGATTCATTATCACCACTGAAGTATGTAAAGAATATTACGAAAACGATAAGAAACTTCCAGAAGGTTTAATGGAAGAAGTTTTAGCAGCAATGAAAAAATTGGAGGAAAAGACAGGTAAGAAATTTGCTGATCCTGAGAATCCACTACTTGTTTCTGTAAGATCTGGAGCACCTGTATCAATGCCAGGAATGATGGATACAATTTTAAACCTTGGACTTAATGATGAGACTGTTAAAGGTTTAGCAAAAAAGAGTAATAATGAAAGATTTGCTTATGATTCTTATAGAAGATTTATACAGATGTTTGGAAATGTAGTTCTTGGTATTCCTCATGAGAAATTTGAGGAAATTTTAGATCACTATAAGAAAGAGCAAGGAGCTAAATTAGATAGTGAACTTACAGCCGAAACTCTTAAGAAAGTAGTAGAAGCCTATAAAGAGCTTGTTAGGAAAGAGAATGGTAAAGATTTCCCTCAAGATCCATATCAACAACTTGAAATGGCTATAAAAGCAGTTTTTGATTCTTGGAATAATGAAAGAGCCATAATTTATAGGAAACTCCATAATATTCCAGAGGACTATGGTACAGCAGTAAATATTGTAACTATGGTTTTTGGAAACATGGGTGATGATAGTGGTACAGGAGTAGCCTTTACGAGAAACCCATCTACAGGAGAAAAGGAATTCTATGGTGAATATTTAACTAATGCACAGGGTGAAGACGTGGTAGCAGGAATAAGAACTCCTCAACCAATCTCAAAATTAGCAGAAGAAATGCCTGAAGTTTATAAGCAACTTCTTGAAGTTAGAGATCTACTTGAAAAGTATTATAGAGATGTTCAAGACATAGAATTTACAATTGAGAAAGGAAAACTTTACATGCTTCAGACAAGAAATGCAAAAAGAACAGCTGCAGCAGCAGTTAAAATAGCTGTAGATATGGTCAAGGAAGGATTAATTACAAAAGAGGAAGCTATATTAAGGGTTTCTCCAGAACAGATAAATCAGTTGCTTCATGCCCAAATAGATCCAAAGGCTGAAAAGAAAGTAATTGCAAAGGGTCTTCCTGCATCTCCGGGTGCAGCTTCTGGAAAAGTGGTATTCTCTTCTCGTGAGGCAGAAAAGAGAGGAAAAGAAGGAGAAAAAGTCATCCTTGTAAGACCTGAGACCACACCAGATGATATTGGTGGTCTTGCAGCAGCTCAAGGTGTATTAACAAGTAGAGGTGGAATGACAAGCCACGCAGCTGTAGTTGCAAGAGGAATGGGTAAGCCAGCTGTAGTAGGATGTGAGGCAATAAAGATAGATCTTGAGAAAGAAGAATTTCGTGTGGGTGATGTGGTAGTAAAGAAAGATGATGTTATTACAATAGATGGTTCTACTGGTGAAGTAATTTTAGGAGAGGTTCCAATGATTCCACCTACTTTAAGCAACGAATTAATAGAGCTTCTTTCTTGGGCTGATGAAATTAGGAAGATTGGTGTAAGAGCTAATGCAGATACTCCTGAAGATGCCCAAAAAGCATTTGAATATGGTGCTGAAGGGATAGGTCTTGCAAGAACAGAGCATATGTTCTTAGGAAATAGGCTTCCATTAGTACAAGAGATGATTCTTGCAGAAACTGAAGAAGAAAGAAGAAAGGCTTTAGAAAAATTATTACCAGTACAAAGAGAGGATTTTATAGGATTATTCAAGGCTATGCAAGGAAAACCTGTAACAATCCGATTAATTGACCCACCATTACATGAATTCTTACCACCATTACTGGATTTAACTGTAGAAGTTGAAATTATGAAAGCAAAGGGAATTACAGGAAAAGAATTAGAAGAAAAAGAAAAATTACTTTCTGTAGTAAAGAGATTGCATGAGTTTAACCCTATGATGGGATTTAGAGGTTGTAGATTGGGAATGATTTATCCAGAAATATTTGAAATGCAGGTAAGAGCAATTATGGAGGCGGCTGTTGCAGTAGCTAAAGAAGGACTTCCTGTAAAACCAGAAATTATGATCCCTCTTGTAGCATTAGAGTCTGAAATGAAAGTTCTTGGAGATTTAATACATAGAGTAGCAAAAGAAGTTTTAGAAAAGAGTGGAGTTAATATTGAATATAAGGTTGGGACTATGATTGAGGTTCCAAGAGCTGCATTGATTGCTGACAAACTTGCTCAAATTGCTGAGTTCTTCTCCTTTGGTACTAATGACCTTACTCAGATGACCTTTGCTTTCAGCCGTGACGATGCTGAAGGTAAGTTCTTAGGAAGATATAGAGAAAAGGGATACATTGAGGATGATCCATTTGAACACTTAGATACACAAGGTGTAGGAGAACTAATGAAAATAGCAATTCAAAAAGGAAGATCTACAAGACCTGACTTAAAAGTTGGAATCTGTGGTGAACATGGTGGAGATCCTAAGTCTATAGAGTTCTGCTATCAAATAGGTTTGAATTATGTAAGTTGTTCACCTTTCAGAGTACCTGTTGCAAGACTTGCTGCTGCACAAGCTACATTGAAATATCAAAAGCAAATGGAATTTGTAGATAGGACAGCTTAAAGAGGTGATAAATTTAGGGGGGAGGAGTAAAAACTTCTCCCCCCTAAGAGAATGTTAATCAGGGAGAGATTAGAAGAACAAGAAAAAATTTTATTTTCACCTTATGCTACTTTGAGTAGTAAAAGCAAGGGTAGAACTGTCTTTGAAGAAGAATGTCCTTTAAGGACATGTTTTCAGAGAGATAGAGATAGGATTATCCATTCTAAGGCTTTTCGAAGGTTAAAACATAAAACTCAAGTGTTTCTTGCTCCAGAGGGAGACCATTATAGAACTCGTTTAACTCATACCCTTGAAGTATCACAAATAGCTCGAACTATTTCAAGGGCTCTTTCTTTAAATGAAGATCTCACCGAGGCTATAGCTTTAGGGCATGATTTGGGCCATACTCCTTTTGGACATATGGGAGAGGATGTTCTTGACGAGATTTTAAAGTCTTATGGTTATTCTGGTTTTTCTCATGCTGAACAAAGTTTAAGAGTTGTTGATAAAATAGAGAAAGGTGGCAAGGGGTTAAATTTAACATATGAGGTAAGGATGGGTATATTACAGCATAGCAAAGGGCAAAAAGATCTTAGAATTTGTTTTAGTAACAAGGTTTGCGAGACTTTAGAAGGGGAAGTTGTAAGATTTTCAGATGTTATAGCTTATTTAAATCATGACCTTGATGATGCCTTAAGAGCAGGAGTGATAGATGAGAAGTATATACCTGAGAAGATTATAAGGATTCTTGGGAAAACACACAAAGAAAGAATAGATACCATGGTAAAGAATTTAGTCTTTAATAGCCTAAATAAAGATCATCTTGAATTTGAATATGATATTCTTGATGCTATAGAGGAGCTTAGAAATTTTTTATATGAGACTTTGTATATAAATCCGCATGTTAAATCAGAAAATGAAAGGGTTAAACTCTTATTATATGGACTTTTTGATTACTTTATGAAAAATCCTAAAAAACTTCCTCAAAATCTTCCAGAAGATGATTTAGTAATAAAAATTAAAGACTTTTTGGCAGGAATGACAGATAGATATGCAATAGAGTTATATGAAAGTATCTTTATCCCAAAGCCATGGAGGTTCTTCTAAATGGGTTTTTTGATGGAAGATTTTGTAGAGGAAGTTAAACAAAGGATTAATATAGTAGATGTTATTTCAAGATATGTGAGTCTTAAAAAAAGTGGGAAAAATTATGTGGGCCTTTGTCCTTTTCACCAGGAAAAAACGCCATCTTTTTATGTGAGTCCTGATAAAGGACTTTACCATTGTTTTGGGTGCGGGGCTGCGGGAGATGTTTTCTCCTTTCTTATAAATTACAGAAATATAACCTTCAGAGAAGCATTAGAAGAATTAGCACATGAGGTAGGTTTAGAATTGCCAAAAAAATCAGAGACTATTACAGCAGAAGGTAATGTTTTATTAGAAATTTATAAGTCTGCTGGTGTGTTTTATCATCTTTATCTAACAAGTAAATATGGAGCAGAAGGAAGGTTATATTTAAAAAAAAGGGGTATTTCACTAGAGACTCAAGAAAAATTTCTTTTGGGATTTTCTCCTAAAAATTCCTTGCTTCTTCTTAGATATCTTATTAAAAAAGGTTTTCAAAAAGAGGATATCATTAAATCTAAAATTTTATATAACGTAAAAGATGAATGGAAGGATCCTTTTGCTGGAAGAATAATTTTTCCAATATTTAATCTTAGAGGTCATATAATAGGTTTTGGGGCAAGGACCATAACTAGCGAAGACCCTAAATATATAAACTCTCCAGAGAGTGAGATATTTAGTAAAGGTAAAAATCTATATGCCCTATTTCAAGCAAAGGAAGTTATAAAAAGAGATGGGGAGGCAATTTTAGTTGAAGGATATATGGATGCTATCTCACTTCATCAAGAAGGTATAGGTAATGTGGTGGCTTCTTTAGGTACTTCGTTAACTTCTTCACAAGCGAAGCTTTTAAAAAATTATACTAATAAAGTGATATTAGGATATGATCAAGACCCAGCAGGTTTTCAAGCAGGGAAAAGAGCATTATCTATTCTTGAGTTGGAAGGTTTAGATGTATATTGGTTATCTCTTCCATCTGACGTAAAAGATCCAGATGAGTTTATACAAAAATATTCAAAAGATGAATTCTTGAATCTTATTAAAGATAGTAAACCTTCTTTAGATTTTCTTGTTGATCATGTATTAAATTTACCCATGACCTTTAAAGAAAAATTAGAAGAAATAATTGAAATATTGACATCTTCCATTCTTCGTAGTAAAAATATACTTGTCCAGCAAGAAAAAATAAAGCAATATTTACCATTAATAAGTAAGAGAATAGGAGTGCCCGAAGAAGGGCTTCAAAAAGAGATACAGAAGAGAATTTTTTCTGGTAGAATAACAGAGGATAAAGCTAAGGTTCAAATAACACGTTATTATGGAGTATCAAAAACGGAAGAAGCTTTGTTAGGATTGATTTTATTGGGTGTTGAACATACACAAATAAAGAATATGAGTCCTGATGATTTTACCTTTGTGTTGTATCAGGATGTTTTAAAAAAGTGGAGGATTTGGGATAAAGAAAAGGGTTTAGAAGAATTTTTAAGTCAATGGGAAGAAGATAAAAGAATCCTTATAGAGAGGGCAATTTTATCAGGTGAAGAGTTTATAAAACAAAAAGATATAATTCCCTACTTGTGGGATCATTTTCAAAAGCTTAGAATAAAAAAGGAGATAAACAGATTGATAGAGGAGTTATCAAAATCATTGACTGATCTTGAAAAAGAAAAAGAAATTATGGAAGAAATATATTTCTTGAGGAGTCTTTTAGAAGTAAAGAAGTGAAATTTTTAAGGAGGAGATGATTTTAAATGACTAAGAAAAAGCCTAAAAAAGTAACTCCTGATGAAGTTTTGACGGAATTTCCTTATCCTGAGGATAATATAGAGGAAGTAGAAAAATACTTGGAAGACCATGAATTGATAGATGCAGAAGATTTATTTGTGGATATAAAAGAGGATAGTATACCTGAAACTATTGAGGAAGATTTAGAGCTTCCAGAAGAGATAGAATTAGATGATCCTGTAAAGATGTATTTAAAAGAAATCGGAAAGATTCCATTACTTACCCCAGAGGAAGAGATAGAACTTGCCAAAAGAGTAGAAGAAGGAGATGAAGAGGCTAAGAAGAAACTTATTGAGGCTAACTTAAGGTTAGTAGTAAGTGTAGCCAAAAGATATATTGGAAGGGGTTTATCTTTTTTAGATCTTATACAAGAAGGGAATCTTGGTCTTATTAAAGCTGTTGAAAAATTTGATTGGAGAAAAGGATATAAGTTTTCTACCTATGCTACTTGGTGGATAAGACAAGCAATTACAAGAGCTATTGCTGATCAAGCAAGGACTATAAGAATACCAGTACATATGGTAGAGACAATGAATAAGATACATAAAGTTACAAGACAGCTTACACAGGAACTTGGAAGAAAGCCAACTGAAGAAGAGATTGCAGAAAGGGTAAGGCTTCCTGTAGAAAAGATAAGAGAGATAAGTATGATAGGACAAGAGCCATTATCCTTGGAGATGCCTGTAGGTGAGGATGAAGATAATAGATTGGCTGATTTCGTGGAAAACAAAGGTATGAGTCCTGCTGATATTGCAATTCAAAAATCTTTGAAAAAAGATATAGAGGAATTATTGAATGAGCTTTCTGAGAGGGAAAGGGAGATTCTTAAATTAAGATTTGGGTTAGAAGATAATCAACCAAGAACTTTAGAGGAAGTGGGTAAACTTTTTAATGTAACAAGGGAAAGAATAAGGCAAATAGAAGCCAAGGCCTTGAGAAGATTGCGCCATCCAAGCAGAAGTAAAAAAATAAAAGATTACTTAGAAGAATAATTTTAAGGAGGTGTATTTCAATAGAGAAAGATTATAGAATCAATGAGAAGATAAGAGCAAAGGAGGTAAGAGTAGTAGGGGAAGATGGTAAACAACTTGGTATAATGCCTATTGATCAAGCTATTAAATTGGCGAGAGAAAGACATTTAGATCTTGTAGAAGTTGCACCTAATGCAAATCCTCCTGTCTGTAGAATAATGGATTATGGTAAGTTTAAGTATGAATTAACAAGAAAGGAAAAAGAAGCTAAAAAGAGCCAAAAAATAGCTTCAGAAGTAAAGGAGATCAAGATAAGACCAAATATTGAAGAGCATGATTATCAGGTTAAACTAAAGAAAATAAGGGAATTTCTAGAAAAAGGATATAAGGTAAGACTGATAATACTTTTTAAAGGTAGACAGTTGATTTATAATGAGTGGGGTGATAAACTTTTAGAAAGAATTTTGCAAGACATAGCAGATTTGGGCACAGCAGAAAAGAAAGGACAACAAGTTGGAATGACTATGGTTACAATGCTTGTGCCTACAAAAAAATCTTCAAATAAAAAAGTAGTATTAGAGGAGGTAAAAAATGAGTAAGCTGAAAACAAGATCTTCAGCTGCTAAGAGGTTTAAGGTAACTGCTACTGGCAAAATCTTGCATAAGAAGGCTGGAAAAAGACATAATTTAAGTAAGAAGAGTTCTTCCAGGAAGAGAAGATTAGATATTCCTGGAGAAATTAAAAGTGTTGATCGTTGGAAGGTAGAAAGAAATCTACCATATAGTCTATAAAATAGGGGAGATGAAGAAATGAGAGTTAAAGGTGGTACAATTACAAGAAGAAGACATAAAAAGGTTTTAAAGCTTGCAAAGGGTTTTAGAGGAAGAAGAAGCAGAATATTTAAGATAGCTAACCAATCTGTAATTAAAGCTCTTTATGATGCTTATATAGATAGAAGAAGAAAAAAGAGAGACTTTAGAAGACTTTGGATTATTAGAATCAATGCAGCTGTAAGAAAATTTGGCCTTTCTTATAGTAAATTTATGGGACTTTTGAAAGAAGCAAACATTAAATTAGATAGAAAAGTTTTAGCAGATCTTTGTGTTAATGAACCAAAAGTTTTTGAGGAGATTGTAAATCAGGTAAAATAGTAAAATATGAGATGAAATATATCTCCAGCATCTCTAATCCAGAGGTCAAAGAAATTTTAAAGCTTCATGATAAGGAGAAACGCAGAAAGCTAAATAAATGCATAGTTGAGGGCTGGAGATTGATTTTAGATGCGATAAAAAGTGGAGTTTTAATTGAGAAAGTTTTTGTCTCAAAAAGTTATTGGGAAGAAAAAAGGGATGAAATAGAAAAATTAGTTTCCTTTAGTATAATTAGGATTGTAGATGATTCATTAATGAAGAAAATATCGCTTCTAGAAACACCCCCAGGAATTATGGGGGTGTTTCCTTTATTTTTTAGTGAAAAATGGGAGATTTTAAAAGATAAAAATAATATAACGGTTCTTTTTGTGGATAATGTGCAAGATCCTGGGAATCTTGGAACTATTATAAGGGTCTCAGAAGGAGCAGGAGTTACAGCTGTGATTCTTAGTAAAAATACAGTAGATCCTTATAATTATAAGGTGATTAGAGCCTCTACAGGTTCCATATTTAGATTACCCATATGGTTTGCAAATAAAGATGAGATTAAGGAAAAATTTAAAGGATGGAAAGTGATAATTGCAGATCCTAAGGCAGAAAAAATTTATTTTAGAGAAAATCTTGTAGGTTCTTTTTTACTGATTGTAGGAAATGAGGCATGGGGTGTTAAAAAAGAGGAATATTTAGATATGAATCCTATTTTACTAAGAATTCCTCTAAAAAAAGAAGTAGATTCTCTTAATGTTTCAATTGCCACTTCTATTTTTCTTTTTGAAGCTCAAAGACAAAGATATGAAGGGGGAATTATAAATGAATGAAGATTATATTAAGAAGTTTGAAGAGGCAAAGGAAAGAATCATTAGAGCAGAAAATTCAAATGAGCTTGAGGAAATAAAGAGAGAAGTATTAGGGAAGCAAGGTTTTCTTACTCAGCTATTAAGATCATTAGGTAAACTACCTCAGGAAGAAAGAATAAAGCTTGGTAGACTCGTTAATGAATGGAAAGAGGTTTTAGAAAAATTGTATGAAGAAAAGGAAAAAGAATTAAAATACAAAACATTGCAAAATAAGTTGCATCAAGAGAAGATTGATATTACACTTCCTGGAAGAAAAAAAATAGTAGGAAAAATTCACCCCATAAATCAAGTTATAGAAGAGATTTTATCTGTTTTTAAAGAGATGGGATTTCAAGTGGTTTATGGACCGGAATTAGAGACAGATTATTATAATTTTACTGCATTAAATATACCAGAAGATCATCCAGTAAGAGAATCCCATGACTCTTTTTATATTGATAAAGAACATTTATTGAGAACCCAAACTTCACCTGTACAAGTTAGAGTTATGGAAAAGAAAAAACCTCCATTAAGGATTGTTGCCCCTGGTAAATGTTATAGGAGAGATATGCCAGATGCCACTCATAGTCCCATGTTTCATCAAATAGAGGGTTTGGCTGTTGATACAGACATAACTTTTGCAGAATTAAAAGGTGTTCTTACTATTTTTGCTCATAGGTTGTTTGGTAAAGATAGAAAAGTATACTTTATACCAAGTTATTTCCCCTTCACAGAGCCAAGTGCAGAAATGTATGTAGAGTGTGGAGTATGTAAGGGTGAAGGATGTAAGGCTTGTGGATATTCTGGTGTATTAGAAATTCTCGGGTGTGGAATGGTACATCCTCAAGTATTTAGAGTGGTAAATATTGATCCTGAAATATACTCAGGATTTGCTTTTGGTATGGGACCAGATAGAATAGCCATGCAAATATATGGAATAGATGATATAAGGTTGTTTTATGAAAATGATGTAAGATTTTTAAAACAATTTTAAAGGGGGTATAAGATGCTGATCTCATATAGATGGTTAATGGATTATCTAAAAGAGAATGTTCCTGTAAAAGAATTGGTAAATGCATTAAGAAATCTTGGTCTATATGCTACTATTCAAAAAGAGATAGGTAAAAACTGGAATGAGATATTAATTGGAGAGATAAAAGATATAAATAAACATTCTAAATATGATCATCTTTTAGTGTGTAATGTGGATGTACGGGATAAAAATTTAAGTATTGTGACAGGAGCAAAAAATATCAATATTGGTGATAAGGTGCCTGTAGCATTACCCAATACCCAAATATTAGGTGCAACTTTAGAAAAGAGAGATTTTGGAGGCATTATTTCTGAAGGAATGCTCTGCTCAGAATATGAATTAGAATTTTCTGATGATAAAGAAGGAATTATGATTCTACCTCAAGATTTTAAGGTTGGATCAAAATTTAGTGAATATTTTGGGGATGGAGACTATTTGATAGAAATAGAAGTACCATCAAATAGAGGAGATTGTTTAAGTTATATAGGAATTGCAAGAGAAGTATCTGGGTATTTTGGTATTCCTTTAAATTTTGAATATAAGAAACCGAAAGATTCTACTTATTCTATAAAAGAGTTTGCAGAGTGTGAGGTATGGGATTATGAACTTTGCCCTCGTTTTACTTTAAAGTTTATAAAGGGGGTCAAAATAGGTCCTTCTCCTTTATGGTTAAGATGGAAAATAGAAAGAGTTGGACTTAGATCTATAAACAATGTAGTTGATGTTACTAATTATATAATGCTAGAAACAGGCCAGCCTTTGCATGCTTATGATTTTGATCTTATTAAAGGAGGAAAATTAATTGTCAGAAGAGCAAAACAGGGAGAAAAGATTATATTAATAAATGGGGAAGAAAAAGAATTGGATGAAAATGTATTAGTTATAGCCGATGCGGAAAGGGCTGTAGGTATTGGTGGTATTATGGGAGGAAAAGAAACAGAAATAAATGAAAACACTGAAAATGTACTTCTTGAAGCAGCCAATTTTATGCCTGTTAATATTAGAAGAAGTGCAAGAAAATTAGGTTTAAGAACTGATGCTTCCTTGCGTTTTGAAAGAGGTGTAGATATTTATAGGACTGCAGAGATATTAGATTATGCTGCTGAGATGGTAAGATTGGTTGCTGAAGGTGAGATATCAAAAGATAAAATAGATCTGAATCAAGGATTGCCTCCTTTACCAAAAATATTTTTAAGACCTCAAAGAGTAAATAAGATTCTTGGTACAGAATTAAAAGAAAATGAAATTATAGAAATATTATCAAAAATAGAATTTAAAGTTATATCTCATAATCCAATATTAGAGATAGAAATTCCATCTCATAGACAAGATATTAAGGAGGAAATAGATTTAATTGAAGAGGTTGCACGTTTTCATGGATACAATAGCATAGCATCTTTACCACTCCAGAAAGGAATGGTTGTAGATCCACCTTTGGTAGAAGAGATTGTTGAAAGAAAAATAAGAGAACTTCTATCTGATATAGGACTTTATGAGACCATCAATTTTAGTTTTATGTCCTACGAAGATCTTAAAAACTCAGGTGTATTAGACATCTCTCCATTCAATAATTATATAAATATACAAAATCCATTAAGTTTGGAAAACTCTGTATTAAGAACTTCCCTTCTTCCATCTCTTCTGAAGGTTGCTCAAATCAATAATAATAGACAAAATAAAGATGTATTTCTATTTGAAATTGGAAAAGTATTTTACAAAAACACTAGCGGTTATATTGAGGAAAAACATTTGGCAATTTTGCTTTCTGGGGGATGGTATACAAATACATGGAATATACCATATGAGATTAGAAAAGTAGATTTTTATGACTTAAAAGGAATAATAGAACTTCTTTTTGAAAAGATATGGGGTATTAACCCTGATTTTCTAAATAGTACTTATTCTTTTCTACATCCTTTAAGACAAAGCCAAATATCTTTAAATGGAGAAATAATAGGATATCTGGGTGAAGTAAATCCATGGATTACTCAAGAAATGAGTTTAAGGGAGAGAGTGTATTTTTCTGAGATAAATTTAGATAAACTTAATTTTGTAAAAGAAAAGACAAAATATAAACCTATACCAATATATCCTGGTATTAAGCGAGATCTTGCTCTTCTTATTCCAGAAGATATGCAAGTAGTAAACGTAGAAAATGTTATAAGAAAAGTTTCTGGAAATTTATTAAAGAATTTAAATGTTATTGATGTATATAAAGGGGAGAAGATAGAAGAAGGATACAAAAGTGTTACTTTCTCTATGTTTTTTGTTTCAGAAGATTATACCCTTACTGATAATGAAGTAGATGATATTATCAAAAATATACTGTTAAATCTTTCAGAAATAGGAGTGTATTTAAGACAGAAATAAATGGAAAAAGCCTTAAAAGTATTAGAATGGGAAAAGATTATAAAAGAGATAGAAAAAGAGACTGAAACTACAGGTGGAAAAGAGCTAATTTTAAGCTTGAGGCCAATTACAGAGATAGATATTATTAGTAGATGGCATTTATTAAATGAAGAGGCTTTAAAAACAGTCTATTCTTTAGGTTATCCTACCTTTTCTGGAGTAAAAGATTTAAGAAGTTATATTGAGAAGGCAGAGATAGGTGGAATAATATATCCTGAAGAATTTGAGGAAATTGCTAATACATTAGAGACTTTTAAAAAATTGAAAGATTATCAGAATAAAGCTAAAAATTTAGCACCAAATCTATGGGGAAGGAATATATTTGTATTATCAGATCTTTATTCACAGATAAGAAAAGCTATTCAAAATGCTGAAGTACTTGATACAGCGTCTCCTGAGTTAAAGTCCATAAGACAAAAGAAGGAGAGAATCCAACAAAAAATCAAAGAAACTTTAAATAATATTATAAATAAAGATTGGCGTATATATTTACAAGATCAAATTGTTACTATAAGGCATGGAAGATATGTGGTTCCTGTAAAACAAGAATTTAAGACTAAAATTTCTGGAATTGTACATGACCAATCTACTTCTGGACTCACAGTATATGTGGAACCTCTTTCTATCGTTGAGTTAAATAATCAGTTAGCTTTATTAGAGGTTGAAGAAAAAAAAGAGATAGAGAAGATACTAAGAAAGCTTTCTTTACAATTCTTAGAACATAAAGAGGAAGTTTTAGAAACCTTAAATACTGCTTTCTATTTGGATTTTGTATATGCGAAAATTAAATGGGCACAAAGGTATAATGCTACAATACCCATTATAGATGAGAATCCTGTAATAATTATAAGGGAAGGCAGACATCCGTTTCTTGGAGAAAAGGCTGTTCCTATAAGTTTAGAAGTAGGAAGAAAATTTAATACCTTAGTTATTACAGGTCCTAATACTGGAGGAAAAACTGTAACATTAAAAACTATCGGTCTTTTTGTACTTTTAAATCAAGCAGGAATTCCTGTACCTGCTAAAGAAGGCACTGCTCTTGGAATATTCAATCAAGTATTTCCAGATATAGGAGATGAACAAAGTATTGAGCAAAATCTTAGTACCTTTTCTTCCCATATGACTAACATAATTTCATTTATAGATTATTTGGAGAAAACTGGAGATAGAAAAGTTTTAGTAATTCTGGATGAACTTGGAGCAGGTACAGATCCACAAGAGGGCGCTGCATTAGCAGTGGCTTTATTGGAGTACTTTCATAGTAAAGATACAATAAATGTTATAGCAACTCACTTTCCTCAGCTTAAGATTTTGGCTTCCAAATATGAAGGTATGGAGAATGCTTCTCTTGAATTTGATGAGAATACTCTTAAACCTTTATATAAAATAAACATCGGAATACCTGGTAAGAGTAATGCACTTTTAATTGCTAAAAAACTTGGTTTGCCAAGAAAAATTTTAGATAGAGCAATGGGTTTTCTAAGTGAAGAAGAAATAGAATTGGAAGAAGTTATAGGAGAATTACAAAGGGGAAGAAGAAAGCTTCAAGAAGAAATAGAAAAAGTAGAAAAGATTAGGAAAGAGTTACAGGAGGAGAAAAGAAAAATAGAAGAAGAGAAGAGGAGTATACAAAAAGAAAAGGAAGAGTTAAAGGATAAACAGAAAAAGGAGATAATGGAGGAATTAATGGAGGTAGAGAATAAAGTAAAAAATATAATTAGGGAATTGCAGAAAGGGAATATTAGTATGAAAGAGGCACAGAAACTTCAAGAAGATATAAGATTAATTAAAAAGGAGCTTATCTCTCAAGAGGAATTTGTTAATATAGAATATATTCCTCAAGAAGGAGATAGAGTAAGGATTAAAAATACAAAAAAAGAAGGTATAGTACTGGATATAGATAGAGAGAAAAAAATAGTTACAGTACAAGTGGGAATTATAAAAATAAACATTCCTTGGAATGAATTAGAGCAGGTTATATCAAAGGAGGAACATATTATTAATAAATATGTATATATACAAAGAGATAATAAAGAGAATGTTCCTTCTGAGCTTAATATAAGAATGATGACTGTAAATGAGGCATTAGAAGAATTGAAAAAATATTTAGAAAAGGCCTTTTTAGCTGGATTAAGAAGAGTAAGAATAATTCATGGGAAAGGTACGGGTAAATTAAGAAATGCTGTTCACGAATATTTAAAAAGTGTACCCTATGTAAAAGAATTTTATTTAGCCTCACTAGCGGAGGGAGGAGAAGGGGCTACAATTGCCATATTGGAAAGCCCCGTTTAGGCTTTGAAAATAATTTCTCAATATTTTCTCAAAAATTTTATACCTGTGTTTATTGTGGGAGTTTTACTTTTTTCTACCATCCTAATTATTTCTCCCCTTTTTAGTATTATGGATTTGGTTATAGCTCGTTCGGTACCTTTAGATTTAGCTTTTCAGATTTTTCTGACAAAGATTCCCCCATACTTAACTTATACTTTTCCTATGGCTATATTTCTCGCAGTTATCTTTGTTATAGGCCAATTTAGTGAACATGGAGAAATTATGGCAATGAAAGCTTCAGGAGCTTCTATAAGATATTTTTTGCCTGCTATACTTATTTTGTCTTTTTCTGTACAGATTATTATGTTTTATTTTAATGAGATCCTTTCTCCTAAGGCCTATGAAAGAGAAAAAATATTATTAAGCAAGGTATATAATACAGTATTAGTTCCTGCACGTGAGGATGTATTTTTCAATGAAAATCATAATTTCTACTTTTTCAGAAAAGTGGATCCTAAAAATAAAAAATTTGAGGATATACTATTAATTCAATTTTTAGAAGATGGGAAGATAAAATTAATTATGTCTGCTAAAAGGGCATATTTCAATGAAGACGTGGGTTGGAGATTTCAAGATGGAGAGATATATGCACTTAATGATAATGGGGAAATGATTTTTCAAGGAAAATTCAAGGAACAAAAGGTTAATCTGACTAGAAATCCAGAACAATTAACACCTTCATCAAAGCCTATTGATGAAATGAGTATTTTTGAGATTATAAATCAGATAAAACTTTTTGAAGGAATTGGATTAAATACAAGAAATCTAAAGACAGAGTTTCATATAAGAATTGCTCTCCCTTTTACTTGTCCAATTTTTGCAATTTTAGCTCTTGGATTAGGCCTTCAGATGGGAAAAGGTGGTAGATCTCTTTCTTTTGGTTTAAGCGTTATTTCTATTTTTGTGTATTACATATTATTTTCTATAGGAAGATCTCTTGCCAAGGCAGGGATTATTTCTTACTTTTTAGGAGCATGGTTAGGAAATATAATCTTTTTAATCTTAGGTATGTATCTTCTTACAAAGAGGAAATAATCTTAATAATGATAAGGTTCGTTTTTTAAAATTTTTATTCCTCTGTATATCTGTTCTAATAGGATTAATAATGCAAATTCATGAGTGAAGGTCATTTTGGAAAGTGATAAGATAAGATTACTGGATTTTTTAATGTCTTCTGGTATTCCGTATATTCCTCCGATAATAAAGATTATTTCATTATTTTGAGAAATTTTGTCTGAATCAAAAAGCTTATAAGCAAATTCTTCAGAGGATAATTCTTTGCCTTCTTTATCTAAGGATATAATATATTTTTTATCTTTAATTATTTTTTTTATAATTTCTCCTTCTTTTGATAAAGCAATTTCCTTAGGTAAATTGGAGAAATTTTGTAGATATTCGATGTCTATATTAAAAAAGGGTAGGAGCCTTTTTCTATATTCATGGACTCCTACCCTGATAAATTCATTTCTTATTTTTCCTACTAATAAAATCTTAATTTTCACTATCCGGATATGTCTTCTGGCATTGCTTCTAACTTAATTTTAACAGTATATTCCTTTCCATTTCTTATGTATGTTATTTCTACCACATCTCCTACTTTTCTTTTTTGTATTTCTGACCTTAGTTCTTCCATACTATCTACACTTTTTCCGTCAATTTTAGTGATGATATCTCCACCTACAATTATTTGAGTACCATCAACATAAATGACTCTGTTTCCTCCTTTTAAGCCAGCTTTATCAGCAGGACTTCCAGGTACTACTTCTGCTATAACTACTCCTTTATTTACAGGGAACTTAATATAATCCAACATATCAGAAGTAATAGCATATCCTCTTATACCTATCCATGGGTAAGTAATTTTTCCTTCTTTAATTAATTTGTTTGCAATTTGTTTAGCTTTGTTAATTGGTATTGCAAACCCAATTCCTTGGGCATCACTTTTTATTGCAGTATTTATACCTATAACTTCTCCCTTTATATTTATAAGTGGTCCACCACTATTTCCAGGGTTAATAGCAGCATCTGTTTGAATAAGATTTTCAAGTCTTACTCCATTAGGTTCAATAATGGTTCTGTTAAGAGCACTAACTATTCCTAAGGTGACTGTCCTATTAAGACCATAAGGGTTTCCTATAGCTATGGCAAATTGACCTGGTTCTAATTTATCAGAATCTCCTAAGGGCAGATAAGGAAGATTTTCAGCATCTATTTTGATTACTGCTAAATCTGATCTTTTATCATATCCTATTACCTTACCTGTATATTTTTTACCTTCCGATAGTGTAACTTCTATTTTTCTTGCTCCTTCTACCACATGATAGTTTGTAAGAATGTACCCCTTAGGATCTATGACGAAGCCTGAACCTACTCCTGACTGAGGATATACTCCAAAGAAAAAGTCTTCAACTAAAGTAATAGTACTTATGTTTACTACTGCTGGCATTGTCTTTTTAACAATAGCTACTACATCTTTTTCAAAAGATCCTAATGCACTTGGTACATAAACCTCTTGAGTGGGAAGAATATTATTGGATATTTCTGTGGATGATGTTTTATTTTTATTACTAACTAAATAGTAACCTCCAACAGTTCCAATTAAGCCACCTATTATAGCTCCCAAGATGAAAATAATAAGTATAACCTGCCATATTCCTCTTTCTCTTCTCATAGCAGTCCCTCCTTAATCTCATTAGTTATTTCAGAGCCTCTATTTTTGGATGACGTTATAGCATTCATAATTATTCCAATAATTCCTTCATTATATAGAACTTCAAGTCCCATGATGGTTGTGCCAGCAGGTGATGAGGTCATTCTAATTATATCTTCAAAGGTTAGATTTTTACTCTTAATATACTCCAATACTCCCTCGAAAAGTTGAATAACTATCTCTTTTGATATATTATATGGTATCCCACCTTTTACACCTGATAATGTAAAACCTTGTAAAATTAAAGCAACAAAAGCTGGACCACTTCCCGTAAGAGCAGTTACTGTATCAAAATATTTTTCAGGCAAAATCCATACTTTTCCAGTTGTTTCAAAAAGACTTTTAGTAAACTTAATATCTTCCTCTTTTGCTTCTGAATATGTAATCGCTATTGTTCCTTTATTAACAGTACAGGGAAGATTAGGCATTACTCTAATAATACTTCTTGCTTCTTTTATATATTTAGATATTAAGGAAATAGGAATACCAGCTGCTATTGATATTATTACATGATGGGATTTTATATGTGGAGAAATTTCTTGAAGTACCTCTTTGAAGTTTTGTGGTTTTATAGCTAAAAGAATATATTCACAATTATTCACCGTATATACATTATCTGAAACCACCCTTATTTCATATTTTTCTGTTAAACATTTTTTTCTCTCTTCAAGAGGTTCTGAGACTAATATATCTTCTTTTTTTAAAAAGGAAGAGGAAAGTATACCCGAGAGAATAGCTTCTCCCATCATTCCTCCACCAATAATACCAAGTTTCATATTACTTCTCCTTTCTTTTTATTCTCTTATCTGACCTTCTCCAAAGATGATATATTTAGTGGTGGTCAGCTCCTTTAATCCCATAGGTCCTCTTGCATGTAGTTTTTGAGTAGATATTCCTATCTCTGCACCGAGCCCAAATTCTCCACCATCAGTGAATCTAGTAGATGCATTAACATAAACAGCAGCTGCATCAACTCTTTGCAGGAAAGTCATTGCTTTATGATAATCTTTTGTTATAATAGCTTCTGAGTGTTTTGTATTGTATTTATTTATGTGTTCTATAGCTTCCTCCAAAGAATTTACTACTTTTATTGCAATAATAAGATCTAAATATTCAGTGTACCAATCTTCTTCTGTAGCTAAAATTGCATCTTTTATAATTTGACATGTTTTTTCACAACCTCTAATCTCCACATTATATTTTCTTAAGTCTTCAACTATTAATGGTATGAATTTATCTGCAATATTTTTGTGAATAAGAAGCTTTTCAATAGCATTACAAACAGATGGTCTTTGAACTTTTGCATTTATTATTATTTTTCTCGCCATATCAAAATCAGCATCTTCTTCTACATATATATGATTATTTCCTGCGCCAGTTTCTATGACAGGTACCTTAGATATATTCATTACATATTTAATAAAATTTGCACTTCCTCTCGGTATGACCACATCTATATAATCTCTCATTTGAAGAAGTTTTTCTACAGCTGAGTGTTCTGGTGTCTCTATAATTTGGATACTTTCTGGGGGTACTTCTGATTCTGATAATGCTTCCTTCATTATATTAGCAAGAACAATATTTGAATATAAGGCATCTGAACTTCCTCTTAGAACTATAGAATTTCCCGATTTTATTGCTAAAATTGCTCCATCAACAGTTACATTTGGTCGTGCTTCGTAGATTAAAGCTAAAACACCAATAGGTACTCTCATCTGTCCTACTAGTATCCCATTAGGCCTTTTTTGCATAGAAATAATTTCTCCAACTGGATCTGGCAGTTTAATTACATCTTCAATGCTTCGAACAATGTCTTTTAGACGTTTCTCATTGAGAAGTATTCTGTCCATTAATGCTTTACTTAAGCCTTTTTCTTCTCCTCTTTTTAGATCTTTTTTATTTTCCTCCAATATTATTGGAATATTTTTTTCTATACCTTCTGCTATTTTTCTTAATGCTTCATTTTTTGCCTTGGTTTTGAGTAATGCTAATTTATAACTTGCAGCTTTAGCTTCTTGTAATTTCTTTTCCATATTCTCCATCTTTTCTCACCCCAGAACTTAAAATTTTTCTGATTATAAAAAGGTTAATAAATTAAGTCAATTATTATCTATGTTTTCTTCTTCTATAACTCTTTTAGCCTCTTCAAACTCGTTTTCTGGTACTATTATGTAAACAGGTAATCCTCTGCCCATATATACAGGATCTGTGTAGGGAAAAGAGGAAGATAAAATTTGAGGATGTAAACCTGAAGTGGTTAATAAGTTATATACTAATTCACCAATTATATAGTTTGGTGCAGTTATGAGTAATTTATATCCCTTTGGAGGCTTAAAATCTTTAAACAACTTTTTTAGCCACCATAATATATTGTTGTTTTTTACTTAACTTACGATCTAAAAATCTTACCAAAATATAACCAAGAGCCATTAATAAGAAGCCTAAGATTAGTCCAAAAAGTTGAGGGTCAAAATGTATTTTGGGATTGAATAAGTATCCCAAAATAACGCCAATAATGAAAAGAATTAAAGGTAATCCGTATATTAAAAATAAGGCCTTATAATATTTTTTTCTTTCTATCTCAATAACGACTGTGTCGCCAACTTTTGCGTTACAATTATCTAAGGCATCAAGATAAAAGTTATATGTACCTTCCGAATGACAAAGACCACATATCTTACACGTAGAGGTAGGGTTTAATTCTATCTTTAAAATATTACCCTTTTTATCTACAACCTTGCCAAATTCAACCATATAAATAACACCTTCTTATGGAGCCGGAGGCCGGATTCGAACCGGCGACATGCCGATTACGAATCGGCTGCTCTGCCTCTGAGCTACACCGGCCCTCAAGGTTCAATTTACTATAAAAAAATGGCGGGGTCGACGGGATTCGAACCCGCGGTCTCCTGCGTGACAGGCAGGTGTGTTAAACCGGGCTACACCACGACCCCACATTATATATTATATCATTTTTTTTATGGTGGGCGGAGCAGGACTTGAACCTACGACCTCCTGCTTGTAAGGCAGGCGCTCTAACCACTGAGCTATCCGCCCACTTTGGCGCCCTCAGGGGGATTCGAACCCCCGTCACCGCCTTGAAAGAGCGGTGTCCTAGGCCGGGCTAGACGATGAGGGCCCTTTCATTGGTGAGCCGCACAGGAATCGAACCTGTGACCCCCTGATTAAAAGTCAGGTGCTCTACCGACTGAGCTAGCGGCTCACACAGGTATTTTTATATACTATATTATTGATAGTTTGTCAACATCTCAAATGTACAATTTATCTTCTGATCTTTCCAAGCTGTATTTTATCAAAAATTATGAGATTTTTCAATGATCATTTCTAAGATATAATAATCATAGAAATTATCTATTTAGGAGGTAAAAAGTAATGAAAATAGTCATTATAGGTGGTTCTGGACATATAAATTACGTGATGGAAGGATTAAAGGAAATTACAGATTATAAAATTGTTGGTGTTGCTCCTGGATCATATGGTGAGGATATAAGCAAAGTTTTAGAAACGATAAAAGCTCTTCCTTATAAGGTAAATGTGTATGATAATTATGAGAAGATGATAGAAGAAACTAAGCCTGATATAGCAGTAGTTGCTTGTCATTTTGGATACATTGCAAGGTTAAATATGAAAGTATTGAAGTATGGTTGTCATGTTTTTAGTGAGAAACCATTAGCTACTACCATGGAAGATCTAGAAAATCTGAAGAAAGTTTATTATGAATCCAATAAACATCTATGTGCTATGTTTGGAATAAGATACAAATCATGGTTTCTAACAGCTTGGCATAAAATTCAAGAAGGTGTAATAGGTAATATTAGATTAATAAACACTCAAAAATCTTACAAATTAGGGAATAGACCAGAGTTTTATAAACACAGGGAATCTTATGGGGGGACAATTCCATGGGTAGGAATTCATGCTATTGATTGGATTTATTGGTTTACCAATAAGAAATTTAAAAAAGTATATGCTACTCACTCAAGAAAATATAACAAAGATAATGGGGATTTAGAGGTCACAGCTCTTTGTTTTTTTACTTTGGAAAACGAAATATTTGCTTCTTTAAGCATTGATTATTTAAGACCATCTAATGCTCCAACTCATGATGATGATAGAGTAAGAATTGTGGGTACGGATGGTATAATAGAAATCATTTTTAACAAAGTATTTTTAATAAACGAGAAGTATAAAGGTGAAGAGTTACTACTTATGCCAGGAAAAAGGATCTTTGTGGATTTTATCAATGAAATAATGGGGAAGGGAAAATGTATGGTTAGGCCAGAAGATTCCTTCTATGTTACTGAGGTAGCTATTAAGGCAAGAGAATCGGCAGATAGCGATAAAATTATATTACTTTAAATTTTTAATATCCTTTATTGCTTGCTTTGCCATATTAGCTCTTGGGGGACAACCTTGTACATATAGTCCTCTATCTCTATATGGAAAAGTGCAATTCCCAAAAAGAATGATTTTATCTGTCAGTTTAAATTTGTCCAAATCTTCAACAGGGCCTAATACTATAGTTACATCTGAAAGATCAACATCTGGATAGTTTTCAATGATGTCTGAGAGACCACTGCTTACTGCCCTTTTACATCCCTGGCATGCCTTAAATGGATCTATTATATTTATTCTGTCCCTAAAATTTTCATAGTCTATGATTGGCAAAGCAATATTTTTTCTCCATTCTAAAGATTCTATAGATTCACCAACAAGTTCTATATTCCCCATATCTATAGGTCCAAGTCCTAAGTCATTTGCTAATGTTAGGTGTCTTATATTGTGAGGATCAGCATTTAATATTAATGCTGATACAGAATCTACAGCAACTACATTATCTCCAGCAATTAATGTATTACTCTCTATTCCATATCCTGTAACTGGGAAATTTCCAACTATAGTATGTATTGCAGTAGAAATTACAAGATTACTTCTTCTAAAATAGTTAAGATCTACAATTGCATCCTCTAATCCAGAAAGGTGTATCAAAAGAGTTGTTTCCTTAGGCATAATTCCCATTATGTTTTTCATACCATTTGATATAATAGTTAAGGCATGAAATCTCAGACCAGGTACATTTATAAATACATCACATTCTTCTACAATTTTAGGTATGGGAACAGCTGTTTTTATAACTCTGGCATTAGGTAATACCCTTAAATTAAAATGAGTGTCATCAAAGCATACTACTTTTGCTATATCTATTTTCTCTTGAGGATACCATTTATAAACACTAGGTGTTCTCTCTCCTATATATACCTCTTTTGCTCCTTGTTCTTTACATAACCTTGCTATGGAAAGAACCACATCAGGGTCTGAAATAAAACCTTTCTCTTCCTTACTTATAAAGGCATTTGGTTTTATTAGAACAACATCACCTGACTTTACAAATTTATCAATTCCGCCAATAAGATCTATCGCATCTCCAACAGCATTATATATATTTTTATTAGTTGTTCTCACTATACTAACCTTACTTTTTTGGTTCATATTATTTACCTCCATTTTCATAATTTGCAAAATATATGTATAAAAGTAAAAGCTTATTAAAGTATAGAATTATATAACTAAAGTTGTCAAATTTTATTTTCTAATCTTGAAATCTTGACAAATACTTGTATAAAGTGATAAATTGTAATGTTAATTCATTTAAAATATCAACTTTTGTAAGGAGGTTATAGGGAATGTTTGCTATAGTAGAAACAGGAGGGAAACAATATAAAGTAAGTGTAGGAAGCTTAGTTAATGTGGAAAAAATAAAAGCAAATGTGGGTGAAGAGGTAGTATTGGATAAAGTTCTATTGGTAAGTAAAGAGGATAACGTTTTGGTAGGAAAGCCATACGTAAATGGTGCTAAGATTAAGGCAAAGGTAGTTAGGCAGGATAAATATCCAAAAGTAATTGTATTTAAGTTCAAAAGAAAGAAACATTATAGAAGAAAGTATGGTCATAGACAGCCGTTTACACAACTCTTAATACAAGAAATAGTAACACCTTAAAAATAGGAGGTGAAAATAAATGGCTCACAAAAAATCAGGTGGAGCAAGTAGAAATGGTAGGGATAGTAATCCTAAATATTTGGGAGTAAAGAGATTTGAGGGGCAGTTGGTGGATGCTGGAAATATATTAGTTAGACAGAGAGGTACAAAGATTTATCCAGGTATAAATGTGGGTTTGGGTAAAGATTTCACTCTTTATGCATTAAAACCAGGTATTGTTAAGTTTTCTGTAAAACATGGCAGAAAATATATAAATGTTCTCCCTGTTTCTCAAAATTAATCCAAGGTATGTTTATAGACCGGGCAAAAATATATATTAAAGCAGGTGATGGGGGTAACGGATGTATTGCTTTTCGTAGAGAAAAGTATGTGCCCAAAGGAGGACCTGCTGGTGGTGATGGTGGTAAGGGTGGAGATGTAATTATAGAAGCTGATGAGAATTTGGATACTCTGCTCGATTTCCATTATAAACGTCATTATTATGCTGAGAGAGGAGAGCACGGAAAAGGTAAAAATCAAAAAGGAAAAGATGGAAGGGATTTAATTATTAAAGTTCCAGTAGGAACTTTAATTTTTGATGCTGAAACAGGAGAATTACTAGGGGATTTGACATTCCATGGGCAAAGAATAGTAGTAGCAAAAGGTGGTAAGGGTGGTAGAGGTAATGCTAATTTTGCAACCTCTACAAGACAGACCCCTTATTTTGCAGAAAAGGGAGAAAAAGGAGAGGAAAGGTGGCTATATTTAGAATTAAAACTTTTAGCTGATGTAGGACTTGTGGGCTTGCCAAATGCGGGTAAATCAACTCTTCTTTCAAAAATAACTAATGCAACTCCAGAAATTGCTCCCTATCCTTTCACAACAAAATTCCCTAATCTTGGTGTTGTGGATAGAGGAGATTTTACATTTACTGTAGCAGATATTCCAGGAATCATAGAAGGAGCTCATGAAAACAAGGGAATGGGAGATGAATTTTTAAGACATATTGAGAGAACATCAGTTCTGGTTTTTGTTCTTGATGGAAGTGATTTGGAGAATCCTCTACAAAAAGCATATGAAATATTACAAAAAGAGTTAAGTCTTTATAGCCCAAAACTTCTTGAAAAACCGAGGATTATTGTAATCAATAAAATTGATTTACCAGAGACTCAAGAAAGAATGAAAGAAATTAAAGAATGGCTTAAAAGCTTAAGTATACCTTATATCTTTATCTCAGCCAAAGAGGGAATAAATGTAGATAAGTTTTTAGAAATGTTAGAAAAATATGTGAAAGAAAAGAAGAAAGATATTCCTGCTATTGACTTAGATAAAGAGATTTCTAATAAAGAATTAATTAAAGAGTTAGAGGTACCATTACTTGAGAAAAATGAAGAAAATATATGGGTACTTAAAGATGATAAAACTGAAAAAATAGCTAATAAATTAGATCTTTATAATCCGCAAGCCTTTGCCTATTTTTCTAATTATATTAAAAGACGAGGAATTATAAAACTTTTGAATAAATATAGAGTGTCTGATGGGGATATAGTTAAAATAGGAGATTACATGTTTATATTTGATAAAAAAAATAATTCTTTAATATTGAAGGGATAACTATGAAGAGAATTGGCGTTTTAGGAGGTACTTTTGATCCTATTCATTATGGACATCTCTGGTTTGCAGAATATGCAAGAGAAAAATTTCATTTAGATAAGGTATTTTTTATACCTAATAAGATACCACCCCATAGAGAAATTCCAGAAGCTACCTCAAAACAAAGATATGAGATGGTTATGTTAGCTATTCTTAATAATCCTTATTTTGAGGTATTACCTATAGAGCTTGAAAGAGAAGGTGTTTCTTACACTATTGACACTTTAAAAGATCTATCTTCTCTTTTTTATAATACGGAGATGTATCTTTTACTGGGACAAGATGCATTTAAATATTTTCTAACTTGGAAGGATCCTTATGATATTTTGGGACTTTCAAAAATAGTTATTGGAAGTAGAGGAGAAAATTATTTTTTCGAAGAGATTAAGGAGCTTTTTGAAAAATTTGAAGATAGAATCTTTTTTCTGGAATTTCCATATTTCCCAATTTCGGCAAGAGAGATTAGGGACAGAATAAAAAAAGGGTTGTCTATTAAATACTTGGTACCAGATCTTGTAGAAAATTATATAATTAAAAATAGAATATATTGTAAGGAGGAAAAAGAAAATGGTGAATGATATTTTAGGTACTGATGTAGTGGTTCAGATAGGTATAATTGTGAGAGATATTGAAAAGGCAGTAGAGGAATATTCTAAAATTTTTGGGGTTGAAAAACCTGAAATTATTATCACTGATGTCTATGAAAAAGCTAAGACACAATATAAAGGAAATCCTACACCAGCAAGGGCTAAGCTTGCTTTCTTTAAAAATTTTAAGAACGTAGAGATAGAACTTATTGAACCGGATGAAAATCCTTCTACTTGGAGAGAGTTTTTAGATACTCATGGGGAAGGGGTACATCATTTAGGATTTTTAGTAAAGGGTACGAAAAAGATAATAGAGGATTTTAAGAAAAATGGGATAGAAGTTGCTCAGCAAGGCTACTATACAGGTGGTATGTATACTTATCTTGATTCATTTGAAAGAATAAAATTTATAATAGAACTTTTGGAGAATTTTTAGAAAATGAGGAGAATTCTTGCAATATTAGGGGATTTTTATCATCCTGAAGTTTATTTGAAAGAAGTCTTAGAAAAAGTAAAAAATAAAGAGGACTATATTGATTATATAATTCCAGATGATTTTCCTATTAATTTAAAAAATTATCATCTAATTATTTTGGGAAGGGAAAATAGAATAGGGCAAGATAAAGACAAAGTTTGGATGCGAAAAGATATAGAAAGTAATATACAAAATTATATATTAGAAGGAGGAAAATTTTTAGTCTGGCACTCTGGTCTTGCCTCCTATGATCCAGAAAGTCTTTTTGTAAAAGATATATTAAAAGGTTATTTTAAATATCATCCTGAAAGAGGGAAAGTAGAATATTTCGGAAAATCGCCTAAGGATGGGAAAAATATAAATTTTGAGCTTCTTGATGAACACTATTTTGTATATTGTGATAAAGGAAGAACAAATGTTTTTCTTTATTCCAAATCCTTAAATGGGGAATCCATAGCAGGATGGTATCATTGTTATGGTAATGGAAAGGTGGTATGTATAACACCTGCTCATAACGAAGCTTTATCAGATAAACATTTTTTGGAATTTTTTAAAGAATTAATGGAATGGATATGAACGAAATTCAAAAATATCTTCTTCAAATAGAGAAAAGATTACAAGAAAATTGGAATAAGTTTTCATCAGAGGTTCCAGTTCATTTTATTACTGCATACCATATGGGCTGGGTGGATGAAAACTTTCAGCCTCTTATGGAGTTTAAAGGTGGAAAAAGATTAAGACCTCTTTTTTGTGTATTAATAAATCAATCCTTAGGTGGTGATCTTGACTCTGTTTTAGATATAGCATCCTCTTTAGAATTTCTTCATAATTTTTCTCTTGTTCATGATGATATTCAAGATAGAGATGAGAAAAGACATGGAAGATGGACTGTATGGAAAATTTGGGGAGAAGCTCAAGCTATAAATGTGGGAGATCTTTTATTTGATATGACATTTCAGGTTCTATCTAATTTAAATCCTCAGCTTCTTGCTAAAACCCTATCAACTATTACTGAGACTATAAGAGAACTTATAGAAGGTCAATATCTGGATTTATTGTTTGAAAAAAAGAAAGAAGTATCTCTTAAAGAATATCTTATTATGATAGAGAAAAAGACAGCTAAACTTTTTTCTACAAGCTTCTATTTAGGAGCTTATTCAGCAATTTATAAGGAGGATATAGCAAAAATCTTCCAAGAGATTGGTAGAGATTTTGGATTGTTCTTCCAGATAGCTGATGATGCTATGGGAATTTGGGGTGATCCAAATAAAACAGGAAAGAACACCTTTAATGACCTTTTACGACGGAAGAAAACTTATCCTGTATTGTACTTATATTCGGAGGCTTCAGATAAGGAAAGAATGATGTTAGAAGAAATATGGACGAGGGAAAGATTATCTGAGAGGGATATTTTATATATAATTGAGCTTTTAGATAAAAAAAGGGTAAAAGAAGCTACCTTTAATATTGCTGAAAAATACTTTGACAAAAGTTATAATAAGCTAATGAGTTTTAAAGATCTTTATAATATTTCTCTAATTAAGGATCTTTTTGAAAGCTATTATAAATTAATCTTCTCTCTCCAAAGATCATAAATCTCTCTTCCTACAATTTTTAAATAGGTATTCAATTCTCTTGAGAAAGAAGATTTTTCATATGCCCATCCCCACTTTTGAGGTTCATATCTTGCTAGCATAGATAGAAGAAATAGAATAAGATAATGGACAGCTAAAGGTTCTAATGAGGTTTTTTTTTCGAGAAAGAGGAAGAGATCTCCTAAGGTGTATTTTTCACCCTCGGGAAGAGCATGGGAAGATATAGATTTGTAAAAAGTAGGAAAAAGACCTTTTTCCTTAACGAGAACTGTTTCATTTTTAGGATCATAGTTTTTAGTCCAATCTATGGATTTTTCTCCAGCTACTCTTACTGTAAGTCCATGTAAAACCTCTCTTGGTATAATCTTGGAGTTTTTCAAAATTATAATTTTGGCTAATGCTACTATACCATAGAAAAAGAGAAGAGGAGAGACAAAATAGTCAGATTTTTCAGCTATTTCCAGATTACTTTTTGCTTGTATTAAGGTATAGTGCAGAAAAAGACGCTCTCCTTCTCCTATATCCTTAGAAAGGATATTTTCGTAATTTATTATATCTTTATAAGGAGAGCGTCTTAACATATTACTTTTGGAGTTTAAAGTTCTTTAAGGCACTCTATAAACTCTTCTAATCTTTTTATGACTCTTTCTTTCCCAAGAATTTCTGCAAGTTCGTAAAGACCAGGCCCAACAGTTTTATTTGTTAATGCAACACGGATAGGATGGACTAAATTTTTTGTTGGAATCTGATGGGTTTCAGCTAAATTTCTTAATATGTTTTCTAAATTTTGAGCGCTGAATTCTGAATTTGGAATTTTAGACCATTCTTCTTTAATTTTCTCTAAATAGATATGTATATCTGGACTTTTACATACTTTTTTTACAGTTTCAAGGTCGTAATTAAGTTTATCTAAGAAGAAATAATCTCCATATTCTCGTATCTGGGATAGGGTTTTTAATCTTTCTTGTAGAATAGAGACAACTTTTAAATAGTAATTTTTATCAAAATTGTTCCTATTGAACCATTCTACCTCTTCTAAGAATGGCAAAGTAAGCTCAGCCAATTTTTCCACAGAAAGTCTTCTTATATGTTGTGTATTTATCCACTCAAGTTTTGTTATATCAAAAATACCTGGATTTTTAGTGACCCTTCTTAAATCAAAAAGTTCTATTAATTCTTCAATTGTATAAATTTCTTTATTTCCTTCTGGGGTCCACCCTAAAAGAGCAAGGTAGTTAACTAAAGCTTCTGGTAAATATCCCATCTTTTTATATTCTGTAACAGATGTAACACCATGTCTTTTTGAAAGCTTAGATCGATCCGGGCCAAGAAGTAAAGGTAAATGGGCAAATTCAGGTGGAGTCCAGTTAAGGGCATTATATATAAAAAGCTGTTTGGGAGTATTTGATATATGATCTTCTCCTCTTATTACATGAGTGATTCCCATTGTGTAGTCATCTACAACTACAGCAAAATTATAGGTAGGAATGCCGTCTGATTTCATTATCACAAAATCTCCTATATCCTCATTATCAAATTCTATTTCGCCTCTTATGATGTCATTAAAAACAGTTTTACCTTCTGGAACTAATAATCTTATAATAGGTTTTCTTCCCTCTCTTTCGTATTTTGCTATTTCTTCATCTGATAGATATAAGCATTTTCTATCATATTTTGGAGGTCTTTTTTGAGCTAAAGCCTCTTTTCTTCTTTGTTCTAATTCTTCAGGAGTGCAATAACAATAATATGCTGCACCTATTTTAAGAAGCTCTTCTGCATATTTTCTGTACAGATCTAATCTTTGAGTTTGATAATATGGACCTTCATCCCAATATAGACCAAGCCAAGTTAATCCTTCTAAAATATTTTCTTCATATTCTTTTGATGACCTTTGTATATCAGTATCCTCAATTCTTAATATAAATTTTCCATTGTTATGCTTTGCAAAAAGCCAGTTAAAAAGAGCAGTATGAGCAGTCCCTACATGGAGATATCCAGTGGGGCTTGGTGCTATTCTTACTCTTACATTATCCATACTTAGCCTGTTCTCTCCCTTCCACTAAAGTATTTTATATGAGTATGTAACTTCTGCTGTGTTTCTTAACATAGCAGATACAGAGCAGTATTTTGTTTGAGAAAGATCTATAGCTTTTTTGATGTTAGCTTCATTTAAATTTTCCCCTTTGAAAATGTATTCAATATGTACTTTGGTATAAACCTTAGGATGCTCTTGGGCTCTTTCTGCTGTGATTTTCATTTCAAAATGTTCAACCTTCTCTTTCATTTTATTTAAAATAGAGATTACATCCATACCTGTACATCCCCCAAGAGCTACAAGTATAAGCTCCATAGGGCGAGGTCCTTCATTTCCTCCTCCATGATCTGGTGTAGAATCCATGACGATATTGAAGTTAGAAGGAGTTGTTCCTGTAAATTTCATTTCTCCATTCCATACAACCTTTGTTTCCATTTCTTTCATCCTCCTTTCTTAAATTATTTTAAATACTTTTAAAGTATACAGAGTATTTAATTATTGTCAACGATTTAATTATAAGCTAAAATAATTTCACAAACAAAATAATTAAAGGAGGCATAAAGATGGTAGAGAAATTGGATCAAATTGAGGTTCTTAAAAACTTAGACCCCAAGGACATGTATTCAGCAGTTTATAATTTGCCAGAACAAATAGAAAGAGCCGCAGAAGTTTCTTATTCTACTCCTATAAAAAATGTGTCTTATAATATAGAGAGGGTTCTTGTGCTTGGTATGGGCGGATCTGCTATAGGAGGCGACGTTTTACAAAGTGCCCTTTTTAAAGAAGCAAGATTTCCTATATATGTAAACAGAGATTATGATCTCCCTACTTGGGTGGATAGTAAAACCTTAGTATTTGCGGTTAGTTATTCAGGTAATACTGTAGAAACTTTAAATTCTGCCAAAGCTGCTTATGATAAAGGAGCCTCTGTTGTAGCAGTAACAAGTGGAGGAAAATTAAAAGAATTTGCAAATGAAAAAAATCTTACTTTGGTTGAGATACCATCAGGCATGGCACCAAGAGCTGCTATAGGCTATGTAACAATTCCTTCTTTTGTAGTTTTGGAAAAAATAGGAGCAGTATCCTCTAAAAAGTCAGAGATAGAGGAGACTATTAATTATCTTAAAAAGGCAAGAGAAAGCTTCAAGAGAGAAGTACCAACAGAAGAAAATGTAGCCAAAAAAGTTGCAAAAATGATCTTTAAGCGTATTCCTGTTATTTATGCTGTAGAGGAAAAATGGAAGGTAGCAGCTTATAGATGGAAATGTCAAATCAATGAAAATTCAAAATATCCTGCATTTTATCACTTCTTTCCAGAGCTTAACCATAATGAAATTATGGCGTGGGAAGCTATGGATGAAGTTATTAAGCCATTAACTCTTATTTTCTTGTACACCTCTCTTGATGGAGAAATGAAGATTAGGGTAGAGTTCATGAAAGAGAAAATATCTGAAAGAGGAGTACCTATATTCATGTGGCAAGCTGAAGGAAAATCTCCTCTTACTCAGTTCTTTTCTATGACATATTTAGGAGATTTTGCTACTGTATATCTTGCTTATTTAGCAGATAAGGATCCTTTCTCTATAGGATATATTAATGAACTTAAGATGAGGATAGGACAGCCCTTAAGTTGAAGGTATTAGCTCTATCTGACATTGAATCTCCAAATTTTTATGAAAAATTTGATATAACTCCATATAAAGGGGTAGAGGGGGTTATATCCTGTGGTGATGTTATGCCGGAACTTCTTACTTATATAGCTACAATGTTAAATGTACCAGTATTTTATGTACATGGAAATCACGATGAGATATATGAAAAGAGGCCTCCAGAAGGTTGTGAAAGTATTGATGGAAGGATGATAGAGTTTAAAGGGAGGAAAATTTTGGGACTTGGTGGTTCTATAAAATATAGTGTAGGTAAATTTCAATATACCGAAGAGGAAATGGAGTGGAGAATTAGAAGATTGTTTTTAAAGTTAAGAAAAGGGGTGGACATTGTGGTAGCTCACTCTCCACCTTTTGGAATTCATGAAGGAGATGATTTAGCTCATAAAGGTTTTAAAGCTTTTCTAAAATTAATAGAGAAATATCAACCTCAATATTTTCTTCACGGGCATACACACATGAATTATGTTTATAACTCTAAAAGGTTTGCAGAGCTTGGTAATACAAAAATTATAAACTGTTCTGGAATAATTCTTTTGGATTTATAGAAATGAGGTTTTTTAAGAGATTTTTAAAAAATAAAAAACATTTAAAGAGTTTTGATGAAGTTTTAAAAGAAGAAGAAATTTCAGGATGGAGAGACTTAGGTTATCAGACTATTGAGGTTGATAAGATTGTTGGTAGTGTTGGAAGATATAAAGATTTTGATGAAGAGTTTAGACCTTTAAAAGGTAGTTCAAAAAGTAGATTACAAGAGCTTGAAAATGCAATTTTGAGAGGAAAAATTTTACCTCCTATCGAGGTTTATAAGATAAAAGATGAATATTATGTTGTTGATGGAAATCATAGAGTGGCTGTAGCAAAGAAATTAGGTCAGAAAGAGATTGATGCTCATGTAATTGAATATATTCCTTCTGAAAACAGTATAGAAAATATATTACACAGAGAAAGGTCAGATTTTGAATTAATTACAGGGTTAAGAGGGATAATTCTTACAGAAATAGGGCAGTATAGAAAGCTTTTAAATCAAATTTTAGAACATAAATATTATATGAGCGAAAAAAAGGGGGAAGAGGTTAATATTAAAGAAGCGGCAAGAGATTGGTATAGAAATATTTATCTACCAATTGTTAAAAAAATCCAACAAGAAAGACTTTTGGATGCTTTTCCAGGAAGAACAGAAGCAGATCTTTACGTTTATATATCAGATCATAAATGGTTAGAGAGTCAGAAAAGAGGTTATGATATCGGATTTGATAAGGCCATTGAAGATTTTAAAAACTTACTACCAGGCATAACTTTAAAGGATAAAATTTTAGAGCTTTTCAAAAGACCTTTTTAGAAGAGAGAAAGTTGATTTTCTGAAGATGCCTCTTCTGGAAAAATTATTATTTTACCATAGACCCCATCATATCCCGGAATTTTTTTTATTTTTCCTTGTCTCATAAGGTTTATGCCTTTGGCAATTTTTTCTCCAGAAATTCTAATTATATCCTCTAATGATACATCCATTAAGATGCTTAGCTCATTTCCAAGATTTGATATGGTTTTTAAATATTCCCTTTGTACTATAGGTGATGAAGGTTCTTTATTTAAAGATTGCCCAATAATCTCTTCCAATGGTACTAAATTTTTATAAGGTATTTTAATAGGTAAATATACCTCTTCTCTATCAGCTAATTCTTCTACTCTATGTAGAACACCTATAGTAAGTGGTTTACCGCAAATGGGACAGATTTTCCCTAACTTAATACTCTCTTTGGGGTGTAATGATATATTACAATTTCTATGACCATCAAAGTGGTATTTTCCTTCTTCTGGGAAAAATTCTATAGTATATAAAAATTTATCTTTATCTTGATTTTTAATAGCATTAAAGATATCTTTGTAATTTAAATTGCAATTAAGTACATTAGCTTCTCTACCTATTTTATTTGGAGAATGGGCATCTGAATTTGAAATTAAACAAATCTTATCTAATTTACTTAACCTCCAATTCATAGAGGGATCACTACTTAATCCAGTCTCTATAGCAAAAATGTATTTAGAATAATTACCAAAGGCTTCTTCTATTGAGTCAAAACCTGATTTTGAGCCAAATATAGAGTACCAAGGTGTCCAAGCATGAGCAGGTATTATATGGATCTCTTCAGATAAATCCCAAAGTTGAGGTATAACTTTTTGTATGGGTTCACCCAATGTTGGCCTTCCATCTGACGTTAAATTACTATATTTTTCAAGTATGCGATTAATCTTATATGCTATCTCAAAGGAAGGAGCAAAAATAAGAAGATGAATTCTCCTTAATTTGTTATTTTGATTATATATAAGACTTATCTCTGAGGATAAAATAAAATAAATATCATTGTAAGAATATATGCCGTAATTTTCTTCTTTTAATTTACCTTTCAACTCGTTAAACCATAATGGATGCGTAAAATCGCCAGTACCTAAAATATTTACTCCCTTAATTTTAGCCCATTTTGTAAGGCTATGGAGATCCATATCTTTACTTGTAGCCCTGCTATATTTTGAATGTATATGAAAATCCGCAATTAACCTCAATTTATTAATCTCTTTATAATTCATTTTAAGTTATTTTAAAACAATCATTTATTTTTGTTAACATCAGATAAATTAATAGTGTACAATATAAACATTATTTTGATTAAGGAGGATACTTATGGACTTTTTATATTTTAAAAAGCTTTATCAAAACGAAAGATTATATGGATTTAAAGCAAAGAATAAGGAAGAATGGCTAAATTGGAGAAAAAATTTTAGATTAAAGTTAATTGAACTTTTAGGGGGATTTCCAGAAAAATGTGATACCAATTTGAGGGTTTTAGATACTAAGGATTTTGAGGATTATAAGAGAGAACTTATTATATTCAATTCGGCAGAAGATATAGAAGTTTATGCTTATCTTCTTACTCCCAAAAAGGTAGAACTTCCTGCTCCTGCTGTTATTGCTGTTCCTGGTCATGGAATAGGGATGAATGATGCTGTTGGACTTGATGAGAATGGTAATGAGAGAGAAATTCCATCTGGTTATATGAAGGATTTTGGAATCTCATTGGTAAAACAGGGTTTCATTACATTTGTTATTGAACAATTGGGTTTTGGATACAGGAAAATAGTAAAGAATGAAAAGATTTCTTCTTGTAGAGAGTTATTTTTCTGGGCTTTAATGCTTGGTAAAACAGTTATAGGACTTAGGGTTTGGGATATAATAAGAAGTATTGATTTACTTCAAGGTTTCCCTGAGGTAAAAAAAGATTCTATAGGCATTTATGGGATTTCAGGTGGTGGGACCTCTTCCTTATTTGCATCATCATTAGATGATCGTATTAAAGCTACCGTTATTAGTGGATATTTAAATACCTTTAGAGACAGCGTATTAAGTATTTCTCATTGTGAATGCAATTATATTTATGGTATTTTGAAATATGCAGAGATGTATGATATTGCAGGACTTATTGCACCAAGATTTCTATTTATTGAACATGGTATAAAAGATCCTATTTTTCCTATAGAAGCAACAAAATTTGCTTTTTCAAAGATTAAAAAAGTATATGATTTTTTAAATGTATCTGATAATTTAAATTATGAGTTTTTTGATGGGGGACATGAGATTTGGGGGAATAAATCTTTTCAATGGCTGAAGAATGTTTTGGTCTGATTGATGTTTGACTTTTAAAAGGATAACATGTAAAATGTCCTAAAAAAGTATGAATTTAGAGGTGTAATAATTATGAAATTATCAACAAGGTCAAGATATGGTTTGAGAGCTCTCATATACATAGCTAAAAATCAAAAAGAGGGAAATCCTGTAAGTGTAAGGAGAATATCTGAGGCTGAAGAGATTCCTCTAAGATACTTGGAAAGAATTATGAGAATTCTTTCGCAAAACAAATTTGTTAAGGCTGAGGTTGGAGCAGAAGGTGGTTATTATATAAATGGTGATCCAAAGGAAATTAAGATTTTAGAGGTGGTAGAGGCTTTAGAGGGTAGGACTGCATTAGTGGATTGTATAGTTTTTCCTAATAAGTGCAAGAGGGTTTCTCAGTGTAAAACAAGACCTTTATGGATTGAGATGACAAATAAACTAAGAGAAACGCTAGCTAAATATACACTTTATGATTTTGTTAAAGGAGAAAAGACTTAATTAATTTTATATGTGGAATCTTATATATAATACATCTCCATCTTCTACTATATAATCTTTCTTTTCTACTCTTACTTTTCCTTCTTGATATGCCTTTTTCCAATCACCGATTTTTACAAGCTCGTCCCATCTTATTACTTCAGCTCTTATAAAACCTTTTGCAATATCTGTATGAATAACACCAGCAGCATTTAAAGCTGTGCTTCCTTTTTTTAGCTTCCAAGCTCGAGCATCCTTTTCTCCAACTGTAAAGAAGGAAATAAGATTGTTAAACTCAAAAATTTTATCTATTAATAGGTTTCTTATGCTTTTTGATAAGTTATACATGGACAAATACTCTGTGACATCTTTTTCATCAAGTTCTAAGAGTTCTTCTTCTAATTTAGCCGGAAATAAGAAATAGATTTTATCTTTTAATTTCTCCTTTATGGAATTTAGAAGTTTTTCATCTTCTAATTGAGTATTTGAGATATTTATTATGTAAAAAATTGGTTTTATAGATAGTAGATTCCAAGCAGAAAGTATTTTTAGTTCATCCTCTCTAAATTCCATATTGCTTAATGGAATCTCATCTAATAAACTTTTTTGGATTTTATCTAAAACTGCTTTTTCAGGTATACCTAATTTTCTATTTTTCAAAAGTTTTTCTGTAGTTTCCAGATCTTTTAGTATAAATTCATTTTCTTGGTTTTTTATCTCATCAAGATCTTTATCTTCTCTAAAAAGAGGCAGCATATAAAGAATTATTTCTGCTTTTTGTATTTTTTCATAAAGTTGGGGATTTAGGGATGTAAAAGTAGCATTACCTGGTGGATCCATAAAGTCTAAGTTTATAAAATTAATAGATTTACTTTTAAAGATTTTCCAAAGTTCTATTAGCCTTTCATCCTCTTTGGGTACTGCACATATATTATAATCAGAAAATTTAATGTGTGCCTTTCCTTTTGAAAGGACTTTTATAAGTGTTGTTTTTCCTGATTGAGATTCTCCAACTATTAAGTTTGCCATTAAATATCAAATACCACCTGTATTATCCATTGGTTATCTTTATTTTCAATCTTTAATAGATTATATGTTACTGCTTTTATTTCTCTTATGATTTCATGTTTTCTAGGATCAAATTTCTCACCAAAACAGTGGCTTATTAGTTGATTATTCCCTATAAGGGTGACATTAAATTTTTTGAATATAAGTCTTTTAACGTCAAATACATAAAGGAGTTCATTTAACCATGTAACAAGTAGAGATTCTAAATCTTCAGCATCTACTTCAATGTCAAACCTTTCCTTTTCATCAATTTTTTCTAACGGACACATAAGGTCAAACATTGCTTCTGCTGATACCTCAAAAGCTTCTTCCTTCGTACTTCCATATGCAATTATTCCTATATCTGCTGTATGATCTATTAATTCATATTTTTTCATTCTTCGTTACTCACCAGATCAATACTAACTACTCTATCTTCATCATTTAATTTTACCAATTTTACCCCTTGAGTATTTCTACCCATGATAGGTATATTTTTTACAGCTAATCTTATGATTTGACCCTTTTGAGTGCTAATTAATATTTCATCATTTTCTGACACATTTTTTACTCCTATTAAATTACCTGTTTTAGGTGTTATTTTTATTGCTCTAATTCCAATTCCACCTCTTTTTTGCAAATTGAATTCATCAGGTTTTATCCTTTTACCTATGCCATATTCTGTAACAAGTACAATGTCTTTATCATTTTTAACTATTATTCCACCTATTACAGAGTCGTCCTTTCTTAGTTTTATTCCTACCACTCCTTGAGCAGATCTCCCCATAGGTCTAACATCTTTTTCATCAAATCTTATAGCATTACCTTTCTTTGTAAGTAATATAATTTGATCGTTTCCAGTGGTTAAGAATACGTTAACCAATAGGTCATTATCTGCTAATTTTATAGCATTTATGCCGGTTTTTCTAACATTTTGAAATTCTTCCACAGGAGTCTTTTTGACTATTCCTTGAGAGGTTACAAATAGAAAATAGAGATTTTGAGGAAATTCATTTAAAGATATAATTTCTGTTATTTCTTCTCCTTCTGATATGCCTATATAATTCTTAAGAGGAGTACCTTTACTTTGTCTTGAAGTTTCATCTAATTCATAGGTTTTTATGTAAAAGACCCTTCCTTTGTTGCTGAATAAAAATAATGTACTTCTTGTAGATGTAACCACAAAAGAGGTTATTATGTCATTTATATTATTGGCAAGAGTATTAAGACCCTTTCCACCTCTTTTCTGTATTTGATACGTGGATAATGGAAGTCTCTTTATATATCCTTCTCGAGTAAGACATACAACTTCAGGATTATCAGGTACTAAATCCTCAATAGTTATGTCGCTTTTTTCTTCCTCTTGAATTTCTGTTCTTCTTTTATCAGAGTATTTATTTTTTATCTCTTTTAATTCCCCTGCAATTACTTTCCATAATTCTTTTTCATCGTTAAGTATTTTTTGTAGTTCTTCAATAGTTTTTCTTATGCTTTCCATCTCATTTATTAATTTCTCTTTTTCAAGCTTTGTTAATTGATGTAATCTCATGTCAAGAATTGCCTGAGCTTGTACCTGTGTGAGCTTAAATTTTATCATTAATTCCTCTCTTGCAGAATCAGCATTCTCAGCTTGTCTTATAATTCTTATTACTTCATCTAAGTGATCTAATGCTATTAACAATCCCTCTAAAATATGAGCCCTTGCCTTTGCTTTCTCCAGATCATACTTAGTTCTTCTCAGTACAACATCTTTTCTATGTTCTAAGAAAATCTTAAGTAATTCTATAAGATTAAAGACTTTAGGCTGACCATCCAAAATAGCGAGCATGATAACTCCAAAAGTGGTCTCTAATTGGGTATGTTTATAAAGCTGATTAATAACAATTTGGGGTTCTGCTTCTTTTCTAAGCTCTATTACAACTCTTATTCCATGTTTATCCGACTCATCTCTTAGATCTTTTATTCCAGTTATTTTCTTTTCTTGTACAAGTTCGGCAATTTGGGTTAGTAGATTAGCCTTGTTAACCTGATAGGGTATTTCGGTAATAATAATATTTTTTTCACCTTTCTTTGTTTCCTCTATTTTAACCTTTCCTCTTACTATGATTTTACCTTTACCTGTTAAGTAACTTTCCCTTATTCCTTTTCTTCCCACAATTATTCCACCTGTTGGAAAATCAGGACCATCTATAAACTTTAATATTTCATCAAGCCCTGTATGAGGATTTTCTATTAAATATAGTAAGGCATCTATTAATTCTCCTAAATTATGAGGTGGGATATTAGTTGCCATTCCTACAGCTATTCCAGAAGAACCATTCATAAGAAGCTGAGGAATTTTAGTGGGAAGTACTACCGGCTCCTTTAGTGAATTGTCATAGTTGGGTACAAAATCTACCACATCTTTTTCTATATCTGCAATCATTTCTGAGGCTATAGGAGCAAGTCTTACCTCTGTGTATCTCATAGCTGCTGGTTCGTCTCCGTCTATGGAACCAAAATTCCCATGTCCATCTATTAATGGGTATCTGAAGGAAAAATCCTGAGCCATTCTTACTAATGCTTCATAGACTGCAGCATCCCCATGAGGATGATATCTACCTAAGACATTACCTACTACATGGGCACTCTTTTTGTAGGGTCTATTATGTAGCATTCCAGATTCGTACATAGAATATATAATTCTTCTTTGTACAGGTTTTAGTCCGTCCCTTGCATCAGGTAAAGCTCTTCCTACGATTACGCTCATAGCGTAATCCAAGTAGGAATTTTCCATCTCTTTTTCTAAGCCAACTAATATTATTTTGCTTTTTTCCATTTTCTCCTCAGAATTAAAAAAATTTCAATGATATTGAAAAATAAAGACTATATATTTTAACATAAGAGCTTATTTTTTGTGTAGATGTATTACAAAGAGTGTCCCTTCAGAAGTTTTTATTTTTGCTTGCGGTAAAAGGAATTCATTACTTATTCCTCTTGTAAGCTTTCTATATAATGGTTCATTTTGTAAGGGGTATTTTAAGCCTTCTAAAGAGATACCATCAACCACATCTGATAGGGGAATGAGGGAGAGTGTATCTCCCTTGTTCCCCCAAAATATTCTTTCTTCTTCCCCTTTCATAAGATATATATTTAAATTTTTATCTATTACATATGGCTCTATGCCCATATCTTTTACTTTTTCTAAAAAGAATAGATTAGAAAGTAAATGGTCAATCCTTCCCCCCAATAGTCCAATAAAATATATTTCTTGGGGGTTGAATTTTATAGCTTCTCTTACAGCTAATTCTAAATCAGTTTCATCTTTTTCTTTTGGATAAATTTTCCACTCTATTTTTTTATTCTCAAACTTTTTAGATATATCTTCTGTTAATGAATCTAAATCACCTACAATTATGTCAGGTGTTATATCAAACCTTAATGCCAATTTAGTACCACCGTTAGCACAAATAATTTTGTCGACAGGGAATATAGTTCCTATATCATTTATATCTAAATTGCTTTCTCCATTTGCAAAAATTACTATTTTCATAGATTCTTTTATTATATCTCACTTTCTTTTAGTCTGGGGTATATAAGTAGTACTAATGGTAAACATACAAAAGTACTAGGTACAACTACAAAAAGATTATATATTAGGGAGTAAATCCATGCAGGTGTCCCAGGTGGAGCATATTGGGAAAAGAAAATCACGCCTGACAGGAAATGAGCAAATAATCTTCCAAGACCACCAATAAATACTCCAAGTTCTATGGGTTCTTGGGTCTTTCTGAGGACAGCACCATAAATTAAAAGTAATGCCCCAAGAATACCTGCAACTATTAAAACTATTCTTGAAATTGGGAACCACTTCAATTTAAATTCTAAATCTTTAATATCCTCTTCTATATTAGTTTTTTCTTCACCTTGGGCAGATTGAAGTTTTAATTTTAACTCTTCTAGGGTTTTTTGAGCTTGAGGAAGTTCATTAGATATATTAACTACAAACAGAATTGAACCTGCTAAGAAAAGTAAAGCTATAAAAAAGGAAATTATTTTTGAGACCTTAACCTTTTTTGCTATTCCTGAAAGGCCTATTAAACCAAAAGCAATGGGATAATCTAATAAATATTGGGCCCAATGAACAACATACATATCTTGTAAGGAGTGTATAACCCCATATACTAATCCTACTAAAATACCTGGTAATGTTCCCCATCTTAAAGCAAAGATAAAGAGAGGAAGCATTTGCATACTTATACTTCCACCTTGAGGCATAGCTCCTATTCGCAAATACCAAAGAAGTAGAGATAAAGCTATGGATAGAGCACCCTCTGTAAGAAGCCTTACAGGCTTTTGAGACATTATGAAGCACCTCCTATATTAAAAATTAAGATTCCCTAGCCAGCATAGTGGAAGGGAACCTTAATTTTTATATACCTTAAATGTTATATTTTTTTATCCTTAGCCCTTCCCTACGCTGGCATTACCCAGATCAGGTTCAAAGGGTCGGTAGCTTCCGCTACCATCTCAGCCTCGGATTAAGAGGCTCCCCCGGGAACCTTTTTTCTTTTAATCTGTAATTATATCATAAATTTTCTGGTTTTTCTCTTAATAGTCTTTCCAGCTTTTCTATTCTATTTTCAATGTTCTCAATTCTTGATTTTAGTTCTTCAATTAAACTTAGTTCAGGGTCTGGGATATTACCATGTTCTAGCATTTCCTTAGGAGTTAGTTTTCTCCCCTCTTGAACTATAACTCTTCCAGGTACTCCCACAACTGTACAATTGGGGGGTACAGACTTTAATACTACAGACCCAGCACCTATTCTTGTATTATCTCCTATAGTTATTGGACCAAGAACTTTTGCTCCTGCTCCTATAACCACATTGTTGCCTATCGTAGGATGTCTTTTACCCTTTTCTTTACCTGTTCCTCCTAAGGTAACGCCTTGGTATATGAGTACATTATCTCCAATTTCTGTTGTTTCACCTATCACTACCCCCATACCATGATCAATAAAGAAACCTTTACCAATCTTTGCTCCAGGATGGATCTCTATTCCTGTTAAAAGTCTATTGAGATGGGAAATTAAACGTGGAATAACTGGTATTTTTAATTTCCAAAGAAAATGGGCTAATCTATGTAATAATATAGCATGAAAGCCCGGATAACAAAGTATTACTTCTAAAAAATTTCTTGCAGCAGGATCCTTTTCAAATACAGCCTTGTAGTCTGCAACTATTGTTTCAATTATTTTAAGCATTTTTTTCACCCCATCCTTTATAAATTATACCAATTTGATATAAAATAACATAAAAATAAAAAATTTTCCACTGAGAGTTTTTGTTATTAAAAATTTATAGTATAATATCATCTAAAAATAGGAAAGGCTGTGAAGGGAAATAGTAACTACCAAATAGCAAGATAACAGAGAGGTTGGTATTAGCTGTAAACCAGCCATCTTGCAGGTAGTGAATGGGGCCTGGAGCCTTGGAACGAAAGAGATAATATATCTTCGAGTAGTCTCCAACGGGTTAGCCTCCGTTAAATGGGCAAAGAGTTGGGGGATATCTACCTCAATTAAGGTGGTACCACGAGACCAAGCCTTCTCGTCCTTTGTGGATGAGAAGGCTTTAATTTTTATTAGGGGAGGTTTTTAATGTATGAGTCAGTATAAGTATATTTTAGAAGAGTCAAAGCTTCCTAAGGATTGGTACAACATTATACCTGATCTTCCTTTTCCGCTACCTCCTGTAATTCATCCTGCAACATTACAGCCTGTTAAGCCTGAAGATCTTGCACCTATTTTCCCCTTGGAGTTAATTAAACAAGAAGTGAGTCAAGAAAGGTATATTCCTATTCCTGAAGAAGTGTTAAATATTTATAAGCTTTGGAGACCCACACCTTTGTATAGAGCTGTAAATTTGGAAAAATATTTAGATACACCAGCACATATATATTATAAATATGAAGGGGTTAGTCCTCCAGGAAGCCATAAACCAAATACTGCAGTAGCTCAAGCTTTCTACAATAAACTGGAAGGTGTAAAAAGATTATCTACAGAGACTGGAGCAGGCCAATGGGGCTCTGCTTTATCTATGGCATGCAATTTCTTTAAGTTAGAATGTAAGGTATATATGGTTAAAGTAAGTTATTATCAGAAACCTTATAGAAGATCCTTAATGGAAATATGGGGTGCAAAGGTTGTACCAAGCCCAAGTCAAGATACAGAAGCTGGAAGAAGGATTTTGGAGAAAGATCCAGATTCTCCTGGTTCATTAGGTATCGCTATTAGTGAAGCAGTAGAAGATGCAGTTAAGAGAGATGATACAAAATACTCCCTTGGTAGCGTACTTAACCATGTACTTTTACATCAGACCATAATTGGAGAAGAAGCTTTGATGCAGATGGAAATGGCAGAAGAATTTCCTGATGTGGTTATAGGATGTGTGGGTGGGGGAAGTAATTTTGCAGGTCTTTCTTTTCCTTTTGTAAGAGAAAAATTTAAGGGTAAAAAGATTAGAATTATTGCTGTAGAACCCGAATCTTGCCCAAGTCTTACAAAAGGTATATATACATATGATTTTGGTGATGTGGCTAAAATGACCCCCCTTTTAAAGATGTATACACTTGGCCATAATTTTATCCCTCCTTCTATTCATGCAGGAGGTTTACGTTATCATGGAATGGCACCTTTGGTAAGTGCTCTTTATCATAATGGATATATTGAGGCTGTAGCGTATCCTCAAACAAAAGTATTTGAAGCAGGAATTCTTTTTGCAAGGACGGAGGGTATTGTACCAGCACCAGAATCTTGCCATGCTATAAGAGCAGCTATTGATGAGGCTTTGGATGCCAAAGAAAAAGGAGAAAGAAGAGTAATATTATTTAACCTTAGTGGTCACGGTTTCTTTGATCTTTCTGCCTATGATCAATATTTAACAGGTAGACTGGAAGATTATTCTTATCCTAAGGAAAAGGTTGAAGAAGCACTTAAGGATCTACCTAAGATTTAAGCTATTTGAAGAGGGGAGAATTTAAGATTTCTCCCCTCTACTTTTTAAATCACACTTAAGCTCTTGAAATTTGTAAAAGAATATAATATAATTTACGTTGAAAGTTGGGCCCGTAGCTCAACGGCAGAGCAGCCGGCTCATAACCGGTTGGTTCTAGGTTCGAATCCTGGCGGGCCCACCATTTTTTATATAACTTTCATCATAAATCCTTATAACTCCTTAAAGTCTATATGAATTTTTTAATTTAACCTATTTGACTTTAGTTAATGGATGAAAGGAAAGAAGAAGATCAAAATATTCTTTTTGTAAAATACTTTAATTAGTAAAAGAGTTTTAAAGGAAAACCCAATTTTAACCTCTAAAAAGGGAGGCAAACCTTAATCCCATGGCGATATGTTTATCTTTTAATCTTTGGCTATTTTAAACTTTACATAAATTTTTCCATAAGAGAGATCTATGAATATATCATTATAAGTTTCAAAAAGTTGTAAAGGAGATTTTACATGAGTTAATTAAGAAAGTTGGGAAAATATTTTTTCAAAGAAAAGAAGTAAGATAGAAAGGGTTAATATTTGATGGGACTGGATTTGGTTGTAGAAAAGTATGTATTTGAGTGACTTTGTGGGACATCTTAAAAAAAACTTTCATTACATGTTATAAATAATCTTATATTATTTGGGATATATGGGAGAATGAGAAAAATGATAGGACATTTGGGGATTTTAATACTATATTTTAGAATTTACCGAAGGTCTCTTCATAGTTATTGACAAAAATTTCTTTTTGTATTACTTTATCATTAGCAAGCTTGGGCGGATAGCTCAGTGGTTAGAGCGCCTGCTTCACACGCAGGAGGTCGTAGGTTCAAATCCTGCTCCGCCCACCATTTTTAATTAATATTGACCCAAATCTGATCCATATTTTCTATTCTTAATTTTTTATATATTAGAATGAGTAGAAAGAAGTTAAAAAATACCGTATTTGTTGGTTTCATGGGTAATGGAAGTGTAGGAATTATAATTTCTACAAAGAGTTAAAAATAAACTTAAAGATTTGATAAAAATGTGCCTGAAATAAATAAAGAAAATAGTGATACAGATAATGACTATTAAAGCGAAAACATATTTTTCTATAGGTAAAACAATTTGAATTGAAAGACTTATTAGATAAAATCAAAGCTGTTCTTAATTAAGAAGACCCATTATTTCTTTTATAAGAGCAGTAACGATTGTGAACATAGAAAAAATATCTAAAAATAAAAGTTTCAAAGTTAACTCATACTAAAATATCAGATATAGATGAGGACATGTGATTTTAAATCATATATATGGAATAGCTAAGCTTTTCTTAGAAAAAAAGAGTTCTTTTAGTGAGATCATAGAAAGGTTACCTGAAGTTTTTTAATCCTCTTTTTGACAAGACTTTGGAAAAACGTAAAATAATTAAAGAGAAAACTAATAAAATTTTCCAAATATATTAATAATATAAGGTGGGCGAAAAGATGAATAGAAGTTTTGTAATTGATACTACAAAGAGTCCATATGCGAAATTAAAGACAATACCTATATCCTCTGTAAAGGTATCTGGTTTTTGGGGGAAAAGAATAATAATACTACACGATGTTACCTTACCAGAGCAATATAGACTATTAGAAGAGACACAAAGATTGTACAACTTTAGAAGAGCAGTGGGAAAAGTAGAAAGGGACTATTTTGGCTTTTTCTTTAATGATACAGATGTATATAAATGGCAAGAAGCAGTATCATTTTCCTTTGCATCTTATGGAAGAGATGAAAATTTAGAAAAGATATTAGATCAAACCATAGAGGAAGTAGCAGAAACCCAAGATGAAGATGGATATTTAGATACCTACTTTACCTTTGAAAGAAAAAAGGACAGATGGACAAACCTAAAAGACATGCATGAACTATATTGTGCAGGACATTTAATACAAGCAGGAATAGCGCATCACAGAACATCGGGAAAAGATACTTTGTTAAACATTGCAAAAAGATTTGCAGACCATATAGACCATGTATTTGGGCCAGGCAAAAAAGAAGGCACATGTGGACATCCCGAGATAGAGATGGCACTTGTAGAACTATACAGAGAGACAGGAGATAAAAGATACTTAAATCTTGCAAAATTCTTTATAGATGAAAGAGGAAAAGGACTAATAGGCGGAGAAACATATCACATAGACCACAAATCATTCAGAGAACTCACTGAAATTGTGGGGCATGCAGTAAGAGCCTTATATCTAAACTGTGGGGCTACAGATCTCTATTTAGAGACAGGAGAAAAAGAGCTAATGGAAGCGTTAGAAAGATTATGGAAAAATTTTGTAGAAAAGAAGATGTATATAACAGGAGGTGCAGGAGCAAGACATGAAGGAGAAGCCTTTGGAGAAGAGTACGAACTACCAAATGATACAGCATATGCAGAGACATGTGCAGCAATAGGAAGTTTCATGTGGAATTTTAGGATGCTACTTGCAAAAGGAGAAGGAAGATTTGCAGATATAATGGAACAAACATTATACAATGGATTACTATCAGGAATATCTCTAAATGGTAAAGAATACTTTTATGTAAACCCATTAGAAAACAATGGAGAACACATAAGAAAGCCATGGTTTGCATGTGCCTGTTGTCCACCAAACATAGCAAGATTAATAGCATCAATACCGGGATATTTTTATACTACATCAGAAGAAGGAATATGGGTTCATTTATATGGAGAGAATGAAGCCCAAATTCCATGGAGAGATAAGGAGGTAAGGCTCATAGAAAAGACTAATTATCCGTGGGAAGGGAATATAGAATTTGAAATAAAAACAGAAGGAGAATACAAAATCTTTTTAAGGATACCGAGCTGGGCAAAAGGCTACACGATAAAGATAAATGGAAATCATTTAAATACAAAGGAAATAAGAAATGGATATATAGAAATAGAGAATCAATGGAAAGAAGGGGACAAAATAAATTTAAGATTACCCATGGAGATAGAAATAATAGAGAGTCATCCAAAGGTAAAAGACAATATAGGGAAAGTAGCGATAAAGAGGGGACCAATAGTTTACTGTATGGAGCAGGTTGACAATTCATGGGGTGATCCAAGATACATGGAAATTTCTGAGTATAATTTAAAAGCAGAGCTATCAGAGATTCTTGGAGGGATAGTTACGATAAAAGGCAAGGGAAAGATTATAAACAGTAGAATTTGGGAGAGCAATTTATATTTACCGAAGGAAGAAGTAGAAAAAAACAAAAAAGAGGTAGAATTTATAGCCATACCGTATTATGCATGGGCAAATAGAGAAAAAGGTCCTATGACAGTTTGGATAAGAAAAGGATAGATTATAATAAAATGATATACTTTATATAAATAAAAAAAATTTTAGGGAGAAGGTATGAGGAGAGAAATAATACCAAGTTTACTAGAAATCCAAGAATTAATATTACAACTAAGAGATTATGAAAAAAGGCTTAAAAATTTGGAATTAGAATTTGAAAACTATCTCAATGAAAATCTTAAGTTGATTAATGACAAAGAGGAAGAGTTAAGAAAGATCATTGATGATTTTAAGTTAATTAGAGATCAGCAAAAGGAAAAGGAAGATAAGGTTGTAATATATAGGGAAAAACTATCTCAGGAGGAAAAAAGAAGCTTAACTTTAAAAAATCCTAAAGAGGTGATGCATATTGAAAAGGAAATTGAAAATCTAAAGAAACAAATTAATAATCTTGAAGATGAAATATTAAATTTAATGATTCAGTCAGAAGAAATAGATTTAAGGAAAAAACATGTAAGTTTAGAATTACAAAAAATGAGAGAAGAGTTTGAAAACAATAAGAAAATATTAGAAAATGAGATAAATTTAGTTAAAGATGAGATAAGGAACTTATCTGATAATATTTCTGAAAAAAGGTCTAAGATACCTGAGCAAGATTTGATTGAGTTTGACAATTTATTAAAATCTAAAAATAGTAGAGCAATTGCCAGAGTTATAAATAAAGAAATATGTGAAGGCTGCAGACTTTCGATACCTAAAGCTGTTTTAGAAAAGGTTAAAAAAGGTGATATTGTAAATTGTCCAAATTGTGGTAGAATTTTATGGTTGGAATAATATTATTAAGGTAGGAAATTTATGGAATTAATATTATTATTACTTTTTGCAATCTTGATATTGTATATAGGTGATAGAGTTATTAAATATTTAACAACTCCTCGATGTCCTAATTGTGGTAAAGTTTTGAATGTACATTACAAATTAATCAAAGCTCCAACAACTATTGAGGATGGAATAGAAGAAAAGACTTTATACTGTGAATGCGGATACGAAAGGAAAGTAACATATAAAGTTCCTTACTGGAAAATAGTTAGGAAAGAAGGACTTAGAGGTTTTGAAGTTGTACCTTGGACTAAGTTGTATGAGGGGGAAGAAGTAGACCAGGCAACCGCGGAATCGAAAGATTCCGAGGAAAGTCCGAACACCACAGGGCAGGGTGCTGGGTAATACCCAGTCAGGGTAACCTGAAGGATAGTGTCACAGAAAACAGACCGCCCATATAAGGTTAATGAAAATTCTTATATGGGTAAGGGTGAAAAGGTGAGGTAAGAGCTCACCAGCAGGAAGGGTGACCTTCCTGGCTTGACAAACCCCACCCGGTGCAAGGCCAAATAGGAGGGGTTGAGGTGGCCCGCTGACCCTCGGGTTGGCCGCTTGAGGTAAGGAGTAATCCTTACCCTAGATAGATGGTTGCCGCCCCTAAAAAGGGGAACAGAATTCGGCTTATGGTCTGCTTCTTCCCTCTTAGTGTTTATTAAACAAAACTTGAACAAAAGTTAGGCATTAATTTAACCAGTTTTAATAAACCCTTATTACATCATATTTAACTCTTATTTCTATTTGTTAAGGATTACATTGTATAATTGTGTAAAAAGGTGGTAAAAAGTGGAAATCTTGTGGGGGATATTAAATTGTTTTGTGGGGAATATCATTATTCTTTAGATGAGAAAGGGAGGATAGTTATACCTACAGTTTTTAGACAAGTATTAGGAGATACTTTTTATATAACAAGAGGCTTTGAAAAATGTTTAAACATTTATACTATTGTGGATTGGAATAATTTCTCAGAGATAATAAGTAGTTTTTCTCCTACGGATGATTATATAAGAAGATTATGTAGGTTTTGGTTTTCAGGCTCTGTACAAGTTACAACAGATAAGTTGGGCAGGATTCTTATTCCCTCTTTTCTTATCGAATATGCCCAACTAAATAGAGATGTGGTGATTGTAGGGGCTGGTAGACATATAGAGATTTGGGCAGAGGAAAAGTGGAAAGAAATTAATAAAGAAGAAGATTTGATTAATAATATGAACGAAATAAATGAAAAGATAAAGGACTTATGGAAGAGATAGAAATTATACATAAGCCAGTTATGCTAGATAAAGTTTTATATTACCTTAAGGTAACACCTGGAAAAATCTACATTGATGCTACTTGTGGACTTGGGGGACATAGTAGTGCCATATTGAGAGAATTAAATAGATCAGGGTTACTGATAGGTATAGATAGAGACATAGAAAGTTTAGAAATAGCTAAAAATAGGTTGAAAATTTATGGAGATAATTTTGTACTTTTTAATACAACGTTTGATAGAATTCCAGAAGTTTTAGAAAAGCTAAGTATAGCTAAAGTTGATGGTATCTTATTTGATCTTGGTTTCTCATCATATCATATAGAGAAAAGCAAGAGAGGTTTTTCCTTTCAAAGGCCTGAGGAACCTTTGGATATGAGATTTTCTAAAGATGACTCTTTAACAGCTGAATATATTTTGAATAATTTTTCTGAAGAGGAACTTGCAGAAATTTTTTACAAATATGGTGAGGAACCCAATGCCTACAAAATAGCAAGGAAAATAGTAGAAAGAAGAAAAATAAAACCCTTAAAATATGTGGGAGATTTGTTAGAAGTTATAGGGAAAAATATCCAAAATTATAAAAAGCATCCTGCAACCCGTATATTTCAAGCATTGAGAATAGCTGTAAATAGAGAATTAGATCTTTTAGAAAGGTCTTTAGAAATTACATCTCATATTCTTAATCCACAAGGAAGAATTGTAGTTATAACCTACCATTCCTTGGAAGATAGAATTGTAAAAAATTTTTTAAAGAACAACAGAGATAAATTTGAAATTATTACTAAAAAGCCAGTAGTACCCTCAAAAGAAGAGATTGAAAATAATAAGAGGGCAAGGAGTGCAAAGTTGAGAGTGGGGGAAAGGAGGGTGGAAAGTTGAAACAATTTTTAGTAATTATATTGTTTTTTTTAGTGTTTTTAAGTACAGTTTTTTTAAATGTAAAAGTTTCAGCTCTTAAAAGTGAAATAGCAAAAATAAACAGAGAAATAGATAACTTAGAAAAAGAAAAAGTATACTTGGAAACAAAGATTCAATCATCTTTAAGTATTAAAAATATAGAAACTAAGGCTCAAAAATTAGGTTTAACTTATCCTAAAAATGTGGTAGAAATAAAAGTTTATAATGGTAGCGTGGCAGAGGTAATAAGGGAGAAGTATTATGCAGCTTCTTTAGAACAATAAATATGGTAATATAAATTGTTTATGAATATTATAAGAGCACGAATATTCTTAACTTTTTGGATTATAATAATTTTTTTCATTGAAATATTTATCATTATACTCCAGTTAGGAGGGGGTATATCTTACTCTCAAACAAGGACAAAAGACAGGGGGATTATATTAGATAGGAATGGGGAAGAGATTGTATTTAATGTTAAAAGGAAATCTTTAGCTATTAATCCTAAAGGCATTGAAAGTAAAGAGAGAAAAAAAATAATATCCATACTTTCCAATAATCTTAAACTTTCTTCAGATGAACTTTACAAAAAGATAGATCTTCCATATGAATTTGTTTGGATTAAAAGAATGCTCTCTGATGAAGATGTCAAAAGAATAGAAAAATATGTTGATAATAAAAAGATTATTTTAATAGATGAACCTTATAGGACTTATCCTATAGGAATAGGAATTTCAAATCTTATTGGTTTTGTCGGAGTTGATAACCAAGGACTATCGGGATTAGAGGCATATTTTGATTCTTATTTAAGAAATGGATATAGTATTTATCTTACTATAGATAAAAATCTTCAAGAGCTTTTGACTATGTATTTAAGAGAATACATGAAAGAGTATAATGCAGATAATGCTTTTGGTGGAATTATGGATTTAAATACAGGAGAAATTATTGCCCTAACTACTCTTCCTGAAATTGATTTAAGTAGAAATCTTGATGAAATAATAGAACAGAATAATAGATTTAGAAATCTTTTAAATACTGTTTTAGAACCTGGATCTCTCTTTAAAGTAGTTACAACTGCTATTGCCTTAGAAGAAAAATTGGTAGATGTAAATTTTTCTGTTTATTGTAAAGGAGAAGAAATAATTGACGGTTATAAAGTAAGATGTACAGAGCATCATGGATTAGTAAATATAGAAGATGCTTTAGTTAGATCCTGTAATATATATTTTTATTATTTAGCAAAAAAAATACCTGCATCTATCTGGGAAAAATATTTTAAACTCTTAGGGTTAGATTCTGATATACCGTTAGATGTGAAGATATTTTCTGGAGATACAATTTTACCTGATGTTAAAAGTAGTATTGTTATGCATGGTACGTTAGGTTTTGGACATGGTATTGGTATGACACCTTTGAAAATGTTATGGACTCTTAGTTTTGTAGGAAATGATGGGTTTTTAGTAAAACCTAAACTAATCAAAAAGATAGAAAATAATGGTAAAACTATATATACGTCTAAATCAGAAATATACAGACAAGTTTTTTCTAAAGATACATCTCTGCAGACATTAAATTATATGTTTCAAGTGGTAAAAAGAGGAACGGCAAATATCCTAGCTGATTTAAATTATAAAATAGCTGGAAAAACAGGAACTGCTCAAGTTTCCGGTAAATTTGGATATACATCTTATTATAATCACTTTTTCTTAGGTTATCTCTTTTTAGATGATAAAAAATATTGTATTCTTGTTATGTTAGATAAGCCAAAGAAAGGTAGGTTTGCAAGAGAAACAGTAGTACCTATATTTGGTGAGATTGTTAATAAACTCTCTATATATGGGAGGTTAATAAATTGAAAAATTTGCAGGATATATTAGGTTATCTTAAAGAAGAAATAATTGATATTATGGGAAGTACTTCTCTATATATTGAAGGTATTAGTGTAGATTCAAGAAAGGTTAAAAATGATTATGTATTTTTTGCTTTGCCTGGAACTAAAGATGATGGGAAAAAATATATTGATCATGCAATATCAAATGGTGCTAAAGTAATCTTTTACAATGGTGATTTAAATTATGCAATAAAAGATGGTATAACTTATATTAAAGTAAATGATATATTCAAAGTTCTTGGGATTTTTTCTTCTTCTTTTTATGATTTTCCAAATAAACATTTAAAGATATTTGGAGTTACGGGTACTAATGGAAAGACTACTACTGCGAATTTAATCTACCATTATTGGAAATCAAAAGGTAAAAAATCAGGCCTTATAGGTACTATAGATTATAGAATAGATGATGAGATCTATCCTTCCAATTTTACAACCCCACAGCCTCATGAACTACAGGAACTTCTAAGGAAGATGGTAGATAAAGAAATAGAATATGTTTCTATGGAAGTATCATCTCATGCTTTAGCTCTTAAGAGAATTGAAGGATTAGAATTCAAAGGTGTTATATTTACCAACCTAACTCAAGATCACTTAGATTTTCATAAAACTATGGAAGAGTATTTTAATTCAAAGATGAAAATCTTTGATTATTTAGAGCAGGATGGCTTTGGAATTATAAATAAAGATAATGAATGGACAGGAAAAATAAATCTAAAACATAAAAAAATTTATTGGGTGTCTCTATATGATGAGAAAGCGGATATAGTCCTTAAAAAAGTTTTTGTAGATAAAAAAGGAATGTTCATAGAAGCTATTACTCCTAAAGGTCAAATAGAATTATCTACCAAGTTAAGAGGAAAATTTAATATTTATAATCTTCTTTTTGCGGTAGGTTTATTAATAGCAAGTGGTGAAAACTTAGATGATATTGGTAAATATTTAGCTACTTTTAAAGGGGTAAAGGGAAGATTAGAGTTTATAGAAGAGGGGCAAAATTTTGATGTGATTGTTGATTATGCTCATACACCAGATGGATTACTGAATGTTCTTGAGACAATTAAGGAGTTTACTAAAGGGAGGATAATTGTGGTATTTGGATGTGGTGGAGATAGAGATCCTACAAAGAGAGATAAAATGGGTGAAATATCTGCTAAATTATCTGATTATGTGATAATAACTTCGGATAATCCAAGAACTGAGGATCCTTTAAAAATCATTAGGGACATAGAGGCAGGAGTCAAAAGAGTTGGTTTTAGAAATTATGAGATTATAGAAAATAGAGAAGAAGCAATAAAAAAAGCCATAGAAATAGCAAAAGAAAACGATACTGTGCTAATTGCAGGTAAAGGACATGAAAACTATCAGATTATAGGAACTCAGAAATATCCATTTAGTGATCAAGAAGTAGCAAGAAAATATATAAAGGGGCGCTTATCAGGGCATGAAGATTAATCTTACTGTAGAAGAAATGCTAAAAGCTACAAAGGGAATCCTAATTAAAGGGAATTTGAAAGACGTAGTAAATAGTGTCTCTATAGATTCGAGAACAATTAAACCTGAAGATCTATTTATACCTTTAAAAGGAGAGAAATTTGATGGACATGATTTTATAAACGATGCAATAAGAAAAGGTGCAAAAGGCTTCATCTTTAGTAGGGATTTGGAGATTCCAGTGGAAGAAGTAATTGTTATAAAGGTAAAAGATACTCTTATAGCCTTACAAAATTTAGCAAATTATTATAGGAAAAAGATTAAGGCAAAGGTTATCGGAGTTACAGGTAGTAGCGGTAAGACTACTACTAAAAATTTAATTGGTGAATTGTTAAGTAAGATAGGAAAAGTTAATATAAGTAGAGAAAATTATAATAATGAAATTGGAGTTTCACTAACTATATTGGAAACGGAAATAGATACGAATTTCTTAGTTTTAGAAATGGCTATGAGAGGTAAAGGACAGATTAGAGAATTAAGTAAAATTGCAGAACCTGATGTAGGAATCATAACCAATATAGGTTGGGCTCATATTGGAATTTTAGGTTCTAGAGAAGCGATTATGGAGGCAAAAGCTGAGATTTTTGATTATATTAATGATCAAGGTTATGCAATTTTAAATAGAGATGATGACTTAAGTATGCGGATTTTTGAAAATTTAAAATTAAATAAATATACCTTCGGGTTTAGTGAGGATAGTAATATAAGAGGAAAAATTTTGGATAAATTAGATGATAAAGTAAGAATGTCTATAGGTTTTCCAGATAAATCAGAGATTGAGATCTTACTACATTTATATCCATTAAACATATATAGAAATGTCCTTTCTGCTTTTGGAGTATTGTGGATATTTTCTCCCAAATCTGTAAATAATTTTTCTTTTGTCAATTATGATTTGTCATTACCCAAACAGAGGTTGAACACTAAAATTACATATAAAGGGATTAAAATTATTGATGATACATATAACGCAAATCCTGATTCTGTTAAAACAGCAATTGAGTACTTAGATATATTGCCTTCATCTGGTAGGAAAGTCCTATTATTAGGGGATATGTTAGAACTTGGGGAATATAGCATTTCTGCACATAAAGAAGTAATAAAACATGCTATAGATAAGGATTTTTATTATTTATTATTTTATGGCGAAGAGTTTAGTAAGGCTATTGATGATATGAAAGCTGAATTAAAAGATATTTTTGATTCTAAAATTTTTTATACGAAAGATGAAAGAGAGATAAAGGGTTTTTTAAGAAAAATTTTGAGACCTTATGACATTATTTTAATTAAAGGTTCAAGGGCTATGAAAATGGAAAATTTCGTTAAGTTCATTGAGGAGGAAATATGAAAGAACTATTATTTTTCAGTATTGTATCTTTCATATTTTCATGGTTTTTTTTAAATTACTGGATTAAACTTCAAAAGAATAAACAAATAGGCAAATATATTAGAAAAGAAGGACCTTCATCTCATTTTTCTAAATCAGGAACTCCTATAATGGGAGGATTAATTTTTATAATTATTTCATTACCCTTTTTGTTTATAAAAGAAACCTTTTTTATCTCTTTATCCACCATACTTTTCGGATTATTAGGACTTATAGATGATTTAAAACTACTCAGAAATAAAGATTATGGAATAAGACCTCTTAAAAAAATATTTCTATCTTTTGCTTTAACCTTGATACTGCTCTTTGCTTATGGTTTATTTTTTACTACAGATTATAAGATAAGTTGGGGCTCATACACTCTATTTAACTCAAGAATTATTTACTTTATATTATTTTTTTGCCTCTTTATCGCAGTACCTAATGCAGTTAATTTGACTGATGGTCTTGACGGACTAGCAGGTGGGACTACTTTAATTACTTTTTTAACCTTTTTAATTTATAAGTTTTCTTATACTTCCTTACAAATAAGCATATATATAGGTGTTATTATAGCATCTATCTTAGCCTTTCTTTGGTACAATATGCATCCTGCTGAAATATTTATGGGAGATGTGGGTGCTTTTTCCTTAGGAGGAGCAATTTCTGCCTTAGCTGTAACAAAAAAGGTAGAACTTTTAATGATCTTTTTAGGAGGTATTTTTTTAATAGAATCTTTGTCCGTCTTTATACAAGTATTCTTTTATAAATGGAAAAGGAAAAGAATCTTTTTGATGAGTCCTCTCCATCATCACTTTGAGTTAAAAGGATGGAAAGAAACAAAGATAGTAGCAAGATTTAATATAATTCATATCATTATGATTGTAGGAGGAATTATTTTATGGATGTTAATTTAAATTTTAAAAAAGCTTTAGTTTTAGGGCTTGGTATAAGTGGTTTGAAGATTGCAGAATTTTTAAAAAATGAAGGCATAGATGTAATTGTAAATGATTATAAAAAAGAAGATAGTTTTAAAGATGTGATCCCTTTGCTTAAGGAAAAAGATATAGATTTCTTCTTTGGAGATCATCCGGTAGAACTTTTACAAGATATTGATTTATTAGTGTTAAGTCCTGGTATCCCGAAAACAAATCCTATTTATCAAGAAGCTATAAAAAGAAACTTAAAAATTGTTGGAGAAATAGAACTTGCTTATTGGTTTGCAAAGGTGCCTATTATTGCTGTGACTGGAACCAAGGGAAAATCAACAACTACTACTTTAATAGGGGAGATCTTAAATGGAGCAAAGATAGATAATGTGGTGGCTGGTAATATAGGCTTACCATTTATAAGTGTTGTAAAAGATCTTGATAAAGGTTATTTTGTATTAGAAGTAAGCAGTTTTCAGTTAGAAGATATTGAGAGTTTCAGACCTTACATATCGGTTTTTACAAATATTTATCCTGATCATTTAGATAGATATGGTAGTATGAATGAATATATAGAAGCAAAAGAAAGAATTTTTATGAATCAACAAGAAGAAGATTTCGCTATTTTAAATTATGATCAAGATATTATTAGAGAAGTAGCCAAAAAGTACCCCGTAAATAAACTATACTTTAGTGAAAACCCAATTAAAGAGTACGGCATATATTTCGATAAAAATAAACTTATTTATCATACAGAGAACAAAAATGGTTTTATGAATCCCTCTCCTAATGGGTTATGGAATAGTATTTTACTAAAGAATTTTATGGCTGCATCTTTAGTAGGATTGATTCTTGGTATAGATGAAAAAGTTATTGAAGATGTGGGAAATAGGTTTAAGGGAATACCTTTTGCTTTGGAAAAAGTAGATACCGTAAATGGAAGAGTATTTATTAATGATTCAAAGGCTACTAATCCAATTTCAACTATATTGGCTATAAAAAGTATTAATGCAAGTATCGTATTAATATTGGGTGGAAGAAATAAAAATTTTGATTTTACTGAGCTTTTTGAAAGTATAAAACAAAATGGCAATGTAAAGCATGTAGTTCTTATTGGAGAAACTAAAAATATAATGAGAGATTTAGCTAAATCTTATAATATATCATATGAGGAAGCAAATACATTAGAGGAAGCTGTTAAAAAGGCTTATTATTTATCAGATTTTGGTGATGTAGTATTACTTTCTCCTGCTTGTGCAAGTTTCGATATGTTTGAGAATTATAAAGAGCGAGGTAAAGCTTTTAATAAGATAGTTGAGAGATTAAAAAATGAAAAGATATGATAGAATGATATTTATTTTATCATTGCTACTTTCCCTTATTGGGCTTCCAGTAATTCATACAGCGAGCTGGAAGTGGGCAAGTATTTCGCTCAATAACCCTTCTTATTTTTCTAAACACCAATTGATTTATTTACCTTTAAGTATTGGAATTGCATTTTTTGTATCTATAATCCCAATAAATTTTTGGAAAAAGTTTTCTTTTCCTTTCTTAATATTAGGTTTTTTAGGATTAATATTAGTTTTTATACCACCTTTTGGGAAAGTCTCAAGAAATGTTGCACGTTGGATTGAAATAGGGCCTATTCAGATTCAACCAATAGAGATAATGAGGTTTACATGGATTATTTTTCTTGCTCAATTTTTATCTTTAAATAAGGATAAAAAATTAGAAAACATAAGGTTAATATGGATAATGTTTTTTTTATTTTTAATAGCTTTTCTTCTATATCTTCAACCTAATGTGAGTATGCTAGTATTATTTTCTCTTTCAACCTTTATAATCCTCTTTATTTCTAATATGGATTATAAACAAACCACGTTTCTGGCTTTAATCTTGATCCTTTTTATTGGTATCTCAATATTAACTGGTGACTATAGGAAGCAGAGAATAGTTATGAGTGGATCAATTTTCCCCCTTTTTTCCACTTATCAGCAAAGTCAAGCTTTAAATGCAATAAAAGATGGAGGATTATTTGGAAAGGGTTGGGGTAGAGGTAGCTTGAAATTTTATATTCCAGAAGCATATAATGATTTCTTGTTACCAGTAATCTTTGAGGAAGGAGGATTAGTAGCTGGTACTTTTATTATTTTTATTTATGTTTTGTTAGTTTTAACTATATTTTATTTATCTTTAAATATTTCGAAAAAAGATCTTTTTAGTGGGTTATTAAGTATGGGAATATTAGTTTTTTGGAGTATTGAAATTATTTTAAATATATTAATGAATATAGGTCTTTTACCTGTTATGGGTTTACCATTACCTTTTTTAAGCTTTGGGGGTTCTGCTCTAATAGTTAATTGGGCTCAAGTAGGATTATTAATGAAACTTGGAAGTATGGGTGATAGAAAATGATTAGTTTAGTTTTTGCTGCTGGAGGAACAGGTGGGCATGTGATACCAGCCATTAATATGGCCGATTTTATTATTAGTAAAGCACCCCATTGGAAAATTATCTTTATAGGAAGAGAAAATAGTTTAGAAGAAAGACTTATAGTTGGGAAATATCAATTTTATGGTCTTCCACTTAATAGAAGTACAGAATTAAAATCTATAAAGTTTTTATCCTCGGTGAAAAAAAGTATACATATTTTAAATGAAATAAAACCTGATCTTTTAATAGTATTTGGAAGCTATATTACAGTTCCAGTTTTGATCTCTGCTATTATTAGAAGATATCCTTTTTGGCTTCATGAGCAAAATGTTATTCCAGGAAGAGTAACTAAATTGTTTACCCCCTTTTCAACAGGTGTAGCAGTTACTTTTTCTGACACAAAAAAATATTTGGGAGATAGATCAAAAATTTTTGTAACTGGTAATTTTATAAAAACTGAATTATTGACTTTAGATAAAGAGAATTGTAAAAAAGAATTAGGGTTTCAAACAGATAGAAAACTTCTTCTGATTACTGGAGGAAGTCAGGGGGCAAGGATGATAAATATGGTAGTAAAAGAGATTATTCCTCAGCTTTTAGAGAATGGTTGGCAGGTACTTCATCAAATAGGTGAAAAAAATTATGTAGAATTTGTAAAAGATATTCCCCTTGAAGAATGGGTCGACAAGGGATATAATCCTGTTCCTTTCATAAAAAATATGGAGATTGCAATAAGGGCATCAGATCTTGCTATAAGTAGGGCTGGTGCTACAACCATTTCTCAGTTTTTGGTAGCAGGTTTGCCTGCCATATATATTCCTTATCCATATGCGAAAGATAATCACCAAATATATAATGCAGAATTTGTAGTTAAGAGGGGAGGGGGAGAGATAATTTTTGAAAAGGATCTTAATCATGATCTACTTTTTAAACATATTATGAATTGGGATGATAATAGGCTATTAGAAGCTTCTAGTGCTTGTATTTCAATTTCTAATCCTTATGGTAGAGAATATTTTTGGAATTTGATTTTAGAGACATTAGAAGGGAGGAACTAAATTTGTTTAATTATAAGAGGATTCATTTTATTGGTATTGCTGGTACAGGTATGAGTGCTCTTGCATACATTTTTGCAGAAAAAGGTTATGAAGTATCAGGATCTGATATACAAGAAAATATTTCTACAATAAGATTAAAAGCAAAGGGTGTAAAAATATATAATGGACATCATAAGAAAAATCTCAAAGGTGTGGATGTAGTTATAGTCTCTTCAGCTATTCCTCCCGAAAATGAGGAGTATTTAGCTGCAAAAGAAAAAAATATCCCCATATTACATCGTAGTGAACTTTTAGGAGAACTAACTAAAGAAAAAAAGTCTATTATTGTCAGCGGGACTCATGGAAAAACAACAACCACTTCTTTAATAGGGCTTGTTCTTGAAAATAATAGGGTGGATCCAACAATTATTGTGGGTGGGGAAGTAGAAGATATAGGTGGAAATGCAAAACTTGGGAATGGAGATTATTTGGTGGCAGAAGGAGATGAAAGTGATGGTTCTATTTTAAAACTTTTTCCATTTATTCTTGTGGTCACTAATATAGATAATGATCATTTAGATTATTATAAAGACTTAGGTAAGATAAAAGAAACATTTCTTAATGTAATAGATAAAATACCCCAAAATGGAAAGGTTCTATTATGTTCAGAATGCGATAATATAAAATCTATCATACCCTATATTAATAAAGAATTTTATACCTATGGCTTTGATAACGCAGATTTTATCGCTAATATTATAAATATTACACCATATGGATCTGAATATGTGGCTTATTTCAGGGGAGAGGAAATAGGTAAGGTTAAATTAAAAATACCAGGTAAACATAATGTATTAAACTCTCTTTCTGCATTAGCTACAGCTAAAATACTTGGATTAGATATCGATCTAACAATCAAAGCATTAGAAAAATTTAATGGTGTGCAAAGAAGAATACAACTAAAAGGTATATTAGAAAATAATGTTTTAATTTTTGATGACTATGGACATCATCCCACAGAGATAAAAGCAACTTTATTAACTCTTAAGCTTTATAACAGAAGAATAGTAGTAGTTTTTCAACCTCATAGATATACACGTACTTTCTATCTTTATAGAGACATAGCAGAAGCATTAACCTTAGCTGATGTAGTCATCTTGACAGAGATTTATTCTGCTGGTGAAAAACCTATATTAGGAGTTTCGGCTAAAAAAATATATGAAGAAATTAAGGGAAAAAGGCCAGATTTTAATATATACTATGTAGAAAATTTAACCGATGCAGCTTCTACAGCATTAGACATATTAAGAGATGGAGATATATTATTGACAATAGGAGCAGGAAACGTTTGGAAAGTAGGAGAAGTACTACTTGCTAAATTGAGGAGTGAAAGTAAGGTTGAATATCATCAATAATGAGAAACTTAAGAGTAGAATACTTTCACAACATGATCTAGCTCCTTATACATCTTTTAAAATAGGTGGAAAAGCAGATTTATTTATTATTCCTTATTCATGGGATGAACTTATTTATATATTGTCTGAGCTTAAAGAAAAAGAAATTCCTACAAAGATTTTAGGAGCAGGAACTAATGTGCTGATTTCTGATGAGGGTATAAAAGGAGCAGTGATAAAAATATGTAAAAACCTTGGTAATGTTAAAAGAATAGATTCTTTAATAGTTGAGGCTGAGAGTGGATGTTTGATTTCAGAATTGTTGTATTTTGGATGGCAAAACGAATTAGGTGGATTAGAATTTTTAATGGGAATTCCAGGAACCATTGGTGGGGCTGTAACAGGAAATGCAGGAGCGTGGAGAAAGGCTATTGGAGATTATATAGAAGGATTATATGTTATAGATAATTCTTTAAGTGTAAAATATATAGATAAAAAGGATTTACATTTCTCTTATAGGAATTCTAATATTCCAAAAGAGTATATTGTTAAATCTGTATTGGTAAGATTTGAAAAAAAAGATAAAGATATTTCTATAGAACAAGCTAAAAAATACTTAAAAGAAAGAAGTAAAAGGTTACCTAAATATCCCTCTGCAGGAAGCGTTTTTAAAAATCCTCCTCAAGGGCCAGCAGGAGTTTTTATAGAAAGACTTGGTTTAAAAGGAAAAAGAATTGGAGATGCTATGGTATCTTATGAACACGCTAATGTGATTATTAATTTAGGCCACGCTAAATATAAGGATGTTATTTCTTTGATAAGTTTAATTAAGGAAGAAGTGAAGAAGGAGTATGGTATAGAGTTAGAACCTGAGATTAGGATTTGGTAAAATTATGAGAAAATTTCTTGTCTTAATTTTAATAATAATCTTTTCGTCTACGTGGATCTTATACGTAATAACAAATGATGGTGATACGAAAATTAAAGAGGATATTTGTCAAATTTTTAAATTTAATAATATTCTTTTTTTAAATAGAAAAATCGACCTAATTGAGAAAAAGCATGAAATAATAATAAGAGATATAAATTACCTTCCTTGGGGTGTAAAGATTAATTGGGAACCTGAGGTGACTCTTCTTGAGGTAGACTATGACAGTATAAAATTTTTTTATAATCAAAAACTTAAAGAGATGAAGAAATTTAAATCTTTTGATGGTACAATAAAGATAGAAGGTACAAAGAATATTCAACTTATTAGAACAATATTAGAAGCCTTTAAAGATCTAAATATAAAAAAAATAGTTTTTTATAAAAATTATTTTGAGATTTATGGAAATAATTTTTTATTAAAATTTTCTAATGATAACTTTAAAGAGAAAATTGAAACATTTAAAGAAATTGTCAAGAAGATGGGTATAGAAAACAAAAGTTTAGATTTCAGGTTTAGGATTCCTTTTATTGGAGGAATATAGATGGCCGATACTGTTGGGGCTATAGATTTAGGTTCTACAAAAATAGCGGTTGTGGTAGGAAATGTTTTAGAAAAAAACATTGAAATAATCGGTTTTGCTATTTCACCTTCTAAGGGAATAAAATATGGAGTTATAGTTGATATTCAAGAGGCAAGTAATAGTATAAAAGATGCATTAAATAAGGCTATAAGAATTGCAGGAATAAAGAACATATCAAGATTATATGCAGCAATTAGTGGAGAAAAAGTAACAGCTATTCCAAGCAGAGGCATGATTATAGTAAAAAGCAGAGAACAAGAAGTTACGGAAAAGGATGTTGAAAGGGCGATTGATGCAGCAAAAGCAACCTCTATTCCTCCGGATAGGGAAATTATATATCATGTAGTTAGGGGATTTAGATTAGATGGCCAAGATGGAATTGTAAATCCAGTAGGCATGATAGGTACTCGCTTAGAATCTGATTTGTTATTAGTAACTCATGATAAAATTCAACTTAGAAATATTATCAATACTTTGGAAAAAGCAGAAGTGAATATTGAAGGATTTGTTCCTCAAGAGATAGCAGCAGCAGAAGCAGTGCTTACTCAAGAAGAAAAAAAATTAGGAGTAGTAATGGTAGATATTGGAGGAGATTTAACTAATCTTGCTATTTATAGAGAAGGTTGTCTTTATAGTATTGGTATATTAAAATTAGGTGGGGAAAGAATAACAAGAGATTTGGCTATTACGCTAAGAATTTCTACCGAAGAAGCAGAAAAGGTTAAAAAAATATTGGGAACTTTAAAAGATGAAGAAGAAGAAACGTTAGAAGTTACATCATTACAAGAAAGAAAAATTAGAGTATCAAAGTCTCAAGTTAGAGAGATCATACAACCTCGCGTAGAAGAGATTTTAGAATTTATACAAAAAAAACTAGAAGAACTAAATTCTCCCTTAGAAATTATTCCAGGAGGTATCGTGCTTACAGGTGGTACTGCTCTCTTAGATGGTATAGATGAATTTGCAAGTAATTATTTAAAAGTACCGGTCAGAATAAGTGCCCCTTCTCAAATGAGAAGTTTTCTGGGAGAAAAAGATGCTGTATTTTACTCTTCTGCAGTAGGGGCTTTAGAGAGTTTTTTGAAGACTATTTCTTTTGAAGACAAAAACAAAAAACTTCTTGACTATTTAAAAGAAACATTTAACAATATATTTAGACCTTTTAAAGAGTAAAGAATTAGGGGAAGGTGGTGTTAGAAATTGACTTTATCAAGATTTACAGACAGCTTAGATAATGGAGAGATAAGGGCAAAAATTAAGGTTATTGGTGTTGGGGGTGGTGGTGGTAATGCCATTAATAGGATGATTGAAGCTGGAATTCATGGCGTTGAGTTTATTGCAGTTAATACCGATATTCAAGTACTTGATCTTAATAAAGCTCCTCATAAAATCCAAATAGGAGAGCAAGTGACTCAAGGTCTTGGTGCTGGTGGAGATCCTAAGATTGGGGAAAAAGCAGCTATAGAAAGTAAAGAGATTTTGAAAGATATCTTAGATGATGCAGATATGATCTTTATAACTGCAGGAATGGGAGGAGGTACTGGAACAGGAGCTTCTCCAGTTATAGCTGAAATAGCAAAAGAAATTGCAAAACTTGTGGTAGCTGTGGTCACATTACCTTTTACTTTTGAAGGAAGAAAAAGAAGAGTTAATGCTATGGAGGGAATAGAGAAACTTAAGGATAAAGTTGATACTCTTTTAATAATACCTAATGATAAACTTTTAAAACTTGGTGATAGTAGATTGCCTTTAGTTGAGGCTTTTAAGAAAGCCGATGAGGTTTTAAAACAAGCTGTTCAAGGAATTACAGAATTGATTACTGTTCCTGGATTGATAAACTTAGATTTTGCTGATATACAATCTATAATGTCAAAGGCTGGTACAGCTTACATGGGTATAGGAGTAGGAAAAGGTGAAAATAGAGCAAAAGAAGCAGCTCAGAATGCCTTACAGAGTCCTCTTTTAGACTTCTCTATTAATGGAGCTAAAGGAGTTATATTTAATGTAACAGGGGGCTTAGATTTATCCTTACATGAAGTAGAAGAAATTGCAGAAGTTATTACTCCTAAGGTTGATCCAGAAGCTAATATTAAGTTTGGTGCTGTAATTGATGAGAATATGAAGGATAGTATAAAAGTTACATTGATAGCCACAGGTTTTGATCATCAAGGTGAGGAAATAGAAGAAAGTTCTAGTAAGAAGGATTATACTAACATATCAGAAGATGATTTAGATATTCCTGCTATCTTACGGAGAAAGAGATATTCTTGAACTGGAAACTAAAGAAAGAAATATTAGATGTATTAAACAGTGAGAAAGGATTTAAGTTAAGTAAAAAGGGTGGAGATGTAAAATTATTATTTATATACCCTAGCACATATAATGTATCCATAAATAATTTAGGATATATAGGTTTATATCATATTTTTAATGAGCAACAAGGAATTTTATGTGAAAGAGCGTATATTCCTATAGATTGGAAAAAGAGAAAAGATTTTAGAGTTTATTCAATTGAAGGATTTAGAGAATTAAGAGACTTCGATGTTTTGCTTTTTTCTGTTAGTTTTGAACTGGATTTTTTTAATATAATTTATATTTTAAACTTGGAAAAAATCCCCCTTTATAGTTACGAAAGGGATGACAGTTATCCTCTAATAATTGGAGGGGGAATTGCTTTAAGTTCCAATCCAGAGGCAATATCTGAGATTTTCGATCTAATACTAATAGGTGAAGGAGAAGACATGGTTTCAGAATTATCAGAAGCTTTAATATTAAAGAAAAAAAACGGTTGGACAAAAGAAAGGTTTTTAAATACTGTAAAAGATTATGAGGGTTTTTATATACCTAAATTTATCAAATTCACATATAACGGTAAAAAAATAGAGAAAATATGGGGAGATCAAAAATTACCAGTAAGAAGAAGAATTTATTCAAATTTTTCCAATAACCCCATGGTTTCACCTATAACATCTAACAAAGGTGTATTTTCTGATATGGCATTATGTGAATTGGTTAGAGGGTGTAAATATCAATGTAGATTTTGTTTGGCTGGTTATTTCTATAGACCCTATAGGGTTTCTTCCCTAGAGAGAATATATGAAAAGGTTAATTGGTTTTATAAAGAGGATATACCTAAATTAGGATTTATTGTTCCTGCCATAGATCCCTCTTTAAGCCTGATAAATGTTAAGGATTATGTGGTGAGAGGTGAAATACTTATATCTTTCTCATCTCTTAGACTAGAAGATATTACAGAAGACATATTAGATCTTATAAAAATTACTAATCAAAAAACTATTACTATAGCTCCAGAGGCAGGTACTGATAGGCTTAGAAAAGTATTGAATAAAAAGTTTACTAATGATGATATCCTAAATTTTAGTGGGAAAATTAAGGATTATGGGATAAAAACTTTAAAATTATATTTTATGATTGGATTACCTACTGAAACTTGGGAAGATATTGAAGGGATTTTGGATTTAATAATGAATATCAGAAGAATTGTTAAAAAAATGGAGATAAGTGTAAGTGTTTCTACCTTTATTCCTAAACCCCATACACCTTTCCAATGGGAAAAAATGGCAGATCTTGAATATATTGAAAGAGTTAGATCTTATCTATTAAAAAATCTTAGGAAAATGGATAATGCAAAAATGGAAGATGAAAATATCATTTGGGTTTTTTGGCAAGGAGTTTTAAGTAGAGGAGATAGAAGATTGAAAGAATTTTTTAAAGAATATATAAAAGATCCTCATAGTTTAAGAATTTTAAAGAAACTTGTAAAAGATAATCTATTAAAAGAGTATTACTTAGAAGAAAAAGAAAAGGATGAAATTTTTCCTTGGAGTTTTATAGATACAGGAGTTAAAAGAGAATATTTGTGGAGAGAAAGGGAGAAGGCATATCAAGGAGTTATTACTTTGCCATGTAACAATTATTGTAAGACTTGTGGGGTGTGTATATGATTTGGCAATCCAAACTTTTGAATAAATTTCACGAAATATCCCATGGATTCGTATCAGATCCATATTCTTTTCCTTTTTATTTCTCCCTTAAGCATATCCCTTCATATATAAGGTTTCTTTCTTTGATTAAGATATTTCCAAATAGATGGGTTGTAGCAGAACAAGTACATGGAGATAATATATATGTATCAAAAATTAGCAATGTATCTTTTTTTCCAAAAATTGCAAATAAAACTGATATTATACTAACCCAAGAAAGAAGACATCCCCTTATTATGTTTTTTGCAGATTGCATTCCAATTTTTGTCTATATACCTAAAATTAGATTGATTGGTTTGGCACATTCTGGATGGAGAGGAACAATTAAAAAACTTCCCCAAAAATTAATATACGAATTAAGGAATAGATATAATATCTATTCTGAGGATATATTTATAGGTGTTGGTCCAAGCATTCATTCTTGCTGTTTTGAGGTTAAGGAAGATTTTATTTCTCAGTTGCCTAAGGAATATAGAAAATACCTTATATATGAAAAAGAAAAGGTAAAATATGATCTTATAGCCCTTCTTTTGCAACAACTCGAAGAAGAGAAAATACCAAAAGAAAATGTTGATATATCTGATATATGTACCTATTGCAACAATGCTTATTACTCCTATAGGAGAAATAAAACATCCGAAAGAAATATTGCCTATATATTTTTAAAATGAATCCTTTTTATAAAGAAGGTTTTTATAGATTAAGAAAGAATAGAAAAAGACTTTTTAGAAGAGTTTTATTATTTTTTATTATTTTTATAATTTTCATAGTTTTTCTCATTTATGTTTTACTGTCTAATAGAATCCCTCCTATAATTGGATATTTTGAATTTGATGAAAGTCTTATAAGAGCTCCAGTTGATGGAATCTTTAGAACAAGTATAGAGGATATGGAGAAAGTTAGAGTAGGACAAATAATTGGTTATATGGATACAGTTAATAAAAGGAAAGAACAGAATATTTTATACGATAAAAGATACATAGATCTACTTGAAGAAATAAATAAACTGGGCGATAAAATTAATTTGAAAATTGATGAAATCAGGATTAAAGTTTTTAATAATGATTTCAAAGAAATAGATAAAGATATTTTATATCTTAAAAGTGTATCTGAAGAAAGATTAAAAATTTTTAACAGTATAAAGGTTTTAGAAGAAAATATTCGGAAGGAGATAAAGAGGATTCAGGGAGAAAATTATATTTTTGCAATTAAATCTGGATATATTTCTTTTTTTATTGATAATTTAATAGACAAAAATCTTAATGAGGTATCACTTTCACAACTCAATAATGTAAAATATACTTCTTTTTCTGGAAAAAGAGTAAAAAAGGGGGATCCTTTATGTGTGATAAGGGAGTTACCACCTAAATCTTTAATACTTTTTTCTAAAAGCTTGGTAGAATCTGGTAGATATGTAATAATCGATACAAATTTTCCTTCCAAAAATCTAATTAGAACAAAAGTCTTAAAAGTTGAATTTTTAAAAAATTTTTACAAATTAACTACTTTACCTTTAGAATTTAACAATATAATATTAAAAGAAAGGATTATTAAGGGAAAAATTCTAAAGATATATTAATCTCTTATGGATAACGAATTAAATTTTATTAAAGAAAATTGGGAAAAAGTAAAAGAAAAGATAGAGAAAGCTGCTCTTAGAGTGGGAAGAAATCCTGATGAAATTAAAGTAGTTGCAGTTTCTAAGGGTTTTCCATCAACTTATATAAGAAAGGCTTATGAGGTCGGAGTTAGAAAAATTGGAGAAAACAGAGTGCAAGAAGCAGAAAAGAAAATAAACGAATTAGCAGGAGATTTAGAATGTGAATGGCACTTAGTGGGTCATCTACAAACAAATAAGGTAAAGAAAGCATTAAAATTATTTGACTTGATTCATTCCTTAGATAGATTGGATCTTGCTAAAGCTTTAAATAAAGAAGCCCAACGTGAGAACAAAGTAGTAAAGGTATTAATTCAGTTAAACTTATCTGGAGAAAAGACGAAATATGGATTTAAAGAGGATGAATTTTGGAAATCATTAAATGAATTATTGAGTTACGAATACCTAAAAATAGAAGGTCTTATGACAATAGGTCCTTTGACTACAGATAAGGATGAAATAAGGAGGGTTTTTAGAAGTCTTTATAATATCTGGGAGGTTTTAAAAGTTAAGGAAAACCTAAACTTAAGGTATCTATCAATGGGAATGTCGGAAGATTTTGAAATAGCCATTGAAGAGGGATCTAACCTTCTTAGGTTAGGAAGAATAATATTCTCTAAAGAATTTGAGGTGAGAGGATGAAAAAGATATTACTAGTGGAAGATGATAAGGGTATAGTAAGCTCTCTATCGCTTTTATTGAAAAAAGAGGGATATGAAGTGGAAGCAGCTTATGATGGCGTAGAAGCATTAAACAAATTCAAGCTCTTCAATCCTGATTTAGTGCTTCTTGATATAATGTTACCTGAAAAGGATGGATGGGAAGTATGTAAAGAGATAAGAAAAGTAAGTAATGTACCAATTATAATGTTAACAGCCAAAGATGAGGAAGTAGATAAAGTTCTTGGTTTAAAAATAGGAGCAGATGATTATATTACAAAGCCTTTTAGCGCAAAAGAACTACTTGCAAGGATAGAAGCTGTTTTAAGAAGGTATCAATCAGATCTTTTAAAAAGTCAAAAAATCGTTGCCCCACCTTTTGAAATGGATTTAGTCAAAAGAACTGTAAAAGTGAAAGGAAAAGAAGTTAATCTTTCATATAGAGAGTTTGAAATATTAAAACTATTAATATCTTCACCTGGAAGAGTGTGGACGAGGGATATGATTATAAAACATATATGGGGAGAGAACTTTTGGGGAGAACCTCGAGCGGTAGATGTATATATAAGATGGTTAAGAGAAAAAGTAGAGGATGATCCTAGTCACCCTAAATATATTGTGACAGTTAGAAATTTAGGTTACAAATTCCAGGAGGCGAGCGAAAATAAATAAGTTAAAAGAAAGATGGAATTTTCTTTTAGAATATATTCCTATAGGGGTAATTATCATTAACAAGGATGGTACTGTACTATGTGTGAATAAGAAGGCTTCTGAAATTTTTGATATACCGAAAAAAGCGAGAAGGAAAAAGTTAATAGAATTAATACCGGATTATGAAATAGATGATGTATTTAGAAAAACATTAGAAAATCAAAAATATAATAAAATATCCCTCAATTTTTGGGGAAATGAAAGAAAATTTTTAGAAATCGAAGCCTATTATTTAAAGGAAAATAATGAAGTGATGTTAATAATAAATGATTATACTCCTATACAAAAAATGGAGGAAAACTTCAAGGAATTCTTAGGAAATGCATCTCATGAATTAAGGACACCGCTTACTTCTATACAGATATTAATAGATCTTTTCTCTGAAAAAAAGATTACTCTTGAAGAAATATATAGTGAATTTTTCCCTTATTTAAGAAGAGAAATAGAGAGAATGTCAAAACTAATAAGTAATCTTCTTAATTTATCAAGATTAGAGGCTGGTGTTATGGAACTTCAACCTAAAGATGTATCTCTCTATGAAAGTGTAATTAATGTCTTAGATAGACTTAGTCCTCATATTTCTAAGAAGAACTTAAAAGTAAATATAAATTTACCAGAGAACATTGTAATATTTGCAGATCCACAGTATTTAGACACTATTTTATTTAATTTGATTGAAAATGCTGTTAAGTATACCCCTTCTGGAGGGAAAATTGAGGTAGGAGTAAATGATAAAAATGAATACTTACACTTATGGGTACAAGATACAGGTATTGGAATTCCTGAAAAGGATATAGATAGAATATTTGACAGATTTTATAGAGTAAGTAAATCTCGCACTAATGAGGATGGATTTAGTTCAGGGTTAGGGCTTTCTATTGTCAAAAAGTTGGTTGAAAGACACGGGTGGAGTATAAAAGTAGAAAGTAAACTTGGAGAAGGGACAAAATTTGAAATTATAATTCCTAAAAGAAAGGAAGGTAATAATGTATGATTAAGTTTTTACCATTTAGAGCTCTAAGATATAATTTAAATCTTCCCTTAGAAAAACTTATTGCTCCACCTTATGATGTGATACAAAAAGAAGAAAGGGTTTATTTTCTATCTATGCATCCTTACAATATAACTCATCTTACATTAGGAGATAAATATCCAACCAATTATATAGAAATTTCTAAAGTTTTTAAAGAGTGGATAAATCAAGGTATTCTTGTCTTTGAGGAAAATGGATATTTTTTATATAAACAAGAATATCAATGGGGAGACAAAATAGATAAGATGTATGGACTTTTAGGAATATTAGAATTACAACCCTTAGGCGAAAACATTTTACCTCATGAACGTACTTTTTCTGGTCCAAAGAAAGATAGATTAGAGCTTCTCAAAGAATTAAGGGCTAATCTTGAACCTATTTGGGGCATTTATGAAGACAAAGAAGGAAAACTTTCATCATTGTGGAAGAAGATTGAAAAGGAGAAACCTCTCATTAAAGTAACTAGCTGGGATTATAGAGATCATTATCTATGGAAAATAAACGATGAATCACTTATAAATCTCATTGAACAATATTTGATTGAAAAAAAGATTTTAATTGCAGATGGTCACCATAGATATGAAGCCTCATGGCTTTATTATAGTGAGACTAAAGATGAAAAAGCCAAATATATACTTATGCTTATTACTGACTTATATGATCCAGGAGTTAAGCTTTTACCAACCCATAGAATAGTTAGTAAAGAAGTTCAATTAAATATTGAGGATCTCAGAAAGAACTTTGATGTATATTTAGGGGAGAATATGGATGATTTAGATCTTGTATTTAATCCAAACAAACCTTTTATATACCTTCTTAAAGATAATAGAATATTGAAATTAATTCCTAATACCTCATATATAAATAGTAGGAATAATGACGTTTCAGATTTATGGTGGATCTTACCTACAACTCTACTTCAAAAAGGTGTTTGGGAAGGTATATTAAATACTACTGAAAGTGATTTACAAGAAAAAGGATTAATAAGATTTTCCCATGATCTTAAAGAGTTAAGAAAAAATATAAATTCTAACGAATTTGAATATGCTTTCATATTACCCTCCATACCTATTGAAATCGTCTATGCTTTGGCTATAAACAGAGAAAGACTTCCTCAAAAGTCTACATATTTTTATCCAAAACCAGCATCAGGATTGGCTCTTTGGAAAATGGATGAATAAAACATGGTACGAAAATATTTAGTACGTATTTTTATATTATCTATATTACTTACGTTTATAGGACTTTTTCTTATTTATGATACTACTGTAAGTAGACTAACTTATCAGGAACTTTCACCCTTTCTTTTTGTAAATAGACAATTAGTAGCTTTTTTAATAGGGATTATATTTTTCTTTCTATTTATGTCCATTCCCTTTAGAGTTTGGGAAAGGGCTTGGAGTTTAGTATATCTATTAAATTTAATTTTACTGATATTTGTTTTATTCTTTGGAAGAAGAAGTTTAGGAGCTCAAAGATGGTTTTCTATTCTTGGTTTTTCTTTTCAGCCCTCTGAATTATCAAAACTCTTTATAACCATATCAATATCGGGCTTTCTTATTGAATTATCAAAACATAAAAAAAGTTTTTCTTTTAAAGACTATACTTTAATTTTATCACTCATCTTAGTTCCTACTATGTTAGTGGTTATACAACCGGATCTTGGAACAGCAATAGTTATTTTTACTTCTGGAATTTTTGTTTTATATCTTTATGGTATTCCCAAAAAATATATTATAAGAACCTTTTTTCTAATACTTACTATTCTTCCTTTTCTTTGGCTTTCTCTTAAGCCTTATCAACAACAGAGAATATTGACATTTTTTGATCCTATGAGAGATCCTCTCGGTAGTGGATATCAAGTAATTCAATCTATGATAGCTATAGGTTCTGGAAGAATTTTGGGAAAAGGATGGTTACAAGGACCCCAGACCCATTTAAGTCTTATTCCAGAACAACATACTGATTTTATATTTTCTTCTCTTGCTGAAGAATTTGGGTTTATAGGTAGTGTTTTGCTAGTTTTACTCTATTATTTATTATTTAGAAATATATGGGAAATTTTGAAAAGGCTAAAAGATAATTTTGGTAAGTTAGTAGTTGGAGGAATACTTTTTACCCTTTTATTCCAGACCTTTATAAACCTAAGTATGGTTATGGGAATGGCACCAGTTGTTGGTATTCCTCTGCCCTTTGTAAGTTTTGCAAGAACCTCATTAATCGTAAGTTATGCTATGTTGGGATTAATGTTTAACATTGCATTGAGGAGTGAAATAAATATTTTATGAGAGATTTAGAATTAATCTTGGATAAAGTAGAAAAACCCTCAAGATATATAGGCAATGAGCACAATATTATTATTAAGGACTGGAATAAAGTTAAATTGAAAGTTGCATTAGCATTTCCAGATTTATATGAAATTGGAATGTCTCATTTAGGTTTTCAGATAATTTACTTTTTACTAAATAATAGAGAGGATACACTATGTGAAAGAGTTTTTGCCCCTTATATAGATTTAGAAAATTTGCTAAGGGATAGAAAAATCCCTCTTTTTTCATTAGAAACGAAAAAGCCTATTAAGAGTTTTGACTGGTTGGCTTTTAGTTTATCCTACGAGCTTACTTACTCTGGAATTCTTACCATATTAAATTTATCACATATTCCTATTTTCTCAAGGGATAGAGATGAATCTTATCCTTTAATAATAGCAGGTGGTCCTACAGTATTAAATTCAGAACCTATTGCTGATTTTATTGATGTAATTTTTATTGGTGAAGCAGAGGAAGCTATTAACGAAATTATTAATGTATATTTGGAATGGAAGGAGACAAAAGAAAATAAAACTCAACTGTTTAAAGAACTTGTAAAAATAGAAGGAGTATATATCCCTTCATTATACAAGCCAATTTATGAGAAGGATAAATTTAAAGAAATAATTCCTTTATATCCTTGGGTTCCTCCAAAAATATCAAGGAGAATTGTCTATGATTTAGAAAAAGCTCCTTTTCCAACTCGTCCTATTGTGCCCATCCAGCAGGTTGCTCATGATCGTGGATCAATAGAAATTATGCGAGGATGTCAAAGAAGTTGCAGATTTTGTTTTGCAGGTTATATATATAGACCTAAAAGATACAGAAGTATAGATACTATAAGAAAATATGCTAAGGAAATATTTGAGAACACAGGTTATGAAGAAATTAGTTTATTATCTTTAAGTACTAATGACTATCCCAATATAGAAAAACTATTAGATTTATTGAACGAGGATTTTGAAGGAAAACATGTAAACTTTACTTTACCATCTCTTAGAGCTGATAAATTCTCCTTAGAGCTTGCAGAGAAAGTAGAAAAAAATAAAAAATCAAGTCTTACTTTCGCGATAGAAGCAGGAACTGAAAGGTTGAGAAAAGTTATAAATAAAAACCTTAAAGAAGAAGAGTTTTTTAAGACTCTCGATGTGGCTTTTAGTAAAGGTTGGAATAATATTAAGTTATACTTCATGCTAGGACTACCTACAGAAACAGATGAGGACATTTATGAGACTGTCAATCTAGTTGAAAAAATAATAAGGTTAAATAGAAGATCTAAAATACATTTGAGTTTCTCCATATTTGTTCCAAAACCTCATACCTCATTTCAATGGGAAAAATTTGAGGATAGAGAAATAATTGAGAGAAGAAAAAATATTTTAAGAAAAGCTCTTAAAAGAAAAAATATTTCTATAGATTTCCATGACTATAGTATGAGTTATTTGGAGGCAATTTTTTCAAGAGGTGACAGAAGACTTTCGAACATTCTTAATTTAGCTTGGCAAATGGGAAGCAGATTTGAAAGTTGGACAGAGTTTTTAAGAATAGATATTTGGGAAAAGATCTTTAATAATCTAAATATAAATCCTAAATGGTATACAGAAAAGAAAAATATAGATGATCCTTTACCCTGGGATCATATATCTTGTGGGGTTAGAAAAAATTATCTTATAAAAGAAAGAGAAAAAGCTTATAAATGTGAAGAGACACCTCCTTGTGAATGGGGATTATTTTGTGATTTTTGTGGAGTATCTCATTATGGATAAAATAGTCTATAGACTTGCATTTTACAAAAAAAGGTTGCTTAAATATATAAGTTCAATAGATATGTTAAATTTTATGAATAGGGCTGTAAGGAGGTCTGGATTACCTGTAGCTTATTCTCAGGGGTATAATCCAAGGCCTCTAATATCCTTGGGATTACCTTGTCCAGTTGGAATTGAGAGCAAAAAAGAATGGTTAGATATAACGTTAAAGTATTATATTGAAAAGGAAGAAGTTCTTAATAAATGGAACAAAGAATTACCTGAAGACCTTCAATTTTTTGAGGTGTTAGAATCACCTAAATCATCTCTTATCAAAGATACTTACGGCATAAATTATGAGTTAGAAGTTTTTGTGGCTAATGAAAGTTCATTTTTAGAAGATATTGAAAGATTTAAGAATAATGATAAGGTTTATATATTAGTAAGAAGAGGGGAAAAGATAAAGGAAATAGATTTGAAAAGGTATATTTACGATATAAAAATAGAAAAAAGGGACAATAGATATAATATAGAATTGAAGACCAAAAAGATAGAAGATTCAATTATTAGAGGAGAGGAATTCTTAGAAATTTTTTCCTATAAGCCTTTGCTAATAAATCAAGTAAGAGAAGTGATTTTAAATGTATAAGCTACTTGTGGCTGATTTTGATGGAAGTATAGTTGATTATACAGAAACCTTATCATCTCAAAACATTATTGCTATAAGAAAGCTCAGAGAAAAAGGAATAGATTTTACCATAGCAACGGGTAGAAGATGGTCATCTATAGAATCGAAGATAAGAATATTAAATATTAATATACCAGTAATATTATACAATGGGGCTGGAATATATCACCCTGTGGAGAGTAGATTTTTATTTATCAAATATTTATCCAATAGAGAAGTTAAAGATTCGCTTCAGTTTATAAAGATATATTATGAAAAAATAAAAGTAGGGGTATATTATGAAGATATGCTTTTTGAAGATGAAGAGGCTTTATTGCTACTTGAAAGAGAAAACGAAAAAATAATTAAGATATTCTTGGAAGGAAAAGAAGAAGATTTAAAGATTATTAAAACTCATATAGATAGAAATTATAATAATAAAATTAATGCTGTATTCTCTGCTCCGTATTATTTAGAAATATTACCATATGGTATATCAAAGGGTAATGCCCTCAAGATGCTTATAAATATGTTAAATATATCTCCTAAAGAAGTTATTGCCATTGGGGATTTTGATAATGATGAGGATATGTTAAAATTAGCTGGATTGAGCTTTACATTGATAAACTCATCAGAGAAACTTAAGAAGGTTGCTAATTTTATATTAGATTGTAATCCAAATGATTCATTATATAGAATTGGGAAGAAGATTATTAATTTAAAGTGAGGTGAAGAGAAAAATGATATTATGTATTATAACGGTGGATAAGGAAGAGACAGCAGAAAAGATAGTCAACGCTCTTTTAGATGATCATCTAATTGCTTGTGGTAATATTATTCCTAATGTTAAGTCTTACTTTTATTGGAATAATGAAAAACAAATTGCAGATGAAGTGATAGTTTTATTAAAAACAGATAAAAGTAAATTTCCAGATTTAGTAAAAAAAGTGAAAGAGTTACACCCATATGAACTTCCTGAAATTATAGGTATCCCAATAAATTATGGACTTCCCGAATATATAAAATGGGTCATGGACTCAGTAAAGATATAAACTTTTTTATGTCAGAAGCATTAAGAGAAGCAAAAAAGGCTTTAGAAAAGAATGAAGTACCTGTAGGTGCTGTTGTTGTAAAAGATGGGGAAATAATTTCTCGAGGACACAATCTTCGTGAATCAAAAAAAGATATTCTTTGCCATGCAGAGATTATAGCTATAAGGAAAGCATATAAAAAGCTTGGTGATTGGAGATTTTATGGCTGTACTATATATGTAACGCTTGAACCTTGTATAATGTGTTTCGGAGCTATACTACAAGCAAGATTTGATAAATTAATATATGGGGCGAGTAATCATGAAGAAGGATTTTCAAGGTTTATATGTAATATTGAAAATTATAAAAAGTGGCAGAAATTGGAAATTATAACTGGAATAATGAAAGAAGAAAGCGAGGAAATTCTAAAGAAGTTTTTTACTAATTTAAGGAGTTCACCTTAACGTATTTTTATGATAAAATATAATCAGAGCGGAGAGGTGGCTGAGTGGACGAAGGCGCTCGCCTGGAGAGCGAGTAGGCCACGAAAGTGGCCTCGTGGGTTCGAATCCCACCCTCTCCGCCATTTAGTATAAATAATTAATATTAAAGATATGAAGATATGAAAAATATAAGAGAATTAATGAGTCTAACGAGTATTATAATTAGTTTTTTTGTTGGTATATTAGCTGCTTTTGCAGTTGTAAAAGAGCTAAATTTTTCTTTGTTTTTTAGAAATGAAAAAAGCATAGGAGCATGGATAGGTAAAATATTAGTTTTCTTATTAATACTTTCATTTGTTTGGGTTATTTTTAGTACTTTATTCATATTATTAAGAATTCAAGAATAAAAATGCCCAGGGCTATGCTTAGGCGGGGAGCTAGCGGTGCCCTGAACCTGCAATCCGCTATAGCAGGGCCGAAAGGCCACCTGAGGTTTGATCTTGTGGGTAAGAAGGGAGAGATGGAAGCGATGAAGATTAGGAGCTGTGCACTAAGAGGTCCTCAAACCCCGCCAGGTCCGAAAGGAAGCAACGGTAAGAGGTACTTCTTAGGTGCCGCAGTGAACCTAATTGGAGCTTTCCTATCTCTCTTCTCCCGGAGGATCAAATCGACGGTGGAGGCATAGCCCTGGGCTATTATTTTAAAGTATGTGGATTGATACACATGTTCATCTAAATGATAAGCGACTTTATGCTTCTTGGGAAGAGATCGTAAATAGAGCTAAAGAAAAAGAGGTTAATAAATTTTTTGTAGTAGGATATGACATAGAGTCAAGCCGAATTGCAGTGGAACTAAGTGTGGATGATGATATTTATGCAATCATAGGCTTACATCCGCATGAATCCGACAAATTTGAATTCAATAAAAAAGAGTGGGATAAACTTCTTAAGTCAAAGGTAATAGCTATTGGAGAAATAGGGCTTGATTATTATAAACTATACTCTTCAAAAGATTCTCAGAAACAAGTATTTATACAATTTATTCAATATGCCAAAGAAAATAAACTTCCTATTGTCATTCATAGTAGAGAGGCCTGGAAAGATCTTATAAATATTATGAAAGCCGAAAGAGTATGGGATGTAGGAGGTATAATGCATAGCTTTAGTGGAAGTTATGAAATAGCAAAAATTATAGCAGATTGGAATTTTTTGTTCAGTTTTTCTGGACCTATAACTTATCCAAATGCAAATAATTTAAGAGAAGTTTTAAAAAAATTACCACTAGATTTAATAGCTATTGAGACTGATGCACCTTATCTTCCTCCTCAATCTATAAGAGGAAAGATTAATGAACCTGCCTATTTACCTGAGATAGCCCAAAAAATATCCGAAATTAAAAAAATAGATCTAATCACTCTCTCTGATATTATCAAGAAAAATTTAAAAAGAATATTCAAAAATATAAATATATGAACGTAGTATATGTATTAGGTGAAAATTTGTATCTTAATATAACCAATAAATGTACTAATAGATGTACATTTTGTATACGCAATTATTCAGATAGAATCGGTGATAAAATATTATGGTTAGAAAAAGAACCTACCTTTAAAGATATTATTATTGAATTAAAAGAATTAAATTTGAACGACTATAAAGAAATAGTATTTTGCGGATATGGAGAACCCTTATTAAGAGTAGAAATAGTAAAGAAAGTTTCAAGATATGTTAAAGAATACTATCCCAACAAAAACATAAGAATAGATACTAATGGACATGCTAATATCTTTCATGGAAGAAACATTTTGCCAGAAATTGCACCTTTTGTAGATAGTATTTCTATTAGTCTAAATGCAGAAAATGAATATAAATATAACTTAATATCACGACCAGTATTTAAAGATGCATATAAACATTTAATTGAATTTATCAAATTCTCTTCTATTTATATTAAAGATGTGTGGGTAAGTGTTGTCAATATACCTTCTATAGATATAAAAAAATGTGAGGAAGTGGCCCATAATTTAAATGTAAAGTTTAAGATAAGGGAATTTTTAAGGTCCTTATGAGACCTATTTACATTGAGAGTTATAAGAAAGGTGATTTGGAAAGAAAAATTAATATCTTAAGTAAAAAACTGGAATCATGCAACCTGTGTCCAAGAAATTGTAAAGTAAATAGAAAAAAAAGAGAAAAAGGGTATTGTAAGGCTTCATCAGAAATAACTATATCAAGTTATTTCCCTCATTTTGGTGAAGAAAAGATTCTAGTTGGGAAAAGTGGATCTGGTACTATATTCTTTACTTATTGTAATCTGGGTTGTATTTTTTGTCAAAATTATACTATTAGTCATTTAGGGATTGGAGAAATTATTGATACAGAAACCTTAGCAAATATAATGATTGAACTACAGAATATGGGTTGTCACAATATTAATCTTGTCACACCTACTCATTATGTACCTCAAATATTAGAAGCTCTTTATTATGCTATTCCTAAGGGTTTAAATATACCTTTAGTTTATAACAGTAGTGGATATGAGTCTTTAGAAACCCTTAGAGAGTTAGAAGGTATAATAGATATATATATGCCAGACATAAAATTTTGGTCCTATGATATATCTTTAAAACTTGCTAATGCATTTGATTATCCTGAGGTAGCAAAAGAAGCAGTAAAGGAAATGTATAGACAAGTAGGAAATCTTATAACGGACGAGAATGGCGTAGCTATAAGAGGCCTTATTGTAAGACATCTCCTACTTCCCAATGGGGTTTCATCTATAAAGGAATGGCTCGAATTTTTAAAAAGGGAAATCTCTACAGATGTTTTTATAAATATAATGCCTCAATACAGACCGCTCTATAAAGCCTATGAATATCCATTAATAAACAGAACAATATTACCAAGTGAATATAAGGAGGCAATAAATTTAGCTAAAAATATGGGGTTTACAAGAATATATATAGACTAATTTCTTTTAAAAAATTTAAATCCCCCCTCTTGCAAAAGGGAGATATATATGATAGAATTTAATCCGCCCGATGAGAAAGGGCGGATGCACATTAGACAAAGGGAGAAAAGGGAGAGAGAAGAGAGAAGGAAGAAGAGAGGAAGGCATATAGAGAGCGAGGATACAGACCCGAAAGGGAAGGTATGATATATACTGGATGGAGGGTTTGATCCTGGCTCAGGACGAACGCTGGCGGCGTGCCTAAGGCATGCAAGTCGAGCGGTAGCTCCTATTGGGATAACCGATAGGAGTGAGAGCGGCGCACGGGTGAGTAACACGTAGGTAACCTACCCCAGAGAGGGGGATAACACCCCGAAAGGGGTGCTAAACCCCCATATACTTACCGAGCGGAGAGCTAAGGTAAGGAAAGAGTATACAGAGGCAACTCTGTATACTGCTCTGGGATGGGCCTGCGGCCTATCAGCTAGTTGGTGGGGTAATGGCCCACCAAGGCGAAGACGGGTAGCCGGCCTGAGAGGGTGGTCGGCCACACTGGGACTGAGACACGGCCCAGACTCCTACGGGAGGCAGCAGCCGGGAATCTTCCGCAATGGGGGAAACCCTGACGGAGCGACGCCGCGTGAGGGAAGAAGCCCTTCGGGGTGTAAACCTCTTTTCTCGGGGAAGAAAGCTGACGGTACCCGAGGAAAAAGCCCCGGCTAACTACGTGCCAGCAGCCGCGGTAAGACGTAGGGGGCGAGCGTTGTCCGGATTTACTGGGCGTAAAGGGCGTGTAGGCGGCTTAGCAAGTCAGATGTGGAAGCCCCAAGCTCAACTTGGGGAGGCCATCTGATACTGCTAAGCTAGAGGGCAGGAGAGGAGAGCGGAACTTCCGGTGTAGCGGTGAAATGCGTAGATATCGGAAGGAACGCCGGTGGCGAAGGCGGCTCTCTGGACTGGCCCTGACGCTGAGGCGCGAAAGCTAGGGGAGCGAACGGGATTAGATACCCCGGTAGTCCTAGCCGTAAACGATGGGCACTAGGTGTGGGGAGTCAGACTCTCCGTGCTGCAGCAAACGCGATAAGTGCCCCGCCTGGGGAGTACGGCCGCAAGGCTAAAACTCAAAGGAATTGACGGGGGCCCGCACAAGCGGTGGAGCGCGTGGTTTAATTCGATGCTAAGCGAAGAACCTTACCAGGGCTTGACATGCAGGCTGAAAGCTTACCCGAAAGGGTAAGTGCCGAATGAGGGGGTTTCCCCTTATTTGGAGCCTGCACAGGTGGTGCATGGCTGTCGTCAGCTCGTGTCGTGAGATGTTGGGTTAAGTCCCGCAACGAGCGCAACCCCTGCCCTTAGTTGCCAGCGGGTAAAGCCGGGCACTCTAAGGGGACTGCCGGCGATGAGCCGGAGGAAGGTGGGGATGACGTCAAGTCAGTATGCCCCTTATGCCCTGGGCTACACACGCGCTACAATGGGTGGTACAGAGGGGAGCGAAGCCGCGAGGTGGAGCGAATCCCTAAAGCCACCCCCAGTTCAGATCGCAGGCTGCAACTCGCCTGCGTGAAGGCGGAATCGCTAGTAACCGCAGATCAGCCACGCTGCGGTGAATACGTTCTCGGGCCTTGTACACACCGCCCGTCACACCACGAGAGTCCGCAACACCCGAAGTCAGGCGAAGAGCCTGCCGAAGGTGGGGCGGATGATTGGGGTGAAGTCGTAACAAGGTAGCCGTACCGGAAGGTGCGGCTGGATCACCTCCTTTCTTATGGAGAAGGAAAAGTGTCCTCTTTTTCCTTTATCTCTTCTCCCTCTTTTCTCCCGACTAATTATGATTATTAAAGTGGGCTCTTAGCTCAGGTGGTTAGAGCGCACCCCTGATAAGGGTGAGGTCCCTGGTTCGAGTCCAGGAGGGCCCACCATTTTATTTGAGGGGTGGGGCTGTAGCTCAGCTGGGAGAGCACCTGCTTTGCACGCAGGGGGTCACCGGTTCAAGTCCGGTCAGCTCCACCAAATTTGCACCTTAGACAAGAGAAGATAGAGAGGGATGATGCAGTAATCAGCCGGGCGTCAAAGTAGAAAGGGCGTACGGTGGATGCCTAGGCACCAAGGGCCGAAGAAGGACGCGGCAGGCGGCGAAACGCCCCGGGGAGCTGCGAGCAAGCTATGATCCGGGGATTTCCGAATGGGGAAACCCACTCTGGGTAATGCCAGAGTATCCCTAAGGGGAAACTCTTAGGGAGGGGAACCGGGGGAACTGAAACATCTTAGTACCCCGAGGAGAAGAAAGAGACAATCGATTCCCTGAGTAGTGGTGAGCGAAAGGGGAGGAGCCTAAACCTGAGTGGTGGAGAAGCTCGCGGGCGTTGCCACTCAGGGGTAGAGGGATAAGGCCGGAGAGAGCCGCGACTCTCTCGTAAGGGAATGCATACTTAGCCGAACAGTCTGGGAAGGCTGGCCAGAGAGGGTGAGAGCCCCGTAGGCGAAAAGTATGTATCTCTTATGGGCCTTAATCCCGAGTAGCGTGGGGCACGTGGAATCCTGCGCGAATCAGGGCGGACCACCGCCTAAGGCTAAATACCCTTGGTGACCGATAGCGCATAGTACCGTGAGGGAAAGGTGAAAAGAACCCCGGAGAGGGGAGTGAAATAGAACCTGAAACCGTACGTCCACAAGGAGTAGGAGAGCGATGCTCAAAAGGGGTAACTCTTTTGAGCTGGCTCGACTGCGTGCCTGTTGAAGAATGAGCCGGCGAGTTAATGCGTGTGGCGAGGTTAAGGGAGAGGAGTCCCGGAGCCGAAGTGAAAGCGAGCCTGAAGAGGGCGATTAGTCACACGCATTAGACCCGAAACCAGGCGAGCTACCCATGGCCAGGATGAAGCGGGGTTAACCCCCCGTGGAGGTCCGAACCCGTTAGCAGTGAAAAGCTATGGGATGAGCTGTGGGTAGGAGTGAAAAGCTAATCGAGCCTGGAGATAGCTGGTTCTCCCCGAAATAGCTTTAGGGCTAGCCTCAGCCGATGAAGCCTAAGGAGGTAGAGCACTGGTTGGGCGAGGGGCGGGGATCCGCTGCCGAGTCCAGTCAAACTCCGAATGCCTTAGGTGGATGGCTGGGAGTCGGACTGTGGGGGATAAGCTCCATAGTCGAGAGGGGAACAGCCCAGATCAACAGCTAAGGTCCCAAAGTCCGGGCTAAGTGGTAAAGGAGGTAGCTTGGCGAAGACAGTCAGGATGTTGGCTTAGAAGCAGCCATCATTCAAAGAGTGCGTAATAGCTCACTGATCGAGCCAAGCTGCGCCGAAAATACACGGGGCTAAAGCCCGGCACCGAAGCTTTGGGTTCTACCTATCTTCGGGTAGGTAGAGCGGTAGGGGAGCGTTCCGCTGTAGGGAGAAGGCGGACCGGAAGGACCGCTGGACGAGGCGGAAGTGAGAATGCCGGCATGAGTAGCGAAAAGGAGGGTGAGAATCCCTCCCACCGAAAGCCCGAGGTTTCCTGGGTAAAGCTCGTCTTCCCAGGGTTAGGCGGGAGCTAAGCCGAGGCCGAAAGGCGTAGGTGATGCACAGCCGGTTAATATTCCGGCCCCACCTGCTAACCGTTAATACCGAAGGAGGGACGCAGGAGGGTAGGTGCGCCTGGTGGTGACATACCAGGTCCAAGCTCTAAGGGAGGGAGTGTAGGCAAATCCGCACTCCTGATGAACCGAGGAGTGATGGGGAGTCCTCGAGAGAGGGCGAAGGCATCGAGCCCACACTGCCGAGAAAAGCTTCTAGGGAGGTTAGCGGGTGCCCGTACCGCAAACCGACACAGGTGGGCGAGGTGAAGATCCAAAGGTGCGCGGGATAACCCTCGTTAAGGAACTCGGCAAAATGGCCCCGTACGTTCGCAAGAAGGGGTGCCCGAGTAAGGTGAATAGCCTGAAAGGGCCGCAGTGAAGTGGCTCTGGGGACTGTTTACCAAAAACACAGGTCTCTGCTAAGGCGTAGAAGCCGATGTATAGGGGCTGAGGCCTGCCCGGTGCTGGAAGGTTAAGGGGAAGGGTTAGGGGAATACCCGAAGCCCTGAACCGAAGCCCCAGTGAACGGCGGCCGTAACTATAACGGTCCTAAGGTAGCGAAATTCCTTGTCGGGTAAGTTCCGACCCGCATGAAAGGCATAACCACTGGAGCGCTGTCTCAACGAGGGGCCCGGTGAAATTAGAGTGTCCGTGAAGATACGGACTACCCGTGGCAGGACGGAAAGACCCCGTGAAGCTTTACTGCAGCCTGGCATTGAACTTTGGCACCGCATGTAGAGGATAGGTGGGAGGCTGAGAAGCAGGGGCGCCAGCCTCTGTGGAGCCGCCGGTGGAATACCACCCTTGTGGTGTTGGGGTTCTAACCCCAAAAGAAGAGCCTTTTGGGGGACAGTGCTTGGTGGGCAGTTTGACTGGGGCGGTCGCCTCCTAAAAGGTAACGGAGGCGCCCAAAGGTAGGCTTGGCACGGTTAGAAATCGTGCCTAAAGTGTAAGGGCGTTAAGCCTGCCTGACTGTGAGGCCGACGGGCCGAGCAGAGACGAAAGTCGGGCCTAGTGATCCGGTGGTCCCGAGTGGAAGGGCCATCGCTCAACGGATAAAAGTTACTCCGGGGATAACAGGCTGATCTCGCCCGAGAGTCCACATCGACGGCGAGGTTTGGCACCTCGATGTCGGCTCACCGCATCCTGGGGCTGGAGAAGGTCCCAAGGGTTGGGCTGTTCGCCCATTAAAGCGGTACGTGAGCTGGGTTCAGAACGTCGTGAGACAGTTCGGTCCCTATCCGCCACGGGCGTAGGAAACTTGAGGGGAACTGCTCCTAGTACGAGAGGACCGGAGCAGGCGGACCTCTGGTGTACCAGTTGTGCCGTCAGGTGCAGGAGCTGGGTAGCCAAGTCCGTACGGGATAAGCGCTGAAAGCATCTAAGCGCGAAGCCCACCCCAAGATAAGGTTTCCCACAGGGAGAACCTGGTAAGGCACCTCCGAGAAGAGGAGGTAGATAGGCCGGAGGTGGAAGCGCAGCAATGCGTGAAGCCGACCGGTACTAATATGCCGAGGCTTTGACGCCTGGCTGGTTACGGTGTGATCTCTCTCAAGAAGGATTTATGATGGAGTTATGAAGGAAGAGGAGGCTACTGGTGATTAGAGCGGAGGGGAAACGCCCGTTCCCATTCCGAACACGGAAGCTAAGCCCTCCAGCGCCGATGGTACTGCCCTGGCAACGGGGTGGGAGAGTAGGTCATCGCCAGAGAGCCTCCTCTTTTTTGATCAGTGTAAATTATTTCTGTTATTATTTTTAATCAATTTTAAAATTAGGAATCTTGACAAAAAATTTTTAAAATGTTAGTATTATTTCAAAAAGAATTTGTTAAGAACCTTTCCAGGCGAGGGTCCCCTTCCCCCCTCACCCATCACCCCCTACCTCGCCTGGAAAGTTCTTTTAATTAATATATGCAAAAAGGGAGGAGTTTAAAATGAAAAAAATGATGAAGAATAATAGATTTTTAAAAATTTTTTTAATGATTATATTATTTGTCCTATTAATTCATACATCTTACTCAATAGCCAATATAGGAGAAAATGAAAAAGCTATAGATTTTTCACTTAAAGATCTAAAGGGGAAAAATTATAGGCTTTCTGATTTTAAAGGGAAAGTTATTTTATTAAATTTTTGGGCTACATGGTGCCCTCCATGTAGATATGAAATGCCGTTATTAGATAAGCTATACAAGGAACATAAAAATAAAGGATTTGAAATAGTGGCTGTTAGTCTAGACTCCAATCCTAAAAATGTTAATGATTACTTAAAGAATAATCCAGTTAGTTTTACTATTCTTTCTGACAGAGAAGGAAAAGCAGGATATACATATCAAATTGTAGCTATACCAACATCTTTTTTAATTGATAAAAATTTTATTATAAGAAAAATTTATTTAGGAATTATCTCAGAAAAGGATATTAAAAAGGAATTGGAAAAATGGCTAAAAAAGTAATTATAAGATTTTTTATATTCTTTCTTATATTCCTTTTTTTGACTATTGGTATATATATGGGAGAATTTTATGAGATCTATAGAAATAGTATTATTTTGTGTTTATCTTGTATAGGTATTCAATAATTATTAGTAAAAATAATCTTTTTCTCTGAAATAATAATATCAACTTTTTGATCGTAAGGATCTTTTGGAAGTTCATTAATGATTAAATCGTCAAAGGTTAAACCTATTTTTATACCTCTTTTAATGTTGCTTAAAAAACGATCATAGTAACCTTTACCATAACCTATTCTATAACCTTTAACATCAAATGCAATTCCAGGTACTACAATAATATCGAACAAGTTATAATCTATTTCATAAATCTCCTTAGGTTGCAGTATACCAAATGGACCTTTTTCTAAATCATTAATTGTCTTAATTTCTCCAAATTTTAAGTCTTTACCAAAGATAACGGGGCAAAATACTCTTTTGTTTTCTACAAGAGCATGATAAATTATGAACCTTGTATCTACCTCATCTTTTATAGAGACATAAGTGTTAATTATAGATGCTTTTCCCCAAATAACTAAATTCTTCAGCTTATGAAAAATTTCATGAGATTTTACCTCTTTATCTCTTATATTCCTTCTTTTTTCTAAAAATATCTTCCGCAATTCTTTTTTATCCATTTATATAACCTCTTTTCTTTTTTTAGTTTATATATTATAATCCAAAAAAGCCTGCAGATCTTTAGGATCGCGGGACAATATCAATAAATATCAATATAAATAGTCAAATCAAAAAAACGGCATCCCTTGTTGGGGAGCCGGAAGGGAGGTATTAAAATGTTTAAAAACATCAAAAAAATCTCATTAGCATCTCTTTTTGTTGCAATTACCCTCTTATTAGGTTTTTCACGTATAGGCTATATATCCCTACCAACACCAGCAGGTGCTGCAACAATAATGCATATTCCAGTGATATTAGCAGGCATTGTTATGGGACCATGGTTTGGAGCCTTAGTAGGTAGCATTTTTGGCATTTCTGCAGTTATGTATTTTTCCCATATTGCTCCTTTCTGGGTGCTTTTTCCTGCAAGACCTTTTATTGGTATTGTTTCAGGTCTTGTTTATAATTTTCTCTTATCCTTTTTTAGGTCTCAAAAGAAGCTTAAAAACTCTACCGCTTTTATTATCTCTTTTGTAGTTTTCTCTTTCGCATATCTTAGTGGTGTCTATATCATGAGAGAGTGGTTTACAGAAAGCCTTATTAATTACTCTTTAGAATTTAGTTTTTTAATAGCTTTAATCTCTTTTATCATAGCTTTTTTAATTTTATTTATAATAAAAGAAAAAGAAGGAGAAATAGTTGCCATTGGAATAGCATCCTTCTTAGGAAGTATGACTAACACTGTGGGAACTCTTGGTCTTGCAGCAATTTTTAAAATTTTCCCATTAGGAGTTATTATATCCATAGGAATTCTTCATGGTATTCCAGAAGCAATTATCGCGTCAATAATTTGTCCACCTATAGTTGTATTATTAAAAAGATTAATTAAGGAGAGTGCATAGGGTATGCTTTTAACTATAGATATCGGCAATTCAAATATAGATATAGCTTATTTTAAAAAAAATAAAATTATATCTCATTATGAATTTGAGACTAAGAAATACTCTACAAGCTATGAATATTCACTACTTATTGAATGGACTCTAAAAAGAAATGGGATCTCCGAGGCTAAAGTAGAAGGTATAGCTATATCTTCTGTAGTTCCATCTCTTACCTCAGTTTTTGTTGATGCCATAAGATATATCTTCAATTATTCTCCTTTTGTTGTAGAACCAGGAATAAAAACAGGAATCTCCATAGAGACAGAAAACCCCAAAGAGGTAGGTTCAGATCTTATATGTAATGTGGTTGCTATTCAAGAAGAGTATGGTCCAGTTGGAATAGCTATAGATTTTGGCACAGCAACTACTTTTTCTGCTATAGAGAATAAGAAATTTTTAGGAGTAGCTATAGCACCGGGCGTAGGGACGGCATCCTACGCCCTCTTTGAAAAAACCGCTAAACTTCCTCAAGTAGATATTAAAGCTCCAGAATCTTCCTTAGGAAAAAACACTATATCTGCAATTCAAGCAGGAATAGTTTTTGGGTTTGCAGGACTTGTTGATGGAATTTTAGAAAGACAAATATCAGAAATGAATGGAAATCCTGTTCTTATAAGTACTGGTGGTTGGGCTAAAAGAATAGTACCTCATTCAAAATACCTTAAATTAGAAAATATTGATCCTTATCTTACTCTTAAAGGACTTTGTTATCTTTATAAAAAAAACCTGTGATATAATATAAAAAGTTTAAGATTATTTTAAAAACAATTTAGTGGGGTGTATTAAAAATGTTTAAAAAACTTTTTGTCTTTCTTTTAGTTTTATTAATCCTTATTGTCCCTATTTTTGCTCAAGCAACAAAAAGGGTAGCAATAATAACATATCTAAAAGGAAATGTTTATGTAAAAAAGGCTGAATCAGAGTTATGGATACCTGCTAAGTTAAAAATGGAACTTTCTTCAGGAGATAAGATTTGGGTACAACAAAACTCACAAGCTATATTAGAGTTTTCAGATAGATCAACCCTAAAACTTGCTTCAAATACCCAGCTTGATATTTTAAGATTGGATCGTGATAAAGATACACAAAAAGAAGTATCAATATTTAAATTACTTTTAGGAAAAGTATGGGCGACAGTTGAGAAGATATTATCTATAGGAGAAAGAGTAGAGATACACACACCTACAGCTGTTGCAGGTGTAAGAGGTACGGAATGGATTCAGCAAGTAAGTGAAGATGGAACGACTGTGGTGAAAACTCTTAAAGGAGTAGTTTCTTTTTCTGCTAAAGGTGTAACAGTAGATGTAAAAGAAGGTTTTCAAAGTATTGTAAAACCTGAAAATCCTCCTGAAAATCCGACACCAATAACAGAAATTGAAAAGTTTGATGAAGAAGAGAAACCAAAAGAAGAAAAGCCCAAAGAAGAGATTAAAGAAGAGAAACCTATTACACCTCCTCAAAGGGGATCATCCGAAGGTGTTAGATTAGCGCTTAATAATAATTTAGATTATGGTTTATATAAAAAGAATGATTTGATGCTTGCTAAACTTTCCTTTTCTCCAGAACTTTCTTTTGGAATATTAAAACTCGGTCTTGATCTTTCTTTATATACCGATGGAGAAAGTATAAGTTATATTCAAGGAAAAATAAGGTATGGAGAACTAAATTTACCTTGGCTTGGAATAAAATATGGTGTTATAGATCACTTTACTCTTGGATACGGATTAATTGCCAATAGATATTCCACATATGAAATGGAGGGGGTAGTACTTCGATTAGAAGATCCAAAAAGAGGGGGTATTCTTACTCTCTTTCCTTCTCCTTTTAATAAATATGAAAATCTAAACTCAACATATGCATTGAGAGCTTTTTATCGACCCATAAATAGATTAGAAATTGGTATAAATGGTATGATGGATATGGATGTTGATGAAAATAAAAGACAAGCAATAGTTGGAGCAGATTTATCGTACTTTTTGACAAAAAATACTGTTATTTATTCATCTTTTGCACAAAGAATAATACATGATGGAGTAACAATTAGTGATCCAAGAGTTCTAAGTGAAAATGGTGTTGCATTAGGTCTTCAAAGCAATTTCAGTCTTTTCAACAGTGTTTTTAGTGTCCAGCTAATAAACTTTTCTGATAATTTTTATCCTGGTTATTTCAATGCTTATTATGAAAAGAATAAGGTACTTAAAACTCTATCTCCTTTAAAAGAGTCTGTAAATAGAATATTTGGTTTAACATTAGACTTAGACACTAATATATTAAATATTGCCTTTTTAAATGTAAATTACCAATCTTTTAATGGTATGCGTCCATCTATATATAGTAGATTTACTATGTCATTAAATGAAAGATTAAAGATGAACTTACTATACGAGCAAAAAGAGATAAAAACTCCATTTATACTCTTTAATGAAAATACAATTATGACTTTAAATATAACCTATCCATTAGCTCAAAATGTAGATGCTATACTAACTATAAAAAGAACTTTTGATCCTTATGGTAATCCAACAGATATATATTTTGTATCGACAAAGTTAAGACTTTAAAAAGTGAATTATATAAATAGGTTTATAAAGAATGGCATAATAATAAGATGTATAATAGTGCTAATATCTTTTGTAGTGACTTTATTATTGTTTCAAAGTCAAGTACTTCAAAAACTTGAATTAGGCTCTATTAACTTAAGATTTATATTTAGAGGGGAGAGAGAGTCAGAAAGTAATATCGTAATAATAGGAATAGACGATAATTCAATACAAGAATTAGGTAATTTTCCTTGGAATAGATCTTTATATGTGGAATTAATAAATAAACTAGGGAAAAATCCCAAAATTATAGCCTTTGATATATATTTTGATACAGAAACAACTCCGGTAGATGATAAGAAATTTGAGGAACTTTTAAAAAGGGATAAAAGGATAATACTTTCTGCTTTTTATATATCAGTGGATGATCCAAGATATGGTTCTCTTAAAAGACTCTTTCTTCCCATTGATAAATTTTTGAAAAACGCTAAGGTTGGACTCGTTAATCCAGAACATGATTTGGATGGATTTATAAGAAGATTCCAACTAAAAAATTTCGTATTAGAAAAGGAATGGATTTCTTTTCCTTTTTTAATAACATTAAAATATCTTTCTCTAACTTCAGACGAATATATTTCTAAAACAAAATTGTTCACAGATAAAAAAAATAACATATATATAAATTACAGAGGAGGACCTTTTAGTTATCCTGTTTACTCTTTTGTTGATATATTAAAAGGAAATATTGATCCAAATGTTTTTAAAAACAAAATTGTTCTTATAGGTGCAGTAACTGAGACATTACACGATACTCATTTTACTCCATTTTATGGTTTTATAAGATATGGAGGTTCTATTAGATTAGGAAAAATGCCGGGAGTAGAAGTTCATGCTAATGCTATAGACACCCTTATTAGCAAAGATTTTATAAAACCTTTTAATGATGGATCCCCATTATATATAATTACACTACTTATGAATTTTATTCCTTCTATTTTAATAAGAAAATACAAGACAATTTTTATATTTGTAATATCCGTGATATTTTCCTTATTATACCTCACAATAGCCAATTTATTTTTTGTTTATTTTAATACGTTACTTCCATATTACATACCAGTATTTGGACTTTTAATTTCTTATTTATTTAACATGTTATATGAAATTATAAAAACAGAACAAGAAAAGAGAGAAATTAAGACATTATTTCAAAGATTTGTCTCTCCAGAAGTAGTTGAAATGCTTCTTAAAACAGAAAGAGATAAAATTTTCACTACCAAAAGAGAGAAGATAAGCGTTCTGTTTGCAGATATTAGAAATTTTACTTATTACTCTGATATAAGAGAACCTGAAGAGATAATTAAGATTTTAGATGATTTCTTAAAAAGCTCTTCAGATATTGTTTTAAAAAACAATGGGACTGTAGATAAATTTATGGGAGATGCAATAATGGCAATTTTTGGAGCTCCTTATCCTTTGGAAAATACTGCAGAAAAAGCTGTACTTTCTGCCTTAGAAATACAAGAAAAGATCAGGAAATTACAATTAGAATGGAAAAGTCAAGGTTATCCTTCTTTTGAAGTGGGAATAGGAATTTCCTCAGGAGAAGCTTTAGTGGGTATTATAGGACCCAAACAGAAGATAGAATATACAGCAATCGGAAATACTGTAAATCTTGCATCTCGATTAGAAGGTTTAGCTAAAGGAGGAGAGATTCTAATATGTGAACAAACATATAATGAAATAAAAGATAAGTTTATTATTGAAGATCTTGGTTTTTTCAATATTAAAGGAAAAGAAAAACCTGTTCATGTATTTAGAGTATTAGGGTACAAAAATGAAAATTAAAATAGGTAAAATACTTAAAGAAAATATATCTTTAAAAAAAGAAATAGAGAGACTCTATTTAATTAGGGAGATTTCCTATAAGATTGTTTCAAATTTGAATCTTTCTGATCTTTTAAAAATAATCATGGAAATAGTAAAAGAGAGTTTAATGGTTGAGGCTTGTTCGTTACTTCTTCTTGATTCCAAAAAAGAAGAATTATATTTTGAAGTAGCTCTTGGAGAAAAGGGAGATACAATCAAAAGATATACAGTAAAAGTAGGGGAGGGGATTGCAGGAAAAGTTGCTCAAACAAGAACTCCTATTATTGAAAATAATGTGGAAAGTAGTAATATATTCAATCCAAAATTTGATTATTTAACCTCTTTCAAAACCAAATCCATTTTAGGGGTACCAATGTTGTATAAAGATGAACTAATAGGTGTAATAGAAGCTATAAACAAAAAAAGCGATAAACCTTTTGACTATGAAGATTTAGACTTACTACAAACTATAGCAAATGAAGCTGCTGTAGCAATAAAAAATGCTCTTTTATACAATAACTTAAAAAGTCTATTTTTTGATACTATAGAATCTCTTGTAAATGCTATTGATGCAAAAGATCCTTATACTCATGGACATTCAAAAAGGGTCTCTGAATTTTCATATTTAATTGGTAAAGAATTAAATTTAGATTCTGATTATTTAGAAAAAATTAGACTTGCAGGGTTACTACATGATATAGGAAAAATTGGGGTAGAGGATAATATTCTGAGGAAAAAGGATAAACTTTCTGAAGATGAATTAATGGAGATAAAAAAGCATCCAATAATAGGGAAAAATATATTAGCACCCATCGATCTTTTAGAGGATATTATAAAAGGTATTGAAGAACACCATGAAAGATATGATGGTAAAGGATATCCAAAAGGCTTAAAAGGTGAAGAAATTTCTCTTATTGGAAGAATTATTTCTGTGGTAGATACTCTTGATGCTTTAATATCTGATAGACCTTATAGAAAAGGTGTAAGTTTAAATTTGGCAATAGATAGAATTAAAGAGGAAAAAGGAAAGCAATTTGATCCTTCTATAGTTGAGGCTCTTTTATCTCTTTACAGAAAGGGATTACTTAAATGTTCTGGTTTTTAAGGTTATTTTTAGCACATCTTATTGCAGATTTCACTTTACAGACGAACAGAGTATTTAAATATAAAGTCTATAATAAATATGGAGTACTGATACATACAAGTATTTACTTAGTAATTACAATTCTACTTTCCATACCTTACTTAACTTCCCCAATGTGTTTCTCTTATATTTTTATTCTATTTTCATTACACACAATAATAGATCTTTCGAAAATCAAAAAGATATCCAAAAGTAATGGTATTAGGGAATTTTTGAAAGATCAAATTCAACATTTTATAACTTTAATTTCTGTTTTCTTATTACCTCAAGCAAAGGAGCCCAAATATCTAAATCTAAGCTCTCCTTTATCCTTTTTAAATCGCTTTTATAATAGTGATTACTATATTCTTTTATCTATTGGTTATTTTTTCGTTGCTTTTGCAGGAACTATCTTTTATTTTTATGTTATAAAAACCTTTGGGGGGAAAAATATATTTTACAAAGATGGAATATCAATAAAGGAAAAATATATGGAGGTTATTTTAAGAACTATAATATTCATTACTTACTATATAGGCTCATTTTATGTATCACTTTTTGTTTTTATAATTTTGAGAATTTTAGAGATGATCATTAATAAGACTTATAGAAACATTATATCTTTTCTATTGATATTAACATATGATTTTACCTTTATATTTTCCATGATTACTTTTCTAAATGCCCTTTTAGGAACTTAGTTAAATCCTCAAGATTTTCAAATACAAAGTCAGGTTTTATCTTCGATCTTTCTAAATCTTTACTTTGAGTTACTCCTGTAAGGAGTAAAAAAGTTTTTACATTAAGTCTTTTTCCTAAGCAAATATCTGTATCTATTCTATCCCCAACAACCCCTACTTCTTCTGATTTCAGGCCCAACTTTTCTATAGCAATTTTTCCCATGTATGGTGATGGTTTCCCAATTATAAAAGGTCTTTTTTGAGATGCTGAAGAAACAGCTGCGACCAAAGATCCAGCTCCTGGATCTATACCATTTTCAGTTGGAAATGTCTTATCGGGATTTGTAGCTAAAAACTTCGCCCCATTTCTTATATGGTAGTTCGCTTTTCTTAATTTTTCAAAAGTAAACTCTCTATCTAATCCTACTACCACAGAATCAACCATATCCTTATCTTCGCATAATTCCCAACCAATGTCAGAAATAACTTTCTTCAATGCTTTTTCTCCTATAACGTAAGCTGTACCTTGATTTTTAATTTTTTTAAGATATATAGCTGTAGCAATTCCAGATGTTAGAATTTCATCAGTATTAGTGAAAATTCCCATTTTTTGTAATTTTTCTATATATTCTTCGGGAAGCTTAGTGGAATTGTTAGTTAGAAACATGAATTTCACATTTTTCTCTCTTAAAAATTCTATGAACTCTTTACTGTAGTGAAGTGGGACATCTCCTCTATAAATAGATCCATCAAGATCAATAAGTAATCCTTTTAATTTCAAGTGAAATACCTCCCCATGGATATTTTTTGATTTTATTTTCTTCTTCCAATATAATACTTCCATTATCATCTATATCTACTATTTTAACTTCTTTTCCATTTAATCTGTTTACAGCATTACTTCCTATATACGGAAACTTACTCTTGTAAAACTGAAATACATAATCCCAATTATCAGGATAATCAGCTATATGCGAAAGAATCTGATTTCTTATCTCTTTTAATATGATTAGTTTATCTTCAACCAAAACAAGGTCTTTAAGGGAAGTAGCATCTATATCATATTTTTGAAAATATGACTGTTCTACAAAAAGATTTATTCCGACACCTGCTATTATGTATTTTATTTCATTATTTTCATAAATACTTTCCAATAGTATTCCTGCAACCTTCTTTTTATTGAGTTCTAAATCATTAGGCCATTTAAAATTAAGAATATCTTTTTCTTTCAAGAATATATCTAAAGCTTTATATACTGCTACAGATATAAGAATACCTAAACAATCTATTTTCTTTTTCAGATAGATAGAAGGATAAAGGATTATAGAAAACCAAAGGCCACCTTCAGGAGAAATCCATTTTCTTCTTAATCTACCTCTTCCTTCTGTCTGTATATCAGCCAAAATAATTGTGCCATGAGGAAAATTCTTTGAAGCATAATCATGAGCAATATCCATAGTAGAGGTTACTTGTTTATAGTAAATAATCACCATTACATTGACCTCATAAATAAAGTAGTAATAATGTTTAGAACCTCGTCTATTGTGGTATATGAATTATCTATAAAATAACCTCCCTGAGGAAGCCTAAGAGGTGCTACATCTCTGTTTATGTCTAAGTAGTCTCTTTCTCTTATGCTTTCAAGAAGTTTTTCTTTATTTGTATCATTAAGATCTTTTGCTCTTCTTTCACATCTTATATCAATATTAGCATTAATAAAAAGCTTTAAGTTTGCGTTTGGAAAAACTATTGTCCCACTATCTCTACCTTCTATAACTAATCCCCGTTTCACCTTTTTAAGAAAATCTCTTTGCCAGTCTGTTATAATCTCTCTAATTCCTCTAAATCTACCTATTTTAGAAGCTACAAGTCCTACTTCTGTAGTTCTTATCAAATCTGTTAATTCCATTTCTTTATAGAAAACTCTAAATTTTTCTCCATCCCACAAAAATTTTATTTGATTTTCTTTTATAATTTTTGCCAATTTACTCTCATCAAAAATATCAAATTTCATAGCCAAAAGTCCCACACTTCTATATAATGCACCGCTATCTATGTAATCAAAATTAAATTTTCTTGCTAAAGATTTTGCTATTGTAGTTTTACCAGATCCTGCAGTGCCGTCTATTGTTATGATTTTAATTTCTTTTTCTTCTTCATATATTCTATATTTTATAAATAAAAGGTCTTGAGTTATTTGCTTCTTTAATTCTTCTAATGAGGGAAATTTTATATCAGGTCTTATGTATTCTTCTAAGACTAATTCAATAATCTCGTTATAAATATTACCAGCAAAATCAAATAAATATGCCTCTATACGAAGCTCTTCACCATTAAAAGTAGGTCTTGTTCCTATGTAAATAGCAGAGTGATATATTTTATCTCTTATTTTAGCTTTACCTTTATATATTCCATTTTTAGGAATAAGTTTAGAAGGATCAGGTTTTACATTTACAGTTGGAAAGCCTATCTTTTCTCCTATATTATCACCTTTTATCACTTTACCTCTTATAAAATATTTATAGCCTAACATTTTATTAGCAAAAGAAATGTCTCCTTTCTGAAGGGCTTCTCTTATCATACTACTTGATACAGTTGTATTATCTATATCATGAAGTGGCTTTACCAATACTTTAAAATTGTAATTTTTACTCAATTCTAATAAGACACTTACATCTCCTGTTCTTCCTTTTCCAAACTTGAAATTATCCCCTACAAGTATGCATGAGAATTCCATATTTTTTCTAAGAAATTCAATAAAATCCTTCGGACTAAGATTTCTAAGTTTTGAGTCAAAGGGCAAACAAAACATATAATCAATTCCTTTTAAACCTATCATTTCTCTTTTCTCATCCTTTGTTAGTAGAAAGGAGGATAAATTTTTGAAAACTTTGGGATATGTATCTTCAAAAGTTATTATTCCAGTATTTGAATCACTAATCAGCGCATAGTTGAACATCTCTTCCAGAATAGAGGAATGCCCTTTGTGTATTCCATCAAATACTCCTATACTTAGAATTAGTTTTCCCTTTTTTTCTATATTGTTCAGCTTTATTACTTTAATATCTTTTTCCATAATAATTATTCAATTGAAAAGACCTTTTCTGGTTTTAGAACATTTCCTTTTATCTTACCTACAGCAATAAAATTATCTTTTGAATTAACCACTGAGACAAAAATTTCCTTATTTTCATAAGTAGGTAAAAGAACATTGTTTCCATTTAAAATTCTTTTCTCTTCCAGAGCATCAACTTTTATTAGAGGAAAGTTTAATATTTTAACTGGAGAAACTAAATTTTCTTTCCAATGTTTAGAGAGTTTGTTAAAAGATATACTATCACTTATAGAGATATGACCAATTTCAGTCCTTAATAAAAAAGAGGTTATTGCATAACATCCAAGTTTCTCACCTATATCTTTTACAAGGCTTCTTATATAGGTACCAGCTGAAACCTTAAATTCAATTAAAGCAATAGGAAATTTACTTTTCTTATAATCTAATAGTTCAGCCTTAAATATTTTTACCTTCCTTTTTGGAAGTTTCAAATTTTTCCCTTCTCTTGCTAGTTCATAAGCCCTTTTACCATTTATATGAAGAGCAGAATAGATTGGGGGTTCTTGTTCAATTTCTCCTAACAAGCTTTTTAATATTTCTTCTATTTTTTGGGGAGAAATATCTTGATTTTTTATGTTTTGATATTTAAAAGAATAAGCCTCTCTATCATAAGTGTCACTACTTATACCAAAATGAATCTCTACAATATATGTTTTTGTAAAGTTTAAAATGTATTCCTCTAATCTTACATATTTTCCCAAGCCTATTATTATAAGCCCACATGCTCTGGGATCCAAAGTACCCATATGTCCTACTTTATCTATTTTTGTTATTTCTCTTATTTTTTTTACTACATTGAAGGAGGTTATACCAGGAGGTTTATTTACTAAAAGAAATCCGTTCATTTTCTTCAATAAACTCTTTTAGCTTATTGATAACTAAGTTATAAACATCGGAATTGTTATTTTTTACTTGAAAACCTGCTGCCTCTTTGTGTCCCCCTCCACCAAAAGATTGTGCAAATTTACTTACATCAATACGATTATCTTTAGATCTTAGGCTGACTTTTAATGTTTTTTCATTTATTGGATAGAAGAACACTACAACTCTCACATCTTTCAACATCCTAAGATTGTCTATTATTCCCTCTGTGTCTTCTAAAGTTGCATTATATTTCTCCATATCTTCCATATTGATAAAACTCCAAGCAATATCTTTATCAACATTTATTCTTAGTAATGATATTCCTAATAATTTTAATGATGAAAGTTTTCTTTTCTCGTATATCTCCTTTGATATAGAGGAAATATCAACCCCTATCTTAACAAGATTACTTGCTACTTTTAGGCTTTTAGGAGTAGTGTTACTAAATCTAAAGCTTCCTGTATCAGTTATTAGACCAGTTAAAAGACAAGCAGCCACATTTATTGATATGTTGAATTTTGATTTGGTAAGAATATCGTAAATAATTTCTGTTACTGATGAAGCTTTTTCGTTTATAATATTTATGTCTCCAAATTTTGAATTTGAAGTATGATGGTCTATATTTATTAGTATTTTAGTTTTTTCTTTTACGTTTAAATCTTCCTTAACCCTATATATATCACTACAATCAAAGACAATACCTATATTATATGATCTATCCAAATTACTTATTGTGTTTACATCCCCCTTTAAAAGGAATCTATAAAAAGAGGGGATAGGTGAATTTAGAAAAATATATGGTTTTTTTCCTATTTCTAATAGAAAATAATAAAATCCTAATATAGATCCAATAGCATCTCCATCAGGATTTATGTGTGTGAATAAAATAAAATCTTGATATTTTTCTATTATATCTATTAATCTTCTAATCTCTTTATTGATCTTCTTCATCCTCTAATTTCAATTCTTTCAATTTTCTAAGTATCCTGTCTCCTCTTTCTAAGGATTCGTCAAGCTCAAAAGAAATTTCTGGTATAAATCTTATTCTAAGATCTTTTCCTAATTCGCTTCTTATGAATCCTTTAGCACTTTCAAGTCCCTTCATAGTTTCTCTTTTTTCTTCTTCACTACCATAAACACTCACATATATTCTTGCATATCTAAGATCTTTACTAATTTCTACTTCAGTTATTACAACAAAATTAGATGAGATACGAGGATCTTTAACCCTTCTTAATAATATCTCACTTATTTCTTCTCTAATTAAAGCACTTAATCTTTCTTGTCTTTGTCTCATGTTAACATCACTCCTGGTAATTTACAAAATTTCTATTTCATAATCTACTATCTCTGTGTCTTTTTGTTCTTCTAACAACTTTATAACATCTGATAATATTTGATATATATGTTTTGACTCTGTAGATACAATACTTATTCCTAAGACAAGTTCGTTCCATATTTCTTGAGCGTCTACCTCAGCTATAGAAACATTAAATCTTGTCCTTATTTTGTCTACAATACTTCTTTTTACTCTCCTTTTTTCCTTAAGGGAGAAACTTTCAGGAATCGATAAAATAACTCTACATACTCCTATTAACATAAATTACTGAACTTGTTGAACGGTATAGACTTCTAAAATATCCCCTGGTTTTATATCTCCAAAGTTCTCTAAACCTACTCCACATTCAAAATTTGTAAGAACCTCTGTGACATCCTCTTTAAACCTCTTTAAAGAGGCTATCTTTCCATCATATATAACTACACCGTCTCTTATTAGTCTAACCTTTGCATTTCTTTGAATTTTACCTTCTCTAACATATACTCCTGCCACAGTACCAACCTTGGGAACATTAAATGTAGCTTTCACTTCGCCTCTTCCCATAATTACTTCCTTGATCTGGGGAGCTTTTAACCCTTTGATATAATTTTGTAAATCATCTATTATTTCATATATAATTCTGTATGTTTTAGCAATTACTTTTTCTTTCGTAATAGCTTCTTGAGCCCTTGAATCGGGTCTTACGTTAAAACCTATAATCATACCTTTGGAGGCAGATGCTAACATGACATCACTTTCTGTTATTCCCCCTACACCTGAATGTATTATTTTAACAGTTATATCTTCTGTTGGAAGTTTGTCTATAGTTTGTAAAATAGCTTCTAAAGAACCCTGAGTATCAGCTTTTACAATTAATGGTAAAACTTTTTCACCAAGTCCTACCACTTCTATGTTAGATTTTTCCTTCTTTTTCTTTCTTTCCTCTAAAATCTCTTTGGCAACTGCCTCATTAGGTACAACTTCAAGAATATCTCCAGCTTGTGGCAACTCTTCAAATCCTGAAATTTCAACAGGCCAAGAAGGATAGGCCTCCTTTAGAGATCTACCCTTATCATCGACCATTGTTCTAACACGTCCCATAACATCCCCAGCCACAAAAATATCCCTTAATTTGAGGGTTCCTTCTTGAATTATTACTGTTGCCACAGGTCCTTTACCTTTATCTATTCTTGTTTCAATAATTGTTCCTTTGGCAGGCTTATCAGGGTCAGCCTTTAATTCTAAGACATCTGCCATAAGTAAAATCATTTCTAATAATTGGTCGATGCCTTGTTTCCTCATAGCAGAGATAGGCACCATTATGGTATCTCCACCCCATTCTTCCGGAATAAGGCCATATTCAGACAATTGTTGTTTTACTCTTTCAGGGTTTGCATCAGGTTTATCAATCTTATTTATAGCCACAATAATAGGTACATTAGCTGCTTTGGCATGATTGATTGCTTCAACCGTTTGAGGCATAACACCATCATCAGCAGCTACCACAAGTACAGCTATATCTGTAACTTGAGCACCTCTTGCCCTTAAAGCTGTAAAGGCCTCATGACCAGGAGTATCTAAAAAAACAATCTTTCTTCCATTATGTTCTACCATCGACGCTCCAATATGTTGAGTTATCCCACCATATTCTTTTTCTGCCACCTTTGTCTGTCTAATAGCGTCTAAGAGGGTAGTTTTACCATGATCCACGTGTCCCATTACTACTACAACAGGTGGTCTTGGTTTTAGTCTTGCTTCTTCCTCAGGTGTTAACTGCACTCTCTTAACTATTGCTTGAGGTTTTACCTCTTCTACTTTATATCCATGTTTAATCGCAAGTTTCTTAATAACATCTGGATCTAAAATTTGATTCACATTGGCTAATATTTTCATATTTAAAAGTTCCATTATTAAATCTGTAGGAGATACGGAGAGAGCATCAGCTACATCTTTTATCCTCATACTTCCTTGTATTATTAATACCTTTTCCTTTTCTTTAACAGTTATTTGCTCGTTTTCCTCTATTTTTTGAGATTTTGTCTCTGTTAATTTTTGATCTTCCTTTATTTCTTCTACTTGAATAGCCTCTGAGGCAGTGGGGGGATTTTCTTCTTTACTCTTTCCTGTAACAAGTTCCTTTATAATCTCTTCTACTTCTTCATCTATTACATTTAACGCTGACTTTGCATTAACTCCTAAATCACTAAGAATCTTTAATAAGTCTTTACTTTCTATACCCAGTTCTTTACTTAATTCATATATTCTCTTTTTCATTACTTTATCTCCCCCCGACGAGAAATTTCGTTTTGTAATTCTTCTTTAATTTTTTGTAATGTTCCGAAAGAAACCTCACATCTTAAAGCATGTGAAAATGCTCTTTTCTTGAAAGCCAAATTTAAACATTCTATCTTTGGACATAAATATGCACCTCTACCCGAAGCCTTACCAGTAGGATCAAAACTTATATTATTATCTTCATCTCTAACAATTCTCAAAAGCTCTCTTTTGGGCTTTTTTTCTCCGCAACCTATACATGTTCTTATAGGCACATGCTTACTCACTTTTTTCTACCACCTTCTCTATTTCCTTATTATCTTTTTCTTTAGAATATTCTTCTGGAGTCCTTACATCAATCCTCCATGATGTAAGTTTTACAGCTAATCTTACATTTTGACCTTCTTTGCCTATAGCTAAAGAGAATTGATCAGGAGGCACTATAACAATAGCTTTATGTTCATCTTCCTTTATTTCTACTGATATGGGTTTAGCAGGACTCAAACTTCTTGCAACAAATTCCGCTGGATCTTTACTCCATAATACTATATCAATTTTCTCACCATTAAGCTCGTTTATAATATTTTGTATTCTAACTCCCTTAAACCCAACACAAGCACCAATTGGATCTATTTCAGGATAATGAGAATAAACAGCAACCTTCGATCTTAAACCTGGTTCTCTTGCTATGCTTACAATTTCTACAGTTCCTTCTTTAATCTCAGGAACTTCCAATTCAAAAAGCCTTTTTAAAAATCCAGGATGGCTTCGTGATAATATTACTAAGGGATCTTTTGTGGTCTTTCTTACCTCCAAAAGGTAAGCTCTTAATCTTCTTCCTATCCAATATTCTTCTCCTGGAATCTGTTCTTTTACAGGTAACACTGCCTCAATATCAGGAAATCTTACATAAACATTTCCTCTTTCTATTCTTACCACAGTACCATTAACTAATTCTCCCTCTTTAGCTTTATATTTATCATATAAAATTTTTCTTTCGGCTTCTTTCAAACTTTGCATAATAACCTGTTTTGCAACTTGAACAGCTATACGCCCAAATTCTTGAGGTTCCACTTCTATTTCTATCTCATCTCCTAATTTTGCATCAGGTTTTAAGGCCTTTGCCTCATCAATCGTAATCTCTGAAATTGGATCTAATACCTTTTCAACCACTCTCTTTACCACATAAATTCTTATTTCTTGTCTATTTACATCTATTTCTACACGCGCACCTTTGCTTGTACCATAAGCTTTCTTAAAAGCTGAAAGTAAGGCTTTTCTTAAAGCCTCTATAACTACAGCTTTATCTAACTTTTTCTCTTTAATAATCTGTTCTAAAACAACCCAGAAATCTTCACCTAATCTCATAAATTATCATCCTCCTCAAAATTCTACAATCAACCTTGCTTTTTTTATTTTGGAGAAAGGAATATGAATAAATTTACCATCAACTTCTATTATTACATTTTCTTCATCAGTACTTATAATTTTTCCCTCAACCTTCCTTCTCCCTTCAATATTTTCTAAAAGTAAAATATTTACTTTTTCGCCAACATGTCTATCAAAATCTCGCCTTTTCTTTAATGGTCTATCTAAACCAGGAGATGAAACTTCAAGCACATATGAATGTGGAATTGGATCATGAATATCAAGTTCCTTGCTTATTTTTTCACTTATATAAGCACAGTCCTCTACTGTGACACCTCCTACTTTATCAACAAATACCCTTAGTACCCATCCACGAGATTCTCTTTGATATTCTAAGTCTACAAGTTCAAAATAGTATCTCTCGCAGACAGGCTCCACGATACTTCTTAGTTTTTTGATAAACTCCATATGTATTTGATCTTTCACTTTCTTTTACCTTATTAAAAAGAAAAAGTGGGAACTCCCACTTTTTCGTCCTTAAACTTTCTCTTCTAACAAACTTTATTTAAGTATACATTAAATCACTATAAAAAGCAATAAAATAATTAAAAATTTTAGCTTATTTTAACCATCATTACTAAAAATTTCTTTTGGTATTTCATATATTTCTATAACATTCAACAAAGCTAAGATCTTTAAGAAAGTGTTTATTTCTAAATTTTTAGTATTTATCCCTCTATCCTCTGCCTGTTTTTTGTATATTTGAAAAAATTCTGATAAACTAAGTTTTGGAGCCAATATCTTTTGACAAAGTATTAAAATTTCTCGAGCATTTCCAATAGCAACCACAGGAATATCGTACCTGTTAATATTTTCATCTTTTTTCAATATTCTTACTATATATATTGGGAAATTGTAGCTCAATCTTAATACAACTCCCATTCTTTTAAAGAAATTTTAAACAAAGTATACCATAAATAAAAATTTCTTTAAATAGTCTTGTAAACCAAATCACTTCGTGATATACTCCTTTTTGAATGATTTGAGAACTCACCCTTCCAGATTCTCTTGGGGGTGCTTCTCTTTTAGGAGAAGTTCCAAGAGAAGAAGAAGGAAGGGGAGGAAAAAACCAAAATATGGAGGTGTTACAATGGCACATGTATTAATGAAACAGCTCTTAGAAGCAGGAGTTCATTTCGGGCACCAGACAAAAAGATGGTGTCCAAAAATGAAAGAATACATATTTTCTGAGAGAAATGGTATCCACATTATTGATCTTCAAAAAACACTTGTTAAACTTGAAGAAGCTTATGAGTTTGTGAAGGAACAGGCAAAAGAAGGTAAAACTTTTCTTTTTGTAGGAACAAAAAAGCAAGCTCAACAGACCATTGAAGAAGAAGCAAAAAGATGTGGAGCGTTTTATGTTACACAAAGATGGCTTGGAGGTATGTTAACTAATTTTACTACTATAAAGGCAAGAATTGACTATATGATAAAATTAGAAGAGCTGAAGAATAATGGTTATTTTGAAAAGCTACCTAAAAAACAGGCATCAAGATTAAACAGAGAATTAGAAAAACTTGTAAAAATATTTGATGGCTTGAGAGGTATAGAGAGAGTTCCAGATGTATTGTATATAGTTGACCCCAAAAGAGAAGAAATTGCTGTAAAAGAAGCAAATAGGTTGGGTATACCTATTGTTGCTATTGTGGATACTAATTGTGATCCTGAATTAATCACTTATCCAATTCCAGGAAATGATGACGCAATAAGATCTATAAAACTTATCACTTCAAAAATAGCAGATGCTATTATAGAGGGCAGAGATTTAAGAGAAAAAGAGCTTTCTCTTGAGTTTAAAGAAGAAGATCTTCAATCAGAAATTTCAGAATAATTAATAAAAAGTAGGAGGTTGAATAAAGATGGAAATAACTATTGAAATGATAAAGGAATTAAGAGAAAGGACAGGAGCAGGAGTAATGGAGGCTAAGAGAGCCTTGGAGGAAGCTAATGGAGATATGGAAAAAGCAGTTACCATATTGAGGGAAAAGGGTGTTATAAAGGCTGCTAAAAAAGCTGGAAGAATAGCAAAAGAAGGGATTATAGAGGCATATATACATACGGGAGAAAAACTTGGAGTTTTAGTAGAAGTAAACTGTGAAACAGACTTTGTAGCAAGAACAGATGAATTTAGAAGGTTAGCAAAAGAAATAGCTCTCCAGATTGCAGGAATGAACCCCCAATATGTAAGTAAAGAAGATGTTCCTCAAGAGGTTATTGAAAAAGAAAAAGAAATATATAGAACTCAGCTTAAGAACGAAGGGAAACCTGACCATGTGATTGAAAAAATTATAGAAGGAAAACTTGAAAAGTTTTATGAAGAAGTATGTTTATTAGAACAACCTTTTGTAAGAAATCCCGAAATAAAAGTAAAGGATTTAATAACTGAGGCCATATCCAAACTTGGAGAAAATATAGTGGTGAGAAGGTTTGCGAGGTTTGTTGTGGGAGAAGAGTAAGTATATGGAACCTAAATATAAAAGAATACTTCTAAAAATAAGCGGAGAATCGTTCAGTGGAACTCAAGGTTTTGGTTTAGATCCTGAGAGTATTAAAAATATTGCTGAAGACATAAAAGAAGTTCATGATTTAGGGGTAGAAATAGGAGTTGTTGTAGGAGGAGGAAACTTTTTTAGGGGCAGAGAAAGTAGAACTTTAGGAATAGATAGGGTCACTGCTGATTATATGGGAATGTTAGCTACAACAATAAATGCTCTTGCATTACAGGATGCATTAGAAAAACTTGGAGTTGTAACAAGAGTACAAACAGGAATTGAGATGAGACAAATTGCTGAACCTTTTATAAGAAGAAGAGCCATAAGACATTTGGAGAAGGGTAGAGTAGTAATTTTTGCAGCTGGAACTGGAAATCCTTTTTTCTCTACCGACACTGCTGCTGCTTTAAGGGCAGCTGAAATTAAAGCAGAAGTTATTCTAAAAGAAACAAAGGTTGATGGAGTTTATAACAAAGATCCATTAAAGTATCCTGATGCTGAAAAATTTGATTCCATAGAACCGATTGAATTTCTTAAATTAAGATTGCAAGTTTTAGATGCTACAGCAGTTTCTTTATGTATGGATAATAAAATTCCTATAATTGTATTCAATATGTCCGAACGAGGGAATCTTAGAAGAGTTATATTAGGAGAAAAAGTAGGAACCTATATAGGAGATGTTGAAATTATATCCGAGAAGGGGGGAGAAGATGGGTAAAGAGCATTTTAAAGAAATAGAAGAAAAAATGAAAAAGGCAGTAGAGGTTGTAAAAAAAGAATTTCAGGGTATAAGAACAGGTAAACCTTCTGTAGGAATATTTGATGAAATAAAGGTTTCATATTATGGGAATCTTATGCCATTAAACCAAGTAGCAAGTCTTAAAGTGGCAGAAGGAAGAGTAGTTATTATTCAGCCATGGGACAAAAGTATTTTAGGAGAAATAGAAAAGGCTATATTAAAATCTGATCTTGGTTTGACCCCACAAAATGATGGTCAGGCAATAAAAGTTGTATTTCCACCACTTACTGAGGAGAGAAGAAAAGAACTTGTCAAAGTGGTACATAAAGAGGCAGAAAATGGACGTGTAGCCATAAGAAATATTAGAAGAGATTATTTGGAAATATTTAAAAAAGAAAAACAAGAAGGAAAAATATCAGAAGATGAATTTTATCGTCTACAAGAAGAACTGCAAAAACTAACTAACAAATTTATAGATGAAATCGAGAAACTTATAAAATTAAAAGAGAAAGAGATTATGGAAGTTTAAATCTATGGGTTATTTAGGAAGAAAATACGAAGAAATAGAGAGAGAAATTGGCAAAGAAAATATAATTTTTGACTTAAACTATTTAGATGCACCATGCGAAGCCTTTGGAGATTTAAGAGTAGTTGCTGAAAAAAGAGTAAATGGGAAGTGGTATTTCTTATTATCATATGAAAATTACCAAATAAGAAACATCAAAGATGGTAGAGATTCCAAAAGATAAATTACCAAATCATATAGCTTTTATAATGGATGGAAATGGAAGATGGGCAAAAGAAAGAAATCTTCCGAGACTGATGGGACATAGAGAAGGTGCTTTGGTTGTTGAAAGAATATCTGAAACTGCCTTTAATTGGGGGATAAAATATTTAACCTTTTTTGCCTTTTCTACAGAAAACTGGAAAAGGCCAAGAGAAGAAGTAGAAGGTCTAATGAAACTTTTGGATGAAAGTATTGATAACTTTAAAGACAAATTAATTAAAAACAATATTAGATTGAAGGTTATAGGAAATATAGAAGCTTTACCAGATTATTTACAAAGAAGAATAAGATATGTAATTGAAGAAACTAAAAACGGGAAGGATAGAGTATTAACCATAGCATTAAACTATGGTGGAAGATGGGACATATTAGAGGCAGTAAAAAAGATTTTAAATGAGGTAAAATCTAAAAAATTCTCATTAGATGACTTAGACGAAAACACCTTTTCATCTTTTCTTTCAACCTATGATATTCCAGATCCAGATCTTTTAATAAGAACAAGTGGAGAATTTAGAATAAGCAACTTTCTTTTATGGCAATTAGCTTATACAGAGTTATGGTTTACACCAAAATATTGGCCTGATTTTAACGAAGAAGACTTAAAATTAGCCTGTATTGAGTTTTCTAAAAGAAAACGAAGATTTGGCGGTTTAGATAACAATGCTTAAAAGAATTTTTACTGCCTTATGGGGAATTCCCTTAATTTTATGGATTGTTCATGTAGGTGATCAACCTTTCTTTATATTTGTGGTATTAGTCGCATGTTTAGGACTTTACGAATTTTATTCTCTTTTAGAGAAAAATAATTATAAAACTCTTAAAACAGAAGGTATAGTAGCTGGTTTTTTATATTTAACCTTTCTTTATCTCGAAAGTAGATGGGCTCTGAGAATTTTTTTACCTCTACTTATAGTTTCAATCCTTGTATATGAATTACTGAAAAAAGAACATTCTATAATAGAAATATCACTAACCTTCTTAGGCTTCTTTTATATTCCTTTTTTATCGGGCTACTTTTTGTTATTGAGAAATCTTCCTCAAGGTGAAGTATTAACTTATTATACCCTTTTTGTTACTTGGGTTAGTGATTCAGCATCATATTTTATAGGTAAGTTTTTTGGTAAGCATAAATTAGCACCTTCTATTAGTCCTAACAAAACAATAGAAGGGACTGTTGCAGGTATTATAGGATCAATTATAGTATCTCTTGCTTTTGGGGCTGTTTATTATGAAAAATATTTATTACCTATAATTCTTGGAATATCCTTAGGTATAATGGGACAATTAGGAGATCTTGTAGAATCAATGTTAAAAAGAGAAATAGGGGTAAAGGACTCATCTTCCTTACTTCCAGGTCATGGTGGGATTTTAGACAGATTTGATAGTCTATTTTTTATTGTACCTACTACTTATTACATGTTGTTTATTTTACGATTATTATGAGAAACATAGTAATATTAGGTGCTTCTGGATCAATAGGCATACAAACTATAGACGTGATAAGAAAACATAAAAACAAGTTTAAACTTTTGGGGTTAGCTGTAAGGGAGAATATATCATTATTACAAGATGTAATAGAAGAATTTAAACCCCCCTATATCTCTATTTATAATAAATCAGTAAAATTACCAAATTTAAATTATTCACCTAAAGTTTATTATGGAAGAGAAGGTTTAGAAATTTTAGCCTCTTTAAGCGAAGCAGAATTGATTGTTATAGCTATTTCGGGGATAGAGGCTATTTACCCTACTCAAAAAGCAATTTTAAATAATAAAAAAATCGCCTTAGCCACAAAAGAAGTAATCGTTGCTGCAGGAAAATTTATTAAAGAGTGGCTAAAAAATACAAAATCAGAAATAATACCTGTAGATAGTGAACACAGTGCTATATTCCAGCTTATTAAAAATAGGATCCATATAGAGAATATTATATTAACAGCATCAGGGGGACCTTTCTTTAAAAATGATAAAAAAGATATTGAAAATGCAAAAATAGAGGATGTATTGAAACATCCCCGATGGAAAATGGGGAAAAAAACTACTGTTGATTCTGCAAATCTGGTTAATAAAGCCTTAGAAATCGTGGAAGCTCATTATCTTTTTAATGTACCGTATGAAAATATTAAAGTTGTTATACATCCACAGAGTATCGTTCATGGAATCATTGAATTATTAGATGGTAGTATGATGGCATATCTTTCACCTCCCGATATGAGGTTTGCAATTCAATATGCTCTTTTTTATCCTGAAGGACCAATTTATAAATGGGAAAAATTAAACCTCCAAAATTTAATACTTGAATTTTATCCAGTTGATGATGACACGTTCCCTATTATTAAATATCTTTATAATGTGGTAAAAAACGGTGATATATATCCTGCAATTCTTGCTATTTCTGATGAAATATTTGTTTCATATTTTATAAATGGACAAATAAGATTTTCTCAAATTGTTCCATTAATAATGGAACTTATGGAAAAATGGAAAGGAAAAAGTAACATTGACAACATTGAAGAACTGTTTAGCCTTATTGAATGGGTTAAAAAAGAATCGGAAAATCTTATTAAAACCTACTCTTCTTAAATATAGTACCCGGTTATTAGAATTAGAGTTCATATAATCTATTTTGGAGTTCTATATTTGTTGAATTTTTGCTAAAATCAATCTAAAATTTGTATAATACTAATTCTTAGGAGGAATCATTTATGAGGAAATGGAAAATGATTAAAAAGATAGAAACAAAAGAAGATGGTAGGCTTATGTATTATTACGATTTTGAATTAGAGGGAGAGATTAACGATGAGCAGTGAACTTAGATGGCATCCATTTTTAAAAGAATGGGTAATTGTGGCTGGTAAGGTCCAAGAAAGACCTGTTCTTCCAGCAAGAAATGCATGCCCATTATGCTATGGAGGTGTAGAGATTCCAAAACCTTTTGATATAGCAGTTTTTGAAAATAGATATCCATCCTTAACAAAAGAAACTCCTGATATTATACCTTGGGAAGATGATTTGTATAAATTAGAAGAGGGAAGAGGAGTATGTGAAGTTGTTCTTTATACTATGGATCATGATTCCTCCATGTCGAGAATGCCCTTAGAACAAATAGAAAAGTTAGTTTTAGTTTGGGAAGACAGATACAAGGATTTAGGAAGTCTGGATTTTATAAAATATGTTTTTATATTTGAAAATAGAGGAGAGATTATAGGTGTAAGTTTACACCACCCGCATGGACAAATATATGCTTTTCCTTATATTCCTCCAATTATAGAAAAAGAGATTATATCAAGCGATGAATTTTATAATCAAAAGAATAAATGTCTCTTTTGTTCAATTCTGGAAAGAGAACTTAGTGAGGGAGTAAGAGTTGTATATGAGAACAAACATTTTGTAGCTTTTATGCCCTTTTATGGAAGATATCCTTTTGAATTACATATATACTCTAAAAGACATGTAGGATCTCTTTCAGAGATGACATATGCTGAAAAAATATATCTTGCTGAAATAATTCAGAAAATCACAAAAGCCTATGATAATGTATATGGCTTTAACTTTTCCTACATGATGGTTTTTCATCAAAAACCTGTAAAAGGTGACTTTCCTAATTATCATTTTCATATAGAATTTTATTCCCTACATAGAGCAAAAGACAAAATAAAATATTTAGCAGGAGTAGAGTCGGGTGCCGGAACTTTTATAAACCCTTTATCTCCAGAAGAATCTGCTGAACTTATGAGGGATAGTATAAGGAGGCTTTAAAGATGCTTGATGAAACCATTAAGAGGATTTTTGACGATATAGAAGGATTTAGAATTTTTAGAGCTCCTGGAAGAGTAAATCTCATAGGTGAACATACTGATTATCATTATGGATTTGTGTTACCAGTAAGTATTGATAGATATTTTTATTTTTGCATTAAGGAAAATAATCTCAATAAATTTAGAATATATTCGGAAAATTTTACAGAACTTTATGAATTTGACTATGACTCTATCAAATATGATCCCGAAAAACTTTGGATAAATTATTTAAAAGGAGTTATCAATGAAATTATAAAACTGAAAGGTAAAATACCTTATTTTGACGCATTAATATATGGCGATATACCAATGGGATCTGGACTTTCAAGTTCTGCAGCCTATGAAGTTGCTGTAGCTTTTGGAATAAATACTTACTTTAATCTTGGAATAGATAAAAAAGAGATTGCTAGATTATCTCAAAGAGCTGAAAATAATTTTGTGGGTGCACCATGTGGTATTATGGACCAGTTTATCGCTACTTTTGGTAAAGAAAATACAGCCTTGTTTATCGATACATTAACTTTGGATTTTGAGAATGTACCTTTTGATCTAAATAAGAGAAATTTAAAATTAGTGGTGGTTGATACAAAAATTAAGCATTCTATTGCTGGTGAAGGATACTCTACAAGGAGAAGGGAAGGGGAGGAAGCCTTAAAAATTCTTAGGAAATATCTTCCCATAAATTCACTTAGAGACTTAAATGATGAAAGTTTTAAAATATCACAAGAAGTCTTGCCTTCACCATTAAAAGAAAGAGTCGCTCATGTTTATAACGAAAATAAAAGGGTTGTTGCTTTTGTTGATGATCTCAAAAGGAATAATTGGGAAAATCTTCCTAAATATATGTTAGATTCCCATTTAAGTTTAAAGTATCTCTATGAGGTTACTTGTGAAGAATTAGATTTTTTAGTAGAAAAAGCCTTAGAATATGGTGCATTTGCATCGAGAATGACAGGTGGCGGTTTTGGAGGATCAACAGTAAATTTAGTTCATCAAGACATATTAGATAAATGGTCTGATAACATTTCTAAGAGCTATAGAGAAAAATTTGGTTTTGATCCAGGAATTTTATTACTAAATATCTCAGATGGGGTGCGGGAGATTTAAATCTCCCGCATTTTTAGAATTCCATATTCTATACTCTGGACTAATGCTTCCCAGCTTGCTTCGATAATATTAGTTGAAACTCCCACAGTACTCCAAGTTTCTCCTTTAAAATTAGAAGAATCAATTAATACTCTTACCTTTGCTGCAGTACCTGTACCTCCATTAAGTACTCTGACTTTGAAATCTGAAAGATGAATGTTTTTTAACTCTGGGTAGAACTCAATAAGAGCTTTTCTCAATGCTTGATCTAATGCATGTACAGGACCATCCCCATCGGCTGCAACGTGAACCACATTATCTCCGATTTTTAATTTTAATGTTGCTTCAGTAATAGTTTCACCTTTATCTCCAATTTTCTCTATAATAACTCTCAATCCTATTAGATCAAATAATTTAGTTTCTTGCCCTAAGGCATGTCTTACTAAAAGCTCAAATGAAGCTTCTGCACCTTCAAAATAGTAACCCTCATTTTCAAGATGGGTAATCTGTTCTAATATCATTTTTGCGAGAGGTGAATCTCTATCAATATCAATATTTAATTCTTTTACTTTTGATACTATCGTACTTGTACCTGAAAGTTCAGATATGAGAAATCTTCTTTTATTTCCTACTTTTGATGGATCAATATGTTCGTAAGACCTGGGATTTTTTAACACAGCATTTACATGCACTCCACCTTTGTGAGCAAAAGCACTTCTTCCAACAAAAGGAGCAGTAGGATCAGGAGGAAGATTTGCCACTTCAGAAACCCAATTAGCTAAATCTGTAAGCTGAGCTAATTTATCTTCTGGAAGTACCTCATATCCCATTTTTAATTGAAGAATTGGAATTATTGTACATAGATTTGAATTTCCACATCTTTCTCCATATCCGTTTATAGTTCCTTGAACCTGTGTAGCTCCTTCTCTAACTGCTATTATTGAATTAGCAACTGCAACACCACTATCGTTGTGAGTATGAATACCTAAAGGAACTTTTATTCTCTCTTTTACTTTTTTCATAATTTCTTCTACTTCCCATGGTAGTGTACCACCATTTGTATCAGCTAATACAATCCAATCAGCTCCTCCTTCGACTGCAGCATCTAATGTAGCCAAAGCATATTCCGAATCAGACTTGAAGCCATCAAAGAAATGTTCAGCATCATATATTACTTCTTTATTATGACTTTTTAGATATTTAACTGAATCATATATCATTTTAAGATTATTATCTAAAGTAGTTTTCAAAACTTCCATAACATGAAGATCCCAAGTCTTTCCAAAAATTGTAACCACAGGGGTTTCGCTTTCTAAAAGAGATTTTAAATTAGCATCATCCTCCGGTGTTACCTGGGCTCTTCTTGTACTCCCAAAGGCTGCTATCTTGGCTTTTTTAAGTGGTATTTCCTTAATTCTTTTGAAGAAATTTAAATCCTTAGGATTAGAACCTGGCCATCCTCCTTCTATGTAATCAAAACCAAATTCATCAAGTTTTTGAGCTATTCTAATTTTATCTTCTAAAGAAAAAGAAATTCTTTCACTTTGAGCTCCATCTCTTAAGGTAGTATCATATAAAAAGATTTTTGTCATGAATTACTAAGCACCTCCTTCAATTATCTTACAAACCAAATCACCCATTTCTTCTGTACTTACTAATTGCTTTGCGTAGGGATTTCCTGTAAATAAATCTTGTGTAAAGTATCCACTATCAATTACTTTATCCACTGCATTTTCTATATCCTTTGCTTCTTTTTCTAAGTCAAAAGAATAACGGAACATCATAGCCACAGAAAGAATTGTTGCCAAAGGATTTGCTATATTTTTTCCTGCAATATCTGGAGCTGTACCATGAATAGGCTCATATAAACCTTTTGTCCCTTCCCCTAAACTTGCTGAGGGTAACATTCCTATTGAGCCTGTAATTACTGCTGCTTCATCACTTAAAATGTCTCCAAAAGTATTTTCAGTAAGAATTACATCAAACTGTTTAGGATTTCTTACAATCTGCATAGCACAATTATCTACGTACATATGCTCTAAATTCACATCCATGTATTCTTTACTTACTTCATCCACAATCTTTCTCCATAACCTTGAACATTCCAATATATTCGCCTTATCTACTGATGTAACTTTTTTATTTCTTTTTTGAGCCATTTTAAAAGCCACATGAGCAATTCTTTTTATTTCAGAAGCTTTATATGTCATAGTATCTATAGCCATTTCTTCTCCATTTTCAACCCTTATCTCCTTGGGTTTTCCAAAATATAGTCCTCCGGTAAGCTCTCTAACTATTACAAAATCTACTCCTTTTAAAACCTCTGGTTTTATAGTAGATGAAAATGAAAGTTTTTCAAATACTTTAATTGGCCTAATATTAGCAAAAAGATTAAAGCCACCTCTAAGTTTTAAAAGAGCTTTTTCAGGACGTTTTTCACCCGGAAGATTGTCCCACTTAGGTCCACCTACAGCTCCAAGTAGTATAGCATCGCTTTCTTCACATAATTTCCATGTCTCATCAGGCAAAGGATCTCCATATTTATCAATTGCTTCTCCTCCAACAATACCCTCTAACAATTCAATCTTATGCCCATATTTTTTCTCAATAGTTTTAATAACTTTAATAGCTTGCTTAACTACTTCAGGACCTATGCCATCACCAGGAAGTACTGCTATCTTAAGCTTCATTATTTCCCTCCTTTAATTCTTTCCTTAGCAAAATTAATTAGACCACCTTTTTTAATTATTTCTTGAATAAGGGGAGGGAAGGGGAATGTTTTAAAAGTCTCTCCCGTTGTTATGTTCTTTACAATCCCATTATCAAAATCTACTTCTATTTCGTCTCCTTCTTTTATTTTATCAACTGATTCTGGTACCTCCAATATTGGTAAGCCAATATTTATAGCATTTCTATAAAATATACGAGCAAAGGATTTTGCTATTATACATTGAACTCCAGAAGCTTTAATTGCAATAGGGGCGTGTTCCCTGGAAGAGCCACAGCCAAAATTTTCTCCTACTACTAATATATTTTTTTCTTTTACTTTATTTTTAAAGTACAAATCAAGATCTTCCATACAATGTTCAGAAAGTTCCTTAGGATCGGTTGTATTTAAGTATCTTGCAGGGATAATTACATCGGTATCAATATTGTCTCCATATTTTAATGCAAACCCTCTAAACACCATCATTACTCTTTCACCTCCACTTCCCATGGAGCAGCTATTCTTCCAAGAATAGCAGAAGCAGCTGCTACTGCGGGATTAGCCAAATATACTTCACTTTTCGGATGCCCCATTCTACCAACAAAATTCCTATTAGTTGTTGCTACAGCTCTCTCACCATCTGCCAATACTCCCAAATGTCCTCCTAAACACGGTCCACAACTTGGTGGTGTTATTGAAGCTCCAGCTTCTAAAAATATTTCTAATAAGCCTTCTCTTAATGCATCCATATATATACGCGGTGTGGCGGGTGTTATTATAAGTCTAACATCAGGATGTACCTTATGCCCTTTTAAAATTTTAGCTGCCATCCTTAAGTCTTCAATTCTTCCATTAGTGCATGACCCTATATAGACTTGATCTATATAAATGTCTTTACTTATTGAAGAAATCGGCTTTACATTACTTGGTAGATGAGGAAAAGCTACAACAGGCTCCCACTTACTTACATCCCATTCATATATTTCTTTATAATTAGCATCAGGATCACTTTTATAGAATTTATACCCTCTTTTTGCTCTTCCTTTTACATATTCTAATGTGATTTCATCGGGTTCTATTATTCCGTTTTTTGCTCCTGCTTCAATAGCCATATTGCATATAGTAAGCCTATCAGACATAGGAAGGGTTCTAATGATTTCACCTGTAAATTCCATTGCTTTATATCTTGCACCATCAACTCCTATATATCCTATTGTTTGTAGTATTAGATCTTTTCCAGTTACCCACTGTGGTAATTTTCCATAATAAACAAATTTTAAACTTTCTGGAACTTTAAACCATATTTCTCCAGTTGCCATAGCATAAGCAAAATCGGTACTGCCTACACCTGTTGAAAAGGCTCCTAATGCTCCGTAGGTACATGTATGAGAATCAGCCCCAATAATACAATCACCTGGTAATACTAAACCCTCCTCAGGGAGTAAAGCATGTTCAATTCCAACTCTACCGACCTCATAATAATATTTTATATTATGTTTTTTTGCAAAATCTCTTAACATTTTACTTTGCATAGCTGACTTTATATCTTTATTAGGCGTAGAATGGTCTGGAATTAAAGCAATTCTTTCAGGATCAAATACCTTTTCTGCCCCAAATTTTTCAAATTCTTTAATTGCAAGTGGACCTGTAATATCATTAGCAAGAATAAAATCAAGTTTTGCAAAAATTAATTCTCCTGGATATACTTCTTTTCTTCCAGAATGATCTGCTAATATTTTTTCTGTTATTGTCATTCCCATTTATCTAAAAGCCTCCTTTTTTTTACGAAACTTATTCTGTTAATCTTTACCCCTAAACATAATCATTTGATTAATAGCCCTTAAATAAGCTTTTGCACTTGCTTCTACGATATCAGTACTTGACGCCCTACCAACATAAAAGTTTCCGTCTTTATCTGATATCTTTACCACTGCTTCTCCTAAAGCATCAGTACCACCAGTAATAGACTTTAATGAGAAATCTTCAAGATTATGCTGTATTTTTACCGCCTTTGATATAGCTTTATAAACAGCATCCACTGGACCATTTCCTATCTCTACAGATTTTATTGTTTCACCATCTTCTGCAATGATTACAGTTGCAGTTGGTACTATTCCTATTCCGCTGACTACTTGAAGATGTTCTAACTTATAAAATTCAGGTATAAGTCTCATTTGATTAGATACTATTGCCTCAATATCCCTGTCTGTAATTTCTTTCTTTTTATCAGCCAATTCTTTGAACTTCTTAAAAGCTTCCTCCAATTGATCTGCTGACAAATTATAACCTAATTCTTGCAATCTCTTTTCAAAAGCATGTTTGCCTGAATGTTTACCAAGGACTATTCTACTTTCAGGTATACCTATCATTTTAGGATCTATAATTTCATAAGTAGTTGGATCTTGAATTATTCCATGTTGATGGATACCTGATTCATGAGCAAAGGCATTTTCTCCAACTACTGCTTTATTAGGCTGAATAGGAATACCTGTTAGAGTACTTACTAATTTGCTTGTTTTATATATTTCTTGAGTATTAATACCTACTTCATAAGGAAGTCTTCTTACTTTTATTGCCATAATAATTTCTTCCATGGCTGCATTTCCAGCTCTTTCACCCAATCCATTTATTGTACATTCTACTTGTTCTGCTCCATTTATTATTGCAGAGAGAGAATTAGCAGTAGCAAGCCCTAAATCATTATGGCAATGTACACTAACTATAACTTTATCTATATTTTTTACATTTTCTTTCAGCCTCTTAATAAGTTCACCAAATTCCCAGGGTAAGGCATAACCAACTGTATCAGGTACATTTATGACAGTTGCTCCAGCCTCTATAACAGCCTCAAACACTTTACATAGAAAATTAAAATCACTTCTAACTGCATCTTCTGCTGAAAACTCCACATCACTACAATATCTTTTTGCATATTTAACAGCTGAAACAGCTTGTTCAAGAACCTCATCTCTTGTTTTTCTTAGTTTTTTCTCAATATGTATATCAGAAGTGGCAATAAAGGTATGAATCCTAGGAGATTCTGCTCCTTTTATAGCTTCCCATGCTCTATCAATATCTAAAGGAATAGCTCTTGCAAGAGCAGCAATAATAGATCCTCTTACATTATCTGCTATATTCTTTACAGCCTCAAATTCTCCAGGAGATGCAATTGGAAATCCAGCTTCAATGATATCCACATTAAGCTTAGCAAGTTGTTTTGCTATTTCTAATTTCTCTTCCTTATTTAAGTTAACTCCAGGGGTTTGTTCTCCATCCCTCAAAGTTGTATCAAAGATGTATACCTTTGACATAAAAACTCACCACCTTAAATTAATTACTTTTTCTTTAACCAAGGCATCATTTCTCTTAAGATTTTTCCAACCTTTTCTATTAGATGTTCCTCATCCTTTTTCAAAAGAGCATTAAAAACTGGTCTTCCTACTTGATTTTCAAGTATCCATTCCTTTGCAAATTGTCCACTTTGTATTTCATACAATATCTTTTTCATTTCTTTTTTAGTCTCTTCATTAATAATCCTTGGACCTCTTGTTATATCACCATACTTAGCTGTATCTGAGATGGCTTTTCTCATAAAGCTTATACCACCTTGGTTTATAAGATCCACAATAAGCTTCATCTCATGTAAACACTCATAATAAGCAACTTCTGGCTGATAACCTGCCTCAACAAGAGTCTCAAATCCAGCCTTAATTAACGCAGTAACTCCACCACATAATACTACTTGTTCGCCAAAAAGATCTGTTTCTGTTTCTTCTTTAAAGGTGGTCTCTATTACCCCTGCTCTTGTAGCTCCGATACCTTTGGCATAAGCAAGAGCAATTTCTTTAGCTTTTTGAGAATAATCCTGATATACGGCAAACAATGCAGGTACTCCTTTACCTTCTACATATAAATCTCTTACAAGTGGTCCAGGCCCTTTAGGAGCTACCATAAATACATCAACAAAGGGTGGGGGAACTATTTGGGAAAAATGTATATTAAATCCATGAGCAAATCCTAAGGCTTGATTTGGTTTTAAATATGGCATTACTTGATTATTATAGATATGTGGTTGTTCTGTATCTGGTATTAAAAACATTATTATATCGGCTTTTTGTACAGCATTCTCTATTTTTTCTACGTTCATACCTTCCTCTACAGCTCTTTTCCATGATTCACCGTTAGGTCTTACTCCCACTATAACGTTGAGTCCACTGTCCTTCAAATTTCTGGCATGGGCACGACCTTGACTACCATAGCCAATAATAACAATAGTTTTACCTTTAATGATATCTAAACTAACATCTGAATCATGATAAACCTTTGCCATAGTAGAACCTCCTCATATTAAAGTTTTCATAATTTTAATCCTCTCTCCATAACAATCTTTCCAGTACGTACCATTTCCTTAATTCCGTATGGCTCCAAATTCTTCTTAAAGGCATCTATTTTCTCGCTATCTCCAGTAACTTCAATAATAAGATCCTTATCACTAACATCAACTATACTTGCCCTAAATATTTCAACTAAATCTATAATAGCCCTACGAGTTGATGCATCTGATTTAACTCTTATTAAAGCGAGTTCTCTTTCTACAACAGGAACACCTGTAAAATCATTAACTTTAATAACTTCTATTAGTTTGTAAGCTTGCTTTGTTATTTGCTCTAATACCTTTTCATCTCCATTTACAACTAATGTAATACGAGAAAGATTAGGAGTTTCTGTGGTATTAACTGCTAAACTCTCTATATTATAACCTCTTCTACTAAAGAGTCCTGCAATTCTTGCTAATACTCCAGGCTTATTTTCTACAATTAATGATAAGGTATGTTGCATAAAACATTCGCCTCCTTTAGTCAATCATCATTTTATCAATAGAACCACCGGCTGGGATCATAGGAAAGACATTAGCTTCCCTTTTTACTTTAATATCTACTATTACTGGAGCATCGTTTATATTCAGTGCCCACTCGATAGCATCTTCTAGTTCATCAATTTTAGTAACTTTTCTCCCATATGCTCCATATGCATCTGCTAATTTTTCAAAATCAGGAGCTACATCTAATAATGTACATGCATATCTCTTGTTATAAAAAAGTTCTTGCCACTGTCTGACCATGCCAAGACAGCTGTTATTTAAAACAAAGATCTTAACAGGTAGTTTCTCTGCTGAGGCAGTAGCTAATTCCTGAATATTCATCTGTATACTTCCATCACCTGCTATATCAATAACAATTTTATCTTTATTTGCTATTTTGGCTCCTATTGAGGCTGGAAATCCAAATCCCATCGTTCCTAAGCCACCAGAAGTAATAAATTGTCTAGGTCTTTTTACTTTATAAAACTGGGCAGCCCACATTTGATTTTGTCCTACTTCTGTGACTACTATAGCTTCTCCTTTGGTTTTTTCATAGATTTTTTCAATTACATACTGGGGTACTATTTCATCATCATACCATCTATATCTTAAAGGATACTTAGTCTTCCATTCTTTAATCTTTTCCCACCAGATAGGATTATGTTTTGGCTCTACTATCTCGCACAATTTCTCTAAAGCTCTTTTAGCGTCTGCCACAATAGGTATATCAACAGAAACATTTTTACCAACTTCAGCTGGATCTATATCTATATGAATTATCTTAGCATGTGGAGCAAAGGTTTCTACTTTTCCTGTAGATCTATCACTAAATCTTACTCCTATAGCAATAATAAGATCACTTTCATTTATAGCATAATTTGCATAAGCAGCCCCATGCATCCCTATAAATCCACAACATAACTCATGATCTTCTGGTATAGAGCCTTTTCCCATTAATGTGGTTACTACAGGAGTATTAATTTTTTCTGCAAATTTAATAAGCTCTGTAGAAGCATCTGAAGATATTACTCCACCACCTGCCAGTATAATTGGTCTTTCTGACTCTTTTATTAATTGGGCAGCTTTTCTAAGTTGTAATGGATGTGGTTCATAATTAGGACGATATCCAAGAAGTTCTACTTTGTTAGGTACAGAGTATTCAATTTTTGAAGAAAATACATCTGCTGGAATATCAATTAAAACAGGACCTTTTCTACCTGTTTTTGCTATATAAAAAGCTTCTTTAATTATTCTTAGTGCCTCACTTGGATCTTTCAATAGATAATTATGTTTAGTAATTGGCATGGTTATACCACGGGTATCTACTTCTTGAAATGAATCTTTTCCTATAGCAGAAGTTCTTACCTGTCCAGTTATAGCCACGATTGGAGTAGAATCCATATATGCTGTTGCTATACCTGTCACTAAATTGGTAGCTCCTGGGCCAGAGGTAGCCACACATACACCAACTTTACCTGTTGATCTCGCATAACCATCTGCAGCATGAGCTGCACCTTGCTCATGCCTTACTAATACGTGCTTAAGGGTAGAATTATATAATGCATCATAAAAACTTATGACAGCACCACCCGGATAACCAAATAATATTTCAATCCCTTCTTCTTCCTGCATATATTTTATTATTGCTTCAGCTACTGTCATCTGCATGATATTTTTACCTCCTTTCTTAAAATAAAAGCTTCTCAACCACAACAAGGATGAGAAGCTCCCACGGTACCACCTTTATTGCCTTAAGATAATTATACTTAAGGCCTCTCTTCTCTTTAACGCAGAGATACGTGAAATCCTACTAAAAGTTTCAGATTTCAAGCTCCGAGGCGAGTTCTATAGACCGCAACACCAGGTCACACCAACCCCCTGGCTCTCTGTAAAATATGCAAATCTACATACTGCTCCTCTTCATCGCCTTTGATTTTTTATATTTAATCAGGAATATTATCATACAAAATTTTTTTTGTAAAGAGGGTTAGATGAAATTTTTATATGAATTTTCCTATTTTTATTTTTACTTCCGATAATATATATTATGTAAAGTTAAAAGCATAATAAATCAACTTTCTTTATTTATTTAAACAATTGAATAAAAATTATAAATTTTTGGTATAATTTATAAAAAGTAAAAAGTAATCAGTACTAAAGGAAAATAGATACAACATTAGGGTGATGGGTGTGACTTTAATTAAAAAATTGAAAGGGTTTTCTTTGGTAGAACTTCTGGTAAGCATGACTATTTTGCTTATTATTATGAGTTTTTCTCTTCCTGTTTTTATCTCTTCTGGAGAAAAAATAAAAAAAACAGAGCTTTCAGAGATGGCAAAAAATATAGCCTTTTTTACTGTTGAATATATAAGATCAAGAAATGTTAATTATCAAAATAATCCAGGAAAAGGATCTATTATAGATGCCAAATATGGATCCACATATGGTACTAGTTATACATTGGGTAATGATTCTTATCATTATTATCCTGGGCTTGTAGATATAAACGGCGATCCATTAGTCATAAATGTTAATCCTTCTCTTCCTTATCAAACTTATAATGATAAGCCTCAATCTTTCTATTCTGTCCTACAAGGATTTGTTCCCTTTGGAGCTTCTGATGCCAACCTCGATAATGGAAAAGATAAAACTACTAATTTAATTCCTTTGGTTAAATATTCTAAAAACATATCCAAAAATCTTTTCAAGGCAAAAGGAACTTATATACCTAAAATTTATACAAATGATGTTGAAAAAACTAATCCAAATTCTCCTGACTATGATCCTCACTACACTAACGATGCCAGTTTAATAAAAAGTACCATGAACTATGAAGGTTTTAGGATTCTTACAAGAATTATAGCAAGAAAAAGATATACTAGTGATCCAGAACATGTCCAATTTTATGATGTTCTTGTAAGAGTCTTTTGGATTTATGGTGGTAAAGAATACTCTTATGAGGTAGCAAATCAAATAATGACTTGGGGAGATTAGGATGAAAATTAAAAAAGATAAAGGTTTTACCCTTGTAGAGACTTTAATAGTTATTGTTATATTCATGATCATTTTCTCTTTAATATTTGGTGCTCTTCTCTATTCTTTTCAAATATCCCGTTCCCAACAAATATATAATGAAATTCTCGATGATATGAGTATTTTCATTCAACAACTTTCTAATGATTTAAGACAAGCTTATACTATAACTTTTCCTTCCTACTCAAGCTTAAATGATAGTACTTCTGACTTTAGTCAGAGCAGGCTTATTGAATTTAGTACTATAGATGAAAATAATCATATTAGAAAAATTGTTTATCTACCTGGTACTGCCAACTCAAGGGGAATGAGATCTATTCTTTATTCTCTAAATTTATCTAACGATAATGGAACTACTTTTCAACAAATAATAAATAGCCAACCATTAACAGAGAAAGTTTTTAGAAACGTAATTATAAGGAGACCCTTTTGGGATCCAAGAGTTGTAGAGGTGGAAATTTTCGCAGAATCTATTCTTCCTTATGGAAATACCATGAGTATATATAGGACTTTTCTAATTTCTCTAAGGCAATAAATAATTTTTCTGACTGGGGGGAGTTTAGCTATGATTAAAATTAAGGAGAAAGGGTATTCGACTATTGTATTGGTGATTTTTCTTGGTTTCATACTTCTTGGAATCTCGATAACTCTTCTTAATACTGCTTTGACTAAGGATGTTCTTTTTAGTGAGGAAAAAATGTCGGATAATTTACTTGTCGTATGTGATTTGATGCTTGATAATACTCTACTTACTATAAACGATTTTTCTAAACTACTACTTTCATCTGTACTTGACACAAACTCAGATATTTACAGGGGTTTAAATATAATATCCCAAAAACTAACTGACGAAAATATGATCAAAAAAGCATCAGCTTATTATACTTTGAGTTTACTTCTTTCTAAAATCAATGGTGGAGAAGTAGTTGATCTAAACACTACATTAAACCCATATAGTGCTGTAGGAGCAGATTATAGCAATTATTCTCAGGCTATTAAAAGTTCTGGGTCTCTTTGGGATATTTTAGATAATTATGGAAGTTACTTGTACGATCTATCCGAAAAGAAATTATACAAAGTAGTTGGATTAAATAATAGCGGAATGTATTATTTAATTCCAAACGTATCCGAAATAAATGAAAATACTTTGGTACAAGAATTCTATTCAAATAATACATATCGTTTATCTACCTTAGATAGTAATCTTAGAACAACCAATCGTTGGGTTGTCTTAAGGACTAATGTTCAATACACTGATGACAGTGGGAGTAATGGAGAATTTCATATAAGAATTACTGGATATTATTTAAACAACCCAAGTAAGATTAGGTCAATTTATTCCTCCGCTAAAATTGGAAGTATATTAGCACAAATTATTAAAGATTATACTAATACTATAATACCGCCCGCTTTTACTCATGCAGTCTGGTCTGGAAATGGCCTAACTATAAATGGAGATACTAAAATATATTCGGGAAATATATCTCCCAATGGTACCTATACTACTCAGTATAGTAATGGAGATCTATACGTAGACGGAACAGCAAACTTGGGGGGAGGAGCAAAAATATATGGCAATGTAATAACCTCACTACCTCAAGAAGCAAATCCTGTTAATATAATAGAAGGTGGTACATACATAGGAGGACAAATAATTTACAATCAAAAAGAATCATTGCCACAAATACCCCTTCCTTTAGAGGATCAGATAAAACAGATAGCAAGCTCATCAGGAGTTATTCATAATGGATCTTTAACCACTTACAATAATTATAGTCTTGTAGTAAACGGAAGAACTTACAATGGGACAAATGTACCTTATTATATAAATGGAGCTTTAACTTTAAATGCTGTTGGAAACGTGAAAATAAATCCTACTTCAACCAATCCCCCAGTAGCCTTGTATATTAATGGTAATCTTACTTTTAATGGTGATTGTACTCTTGAATTTTCATCTCCAGGCGTTATATGGGTAAATGGAGATGTAACTTTTAATGGAATAGTCAAGATAAAAGGTTCGGGTACTATAATTTCCACTAAGAAGATACAATTTAATGGAGCTCAGGGAATAAAATACTTGGATGATAAAAGTATTTCTGCCCTTGTTTCTCTTGGACAAGGATCTAATGGTGGAATAGTAGTAAATGGAAGTGTAGAGTATCATGGACTAATGTATGCTCCTTATAGTAACGTCACCTTTAATGGTGAATCTACTATATTTGGAGCTGTCATTGGTGGGGGTTATGGAGGTACCCAGGGAGTTACTTTTAATGGAAAGCAGAATATAATTTATGACAATAGGCTTGCTAATAATACCATTGCTCCACCTCCATTAATGGGAGAGCCAAAGAAGTATGTTAGTGTTTCTTTTGAAGTTACATCTTCAGCAGGAAAGGTATTAAGGAATAAATGGTCAGAGATTATAACTAAAACTGTTTCTGAAAATTATATAGGATCTTTAAATCCTATAGTTAGTGTAAAGCTATGAGAAAAGGGTTTAGCTTAATAGAATTATATATTGTCCTTGCTGTTTTAGCTATTATTGCAATAATTGGTGTTCCGACTCTGCGAAATTTTTATGAAAGAAAAGCTTTGGAAAATACAATTTGGCAACTTGCTCAAGATTTAAGGATCGCAAGAGAAAAAGCTATTACTCAACAACAAGACCTTATTGCGTACATTGGTGAAGATGAATATTATGTTGAATTTATGCAATATGGAATGCTACAAAATCCTCAAACTTATAATTTACATTTTGTTCCAGGAGATACAACCTCTAGATACTTTAAGAATGTAAAGTTTCCAAGAAACATAAAAATGCAATTGGTATCACCTACTCTAAACATAAATGGCAAAAACTATTTGGTAATTGTATTTAAAGCAGGTGGAAATACGGATGAGATTAGAGGGCAGGCGAAGATTGTTAATTCATTAAATGGCAGAAGATTGTCTTCGGACACTAATATTACAAGTAATAATGGTTTAGTAATAACAGGTAAAAATTTAACTATAAATCTCTCTTATTCTATAAAGATAACTACTACAGGTAAGATTGCGATGATGTATTAAGATTATAGTTTGAATTTATATTTAAATTAGCCATTAGAAATTCTCACACTTCTTTTGAATTTAAATAAAGAAAGGTTTATTTTTTGTTTTTTATGTGTATAATATATTTTAGAAAGACCTTAAATATTAATAAGGAGTGTTAACAAATGAGAGGTAAAAAGGGGGAGAAAGGAGATATAAGCTTAATCACGGCGATTACCTTTGCTATCTTTATTACTGCTTTGATTGCCCTTGTTGTAAACTTCCCTATTGAACAATCCTTTTTTACCCGTAGAAATCAGGCAAGAGATCAAGTGCTTTATGCTACTCAAGTCGGTATTAAAACTGTTCTTACTACAGCCAGATATTACCTAAAAGACCAATTGACAAGGCGAAAACTAACAGATATAGATAGTGATTTTCTCTCATATGTTCTATCAAAAAATAACTCAAACCTTGTTAATACAATTAATTACATTTATACCAGTACATCTCAAGTAGATCCTACTACTGTTTACTCTATATTAGATTACTCTTTTAGTTTGGCAAGCTATAGTGCAGTGGTAAGAGGTGGGACGACCGATGAAATTAGCTATACTTATGTATATACAATAACCTGTTTGGGTCGAAAAATAAACTTTAATCCACCTATTAGCCTTGAGGTAACAGTAACAGGTAAAATTGAGGGAGTATTGAGAAAGGAAAATTTTGCAAGATTTGCATTATTTACTGATAGACATGTAATGGGAGATGGTACAACAAGAGTTTGGTTTACAGACAGGACAAGATTCTATGGTCCTGTCCATACCAATGGAGAATTTGCTTTTGCATATACACCACAATTTTTTGATGAAGTGTCTTCCTATTCACGAACAGCTCTATTTTACAATGGAGGAAATCAAAGAAGGCTTGATGCGGATAGTAATCCTCCAAGAGATATTCCCTATTTTGCAAAAGGATTTGTCAGAGGTGCTCCTGCAATTAATCTTCCTACCGTAGCTTATACTCAGCTTTACGCTGCACTATCCTACTTCCCTAATGATAATTTTCCAACCTATTCACCCACATACTCTATTATAAGACAGTACCTTGGTCTACCCGTTAGTAATCAGGCACCTGATAATGGAATATATACCATAACAATAGCCAATGGTGGAGGAATATATGTACAGGGTGATGCAAGTATAGAACTTGGAAAAGATTCATTAGGAAGAGCAGTTTATACTATAACCCAAGGATCAAATACTTATGTATTCACTATTGATACCCAAAATAATAAAACTTATGTAAAAATAGGTAGTAAAACTATAGAAATAAATAAAATTCCCAATGGAGTAATCTATGTAAATGGAAGTGTCACAAGTATAAAAGGCATAGTGCAAAAAGATCAAAGAATTACTGTGGTTGCTAAAAGTGGTATAACTATAACACATCATATAACCTATGAGGAAGATCCAAGAAACAATCCCGATGCTATAAATGTACTTGGACTCCTCGCAGAAACTGGCAATATAATTCTTGATCCTAAAAATAGTAACGGAACTCCACTACAAGATCCTAATATCCATGCAGTACTTATGGCCCCCAATGGGGTGGTACAAGTAGCTAACTATAACACTAGGTCTCCTGCGGGAGATGTGCACCTTTTAGGTGGTATTATATCCAAAAATTATGGTGCTTTTGGTACATTTACCACCGATAGAAATGGTAATCCGGTTCCTCAAAGCGGTTATGGGAGAGATTTCTGGTATGATTATAGAATGCGTACTGGGTATGCACCTCCATATTTCCCTACTACTAATAGAACTATTCAGGAAGGTAATCCTCAAACCCAGAGATGGGTAACTATAGATTCATGGGTGGAGAGCTGGAGATGAAAGATTTAGATAGAATATTGCTAATAATCAGTATAGGCATATTTATAGTGATTCTCATATTTAGATTGATACCTTCAAAAACCGAAGAATATTCATCTATGGAAATAAAGAGTAAAGTAGAAAGGGATATTAATTTGGAGATTGAAGAGAAAAATACATATACAAATCCAATCAAAAAGGAGAATGAGAATCATAATAAAAGAGGTCCTTATCCTCCATTTGTGGAGTTTACCGAGTAACCTTAGGGGGTGATGGTATGAAAAATAAAAGAGAAAAAGGACAATCCTTAATTGGAGTGGTAATTTTTGCTATAATTTTGATGGTTCTTGTCTTAGGAGCAACAGGAGCAACAGTGTTAAGTTTTACCTTAAATAAAAGATTGAAAGATAGAGCTGAAGCTCAAGACATAGCTAAAAACATCATAGAAACAATTAAGGTTTGGTCTGGGAATAGTCTTGATAACTTTTTATCTTTAAATGAAAATGAAAAGCAGAATGTCCAAGGGGCGATCCCAGCTATTCCAACAATATGTCCAGCTATTCCAGCTGATCCTTCAGGTGGTGATATGATCTATACACAATTCATGAGCATACCTCAAGTAAATGGATCTCCCAAATATGCTGTACAATTTTTAATTAAGGATTACTATCAACCTGGAACTTCCACAGTCATACTAAAGAGAATTACAATTAGGGTATATTACACAAAAAGAGATGGAAAAACTGATACCAGTTTCCACAAGCCAGGACCTGGAAGTCCACCAAAAAGATATGAAAATCCATTAGCTGAAATTGTAGGAGTTATTTCAAGGCCATGAAACAAGGAATGTCTTTACCAGAATTAATAATATCAATTACCATTCTTTTTATAGTATTAGCTTCTGCTTTTAGTATGTGGTTTGCTATACAAAGGGATCTTATTGTTCAAAGGCTCGATAGAGAAATGTATGATCAACTATCTACAGCAAAGTCTCAAATATTAGATTCGGTTCTGAAAAGTATTTTCATATATCCTCCTGATGTGAATATTGTTTTGAGGGATAATTCTCGTTTTAATTTGAATATAAATGAAAAAGTATCCTATAATAAACTATTAACTATTTCACCCACATCAGGAGGATATTATTTAAATGCATATTTATCTGTACCAAGAAATCCTCAAGATGCATTGTTACCAAATTCAAGAATGCTCCTCTATTACAAAAAATTTATAAACTGGGCTCCTCAATATAATACTTTTACTTTAACTGTTGTAGAAACAGGAGGAACTAGAGTTATTAAACTTGCAAAAATAATTAATTATCCTACAAACATTACCTTTACTACTGGTGAAGGACCTAAGGTTATAGCTGATTATATAATAAATAATGGATTTACAGTAAATTATTATGTTGTTGATGTAACATCAGCTTACACATATACAACCTATACAAACTCCATAACATCGAGAAGTATAAATATACAACAAGTGGAAGTAACTATAAGAGCTCAAAGAAGATATCAAAATATCTACAGAAATAAGGAGATAAAATTTAAAGGTGCAGTCTTTTTAGAAGAACTTCCTATAGCTTATTAAATTCTCATTTTTAATTTATAAGAAATATTTCCTTTCCTTAATATTACCTCTCCTTTTTCCACATCTATATTATAAATCTTATATCCATCTATTTGATTTCCTTTCTCTAAAATTGTGCCTTTATCTTCTCCTACTTTTTCAAGAATGACTAATTCTTTTTCTTCTCCTTTTAAAATACCTTTAAGCTCATATGGAAACTTATCCTCAGAAGATTCTTTCTCCTCTACAAAAAGATTATTAATAGTTTTTATATTTTGACTTGTAGTTGTATTTTTTTCTTCCTTTACTTTTACAAGAGGAGCGAAAGGATCATCTCTCCCTAATACTAATTTATAGCTTTTTAATGGTTTTATATCAGGTAGTTTTATATTAACATTTTTGTCTGTTTCCAAGGAAGCTTTTTTCACATTTACAATTTCTATATAATCTTCCTTAGATATTATCCTATCTACATTTAACACTAAATATGTATTTAAACCCATGGATATTATTAATAATGATCCTAAAAAATATTCTAATTTAGTCACTTATTCCTCTCCTCCTTTAAGAATATATATATCAAAGGATGTATATAAGATAAGGTTACCATTTTCATTATTTGTTAATTGTATTTGGGTAAAACTTATAGGATAGTTCTGGTTATAAAGATTTCTAAAGAAATCTAAAAATTGATTATAGCTTCCTACTAATCTTAATTCTATAGGTAGTTTTTGCATTTTTAGTGGAAAATTTTCTGGTAAATCTTTCACATCTTCCATATCCCCTGGTTTTATTTCAAAAGATTTTATATTATTTTTCTTTATTACTATACTTAAATCTTTATAAAAGATAGGGATCTCATCCTCTCTTAGAAAAAGAAAATTTCTATCAGCAAAAATCAATTTCTTCCTCTCCTCTATTTTATTTAATGTATCCCTAAGAATAGTTAAACTCTCAATAGTATTCTCTAACTCTAATCTCTTATTTCTATAAAGGTTCACCAGTTTATTAACCTGACTATATTTAGGCATTATAAAAAGGATTAAGCCTAAGAGAAATATTAATAAAAAAATAAAAATATGAATTTTCTCTCTCATTTTATATAGCCTATCATTCTAAATTTTTGAACAGGTTTATCTCCAACAATCTCTAAAACTGAACTTTCCAATTTTATGTTTTTAACTCTTTCATATTGAGATAAAGCAAGCATTAAATCTGCTACTCCTTCGGTATCAAGACTATATCCCTCAATAATAATTTTTCTATCTAAGCCAATCTGAAAATTTGTAAGCCAACAACTTCTTGGAACAAAATTTTTAAGATCGGAAAGAAACAGAAAAGGTAACGCAACAGATGATCTTTCGTCAAGCCATCCTTCTAAGGTTTGCAACAACAAATTGCCATCATCCACTTGTTTTCTTAAATTAAAAATCTGATCATTATATTTTGCTATCTCTTGACTCAAACTTTGTATTCTTCTATTTAAATCTCTAATTCTAAGATCCAAATAGAAATTCAAGGGAAATAGTAAAGATAAAGATAAAAGCAGAGATAATAAAGAACGGGTAATGAGCTCTCTATCAATATCTATTTTCGACCTTATAAAATTGAGATCTGGTACAATCTTCTCTCTATAAAGAATTGAGCCTAAGAGGGGTAAACTTGTCTCTTGTATTAAGCTGGCTTTGAAAGTTAATGATAAATTTTCCAACAGATTAACTCCTATATTTAAAAACTTATCATCTTCTCCTACAATAACCACAGATTTTTCTTCTATGTCATATAAACCACTATTTAAATAGGTGATCATTTCTTCTTTCCAACTTATATAGGCTGGATCTATATCTAAGGAATCTAAGTTTGTAAAATCATTGATACCAACACTTAAATTTATAAAGGAAAATAATCTTCTATTATTCAAAAATATGAGATCAGTAGTATCATTTCCAATGAATATAACAGAGGCAATATTTTCCTTTTGTGTGTATAATAGATATCTAAAAATTGTTAAAGAGGTTGGCTCAAAACGAATAAGAGATATTTTATTATTTTCAAAAATATCTTTAAAAGAATTTATTATAACCCTTGGTAAAGTTGCAACAATAAGTTTTACTTTATCTTTATCATCCAATATGGGAGAAAGGGATATAGAATAATTATCTAAACTTATACCTTGAGATTCTTCTAAATCATCCAGAATATAGGTTTCAAGCTCCTTAACAGACATCTTTGGATACTCTACGATCCTCATCATTATATCTTTATTCTCAAAAGAAACAACCGCATTATTATCTTTAATTTTATTCTTCTTTAAAAATTCATTTAATGTTTTCTTTATCTCTTCTACATCTTTTTTTCTATTCCAGAAATCTCCTTTTGGTATTTCGAAGGTAAATTTATTTTTTAATTCAACTTTTTTACCTTTAATATTTACTTGCCCTATATTTAACTTTCCATCAATCCAATGAATAGACAACATATCATTCCTCTGTCCACTTATTTATAGTAAGAGAATATGGAGCAGAAGTCCCAGTTCTTACTCCTTCTATATTTAAGGCTCTTGTATAAATGTAACTTTCTCCTGTATATACCGATTCAACTTGGGCTGTTGCAGAAATAACAAATGAATTTTCTGTACTATTATAATTATATTCCAATTTTGCAGTCCCCCAAAAGCCTGTAAAGGAAAAGGTATAAGTATTAGCAAAATAAGCTGATGGATTTACTAGCCATGTTAAACTATAAATAGCTATCTCAGCTACTCCTTCTGCAAGATATAACGCTTGTTTTTCTCCTATTTGGGCAGAAATACTTTTAATATTCCCCTCCCACATAGATATAACTCCACTTATTACTAAGCTAAGTATAGCAAAAACCAATAAAACTGCAACTAAAATTTGTCCTTTTCTCATGGCATTATTGAATTTTTAGAAGCTGGTGTACAATAAGAATAATAATGATAATAGTATATAATTGAGCCAATTTTCCTTAGTCTTAAGAAATAATAATTTAGTATATTACTACTTTCCCAATTGGCAGGATCTTGAGAATTTCCAAAAATATGTTTTCTTTCTAAAGAATAGTGATAATAATAGTAATTAGGAGGTTGAGACAAATATACTCTGTAACCACCCCAGGTTAAAGAATAACTTACTTGATCTACTATATTATTATAATTATCTCTTAATACCACATTGCCAGAGTTATTTGGTAAAAGGGATGTGCCCCCTCCAAGACCCGAATTTCGCGTTCTTATGTAAGTATAAGATCCTGGAATATTATAGGACGTATTGAGAGTTGAATTACTTCCACCAATTATTGCATATCCATTGGGAGGAATATTCCATGATCCTACCACAACAGTATTAAATCTATTATTATTTATACTCCAGTTTTGAATATTTATAGTTTGGGTTGTAGGATTATATAATTCAATAAATTCCATATTTCTTTCTCCTCTATTATTACCACTCCTATCAAATGTTGGAGGATAATACATTACTTCATTAATAATCAATCTCGGAATTAAGCAGTAAACGTACAAGCTTGAAGTATAATAATTTAAACAAAGACTATTTCTCCAATTTGACGGATCATTGGAGGGAGCTGATATAGATTTACGAAGAAGAGAATAATAATTATTACCCGATGGATAACCACCCCAAGTATAGGAATAATCTACTTGATCAATTACATTTTGCCTATCATCCTCTATAACAACAGATCCATAATTATCAGGCATCTCCCCATTTGCAGAGTAAAGACCTCTTTGCTGTGTTTTCAAATATAAATAGGAAGATGGAAGATTGTAAAAATTAGTTAAATTTGAATCTTTTCCTCCTATAATAGCATAATTACCAGGTGTTAATAAAAAGCTTCCTGAAGGACTGTCAAAAATTCTTGTAGTTCTATTAACTCTCCAACCATATAAGTTTACAGTATAAGTTGTTCCATTATACAGAACAATAAATTCCATATCTCTTTCATCTTGAGAATTTCCATTTTTATCAAGACTTGCAGGATAATACATAATCTCAGTAATGAATATACCTGATAACTGTGGTTGGACTTGAGTTCTTAAAGATACCAAAGTCATATGTTTTTCATTATTGTCCATGACAAGTGTAATTGATAGAGTTCTTATAGTAGATGTCAATGTGGTGTAGGTACCATTAAAATCATATCCAATAAACCTAAGCTCTTTTATTGGACCCGCTTGAATCTCCCCATCAACAGTAAAATAATATTTTCCATTATATAATGTGTAGGAGAAACTTCTTATATCTCCTGTACAAAGCTGAATGGAAAGTTTACCAAGGGTATCAGTAGCAGAACTTATATCTAACACTTGAGATCCTTGTCTTATCTCTCTTGTTAATCTATCGAGAATTATTTGGGCATTTGAGAATATTTCTTGAGATTCTTGTTTTCTACCAAAAAGATCTATGGTTCCTATAAGAACATTGGCAAGAAGAAGAGCAATCATTCCTAATATTAAAACACCTATAATCACTTCAATTAGGGTTAAGCCATTCCTCATTATTATCTCCTTCTTGATATTAAACTAACAAGAACTGCTTTACCCTCAAAATTATCTAATGTATTGTTATTATTTGCATCATTCCAAACTGTAATTGTAAATTGTCTTAGTGAATTTGTAATGTTTGTAATGCTTATTGTATAAAGATAGCTTGTATATCCAATACTAGCAAAATTTCCAGAAATGGGAAAAGAAGCTGTCCAATTGGCTAAAATAGTTTTTCTATAATCTTCTATAACTCTTTCAGATAATTCTAAGCATGTACTTTCAATTTTTTCCATATCATCCTCATTTAAAATATGGTATAACCCAACTCCAAAGGATGCCATAAATATTCCTAAAATAAGTATTGATATCAAAACTTCTAAGAAGGTAAAACCTCTTTTCATAAACCTTCCACTTCAATAAAACCTAAGGAATTTATCCTTATAGTAGAAGTATAATTATCAATTATTAATGTTAAAATGGCATAAGTTTCTGTATAATCAGCTGTAAAATTGCCATCTCTATCAAAGGAAAATAAAGTAGCAGTTGTATTTACAGAAATATTATTAAAAAATCTTGTTACAATCTTTCCCTTATCATCAAGGAAGGTATAGGAAGTATATGCCTGAGGTGAGATTATTAATATCCAGTCAGTTTTATTAATTATTGCTCTTTGTCTTATATATCTTATATCCTGAATAAATTGATTTGTAGTATTCTGTAATAATATTTTAGAGTCCGGTTTACTCAATATAGAGTTATATGTAATCCATAAAAGGATTCCTAAGATGGATATTACTACTATAACCTCTAAGAATGAAAACCCCTTTTTCATGTTTTTATTTTATCAAATCTTTAAAAGTTTTTACAAGAAGTTTTAAAAACTCACCTTTCCATTTTTATAAAACTTTATAACTCTCTTTGTAAAAAATGTTGAAAGTGATATTTCACCTTCTGGATATATATTTCCATTTTCAAAATAAAAAGTATAAGTCCCTTTTGGGCTATATGCTCTTATACCTGAGGGAATAAGATGAGGAGAAAGATATATTTTTTTTTGTTTTTTCCCCATACATCCAATAAAATTGAATAGAATTTGTCTTAGAAGAGTAATAAAAATCAAAGACTACTTTTTCATTTTTTAAAACTGAAAGCTGTAGAGCATAGTTTGCATTTATTACTATCTCATGGGAAATTATAAATGCTTGTACCCCTAACCAAAAAAATATATTAAAAAACATATAAAGAAGAATTAATAAAATACATGTAAGAAGAGTATATAATAATGGACTTATAATTTTTTTAAGCTTTAAGATATTAAAAAGTTTCTTCATTTATTAACAAAAAGCCCCGAAGACAAGCTTCGGGGCATAAATATAGTTACAAAACTATGGAGATGTATAAGATAAAGTATAGGATTTTGCTGAACCTTGATAAACTAATATATGAGCATTACTCTCATCCCAAGTAGCAGGTGCAGATCCTTGAGAAGTATATGTTTGCCCATTATACGGACATACTGGTGTTTCTGAGAAGTAGTTAGGATCTTTTAAGAAATTAACAAATGTCTGTGTATCTGTTGGATATGTGTTATTTTTGTTCCTATAATATTCTAAGCTCGTTCTTATTATTGCTATATTTGTTCTCTGAGCATTTCTTTTAGCATCTGCCACTGCATCAAAATATCTTGGTAATGCGATAGCTATAAGGATTCCAAGAATAGCTACTACAACTAAAAGCTCTAACAAGGAGAAACCTTTACTATTTTTCAAATAACTCACCTCCTTTCCCAAAATTTAAAAATTATTATCTTTACTAAATTATATCACAAATTTATCATATACCAAGTATTAATTCCTACCTTCTAAAAAGTCTTACCATATTAAACATTGGGAGATACATTGATATAACAATGAAGAAAACTACAATACCTAAAAACAATGTTAATGCAGGTTCTATTAGAGAGGTTATTCTTTTTGTTCCAATCTCTATCTCTCTTTGGGAAAATCTACTATATTCTTCTAGCATAGAATCCAATCTTCCACTCCTCTCCCCTACTGCTATCATTTGCTTTAAAAGAGGGGTAAATACATTCTCATCAATAAGCTCTGATAAATTTCTTCCCTCCAAAACCCCAGAAAGGATTTTTCTAAGATTCTCTGAGAAATATAGATTTCCCATTACGTCTTCAAGGATTTCCAAAGATTGGGTTATTAATATTCCACCTGTTATAAGTACATAAAAGGTACTAGTAAATCTATTAAGTAACACTTTTCGCCACAGATTGCCTATTTTAGGAATATTCAGTTTAAACTCATCCCACCATCTTTTTATCTTTTTAATTTTTAGGGCTTGTTTTATTCCAATAATAATCAAAAAAAACAAGATAAAAATAATAAATAGATTTTTCTTAACAAAATCTCCTAATAATATAGTAATCCTTGTGGGAAGAGGAAGAGGTACATTAGTTCTCCCATAGATTCTTTGAAAAGTAGGCACTACAAAAGTTAGCATAAATATTACAACCAAGATTGCAGCAACCATAACTATTATAGGGTAAGTAGTAGCTGATTTTATTCTTTCCCTTAATTCATGTTGTTCATCAAAATACCTTGAAAGTCTCTCCAACATAATATCAAGACTTCCTGTAATTTCACCCGTTCTCACTAAGCTTATAAATATTTTGGGAAATACATTAGGATATTTAGAAAGAGCCTCTGATAGACTCAATCCAGAATCAACACTTTTTCTTACATCATTAAGTATATCTCTAAAATAAGGATTGTTGGTTTGAGATGATAAAGTTGTAAGACATTCTGTAAGAATAATTCCAGATCTTAAAAGAGTTGCAAATTGGGATGTGAATAAAACAAGCTCTGGAAGAGTAACTTTCTTTTTATAGGTTAAAGTTTTCCATAATGAGGATTCTTTTTTTAAGGATATTACATATAATTTCCTTAATTTTAGAATTCTTCTTGCTTCTCTTTCATTGGTTGCTTCAATTATACCTTTATATCTTCTTCCCTCAAGATCTCTTGCCACATATCTATAGGAGGGCAAATTAATCCTCCTCCCAAGCTATTACTCTACGTGCCTCCTCAATAGTAGTTATTCCTGATAATACCTTTTCTCTTGCATTCATATGTAAGGTTTTCATCCCCTCTCTTAATGCCATATCCCTAATTTCATCAATAGATGCCCTTTTATTTATTAATGTCCTTATGTTCTTAGTTATTTTTAATAACTCAAAAATTCCAGTTCTTCCTGAATATCCTGTATAATTACAGAATAGACAACCTTTTCCTCGCACAAGTCTTATATTTCTTCCTTCATCTTTTGTTAATCCGAGTTCTTCTATTTCCTCCGATGAAGGTATATACTCTTCTTTACAAGATAAACATATAGTCCTTACTAATCTTTGGGCTACTATCCCTATAAGTGAAGATGCAATTAAAAAAGGTTCCAGCCCCATTTGTATCAATCTCGCCACAGCACTTACAGAATCATTTGCATGAAAAGTACTTAACAACAAATGACCCGTTAGAGCAGCTTCAATAGCGGTATTTAATGTTTCTGAATCCCTAATTTCACCCACCATTATAATATTGGGATCAAGTCTCAAGATATTTCTAAGTCCCATAGCAAAATCTATACCTATCTTTGGTTGTATCTGAATCTGATTTATTCCTGGAAGTTCGTATTCTACCGGATCTTCTAAGGTTATTATATTTACTGATGGTTTATTTAAAACATTTAAAGCTGAGTATAATGTGGTAGTTTTACCGCTTCCTGTAGGTCCTGTGACAAGGATCATTCCAAAAGGTCTTTTTATAAGATGTTCAAATACATTAAGGTCTTCATTTGTCATGCCCAATCTATCAAGCTCAATAAGTACTTTTGATTTATCCAGTAATCTTATAACTACCATTTCTCCGTGTATAGTACCCACTGAAGCTACTCTTAAATCAAAGATTTTATTTTCATATCTATAAGTTGCTCTTCCATCTTGAGGTCTTCTTCTTTCTGCTATATCCATTCCTGATATTACCTTTATTCTTGTTACTACAGCATCTTGAATTTCCTTAGGAATACTCATAATATCATAAAGAATTCCATGGATTCTATATCTTACCTTCATCTCTTTCTCTTGGGGATCTAAATGGATATCGCTGGCATTTCTTGTGATTGCTTCATTAATTATAGAAGATACCAATCTAACAATAGGTGCTTCTTCAACGCCTATTGCAGGAGGGGCTTCAACTATTGTTTCTACCGGCATACTCCTTTGAAAGTCTTGAACAGCAGAAAGGGTACTCTTCTCTAAAGGGAAAAGTTTTGACATAATCTGATTAAACTCTTTATCGGTAGTAATAAACAATCTTATTGGTGCCTTTACTATTCTTCTTATTTCATTTACTACTACAGGATCAATAGGAGGAACTATAGCAACATGTATTATTCCACTTTCTCTTTTCATAGGTATAAATTTATATTTTCTTAAAAGATTTTCTGGAAAGGATCCAGCTAATTTTTCATCAATAGGGATTTCAGACAAAGAAATATAGGGAATTTCACTTTGCCTTTCTAATACTTTTCCAATATCCTCGGGCTTTACATATCCTCTCTCGATCAGTATTTGTCCTAATTTAACCCCAGTTTTCTTCTGTTCCTCGAGAGCTTTCTCTAATTGCTCCTTTGTTATAAGTCCTAATTCTAAAAGATATTCACCTAAGGGCTTTTTCTCTTTCATAATTTATTTAATTCTTCTTCAAGAAGATTTTTTACTAAATCTAAACTTGCTCTTCCTTTTGTCTCTTTCATCACCTGACCTACTAAAAAGTTCAAGACTTGTTTCTTCCCCTTCTTCCAGTCAGAAACTGCTTTTTCATTATTTAATATAACCTTTTGAATAACCTCTTGTAAATATGAAGTATCAGATACTGTTTTTAAACCTTCCTCTTCCACTATCTTCTCTGGATCTTTACCTGTGGTTAGATATTTTCTTAATACGTCCTTTGCTACAGGACGTGTTATTTCGTTTTTATCTACCATTTGTATTAATTTTATAAATTTTTCAGGAAGTATATTTAAATCTTTAAAGGACATATTATTATCATTCAAATAACTTAAGATTTCTACAGATATCCAATTTAAAAGATTTTTGGGATTAGTATATAACACTAGAGACTTATCAAAAAATTCTGCTAATTCCCTTTCAGAAATAATTATCTCAACTTCATTAGGTAATAAACCTAATGCAAAATATTTTCTTCTTAGTTCCTTTGGTAATACTGGAATTTCCTTTTTTATTTTTTCCTTCATCTCCTCTGTCACGATTAAAGGGGAAAGATCAGGTTCAGGAAAATATCTATAATCTTCTGCTTCTTCTTTTCCTCTTAAACTCACTGTTTTTTGCTTTTTTTCATCCCAATGCCTTGTCTCTTGTATTACTTGTTCACCATTTTTCAAAAGTTCAATCTGCCTTTCAATTTCATATTCTAAAGCCTTTTCCAAGGAATAAAAAGAATTTACATTTTTTATCTCAGTTCTTGTTCCTAAAACTCCTTCCTGAGTTTGTATAGAAATATTAGCATCACATCTTAGAGAACCTTTTTCCATATCTCCGCTACTTATTTCTAAATATCTTAAGATTAATCTTAGTTCCTGTAAAAATATTCTTGCTTCTTGAGGAGAATTTATATCAGGTTCTGTAACAATCTCAATAAGAGGAATGCCTGCCCTATTAAAATCGACAAGACTGTAATCGGCTTCTGATAATCTATCCCCTGTCCCTATATGTAATAATTTTCCAGCATCTTCCTCTAAATGAATTCTCTTTATTCTTATTTTCTTAACTTCCCCATCCACAAAAATTTCCAAATAACCATTCTTGCATAAAGGTAAATCATATTGAGATATTTGGTATCCTTTGGGTAAATCCGGATAGAAATAATTTTTTCTATCAAACTTTGAATAATTTGAAATCTCGCAGTTCAAAGCTAAACCAGCCTTTATTGCAAATTCTACCGCTTTTTTATTAAGTACTGGAAGGACTCCTGGAAACCCCATACATATTGGGCAAACATTAGTATTTGGGGGGACATTTTCATGATCCGTACTACAAGAGCAAAAAAGTTTAGTTTCAGTAGATAGCTGAGCATGTACTTCCAATCCTATTACTGGTTTTAGCATTTTTAAGTCCTCCTCTTTTGAGGAAGAGTTGGGTATTTACTTGAAAAATCCATCATTTCTTGATATGCATAAGCAAACTGAAGAAGTCTATTTTCTGAAAAGAAAGTACTCATGAATTGAATTCCTACAGGTAGATTATTATAGAAACCAGCAGGCATAGAGATAGCAGGAATACCAGCAAGGTTTACTGGTATAGTCATTATATCGGTTAGATACATTTGAAGAGGGTCAGATATCTTCTCTCCTAATTTAAATGGGAGTATAGGACTTGTTGGTGAAACAATTATATCAACTTTTTTGAATGCTTCCTCAAATTCTTTTCTAATTAAATTCCTTACCTTTGTTGCCTTTAAATAATAGGCATCATAATACCCAGCACTTAAAGCATAAGTACCCAATATTATTCTTCTTTTAACTTCACTTCCAAAGCCATGACCTCTTGTGTTCTTATACATTGATATAAGATCTTCTGCCTCTTCTCTATATCCATACTTTACTCCATCATATCTTGCCAAATTGGAACTTGCTTCAGAGGTAGCAATGATATAATAAACTGAAAGGGCATATTCTATAGAAGGAAGAGATATCTCTATTATTTCAACTCCTAAATCCTTGAATATATCAAAGGATTTGTCAAGAACTCTTAAAACTTCCTCTGAAACCCCTTTCTGCCAAAGTTCTTCAGGGAATCCTACTTTCCATCCCTTTACGCTCTTACCCAAGTTTTCAAAATAATTTGGAATCTCATAAGGAGAAGACGTAGAATCCATGGGGTCATATCCAGCAATAACCTGAAGAATTAAAGCCACATCCTCTACTCTTCTACCAAAAGGTCCTATCTGATCTAAGGATGATGCAAAGGCTACAAGTCCATATCGTGATACAAGGCCATATGTGGGTTTTAATCCTATAACTCCAGTAAAAGACGCAGGCAACCTTATAGATCCACCCGTATCAGATCCTATCGAAACAGGTACTTCTCCTGCTGAAACACATGCTGCAGATCCACCACTTGACCCTCCTGGAACTCTCTCAATATCCCAAGGGTTTTTAGTAGGACCAAAAGCAGAATTTTCTGTAGAGGAACCCATGGCAAATTCATCTAAATTTGTTTTTCCAATTATTATCGCTCCATTATCTTTAAGCCTTCTTATAACAGTAGCATCATATGGAGGTGTAAAATTTTCAAGAATTTTGGAAGCGCAAGTAGTCCTAATATTTTTTGTAAGTATATTATCCTTTACAGCAATAGGAATTCCATAAAGAGGTAAATTTTTAGGTTTTTTCTCAATTTCACTAATTTGTTTTTCTATTTCATTATAAGGCAATATAAGGAAAGCATGAATAAATGGTTCCCATTCTTCTATCTTTTTTAGATAAAAATCTATTAACTCCCTTACTTTTATCTCATTTTTACTATATAAATCTTTTAATTCCTTAAGAGTTCTCATACTAATTATTCTTCCCTTTTTAAAATTCTAGGAATTTTGAATCCATCTTCCTCCACTTCAGGGGCATTCATAAAAATTTCTTCCTTAGGAATACTCTTTCTAATATCATCCTCTCTCCACACATTGGACAAAGGTAATACATGTGCCATTGGCTCTACATTAGTAGTGTCTAATTCTTGAAGTTTATTAAAATAATCAAGAATACTTTGTAATTGACGAGAAAATAATTCTTCTTCTTCTAGCGTTAGATATAATCTCGCCAGATGAGCAGTTTTCTTTAGTTGATTTTTAAAATCTTGTTTTTCCATATCAATATAAATGGCAAGCCACAAAATGATTTGGTTTTACTTCTTTTAATTCAGGCTCAACTTTTGAACATACATCCATTACGCTTGGACATCTGGTATGAAACCTACAACCAGTTGGTGGATTTAAAGGACTTGGTATATCTCCTGTAAGTACTATCTTTTTTCTTTTTTCTTCTAATTCAGGATCTGGTATAGGTATAGCAGAAAGAAGAGCTTGAGTATAAGGATGCAGTGGAGAAGTATATAAATCATCATTTTCTGAAAGTTCTACAATCTTACCTAAGTACATAACAGCTATCCTATCACATATATGTCTTATAACAGCTAAATCGTGAGATATAAATAAATAAGTTAATTTAAATTCTTTTTGTAAATCTTGAAGTAAATTTATAATCTGAGATCTTATAGATACATCCAATGCAGATGTTGGTTCGTCAGCAACTATAAATTTTGGATTTAATGCAAGGGCTCTTGCTATTCCAATCCTTTGCCTTTGACCCCCAGAAAATTCATGAGGATAACGGGTTGCATGGTAAGGAGCAAGACCTACAAGTTCTAATAACTCTTGTACCCTCTTCTCTCTCTCTTTTGAAGAAGATACTATTTTATGAACTTGTAACGGTTCACCTATTATTTCACTTATAGTCATTCTTGGATTTAATGATGAATATGGATCTTGGAATATAATTTGCATATCTTTTCTTATTCTTCTTAGAGCACTATGGGGAAGTTTTGATATATCTACCCCATCGAAAATAATTTCACCATCTGTAGGATCTAAAAGTCTTATAATAGTTCTCGCTACCGTACTTTTCCCACAACCTGATTCTCCTACAAGACCTAATGTTTCTCCCCTTCTAATATAAAAGCTTAGTCCATCTACAGCTTTTACATCTCCCACATGTTTTGAAAAAACGATGCCACTTTTTATTGGAAAATATTTTTTTAGATTTCTGACTTCTAAAATTACATCATCTGTATAGTTATTCATACTTTCACTCCAATTCCCTTAGCATAAAAACAGCGAGAATAATGCCCAGGTTCTACCTCAATTAAATCAGGTATTTCTTCTAAACATCTATCAGTTTTATAAGGACACCTTTCAGCATAATAGCAATAACTTGGAAGGGCAACAAGATCTGGAGGTTGACCTTCTATAGCCTTCAATCTTTCTTTCCTTACATCAAGCCTTGGCACTGATTCAAGAAGTCCAATTGTATAAGGATGAGATGGCTTTTTGAAGATAGTACGTACATCAGCAAACTCAACTACTTTCCCAGCATACATAACAAGCACATTTTTACAAGTTTCTGCTACTATTCCCATATCGTGAGTTATTAATATAAGAGACATTCCTAATTCTTTTTGAAGTTGTTTAATTAATTCTATAATCTGAGCTTGAATTGTAACATCTAAAGCAGTAGTAGGCTCATCAGCTATAAGGATTTCAGGACTACATGATAGTGCAATTGCTATCATTACTCTTTGTCTCATTCCACCACTAAATTGATGAGGATATTCATCAATTCTTTTAGATGCCTCCGGTATTCTAACAAGTTCTAACATCTCAATAGCTTTTTTTCTTGCTGAAACCTTATCTAGTTTTTGGTGTAGAATTATAGCTTCCATTATTTGATCCCCTATTGTAAAAACAGGATTGAGAGAGGTCATTGGATCTTGAAATATCATAGATATTTTGTTCCCGCGCACCTCTCTCATTTCCTCTTCTTTCTTTTTAAGAAGATCTTCTCCTCTAAATATTATCTCTCCACCAACAATCTTTCCAGGAGGATCTTGTATGAGTCTCATGATAGAGAGAGCAGTTACACTTTTACCACTTCCTGATTCTCCCACAATTCCTAAACTCTCTCCCTTTTTTAAACCAAAGGATACATCATCTACTGCTTTAACGATTCCTTCATCTGTAAAAAAATATGTTCTTAGATTTTTTACCTCTAACAAACAATCTTCCACAACAATGATTCCTCCGTCAGCTAATTAAAATAAAACCCTTCCCTGAGTATTGGGGAAGAGTTTCATATTCTAATTTGGTGCCGAGGCCGGGATTTGAACCCGGACGGGCGTAAGCCCATAGCACCCTCAATGCTACGTGTCTGCCAAATTCCACCACCTCGGCATTTCTTGATTTTGATTATATAAATACTATAAACCGATGTCAAGATTCTAAGATAATTTTGTTATTTAGAAGAAGATCTTTTTGTAGTCTTTTCTTCTTTTGTCTCTGTTTTCTCACTCTCTTTGGGTTCTCCTGATACTTGAGAAGTTTCAAAACCCCATATCTTTCTTATTTCTCTTTCTATCTCATCAGCAAGTTCTGGATGCTCTTTAAGATATGTTTTTGCATTCTCCCTACCCTGCCCTAATCTTATATCTTTGTATATATACCATGTACCACTTCTTTCTATAACTTTTGCTTCTACTCCAGCATCCAATATACATCCTTCTCTTGATATTCCCTCACCATATATTAATTCAAATTCACCTTCTTTAAATGGAGGAGCTACTTTGTTCTTTACAACTTTAACTTTTACTTTTGTCCCTGTAACCTCACTTCCTTCTTTCATTGATTCTGCTTTCCTTACATCAATACGAACTGAAGCATAGAATTTTAAAGCTCTTCCTCCAGGTGTAGTTTCGGGATTTCCAAAGAAAACTCCTACTTTTTCTCTTAATTGATTGATAAATATGGCTACAGTTTTAGATTTGCTAATAACTCCAGTTAACTTTCTCAAAGCTTGAGACATAAGTCTTGCTTGCAAACCTATAAAGGCATCTCCCATCTCTCCCTCAAGCTCCGCTCTTGGCACTAAAGCAGCTACTGAATCTATGACAATCACATCTACACTGCCACTTCTTACAAGAATCTCAGCAATTTCTAATGCTTGTTCTCCAGTATCTGGTTGTGAGATAAGAAGATTTTCTAAATTTACTCCTATTCTTTTTGCATAATTTGGATCAAAAGCATGTTCAGCATCTATAAAAGCAGCAATTCCGCCTTGTTTTTGAGCAGAAGCAATAATCTGTAAGGCAACTGTTGTCTTACCAGAACCTTCTGGTCCAAAGAGTTCAATAATTCTTCCTCTCGGAACTCCTCCAACTCCTAAAGCATAATCCAAGGTAAGAATACCAGTCGGTATGACCGGTACCTCATATCTCTCATTACTTCCTAATTTCATTATGGAGCCTTTTCCAAATTGTTTCTCAATCTGAAAAATTGCTGATTCTAATGCTTTCTCTTTTTCCATACTTTAATACACCTCAAAATTTTTTATATTTCTAAAAGTATTATAACAAGAGTAATTTTTTATAACAAGTTTATTTGAAAATTTTCGTCAATTTCGCGTTTTAGTTCTTTTGATAAAAGACTTATTAGAGCTGATTTAGGGGATTTTCCACTATACAATACTTCATAAACTTCTTCAGTAATAGGCATATAGATATTATATTTCTGGGAAAGATTATAAACTGATTTTACAGTATAAACTCCTTCTGCTACCATACCATGAAGTTCAGATAATGCCTCCTGTAAACTTTTCCCTTCTCCTACATATTTTCCTACCCTCCAATTTCTACTTAAAGTACTTGTAGCTGTAAGTACCAAATCTCCAAGTCCAGAAAGACCGAGTATAGTAAAAGGATTAGCTCCAAATAAAATAGCAAACCTATTAATTTCTGCCAAACCTCTTGTAATAAGACTTGCTTTTGCATTATATCCAAAATTTAAACCATCCGATATTCCAGCTGCTATTGCAATTACGTTCTTCAGAGCACCTCCTAATTCCACACCTACTATATCATCACTTCTATATACTCTCATAAAATCCATATTAAAAATATTTTGTAGAAATTCTGCAGTTACAATACTTGGAGAAGCAATCACCATAGCTAAGGGTTTTCTTTCCATCACCTCTTTTGCAAAACTTGGACCCGAAAAAATAGCAACTTGTCCCTGTTCAATATTAAGCTCTTCCATTATTATTTCAGAAGGCCTTTTAAGAGTTTCTATATCTATACCTTTTCCAGTGTTAACAAAATATGGAATATGGGTAAGATAATATCTATTCGATCTAATAAAATCTCTCAAGCCTTGAACAGGAATACTCAAAATTGCTATCAGAGTATCCTTTGTGGCTAATTCTATATCACTTGTAATCTTTAAATTGGGATTTAACTTATACCCTTGAAGGTAAAAGATATTTTCTTTTTTTTCTTCTATAATTTTCGCCTTTTTGCTATCTCGTACCCAAAGAGTTACATCATAATTCTTTTCCGATAATATATCTGCTAATGTGGTTCCCCAACTTCCTCCACCAAAAACTGTAATTTTTATCTTTTTATTCTCCAATCTATTTTATGTTCCTCCCCTCTTATAAGCCTCCTAATATTAGGTATATGTCTATAAATAATAAAAAGACATACGATTACCACACAAATCATATATTCCATTACTGGTCTTTCTAAAGAATATAAAACAAAAGGATAAATAATAGCAGAGGTTATAGAAGCTATTGATTTGTATTTTGTTATACTCACAATTATTATGGCAATTATCAGAACAGTCAAAGAGGTTTTAGGGAAAAGATAAAAAAGAATACCAAAAGAAATCCCTACACTTCTTCCTCCTCTAAAATCAGCAAATATAGGAAAAGAATGTCCTATTACTGCAGAGATAACACATAATAAAATAGCTATATGATCATTTTTAAGGATAAATGTTGCAAGATATACAGCTAAAACTCCCTTACCCACATCCATTAAGGCTGTAATAATAGCAGGTCCCCATCCAAGCACTCTAAGAACATTAGTAGCACCTAAATTACCACTTCCATGTTTTCTTACGTCTATACCTTTCCAAAGTTTACCCACAATTAATGCACTAGGTATAGATCCTAATAGATAAGAAATCAACATTAATAAGATTTTTGTGATCATGGCTTTTACTCCCTCTTTCTTACTTCTATTTTTATAGGAGTACCTGTCCAAGAAAAGTAATTTCTAATATACTTTTCAAAATATTTTTGAACATTCTTATTCATGATTTCTGGTTCATTTACGAAGAAGACTATTCTTGGAGGAGAAGTTTCAACCTGTGTGGCATAATAAATTTTCAAGCTTTTACTCTTTTTTGAGAAGGAAACTCTACTTAAAGCTTCTTGAATTGCCATATTAATTTGAGATGTAGGAATTCTCATATGACTTAGTCCATACAATTTGTCTACCCAAGGAATAATCTTTTTTACATTATATCCAGTAAGGGCAGATGTAAATATAAAGGGAAAATAATCGAAAGGAGAAAGTAAACTTGGAACTATTTTTTCAAACTCTCTTCTTTCTTTCAAAGAGGGAAATAAATCTGTTTTATTAAAAACAATTAAACAAGATTTTCCCTTATCTTCAATATAATGCAAAATTCTTTTCTCTTGATCTCTAATTCCTATCGAAAGGTCAACAACCATTATAGCTACATCCAATCTTTTTATAGTATTTAATGCTTTTCTTACTGATAATTCTTCGAGCTCTTCTTCAATTCTTGAGGGCCTTCTTAATCCTGGAGTATCAAGAATCATGTATTTCTTTCCATTAAATTCCCATATTATATCCACCGTATCTCTGGTAGTTCCAGGAATTTCACTAACAATATTTCTATATTTACCTATCAAGGTATTTACTAAGGATGATTTACCGCTATTTGGTCTACCTACAAAAGCAAATTTTATTAACTGTTCTTCTTTTCCTACTTCTACATTTGGAATAAGGGATAATATTTTCTCAATAAGCTCAGTAAGATTTTGTTTATGAATAGCAGAGATAGGGAAAGGTTCACCTAAACCCAACACAGTAAAAGGAGAAAGATAAATTTCAGAATCAATTCTTCCTTCCATTTTATTTACTACTAAAATTATCTTTTTTCCAGATTTCCTAAGAATCTCAGCAAATTCAAAATCAAGAGAAGTAAGCACTGACCTTCCATCTACCACAAATAGTATAAGATCACTTATTTCAATCACTTCATATATTTTTTCTTTAACAAGTTCACTTAAATCATCATTTAATCCATATCCTGCTGAATCTATAAGATAAAAAAACTTACCTTCATATTCGCAAAGGTGCACTAAAGGATCCCTAGTAACTCCAGGCTCATCAGCAACTATAGCTTTTTCCTCTCCTGCAATTCTATTAAAGAGCACAGATTTTCCTACATTAGGCCTTCCTACAATACTTACTACAGGGATTCCTACTTCTATACCAAATGTATCTCTAAGGGATGATGGGTTTCTAATAATTTTAAAACCTCCTCTACAAAAGCATCTGGTGTAGATGTGCCTGTTATAATACCAATTTTTTGTTTATTATCAAACCATTCCATATCAATTTCTTCTAAGTTTTCTATATGATAAGTAGGCACACTTTTAACTAAAATATTATACAATCTTCTTGTATTAGCACTATTTCTTCCTCCAAGAACTAACACTAATTCTACCATTTCTGATAATATCTTTGCCTTTTCCTGCCTTTTCTCAACTTCAGGACATATGGTATTGAAAATCCTAATTTCCTTCCCTTTAGTTAGTATTAACTTTATAATCTCTTCCACCTCTTCCCAACTTTGAGTCGTCTGAATAACTATACCTATTTTAGGAAATGACTCTACCATTATAGCATCATTAATATTTTCAATTACTATGCCTTTTTCTTCAGCATAACTCATTATACCAATCACTTCTGGATGTTTTTTCTCACCAACAATTAATACTTTATAACCATTTTTTTTTAAAAATTCAGCTAATTTTTGTACCTTCTTAACCAAGGGACACGTTGCGTCATAAATTTCATTACCATACTCTTTATATTTTTCTACCTCCTTATATGGCAAACCATGAGCTCTTACAATAAGCTTTTTTCCCTCTGGAATTGACTTATTATTCCAAATTTTTATTCCTTTTCTTTCTAAATCTTCTATCACTTTTGGATTATGCACTAATGCACCTAATGTATATACTTCACCTTTTGTTTGTAAAATCTTTTCCGCTAAACTAATAGATTTCTTAACACCTGAACACCATCCATAAGGTGTTACCAAATATACCTTCATTTTAAAAGCTCCGTAATACTTTCTTTAATCTTATCATTAAGATCTTTTATCTCTTCTTTAGTAGGTTTATTATTTTTTATAACAAAAATTGGTCCTCCTATTTTTATAGTAATATTTCCTCCTAATTGAGGAATTACTTTTCTTCTTCTCCAGATCTTTTCAGTACCCTTAATTCCAATCGGAAGTATGGGAAGACCATGAGTAATTGCAAGAGTGGAAGCTCCATCCTTTATCTCAAGAAGTCCTTTCTCAGGATGTTCATTTCTTGTTCCCTCAGGAAAAATTACAATTATTTCATTTCCTTTTATAAGTCTTTTAATCTTTTTCCATGTTTCAAACCTAAAATCTCGTCTATCTACATCTATAGCTCCAAGCCATCTTAGAAAAGGGTTGAAAATCTTTGATTTAAAAAGCTCTTTTTTAGCAAGATAAAAAAGTCTCTTATCAAAGGCAGCACCTATAACAATAGGATCCAATAAACTGACATGGTTAGCAACCACAATGAAAGAACCTTTAGGAATCTTTTCTTTCCCTTCAACTTTATAGCCCCATAAAATTTTTAATAGAAATCTTACAATATAAATAATTATTTTATAGAAAAAATAGGAAATTTCCTTCTTAATCCTTTTCATTTTCTATCCTTGCTTCCATTAAAATTTGATTTATTATTTCCATCACTTTATTCGTAAATTCTTCTTCTTTCTTTCTATCATGTTCACCCTCATAAACTAATGGTTCTGAGTATATTACTTTTATTTTGCCAGATAAATGAGGAAATTTTTTCTCAGGAGGCCATATATTATCAGCTCCAATTATAGCTGTAGGAATAACAGGAGCCTTAGTCTTCGCTGCAAAATAACCAATTCCTCTTTTGATTTTAACATCTCCATTATCTCTTCTTAAACGCGTGCCTTCTGGAAATATTAATAATACTTCACCTTCTCTTATAGCTTCTAAACCATCCTTTACAGCAGACAAATCAATATTTTCTCTTTTAACTGGAATTCCTCCCAAATATCTTGCAAATCTACCAAATATGGGATATTCGAATCGTTCTATTTTACCCAAAGCCTTAATAGGTCTTGGCAGGGTCGTAGCTATAACCAAAACATCGAGACTACTCCTATGATTAGGAGCAATAATGACAGGCCCTTCTAATGGTATATTTTCAATACCATACACTTTCAAATTATAAAACCATTTTAGTAATCTTCTAAGAACAACTGCAATACTTTTATAAACAAATATTTGAAACTTTTCCCTATATCTCCTCTTTTTCATAGGGTACTCCATCTGCCGAAGGAGGAGTAGATTTTCCTACAGCTCCTGCTAAAACTAACATAGTAAGAATATAAGGTATCATTTGTATAAATTGCGTTGGAATACCTACACCTTCTAGTCTCATTCTTAGAGCTTCAGCCAGACCGAAAAGTAAACATGCACCTAAGGAACCTATAGGATTCCAATTACCAAATATCATAGCAGCAAGAGCTATAAAACCCCTTCCCCCGGTCATATTCTCGACAAAAACCCTCGCATGTTCTAAGGAAAGAAAGGCACCTCCTATACCCCCTAAAATTCCACTTATAAGCACACCTATATATCTGTATTTATAAACATTTACTCCCAATGTATCTGCTGCCTGTGGGTTTTCACCTACTGCCCTTATTCTTAAACCAAAGACTGTTCTATACAGTATATATTGGGACAAAAAGACAAGAACAATCATAAGGATGATTAGTGGAGAAAGGTCTCTAAAAATTAACCCTATACCAGGGATTTTAGAAATGACTGGAATATCTATATGTACAAAACCCTCAATGTGGGGAGAAGATCCTGCAGCTTTAAATATCAGCCTTGACAAAAAAGTGGTACCTCCAACAGCTAACATGTTTAATGCTGTACCACTTACTATCTGATTTACTCTAAACTTAATCGATACCACTGCATGAATAAATGCAACAATTGAACCAGCAATTATAGAGAATAATAATCCAATTAAAGGATTTTTAAAAAAATATGTTCCAACTGCAGCAAAAAATGCTCCAAATAACATAATACCTTCTAAAGCTATATTCACTACTCCACTTCTTTCCGAAAAAACTCCCCCTAAGGATGCATAAGCAAGTGGAGTTGCCATTCTTATAGCAGAAGTTATGGTTTCCCAGGCAAAAATTGTTTCAAGCATATGTAACTTTCCTCCTTTTTTTCAGAAAGCGAATGAGTACTTCGTTACTTACCACAATAGTTAATATTATGACTGCTTGTAGGACTGAAATTATTTCTCTTGGTATATGAGTAAAAACATCCATACCAATAGCCATTCTATTTAATGCACCAAAAAGAAGTGCAGAAAATATTATGCCTACAGGGTGATTTTTCCCAAGTAGAGCAACTGCTATTCCAGTAAAACCAAGTCCGTGAGAAAAATTATCAAGATATCTGTATCTATATCCTAAAACATCGTTTATACTAGCAAGTCCAGCTATAGCACCACTTATTAACATAGTTACCAATATGACATTTTTCACATTTATACCTGCATTCTCTGATGCATGTATATTAAGCCCCAAAGCTCTTATCTCATAGCCTAATTTAGTTTTCCATAATAAATAGTAAGTAACTATAACCATTAATGTAGCAATTACCAATGCATAATTTACAGGGTTACTTTCTGGTATATTAATACCTATCTTTTGAAAAATTGAATACAGCTTAGGTAGAACTGCTGAAGGAGGCAATTTATCAGTTTGGGGTAATGGATATAAAACTCCTTTTTCTCTAAAAGTATTAACAACTAAATAATTAGTAAGAGCATAACCTATCCAATTCATCATTATGGTATTAATAACTTCATGGACCCCTAATCTTGCCTTTAATATGGCAGGAACAAATGCCCAAATAGCTCCACCTAAAGCAGAAAAAACAAGAGTAATGGGTAAGTGTAGAAAAGGTGGAAATAACGGAGCTATATAAAGACCTGCCAAAGCAGATACTAATCCTCCTACAAGAATTTGCCCTTCTGCACCAATATTAAAAAGACCTCCTTTAAAACCAATAGCTACTGCTAATCCAGCTAATATAAAAGAGGTGGTATTAAATAATACATAACCCCATCCATTTGGATTTCCAAGAGAAAAATTTATCACTTCTCTATATGTTTCCCATGGATTATGTCCAAGTAAATAAATAATAATCCCGCCAAAAAATAATGCTATAAATATTGATATTAAAGGACTTATTATACTGAGAATTAAGTTTTCTATAAATTCCCGATTTTTCAAATTAATGCCTCCTTTAATTCAGTCTGCCTCTTAACTCCAGTCATGTAATAACCTAATTCTTTTTCATCAACTTCTGATTGACTAAAAGATCCTACTATTTCCCCATTATACATTACCAAAATTCTATCACTTAAATTTAAAATTTCATCTAAATCCGCAGAAACAAGAAGCACAGCTTTTCCTTGATTTCTTAGATCTACTAAAAGTTGATGAACAAATTCTGTAGCTCCTATGTCTAAACCACGAGTTGGTTGAGCTGCGATTAAAAGATCAGGTAAAAAGCTTAATTCCCTTCCTAAAACTATTTTTTGTTGATTACCACCTGATAAATTCCTAATAGGTATTTTTATGTTAGGAGTTTTTACTTGATATTTCTCTACAATTTCATTGGCATGTTTATACACTTTTGAATAATCTATAAATATTCCCTTTGAAAATTTATTAAAATAGTGAAGACCTAAAATACAATTCTCCGCTACAGAGAAATCTAAGATTAATCCTCTTTTATGCCTATCCTCTGGTATATGACCAAAAAGAAGACGTCTTTGTCTAATCTTTTCCAAAGTTATGTCCTTGTTTTTAAAAAATATTTTTCCTCTTTTTAAAGGTAAAAGCCCTACTATAGCTTCTACAAGCTCAGATTGTCCATTTCCCTCAACTCCTGCTATACCCAAAATTTCTCCCTCTCTTATATTAAAAGATACACCTTTAACTACATCTAATCCCTTTCTTCCCCTTACCCATATATCCTCAACTCTAAATATTTCGCCTCCTCTTTCTCTCTTAATTTTATCAACTTTTAGAAAAACCTCTCTTCCTACCATCATTTGAGCGAGTTCAAACTTATTTGTTTCTTTAGTATTTACTGTATTTACTAATTTTCCTCTTCTCATTACACTTACTCTATCAGATATCTCAAGGACTTCATTCAACTTATGAGAAATAAATATTATGGTTTTCCCTTGAGAAGAAAGCTTTCTAAGAATAGTGAAAAGCTCTTCTACTTCTTGGGGAGCTAACACAGCTGTAGGTTCATCTAAAATTAATATTTCAGCCTTTCTGTATAAAAGTTTCAAAATTTCTACCCTTTGGGCCTCACCAACAGAAAGATTTTCAACCTTTTCATACAAATCTATTTTAAAACCAAGAGAATTAATAATTTCATTTAGAGTCTCTTCAGCTTTTTTTAAATTTAAAGATATACCATTTTTTACTTCTGATCCCAAAATAATATTATCAATAACTGTAAAAGGAGGTATCAGCATAAAATGCTGATGCACCATACCTATACCATAATTTATAGCAATTTTAGGAGAATGTATATTAACCTTTTTCCCACTTATATAAATTTCACCTTTATCTGGTCTATAAAGACCATATATTATCTTCATTAAGGTAGATTTTCCAGCACCATTTTCTCCAACAATTGCATGAATTTCTCCCTTATAAATTGATAAGGATACATTATCGTTTGCAACAACTCCTGGGAAAATCTTAGTGATTCCTTCTAATCTTATTATCTCTTCCACTTACTTTCTTACCTCCCTTTATAAAACCCCCTCCCATTATGAGAGGGGGTAAGAAATTATATTTTTACTTTAGATATTTTGCTTTAAATTGTTCGAAGGTCTTACCATCATATGGAACTACGATTTTTCCTAATATTATATCTTTTTTAACTTGTTCAACTTTTGAAATTACACCTAAAGGAAGAAGTTTTGTTTTTTCATAATCAACCCCACCATTTGCTGCACCAAAAACTCTAATTCCCGGTTTAAATTTTCCTTCCTTTACATCTTTTATGGTTTCATAAACTGCTACATCTACCCTCTTTAACATACTTGTAATAATCCTATCGGGCATAATCCAAGATTGAGGAGAATCTACTCCAATAGCATATTTCTTAGTTTCTTTTGCTGCCTCAAATACTCCTTCTCCAGATGCCCCAGAAGCATGATAAATTATGTCAGCTCCTTGTTTATATTGTGCCAAGGCTAATTCTTTACCTTTCACTGGATCTTTAAATGCATCTCCTGTTACACCAATATAATTTATCAATACCTTTACTTTCGGATTAACATATAATGCTCCAGCTTTATACCCAACTTCAAACTTGTGTATTAAGGGAATATCCATTCCACCTACAAACCCAATAATATTACTCTTAGTCATTAAACCTGCAATAACACCTACTAAGAAGGATCCTTCATGCTCATTAAATACTAAAGAAGAAACATTAGGAAGTCCCTCTATAACCCCATCTACTATGGCAAACTTTACTTTTGGAAAATCTTTAGCTACTGCCATAATAGCATCAGTGAAAAGAAAACCTACACCAATAACTAAGTCATAGTTTTGTTCAGCAAGGGTCCTTAATAGTTCTTCCCTATTCGCCCCTCCAGGACCAGGTTCTAAATCCTTTCCTTCCACTTTAAGTACCCTAATCGCTCTTTGCAATCCATTATATGCAGCATCATTAAAAGATTTATCTCCTCTACCACCTACATCATATACTATACCAACTCTAATAGTTTTTGCAGAAAATCCTAAAGAAGAAAATAGGATAAGAGAAAGAACTAAAAAGGTAATTAAAAACTTACGCATAATAATTTAAACCTCCTCCATTGAGAAAATTTTCTAAAACAAACAACCCCTTAAAATTCTAAATTCTTAATCTTACTAGATGTCATCACCTCCCCTTAATACTCTTCTTGGTTTCCCCTCTCCTTGTGATGCTACATAACCCTTTTCTTCTAATATATCTAATATTCTTGCTGCCCTATTATAACCTATACTAAATTTTCTTTGAATATAAGATGTAGAAATTACTTTTTTTCCCTTCAAAAGTTCTATAACTTTTGGTAGAAGTGGATCTCCAAATTCCTCAATCTCTTTTCCTTCTGTCTCTTCTTTCTCTTCAAAGGTAATAATATCATAATTTAAATTTCCAAAATTTTCTACGATATATGATACCACATTTTTGATATCTTTGTCTTCCACATAAGGTGCTTGGAGCCTTATAGGATGACTGCTTGTTATTGGATGAAATAGCATATCTCCCCTTCCTATAAGTTTTTCAGCACCTGCATCATCCAATATTATTCTTGAATCTATTTGTGATGATACCGCAAAAGCAATACGAGAAGGAATGTTAGCCTTTATAAGGCCTGTTATTACATCTGTAGAGGGTCTCTGAGTAGCAACCACTAAATGCATACCAGCAGCTCTTGCTTTTTGAGCTATTCTACATATTAAATCCTCAATTTCCTTTGGAGCTATCATCATAAGATCATTCAATTCATCTATAATGATTACTATATAGGGTAAATTTTCTTCTATTTGAGAAAGATTTTTATATTCATCTATGTTTCTTACTTCCAATTTTTCAAATACCTCGTATCTCCTTTCCATCTCTGAAACTGCCCATCTTAACGCATAAACAGCTTTTTTAGGTTCAACCACAACTTTGTGTCTCATATATTTACCTAATAGTTTATTATACATTGATAATTCTACTCTTTTTGGATCTATAAGAATGAGACTCAAATTTTCAGGGGAATTTTTGTATAAAAGACTTAAAATTAAAGAATTAATAAACATACTCTTACCAGAACCTGTAGTACCAGCAATCAAAAGATGGAGCATTTCTGCAAGGTTACCAACTTTTATATTTCCAATCAAATCCTTTCCAAGAGCTATAGTTAATGGATGAACAGATTTTTTAAAAACATCACTCTCTAAGATTTCCCTCAAATATACTTTAACTGGCTTGCTTCTTGGAATTTCAATTCCTATAACTGATTCACCGGGAACTGGAGCCTCAAATCTTACACTTGGTACTGCAAGAGCTAAAGCTAAATCATTAGAAAGACTCAAAATTCTACTTACTCTAACTCCAGGAGGTATAGATATATTATATCTCACAACAGAAGGTCCAATATTCCAGTCTTTAACCTTAGCTTCTATTTTAAAGCTTTTAAGAGTTTCCTCCAAACTACGAGCCATTTTTTCATAGTTTTCCTCATCATTTTTTTGAGCAGAATAGGAAAGAATATTTAGAGGGATAGAAAATTCTTTAGTAACAGGTTTTTGAGAAGTATTTATAAATTTGGCTTGCTCTCTATTTTGTATCCTATCAATCTTTCCTTCTTTCTTTCTTTTTACTACTTTTTCTTCCTTTGAAAGAGTCTTTTTTTTATTAAAAATTTCAAAGGATGGATAAAAGAGAAATCCTAAAAAAGTAAAAAACAAAGTTAATAGTATGTATCCACCTATTCCCACATATTGATATATGTTAAAAGATAATCTTCCAATAAATTTACCATGATCTTGAAGATTAAAAATATGTATCAAGATCGAAATTAGAAGCAATAAAGATAAAAAATAAAACAATAAAGCCTTTAAAATATTTGGTTGATAGTCCTTTTTAATGAGCAGAAATGAAATACTTGTTAGATAAAGAAACAAAGGAATTAGGTATATACCAAAAACACAAGTTAAAAAGTCTATTATAGTTTTCCCTAAACGACCGCTTGCATCAGGAAATAACCAAGCCATAAAGATAAATATAACAATAGAGAAGACAATTATTCCTATAAGCCTATGTTTCTCCATAACTATATTTCCCATACTAAAGGAATTATTACAGGCTTTCTTCTTATTTCTTCATTAAAAAAGTTTTCCAGATAGGTCTTTACTAATACTTCCTTACTTACATTACCATTTTTAATTTTCTTCTTAAATAATTCTCTAACGACCTCTTTAGCTTCTTCTATTAATTCTTCAGATTCCTTCATAAATATGAAACCCTTAGATATTATCTCAGGTCCTTCAAGAATTAACCCAGTAGCACTATCTAATAAAACACCTATTACTAATACTCCATCTTCTGCTAATGCTCTTCTTTCTCTAAGAACAATATTTCCAACATCTCCCACACTTAACCCATCCACATAAACATTAGAAAGTTCTATATGATCAACTATTTTAGCTGTTTGTTGATCTAATTCTAAAACATCACCATCTTCCATCAGAATTATTCTATCTTCAGAGAAACCTAAATCTTTACCTAACTTTTTAAGTAATACTAAATGCCTATATTCTCCATGATAGGGTATAAGATATTTAGGTTTTAGAATATTTATTAAAAGCTTTATCTCTTCCTGAGCAGCATGACCTGATACATGTACTCCTGCATCTTTTCCATATATTACCTCAATCCCTTTTCTAAAAAGCTGATCTACCAATCTATACACAATTACTTCGTTTCCTGGTATAGGCTTTGTAGCAAGAATAACAGTATCTCCAGGTTGCAAAGAAAGTTGTTTATAGGAATGATTAGTAAGAAGTGATAATGCAGAATAAGTTTCTCCTTGACTTCCAGTGGAAAGTACCAACACCTTTTCAGGAGGAAGATTATTTACCTCTCTAATATTCATAATAAGATTATCTGGTATATCTAAGTATCCTAATTTCTTCCCTACTTCTATATTGTTTATTAAGCTTTTACCAGCAATAGCTACTTTTCTACCAAATTTATGAGCCATATTTATAGCTTGTTGTATTCTATGAAAGTTAGAAGCAAAAGTAACAAGAAAAATCCTACTTTTCGTAGATGCAAATATATTTTCAAAAGTGCTTTTAACAAGACTTTCAGAAGGAGTTGTACCCGGTTGTTCAATATTTGTAGTATCACAAAAAAGGGCAAGAACACCTCTTCCGGCAAGTTCAGCCATCTTTTTAAAATCAGGAGTTATACCATCTATGGGATTCTGATCAAGTTTAAAATCTCCACTTATAACTACTAATCCTACTGGTGTATTAATAGCAAGTCCAACAGTATCTGGTATACTATGGGTTTGCCTGAAAGTTTCAATTATAAAGGGTGATATTTCTATAGACTCTCCAGGTACAATCCTCTTCAGGGTTGCCTTATACCCAAATTCTTCCAGTTTTCTCTCTATAAGTCCCAGGGTCAAAGAAGTTCCGTAAATAGGCACATTTATATCTTTTAAAATATATGGTAAAGCTCCTACGTGATCTTCATGTCCATGAGTTACAAAAATAGCTTTAACTTTCTCTTTATTAGAGACCAAATATGAGATATCTGGTATTATGAAATCAATACCTAACATGTCACCATCAGGAAACATTAACCCTGCATCTACAACCAAAATACTATCCTGGTATTGGATAGCCAACATATTTTTCCCAATTTCTCCAAATCCTCCAAGAGGTATAATCTTCAACTTATCCTTCATTTACTTCAAATCCATACTCTTTCAATACTCTTATAAGATCAGCTCTACTTTTCGCATCTATAGGGTTTAGTGGAAGTCTACATTTACCTACATTATACCCTAATAAATTTAATGCCTCTTTCAAAGGTATAGGATTGGTGGTTACAAAAAGTACCCTAAATATAGGTAAAAGTTTCAGATGTAATTCAGATGCTCTATTTACATCACCTTTAAAATAGCTATTTATCATTTCTTTTATTTCTTTTCCTACAATATGGGATGCTACACTTATCACCCCATCTCCCCCCACACTTAAAAGAGGTAAAGTCATAGAGTCATCTCCACTATATAGTAAGAAGGGGTGTGGTAGAATTCTTCTTATAGTAGAAATTTGATTCATATCACCGCTTGCTTCCTTAACACCCACAATATTAGAGTAATCATTGGCTAATCTTTTTAATGTTTCAGGAAGAACATTAACTGCTGTTCTGGATGGGATATTATAAACAATGATTGGTAGTGATGTTTCAGATGCTATTTTTGCAAAATGTAAATACAATCCATCTTGAGGTGGTCTATTATAATATGGTGCAGTAGCTAAAATACCATCTACCCCAATTTTTTCTGCTTCCTTTGTAAGTTCTATCGATTCTTTTGTACAATAAGTAGTTGTTCCTGCAATTACTTTAGCTTTGTTTCCTACTCTTTCTTTTATTCGTGCAAAAAGTTCTAATTTTTCCTTCTTAGACAATGTTGGAGCTTCGCCTGTAGTACCAGATACAAGAATGCTATCACTGCCATCCTCTAAAAGCTTATCTACTATTCTATCTACTTCTTTCCAGTTTATTTCATCATCGTTACCGAAAGGTGTTATCATAGCAGTAATTAATGAACCAAAATGAATCATAAGCTTTACCTCCCCTCTATTCTAAAAAGCTTTCTAATCCATAAAAGAAACCATCTCTTTTTACAATCTCTCTTAAAGCCATAAGGACACCAGGAATATAACACTCTCTACTCAAAGCATCATGCCTGATAGAAAGGGTTTGCCCTATACCTCCAAATATAATTTCCTGATGAGCTACAAGTCCAGGAAGTCTTATACTATGAATATTTATACTTTCTACTTTCCCCCCTCTCGATCCAGGGAGTTTTTCAATCTTTGTAGCATCTTTATGAGTTAGATTATATTTTTTCATCTCTTGAGAAAGAAGTTCGGCAGTTAATAAAGCTGTTCCTGAAGGAGCATCTATCTTCTCATTATGATGCAATTCTATAATTTCTACATCAGGAAAATACTTTACTATTTGTTTTGCAATCTGCATCATAAGAACTGCACCGAGAGCAAAATTAGGTGCAATCAATATCGAAGTCTTATTTCCTTTAGCTAAATTCTTTATCTCTTCTATACTTTCTTTAGGAAGTCCTGTTGTTCCCACAACCATTCTTTTACCTTTCAACAAAACCTTCTTTATGTTATCATAAGCTGCTTCTGCTGTTGTGAAATCTACTCCTACATCAAAATCATCCTTTACTTCATCAATTGATCCTAACACATCTAAAGAAATTTTATCAGTACCTATAATTTTTCCATAGTTTTCCCCAGTAAATTTAGGATCTATTGCACCTACAAGTAACATATCATCTGCATCAACTATTGCCTTTCCAATAACTTTTCCCATCTTACCACAAGCGCCAAATAGAACCACTTTTATCATAATACTCTCTCCCCTTTTAAAAAATTTTTTATTTGAGAATCTAAAGTACCTATTACTGCTAAAGAGAAAGGCTTGTTAAAGATATCCATTATAGTATCATTAACATCATCTATTTTTATCTTTCTTATCTTTTTAATCTTTTCAATCCAAGGAAAAACTCCTCCATATACTAGATAAGAGTCTATTAAATAAAAAAGTCTCTGCGTTGGACTTTCGATAGCCATAAGTATATTATTTATGATTTGTTTCTTTGCAAGATCTAATTCCTCTCTCTTTATTCCATATTTTAAAAGTTTTTTCTTTTCTTCTGATAGAGTTTTAAAGGTTTCTAAAAATGAATTAGGAGAAGTAGCCGTATATATACCGAAAAGAGATGCATCCCTAAAGGTAATAAGTTGGGTCTCAATATTATAAACTAAACCGCGTTTATCTCTTAATTCTCTAAATAATCTTGAACTTATTCCACCCCCTAATGATACAGAAAGGAGAGACAAAGCTTCTCTTTTTTCATGACCAGGTGGGTATCCTTCAGTTCCCCATATCAATTGAATTTGCTCAAAATTTCTTCTTAGAAAAATATTTTTAGGTTTAAAAACAGGTGGTTTAGAAGAGATTTTTTTATTTACATTGTTGATATTTGACTCATTAAAAATAAAAAAGTTTCTGAAAGTTTCTTCAACTCTCTTTGTAGGGATATTACCACTTATGCCAATAATGAACTTATTTGGTACATAATGTTTTTTATAAAAAGAGACAATAAGATCTTTATTATAACTTGACACTTTTTTTTCAGTCCCAAGAATTTCTTTTACCAGTGGATGACCATCCCAAGATGCCTTCAGAAAATTGTCAAAGACTAATTCTTCAGGTGAATCTCTATACATTTTTATCTCTTCTTTAACTACCATTTTTTCTAACTCTATTTCTTCCTCAGTAAAATCAGGTTTTAATATAATATCACTGAGAAGTTTAACTCCTCTTGTAAAATGATATCCTAAAATCTTTAACGTGAAATAGGTAGTTTCCCTTGTGGTGAAGGCGTCCAACTCTCCGCCTAAGCGATCTATTTCTTCGTGAATGTCATCAATTTTCCGGGCAGAATTGTTTTTGAAGAGTAAATGTTCTACGAAATGAGCTAAGCCATGCTCTTTTTTATCTTCATCACGGGTTCCTACCTTTACTGCTACTACAACATTCACGGTTTTTCTGCCTGGATTAAAATCATGAATTATCTTTAGACCATTTTCAAACTCTATTTCAGTAACTTGCATCCTTTTAACATGAGTTATAGATCTTTTCTGCTCAGACTGATTCTACCCATTGGATCAATAGAATCAACCTTAATCAATATCTCATCTCCTAAATTAATCTCTTCTCTTACCTCACTTTTACCGCTTTTTGTAGTTTTAAACTTTGATATATGAAGAAGTCCTATTTTTCCAGGTAATATTTCTACAAATACTCCATAATCTGTAACTCTTACAACTTTGCCTAAGAACACATCTCCTTCTTTTATCTCTCTAGTATAATTTTGTACCATTTTAGCTGCTTTTTCTGCTGATTCCTGATTGGGAGCTGAAATGTAGACTAATCCTTCAGGTTTTATATTTATAGTAGTATTTGTCTCTTCTATGATCTTCTTTATATTCTTACCACTCGGCCCAATAAGATCTCCAATTTTATTAGGATTGATCTCTAATACCATGATACGAGGAGCATAAGGTGATATTTGAGGTCTTGGTTCAGGAATAGTTTTTTCCATTATTTCAATAATTTTGGTTCTTGCTTCTTTAGCTTGCCTCAAGGTTTTCTCGATAATATCAAAAGTAAGACCATCTACCTTTATATCAAGTTGTACTGCTGTTATACCATTACGTGTACCAGCTATTTTGAAATCCATACCACCTAAAGCATCCTCAAGACCTTGAATATCAGTCAATATTTCATACCTATCACCATCTTTTATTAATCCCATAGCCACACCAGCCACATGTGTTTTTATAGAAACTCCAGCATCCATTAAAGATAAACTACTACCACAAACACTAGCCATAGAAGTTGAACCATTAGAACTTAAGACTTCTGATACAACCCTAATAGTATATGGAAATTCTTCCTCCTTGGGTATAAGTGGGAGTAAAGCTCTCTCAGCAAGAGCACCATGCCCAATTTCCCTTCTCTTTGGCCCTCTTAAGGGTTTTGCTTCTCCTACTGAGAAGGGTGGAAAATTATAATGATGAATATATCTTTTAGGCTCATTCTCTATTACACTTTCAATTATCTGTTCTTCTCCTGCACCTAAGGTTACTACAGAAAGAACTTGCGTTTCCCCTCTCTGGAACAAGGCTGATCCATGGACTCTACTAAGTACTCCTACTTCACAACTTATTGGTCTTAACTCATCAAGTTCTCTTCCATCAACTCTTCTCTTTTCCTCCAATATAACTTTCTTTAATATTGCTTTTGCTTCTTCATTTATAATTTCATCTATTTGTGCTTTTACTTCTCCATAGATAGGTTTCAAATAATCAAGAGCTTTTTTCTTTAGATCCTCTAAGGATTTCTGTCTTTCCGATTTACTGGGTGTAAATATCGCATCTTTGATTTTATCTAAGGTTACGAAATCAAGAACTGCTTGCTTTAGTCTTTCATCGACTACAAATGGATTATAAGAAAAGGGATTAGGATTTACTGTAGAGATAATTTCTTCTTGAAAGCTTATAGAATCTTGTAATGCTTCATGAGCTTTAACTATAGCTTCTAAGAAAATCTCTTCAGGTACTTCCTTGCCACCTCCTTCTATCATAAGAACAGCATCTTTAGTGCCAGCCACAACTAAATCTAAAAGCAAATCCTTTGATAAAGAAATAGATGGATTTATATACCAATTATTACCATCCCAACCAATTCTAACCGCTCCTACTGGACCCTTAAATGGAAGTCCTGAGAGTATTATTGCGGAAGAAGCACCAATGATTGATGGTATATCTGTAGAATTTTCGTTATCATAAGAAAGTACAGTTACTATAACTTGTACTTCATTTCTAAAATCTTTAGCAAATAAGGGTCTTAAAGGACGATCTATCAAACGAGCAAAAAGAATTTCCGGCTCTGTAGGCTTACCTTCCCTCTTGAAAAAACCTCCTGGAATTTTGCCTGCAGCATATAATCTTTCTACATACTCAACTGTTAGTGGAAAGAAATCAACATCTTCTTTACTTTCTTCTGAAGCTACAACAGTAACTAAAACAGTGGTTTCTCCATATTGTACAAGAACTGCTCCTGTCGCTTGCCAAGCAACCTTACCAACTTCTATTTTTAAAGGTTTTCCTGCATATTCTTTAGTAAATGTATAAACTTGCCGCATAACCTTACTTTCTCAAACCTAATTCTTGTATTAGTTTCTTATATCTTTCAAAATCTTTCTCTTGAAGATATTTTAATAATTTTCTTCTTCTTCCTATCATCTTTAAAAGACCAACACGAGAATGGTAATCCTTTTTATGAACCTTCAAATGTTCAGTAAGCCTCTTTATCCTTTCAGTAAGCAAAGCAATTTGTACCTCTGGTGAACCAGAATCATTCTCATTCAATCTAAATTTTTCAATAATTTTTCTTTTTTCTTCTTTTGTTAAAGCCATTTTTTACCTCCTTTTTTATTTCAAAAAATCGCCTATAGCAATGGTAACCCATCACTATAGGTTAGTTATATTTTAACATAAATTATTCAGTTATGCCAACCTTAGGTAATACAAACATCAATAAGTTTCTTTTTGCATCATCATAATCCTTAGGATATATATACAAAATTCCATCATAACCTCTATCTTTTCTTTGAGAAAAAGGTAAAAACATAACATTGATTCCGTTTCTCTTAGCTACCTTTAATTTTAAATCTAACCCAAGTACAGGATTGATCTCTCCATTATTAGAAATCTCTCCTGTTCCTGAAATCTTTAGGTTTTTTGGAAAACTCAATTTTTTCTCAAAACTCCAGAAAGCAAGATTTAAAATAATATCAGAAGATTTTCCATATATGTATATATCTTTTCTTGTTTTATATCCATGAAAGCTTTTCATTTTCACATTGGTTAGATTGTCCTTTAAATACAAATGACCCTTTAAAAAGAGAAAGATAAAATTATAAAAATGAGGTTTTTCTTCCTTTAAGAGTATTACATAAAAATTATCAGGAAAATGTTGAGGCAGATTTTCTAAAATCTCTTTTATATTCATACAAAAACCATCATAAAAGTAAACGTAAAATTGGGATACTATTTCTAAGATAAAAACTATAAATAAGAGTAGTATAATTATAGTTCTGATTTGCACTTTCTTATTAACTCTATTTCTCTTTCCAGTAAATTTTCAACCTTATTCAAAAGATTATTAATATAACCTTCCATCTCCTTTTTAATTTCAGTTGCCTCTTTCTTAGCATTATTTATAATTTTCTCAGCTTCTTTTTGAGCTTCTATGGTAATATTATTGCTACTGACAAGAAGCTTAGCCTTTTCCTTTGCGTTTCTTATAATATCTTCTGCATCCTCATAAGCTCTTTTGAGAATTTTATCCCTTTCTTCTACTATTTTTTTGGCTTCTGAAAATTCGGCAGGTATACTTTTCTCAAGATCACTAATAAGTTCTAAAAGCTTCTCTTTATCAAGAATAACTTTATCCCAGACAGGAACAGTAGGTGAATTTTCTAAGATACTTTTAAGTTTTTCTAAGTTTTCCAATAATTTATCAATATCCATACTTATCTTTTTACATTAAATTTTTCACAAAGTTTTTTAGCCACACATTCTGGAACCAAATCCTCCACACACCCACCAAATTTGGCTATTTCTTTTACCATACTTGAACTTAAAAAAGTATATTTAATATCACTAATTAAAAATACCGTCTCACATTCAGGATAAAGTTTTTTGTTGGTCAATGCTTGTTGAAATTCATATTCAAAATCTGAAACAGCCCTCAACCCTCTTATTATTATCCTCACATCTATTTTTTTAATATAATCCACTAACAAACCTTTAAAAGAGTCTACTTTAACATTAGGAATATGTTGTAGACTTTCTCTCAGCATGCTTAATCTTTCTTCTAAAGTAAAAAGAGGTATCTTAGATATATTTTCAGCCACTAAAACAATAACCTCATCATATATCTTAGCCCCTCTCTGTATTATATCTATATGACCATTGGTAACAGGATCGAAACTTCCTGGATATACTGCTCTAATCATGTATTTACTCCTTTACAACCGTAAAAGGATAATACTGTTTCTCCATAATTTTTATTAAAAATTAATACCAAACTACTATATTCTTTTAAAAGTTCTGTTTTTTTGTGATGTTCTATTATTAACATGCCATCCTTTTTAAGCCATTTATTATCTCCTATGTATTTTACCACATCTTTCATCTTTTCTCCTAATTCGTAAGGTGGATCTGCAAAAATAATATCAAAAGTTTCATGAGGATTTTTTCTAAGAAATGTAAAAACATCATCAAGATGAACTTCTGTCCTATTCTCTAATCCGAATTTTTTTAAATTTTCTCTCATTAATCTTACAGCAGGTAGATGTTTTTCAACAAATACTACTTTTTTCGCCCCATAACTTAAGGCTTCTATTCCCACAATTCCCGATCCAGCAAATAAATCCAAAAAGCTACAATCTTTTATTTTTTCATCTAAAATATTAAAAATAGAACTCCTCACTTGTTCCATTGTAATTCTATAATTCCCCTTTTTAAGAGTCTTTATGGTCTGACCCTTCAAATATCCACCAGAAATTCTTACTTCAGAGGACAATTCCCTTCTCCTTATAAGGAATATTCACTGAAAGATGTTTTTCAAGAATTAGTTTTTCATTATCTTTCACTTCGATTTCATTTTTTATAACAGAAATAGCCTCTTCTCTTGCTATTTCTAAAAGTCTCATATTTTGAGATAAATCTGATAGATTCACATTTAAAATTTTCATTGAAGGTGCTCCATGTTGTCTTACTCCAAAAAATTCACCAGGACCCCTAATATTAAGATCCTCACTTGCTATCTTAAAACCATCATTTGTCTCTACCATTACTTTTAATCTTCTTTTGGCCTCTTCAGTATTAGTATTAGCTATTAAAAAACAATAAGACTGCACTGATCCTCTACCAACCCTACCTCGCAATTGGTGGAGTTGGGCAAGACCAAACCTATGAGCATCTTCGATAACCATTATAGAAGCATTTGGTACATCTACACCCACCTCTATCACTGTTGTTGCTACCAACATTTTTATTTCTCCTTTTCTGAATTTTTCCATTATCATATTTCTTTCATCCCTAGGAACTAAACCATGGATAAGTCCCATAGGAATATGAGAGTAATACTTTTGAAGCTCTTCAAATAACTTTTTTGCAGATTCCACCTCTAATTTTTCCGATTCCTCTATCAAAGGACATACAACAAATGCCTGTTTACCCTGCATTATTTCCTTAGCTACAAAATCATAGATCTTTTTTCTATCTCTCTTAGAAACAAGATATGTTATTACAGGTTTCCTACCAGGAGGTAATTCATCAATTACTGAAACGTCAAGCTCTCCGTATAAAACAATAGCTAAAGTTCTCGGAATAGGAGTTGCGGTCATAACTAAAAGATGAGGATTTTCTCCTTTTTTCCAAAGTATAGATCTTTGAGTTACTCCAAATCTATGTTGTTCATCTATAATTACTAATCCCAATTTACTAAATTTAACATCCTCCTCAATTAATGCGTGAGTACCTACAACTACAAATAATCGACCTTCAGCAAGATCGGTATAAATTCTATTTTTTTCCTTTTTAGATACACTACTTGTAAGAAGACCAACTCTAATTTCTAAAGGTTCAAGATATTCCCTCAATCTATTGTAATGTTGCTCTGCCAAAATTTCTGTAGGAACCATAAAAGCAGACTGATATCCGTTTTCATAGGCACATATTATAGAAAGGACTGCTATAATAGTTTTTCCAGAACCCACATCTCCTTGTAACAATCTATGCATTGGTCTTCCAGATGAAAGATCATTTTTAATCTCCTCCCAAACTCTTTTTTGTGCATTTGTAAGTTCAAAGGGTAATTTAGAGATAAATTTCTCAACTAAAGTGTTTTCCGTTTTAAAGATAGGAGCCTTAAGTTGTTCTATCTCTTGCTTTTTCCTAATTAATAATAACTGCATAAAGAAAAGTTCTTCAAAAAGAAGCCTTTTTGTAGCACTTCCCAAGGTAAGAAAGGAAGTTGGAAAATGTTTTTCCCAAACACTTACTGGCTTATCTAAAAGATTATATTTCTGTTTTAAACTTTGAGGTATAGGATCTTCTATAAACATTGTATATTCTGTTAAAGCGTCATAAATTATTTTTCTAATTACTTTTTGAGAAAGTCCAGCAGTTGATGAATATATGGGAACAATTCTTCCCACATGAATCAATTCTTTTTCTTCTTCTTCCAATATCTCATATTCCGGATTTTCAAATTCCCAATGACCCAAAACCCTTTCTGGTATTCCAGATAAAAGAACTTGAGTCCCAGGTGGTAAAACTTGTTTAATATATTTTTGATTATACCAGACAGCAAAAGCTACTCCTGAGTTATCTACCACTCTTGCCTTTACAATAGGGATTTTCTTATATAGTGTTTTTCCTTCCTCATATTCGATTATTTTAACTTTAACAGTAACCTTTTCGTTCTGTTTTAATTCTGAAATCTTTTTTAACTTAGATCTATCATCATAGTCTCTGGGATAATAAGTTATAAGATCATGAAGAGTTTTAATTTCAAGTTTCTCAAACAATTTTGCTTTTTTAGGACCAATACCTTTTATATATTGTATCGATCTATTCCAAAAATCTTCAGATGAGTAGAATACTATAGCTTTATCAATTATTTCATATACTTTATCCACCACTATCTTTCTTTCATCCAAAGGTTTTATATCATAATATTTCACTAAATCTAATACCTTTTGAGTCCAGAAACCATTCCAGATAGGAAATTGATTAATAGCCACACTTACAGTCTTCTCTAAGCCATATTTAATAGCTTTATTTGAATATCCTGAAGAAATTTCTTTTTCAAGGACCGATTTTAGTCCTTTAATAATCTTCACTTTTTCTTGCATTACCAACTATTCAACACCTAAATAATAAAAATAATAGGGTTGACCACCATAAAGGAGTTCAATTGATAATGAAGGATATTGGTTATTTAATTTATTAACTAATTTCTCTGCTTCTTCCTTAGATACATCTTTTCCATAAAAAACAGAAATAACCTCTGAGTCTCCATCAACAAGAAGCGAAAGAAGATCTAAACATACAGTCTCTATATTTTTACCAGCTACTTTTACCTCATCATTCGTTAATCCAATAATATCTCCTTCTTCAATCTTTAATCCATTATAAGATGAATCTTTTACAGCCCTTGTTATTTCTCCAATTTTAATTTTTTCAATACTTTTTTCCATTTTCTCTTTTAGAATTTCCCATGTATCTCTTGGGTTATATTCATAAAGAGCTCTTATTCCTTCTAAAACGTGCTTTGTGAGAATAATTACAACTCTTTCTTTATGTATATTTTCCAGCTGTTTTGCTGCTAATATAACATTTTTATTATTTGGTAAAACAAATACTTTTTTGGCTCTTACTTTTTCTACTGCATTTGAAAGTACTTCTACGCTAGGATTTAAAGTCTGACCTCCATTTACAATAATATCTACTCCTAATCCTTTAAATATTTCATTAATCCCTTCGCCCCAAGAAACTGCAACAAATCCTATCTCTTTTAATGGAGTTATACTATCTCTATTTATCTCTTCTTTTAATCTTTCTTCATGTTGTTCTGCCATATTGTCGATCTTTATTCTCGAAAGCGAACCTAATTCCAAGGCTTTTTCTAAAACAAGACCAGGATGATTAGTATGAATATGAATCTTCAAAAGTCCAGGAGCCTCAGAAGTAACAATACTATCACCTTGACTCTCTAACCATTTCTTGAAACCACTGAAATCTGTATTTTCAGAAGAATTTATTATAAATTCTGTACAATATTGATAAGTAATTACATAACTTTCAAGAACCTCTTTTTCCGGTCTTTCCTTTACTTCTATCTTTTCCTCTTTCTCCTTCATCGGTTTTTCTATGAAAATTTCTATCCCCCTAAGAACCTCATAGAATCCTGTCCATATCCATACAAGTCCCTGTCCTCCAGCATCTACAACTTTTGCTTCCTTCAAAATAGGAAGAAGATTAGGAGTGTTTGCTAAAGATTCTTTAGCTTTATTTAACATTCTTTCCATAATTAATGTAATGTCATTCGTTTCTCTTGAAGCAATTACCCCTTCTTTTACCCCTTCTCTTAATACTGTCAATATAGTTCCTTCTGTTGGTTTTATTACTGCTCTATATGCGACTCTTGTGGCATTTTGCCAACTTTTAATCCATACTTTTGCATCAATATACTCATTTTCTCTCATTACCTCACAGAAGCCTCTTATTATTTGTGAAAGAATAACCCCAGAATTCCCACGAGCTCCCATTAATGAACCTTTTATTGCAGCTTCTGCTATTGTCCTTATAGTTTTATTTTTAACTTTTCTAATTTCATCTAAAGTAGATTGAAGAGTATATAACATATTTGTACCTGTATCACCATCGGGTACTGGAAAAACATTAAGTAAATCTATCTCTTCTCTATGTTTCTTTAATTCGTAAGTTGCGTATTCAAAAAGCTTTATCAAAAGATCTGAATCAATATTTTCTACTCTCATCATATCTCTTCCCAAGGAAATGGCTCCTTTTCTTCTTGAAGTCTTATTCCCCACACATTAACATTTATTTCTTTAACTGATAAACCAGTTACCTTTTCAAGATTCCATTTAACTCTTTCCATAATATTATGGGCAACCTCAGGAATCCTGACACCATATGCTACAATAATATAAAGATTTATTTTTATTCCATTCTCATCAATCTCAACATCGACACCCCTATTAACCTCTTCCAATCTTAATAATTCAGAAATTCCATCTGCTATATTTCTTGCAGCCATACCTACTACACCATAACTTTGTATAGTTGCCATACTTGCAATAGAAGCTATGGCATTTGGTGAAACTTCGATCCACCCTATTTCTGTATAATATTTTTGCTTATTTTTTTCTTTTTTAGATATAAAGTCTTGGATCCAACGCATCTCTCAAACCATCCCCTAATAGATTAAATCCAAAAACTACTATCATTATGACAACACCGGGAGCTATAGGATACCACCAACAACTCCTTAGATATGCAAGTCCTGCTTGTACCATAGAACCCCAGCTCGGAGTTGGAGCTTGTACACCAAGACCCAAAAAAGACAAACCAGCCTCTAACATAATCATTCCACCCATCCCTAAGGTAGCTTCTATTATAAGTGGAGAAAGTGCGTTAGGCAATATGTGTCTAAACAATATTCTCCAAGTAGAAGCACCAATAGCTATAGCACCGGCTATAAAATCCCTCTCCCTTAAACTCAAAACTTGCCCCCTAATTATACGGGAAACACCAGCCCAACCAATTAATGCTACTGCTAAATAAAGATTTTGTATTCCAGGTCCTAAGGTTGATACTACTGCAATAACAAATAATAAAAATGGAAAAGCAAAAAGAATTTCCACTATTCTCATTATAAGATCATCAACCCAACCCCCATAAAAGCCTGCAATAAGTCCTAATACTGTGCCTATAGATATGGATATTAACTGAGCAAAAAATGCAAACTGTAATGATACACGTGTACCATATATAATCCGGCTGAATATATCTCTTCCAAATTCGTCTGTCCCTAAGAGATGTCTCCAGCTTGGAGGTTGAAGAGCTCTCGATAAATCCACTTCATTCCATGGGTATGGAGCAATATAAGGAGCCAAAACAGCTACAATTACAAAAAAAATAACTATTCCAAGCCCTAAAAGAGCTAATTTATTCTTTGCAAGCCTTTTCCAAGCAATTCTCCATAAGCTTCTTGGCTTTCTACTTTGCAACAAATTTTCTGTTTTCATTGTCATAATACTTTTTACCCCCAATAAATATCATTACTCATATCTAATTCTTGGATCTATAAGTGCATAGGAAAGATCAACTACAAGGTTAGCAAGAATGTATATAAAAGCTATGACAATAACACCACCCTGCAAAACTGGTAAATCCCTATCAAAAATTGATTGAACAACTAATCTTCCTATTCCAGGCCAAGCAAAAATTGTCTCTGTTAAAACTGCTCCTGTAAGGAGATCGCCAACCACCATTCCTGCATACGTAACAACAGGAATAAGGGCATTTCTTAATGCATGTTTAAAAATTATCTTTCTTTCAGAAACTCCCTTTGCTCTTGCAGTTAATATATATTCCTGTCTAATTACTTCTAACATGGAAGATCTAGAAAGACGAGCAAAGTAAGCCGCGGGTCTTGTTCCAAGAGTTATTGCAGGAAGAATAACAGCCTTCAATCCATATTCTGTTACATATCCTCCTAAAGGCAACCATCCTAAGTTAAAACCAAATATTAATAGAAGAATTATTCCCACCCAATAAACTGGAGCTGAAACTCCCAAGAGAGCAATAACCATTGCAGAATAATCAAAAATAGAATATTGTTTTACAGCAGAAATAATACCAGCAGTGACTCCTATTAAAATTGCTATAAGAAAGGCAAAAAGAGCAAGAATTGCAGTTGCTTGTAATCTTTCTCCAATAGATACTATAACAGGAATATTTGTTTTAAACGATCGACCAAAATCAAACCTTACAATTCTTCCCAAAAAAAGTAAATATTGAATAGGCAGAGGCTTATCAAGCCCCCATGTGGAACGTATTCTAGCTAATGTCTCAGTATCAGCTCTTTGCCCTGCAATTAATCGTGCTGGATCGCCAGGTGCAATAAAAAACAAAATAAAAGTAATAAGTGTAACTCCTATAAAAACTGGTATTGCTTGTAGAAGTCTTCTTATTATGTATCTTAGCACTTCTTTCCTCCTTTCTTGAAAAAAGAGGAAGAGGAGCAGAACCCTCTTCCTCTTTAAATTCTACTTATTTCTTATCCATCCACACTACCCTATATCTTACTCCAGAAAGACCTGTTAGAGGATCTAAGTATAATCCATGGACCCATGGTTGATATATTACTTGAGATACATAATAATAAATTGGAACAATTGGACAATCCTCTAATATTATTCTTTCTGCCATGTTATAATATTTTACTCTCACACTCCATAAAGTTTCGATTCTTGCCTTGTTGGTATATTCATCAACCTTATAATTTTTATAAAAACTATGGTTACCTTCAGGCCCAAAATTACTTGAATTGAAAAGAACCCATAAGAAATTGTCAGGATCAATATAATCCGCTACCCATCCAAGTCTATATACAGGAAGCTCACCCTTGTCAAGGAGATCTAAATATACTGCCCAATCATAATTTTGTAATTTTGCATTTATTCCTATCTTTTGAAGATCTGCTTGTATTGCTTCCATAATCCTCTTATGTGAAACGCTTGTATTGTAATAAATCGTTATCTCTGGAAGCCCTTTTCCATTAGGGTATCCAGCCTTTGCAAGTAGTTTTTTGGCTTCTTCTACATTATAACTTAGCTTCTCTTTTGCCCAATTATAATTTTCTTTACTAAAACCTGGCATAGATGGAGGAAGAATAGTATAAGCAACTTGTGCTCTTCCTCTTCTTATAACTTTTACTATACCTTCTTTATTAATAGCTCTTGCAATTGCTTGTCTGAGATATTTATTATCAAGGGGTTTCTTTTGTACATTAAATCCTAAATAATATATACCAATTATTGGTTTTTCTAGAATATATGGTTTATACTTGGGATCATTACTTACCCTATCCCATTCTGGATCAGGTATTCCAGTAATATCAAGCTGTCCTTTTTCAAAATTCATGAAGTCAACATTTTCATCTGGAATTATTACCCACTCTATAGCATCCACATATGGACGCCCACGGAAATAATTGGGGTTAGCCTTTAATCTAATCTTCACATCATGCTTCCACTCATCAAACATAAAAGCCCCAGTACCAATTGGTTTTGTAGCAAAATCTTTTCCAAGTTTTTCAACTTCTTCCTTAGGGACAACCCAAAAACATGAATAAGTCAACGTAGAAAGGAAAGGAGCAAAGGGTCTTTTGAGGGTTATTACTAAAGTATATTTATCTTTTGCTACTACATCTTTGATTGGCTCTGCAAAACTTGCTCTTGGGGATGCTGTCTTTGGATCCATCACTCTCTTTATGGAATACACAAAATCTTCAGCAGTTACATTTCTTCCGTTATGGAAATATACGTTGTTGTTTAAATAGAAAGTGTAAACTGTTCCATCTTTTGATATAGTCCATCTTTTTGCAATTGAACCAACAACTTTTCCATTGGGATCATATTCTACTAATCCATCAAAAATTTGCCTTGCCACCTCATCTGAGGCAGTATCAGTTATCATCGCCGGATCAAGAGTTGGTGGATCATTTACTAAACTTCTCTTAAGAACACCACCATATTGTGGTGTTTGGGCTACAGATAAACCTATCATGGAAAAAATTAAAAAAACTAACAAAAAGAACCAAAAAATTTTCCTCATTTTAGAGCACCTCCCATGTATTTATTTAATGGAGAACAAAAATAAGAACAGATGTTACCATAAACAATAGAGCTAAAACTACAGTCGCTTGTTTTAATCCTTTCTCCATCTTACGCTTGGCCTTATAAAAAGTAGTTTCTCCTCCCCCTATAAAGCCAAGTCCTTCTCCAACTTCTGATTGGAAAAGAATTACTACTATCATTCCCAAAGATACTAAAAAGTGAATTATATACAATAATACTTGCATTTTTATTACACCTCTCCTATGATTTTACAATTTCCCAAAAAGATTGAGGTTTTAAGCTTGCTCCTCCAACGAGGGCTCCATCAATTTCAGACTGGCTTAAAAACTCTACTATGTTTTGAGGATTCACGCTTCCCCCATATTGTATTCTAACTTTATTAGCAATGTCACTATTATATAGGGTTGATATAATATCCCTTATCAATTTTGCAACCTCATTTGCATCTTCTCCTTTTGCAGAATGACCAGTACCAATTGCCCATACTGGTTCGTAAGCAATAACTATCTTTTCAACATTTTCCATTGGAAGTCCTTCTAATCCTTTAGTTACTTGTTCTCTTATTACGTCTTCAGTTTTACCTTTTTCTCTCTCTTCCCATTTTTCACCAACACAAAATATGGGTGTAAGTCCCCAATTAAAAGCAGTTTTTATTTTCTTATTTATATTTTCATTGGTTTCACAAAAATATTGCCTTCTCTCAGAATGACCTATTATAACATATTCACAATTTAAATCCTTCAACATTACCGGAGATATTTCCCCTGTATATGCACCTTCTTTTTCCCAAAACATATTTTGGGCCCCAAGTTTAAATGGTGTATCCTTAAGTAAGTTTTGGGCAACAAACAATGAAGTAAAAGGTGGACAAATAACTACTTCCTTTTCTTCATAATTTCCTGCTAAATTTTTAAATTCAGCAATAAAACTTTCTGTCTCTGTACAAGTTTTGTACATCTTCCAGTTAGCCGCAATAATCTTTTTTCTCAAGATTGTTCCCTCCTAATTCAATATAATTAAAAATTATATTATTCTTGCCAATTGAAATACTCCTTTTTTAATTCCTATTCTAATCTTACCTAAATTAGCACTTTTATTCGATACTACAACGAGAATGGCAGGTTTCCCTTCTACTGGAACTATGAATACTGCTCCATCTTCAAATATAATAACCATTTCTCTTGTACTTCCTTTTGCGAGTTCTGTCCCTATCATTTCTGATGCCCTTAAACTTCCTGATGCAACAGCCGCAAGCGGTTCCGCATTTGAACCATTTCTACCTACACTTTCGATAACTAAACCATCGTCACTAACCAAAACCGTAACTTGCACACCATCTAATCTTGATATTTCTTCAAGTGTCTCTCTTATAGTTGCCAATTTATCCCCCTCTTTTTAATTATTTATCTTGAAGAACTGCCACCCCCGGCAGAACTTTTCCTTCCAAGAACTCTAAAGAGGCTCCACCCCCAGTAGAGATATGAGTAAATTTATCTTCTAAACCAAAGAGTTGTACGGCAGCTGCAGTATCTCCTCCTCCCACAATACTTACACAATTTTTATTTTCTGTGATAGCTTCAGCTACTTTCTTTGTTCCATTTGCAAAAGCAGGTATTTCAAATATTCCCATAGGACCATTCCATATAATTGTCTTTGCTTTCATTATTTCCTCTCTAAATAGTTCTATAGTTTTTGGTCCTATATCTACTCCAATATCATCTTTATCAAACTTATCCACATCTTTAATAGTAGTAGGAGCATCCTCCTTAATCTCTTTAACAACTACAGCATCTACAGGAAGAATAAATTTTACTCCTTTTTCTTTGGCAAGATTCATCAAATCTTTTGCAAGATCAAGTTTATCTTCTTCAACAATAGATTTACCTATCTCATAACCCAATGCCTTAAGGAAAGTGAACATCATTCCTCCACCAATTAACAAAACATCCACTTTATTCACAAGATTTTGGATTACACCAATTTTATCAGAAACCTTTGCTCCACCCAAAATACAAATAAAAGGTCTATCGGGATTCTCTAGGGCTTTACCCATAATTTCAATCTCTTTTTTCATCAACAAACCAGCTACACCAGGAATATAATTAGCAACACCTGCTGTTGATGCATGTGCTCTATGAGCAGTACCAAAGGCATCATTTACATATAAATCAGCAAGTTTTGCTAATTTCTTGGCAAACTCAGGATCATTTGCTTCCTCTTCTTTATAGAATCTAATATTTTCTAAAAGAACCACATCTCCAGGATTCATATTAGCAACTTCTCTTTCTACCTCTTCTCCAATACAATCATTTAATTTCTTAACAGGTTTTCCGAGTAATTCACTTAATCTTTTAGCAACAGGATCTAATCTTAAGTCATCTTGAAAACCTTTTGGTCTACCGAGGTGAGATACAAGAATAACTTTTGCTCCTTTTTCTATTAAGTATTTAATAGTTGGTAAAGCTTCTCTTATTCTTCTATCATCAGTTATAATTCCATTTTTAATAGGTACATTAAAATCAACCCTTACAAATACACGCTTTCCCTTAAGCTCCTCATCCTTCAAATCTAAAATGGTCTTTTTCGGCATAGAAAATCCTCCTCCCTTTATTAACTTTATATTATAGAATTTTACAATCTTTTGTCAATTTATAAAACTATTTTATTCTATAAAATTTTTAACAAGGAAATTGGAAACTTTATAAGGATCGTGTCTTACTACGTTTGTTTCAGAAATAAAATCACCAGAGATTATCTCCACATTCAAAGCCCTAATATTTTCTATATCAGGATGAACAAAATCAGCTCCACTTTCTTGATATTTTTTAAGTATATCATCCTTTGGCTTTTTATTATTTAAAATTATATAATGAAAAATATTAAAACCAATATGCTCAATGATAGCTTTTAAATGATCAGAAGCCTTATATCCTGTTGTCTCTCCTGGCTGAGTCATGACATTACAAATATAAATAATTTTAGCTTTATCATTTAAGTAAATATTTTTCAAGGTTCCTTTGATTTCATCAAGAATAAGATTTGGAATTATACTTGTATATAAACTTCCAGGACCAACAATTATAATATCTGATTTTTTTAATGCATAAATAGCTTCAGGGGTTGCACATATCTTTTCCCCATCTTTTACTGGTATCAATTCAATCTTCTTAATTCTGCTTTTTTTATAATTTGAAATAGCCGTCTCTCCAATAATTTGAGTGTCATCCTCAAAAATTGCTTTCAACCTTACACGATTTAATGTGGATGGCAATACCTTACCTCTTATGGCCAATACTTTGCTTGTTTCTTTTATACCTAATAAGAAATCACCTAAGATATCTGACATAGCAACTAAAAATAAGTTCCCAAAAGAATGCTCTTTTAATCCTCCTTCTTTAAATCTATATTGAAATAGCTTTGCCATCAACGATTCTTCATCTGCCAAAGCAACAAGACAATTACGTATATCTCCAGGAGGTAAAACACCTAGTTCTTCACTAAGTCTTCCTGAACTTCCACCATCATCACTAACAGTTACAATAGCACTTATATTAAGAGGATAATATTTTAACCCTCTTAATATATTAGATAAACCTGTTCCCCCACCAATAGCTGTTACATTTCTTATTTTATTCATATTTTTATATCTTTATCTATATCTCTATGGAAAATTTTCACATTATACCTATCTGATAAATAATTCCCTATTTCATTTGCTATAACTACTGCCCTATGTCTTCCACCTGTACACCCTATTGCAATATTAAGATTTGTTCTTCCTTCCTCTTGATAAAGGGGAATTAAAAAATCTAAAAGTCTTTTTAAGTAATCTAAAAATTCTTTTGCTTCTTTAGTTTCTAATACATAATTTCTTATTTTTTCATTTTCACCAGATAAAGGTCTTAACTCTAAAATATAGAATGGATTGGGTAAAAACCTCACATCAAAAACAAGATGTGCATCAATAGGTACCCCATATTTAAAACCAAAGGAAGTAATTCCTACCATGAATCTTAATTTAACATTGGAAATATCTTCGGATACAATTTCAAGTATCTTATCTTTAAGCTTTTTAGTACTCATATTAGAAGTATCAATTATATGGGTTGCCATTTCTTTTATCTCTGATAATTTCTGTCTTTCCAGTTTTATACTTTCGAAAATTCCTATACCCTCTTTATCTAATGGATGTCTACGTCGGGTTTCATTATATCTTCTTACTATAACCTCATCCTCAGCTTCTAAAAATAAAATTTTATAGTAAACATTTAATTTTTTAATATTATCTACCATTTCTCTAAAATCTTCTAAGAAATTTTCACTTCTTATATCTATAACTAAAGCAATTCTTGATATTTTGCCATCAGTAGAAAAACAAAGTTCTATAAGAGTAGGAACAAGCTTGGGAGGTATATTATCCACACAGAAAAATCCTAAATCTTCTAATATACGTAATGTTTGCGACTTTCCTCCCCCTGAAAGTCCTGTAATAATGTAAAGACTAAAGTTATCTGTTTTTGCTTTCATATTGTTAAAACCTTCCCTGATTTTATATAATACATAATACCATATGTTTTAAGGAGGTACAAAGAGGAAAAATGACTAAAAAATACATAGAAGAAGTCGCAATAAAAAAAGGAAAAAGATGGAAAAAAAATCTTTTATATATATTAATTGCTATTATTAGTTTAATTTTACTATTGGGCTTATCCTTAGCAATATATGTTTTTTTAGTGATAAGAGAAGTACCACCTATTGATAAATGGATGGAAATAAAACCAAGTCAAACAACTATAATATACTCTTCTGATAATAAAACACTTGGAAAAATATATAAGGAAAATAGAATTTACGTACCTCTATATAAAATTTCTCCCTATTTGCAACAAGCTGTAGTAGCCTCTGAAGATAAAGAATTTTATAATCACAGTGGTGTGAGCTTAAGGGGACTTATAAGAGCAGCTCTTATTGATCTATTACATTTAGAGAAAAAACAAGGGGGAAGCACTATAACTCAACAATTAGCAGAATTATTATTTTTAAATCCAGAAAGAACAATAAAGAAAAAGATAAAGAAAATATATATAGCTTTACAACTTGAAAGATATTTTACAAAACAACAAATATTAGAAATGTATTTAAACCTTATTTATTGGGGTCATGGAGTTTACGGAGCAGAAACTGCAGCTCAATTTTATTTTGGAAAAAGCGCTATAGACTTAAATATACCTGAATCAGCACTTCTTGCTGGTATTATTCCTGCACCTGAAATTAATTCTCCCTATAGAAATCCTGATTTAGCTCTAAAGCTAAGAAACATTGTTATAGAGAAAATGTACAATCTTGGGTATATATCAGAAGAAGACTATAAAAAAGCTATAAAAGCACCTCTTGGCATTGTGAAAAGAAATAATCCAAGCTCTGGTTATATAGCTCCTTATTTTTTTGATTTTGTATTAAAAGACCTCATTAAAAGATTTGGAAAAGATATGGTATATGAAGGCGGACTTAAAGTCTACACAACTATAGACACAAAAATTCAAGATATGGCTGAAAAAGCACTTTTAAAAATTATAAATGAATATGGGAAAAAATATAACGTAACCCAGGGAGCTTTGTTTTGCTTAGATCCCAATACTGGATACATCAAAGCATGGGTGGGTGGTTTAGATTATAGTAAAAGTCAATTTGATAGAGTCTATATGGCTGTAAGACAACCTGGGTCAGCATTTAAACCATTCGTATACTTGACTGCTCTTCAAAAAGGTTTTAGACCATGGGATTTGATTGAAGAAAAAGAATTAACCTATACTTTTAATAAAAAGGAATGGAAACCCAAAAACTATGATGGAAAAATACATGGTACCGTTACACTTCAAGAAGCATTAGAAAATTCATATAATATAGCAACCATACTCCTATTAGAGGAAATAGGCGTAGGTGACGTAATTAAAAATGCAAGAAAACTTGGAATAGAGAGTCCTTTAGAACCAAGTTTAGCACTTGCTCTTGGTACTTCAGGTGTAACCTTATACGAAATGGTAAGAGCTTATTCTAGTTTTGCAAACGGAGGAAACAGAATTACTCCTATAGCGATCTTGAGAGTAGAAGACAATAATGGAAATATAATATATAATGCAATTCCTGAAACCACACCTGTTATTGAAAGAGATGTAATATCAACACTTGTCAAAATGATGAAACAAGTAATAACAAAAGGTACAGGAAAAAGAGCAAATATTGGCAGACCTGCAGCAGGAAAGACAGGAACAACAGATGATTATAGAGATGCTTGGTTTATAGGTTTTACTCCAGATCTTTGCACTGGGGTCTGGATGGGTAACGATGATTACACCCCTACAAATAAAGTACCTGGCGGGCTACTCCCAGCTATGTCATGGAAAGAATTTATGAGTAATGCTCTTAAAGATATTCCTCCAAGAGATTTTGATTTCTTAATAGAATATTCTGTACCTGTCACAGAAACCTCTAATCAAACAAATACTCCATAAAAACCAACTTAAGCTCTATGCCTTCTAATTAATTCCTCAATGATATCCTTTAACCCTATATTCTCTTCTACAAGTACTAATAAAAGGTGAAATAAAAGATCAGAACTTTCATAGATAAAATCATTTCTATTGTTCTTCATCCCTGCTATTATAGTCTCAACTGTCTCTTCTCCTAACTTCTGAAGAATTCTGTCTTTCCCTTCTTTAAACAGTTTTGCAGAATAAGACTCTCCTGGAAGTTTTTCCTTTCGATCTCTCAAAAATTTCTCAAGATAAAAGAGAAAACTATCTCCTGAATTTTTTGCTCTGTAAAAACAGGAAAAATTACCTGTATGACAAGCTACTCCTATTTGCTCTACTAATAAAAGAATAGTATCCTTATCACAATCAACTGCTATATCTATAACCTTCTGAAAATGTCCTGAGGTTTCCCCTTTATGCCAAAGGGCATTTCTACTTCTACTAAAATACCATGCTTCGCCTGTCTCAATTGTTCTCTTTAGTGCTTCTTCATTCATGTATGCTAACATCAAAACTTTCCCTGTTTTATAATCTTGTACAATAACTGGTATTAATCCTTTCTCATCATATTTTAAATCTTTAATAAGATCATCTATATTCATAATCTTATCCATATACCCCTTTCTTTTAAGTATTCTTTTACTTCCCTAATACTATATGTTCCAAAATGAAAAATAGAAGCAGCAAGTACCGCATCAACTCCAATATAAAGGGCTTTATATAAATCCTCCAAATTACCTGCACCACCTGAAGCAATAAGAGGAAGATTACAGTAATTTAAAGCCAACTCTAAAAGTTCAAAATCATATCCAGCCTGATGTCCATCTGCATCAATACTTGTTAAAAGAATTTCACCAGCCCCTCTTTTTTCTACTTCCTGTATCCAATCCTTAAAATTTATACCTGTCGGCTCTTTACCCCCTTTAACATAAACTTCCCACTCTCTATTATTTCTTCTCTTTACATCTATAGCTACAACCAAACATTGACTTCCAAATTCTTCTACTATTTTATTTATAAGATCAGGATTTTTGACAGCAGAAGTATTAATAGAAACTTTGTCAGCTCCAGCCTTAAGAAGATTTCTTACGTCTTCTATATCTCTTATACCTCCTCCTACTGTCAAAGGAACAAAAAGTTCTTCTGCTACTTCTGAAACTACCTCAATAAAAGTTTTCCTGTTTTCCTCACTGGCTGTTATATCTAATAAAACCAACTCATCCGCACCTTCTCTCTCGTACCGATGAGCAAATTCCTTAGCATCTCCTACAACTCTAATATTTCTAAAACTTGTTCCTTTAACGACCTGTTTTCCAATAGTATCTAAACACGGAATTATTCTCTTAGCCAGCATTTATAATTTGATTAACCTCCTCCCAATCTAACCTTCCTTCAAGAAGAGCTCTTCCCACAATTATGCCTTTTATTCTCCCTGTTACCTTTGCTAATTCCTTGATCTTTATGACATCTTCTATAGAGGAGATCCCTCCTGCAACCCAAATATCCCAATTGTTTAAATTCAAAAAGTTATTAATATGAGATATGTTTATACCTTTCAATGTACCGTCACGCGATATATCAGTAAAGATAACTTCTTTAATATTTAACGTTTCAAATTTTTCTTTAATATCATCCCATTCAATAAAATTTTTCCACCCTTTTATTCCAATCTTTCCTTCTTTCCAATCTAAACTTGGTATAATTTTCTCTGGAAATTCATCGAATATCCTTTTAAGTAAATTTATGTCCTCCACTAAAATACTACTCACAATAACTCTCCAAACACCCCAATCTAATGCGTTTTTTATTTTTTCATAACTTCTAAATCCCCCTCCTACCTCAACAGGAATATCTATTTCCTCTATTATTCTCTTTATAATTTCCTTATTCTCATCATTGTTATCTATGGCAGATTGTAAATCTATAACATGTAGAGCCTTTGCTCCTTTTAAATACCAATATTTTGCAAGTTCAATAGGATTATCAAACTCTAAAACAATCTTTTCCTTTTTACCCATTTCCATCCTAACAGCTTTCATTCCGAAAATATCAATAGCAGGAATGACAATCATTTTTTACACTCCTTAATAAAATTTTCTAATAGCTTTATTCCATAACTACTACTTTTTTCAGGATGAAATTGGACTCCAAAAATATTTTCTTTTTCTATGTAGGATGGAAATTTTATTGAATATTCTGTTAAACCAATTACAATATCTTCCTTAGGATTAACATAATAAGAATGAACAAAATAGAAGAATGAGTTATTTGGAATTCCATTTAGAAGTCTACCATGCTTTTCAAATTCTACATTATTCCATCCAAGATGAGGAATTTTTTTGGCAGGTAATTTTTTCACTTTTCCCTTGAAAACACCTAATCCTTTTTCCAATTTAGATTCTTCACTTTCTTCAAATAAAATCTGAAGTCCTAAACAGATACCTAAAAAATATTTATTTTTAAGAATCTCTTTTAATGCTTCATCTCTCGAATCTTTTTTTAGCTCCGATATAGCTTGAGCAAAATTTCCTTGGCCTGGAAATACAACTGCATCTCCTCTAAACCAATCTTCAGGATCTTTACTTACTATGGTCTCTACTCCTATATATTTTAAAGCCTTCAAAATACTAAAAAGATTACCACTCAAATAGTCTATAATTACAACTTTCATAATATCCTTCCCTTTGTAGATCTTAAACTATCTATAATTTGACTTGCATCTTTAATAGCAAGACCTAAACCCTTAAAAATTGCCTCTTCAATATGATGTGTATTTTCCCCTGAAAGAATCCAAATATGCAGTGTAATACCTGCCTTATTTACAAAAGCTCTTAGAAACTCTTTTACAAGTCCACCTTTTAGAAGTTCTCCATCATCCCTAAAAGAAAAATAAGGCCTTCCACTAATATCTATTACTACCATCACAAGAGCATCATCCATAGGAATAATTCTCTGTGAAAATCTATTAAAATTGGAATCTTTTATTGCAGTAATAAAAGCCTCCCCTAAAACTATTCCTGTATCTTCTATTAAGTGATGAGGATCTACCTCTATATCTCCTTTGGCTATAATATTTACATCCCATTGCGCATAAAAAGAAAGGGCAGTTAAAAGATGTTTAAAATAAGGAATAGGATATTCTCCATCAAAGTTTCCTGTTCCATCTAGATTTATATCTATCTTTATATATGTTTCCTTTGTCTCTCTTTCAATGCTGGCTTTTCTCATGAAAGCACCTCACTTAATATTTTTAAGAAAAGATCATTCTCTTTTCTATCTCCTATTGATACCCTTAAACAATTTTCTAAAAGTGGTTCTTTACTAAAATCCCTTAAAGAGATACCATTTTCTTGACATCGTTTCAAGATTTCATCCTTCTTATCAGATCTAAAGAGTATAAAATTGGTAACAGAAGGATATACAATTATTCCCTCCATAGTTTTCATCTCTTTATAAACTCTTTCCTTTTCCTTTTTAATTATATCAATCTTATCTTTTAAATAGTCCCAATAAGAAAGAAGAATTTCCCCTGCAATCTGAGAAAAAATGTTTAAATTATATGGCAGTCTAAAATTATCCAAATATTCTATTACCCTTGAGTTAGCGATAAGGTATCCTAATCTTATTCCTGCAGAAGAAAAGGCTTTAGAAAAAGTTCTTAAAATTAAAAGATTTGGTAATTGATTAATATAAGGAAGAAAAGTTAAACCAGAGAATTCAAAATAAGCTTCATCTATCAATACAAAACCAGAGAAATCAGAGATTTTTTCTAAATCCTTTTCTTTTATAAGAAAATTACCAGTAGGATTGTTGGGATTTGTCAAAATTAAAAGCTTTGGACTATTCTTAAAGGTTTCTCTTAGCTTTTCAAAATCTAATGAAAAATCTTTTTCATTAAGATATGTTTTTATAATCCTAACATTTTTTTGCTGAAGCAATTTTTCATATAAAGGAAAAGTAGGAATAGGAAGAACAACTTTATCTCCTTCTATCAACAGCCCATTAAAAATGATTTGTATAACCTCTCCTGAGCCTGTACCTAAAAGTAAATTCTCAGGACTTACCCCTAAAAAATCTGAAAGCTTATTTTTAAGGTTTTTAGCACTACCATCTGGATATCTATTCCATGGGGTTTCAGCTAACTTTTTTAAAATTTCTTCCTTAATGTATAATGGTATATCATAAGGATTTTCATTTCTTGAGAGTTTTATAGGAAGATCAGGAATATTTACCTTATAACCCTTATAATCACTTTTAATAATATCTTTCCAACCCAATTACCTAATCTCCTTTCTTAAAGTAGTTTTTTAGACTCTTTTCATGCATATCAAAACCCTCTTCTCTTGCCATTATACTTCCAAAATATGATAATCTTTCTTTATCTTCATCAGTTAATTTTACAAAACTTATTCTTTTTAAAAACATATTAACATTTAAACCTGAAGAAAATCTTGCAGAACCACCAGTAGGAAGAATATGATTTGGCCCTGCAATAAAATCCCCAAAAATAGAAGACTGATTTATAAAAATAACCCCTGCATTCTTTATGTAAGGTAAAAATCTTTCTCCATTAGGATCCACAACCTCTAAATGTTCTGGAGCTATAGTATTTATAATCTCTATGGCTTTTTCTTCCCTTTCTTCCACTATAATATAAGCATTTTTAATGGATTTTTCTAAGATATCTCTTCTTGATGACTTATTTATTTCTTCTTCTATTTTCTCAACTACAAGATTAAGTCTTTTTTCGTCTAATATTAACCAGCCACGATCAAAAGGTGAATGTTCTAACTGGGCTAAAAAATCACACACCACTATATTTATATCTATATCTTCTGATTTCAACCATACACAAACCTCACTGGGACCAAATATACCATCTATTCCCACATCTCCAAAAACCTTCTTTTTAGCAATAGCCACATATAAATTTCCAGGTCCAATAATCATATCTACTTTAGGAACAGAGTAAGTACCATAAGAAAAAGCAGCTATGGCATGAGCTCCACCTAATAGATACAACTCCTTTATACCAAGTTTATTAAGAGTATAAAGAAGATTTTTATCATCTTTTTTGCTTGGAGGAGTAGTTATATAAATATCTTTTACTCCAGCTATTTTAGCAGGGATAGTACCCATAACAACAGTAGACGGATAGGATGCTCTACCTCCTGGAACATATAATAAAACCTTCTCCATTGGTACTAATAGTTGCCCTAATAAGCTTCCATTTTCAGTATAAAACCAAGAATTTTTATATTCATGGCTATAAAAATTCTGAACCCTTTTTATCATTATATCTATAGCTTCTGCAAAATCTGATGAAACCTCAACCTTATCAGGTACAGAGATTTTTAATCCATTTTTCTTTATATCAAAATTATCAAATCTTAATGAAAACTCATATAAAGCTTCATCCCCCTTTTCTTTAACTAATCTTATTATTTCTTCCACATCTTTTTCAATTTTATCGATCTCTTTTTCCTTATCTTCTGCTAAAAGAAAAGGATTAAATTCATAACCTTTAATTATTTTCATAAATGTTCTCCACCTCTTTCAGAATATCTGATATCTCCTTTCTTTTCCATACATAACTGGATATATTAGCTATTAAACATGCAGAAGATTCAAAAAGAATTTCTTTAACAACAAGCCCATTTTCTTTTAATGTTCGACCTGTTTCTACTAAATCCACAATATAATCTGATATATTTAAAATAGGACCCAATTCAACAGATCCGTTAAGTTTTATTATTTTTATTCTATTCCAACGATTATTGAGATATCTCCTTGTAATATTTACATACTTAGACGCAATTTTCACTTCTTCCAAATTCTTATCTTCAGGAAAGCCTGCAAGTACCATTTTACAATATCCAAAAGGAAGTTTAATCAATGAGACCACTTTCCTTTCTTGTTCTATTATTATGTCCCTACCTATAATTCCCAAATCAGCAACTCTCTCCTCCACATATAATGGGAGATCCCATGGTTTAGCCAAAAAGATTTCAAACCTTTCTCCTTTGAACTTCAATTTCCTGTTTGAAACATCATCCTCTAATGATGGATCTAAAATCTTTAAGAAATTTAATGCTTGTTCTAACATTCTCCCCGTAGGAAGAGCTATTCTTATTAAAGGTTCTCTATTAATATGATCTCACCATCCTTTTCTAATTCTTTTATATTTAAACCTTCTAATTCCTTAGGTACAAAAACAGCAATATTACCCTTCCTTCTTTCTTCCTCAATCAATTTCTGAATTTTATGAAAATCCTTTTCAGAACAAACATAATATTTTTTATTAATTTTCTGGTTATGATCATTTATATTTTTTAACAAATCTTCTTCTACAAAAGCAAAACCTGTACCAAAAATTTTTTCCCCATTTTTATTCGTGGCCACATAACTTCCTCCCCCTCCTAAGGCTTGCTTCATATCCTCCAAATAAACCTCAAATATTAGTCCGTTATAGTATTCAAAAGGTCTAATAAAAGCTGGATTTATTAATATAGATTCCGATGAATATCCTAAGTTTATCAACTCTCTTTTAAAAGAGTTTAATGACTTAAGTTCATCATTTAAATCTTTATCATAAAAGGAATAACTATCTTCAAAAAATAGGAGTTTTTTAATATCATTTAAAACATTTGTTGATAAAGAAAGTTTCTCTAAATATTCCATTAGAGATACATAATCTTTTATTAGTAAAAGATTTTTTAAACTCTTAATCTCCTCTTCTTTAATATATTTTCTTAAAAAATTCCAAATGTTTGTGTTACTTATTTCAATAATATAATTTTCTATGCCTATTTTTTTAAATATATTTTTAATGGTTAATAATATCTCTAAATCTCTCCAAAGAGAAGGTGAATATATAAGTTCCCAACCGATTTGAAATTTTTCTTCTATACTATATCCGTTAAGGCTAAAGACAGGTCCCATATAAAAAAGTCTAATAGGGAAGTTTTCCCTTTTTATATTTCTTAATATTTCAGAGGTCATTTCTGGACGAAGAGATAACAATTTACCATTTTTTTCAAAAAATAATAGGTTTTCATTTCCCCATAAATTTTCTGAAACTATAGGGATTCTAATCTCTGTATACCCCCAAAGTTCTAACTCTTTTCTAATTATATTTTCTATGTTTATACTCTTCATTTATTTATCACTTTAAATTATTAAAGCAATAAAGATTATATTTAAAAATATATTTTTTGTCAAGAGAAAGCTCATAAGATATAATATTAAATATGAGTAAGGCAATTAAATTTATACAACCCCTAATTTTTATCCTACTTTTAGTATCCTATATATTAGGAGCAGAAAGCTTTTATATAGCTCCTTCTATAGAGTATAAAAAGGTTACATCAGATGGTTTAGTATATCACATTACTTCAATAAATCAATTCGATTCTTTATTAGACATAGAAACAGTGGTAACAAACACAAAACTTTCAGATGTATTAAAAGAAAAGAACTACGATATTATTATTAACGCAAACTTCTTTGATCCTAATAGTAAAGAGCCTGTTGGACTTGTAGTTAAGAATTATGAACTGTTACATTTACCTATAAAAAGGGGGGTCTTTGGAATAACCTCAGACAATAAAGCTATTATAGATATTTTTAATATCAACATAAAATTAAAAATTGACAATACAATAATACCAATTAATAACTTAAACTCTCCTCGTGGGGCAGACCAAATCACAATTTTCACTAAATTCTTTGGAAAAGAGACCAAAATATTAGATAATGCAGTAGCCGGAGTTGATATAGAAGTAAGTTTAGATGATAAAATTCCATCCTTAGGTACAACCTCAGGCAAAATTTCTAACATATATTATGGGGTAAAAAAATCTATTATTAAAGATAATTCTTGTATTATATCTTTAGGAGGTACTGCCTTAAAATATCTTCCTTTCTTTAGTTTAAATAAAAAAATAGAAATAATAGTTGAAAGTAATCCTCCTATAAGGTTAAAAGAAGCAGTATGTGGAGGACCTATTCTTATAAAAAATGGTGAAATCGTATTAGATAAAACAGGAGAAATTCCTTTCAACTCAAATATCATCAACTCAAGACATCCTCGTACTGTTGTAGGAATTACAGATGATAAAATTTTCTTTATAGTGATAGAAGGGAGAAATAATAATTCCTCAGGTCTTTCTATTCCAGAAACATGTGAACTTGTAAAAAATATGGGTATTAGAGATGCTATTAATCTTGATGGGGGAGGATCAAGTCAAAAAATAATTTGGGGAAATTTAATCAACCAAGTATCAGAAAGAAGTGTTCCAGTAGGAATAGGAGTTAAAAATAACTATCCTTACAAAAATCCTACATATCTAAGCTTTAAAGAAAAGGACGATATCTATATAAGAAAAGGAGAAAAATTAAAATTGGAGCTATTACTTCAAGATGAAAATTATCATCCCTATTCTATTACATATACAATGTTAACATGGACCATAGCCAATGATAATATAAACTTTAATCCCTCAATATTAGAGGTAGAAGGAAGGGAATTAGGAGAATCAAGTCTAACAATTTATTTATCCAATTTGGAGGCTTCTAAAAAAATATATGTATGGGACTATGTAGCATTAAAAATAGAGATTGATGAGGATAAAGTATACTTGGGGGATAGTATTCTCCCTAAAATATATGCTATAGATAATCTTCAAAGGGAAAAGATTCTTTCATTAGACGGATTAAAATTTGACCCTAATTATTTCAGGAGAAATGGAAAGGGATTAACTGCTATTAACCCAGGAATTACAACCATAACGTATACATTCAGTAATCTTTCTGCGACTTATACAATAGAAATTGTGCCAAATACAATAGAAGATTTTGAAGAAGACAAGAAATGGAATATAAGGGGAAAAAATTATAATCCTGATAGTACATTTTACAAACTTACATCAGATGCATACACAGGAAAAAGTTCTTTTATGTTAGTTTATGATTCAAAAGAAGAAAATTCTTTTATCTATGTTGATTTAAATATATCAATTCCTCCTGATAAAATTTCCCTCTCTATTGCACTAAAAGGGCAAGGAAATGGCTGGATTAGGTTATTATTTTATGATGACGATGGAACCCCATGGGTAATGGATCTAACAACAACACTACAATATAACTTTAATAAATGGACAACTATTAATAAAGATCTCACAGAAATAAGACCTTTAATATCTATAAATAAAAATACTCCCAAAATTCCTATTAGATTAGCTAGCATCTATTTAGTTGGATTAAACAATAAAATCTTTGGAAACCTTCTCATTGATAGCTTAAATTTTAAATAAAAAATTATTTTCTCAAAACCTTTAAGTAATAGTTTAAATAATCTAAGCCTGCAAATATGGAAAAGAAAAGTCCAATAGCAAAAACCGATACAGATAAGGGTATTTGAAGTAATGCCATTAATATAGATATAGACGTTAACACCATTGCAATCTTTCCATACATTCTTGAAGATATTATCTTTATCCCTTTTAATAAAAACCACAAACCCACCAAAAGCATCAATAACTCTTTTAATACAAATATGATAACCAGAACTGGCGGAAAAATTCTTTTGAATGAAAAAAATATAAGAGTTACTCCTACAATTAACTTATCAGCTATTGGATCTATTATTTTCCCTAACTCAGAACCTTGATTCAATCTTCTTGCCAAATATCCATCCAATATATCACTGACAGCAGCAAGTCCATAAAGAACTGCTGCTGTCATGTAACGATTAGAAACTAAAAAATAAAAATAAAAAGGTACAATAATAAATCTTATAAAGGTCAATAAATTAGGAATAGTAAACATGTTAATCTCACCTATATAACACAAATAAAGCTGCTCCAATGCCTCCTGCATCTTCACCTAACTCTGCCCATGCAAAGGATATCTTATCCCTTAAGCTTGGTAAAACTCTTTTATAAAACTCATCTCTCATAGGCTTTCCAATATAATCTCTTACATTAGCAACACCACCGCCTACAACTATTTTCTCAGGATCAATTACGTGAACATAATTCGCCAAGGCTATACCAAGATAATATCCTGCTCTATTGAAAATGTCTATAGCTAACTTATCTCCTTTTTCTGCAGCTTGGTATATTACCCTTACAGTTACTTTATCTACATCTCCATTTACTAAATTCCATATAAGACTATCCTTATTATCTGGAATAATAGATTTTGCATATCTTTCTATACCACTTCCCGAGGCAATTGCTTCAATACACCCTTTATTTCCACAACCACAAATAGGCCCATCGGGAATTACCGTAGTATGCCCAAATTCACCAGCCATTCCATGTGCTCCAATCCATAATTTACCATTTAACACTATACCAGAACCAATCCCTGTTCCAATCGCGATAGATATCATTGTTTTAGTCCCTCTTCCTGCCCCCACAAGCCATTCTGCCCAAGCCACTAAATTTACATCATTTTCCAAAAATACAGGCACCTTAAAATAATTCTCCAGCTCTTCTCCTAGAGGTACTTCCCTTTTCCATTCTTCACCTAAATTAGGAGCATATAAGGTTGTTTTCTTTTCTCTATCCATAATACCTGGAAACCCTACACCTATACCCTCCATATCACTAATTTTAATATTTGCTTCAACAAGTACTTTATTTATCATGTTTTTAATCTTTCGAATTACATAGTCTCTTCCTTTTTCAGACTCAGTGGGTTGTTTATCTCTTGAGATTATCTTACCCTTTTCATTAACCAGAAGTACATTTATTTTAGTACCACCTAAATCAACACCTATAGCTTTTCGCATCTTCAACCTCCTTTATCTTACTAATATAAATTCAAAATTTATTTTCCTCATTGTTGTTTCAAAAAGAACATCAGGAATGATAAATCTTGCGGGGAATTTACAATAAGGTAAATGAAAAGCTATCAAACCACTTACTCTTGCACCTGCAAAAATTCTCCCATCCTTAAACTTTAAAAGTTCATAACTTTTTATAATTTCTTCCAAAGATTTTTCTTTATTAGAAGAACTTATACTGAAAGAAAAAGTCGGAGGTTGGTTTGTCCCAAATGAAACTTCAAAAGATACTTTTGGGGTTGTGGAGGGTTGATAATATATCTCTCTTATTGGTGAAAATTGTTTTCCGGTTTGATCTATAATCACAGATTTTCCTAGTGGATAAACCCAAATATTTTCTGAAGAGTTATTCACTATTTCCAGGTTTATAACCAAAATATCCTCTGAAAGATTATACCATCTTGAATCCCTAATAATATCAACGCGTGCTTCTACTCCCCCTTTGGATGTAATTTGAGGGGATATATTTACGGGTTTTATACAACCGCTAATTATTAATATAGTAAATATTAAAAAACAAAAAATAACCTTTTTCATAATTAAGCCACTCCTTTAAATTTAAACTAAATTAAAAAGTTTCACACTAATACATTTTACATTAAAATAAGACTTCTTGACAATAAATATCTTAAGATTTAAAAATATGAAATGGTGAACCTTAAAAAGAAAGTTTAAATAATTATACTAAGGAGGTGAAAGTAATGCCTATCTATGAATATGAATGCGAAAGATGTCATGAAAGATACGAGATTATGACAAACCTTGGAGAAGAACCCCCAAAAACTTGTATAAAATGTGGTGGCAACTTAAGAAAAATCTTTTCACCTGTAGGAATTGTCTTTAAAGGATCAGGATTTTATACTACAGATTATAAGAAAAAATCTTCTAATTCTAGCGAAAAATCTAGTGATAGTAAGGGGGAAGAATAATTTCTCCCCCTTTATTTTTTAATTGCCAATATTATTAATCTTCTTGATCCAATATGAAATTTACGACCTTCATAATCTCCCATAAGCCTATCTACATGAAATCCGCTCTCTTTAAAAAGATGTATAATCTCTGAAGGAGAATAAAGATATATTCTTCTTACAAATTCCTTTCTAATATTGTTTTTCAAATCAATAACTATTCTGTTTGATATATAAAATCCCGTATCCGGCTCAAAAAAATGTTCTGTAAGTAAAACATAATCCTCCCCAAAAAGATCCCAAGAGTATGGAATAAAATATTTAAGAAGGGCATCTCTATTTTCAATATCTATAAGAAATCTACCATCCCTTTTTAACACTTGATATACCTTATTAAGAGTCTCTTTATCTTCCTCATATGTGGAGAGTCCAAAACTGGTATAAAGAGAAAATACGATGTCAAATTTATAGTCAAGCTTATCAATATCTTTGTATTCCATCACATAAAATTCCACATTAAAAACTTTTTCTTTTTTAGCATTTTCTTTTGCTATCTCAATAAGTTCAGATGAACGATCTATTCCAATTGTTCTGTATCCTCTTTTGCCAAGTTCTAAAGTATGTCTTCCAAATCCGCAACCAAGATCTAATATTAAAGATCCCCTTTTTAAGCTTAGTACAGATTCTAAAAAATCCACTTCCCTTTTTGTACGCTCTGGAGTTAGATGTTTAGCAAGATATTGATAATAATCTCTACCAAAATATTGATCTCTCCAATCTTTACCTTCTTGCATATTTCTGCCTTAAATAATACAAAAGTATAGTAAGATCACCAGCGTTTACTCCTGTAATTCTCTGAGCTTGTCCAAAAGTAGTTGGTCTTACTTTTTCAAGCTTTTCTTTTCCTTCTCGAGAAAGATGCGGTATTTCGTCATAATTTATATCAGGAGGAATCACTAAATCTTCATATTCCTGAAATTCTCTAATCTTTTGGAGTTCTTTTTGTATGTATCCTTCATATTTAATATCTATTTCTATTATGCTTCTCCACTTTTTTGGTAAATCTCCAGAAAGACCTATTTTTTCCAAATCATCATAGGTTATTTCAGGTCTTTTCAATATCTGGATAAGAGGAATCGACTGTTCTATAGGATTAGTACCCTTTTCTATTAATAAGTCATTAATTTCATTAGGATCTACCGATGTTTTTTCAAGTCTCTTCCTTTCAAGCCTTAATTTTTCCATTTTTTCTTGAAACATTTTCCACATATCTTCATCTATTAGACCTAACTTGTAAGCCTTGGGAGTAAGTCTTTGATCTGCATTATCAGATCTTAAGAGTAATCTATATTCTGCTCTTGATGTTAAAATTCTATATGGCTCATCCACACCCTTTATTACAAGATCATCTATAAGTACCCCTATATATCCTTCGTCTCTTCTTACAATAAGTGGTTCTCTTCCTAATAGACTTAACGCAGCATTAGCTCCTGCAATTAATCCTTGTGCGGCAGCTTCTTCATAGCCAGTAGTACCATTTATTTGACCCGCCAAATATAAACCTTTTATTTTCTTTGTTTCAAGAGTAATCTTTAACTGTTGAGGATATACAAAATCATAAGCTATAGCATATCCAGGCCTTATAAGTTCAACCTCCTCTAAGCCTGGAATACTTCTTAAAATTTGGATTTGAATTTCCTCTGGCAAACTTGTATATATTCCTTGTACATAAATCTCTACCGAGTTTTTTCCTTCTGGCTCAAGAAAAACTTGGTGAGTTTCATGATGAGGAAACCACACATATTTTTCCTCTATAGATGGACAGTATCTCGGTCCTTTTTTTACCATCCCCCCAATTCGAGAGGCTGTTAGATGAATATTATTAAGTACTATTTCTTTCGTCTTTTGGGTGGTTCTAGTTAAATATGATAAAACTTGCTCTCTTGGTTCTGGCTCTTCCCAGAAAGAAAAAGAATGAAGTTCTTCATCTCCTGGTTGAGGTATGGTCTTACTAAAATCAATAGTTCTTTTATCTACTCGAGGAGTAGTGCCTGTATTAAATCTTCCTACTTCTAAGCCTAATCTCCTAAGAGCATCAGAAAGACCTATAGAGGGAAATTCTCCCATTCTTCCTGCTGGCTTAGACCAGGTACTTATATGGATAACACCATTCATAAAAGTACCAGGGGTAATAACAACTCTTTCAGCATAAAACTCTTTTTTAGTTGATAAAACTACACCTTTTACTTCATCATTTTCTACAATTAGATCTATAACTTCTCCTTGATAGACATCTAAATTTTTCTGCTTTTCAAGAAATTCTCTCATCTTTATAGGATAAAGCCATTTATCTACCTGTGCCCTAAGAGCCCTTACTGCTGGACCCTTAGAAGTATTTAGCCATTTTACTTGAATCATACTTCTATTTGTTATTCTTCCTATGGCACCACCCAAAGCATCTATTTCCAATATTAGGTGACCCTTCCCAGGACCCCCCATAGCTGGATTGCAAGGAAGCCATCCCAAGGTATCATAATTCATAGTAATCAAAAGAGTTTTAACACCAAGACGAGAGGCTGCATAGGCAGCCTCACATCCTGCATGACCACCACCTACTACAATGACATCATACTTTTCCATCGCCATTTCTCCTTATCTCTAAAACTCCTAACTTTTTCAGTATAAATAATATTAAAAATAAAGTTCCAAACACAAGAAGAGCTGATATATAAGGATCCTGGATTAAAGAAATTAGTATCGCCACTAAAGACATACAAATGGTAAATAAATAAATAAAAGCAATACTTTGCTCTGTTGTCATACCAATCTTCAAAAACCTATGATGTATATGATCCTTATCAAACTTCCAAGGTGCCCTACCTTCAATTAGTCTTCTCACAATAGAAAAAGCTGTGTCAAGAACTGGAAATCCCATAACAAGAATTGGAATAAACAAATTAATAATTGTACTTATTTTTAAGACTCCCACTATAGATATGGCTCCTAATATAAAACCTAAAAACATTGCCCCTGAATCTCCCATAATAATAGAAGCAGGTGGAAAATTGAAAAATAAGAATCCTAATACACCTCCCAAAATACTTGCCAATAAAAATGCCATCTCCAATCTTCCCAAAAGTAAAGAAATAATGAGTAAAGAGAAAGAAGATATTGCTGATACTCCTCCAGCAAGACCATCAAGACCATCTATAAAATTCATGGCATTTGCAATACCTAAAAGCCATATAAATGATATTAAATGAGCCCAAAAACCCTTTATTATTATTCCTGTATAAGGAATCCTCCACAAATCTACTCTAACTCCCAATATAACTGCCATAAGTATAGCTATAAATGTAAGAGAAAATTTGGGAGCTGGTTTTAATTCCACAAAATCATCTAATAATCCTACTAAAAATACTAATGTTCCCCCCATTAATATCCTCTCTACAATAAGAGACCTATTAAAAAGAATGTTTACTATTAAAACTCCTAAGAAAAATGAAACACCACCAATTCTTGGAATAGGTTTATTATGAACTTTTCTATCTGTAGGAATATCTATTCCACCTATTATAAAGGCTTTCCTTCTTATCCAAGGTGTAACTATTAAAGAAATAATTAAAGATAAAGTAAAAGATATTAATATGTTCATTTTTCCTTCTTATCTTTTAATTCGTAGGCTAATATAATAGCTTGAGCTATCTCTTTCATAGGTTTTCTTTTGTCCATACTGGCTTTCTGAATTAATCTAAAAGCTTCATGCTCTTTTAAACCTTCTCTATCCATAAGCAATCCTTTTGCTCTATCTACAAGCTTTCTTGTCTCAAGAGCATCTTTTAGGTCTTCTACTTCCTTTCTTAAAAGTTGAAATTCTTTAAATCTTGCAATAGCTATTTCAATAGCTGGAAAAAGATCAGATTCTTTAAAAGGTTTTACAATATAAGATATAACTCCAACCTCTTTTGCTTTTTCTACTAATTCTTTATCTGAATAGGCAGTAAGAAAAATTATGGGAGCAATTTCCTCTTGAGTTAATATCTTAGCTGCCTCAATACCATCTAAATTAGGCATTCTAATATCCATAATTATCACATCTGGCTTCAATTTTCTTGCAAGTTCTACAGCTAGCTGACCGTCTGAAGCTTCTCCTACCACTTCATAACCCTGTCCTTCTAAAATCTCTTTTATATCCATTTTAACTATAGGTTCATCTTCTGCTATTAATACTCTTATAGGCTTTTTCATATGTATCAGCAACCTCCTCAAAGTATATCTTTGAATATTTCATTTGCAAGTAATACTCCTTTTTTAGTCAGACATATTCTATCATTTTTTCTCTTTATAAGGCCTTTCTTCAAAAAAAGAGAGAGATTTGGAATATAATCTGATATTTTTTTTCCAAATTTTTCAAAAAACTCCTTTTCAGAAATTCCTTCCATAAGCCTTAGCTTTACAAAAAGATAATCCTTAGGATAAGTTTCATCATTTAAAATTTCTATATTTTCAATCGGCAATTCACCATTATTTATTTTCTCATAGTATACAAAAAGATTTTTGTAATTTCCATACCTTATGTGATTAGTAAAAGAATAAGCTGATACACCATATCCATGATATTCATCTTGATTCCAATACTTCAAATTATGTCTACATTTTAGATTAATGTTTCGTGCAAAATTAGAGATCTCATAATGGATAAAACCTACTTCTTCTAATAGATTCATTGCATACGCATACATATTGGCTTCTTCATCATTATCAGGTAAAGTAAATTCCCCCTTTATATATCCTTCATAAAATAATGTACCTTCCTCTATTATAAGATTATATATAGAGATATGCTCGGGATTTAGTGAAAGGGTAAAATCTAAGGACTTATAAAAGTTATTAGGGTTCTGAAAAGGTATAGAGTAAATAAGATCAAAATTTATATTATCAAAACCATATTCTCTCAATAAAAAAAATGTTTTTAACGTATCTGAAACAGTATGAATCCTTCCTAAAATGAATAATTCTTCATCTATGAATGATTGAGCTCCTATACTTATTCTATTAATTCCTATATTCTTCCAAAAACTTAATTTCTTCTTGTCTATAGTACCAGGATTGACTTCTATTGTTATCTCTGCATCTTTTCTTATCCTATAATTTTTATTAATACTCTCAAAAATCGAATTCAATACCTTTAGAGACATTAAAGATGGCGTTCCACCACCGAAATATATCGTATCTACAATCTCTCCTTCAGCCTTAAGTTGTATCTCTTTAGAAATATATTCCAGATATCTTTCTTCTTCCTTAATAGAATAAACAAAAGAGGTAAAATCACAATAAGGACACTTTTTCACACAAAAAGGATAATGAATATATACTCCTATAGTTTTCATAAATATTTATTCAGTTATAAGCTTTTTAATTATTTCTATTAATGGAAAATAAGTCATGTTAGAGTGAAGAGGAGTGATAGAAATCATCCCATGATTGATTGCCCAGATATCAGAACCTTCTTCTGCTTGCTTTTCTATTTCGCCATGAAGCCAATAATACTCTTTATTTCTGGGGTCATATCTTTTTTCTACTCTATTCCTATAATGAAACTTACCCTGGTAAGTTACAAAAATATTTGAAATATCAGCTTTAGGTGGTACATTTATATTCAAGAAAACATCCTTAGGTAATATCCCTAAAAATAAGTGTATATATTTCATTAAGAACTCTACAGCCTTTTCATAATCTTCCTCTTCTCCTTCATGAGATACAGAAATGGAAATAGCAGGTATACCATTAAGAGATGCTTCCCTTGCCCCAGAAACTGTACCAGAATAAATAATATCAGTTCCTAAGTTATATCCCTTATTTATCCCAGATATAACAACGGAAGGGAAGTCAGGAAGTAAAGCATAAAGCCCTAAAAGAATACAATCTGCAGGATTACCATTAGTAGTCCAGCACTTAATATTTGTAATTTTCCATGTTACCTCATTAACTCTTAAAGGCTTATGAAGAGTAATAGCATGACTTCCTCCACTTCTCTCTCTTTCAGGTACAATAATATAAACCTCTCCTATATCTTTTAGTCTTTTGCTCATAATTTCTAAAGCAGGTGAATTTATTCCATCATCATTTGTTATAAGTATTCTTAAGCTTTCCATAATTCCTAATCCCTCTTTAATACAGTCCAAAAAGCTTCTTGAGGTATTTCTATATGACCTATTTTCTTCATTCTCTTTTTACCTTCCTTTTGCTTTTCTAAAAGTTTCTTTTTTCTTGTTACATCTCCACCGTAACATTTTTGAAGAACATTTTTTCTTAAAGGCTTTATCTCTTCACGAGCTATAATCTTACTCCCAATACCCACTTGTATTACTACCTCAAAAAGTTGACGTGGTATAACTTCTCTCAACTTCTGTGCCAATTTTCTTGCTTCTTCATAAGCCTTTCCTTTATGTGCGATAAGAGAAAGTGCATCTACTGGTTTCCCATTGATATATACATCTAATTTTACTAACTCACTATTTTTATATCCAATCAGCTCATAACTTAATGATCCATACCCACGGGTAACAGATTTTAATATATTGAAAAAGTCAGTTATAATCTCAGAAAGAGGGATCTCAGCAGTAATTAACACACGATTAATAGTAAGATATTCCATACCCTTAAATTCTCCTCTTCTTCTATCAATCAATTCCATAACTGACCCAACATATTCATTAGGTGTTACAATGCTTGCTATTACAAATGGTTCTCTAAACTCAGAGATTTCATATGAAGGAGGTAAATCCAAAGGATTCTGAATAATTTTTTTCTCTCCTTTTTTCGTAATTACTTCATAAGCTACAGAAGGTACAGTAGTAATTATATTTAAATCAAACTCTCTTTCTAATCTTTCCTGTATAATTTCCAAATGTAAAAGTCCTAAAAAACCACATCTAAAACCAAAACCAAGAGCAGGCGAACTTTCAGGTTCATAATATAAAGAAGCATCATTTAGACTTAGTTTTTGTAAGGCATCCCTTAATTTCTCATAATCTTCATTCTCAATTGGATAGACCCCACAAAAAACCATAGGTTGTAATTTTCTATAACCAGGCAAAGGTAAATTTGCTGGATTATCAGTTTTTGTAATTGTATCTCCTACTCTGGCCTCTGAAATATTCTTTACATTAGCAATAATATATCCAACTTCTCCTGAAAGAAGACTTTCCACCTTTACCATATCAGGAGTAAATACTCCTACTTCTTGCACCTCATATTCCACGTTATTAGACATGAATTTTATTTTATCACCTACCTTTACCATTCCGCTAAAGACTCTTACATAGACTACAACACCTCTATATGGATCATATTTAGCATCAAAAATCAATGCTTTTAAGGGAGCATTAATATCTCCCTTTGGATGTGGTATATATTTAACAATACCCTCCAATAATTCCTCAATTCCCCAGCCTTCCTTAGCACTTACAAAAAAAGTTTCTCCTATATAATCCCTCCCAAGAAGTTCCTTGATCTCTTCAGCTACCTTTTGAGGTTCTGTATTTAGAAGATCTATCTTATTTATAACAGGAATTATGGCCAGATTATTCTCAAGGGCTAAAAGAAGATTATTTATCGTTTGGGCTTCTATTCCTTGAGAGGCATCTACAACTAAAATTGCACCTTCACAAGCCGCCAAACTCCTTGATACTTCATAAGTAAAGTCCACATGACCAGGTGTGTCAATTAAATTGAATTCATAGGTTTCTTTATCTTTGGCCTTATAAAAAAACCTTACCGCTTGAGCTTTTACCGTGATTCCCCTTTCTCTCTCAATTTCTAGAGTATCTAATAATTGATCTCTCATCTTTCTCTTATCAATAGCTCCTGTAAACTCTAAAAGTCTGTCTGCTAATGTAGATTTACCATGATCTACATGTGCAATAATGCTAAAATTTCTTATCTTAGTTATATCTCGCATAAATCCTCCTCCCAATCTTTGCCATATTTTTGATTATATAACATTTTGTAAAATCTTTTGAACTATTTTAATTTTATGGTATAATTCACACTGTTAAATCAAAAATTTTTACAAAGGAGAGGGAAAAGGAATATGGCAAATACAAAATCTGCAATTAAAAGAATAAAGATAAGTGAAAGAAACAGAATTAGAAATCGTGTAAGACTTGGAAAAATTAAATTTTATACAAAACAGTTTCTTAATCTCCTCAAAGAAAATAAAATAGAAGAAGCTAAAAAAATTCTTCCAGAAGTAATAAGTGCAATAGACAAAGCAGCACAAAAAGGAACTCTTCATAAAAATACTGCAGCAAGAAAGAAATCAAAACTCATGAAGCTTCTTAACGAAAAACTTGCTGTCAAATCTTAGCCCCAATTTTTAGCAGTACTTTTTCCAAAAGTACTCTTGGATCTTTAGCTGTAGTCTTAAACTCCAAATCAGTCTGCCGCAGAAGAAGATATATCTCAAAAATTTCTGCGGCAGAGTATTTTGTTAATGCATCTAAAAGCTTTTTTACTACAAAGGGATGTAAACCAAGTTTTTCCCTAATCTCTTCACTTGAATACCCATCTTTAAACAACGCATTTGCTCTTAGAAGTTGTCTCATTTGTCTAATAAGGATTTCCAATATAACTTGAGGATATGTTCCTTCATTAAATAAAGTATCAATTCCAGACAAAGCAAGATAGAAATCTCTCCTCAAAATAGCATCTAAAAAAGTATAAAAGGCTATCTCCACAGGAGAGAGTAATCCCTTAAAAACATCAATTGTAATATCCTTTTTATCTATAGCAAAAATACACACTTTCTCAATCTCTTGAATAAGTAATCCTATATTTTCTGAATAATAAGATGATAGAAAATATATACTTTCATCATCAATATTTTTACCCTTCTCTTGGAATTTTTCTTTTATCCACTTTCTCAAGGCATCAGTCCTAAATTTAGTAAACTCTACAACTCCTTCTGGGGGTATCATCTTTGAAAAAGAAATCTTTTTGGGTTTTTCTTCTTCAGCATTAGCCATAAAAACTAAACAAGTATTAGTCATTCTTCTAAATAAAATCTCTAATTTTTTTGGAATATTTTGATCTTTAAGATCTTGGGCATGCCTGACTACAATAAATTGATTCCCTAAAAGCGGAGGTGATTCTAAATATGGGAGAAGATCATTCCAATTTATTTCATCTCCAAAAAAGGCCACATAGTTAAATTCTTTAAATCTCACTTTCTTAAGTTCCAATAAAGCTTCTTCCATTAAAAATTTTTCTTCACCTATAAAAAGGTAAACAGGAGAAAACTTCTTTTCTTTTAATGAGTGCCTAAACTCCCAGTAATTCATAATCCTCTCTTTTCCTCATAATTATTGGTAAAAAGATAAGAAATAAGGAAATTACAAGACTAATTTTATAATGAGAAAGAATGAATTGCAAACCATTTAGCAGAATGTCAATCAAAATAGATAATAGTTTTACCAAAATATGATTAATTGGATAAATATTAATAAAAAATAATAAAAAACTAAAAATTAAAATAATATAGAATATGGGAATTGAAAAAATATTTGAAAGAATTGAGATAAAACAAATTTTCTTAAAATAGTAAAGGTAAAGAGGAGATAAAAATATCATTAACCAAAAAGAGCTTTCCCAAATTTCCTGAAAAAATTTTGGTAAAAACTTAGGAAATTGAGGCTTATACAGAAGACCTAACATGGAAAGATAAGAAAGTTGAAAGCTTAAATTAAAAAGCTTTAACGGAAATATTATAAGATTAATCAATGCAACCCAGAAAACTGCGTTCAAAGTATCTTCTTCACGTCTAAAAAGAAAAGCTAAAAGTAGAAAGATATATTCCCCTATAACTCTCCATATAGGTGGATTATCTCCAATAATATAACCATAAAAAATAAGTATGGGAAGAAAAATAATTCTGCTCAATACTTTCCTAAAAGGTAAAAAGTTAATAAAAATTCCTATTAACAAAGAAACATGTAAACCTGAAATTGCTAACAAATGAGAAGTACCAGTTTCAGAAAATATCTCTTTTATATCTTTATTTAGTCCTAATTTCTCTCCAATTGTAATAGCCTTGATAAATTCTTTTTTATCATCACTATAAAAACCCAAAATGTGATCAACATATTTTTTAAATTTTAACCTTAAAAGCTTAAATCTATTTTGGTATCTATGTCCGACTAATTGCATCTCCTTAACCTTTATTTTATATATAATACTTTCACTCCAAATATTATTATTTTCTAATGGATAATATTCTACTCCTCTTAAAAGAAGTACATCTCCCACTTCATATCTGACACTTTTACCAACAGACATAATAAATTCTTCCTTACTAATATCTGCTTTTATAACATATTGTATATATTTTTGGGAAAATCTCACATCTTTTACCTCTGCATAAATCTCATGATATTTTTTATGAAAAAGTTCATATTGAGGTGATGATACCTTATATAACAAAGATCCAAGAAAGAAAAAAGACAAAGATAAGAAAATAAGTAAAAATCTTTTCCTTAAAAAGATGAAAGAAGCAAGAATAAAAAAGGGTACTCCAAAACTAAAATGATATTTGGATATAATTATTCCTACCACATAACTTATTAAAAAAATAAATGAATAAGGTATTCCCAAAAGTCACCAAGTAATTTTATCTTTTATTTTTTCAAGTTTCTTTTCTCCTATTCCCTTAACATTTAATAGATCATCATAAGAAGTAAATAATCCGTGTTCATTTCTATAATCAATTATTCTTTGAGCAAGGGTAGTTCCAATTCCAGGTAAAGTTTCAAGTTGTTGTTTGGAAGCAGTATTTATATTAATCTTATCATTAGTTGAAATACCAACCGAAGTTCTTAATTCTTCTTTAGAAGATATGACTGAATTTAAGTACTGGACTTTGGAAGGAACGTTTATTTTTGATGCGTCTTTCAAATAATCTGCAAGGTTAAGCTTATCTAAATCAGCAGAGGGTAAGGGACCACCTGCCACATTTATAGCATCAATAACCCTTGCTCCATCTCGTAATTTATACACCCCAGGAATCTTAACTTCTCCTGCCACATGTACTACTATAAAACTATTTACATCCTCTTCTAATATTTTTTGTTCCTTTCCAAATAAGTTAAATACAGTAAAAACAATAACTAAACATACAAAAATTATGATAATTATTTTTTCTTTTTTATCAAACATCTATTTTCTTAATAATAATTTAGTTTTATCCCTCAAAAGAGAGATATTCTTTTTCAATATTTCTATAGCTCTATTTAGCTGAATATCATTATCCCTACCCACACTCTCTGGGGCCATCTCTACTAATACCTCTGGAACTATACCTTCTTTATTTATATCTCTACCTGATGGAAGTAAATATTTTTCTGTAGTTATTTTAACAGCTGATCCATCTGAAAGAGTGAAAATTGTTTGAACTACTCCTTTACCAAAAGTTTTCTCTCCTACTAATATACCTTTATTATAGTCATTTATAGCTCCTGACAAAATCTCAGATGCACTTGCAGAATACCTATTAACAAGAACTATTAAAGGCTTATTCCATTTATATGTTCCTTTTACTACTTTCTCTCCATATAATCTTTTATCCCTATCCTGTCTATAAACAATTATACCTTTTGTATCAAATGTTTTAGATGTATTATTATCTTTAATAATAGTTTTTACTTGATCATTTTCGGAAATAAAGAAACTTGCTATAGTAACTGCAGCTTTTAAATCTCCCCCTGGGTTATTTCTAAGATCTAATATTACTCCGCTTACTTTCTTCTCCAATGCTCTAAATGCATCAGATAATTTTTGAGGTGAGTTTTGAGTAAATTCATAAAATCTTATATAACCAATATTATTATCTAAAACCTTATATTCCACAACAGGCACTTCTATAAGCGCTCTCTTTAAAACAAACTCATAATATTTCTTCTCTGATTCTCTATATATTTTTATTTTTACCTCTTTACCTACCTCCCCTCTAATCATAGAAACCACAAGATCTAAAGGTTTATCAACCACACTTTGTCCATCCACTTCCACTATCTGATCCCCAGGTTTTATACCTGCCTTGAAAGCTGGTGTTCCTTCTATAGGTGATACAACTAAAATTTTACCGTCCTTAGACTCAAGCCTCATTCCAACCCCACCAAAAGAACCCTGCATATCCTCTGTAAAGGTCCTAAAAGCTTTTGGATCAAAAAATTCGGTATATGGATCGTCTAAAGCCTTTAAATATCCTCTTATTGCTTCATACTCTAATTTCTTATTGTCTAAATTTTTCTCAATATACGCATTTCTTACATAATAAACAGTTTCAATAAAAACCCTAACACTTGTAATAATGTCATCAATAGAATCCTTAGCTATATTTAATTTTGAGATTAAAAATACAGTTATTAAAGCAATGAAAACAATTATTAAAATTCTCTTTTTAAATCTCATTCTTTCCTCCTTCTATCATTTTAACCAATTTATTGGATCTACAGGTTCACCATTTACTCTCACCTCAAAATGTAAGTGGGGACCTGTACTTAAACCTGTACTTCCTACATATCCAATTATATCACCCTCAGAAACTTCTTCTCCAGATCTTACAGCTATCCTTGACAGATGTCCATAAACAGTAGATATATTACCTCCATGATCTATTATTATCATATTTCCATATCCACCATACCATCCAGCAAAAATAACTCTGCCAGAAGCTACTGCTCTTATAGGTGTTCCATAATCTGCTGAAATATCTATACCAGTATGGAAAAGAGGAGCTCCTCCAAGTATAGGATGTCTCCTCATACCAAATCCAGAAGTAACACTCCCAATAACAGGCCAAGAGAGGTATCCTTTTTTAGCTTTTTGAATTTTAGAAGATGCCAATCTCTTTATAAAATTCTCAATCTCCTTTGACTCTCGCTCTAAGGTTGCAATAACTTGTTGCTGATACCTTTTTTGCTCCCTAATTTTCTGAAGAAAGGCTTTTCTTTCTTTCTTCTTTGCTTCTATATATCCTTTTCTTTCTGATATATCCTTCACTAAAAGTTCAACCTTCCTTTTTTCAGCCTCCCATTCTTTTTTCTTCTTATCTATATCTTTACATTGTTTATCAATACTTTGTAGTCTATTTACTTCTTTCTTCATTAATATCTTCAAATAATATGGAACAGCAATAGAAGCAAATGTATTCTGTGTAAAGATAATATCTAAATATATCTTAGGTTGTATAGTTTTAAAAATATCACCTAAGGATTCTTTGTAGTTTAAACTTCTATATCTTAAATTTCTTTGCATTATACTTAATTGTGTTGATAATACCACCAATTTTGCTTGAGCTTCTCTAAGTTTCGTTTCCGCCATACTAAGATCTCTTTCTGCTTTATCAAGATCCATATCAATTTTGCTTATTTCTTGAACAATATTCAATTCCTTCTTTTCTAAATTTTTAACTTGCATCTTTAAACTATTTATTTGCTCTCTTTTTTTCTGCAATTCTTTTTGTTTTTGAAGTATGGTATAATCTACGTTACCCCATGTAAATATGGGTACTAACAATAGTGATAGAACAACTGTTACTGTAATTATCCTTTTCATCTAAGCCTCTGAAAGCTTATTAAGGCAGAAGTGAAACTAATAATTACGTTGGATATTACAAAATAAAAAATCCATATCAAGATGTGTTTTAAATCAAATACATAAGAGAAATAAGGAAGTATTGTTGATATATGATCTTTAAAAATGTTCCCCAAGAAATATATGGAAGCCAATGCAGAAAAAAAGGATATTGTTGTTATTATTACATTCTCCATTATTTGAGATGGTACTGAAAGTATGGGATAAGCAAGATGAGTATGAGTAAGTAATTCAACAGACAATAAAAGAAAAGACAAACTACCTAAGTATGTAAAAATCTTCTTAATGATCTCTACTAAGCCCTGCAAATTATACCATTGAGTAACCATTTCCTCAGGATATCTTACCTCTTCAACAAAGTTATAATTAAGAAGATACCTTATAATATCATGTATATTTTCTAATAAAGATGGGGTTATTTCGATAGTTTTAGGCAAAGAATCAGGTGATCCCCAAGCAAAAATATCATTCTCTCTTCCTACAACTTCCTTTAGCTTCTCCCAGGCCTCCTTCTGGGTTATATAAGTTGCTTCCTTGAAATGAAAATTAGATTTTAAATCTATCAATAATTTAACTATATCAGAATCAGAAGTTTTTGGATTTACAAAAGCATAAATTTTTATCTTCTCTGCCCAAAGATTTAGAGATCCATTCATAGAAGTAATAAAAACAATCAAAAACAATAAAAGTATATAGAGTATAAAAAACCCTATAAAGACGAAAAAACCTTTGTTTTTTAACCCCTCTATAAAATCTCTACTACCCATAGTTAAATTATAACTCTAAATATTACAAAAAAGCAACACAATTAATACTCCTAAGGCTCCACCCAAATTAATTTTTAAATCAAATCCTAATGTGAAAGTAAAAAAATACATGTTAAGAGTAACTGGGGAAAAGCCAATATTTAATCCCTTCTTTAAAAATTCTAACTTATCTCCAAATGCCTCAGCAATAACTCCACCCACAATTAGTCCCAGAACAATAAGAAAGATTAGAAGTTTTGTAGACATTTTACTTCTTCTCATAGGTCACCCCCTAAATAGTTTTTAATATATTTTATTAGATACCCCCCCACTATTCCATTAAAAAGACCTGCTAAAAACCCAAAAATGATAAGGAATGGAGCATAGTAAAAAATACCCTTATGAAAAATGAAAAAGGCAACTATAAAAAGTTGGGTCATATTATGAATAATCGCTCCTATAATGCTATTATTTATAACACTTATTGAGGTTTTTGAAAAAAAACCCATAAAAAGATTACTTATCAATCCACCAAAAAACCCTAAATAAAAAGAGATATCTAAAAATCTTCCCATAATTATATTAACTATTATAACTCTAAGTACAGTTATAATTATAGCCTCTTTTATACCTACGGTATAAATAGCAACTAAGGGAACTAAATTTGCAATTCCAACTTTTCCACCTGGTAGAAAAAGAAAGGGAGAGATAAAAATACTTTCAAAATAATAGAGAACACAAGCTAAGGATATCATTAAACCTAAGGTAGTAATATAAACAACTTTATTTTCCTTTATCCTTTTCACTTTTTACTCTCCACTTTAAATTCCAGATTAGGAGAATACCATACATTTAAATTTGGAAAAACAATAACTAAGCCTAAGTAAGAAAATTTTTCTTTCCACAAAGATATGGCATCTTTACCTAAAACAAAAAAAGCTGTTGATAAAGCATCAGCTTCTGTTCCACTTTTACTTATCACACTAACACTTATAACGGAGTTTGATGGATATCCATTTTTAGGATTAATTATATGACAATATCTCTCATTGTCTTTAATAAAAAATCTTTCATAATCTCCCGACGTAGAAACAGAACCTTCTTTTATGCATACTTTTCCAATAAAACCTTGATCTTTACGGGGATGCTTGATACTTACTTCCCAAAGAGTTCCTTTCTGAGTTCTTCCATAAACTCCAACTTGTCCTCCAAAATTCAAAACAGCCCTATCTATAGAATATTTTCTCAAAACTTCAAATATTTTATCCATTAAATATCCTTTAGCAATACCCCCCAAATCTATTTCCATTCCCTTTTCTATCATAACTTTGTTTCCTTTTATATGAATTTTTCTATAATTCACATATTGAAGTTTATCTTCAATCTCTTTTTTGTAAGGAACTCTGTAATTTTTATCATAAAATCCCCAAATCCTCATGAGAGGAGCTATTGTTGGATCAAAATAACCGTTTGTAATCTGAGCAAAATATTTAGCCTTTTTTATAATGTCTACAATGTCATAAGAAATTTCAACATAATTTCCAGCATTTTTATTGATCTTACTTATTTCACTATATGGGTTGAACCTGTCAATTTTTTTACTCAAATTTTCTATTAAAGCCCAAGATTCATTAAGAGCTCTATAACTGTCTTTCCCCCAGATTCTTATATCAACAAAAGTATCCATTAAAATACCAATATGAGAAGCTTCCCTATTCCCTTGATAACTTCTAATCAAGAAAATAAAGAAAATCAATATAGACAATATAATTAACGCTTTAATAATATAAGCGCCTTTGTTGGACATTTTTCTACACAGATTCCACAACCATCACAAAGGTCATAATTTATAACTGGAAATCTACCCTCTATCTTAATTGCTCCTTTAGGGCATACCTTTTCACAAATACCACATCCAATACATGCATGAGAACATACCTTTCTTGCATCAGGTCCTGGAAGTTCTGTTTTACAACAAAGTAGTAAAGGGATATTAACAGGTAATAAAGTTAAAATACCCCTTGGACATGCTTTCACACACAAACCACATCCAGTACATTTATTCACATCAATTTTAGGTAGACCATCGTCTCCCATATGTATAGCATCAAAAGGACAAGCTCTAACACAATCACCATATCCTAAACATCCAGTAGGACAACCTTTATAACCTCCTTGAACCAAATTTGCTGCTTTACATTTTTCTACTCCCTTATATATAAACCTTTCCTGAGCAATTCCTTTGCCTCCTTGACATGTAAGGAAAGATACCTGTTTCACAAGACTAACTTCTTCATTAGCTCCCATAATCTTTGCAATTTCTTTCGCTACTTTATCTCCTCCTACAATACAAGCAGTAATAGGTGCTCTACCCTCTAAAATCGCTATAGCACAAGCCTCACACCCTGTATAGCCACACGCACCACAATTTCCCCCCGGTAAAACCGACATAATCTGAGAAATACGAGGATCAAGCTCTACCTTAAATTTCTCACCTGCTACTGCTAAACCTAAGCCAAAAAGAAAACCAATCCCTCCTAATACTAAGATTGATATTATTATTAATTCCATATCATTTCCTCCTTTTTAATGAGCAAGTCCTTGAAATCCAAGAAAAATTAATGCCAATAGGCCAGCGGTTATAAAAACAATAGGATATCCTTGCCAAAATTTAGGTATATCTGAAAAAGAAAACCTCTCTCTTATGGTTGCAAGAAGTACTAAGGCAATAGTAAAGCCAAGAGAGACACCCAATGAATAAATAATAGATTCAATAAGATCATGCTGATAGTTTATATTTAAAAGCGTAACACCTAATATAGCACAATTTGTAGTTATTAATGGTAAGTAAATACCCATAGCCTTATAAAGAGATGGAGAAGTCTTTCTTATAAACATCTCCACAAGTTGTACTAAAACTGCAATCACTAATATAAAAGATATGGTTCTTAAAAAAATTAAATTAAGTGGAATAAGAATATAATAATAGATAAAGAATGTTACCACCGATGCCATGGTCATAACAAAAGCTACAGCAACACCCATACCAATAGATGTTTCAAGAAAAGAACTCATACCTACAAAAGGACATAAAGCTAAAAATCTCATAAAAACAATATTATCGATAAGAGAAGCAGATAGAAAAAGAAGAAATAGTTTTCCAACATATCCCATGTTATTACCTCCTAATTTTACTATCTACCCATTTCAATATTCCTATCAACAATCCTATTCCCCAAAAAGCTCCAGGAGGCATTACAAAAACTTTAGCAGGCTGAAAATTTTGAAAAAAATTTGTATTCAAAAGAGTTCCTGATCCCAAAAATTCTCTTATGGCTCCTAAGGCTACTATAGCCCATATATAACCTATACTTATTCCTATCCCATCAGCAATAGATTCCATTACTGAATGTTTATAAGCAAAAGCCTCAGCCCTACCAATTATTATGCAATTTACCACAATTAATGGAATAAAAATACCTAAAGCCTTATAAAGTTCTGGAAAATAAGCAGATATAACAAGATCAACAATGGTAGTAAAAGTACCAATAACTACAATAAAAATAGGTATTCTTATGTCGTGAGGTGTAAATTTTCTTAAAAGAGATACAAACAAATTAGAAAAAACCATAACAAAGGTAAAAGCAAGTCCCATTCCAATTGCATTTTGTACACTAACAGAAACAGCAAGTACAGAACACAGACCTATCATTAATATCAAAACAGGATTCTCTTTAAAAATACCATTTCTTATATATATCCATAGCTTTTTCATTTTTCTTCCCCCCTAAAAGTTTTCGTGTTTCAGAACCTCATTTACAGCTCTCACAATTGCAGAAGAGGAGATAGTTGCTCCTGATACAGGAGTAACATTCTTTTTTACTTCTAAATTTGGGGTATCTCTTCCTATAAACTGATTTAAAAAACTATCCTTAACAATTTCAGTCCCAAGGCCTGGTGTTTCTTGTTGAGAAAGTATAGTTATGTGGGAAATTTTACCTTCCTTATTTGTACCAATGATCATCAAAATATCACTACTATACCCCTTTGATGTCACTTCCCAAACAGTTCCAGTTTTTTCATTTCCTTTATAAGCAATATATACTTCGGTTATTTTTACTAAATTACTATCAGATTTTGGAGGATTCTCGACTTTTTTGAAATCTGTTGCCTCTGGAATTATTTCCTTTAAAATTCTTTCTTTTTCTTTTTTTCTATTGCTCTCAATTACTCTCTGAGTGTTTTCATATGTAAAGGCTAAAACACCAGCTGATATACTACATACCAAAAAAAGGATTAATCCATATCTTAATATCTGTTTCATTTTCTCACCTCTCCAAATTTGCGAGGTTTTAAGGTTCTATCTATAAGAGGAGTCAAAGCATTCATAACAAGAATTCCATAAGATACTCCTTCTGGATAAATACCAAATAATCTTATAACCATTGTAAAGAAACCTGCTCCTATTCCAAAAATAATTTTACCTTTTGTTGTAAGAGGGGTTGTTACCCAATCAGTAGCCATAAAGAAAGCACCTAAAAAAAGTCCTCCAGCTAATATTTGAAAAATAGGGTCTTTCCCGAATAAAAGGGAAATTATAATAACCGTTGAAATATATGAAAGTGGTATTCTCCAATCCACTATTTCTTTATAAATAAGGTAGAGACCACCTAAAAGCAATAATAAGGCAGAAGTTTCTCCTATACATCCTGGAATATCACCAATAAAAAGATGAAAATATGAGGGTATTTGATAACCAGTAAGTTTAAGTTTTTCTATAGCAAGAGGGGTGGCAGTAGAAGTAAGGGGAGATGCTTGTGAAACCATGCCTCCAATTTTATGAATAGGTTTCATCCATGAGGTCATTATTTGAGGATAGGAAGAGAGGAGAAAGGCTCTTCCAACTAAGGCAGGATTTAAAAAATTATCACCCAATCCTCCAAAAACCTGCTTTCCAAGAAGAATAGCTGCACCAGATCCCACTATAGGAATCCATAATGGAACCTTAGGAGGTAAAGTAAGGGCAAGAAGAAGCCCTGTAACTACAGCACTAAAATCTAAAAGTATATTTAATGGCTTTTTCCTCAAAATAAGAGCAAAAGCTTCCCATAAAACTGCTGAAATTATACTTACTAATATAACCAATAAAGAATACAAACCAAAAAAATAAACACCTGCAAGAGTAGCAGGTATTAGTGCATAAATTACTTGCCTCATCGCATATGAAACATCTTCTTTAACAAAAATATGAGGCGATGAAGAAACTATTAATTTATCCATCTCTGACTTCATAACTGGTTATGCCTCCCTTTACTTTCTTTTCTTTGCTAAGATATCCGTTTTACCTACTCTTATCCATTGAAGAAGGGGTCTTCTGGAAGGACATATATAATTACAAGAACCACATTCTACACAATCTAATATTCCTAACTCCTCCGCCTCTATTAGTTTACCTCTTCTTACATATTTAGCTAATATGGTAGGCATTAATCCCATAGGACAAACATCAATACATCTTCCACATCTTACACATTCCACAGGTTCATAATATTTTGTTTCCTTCTCAGAAAAAACAACCACACCTGATGTACCTTTAATAACTGGTGTATCCATATCATAAATAGCTATACCCATCATAGGTCCACCAAATATAATCTTTCCTGGCTTTTCTCTGAATCCTCCTGCAGCCTCAATAAGTTTTGATACAGGAGTACCTATCAAAACCTCTAAATTTTTAGGAGAATTAATATTCTCACCTGTAACTGTTACTCCACGAGAAATTAAAGGAAGGCCTGTTTTAAAATGTTCAGCAATAGCTACTGCTGTTCCCACATTATTAACAACTACCCCTACATCTAAAGGAAGACCTCCAGAGGGAACTTCTCTATCTAAAATAGCCTTTATGAGATGCTTTTCAGAACCTTGAGGATATTTCGTGGGTAAAATAGCAATTTCTATATCCCTATCTATATATTTTCTCAAAACTTCCGCTGCATCCTTCTTGTTATTCTCAATACCAATAATTCCCTTCTTAACTCCTAATGCATACATCAATATCCTCAACCCTTCTATAATTAGTTGAGGTTTCTCTAACATAAGCCTATAGTCTATAGTCAAGTACGGCTCACACTCTGCTCCATTGAGAATAACCGTATCTATCTTTTTCTCTGGTGGAGGTGATATCTTCACATGGGTAGGAAAAGCAGCACCTCCGAGTCCAACAATACCAGCCTCTCTAATTCTCTTTTTAATCTCGTCAGGTGAAAGATTTTGCCATGATAAATCTCTGGGAATATCTGGAAAAATCTCTTCTTTGCCATCTGGCTCTATCTCAATACCCAAAACATTTCTTCCATTGGGATGAGGAAAAAGTGCAATTCTTTTTACAGTTCCTGAAGTTGGAGCATGAATAGGAGCCGTAACAAAAGCCTGCGCATCTCCAATTTTTTGTCCTTTAAATACATGGTCCTTAGCTTTAACAAGAGGGATTGTAGGAGCTCCTGTATGCTGAATTGTAAGAATAAGTAATCTTTCAGGGAGAGGAATTTTTGTTATTGGTACATCTTTTGATAATTCCTTTTTTTCAGGGGGATGTACACCACCTTTAAAGCCATATATTTTCATAATGACCTCCCTGTTTAATTTTTAAACTACTTAACTACTCTAATGTATTAAAACTTTCTTCTAAGCTCCTTATCTTTCTATTAATACTTTCTAATTTCTCTTTCTCCTTTTCTACCACATTTTCTGGGGCTTTTCTTAGAAACTCCTCGTTGGAAAGTCTTTCTTCAATTTTCTTCTTTATATTTAATGCTTCCTCTAATTCTTTCTTTATTCTCTCTTTTTCTTTTGTTATATCAATTAAACCCTTTAGATTTACATATAAATCAACACCTTCTAAGACTTTATGTACTACATTTTTAATATCTTTCTTTTCGTCAACTTTATTAATTTCTGCTTTTGCAAGCGTAGCAAAATAACCAGAATTACCGAGAAGTAAAATCTCCTTATCTTTATCAAGGGTGTAAAAATCTACTTTTATAACATCAGAGGGAGAGATATTGAATTCAGATCTAATTGCTCGAATTGTTCTGATTGACTCCATAATAAATTCCATATCCTTTTCTGCTTTTTCATCAATAAAGGTATCCTCAGAGATAGGCCAAGATGAGATCATTATACTCTCGCTGTTTTCTGGCAGTTTATGCCAAATCTCTTCAGTAATAAAAGGCATTACAGGATGAAGAAGTTTCAGATTATCACTTAACACCTTCCAAAGAATAGTTTGAGAAACTAACCTACTCTCTGGATCCTCTTTTTGAGATAATCTGGGTTTTACCATCTCAATATACCAGTCACAAAATTCATTCCAAAAGAAATTATATATAGTTTTTACATATTCACTAAATCTATAATTCTCTAAATGATCTGTTACCTCTTTAATCTCTTTTTGAAGCCTGCTCAATATCCATTTATCTGATAAAGATAAGAGATGGTATTCTAATTTTACTTCTGAATATTTTCTATCTTCCAAATTTGATATTACAAATCTGGAAGCATTCCATATTTTATTAGTAAAATTTCTTGTGTTTTCAAAATTCTCTTCATGAAACCTCAAATCTTGCATTTCAGTACACTGAATAGCAAGGCCAAATCTTGTAACATCTGCACCATATTTATTTATTAAATCTAAGGGATCTACACCTGTTCCCTTCGATTTACTCATACGTTTTCCTTCTCTTGTGAGTACTGTTGGATGAACATATACATGGTAGAAAGGCACATCCTTTTTAAACTCAAGCCCCATCATAATCATTCGGGCAACCCAAAGATTAATAATATCTCTTGCTGTACTTAATACAGAGGTAGGATAGAAATATTTAAGATCTTTTGTATCTTCTGGCCATCCTAAAGTACCAAGAGGCCATAAAGCAGAACTAAACCATGTATCTAATACATCATCATCTTGTTTTAGATTAGATGAACCACAATTCTCACATTTATCAGGAGATTTTTCAGCCACATTTATATAGCCACAATCATTACAATACCAAGCGGGAATTCTATGCCCCCACCATAACTGTCTTGATAAACACCAATCTCTAATGTTATACATCCAATCGAAGTAAACCTTCTTCCATCTATCAGGAATAAATTTCACTTTACTTTCCTCAACTGCTAATATGGCAGGATTTGCTAAATTATCCATTTTCATAAACCATTGTTTAGATATCATAGGTTCTATGGGAGTACCACATCTATCACAAGTGGCAATATCATGAACATATACTTCTTTCTTTAAAAGAAATCCTTCTTTTTCTAAATCTTCCTCTATTTTCTTTCTACATTCTAAAACACTAAGTCCTTTATATTTACCAGCATTCTCATTCATAAATCCTTTTTCATCAATCACAGATATGAAATCCAAATTATGTTTTTTACCTATCTCAAAATCATCAGCATCATGAGCTGGAGTAACCTTTAAAGCACCGGTGCCAAAATTAGGATCTACTGTCTCATCGCCAATAATAGGAATTACTCTCCCGACTAATGGTAGAATAACTTTTTTCCCAATAAGATTTTTATATCTCTCATCTTCCGGATTAACAGCTACAGCAGTATCACCTAACATGGTTTCAGGTCTTGCAGTTGCTATAACTATATAACCTTCTTCATCATAGAAAGGATATTTTATGTACCATAAATAGGAGGACTCTTCTATATATCTGACTTCCAAATCAGAGATCGCTGTTCTACAACGGGGACACCAATTTATTATTCTTTCTCCTCTATATATATATCCCTTTTTATAAAGCTCAACAAAAGCCTTAATTACAGCTTTTGAATATACTTCATCCATGGTAAATCTAAATCTTTTCCAATCACATGAAACCCCAAGTTTCTTTAACTGCTCTACAATAGTATTTCCATATTTTTCCTTCCAGTCCCATACCTTTTCCAAAAATTTTTCTCTGCCTAAATCCCATCTGCTTTTTCCCTCTTTTAAAAGTTCTCTTTCTACTACCATTTGGGTTGCAATGCCTGCATGATCAGTGCCTGGAATCCATAATGCATTATAACCTTGCATTCTTCTCCATCTAATCAAGATATCCTGAATAGTCGCGTTTAAAGCATGGCCTAAATGTAAAGAACCTGTAATATTTGGGGGTGGCAATACTATACAGAAGGGTTTTTTTGAGTCATCCACTTCTGCATGAAAATAATCCTTATTTAGCCAATAATCATACCATTTTTTCTCCACATCCAAAAAGGAATAAACAGAAGCCATCTCCTCTTTCATAAAATAAACCCCCTAACCTGCCATCTTTTTTAATTTTTCTATAGATAATTTTCCACGATTATAAACTAATTCTGGTGTGATGACAAATTTTTTGATTCCTAAGGACGGTAGCTCATACATAAGTTCTAACATAAGTTCTTCCATTACAGCTCTTAATCCTCTTGCACCTGTAGCCTTTTCTTGTGCTTCTTTGACTATAGCTCTTAATGTATCCTCTGTAAAATCTAATTCTACCCCTTCTAAAGCCAATAATGCCTTATATTGTTTAACAAGAGCATTTTTAGGTTCTACTAATATCTTCATAAGAGCTTCCTCATTAAGAGGTTCTAAAACCGCTACAACAGGAAATCTTCCAACAAATTCAGGAATCATTCCGAATTTTATAAGATCTTCTGGAATGATATTTGAGAGGATCTGACTTAAACTTTTTCTATTTTTAGGTTCTATTTGTGCACCAAATCCGATACTTGATACATCAAGTCTTTTTTCTACTATTTTTTCTATTCCTTCAAAAGAACCACCAGCAATAAACAAAATATCTTTTGTGTTTATCTGAATAAACTCCTGATAAGGATGTTTTCTCCCACCTTGAGGGGGTACATTAGCTATAGTTCCCTCAACAATTCTTAATAAAGCTTGTTGAACTCCCTCCCCAGAAACATCTCTTGTAATAGATGGATTTTCAGACTTTCTCGATATCTTATCTATCTCATCAATGTAAACTATTCCTTTTTCTGCCCTTTTAACATCCCAATCTGCATTTTGAATGAGTCTTAAAAGAATATTCTCCACATCTTCCCCCACATAGCCAGCCTCAGTAAGTGTGGTAGCATCTGCTATAGCAAAAGGTACCTTTAAGAATTTTGCGAGAGTTTCTGCAAGAAGAGTCTTACCTACACCAGTTGGTCCAATTAGAAGTATATTACTTTTCTGAATTTCTACATCCTCTTTTAATTTATCTCTCATAAATATTCTCTTATAATGATTATAAACTGCTACTGATAATATTTTTTTTGCTTTCTCTTGCCCTATAACATATTGATCTAAGAAAGATTTAATATCGGATGGTTTTGGCAGTTCAAAATTATCATAAGTATCGTCTTTTTTATTCTCTTCTTCCAATATTTTATAAGCTATTGATATACATTCATCACAAATATAAACTCCTGGTCCTGCAATAAGTTTTTTAACCTCTTTTTGACTTTTTCCACAAAAAGAACAATGAAGCTCTCTATTTCCCATAAATTGATATCTCCTTTATCTATGATTTAGCCTTTTTTACTTTCTAATACTTCATCAACAATACCATACTCTTTTGCCTCATAAGCAGACATGAAAAAATCTCTGTCGGTATCTTTTTCGATCTTCTCTATAGGCTGTCCTGTATGATATGACAATATTTCATTTAATATCCTCTTTATTTTAAGGATTTCTCTTGTATGAATTTCTATATCTGCAGCAGGGCCATATGCACTACCCAGTGGTTGATGTATCATTACTCTTGAATGAGGTAAAGCATATCTTTTACCTTTGTCTCCTGCACTTAAAAGAATAGCAGCCATGCTTGCTGCCTGACCTACACATACAGTGGCTATTTTAGGCTTTATATGTCTCATAGTATCATAAATAGCAAGTCCTGCTGAAACTTCACCACCAGGGGAATTTATATAAAGATAAATATCCTTTTCAGGATCTTCAGACTCCAAAAACAAAAGTTGCGCAATTATAAGATTTGCCACATCATCATTTATGGCTGTACCTAAAAAAACAATCCTACTTTTCAAAAGCCTTGAATAAATATCATATGCTCTTTCCCCTCTTGGGGTCTGCTCTATAACAATAGGTACTAATGTCATAATAGATCTATTCCTCCTCTATTAAGTTTTGTTCTAATAAAAATTTCTTAACTTTTTCTCTAATAAGATTTCTTCTTAGAGTATTTATTAAATCTTCTTTCTCAATTTCTTTCTTAATCTCTTCGTAATCTCTACCTTCGCTATCAGCGATTTCTCTTATAGCATCTTCTATCTCTTGATCAGAAACAGAAATATTTTCAACTTCCGCTATCTTTTCAAGAATCATCTCCATCCGTATTCTATTCTTTGCATCTTCTATGACATTTCTAATAAACTCATCTTTTGTTATCCCCTTCTCATTAAGATAATTATCTAAGCTCATTCCTCTTTTTGTAAGATCATTAACGAATTCTCTAAAAATATTTTCTGCAAGATACTGTACATAACTTAAAGGAGGGTCAAGTTCTGTATTCTCCAATATTTTGCTCATAATTTCAGAAAAAGCTTTGTCCTCAGATCTTCTTTCTCTTTCTTCCTTTATGCTTTCTCTCACTTTCTCTCTAAACTCTTCAAAAGAATGTGCACCAACCTTTTGAAGAAAAGTTTCTTGATCAGGCTTCTCATATCTCCAAATCTTATTAACCTTCCATTTTAATTTTAAAGTTTGACCTGATAAATCTTTTTCATAAAAACCTTCAGGAAAAGTTATCTCAAATTCCTTTTCTTCTCCTGGTTTCATTCCCAATATCTTATCTTCCAATTCTTGAAACACCTTTCCATTTAATGTAAACCACATCGGGGGAAGCTGGGTACCATCTTCTTTAACTCTTTCTAAATAGACCACATCACCTTTCTCAACTTGTCCTTCTTCTACAGGATTTAATTTACTAAGTTGTAATTCTATCTGTTCTATAACCCTATTAATTTCTTCCTCAGTAACTTCTACTTTTTCTTTTCTAATATTTAAACCTTTATAATCTCCAAGCTTAAATTCTGGTGGCACTTCCAGCACAAAAGAGAATTTTAAATTTTCACCTTCTTTCCAAGAATCAGGAATATCAAAATAAGGATCCTGAAGAGGTGTAACATTTCCTTTATTTAAAAACCATTCCAAGGTTTCTCTCGCAACTATTTTTATTGCTTCACTTTCAAAGGTCTCATTTCCAAGGTATCTTTCCAAAATAGGACGAGGAGTATAACCTTTTCTAAAACCAGGCACTTGAATTCTTTTTACCAAAGATTTATATGCCTTCTCAAGACTTTTCTCCCTCTCTGATTGATCTATCTCTACATTCACTTTTACTCTACTTCCCTCAAGCTTTTCTACATCATATTTAATGTTGGTCTCATTAATTGTCATTACATTACCTCCTATCTGTTAAAATAGCATTTTTTATATTAAATACCAAAGCTATATTATATCATCATAAAAAATACTATTAAAGAAGAAAAATAGAAAAGAGTTTATCAAATTTGTGTAAAAAATGATTGCATGGGGTATATTATTAAAAATTTGGAGCGGGAGACGGGATTTGAACCCGCGGCCTTCTCCTTGGCAAGGAGACGCTCTACCCCTGAGCTACTCCCGCTCATCAATTTATCTCTTTGGTGCGAGGGGTGGGATTTGAACCCACACGGGAAATCCCACTAGATCCTAAGTCTAGCGCGTCTGCCATTCCGCCACCCTCGCACAACTGGTGAGCCGTGCAGGAGTCGAACCTGCAACCCCCTGATTAAGAGTCAGGTGCTCTGCCAGTTGAGCTAACGGCCCGTGAATGGCGCGCCCGGAGGGAATCGAACCCCCGACCCACGGATTAGAAGTCCGTTGCTCTGTCCTACTGAGCTACGGGCGCTTTTTATGTATTATGGGGTGAACGGCGGGACTTGAACCCGCGACCACTGGGGCCACAACCCAGCGCTCTACCATCCTGAGCTACGTTCACCATCCTCCAAATTTTTTAACCTACTCTTACTGGCGCGCCCAGGAGGACTTGAACCCCCGACCCGCAGATTCGAAGTCTGCCGCTCTGTCCACCTGAGCTATGGGCGCAAATGCCCATCAAAAGTGGAGCGGGAGACGGGATTTGAACCCGCGGCCCTCAGCTTGGAAGGCTGATGCTCTACCCCTGAGCTACTCCCGCTCTTTTATTATATGGTCGGGGCAGCTGGACTTGAACCAGCGACCTCCTGGTCCCAAACCAGGCGCGCTAAACCAACTGCGCCATGCCCCGATTGCTAAATAAATATTATAAAAAATTGTCTCTAAAGTCAAGAGTTACCATGTAATTATATTATCACTTAGTCAATTCCAAACTAAAAATTTCTTTTTTGCTTATTATTTCTATAATTGAAACTTTATTTTCATCAAGAAAAGCTACAGATTTATATTCTGTCTTTGGTAAAGCAGGACTTCCAGGATTAAGTATTATTCTTTTATTTCTTTCTTTAAGAACTGGGATATGGATATGTCCAAATATTAAAAGATCTACATCAAAAAGTTCTGCAAGATTAAAAAAATCATCTTCATTTCTATTTTCTCCATGAGTAACAAAAATCTTCAAAGAATTCACATATAACAGAAGATAAGGAGAAGAAATAGGAAATTTTATAACTAATTGATCCACATCAGCATCACAATTACCCTTTGAAATAAAGAAAGGTTTTGAGTTATTTATAAGTTCAGCAAGCTTGCTAGGATTATATCCTGCAGGTAGTGGATTTCTTGGACCATGATAAAGAACATCTCCAGCATGTATAACGAAATTTGCTTCGGACAAAAAATCATTTATATATTCCCAAAAACTTGTATCACCATGAGTATCACTCATAATAAGTACTTTCAAATTAATCACCTCCCATATTGGAGCCTTTCCCAAAGCTGTTTAGGAAAACCCAAAAGTTTCATATAATTTTGTATTTTTCCTACATCATATTCAACTCTCTTAAATTTTAAAATCTTTTTATCAACATCATATATAACAAAGCTTGCTTTCCAATTACCATCTCGAGGTTGACCTACACTACCAGGATTTATTAAATATTTACTATTTTTCTGTAACTTTAATTCTCCTCCTTCGCTAAAATTTACATAGTATATTTCTTTATCCGAATATACAAAAACCCCAGCTAAATGAGAATGTCCAAAGAAACAAATATTCTCATCCATAATCTCAAAATTGGCCAATACTGAATAATAATTTATTAAATATTCATCAAGAGGTTCTCTGATGCTTCCATGAACTAAACAAAAATTATTATTTTCAATAATAAGAGGAAGCTTTTTCAATTTTTCAATATTCTCCCAACTTAATCTTTCTTTAGTCCAATCTATTGCAAATTGAGCATAAGGATTAAAATCATCATAGGTTCTCAAATCAACTACTGCAGCATCATGATTACCTAATACAGAATAACCAAATTTATTCAGATATTCCATACACTCATTAGGATATGGGCCATAGCCTACTATGTCTCCCAAAAAATATATCTCATCTACTTCTTTCTCAAGTTCACTGTAGACCTTTTCTAATGCAGGCAAATTAGCATGAATATCTGAAATAATCCCAATTTTCATTTTTATTTAACCAATGAAAGATCTCTTTCTAAAGGAGAGGTTAAATCCATATGTCCCACTAAGGTCTCTACCACAGCACCACTTATTAAAATTTGAACCTTTTTAATTTCTGGAAATTCTGTAAGCGTATCTACAATGCTATAAACAGTTAACATCTCTCCCAAACTACCACCAGGATGGTTCTTCCTTAATTCATCGGAAAAATCTATATAAGCTATATTGTTTTTGACAGATATATTAAGGATTTTTGTCCCTTTTGGTATAGGTAGATGATATATATTATTGTCAGAATAAGAAATAAGATTATTGATTGCTTCTTTATATATTTTTTCCTTTATAAAATATTTTTCAAGTCTGGTTAACTTAATATTTATATCCTTGCTTTCTAAGGCCTGTTTTTGAGGATTGTAAATATATAACCTTATAGAAATATCTTCTTTAGTAAGAAGAAAAGCCAAAGTCACTATTATTAGAGATATAAATAAAATAATTAATATTATTTTTCTCACCTTAACCTACCTTCTTACAGTATTTCCTTTCTTTATAATCCCATCAATAAATTTCAGAAATTCCTCATTATTTCTTGTTTCTCTTAACATTCTCTTTAAACCCTCAATAGCTTCTCCCTCTTCTTGCCCTATCAAAGTTCTTCTCAAGAACCAGATTTTCTTTAACTGATCCTCAGGATATAAAAGTTCTTCTTTTCTTGTACCAGATCTTGAAATACTTATAGCTGGGAATATTCTTCTATCTGCCAATTTTCTGTCTAAAACAAGCTCCATATTTCCAGTACCTTTAAATTCCTCAAAAATTACATCATCCATACGACTACCAGTCTCAATAAGAGCTGTAGCAAGAATAGTCAAGCTTCCTCCACCCTCTATATTTCGGGCAGCCCCAAAAAATTCTTTAGCATGATGTAAAGCTGCAAGCTCAACTCCACCTGAAAGAGTTCTACCACTTGATGGTACTGCCCAGTTATATGCCCTGGCAAGCCTTGTTATACTATCTAAGAGAATAACCACATGTTCACCATATTCCACCAATCTTTTTGCTCTTTCAAGAACTAACTTAGCAACTTGTATATGCCTTTCTGGTGGTTCATCAAAAGTAGATCCAATTACTTCACCTTGAACAGATCTTCTAAAATCGGTTACCTCTTCAGGTCTCTCATCAATTAGTAGAATAAATAATTTAACTTCTTTATGATTAGCAGAAATTCCATTTGCTATTTTCTTTAAAAGAGTTGTTTTACCAGCTTTTGGTGGAGAAACAATTAAACCTCTTTGTCCCTTTCCAATAGGAGCTAAAAGATCAATGAGTCTTGTGTCTACTTCTTCTGGGGTTGTTTCTAATTTTAGTCTTTCTGTAGGATGGTACGGAATAAGATCATCAAATTTGGGCCTTTGGCGAGAATGCATTAAGTCTCTTCCATTAACCGTATCTATCCTTAATATAGCATACCATCTCTCATTCTCTTTTGGTGGTCTTACCATTCCTCCAATTAAATCACCATACCTAAGTCCAAATTTTTTAATTTGGGATGCAGATATATATACATCTTCATCACTTGGCTTAAAGTTTTTCCTTATAAAACCATATCCCTCTTCCTGAATCTCTAAATAACCCTCTCTAAAAACACATTCAAAACCATCAATAATAACCTTATCCTTTTGTTCTTGCTTTTCCTCGATCTTTATCTCCGTCTCTCCTTTACTTTCAATTAAAACATCTGGCTCTACTTTGGTTTTCATCTCTTCACCTTTTTCCTCAATTAAAATTTCTCCCCCCTCTTCTAATTTCCTACTTATTGCTTCTATCATTTCTTCTTTTGTCATACGATAGTACCCAGGGATTTTCAATTCTCTTGCTATTTCTGCTAATTCTGCTCTTGTTTTTATTGCTAAATCCTCATAAGGCATTCCTCAAACCTCCTCTTGTAAGGAAATTTTTTTATGGATGTAAAAAAATACAAGTAATAAAATAGATAAGGTACATTCTTGAAAGTTCATGGTAGTATAGAACAAAAGTAAAAAATAGTCAACAAAGGAAACACAAAATTTTAAAAATTTATAATTTTTTATGATTCTATTATATAATATTTAAGGGGTAAATAAAAGTGGATATTTATATTGGAACATCGGGATGGAATTATAGTTGGAATCCAAAAAGAAGCTTAGATTGGTACATTGAAAATACTCCTTTCAATGCTATAGAAGTTAATAGTACCTTTTATCATATTCCTAAAAAACAAACAACTAAAAAATGGTTGTCCTTTGCAGAGAAATTAAGATTTGTCATCAAAGTGAATCGTTCAATCACCCACCTACATAGATTTAACGATAAAGCAATGGAAGAATGGAATAAATTTTATGAAGTTTTCTTAGATTTAGATCCCTTTATTGATTTTTATCTTTTTCAAATTCCTCCAAGTATAAAAATAAACTATTTAGAAAAAATTATTAAATTTTATGATTTTACCAAATTAAAAGAGAGGTTTGCCTTTGAACCAAGAAATATAGAATGGTTTGATGACAAGATTATTAATATAATAAAAAACTATGGAATAACTATAGTGTCAGTAAGTGCTCCTAAATTACCAGATAAAATGATACTAAATTTATACTCTCAAGTATATATGAGGTTTCATGGAAAAGAAAAATGGTATTCATATTATTACAAAGACAGTGAAATTATAAAATACGCTGAAGAAGTCAAAAAATTAAATTCTAAAAAAATATATTTATTCTTTAATAATGATTATATGTTAGAAAATGGAATCACTATGTGGGAACTCTTAAAGTCTTAAAGAATCCAAAACCTTCTTGTACTCTTTTGGAACCTTTGCTTTAATCTCTACAAAATTATCCTGATATTTTTCTTCTTCGATATAAATTCTACTTTTAATTTTTTGAAATGTACCCCATCTCTCATATGGTATTTTAAATTTATATGTTCTAACACCTTTTAGCAATTCTTTTACAATTGCACCTTTTAATTTCTTAATTCCTATTTTATGATAAGCTGAGATAAAAACCGAAGGCCTATAAAATAACTCTTTTCTCAGATAAGCTAACTCAGCTTTAGTTAACAAATCAATTTTATTATATACCCTTATTATAGGTTTATCTTCAATTCCCATTTCTTCTAATAAAGATTCAACAGTTTCTATATGCATCTCAAAATTTTTGTTAGATACATCAATGACATGTAATATAACATCTACATAATATATCTCTTCTAATGTTGCTCTAAAAGCTGTAAGCAACTCTTCGGGAAGATTTCTAATAAAGCCAACTGTATCTGAAATTAGAAATTCCCAACCATTCTCAAATTTCACCCTTCTTACCATTGGATCCAAAGTTGCAAAAAGTAGATCTTCTGCCTTAGCATTCTCTCCTGTAAGTACATTAAACAAAGTTGATTTTCCAGCATTTGTATAACCTACAAGAGCAATTTGCGGAATATCTAATCTTTTTTTCCTTTGTACTTCCCTTTCTTTCCTTAACTCTTCTAATTCATTCTTCAAGGTATGAACTCTTCTTCTAATTTTTCTTCTATCTATCTCTAACTTTGTTTCACCAGGTCCTCGAGTACCAATTCCTCCTCCTAATCTGGAAAGAGCTTCTCCTCTTCCCACAAGCCTTGGTAGAAGATATTGAAGTTGGGCAAGCTCAACTTGAATCTTACCTTCCTTCGTCATAGCGTGTTGCGCAAAAATATCTAAAATAAGCATGGTTCTATCTACAATCTTAACTGGTATTTCTCTCTCTATATTTCTCAGTTGTACAGGAGTAAGTTCATTATTAAAAATTACCACATCAATTTGATTTCTAAGAACCAGATCCTTCAGCTCATTTAATTTTCCAATTCTTAAAAATGAGGAAGGATCTGGTTCACCTCCAAAAACTAAAACATCCTTTACTAATACCCCTGCAGTTTTTGCTAATAGTTTTAATTCTTCTAAATCATCTAAATTTTCTATTTTAGCAACAAGGATGGCTTTTTCGATTTCCAATCCCCCTTACTGAAAAATTCCTTTATCCTTCTTAAAGCTTCTTTAAGTTTATTCTCCTCTACAGTAGTAGAAATCCTTATATAACCTTCTCCATAATCTCCATATCCAATTCCAGGTACTACTAATACTCCTATTTCTTCTAATAAAAAGGCAGCAAAATCAGTAGACGTAAAACCTTCGGGCACTGGTACCCACACATAAAAAGTTCCCTTAGGAGGAAGAATTTCAACTCCTAAATCTTTGAAAGCATCTAATACCATATCTCTTCTATTTTGATAAATCTTACTACTTTCCTTTGGAAAATCCCTAAGATTATATAAAGCCTCTATCCCTGCATATTGAATAGCCTGAAAAACTCCTGAGTCCACATTGGTTTTAACAGTAGAAAGAATAGATATTAGATCACTATTTCCTACAGCATAACCAATACGCCAACCAGTCATATTAAAAGTCTTAGAAAACGAACCAAACTCTAAAGCTATATCTTTTGCTCCTTTAACTTCTAAAATACTTGGAGCAATAAACCCATCAAAGGTTATCTCTGAATAAGCATTATCGTATAAAATCACTATATCATTTTCTCTTGCAAATGATACAGCTTCTTCTAAGCCATGCTTATCTATCACAGCCCCTGTTGGATTACTTGGATAGTTAAGAAACATTACTTTACTCTTTTTAGCTATATCCGATGGAATATCCTCCCATTTAGGAAGGAATTTATTTTCTTTCTTTAAAGGTATGGGATAAGGGATACCTTCTGCAAGAAGTGTTGCTATTTTATAAACTGGATATCCTGGATCAGGACATAAAACTATATCTTCCTTATCCACAAGTCCCCAAATAATATGCACTAATCCTTCTTTTGAACCAATAAGAGTTAAAACTTCTTTTTTAGGATCTAGGTCTACATTAAACCTATACTTATACCAATCTGCTACTGCCTTTCTAAATTCTAACATTCCTTCATAAGATGGATACCTATGATTTGCAGGATTTAATGCTTCTTCACATAATTTCTGAATTACTGGCATTGGAGTAGGTTGATCTGGATCTCCTATTCCTAAACTTATTATATCTATACCTCTTTTTATTGCCTCTTCTTTTAATTGATCAATTCTTGCAAAAAGATAAGGGGGTAAACTCTCTATTCTTTTAGCCTTTTTAATCATTAAAACTTTCACCTTCCCTTTCTTTGAATTTATATCCTAATAATTCCCAATCTTTGATTATGGTATTATAAACTAATATTGCCAATTGGTGAAGATCATATAAAGAAACATCAAACCAATGAATATTTTTGTCCTTTTTAAACCATGTATACTGTCTTTTTACAAATATTCTTGTTCTTTTCTTAATTAATTTTATACTTTCATCCAAACTTATCTTTCCTTTTATATACTGTAATATTTCTTTATAACCTATACCTTGCATTGAAACCTTATCTTCATCTATTCCATTTTCGTAAAGCCTTCTAACCTCATCAACTAAACCCATTTCTATCATCCTATCAACCCTTTTATCAAGAATCTCATAATGTAATTCTTTTGGTAAAAAAAGTCCAACTTTTGAAACTAAATATTTATCTTCAATTTTAGTACCAGCTAACTCACTGATAGGTTTTCCTACCTTATAGTAAACTTCTAATGCTCTAATAATCCTTTTATAATCATTAAAATGGATTTTAGATGCTGTTTTAGGATCAACTTTTTTCAATTCTTCATATATCTTTCCAATACCTTCCTTCTCTATTCTTTTTTTCATTTCTTCTCTAAACTTATAATCGGGTGGAACATGGGGAATATGAAATTCACCAAATAAGACTTTATAGTAAAGGGGAGTACCACCTACAAGTAGAGGATATCTACCTCTTTCATATATTTCTGGTATAATTTTTTCTACCCTTTCTTTAAACTCTGCCACTGTAAAGGGATAATCAGGAGAAACAATATCTATCATATGATGAGGTACTTTTTTCCTATCCTCTTCAGAAGGCTTTGCGGTACCAATGTCCATATCTTTATAAACTTGCATAGAATCAACAGATATAATTTCTATTGGAAGAAGATTAGCAAGTTCAAGAGAAAGTGCCGTTTTACCTGTACCTGTTGGACCCAAAATGACTGCAATTGGTATCTTCATTTTCTATGAAAGTATTTCTCTAACTCTTCTTTTTTTATTTCCCATATATAAGGTCTTCCATGAGGACATGTAATAGGGATTTGATTATCAAAAACCATTTGTATAAGAGCTTCCATCTCCTCCTTTATTAAAATATCCCCACTTCTTATAGCTCCATGACAAGCCATACTTTTTACAATTTTATCTTCTAAAACTTCTAAATCTTTTTCATTTATCTCAGAAATTATTTCTTTAAAAAGACTTTCAATGGATACAGGCTCAAAATTCAAAAACTCATATGGTACCTTTATAAGCCTTATCCTATTAGGGCCAAAATCTTCCCATGAAAAAGCAAATTTTTCTAAAATTTCTCTTTTTTCTTCTAACTGCTTTTTTTCTTCTAAGGAAACATCAATTATAATAGGTAAAATAATCTCTACATTTTGAAGAAGACCTAAATTTAATTCTTCTTTTAACCTTTCATATCTAATCCTTTCATGGGCAGCATGTTGATCTATGATAAATACCTTATCTCCAGTTTCTACTATTACATAATTATTAAATATCTGTCCAACTATTCTAAAACTAAAACTTTTTTTGGTTTTGGGTAAATATTTCTCGGTCTTTTCAGAAATATAAGTCTTCTCAATTGATGTTAAGGGTAATTGAATATTTTCTTGGATAATTTTTTTATCAGTTTCATAATTTTCCCCATTAACTTTTATGTTCTGATCTAAGTCCACTCTTCTAAATGTCTTTTCATAATTCTCTAAAGCCTTTCTTATAGAATTTTCTATAAAACTAAAAATCTCTTTTTCCTTTTCAAATTTTACTTCCCTTTTTGTGGGATGTACGTTTACATCTACTTCATCATAAGGTACCTTTAAAAATAAAATTGCAAAAGGATAATAACCCTCCAATATTCTGCCTTTATATCCTTCCTTTAGTGCTTGAAAAATACTAAGATTCCTTACCCATCTTTTGTTAACATAAAAGAAATCTTGAGGCTTTATGGAAACTAACTTCCCAGGTTTACTTAGTAATCCCCAAATAGAATAATCACCATGTGTATTCTCAAATTCTATAAAATCATCCAAATTTATATTTTTAAACACTTCAATTATTACATCCTCTATTTTTCCACTCCCTAAAGTGGTAAATTTAGTCTTTCCATCATCAATATACTGAAAAGATATATCAGGATAAGCCAATGCAATCTTTTTTACAAAATCTACTATAAGATTACTTTCTGTGATCTTAGTCTTTAAAAATTTCTTTCTTGCTGGCACATTATAAAAAAGATCTTTAACCCTAATACTTGTTCCCACACTTCCTTCCCATGGTAATACATCCAACATATTTCCACCTTCTACTCTTATAAAAACCCCCTTATCTTTTTCAGTCTTTGTTCTTATTTCCATTCTTGAAACACTGGCTATACTTGCTAATGCCTCCCCCCTAAAACCTAATGTTTTTATCTTAAATAGATCATCAATTTTTTTTATTTTTGAAGTAGCAAACCTATTAAGTGCAAGAATAGCATCATCCTTAGACATACCTTCTCCATTATCGGTAACTGAAATTAAATTTTCTCCTGCATTAATAATTTCAATTATTATTCTCTTTGCTCCTGCATCTATTGAATTTTCCACCAGTTCCTTAACTACAGAAACTGGCCTTTCTACAACTTCTCCTGCTGCTATTTTATTTCTAATCTCTTCCGGAAGTATTATTACTTTTCCCATTCTTTTATAATTTCCTTCCACTCATGGATTTTTAAAAGGGCCTGAATAGGTGTTAATTCGTTAGTATTAAGAGATAATATCTCCTTTTTTAATTTCTCAAATCGCATATCTGTAACCTCTGAAAAAAGTGGGAGTTGAATAATTTCTTTCTTTTGAATTTCTCTCCCCTTTTCCAATTCTACGAGTATTTTCTCAGCTCTTTCAATTACCTCTTTTGGTAATTCGGCAAGTTGGGCTACATATATTCCATAACTTTTATCTGCTGGTTTTTCAACTATTTTATGAAGAAATATTATATCCTTCCCTCTTTCTTGCACAGCAACACTTAAATTTTGCAGATTCTTAAGCTCTTTTTCAAGTTCAGTAAGCTCGTGATAATGGGTTGCAAATAGGGTTTTGGCCTTAAGTTTATTATGGATATATTCTAACACCGCCCACGCAATACTTATTCCGTCATAGGTACTAGTTCCCCTTCCTACCTCATCCAAAATAAGTAGACTTCTCTCTGTAGCATGAGAAAGTATATTTCCAACTTCTTTCATCTCTACCAAAAATGTACTTTCGCCAGATGAGATATCATCCCATGCTCCAATTCTTGTAAATATCCTATCTACAACCCCTATTTTTGCCTCCTCAGCTGGAATAAAGGACCCCATTTGAGCAAGAATAACAATAAGAGCAACTTGCCTTATATATGTTGATTTACCTGCCATATTTGGTCCCGTAATAAGTTTTATAAATTTATCCTTACTTAAATAGGTATCGTTGGGAACAAAGGTACCAGGAGGTAACATTCTTTCAATTACAGGATGTCTACCCTGTCTTATTATTATTTCATAATCATTTGTAACTTGTGGACAAACATATCCATAATCTTTAGCAGTTTTAGCGAGAGATATATAGACATCCAATTCTGCAACAACCTGAGCAAAAGTTTCTATATCCTTAGACCTTTCTACAACTTTTTTTCTCAACTCTTGGAATAAATTTTCTTCTATTCTTTTAATATTTTCTTCAGCATGGAGAATCTTATTTTCCCATTCTTTTAGCTCGGGTGTAATAAATCTTTCTGCATTTACTAATGTCTGTTTTCTTATATATTCGGGTGGAACAAGGTTCAAGTTTGCCTTAGTAACCTCTATGTAATATCCAAAAACCTGATTAAATCCAATTTTGAGAGACTTTATACCTGTTCTTTCTCTCTCCCTATTCTCAAGATCAATAAGCCAATTCTTACTATCTCTAAGAAGTGCTCTTAACTCATCAAGCTCCTCATTATAACCATCTCTAATAAAGCCACCTTCTTTTATATGGGATGGAGGAGAATCAACTAAAGCTCTATTTAACTCCTCATAAAGAGGTTCCAAATTTGGTATATTTTCCTTTAACTCAATTAATTTTGAAGATTCTACTTTCTCAAAGACCTTTCTTAAGGAAGGCGAGAAGGATAAAGCTTGCATGAGATATATAAGTTCCTTCGGAGTAGCAGTATTATAATTTACGCGAGAATTTATTCTTTCAAGATCTGGTATGTTCTTTAATAGTTCTTCAAACTCTCTTCTTAATACTTCTTTTTCTAATAATTCCTTGATAGCTTCCTGTCTTTTTCTGATAATGTTGACATTAAGAAGAGGCTGCAAAAGCCATTTCTTTAGAAGTCTTGCTCCCATTGAGGTTAAAGTTTTATCAATCACCCATATAAGGCTTCCTCTTCTCTGTCCCTCTCTAACAGTTTCTAATAATTCTAAATGCTTTATAGCAGTACTATCAAGGATTAAATATTGATGGGGTTTATAAAACTCTAACCTATCTATATGAGTAGGTATCGTAAACATTACGTCTTTTATATAATTTAAAATACCATAAGAAGCCTTTAAGGCTAAGGGATAATTCTCTTTTGGTTCGGAAAATTCCAAACTATGTTCTACCTCTTCGAAATATTCCTCAGGTACGAGAGTAATTTTAGGATCTATATCCCTCTTTAAATCAGTTAATATATCCACCAAAATATCCTTTGCTGAAAAAGGTAGAATAATCTCCTTAGGTTTTAATCGCACAAATTCAGAGTAGATTATTTCCTCAGCATCTTTACCCATCCACTCGGTTCCGAAGAATTCTCCAGTTGAAACATCAATAGTAGCTATACCTATATATTCTTTATTTAATATATAGATTGATGATAGAAAATTATTATTTCTATCTTCCAAAAGAGTATCCTCAACAAGAGTTCCAGGAGTAATAACTCTTACTACTTCCCTTTTTACAAGTCCTTTAGCTAAAGCAGGATTTTCAACTTGCTCACAAATTGCAACCTTGTATTTTTTTTGTACCAATTTTGAAAGATAGCTATCTAAAGCATGATAGGGCACACCTGCCATTGGAATTCTTTTTCCTTTTCCAACCTCTTTTGAAGTAAGCACGATATCTAATTCTTGAGATATAATCTTTGCATCGTCCTCAAAAGCCTCATAAAAATCTCCAAGTCTAAAAAGGAGGATTGCATCTGAAAATTGATCTTTTATACTCTTATATTGTTTATAAAGAGGAGTCATATTTTCCATAAAATATTTAATCATTCACCTCTCTTACAACTTCGCCTTTTAGAGACCATAATCTAGCTTCTTTTATTTTTACCACTAATAATTTTCCAAGAAGGGATCTATTACCTGGGAAAAATACAAGACGAAAATTTTTTGTCCTACCGCTTATTTCTTCTGGATTTTTAGGATTAATTTCTTCAGCAAGTACTTCTTCTTCCTTTCCTATCATACTTAAGTTTTTTTCATATATTATCTTTCTTTGAAGATTTTCTAATTCTTCAAACCATTTCTTTTTGGTTTCAAAAGGAATTGGATCTTCAAAATTAGCTGCTGGAGTTCCAGGCCTTGGGGAGTAAATAGCTAAATTCACAGTATCAAATCTTAGCTCTTCTAAAGCTCTTCTTGTAGCTTGAAAATCTTCTTCTGTTTCTCCAGGAAATCCTACTATAATGTCGGTTGAAAAAGACGAATCCTTGATTTCAGATCTTATTTTATATATTAAATCCTTATACTCTTGGTAAGTATATCCTCTACCCATTCTTTTCAAAACCCTATCAGATCCAGCTTGTAATGGTAGATGCCAATGCGGACAAACTTTAGGAAGTTTTGCCACTTTTTTAATGAGCTTATCAGTTACATCTCTTGGATGGGAAGTAAGAAATCTTATTCTCTTAATATTAGAGATCTTATGAATCTCTTCCAATAGATCCGCTAAATCAACATCACCAAGATCTTTACCATAAGAATCCACATTTTGTCCAAGAAGAGTTACTTCTACAACACCTTGTTCCGCCAAATATTTTGCTTCCTCTACAATATCTTCTAATTTTCTACTCCTTTCTCTTCCTCTAAGATAAGGTACTATACAATACGTGCAGAAATTATTACATCCATAAATAATAGGTATCCAAGCTTGAAATTTACTATCTCTCTTTATAATTTTCCAATCCAGGTCCTCTGGATAAGGCTCGTCATCAAATAATATAACTTTTTTATTATCTTTTAGTTCTTCTAATATTTCGGGAAGTCTTATAAATTTATAACTTCCTAAAACAAAATCCACATGAGAAAATTTTTCTGCAAGTTCATCTTTCATCCTTTGAGCCATACATCCAAAAACTCCAATTTTTAATTCTGGATTTCTCTTTTTTAACTTTTTGAGTTCTCCCAATTTACCAAATACCTTCTCTTCCGCTCTTTCCCTTACAGAACAGGTATTCAAAAGTATAAGATCCGCATCTTCTTCCCTATCAGTAGGAAGAAAACCTAATTTTTCAAGTATACCTGCCACTTTCTCCGAATCTGATTTGTTCATTTGGCAACCATAGGTAATTATATGATACTTAGGCATATTATTCGTCTCCTCTTGAAAAGATCAACTTAATTTTTAATGTATCATCTACTTTATCAATATCTATTTTACCTCTAATTTCATCTACTAACATTTGAACCAATTGAAAACCTAAACTTCCTTTAGATGAAAGAAGCTCTGAACTTTTTGTTTCTTTATCTAAAAGAGTATTTGTCACCTCTAATATTATATACTTATCATCCTGATTTATGGAAAGGATAATTTCTGTAACTATATCTTCAGAAGTGCCATGCTTTACTGCATTTTGTAACAGCTCATTCATAATTAAACTTACTGATGTGGCTTTCTTAGATGATAAGAAAATATTTTTTTTGTTTTTTTCAAATTTAAAATTACAAGGAAGCTGCTGATAAGTCTGCTTAAATGCATTAAGTAATTTTTCAGCCACCTCTATGATATCAACTCTATCTTCTTCAAATTTAGATAAAGATTCATGTACTAATGCAATACTATTTATTCGATTAATACTTTCTTGTAGTGCTATCTTGGCACTCTCAGAGTCAAGTCGCCTCATTTGTATCCTTAAAAGACTTGCTATAGTTTGCAAGTTATTTTTTACCCTATGATGAATTTCCTTGATAAGTACTGATTTAAAATTTAATTCCCTTTCCTTTTGACGAAGCTCAGTTGTCTCTTTTATTAAATAAAATATTCTCCATAGAGAATTATCCCCTTTTGAAACTGGAAGTATTCTCTTATAAAAACTTCTTGTTTCTTCGCCATATTCTTCAAAGAGTTCTTCCCCATATGCCTTAACAGTACCCATTTCTTTATAAGCATCTACGAATTTATAGAAGAAAGGATCTTTAATTTTTTTTCCCAAGATATTTCCCACTTCTCCAAGAGTTCTAAATAGTCTCATTCCAGCCATATTAGCAAAAAGCACTATACCATCTTTATCAAGGATTAAAACCCCTTCATTATCTAATAGTGGGTCCACATATCCTTTCCAACTTAGTTCTTGCTTAATAAAAGATTTTATTAACCAATGGGATGTTTCTTTGAATACCCTTGAATTATAAGGAAATTCATTATGTATTAAAAGATTTCTCTGTATCTTAAGAATTCCTATAATCTTTCCTGATTTTTTAATAGAATAAAACTCCTCTTCTACCGGAAATCCTCCTATTACAATATCAGTTTTTCTTATCTTTGATTTATCGGAGTATATTAGCTTAAATATCTCTGGCTCATCTTCAAAAAATATAAGCTTTCCCACTTCTTGCCTCAAAGAAATTGGAGGTACTACCTTAGGATGAGCCTCCGATATTAAAACAACAGCAGATAAATCCCAGATAGGTTGATATAAGTAAAGATCTGCTCCTAATAAATCAGAAATCAGATATAAATAGGGTAAATAGTCTTTAAATTCTTCAAAAAGATATATGGTATCTTTTTTATTATTAAGCATTTACTCCTGTAAATTTTGAAGTTTAGATAATGCTACTTGTATTTTCTCCTTAGTTCTCAAAACTATTAATATCGTATCATCTCCTGCTACACTACCTACAAAATAATCCCAATCTTTCATAAAATTATCTAACATAAAGGCGACAGCCTGTGCATTACCAGGTAAAGTTTTCACCAAAATAAGATTTTCTGCATAATCAATGTTTATCACGACCCTTTTGAATAGGTCTTTTAAGGATAGTAAATTGAAATTATTCTCCGGAATAATATATCTTTTTCCAAACTCAGTATTTTGTCTTATGACTCCTAATTCTTTAAGATCTCGAGATAAAGTAGCCTGTACCACATTAATGCCTTCTTTTTTTAAGGCTTCCATTAACTCTTTTTGGGTACCTATATAATTTTGTTTTAAAATAATTTTGATTTTTTCTAATCTTTCTCTTTTACTTAAAATATTATCTACTCCTTTTTGCACATCCTTCACAAATACCATAAATAATCATATGAAAATCTACATCTTTAAAAGAAGTACTTTTCTCTATTTCTTTCCTAATCATTTCACTATTTAAATTTTCTCCCTCCCAATCTTCAACCTTCCCACAGATCTTACAAATTAAATGATGATGAGGTACTATCTTTGCATCATATCGGGCGACTGCACTTCTATCATAAAATTTTAGAGCCTTACCCTCATTCACTAAAAGCTCTAAAGTTCTATAAACAGTACCCAAACTTATTTTTGCTCCTCTTCCCTCTGCTCTTCTAAAAACAGTAAGAGCATCTGGATGATCCATACTCTCCATTAAAATCTCCGAGACTAATTTCCTTTGTCTTGTTTCTCGTTGCATAGCTTTTTTCATCTCCTTTCCATATTAAAGTTTAGATTATAATTATTATTTTGTCAAAATAATCTATTTTTTGTGATATAATATTTCAAAATAAAAATCAATAAGGAAGATATATGAAAAAATATTTTCTTAAAGCTCAAAAAATATATTCATTTGACCCTTATTTTAACATTTATTCTTGGATTTTAATAGAAAATAACAAAATTATAGATTTAGGAAACGAATCCTTACCTTCTGAAACTAATATACCCATATATAATTTTGAAGAAGGCTATATATTACCAGGATTTATTGATTCTCATGTTCATCTTTCATCCACTGCTATCAGTGATATTTTATTGGATTTAAGTAATTTTTCATCTCTAAAGGAAATAATTAAAGCTTTAGAAGCATTAAGAGATTCAATGCCAGAAGGTGAATGGATTATTGCAAAGGAATTTGATCCTGAAAATATGGAGGAAAAAACAAATATTACAAAAGAAGATTTAGATAAATATTTTCCAAAACATCCAGTTTTAATAATAAGAAAAGACGCACATTCAAGTATTATAAATACAATAGGAGAAAAAGTTCTAAACTTAGATTTATCATACTCAGAAGGCGAAATATTAACAGGAAGAGATCATCAGATAGTGGTTGGAAAGGTTTATCAAAATATTGAACCTTCTTTATTGGTAAAAGGTATTTTAAAGATATTAAAAAAATCAGCAGAAAAAGGTGTCACAACAATACATGCCTTAGAGGGCGGATACACATCCCCTCCCAATATTCCTCAACTTTTATTGGGATTAAGGCAATATTTTCCAATAGATGTACTCATATATTACCAAACAACCTCTATAAAAAAGGTAAAAGAACTTGGCTTAAATCAAATTGGGGGATGTCTTCTTGTAGATGGTTCTATTAGCAGTATGACTGCAGCTTTGTCGGAACCATATAATGTAGATAACGAAAATTATGGCGTCTTATACTGGGATTTAGACTCCTTAATAAACTTTATCAGATCTGCCCATAACGAAAACTTACAAATAGCCTTCCATGCTGTAGGAGACAGAGGAATTGATCTTCTCCTCAAAGCTTATAAGAAGGTATTAAAAGATTACCCTAAAAAAGATCACAGACATAGGATAGAACATTTTGAATTACCTAAAAATGAACATATAAAAATGGTAGCAGATTCAGAATTAATGTTATCTATGCAACCAAGCTTTTTATACTTTTGGGGAGGAGAGGGGAAATTATATGAGGAATTTTTAGGAAAAGAGAGAAGTAAAAGAATAATACCATTAAAAAGTATTATAGAGAATAATATAATTGCTGGAGGTGGATCTGATAGTTCAGTAACTCCTATAGATCCATTTTTGGGTATTTATTCTGCAGTCAATCATCCAAATCGAGAGGAAAGTATATCTATAAAAGATGCTATTAAAATGTTTACTTTTAATAGTGCTTACATTGGTTTTTTGAATAATGAAAAAGGCTCTATTGAAAAAAATAAACTTGCTGATTTAGTAATATTGGATAGAGATCCGTTAGATATAGACACAAAAGATATTTTGGACATAAAAGTCTTAGCAACCATCTGTAGAGGAAGATTTGTATATAAAAATCCTTCTTACGATTTTAATGAATAAGAAGTAAGCCTCCTAAGAATTTCTTGTCCAACTACTAAACCTGAAACCGATGCTTGCATAAGACCTCTTGTAATTCCTGCACCATCTCCTATAGCAAATAAATTTTTAATTTCTGTTTCAAGTGAAGAGCTTAATTTTACTCTTGCTGAATAAAACTTAACCTCTACACCGTAAAGAAGAGTATGTCGAGAATAAACTCCTGGAGTAACTTTATCTAAAGCTTGAATCATCTCAATGATATCCACTAAATATCTATAAGGTAATACCAAACTTAGATCTCCTGGAACTGCATCTTTTAAAGTAGGAACAACCATTCCTTTTTGTAATCTATCCCATGTGGATCTTCTTCCCGCTAATAAATCTCCTAACCTTTGTAATATAACCCCATTACTTAATAGATTGGCAAGACTACCTATTGCTCTACCATATGCAATTGGGTCTTTAAAAGGTTCGGTAAAATTCTTTGAAACAAGAATAGCAAAATTTGTGTTTTCAGTTTTCTTTTCAGCAAAACTATGTCCATTTACCGAGATTATTCCTTCATTTTGTTCCATTACTACCTCACCATATGGATTCATACAAAATGTTCTTACCTTATCATCAAAAGTTTTTGTGTAATATATAAATTTTGCTTCATATAATTCATCTGTAAGTTCCTTCATAACTGCTGCAGGAATTTCCACCCTCACTCCTATATCTACAGGATTTATGACCCAAGAAAGCCCAATTCTTTTACCTTCTTCAGAAAACCATTTAGATCCCTCTCTACCAGGAGCAACAATCACAAAATCAGCATAATAAATTTTTCCATCCTCTAATTCTACACCCTTAACTTTATTTTCCTCAACAATAATTCTAATAACTTGCCTATTCAAAATAACATCTATTTTATCCTTTAGATATTCATACATGTTGAGTAATATAGGTGCACACTTTTCAGTACCGAGATGTCTAATAGCATAGTAGACTAATCTTAAATCTGCTGCTATTGCTTTTTTATGAAAATACGCAAACTTATCAGGATCTGGTTTTACAATAGGTTGATCTGCTCCAAATTCGGTATAAATTTCGTTTACATCATCCATCAATTTTATTAGCTTTTGCTCGCCAATATAATCCTTTAACCAACCACCAACCTCAGTTGAAAAAGTAAGTTTACCATCACTAAAAGCACCAGCTCCACCCCATCCAGATACAATATTACACCTCGGGCATAAAACACATCCTTGTCTATTTACAATAGCTGGACATATCCTTCTACTGGTAATATCTCCTTTTTCTACCAGCAAAATTTTAAGGGGCTTATTACCCCTTACTAAAGAAATGGCACTGAATATACCTGCTGGTCCGCCACCAACTATAATTACATCATACTTCATACTGGATACAAATTCTCCTGTGATAATCTTGGCAGATATTCAAGACCTTCTTTCAATCTCACTCTACCACCTTTAACTAATTTTACAAGTTCCGGTATAATTTTACCTCTTTCTTCTTCAATTTCCAAGAGGATTTTTTCCATATTCATCTTTCCATCCATAATCTTCAGCACCTTTTGGACTGCAGGATCATTAGATGAAACGTTACCCACCTTCTCAGGCACCACATACCGCAAATTTACAAGATCTCTTAATGCAAGCCTCCCTGATTCTAAATTATTTAATACTACATCTATAGCCAATAATGTGCCTAATCCACTTATTCTTGCAATTGTAGCAAAATCTCTCCTACCATCTATATTTGATAAAATGAACCTTTCCTTCTCTTCGGGTGTCATATTCTCTGGATCTTTTCTTAAAAGAAGTATTTGAACATTTGATGGTATAGCAAGAGATGGATTAGGAAAGAAAGGAACGACTGTAAGGGATCCTAATTTTTTTGTTTTTTCTTGCCACTCATCCATAATTCTTGCTGCTTCTAAAACTAAAGCTTCAGGAGACATAGATATAGCAACAGGAACATCTATATTTGTTTCTTCCACAAACTCAAAATTTCCATCATCCCAAGTAAATAGCTCAAGGAAAGCCGACATTCCTTTAAGTTTACCAACCTCGCCATTGATTACTCTTCCGTCTTTAAAATAAAGAATTCCTTTCTTAAAAGGTTTATTAACGATGAGTTTACCAGTAGAAAATTTTCCAGATAGTATCTGTATCAAAGAGACTAAATCGAATTCTTTTAAATTACCAGTAAGTGGCATATACCTCTCCCCTCATATATATGGTGCGCCCGAGAGGACTTGAACCTCTAACCTACGGATTCGTAGTCCGCCGCTCTATCCTGTTGAGCTACGGGCGCACTCTTCTAGATTGATTATAAAATGTTTTTTTTTAATAAGTCAAGAAAGTTAATGACTCTTATTTATTAGAACAGTGATTGAAGATCTCTTAATAATTCACTTATCTCGTTTTCTAAATCTTTATCTCCTTCAGCAAGACATTTTTTTGCATAATTTTCTACTAACAATACTCCTACTCTCTTTAAGGCAGATCTCACCGCAGCAATTTGAGAAATAATCTCTTTACAGTCCCTATCTTCCTCTATCATTCTTTGAAGTCCTCTAACCTGCCCTTCTATTCTTCTTAAAGCCACAAGATAATCTTTCTTATCCAATGTTTAATTCTCCTCCAATAAATGTTTAATAATACTCCTTGCTGCTATTTTTCCTGCACCCATAGCGTTTATTACCGTAGCTGCACCGCTTGCAATATCTCCTCCTGCATAAACCCTTTCTTTAGATGTTTTTCCTGTTGTTTCATCGATTATTATAGTTCCACGTTTGCTTATAGCTAAACCTGGAGTAGTCATACTTATTAGTGGATTTGGTACGGTTCCTATAGCTACTATTATCATATCTAAAGGGAAAAAGAAGTTTGAATGGGGAACAGGAATTGGTCTTCTCCTCCCACTACTATCTGGTTCTCCCAATATCATTCTTTGAAGTTCTACACCTATTACTCCACCATGTTCATCACCAATAAACTTAACAGGAGCAACTAAGAAATTAAATCTAATTCCTTCTTCCTTTGCATGGATGATCTCTTCATATCTTGCAGGCATCTCTTCCTCAGTACGTCTATATAAGACATGAACTTCTTCTGCACCTAATCTTAGAGCTGTTCTTGCAGCATCCATAGCTACATTTCCTCCTCCTATTACACCCACTCTTTTTCCTATTTTTATCGGTGTGTCATATTCAGGAAATCTGTATGCTTTCATAAGATTGACCCTCGTTAAAAATTCATTAGCAGAATATATACCCACAAGATTTTCCCCAGGTATATTCAAAAACTGAGGAGCACCAGCTCCCGTACCTATGAATACTGCATTGTATTCCTTCAAAAGCTCATCTATGGTTATAGTCCTTCCAACAACTATATTTGTGTAAATATTAACCCCTAAATTTTTAACATATTCTATTTCTGCTCTAACTATTCTTTTAGGAAGTCTAAACTCAGGTATTCCATAAATTAAGACTCCTCCAGGTTCATGGAAAGCTTCAAAGATACTTACATTAATTCCCTTCTTCGCTAAATCTCCTGCTACTGTAAGCCCTGCAGGGCCAGAACCAATTACCGCTACTTTTTTATCATACCTTTTCTCTATTTTGGGAATTTCTATACCTTCTTTTAATTCGAGATCTGCAACAAATCTTTCTAATCTACCAATTGCTACTGGTTCTCCAACTTTTTTTAAAGTACATAGTGCTTCACATTGGTTCTCCTGAGGACATACTCTTCCTGTTGTAGCTGGAAGATTATTAGTCTCCTTAATTTTTTTAATAGCCTCATCATATCTTCTTTCTCTTATAAGTCTAATAAAACTGGGAATATCAATATTTACAGGACATCCTTTTATACAAGGAGCACCCTTACATTGCAAACATCTACTTGCCTCAATTAAAGCTTGCTCCTCAGTATAGCCTAATGCCACCTCATCAAAATTCTTAATCCTTTCTTTTACTGGTTGTTCAGGCATCGAAGTTTTAGTCTTTAGAACTTTCAATTCTATTCGCCTCGCTTTCTTCAAGAATCTTTAGAGCGAGCATCTCTTCTTCCTTATAAGTCTTTAACCTTAATAAAAGTTCGTCAAAATCAACCAAATGCCCATCAAACTCTGGACCATCCACACAGGTAAACTTTATCTCACCACCCACAGTAACTCTACATCCCCCACACATACCAGTACCATCCACCATTATAGGATTAAGACTTACTATAGTTGGCACATTATATGGTCTCGTAACCTCAGAAACTACCTTCATCATAATAGTAGGACCTACAGCCCATATTCTATCTATTTTCCTATTTTCTAATAATTCCTTAAGTACATCAGTAACAAGCCCTTTTCTACCCAAGGTACCATCATCTGTTGTAATATAAGCTTCATCTACTAAATTTTCAATTTCATCTCTATAAATTACATAATCTTTACTTCTTCCACCTATAATACTTATTACATAATTTCCATAAGATTTTAGAGATTTTAATATAGGAAAAAGTGCTGCTATTCCTACTCCTCCTCCCACACCAATTACTACTCCGTATTTATCTATTTCACTTGGTTTGCCCAGGGGGCCAACCACATCAAGTATATATTCACTCCTTTCTAATTTTCCAAGAAGTTTTGTAGTTTTCCCTACTTCTTGAAAAACTATTGTAATACTTCCTTCTTTTTCATCTTTATCTGCTATAGTTAAAGGAATTCTTTCACCTTTCTCATAAACTCTTATTACAACGAATTGCCCTGCTAATGCCTTCTGAGAAATTAAAGAAGCTTTAACTTTAATTAACTTAACTCCTGGAGCTAATATTTTCTTGTCCAATATTTCAAACAAGAATTAACCCCTCCTTTTTTTTGAGAAAAAGTATAGCATCAAAGGATAAACAAGTAAACCCAAATGGGTATATTATGCTTTTGGAGGAGGCGATTCTATAAGAGGAAAATTTTCAAAAAACATAACATTTACATTAATCTCTTCTATCGTTATTTTAAATGATTTGGGTAAGTTGCTATAAGTAAAAAGAAGGATAAAAGAAAATGATTCTTTAGTTTTTAGAATCTTATTTATTGGAATATATATCAAAGAATCACCTAAAAGTTTTCTAAAAATATCATCATTGTTTAATAATTTTTCTTCGCTACGAGAAACATTTTCTAACACAAAAATTGCTTTACTTAAATCTAATTCCCTCGTCCCATTATTGTATATACTTACAAAGAGTGGTAATGTTTTATCATATAAATAATAATCAAATTTAGGATAATTCTTAAGATTAAGAACAGAAACTTTTAGAGGATAATTTATAGCATAACCATAATGAAGGTTAAAAAAATTAAGATTTTTAGCATTAATCCTAACACCTTCAATGTGCAACCTAACCAAGTTTTCCTGAAGCTCTAAATAATTTGCCGTTTGATACAGCTTAGTATAATAATCTACTGCAATATTCCAAGCCACATAACTATTATCAGGATTCTTCCAAAATCTATCTTCTTGGTCTTTTGCTATCTTTAATAATACATCATCATTCTTACCTTCAGATATGGTAAGAAGTCCAAATAGAATCATGATAAAAAGTGGAAAGAGTTTTTTTATAAACATATTTTCTCTTCTGAAAGAATATCAATAAAAATTGGTGGAGCTGGGGGGACTTGAACCCCCGACCTCTTCCGTGCCATGGAAGCGCGCTCCCTCTGCGCTACAGCCCCACCAAGATTTTTCAAATTGGAGGCGGCACCCGGACTCGAACCGGGGAATGGGAGATTTGCAATCTCCTGCCTTAGCCGCTTGGCGATGCCGCCACAAATTCTAAACAATTTTTGGAGCGGGCGACGGGATTTGAACCCGCGACCCTCGGCTTGGGAAGCCGATGCTCTACCTCTGAGCTACACCCGCCTTCCCAAGTATAAAATCAACTCATTTCTTAATAGAGAATAAATTCTTTTTTAAATTTTGTCAAGAATCAATTAAAATAATTATTTTGGTTGACAATAATTTATTTTCTTATTATTATAAGAATTAAAATTATCTTCATCGGGAGGTGTTAAGATGCCAAAGAGAGGTATTAGGGTTCTTTTATTAGTAGTATTTCTTTTAGGCCTATTCCTCTTATCTTCTCAAGCACAAACCGTTAATGTGAATCCAAATGGATGGCTTGACCAAGTAGCCTTCATTCCTGAAAAGGATATGGCAAAGGCTGTAGAAATGATGTCCAAAGGAGATATTGACATATATTTCAACGAAATAAGTGACCCACAACTTTTCAAGAGAGTCAAAGAAGATCCAAATTTAACCTATGGAACATCTTTTGGACTTTATTATGAACTTACCTTTAACCCAGTAGGACCAACCTATAAAGATGGAAAGATTAAATCCATTTAGTAATAAGAGAATTAGAGAAGCAATGAACATAGTAGTAGATAGACAATATATAGTGGATGAAATCATGGGAGGACTTGCAGAAGTAAAGCTTTTACCTCTCAATAAAGGTTTTCCAGAATATGAAAGATATAAAGACACTATAGCAGGTTTGGAGAAACTCTATAAATATGATTTTGCAAAAGGCAAAAAGATCATTGATGAAGAAATGAGAAAGATGGGAGCAGAATTAAAAGGTGGAAAATGGTACTATAAAGGAAATCCTGTAGTAATAAAATTTATCATCAGAACTGAGGATAGAAGAAAACAAATAGGAGATTATGTATCAACACAGCTTGAAAAATTAGGATTTACAGTAGAGAGAATGTATAAAACATCAAGAGAAGCATCTCCACTCTGGGTAAGAGGCAATCCTGAAGATGGCCAATGGGATGTCTATACAGGCGGCTGGATAACAACTGTCCTTTCAAGAGATATGGCAGATAACTTCAGATTCTTCTATACACCAGATTCTGAAATGTCCTATTCTCCACTTTGGAGAGCTTATAAACCAGATAAAGAATTTAGAGATATAGCCAACAAACTTGCTCAAAGAACCTTTAAATCTATAGCTGAAAGAAACTACTTAATGAGAAAAGCCTTAGAACTTTGCTTGAAAGATTCAGTAAGAGTCTTTTTGATAGACCAAAAGGCTGCATGGGCAAGAAGAAAGAATATTGATATTGCAGTAGATTACGCAGGTGGAAATTCATCAAGAGCATGGCCATACACATTGAGGATTGTTGGAAAAGAAGGCGGAAGTGTTAAAGCAGGAATGGCTGAAGTAATAATTGACCCATGGAACCCAATAGCTGGATCTAACTGGGTTTATGATACTATTTTCTGGGAAGCAACTTTTGGAAGAAACTGGATCTACCATCCATATACAGGTCTTCCTATACTCTTTGGAATCAAGAGTGCAGATCTTACTGTTACAGCCGATGTTCCTACATTCCCCAATAAAGGCTCAGAAAGCTGGTTGAAATTTAAGAAAGTTAAGATTGTTACTGTCCCAGATGATGCATGGTATGGTTGGGATGTAAAGAAACAAACTATGGTTACTGTAAAAGAAGCTGGTGTAAAAGAAGCTAAAGTAAAAGTAGTAATTAACTATGGAGATGTTATTGGTAAGGATAAATATCATGACGGAACAGTTCAAAGTATTGCAGATTATTTAGTAGACTTTATTGTAGGCTTTGAAAGAGCAAGTAAAGATAGCAAACTTTACGATGAAAGTTTTGTGGACTACTTCAATTCATGGAGAGAAAGTTTTGTGGCTTGGAAAATTGTAAAAGAAAATCCACTTATCATCGAATACTATACTAACTATGCTGAACTCGATGCAGAATTGACAGCTCTCTGGCCAACTACCTCTGTATTATTCCCATGGCATGCCCTTGCAATTGGAATAAGAGCAGAAGAAGAAGGTAAACTTGCCTTCTCTGCTGATAAAGCTGAGTCCCAAAAGGTAGAATGGATGAACTACATTGGCGGACCAAGCTTAGGAGTACTTAAAGAAATGCTTGATAAATCACAAAAAGATAACTACCTACCATTTAAGAATTTCGTAGGAAAATATGTAAAAGAAGGAGAGATCAAAGAAAGATATAACGCTCTTGCTAACTGGTATAATAGATTTAAACATTTCTGGGTAAGTAATGGTCCATACTATCTTGAAAAAGCAGATACTGTTGCCCATACAGTTCTCTTAAAGAATACTAAATTTTTGAAGTAAAATATAGTATAATATAAACCCAGGGGAAAAAATCCCCTGGGTTTTTTTTTTTGAACTTTTATAAAAAGGAGGTTGATGAAGATAAAAGAGCTTAAAAAAGTACTTCTATATTTTCTTAAAAGAGCAGTAGCAATTTTTATTACCGTTGCTATCGCTATTTATTTAACAATAGTAATAGCAAATGCAGGTGGATATGTAGATAAAATTGTTGAAGATGAAATAAGAATGAATGTCGCAATGAATTTAAGAAATGATCCCACAGTACGAGGATATACTGATGAACAGAAACAAAAGATCATTGAAAGTAGAGTAAGAAATGAATTAAAAAGAAGAGGCCTTGACCAACCCTTTTTAATAAGAAGTATCTATCATTTGAAGAGAGCATTACTCTTGGACCTGGGTACTGCTACTACCATGACCAGTGATAGTGGATCAATGCTTGTAAAAAACATTATCTTAGAGAGAATTCCTTTATCTGTATTACTTTTTACAACTATTACCCTTTTAGAATTTTTAGTAACTTTATATCTTGGTCTAAAACTTTCAAGAAAATATGGTTCCTTTTTTGATAAATTAATAGTATATTTGTCACCCCTTTCTACCATTCCAGGATGGTTTTATGGAATTTTTCTTATAATGATTTTCTATTCATGGCTTCATATATTACCCCCAGGTGGATTTATGGATTTTCCACCCCCCAACGATATTTTAGGAAAAGTATTAAGTGTTTTAAAGCATATGATTCTTCCTGTTTTTTCATGGCTTTTAAGTTATCTTTTCTTGGGAACATACAGCCAAAGAAACTTTTTCCTCATATATTCCACAGAAGATTATGTAGAAGTTGCTAAGGCTAAAGGACTTCCTGATAAAGTTATTGAAAGAAAATATATATTAAAGCCTGCCCTTCCACCTATAGTGACCTCTTTTGCTTTAGCCCTTATATCTTCATGGATGGGAGCAATAGTTACAGAAAGTATTTTTAACTGGCCAGGATTAGGTATGGTTCTTTCTCGAGCTATAGGATCTTTTGATGCTCCAGTGATAGTAGGAATAACTGTAATATATGCATACCTTTTAGGAGCTACTGTTTTACTCTTAGACTTTATTTATGCTCTAATTGATCCAAGAGTTAGAATATGAGGTGAAAAGTATGGATAATATGGAATTTACATCATCTTATAGTTTAAAAGGAATAATAAAAGAAGTTATTAAGAGTAAGGCTGGTTTATTTTCCCTAATTATATTTTTTATATTAATTGTACTCTCTATGTATGCATATTTGAGCATGCCTTATAATGAGGTTAAGACTTTATGGAATGATAGTCAGGTATGGCTTAAATATCCGAGAAATGCAATACCCTCCTGGTGGGCTTTATTTACAAGGAAAAATCTTCCCAAAAACATAAATCTTAAAGAACCTAAGATTGAGACTATATCAGATAATCCTAAGATTCTTAAATACGAGTATAGTTTTTCTTATTTTTATGATGATTTTCCCAGTGAATTTAATATATTCCTTAAAAGCAGTTATAAAGACACCCCACCAATTTTAAGATTTTATTGGATAAATTCAAAAGGAGATAAAATTTTTCTTTTAGAAAAACAACAAAGATCAGAAACAGATACTTTTTATTTAGCAAATGAATCATCTATTGAAGAAAATTTAACTAAATATATTCAAGACAAGTTGGGATATTATCCTCCTTTTCCTGTAACTACAATGAAAGGACTTTTTATTGAACCTAATGAGAACCAATCTATTGCCAAGGGATCCTATTCTTTTATAATTGAAGTGCAATTTTCAGATAAATCAGATACCATTGAGATAGAACCTATAATATATGGAAAGGTCTATGGTATAGCTGGAACTGACCACTTAAGAAGACCCTTAGAATTAGGAATATTGTGGGGGATGCCTATAGACCTTGCCTTCGGTTTAGGTGCTTCTTTAAGTATTACTATTATTCATCTAATTCTTGCAACAATAAGTGGTTGGTATGGTGGTATTGTGGATAACCTAATTCAAAGACTTACAGAAATATATATGCTTCTTCCATTTCTACCCCTCATGATCATGATTTCTTTATTCTATAAATTAACCATATGGAAACTACTCGTTGTATTAATAATATTAAGTCTTTTTGGGTCAGGTATAAAAACACAAAGAGCTATGGTATTACAAGTCAAAACCTTACCATATATAGAAGCTGCAAGAACTTATGGGGCAAGTAACATGAGAATAGTGTTTTTATATATTATTCCTAAAATCCTACCACCTGTAATTCCTGGTTTAATAATAAGTATACCTTCATATATATTTTTAGAGGCTATCTTATCCTTATTTGGAGTATTAGATCCAACAGAACCAACTCTTGGAAGAATTATTGAAGAGGCATTTCAAAATGGAGCCTTATATAAAGGATTCTACTATTGGGTAATAGAACCATCCATCATAATCATTCTTATGGCTATTTCCTTTGCATTGCTTGGATTTGTAATTGATAAGATAGTAAATCCAAGACTAAAAGAGATATAGGAGTGAAGAAAATGGCAGATGTAGTACTTAAGCTTGATAATTTTTCAGTATCTTATAAAACTCAAAAAGGAAGTTTAGAGGCAGTAAGAAATGTAAGTTTTGAATTAAAAGAGGGGGAAACTTTAGCTATTGTTGGAGAATCAGGTTGTGGAAAGAGTTCTCTTGCAAGAGGTATCCTAAGACTTTTTCCAAGAAATCTGGAAAAAGCAAGTGGAAAAATATATCTTGATGGTGAAGATATTTTATCTTTAAAAGAAGATATTTTCCGTAAAAACGTACTATGGAGTAAAATCTCTATGGTTTTTCAAGGAGCCATGAACTCTCTTAACCCAGTATTAAAAGTCATCTATCAAGTTGCAGAACCATTAATAGTACATATGGGAATGGATAAGAATTCAGCCTTTAATAGAGCAAAAGAGATGCTAAGTTTCGTAGGTATTTCTGAATCCTTCGCAGAAAGATATCCTTTTGAATTATCTGGGGGTATGAAACAAAGAGTTGTTATTGCAATGGCATTAGTTACACATCCTAAGATAGTGCTATTAGATGAACCAACATCCGCTTTAGATGTTATTACGCAAGCCAACATTTTAAACTTATTAAAAATTTTGAAAAAAGAACTCAACCTTACATATATTTTTATAACCCACGATATAGCAACTACAAGTGAACTGGCAGATAAAGTAGCAGTAATGTATGCTGGTGAAATTGTAGAATTAAGCCCTTCTGAGAACTTTTATAATTTACCAGCCCATGGTTATACCATGATGCTTCTAAACAGTGTACCAACTTTAAAGACAATAAAAAAGTTAAAGTCTATTCCAGGATCTCCACCAAGTCTTATATCTCCACCAAAAGGATGTAGATTTCATCCAAGATGCCAATATGTTATGGATATATGCAGAGAAAAGGAACCTCCCATGTTTAAAAAAGGTGAAGAACATTATGCTAAATGTTATATAGGTGAGAGCCATGAATAATAATGAAATCTTACTTAGAGTTGAAAATTTAAAGGTTTGGTTTGAAATCAGGAAAACAATAATATCACAGCCTCTATACGTAAAAGCTGTAGATGGGGTAAACTTTGAGTTAAAGAAAGGAGAAACCATATCTTTAGTAGGAGAAAGTGGATCTGGAAAAACTACTCTTGGAAGAACAATTCTGAGGCTTTATGAACCTACTGATGGTAAAATTTTCTTTGAGGATAAAGATATTACAAATTTACCTTTTAAGGAACTAAATTGGTACAGAAGAGAAACAGGATTTGTACAACAAGATCCTTTTGGAGCATTAGCTCCCCATTTTACTGTTTATAGAATCTTAGAAGAGCCTTTAATTATTAATAAGATAGGAACACCAGAATCAAGAAAAGAAATGATTATAAAGGCACTGGAAGAAGTAAAATTAACACCAGTTTCGGATTTTATAAATAAGTATCCCCACATGCTTTCCGGTGGACAAATGCAAAGAGTTGTTATTGCAAGAGCTCTAATTATGAAACCTAAGCTAATAATAGCTGATGAGCCTGTATCTATGTTAGACGCATCTGTAAGAATTGAGATTTTAGATCTTCTAAGAGACATACAAAGGAACCATAATATGAGTTTAATTTATATAACTCATGATCTTGCTACTGTAAGATCATTCTCAGATTGGATTTTCATTATGTATGCTGGAAACTTAGTAGAAAGAGCGAAAACTGACGAATTACTAAATAATCCTTTACATCCATATACAAAAGCCCTTCTTTCAGCTATACCAGATCCAGATCCCACAAATAGGTTTAAACTAAGAGAAGCACCACCTGGAGAACCTCCAAATCTTATAAATCCACCAGAGGGCTGTCGTTTTCATCCAAGATGTTCTTTTGTCATGGAAATATGTAAGAAGGAAGAACCAAAGGAAATTAATATTGCAAAAGATCATTGTGTGAAATGCTGGTTATATAAAGAAGGGTAGGATTAAATCCTACCCTTCTTTTTTTATCAATCTATCTAATATAGTTTTGTAACCATCTGCTCCATAATATAGAAATTTTTTCACTCTACTAATAGTAGCAGAGCTTGCTCCTGTCTCTTTTTCGATCTCTTCATAAGATTTTCCCTCATAAAGCATTTTTGCGACTTTAAGCCTTTGAGATAACTCTTGAATTTCATTAATAGTACATATATCTTCAAGGAATCTTAATACTTCTTCTTCATTTTTTAAAGAAAGAATTGCTTTCACCAAAAATTTTACATCATCAACTACCCACTTAGGCTGATAACTCAATAACATTACCCCCTAACTGAGAAACAACCTCAACAAAATTAGGAAAAGAAATACTAATACTTTCACTTTCTACTATCGTTTCTCCTTCTGCTACTAAACCCGCAATAGCAAATGCCATGGCAATTCTATGATCATTAAAAGTATAAATCTCCGATCCTATAAGTTTAGAAGGACCATATACTACAAATCCTCCATCAATTTCTTCTGCCTTACCCCCCATTTTATTTATTCCATTAACTATAGCTTTTATTCTATCAGATTCTTTCACCTTCAGTTCTTCCACATCCTTAAAAACACTTTTACCTTTTGCCTGTGTTGCAATAATAGCCAAAATCGGGACTTCATCAATAAGCCTTGGTACAATGTCCCCCATAACTTCTATTGGTTCTATCTCTGAAAATTCCACTTTGATATCACCAACAGGTTCTTTTCCAGCCTCCCATTCCTTTAATATTTCAATTTTTGCTCCTGATTTTTTTAATACCTCCAACATACCTATCCGCGTTTGATTTAATCCTACACGTTTAATAACTATACTCGATCCTTCAGAGATTAGCCCTGCTCCAATCAAAAATGCAGCAGAAGATATGTCCCCTGGAATATAAAAATCCTTTGCCTCATAACCCTCTATTTTGTGAGTCTTTAGTGTCAAACCGTCTCTTTCCAATGGTAATCCTAAATATTCAAATATTCTTTCTGTATGATCTCTTGATAATGCAGGTTCAGTAACCCATGTCTCACCTTCAGCCAATAAACCAGCTATAAGAAGAGCTGATTTGACCTGAGCACTTGCTACTTTTAATATATGTTTGAAACCTTTAAGTTGGTTACCTTTTATAGCTAATGGGGGATTATTGTTATCATTTCTTCCCCAGATCATTGCACCCATATTTACCAATGGATCTATAACTCTTCTCATCGGTCTCCTTCTTAGAGAATTATCCCCTGTTATAACTGAAAACATGTTTGGTATACTGCTCAAAAGTCCCGTAAGAAGCCTAATTGTAGTTCCAGAATTACCTGCATCTAAAACATCCTCTGGCTCTTTAAAACCTTTAATTCCTACTCCTTTCACTTTTATTACTTTTCCAATAATCTCTATGTTTACTCCTAAGCTTTTCAAACAATTCAATGTGGAAAGACAATCTTGAGAAAACAAAAAATTTTCTATCTTAGCTTCTCCCTCTGATAGAGCAGAAAAAATTAAAGCTCTATGGGAAATAGATTTATCTCCTGGTACTAAAATCTCTCCTCTTAAAGATACACTCTTCTTAATAACAATTTTTTTCATATTTTACCCCTCAATTTTCATTCTTTTTTCTCTTGCTCTTCTAAATATTTCTTCTATTTTTTCGAAATTTTTATCCCTTAAATAGTTAATAAAAAAATCTATATTATTTTTAAACTCACAAAATACATTCAATATTTCATCATAGTTTTCCTTTATAATATCCATCCAAAGTTTAGTATCACTCTTTGCTATTCTTGTTGTATCCTTAAATCCTGTTCCAAAAAAATTAGTTGAATTTCTTATTGACGTATAAGCCAACAAATAAGCAACAATCTGTGGTAAATGACTTGAGTATGCAAGAATCCTATCATGTTCATATGGATCAATCAAAACTGGTAAGGCTCCTATATTTTCGATAAAATTCATCAAAGTCTCTATTTTATCTTTTTCTACCCCCTTAGCAGGGGAAAGAAAATAAATCTTGCCCTTGAATAAATCAGAAATAGCCCCATATGCTCCTGAAATCTCTCTTCCTGCTAAGGGATGTCCCCCTATAAAAACTTTACATAATAATTTATCATTATTTACAAAAGTCATAATTTTTCCCTTAGTACTACTGGTATCACTTATGATACTTCTTTCTGGTATATAATTCTTAAGCTCTAAAAGCACATCCCTAACCCCTGAAGGATATACTGATATAAATATTATATCCGTATTATATATTTCTTTTTCAATTTCAGATATATCGATAGAGATATGGCTAAAAATGTCTTTATCCTTCAGAAAATTTAATGTATCACGATTTGTATCAATTCCCCATATCTCTATATCTCTATTTTCTTTTTTAATTGCCATTGCTATAGATGTACCAATTAATCCTAATCCTATTATTCCTATCTTCATAATCTTCTACCTATAGCATTAGCTATGCTTTTTAATTCATCCATAAGTCTTCTGAAATCAGAGAAGGTTAAAGATTGAGGACCGTCTGAAAGAGCTCTTTCTGGATGCGGATGAACTTCAATTATTAATCCATCAGCTCCTGCAGCTATAGCTGCCTTTGCCATACTTGGAACATATCTAAAGTTTCCAGTCCCATGACTTGGATCTACAAATACAGGAAGATGGGTTTTATACTTTAAAGCTGGCACAATAGTTAAATCTAAAGTATTTCTTGAATAATCCGAAAAGGTTCTAATTCCTCTCTCGCATAAGATAACCTCCGAATTTCCACCTACCATTATATATTCAGCTGCAAAAAGAAATTCTTCTAAAGTAGCAGAAATACCTCTTTTTAATAGAACAGGTTTTCTTAATTTACCCACTTCTTTAAGTAAGGTAAAATTCTGCATATTTCTAGCACCTATCTGAATTATATCTGCGTACTCTGCTACTATTTCTAAATCTCTTGGATCCATTACTTCTGTTATTACTGGCAATCCATATTTTTGCTTTGCTTCATAAAGTAGCTTTAATCCTTCTATTCCAAGACCCTGGAAACTATAAGGAGATGTGCGAGGCTTAAAAGCACCTCCTCTTAAAACCTTAGCTCCTACACCTTTTACAAATTCTGCAATCTCAAATAGCTGTTCTTTGCTTTCCACGGCACAAGGACCTGCCATAATTACTATTTGATCATTTCCTATTTCCACATCAGGAGAAATTCTTATTTTTGTTCCTGAAGGATTAAATTCTCTTGTCACTAATTTATATGGAGATAATATAGGAATTACCTGCTCAACAAATGGTAATGAACTTATCTGTTCCATTATCAAAATTTTCTCTTCCATTCTCTTCTCCCCTATCGCACCAATAACAACTCTATTTTCACCTCTTGAAATGTGGGCACCATAATTAAATTCTTTTAATTTTTCAACAACTCTTTGGATATCTTCATCAGAAGCTTCTGCTTTTAATACAATTATCATTTTATTACCTTTCCTCCTTTAACAAGATTATAATTTAATATAAAAAAGATAAGTTCTTAAACTCATAAAACTCAGATTCCATAACTATCACCCTCTTTCATAACCCTTAGTATATCTTCTTCTTTTAAATAATCTATGATCTTTACCTCTCCGATCTTTTCAGGTAATATAAATCTTAATTTGCCTTTGAAAGCTTTCTTATCTCGCTGTATAAATGGAATAAGTTCTTCAAATTTATAGGGGTTATTCACTACAAACCCAAAATTTAATAAAAGTCTTTTTAACCTTTCATACACTGAGAAATCACACATCTTCAGTTTATACGCCAACTGGGTTGCTAATATCATACCAATAGCTACTGCTTCTCCATGCAAATACTTTTTATATTTACTTTTTGCCTCAATTGCATGGCCAAATGTATGTCCAAAGTTTAAGATCATTCTTAAAGATGATTCTTTTTCGTCCCTTTCAACCACGTATTTTTTACATTCAAGACTTTTCTTTATAATCCATATTAATTTTTCTTTATTTCGATTTTTAATATCTAAATAATTTCTCTCCAAATATTCAAAAAGCTCATAATCCATAACTAATCCATATTTAACAATCTCTGCTATACCACTTATATATTCCCTTTGTGGAAGGGTTTCTAAGGTTTTAACATCAATAACAACAGCTCTTGGATGATAGAAGGTACCCACTAAATTCTTTCCTTCTGGTATATTTATCCCTGTCTTCCCTCCTATGGAGCTGTCAACTTGTGCAAGTAAAGTAGTAGGTATTTGTATATAATCAATACCTCTCATATAAATGGAAGATACAAATCCTGTTAAATCCCCAATAACACCACCACCAAAAGCTAATAAAACACTCTTTCTGTCAGCACCTAAATTAGCCATATTTCTAACAATTCTAATTACTTCTTTAAAGGATTTACTTTTTTCTCCTTCAGGAACAAATATATATGAATCTTCCTTTATATTTACGAAATCATTTTTGTAATAATTAATTAAAAATTTATGAGATATAACAAAATATGAGGAGTATGGCAAAATTAATTCATTAATCTTTTCCTTTAATATATCATCACCAATATATATTGGATATTCTCTTTTATCTGGCAAATAAATCCTTAACTCTTCCATCCCAACCTCTTATATACATAATTTTTATAATTTTCATAAGACAATTTAATCTCCTCTATATGATCTCCAGAAAATTTCTTAAGGAGTTCATCTGCAATTATCCAAGCCATCATTGCTTCACCTACAACTCCTGCAGATGTAACTACACAAACATCACTTCTTTCATAGTATCCTTCCGTTATCCTCTTTTCTTTTATATCAAAAGTTTTTAATGGTTTTCTCAAAGTTGGTATTGGTTTTACTGCAGCTCTAATCATTATTATTTCTCCGTTTGACATACCACCTTCTATTCCCCCTGCATAATTTGTTTTTCTCAACTTTGTACTTTCATTAATAAATTCATCATGAACTCTAGAACCCTTTTCTCTACTTGATAAAAAGGCCTCTCCAATTTCTACTCCCTTCACTGAGGGAATGCTCATAACTGCATATGCCAACAATGCATCAAGTCTTCTATCCCAATGAACATGACTTCCTATCCCAATAGGGACATTTTTTGCAAGTAAAATAAATCTTCCACCAAGAGTATCTCCCGTTTCCTTTGCTTCATCTATTAACTTTCTTGCTTGTTCTTCTAATTCATCGTCAATCATTCTAAGCTCTGAGTTTTCTACTTTATTTTTAATATAATCCCAAGAAAAGTTATTAATATCAAATCTACTTTCAATATTACCTATCCCTTCAACAAAACTTATTATATCTATATCAAATTCTCTCAATATACATTTAGCTACAGCTCCTACTGCAACCCTTGCAGATGTTTCCCTTGCACTTGCCCTTTCTAAAATATTCCTTATATCATCAAAATGATACTTTACAACTCCAGCAAAATCGGCATGGCCTGCCCTTGGTTTTGTTACAGGAACATAATCGTAAATTTCTTCAGGATCCATAACATTTTTCCAATTTTCCCAGTCCTTATTCTTTATTAAAAACCCTATAGGTGACCCTAAGGTATATCCACCTCTTATTCCTGAAATGATTTCCACCATATCTTTTTCGATTTCCATCCTCTTTCCTCTTCCATATCCTTTTTGCCTTCTATGAAGCTCCTTATCTATATCTTCTTTGTTTATCTTAATCCCTGCAGGAACTCCTTCTATTATTACTAATAAACCCTTTCCGTGAGACTCACCAGCTGTTAAGAAGCGCATATTATTTTTTCTGCCTCCTCCCTCATAATATTCACAGGTCCCATAAATCCAAACCATCTCTCCCAAGAAAATGCCGCCTGATATATGAGCATATCAAGACCATTTTTATAAGGAATATTATTTTCTTTTGCCATCATCAAAAGAGGCGTCAAAGGTGGGTTATATATAAGATCATAAACAAAAACAGCCTTATCTAAAGATGAATCCCAAGGATTACTCTTACTATCAAGTCCTAATGATGTAGTATTTATAAGTACAAATTTATCTTTAACTTTCTCCTTCTCTTCCCAAGGTAATAATTTAATAGCAATACCCTTATTATTCCATATTTCTTCTGCTAATTTTTCTGCCCTTTCATAAGTTCTATTTGTTAAAAAAATCTCCCTTACTCCATACTCAACTAATGCATATAAAACTGCTCTACATGCTCCTCCTGCTCCTAATACTAAATAAATTATGTCCTGAGGAAGATTTAATTCCCTTAATGTATATAAAAAACCTGGTAAATCTGTATTATCACCCAACCAACAATTTCTTTTATCTCTATAGATAGTATTCACTGCCCCTAGCATTTTGGATGTGGGTGAAAGATCATCTAAGAATTCTATAACCTTCTCTTTGAAAGGTACAGTTACATTAAGTCCCCAAATAGGTAAATACTTTAATCCTAAAAATGCTTGGTTAAAATTCTCGGGTAAAATGGGTATATTTAAGTAAATAGCATCAATACCTGATGCCTGAAAAGAGGCATTGTGTATATAAAAAGATATAGAATGCCCTAATGGGTATCCAATAAGTCCTAATAATCTTGTCGATGAGGAAATCAAAGAAAATAATTCACCCCTCTTTCCACTATTTTCTCCCCTTTGAGCTTTTTAGTTAAAGGATAATTTACCAAAAAAAGCGTATTTTGTCAAACAGAAAGGATTTTACTTAGAAATTCAATGGTTCTCTCCTCCTTAGGGTTTTCAAAAAATTCCTTAGGATTACCTTCTTCTACTATCTGTCCTTGATCTAAAAATATAACTCGATGAGCCACATCCCTAGCAAAACCCATTTCATGAGTAGCAATCATCATAGTCATGCCACCATAAGCAAGTTCCCTTATTACATCTAAAACCTCTTTTGTCATTTCAGGATCTATAGCAGAAGTTGGTTCATCAAAAAGCATTACTTCTGGTTCCATGGCTAATGCTCTAGCAATTGCTATTCTTTGCTGTTGCCCCCCAGAAAGTTGAGATGGATAACTATTAGCTTTATCCTGAAGCCCTACTCTTTTCAAGAGTTCATATGCCTTCTCTTTAGCTATTTTAGGATCTATCTTTTTAACTTTTATTGGAGCTAAAGTTATATTTTCAAGAGCTGTAAGATGAGGGAACAAATTAAATAATTGAAAAACCATACCTACTCTTTGTCTTATTTTATTTATATCTACCTTAGGATCCGTGATTTTTACTCCATCTATATATATTTCTCCTTCGGTAGGTTCTTCCAACCTATTTATACATCTTAAAAGTGTGCTTTTACCTCCTCCACTTGGACCAATAATAACTAAAACTTCTCCTTTTTTTACTTCGAGATTTACGCCCTTTAATACATGAAGATTTTTAAATTTCTTATGAAGATTTACAACTTTAATCACCTTTTTTCAACCTCTTTTCCATCCACATTGATAAACGGGTTAAAGGTAAAGTCATAAGAAGATAAATAAGCGTAACTCCTAAAAAGGGACTAAAAACATTTGCTTTCCAAGCAACTATCTCTCTACCAGCCCTTAAAAGCTCAGTAACAGCTAAAGTAGAAGCTAATGAACTTTCCTTTAACATAGAAACAAATTCATTCGTCAAAGGAGGAAGAATTCTTTTAAAAGCTTGCGGCAAAATTACATATCTCATGGCTTGAAAATAGGACATACCTAAGGATCTCGCAGCTTCCATTTGTCCTTTCTCTATAGATTGAATTCCCCCTCTAAAAATTTCTCCTGTATATGCAGCACTATTAATCGATAGACCGACAATAGCAGCAGTAATAGCTCCTAAATTTATACCAAAGGACGGTAAAGCATAATATATGATAAGAAGTTGCATTAATAAGGGTGTACCCCTTATAACTTCTACATATAATGTGGCTGGTATCCTAAAAATATATTTTTTTGAAATTCTTGCAAGCCCAATAAATAACCCCAAAACTACACCAATACCTACAGATATAATCGAGAGGCGCAAAGTCACTAATGCGCCTCTCAATAGATATGGGATACTTTCTATGAAGATATTTATATTAAAATCCAAAATATCACCTCTACTCTATTGGCTCTGTACCAAACCACTTTTTATATATTTCTTTATATTTACCAGTTTTCTTTAAATTAACTAAAATTTCGTTTATTTTCTTCAAAAGATCAGTATCTTCTTTCCTCACAGCAATACCATACTGTTCCTTAGTAAAGGGTTTTCCTACACATTTTAACTTTGGGTTATTCTTTGAATAATAAAGGGATACAGGAAGATCATTTATAACTGCGTCAAGTCTTCCAAGTTCAAGATCCATAAATGCTTCTGGAATTGTTTCATAGCTCCTTATCTCTTTAATCCCTACCTGATCCTTTAACTTTTTAGCACTTATTTCTCCTGTAGTACCTAACTGTACTCCAACTATTTTACCCTTTAAATCCTTCTCACTTCTTATATCTTTATTATCACTCCTTACAACTATAATTTGTCCTGAATCATAATAAGGGATAGAAAAGGATATTTCTTTTTTTCTTTCCTCTGTAATTGTCATTGCAGAAATAATCATATCAAACTTCTTCGCTTTTAATGCAGCTATTATTCCATCAAAAGAAGTATTTATAACTTGTAATCTCACTCCTAAGGCTTTTGCAATTTCATTAGCTATATCTATATCAAAACCTACAGGCTTATCACCTTCCATAAACTCGAAAGGTGCATAAGCCACATCACTACCAACTTTAAGAATACCTGCTTTCTTAATCCTCTCTAAAGCAGAAGCTCCAAATGTTGGTAAACTTAAAACAAATATTAATAGGAATAATATTAACCATAGTTTTCGCATAAATTTTCCTCCTTTTTGAAATTTTTAAAAGTATAAGAATAGATATTCATAAAAGTCAAGTATAATATATGAAGTGGAGGTGAAAAATTATGGATTACCTAATAAGAGGAATCTCTAAAGACAAAAAAATTATTGCTTATGTTGCTAAAACAACAGAACTGGTAGAACAGGCCAGGATTATACATAATGCCTCTCCTACTGCAATAGCAGTTTTAGGAAGAACTCTTACCCTAACAGCTATTATGGGGAAAATGCTTAAGAAAAAAGATGAAAGAATTAGTTTGCAAATTGTAGGGAATGGCCCCTTAGGAAATGTTTTTGCTGATGCTGATGCTAATGGAAATGTAAGAGGGTATATTAAAAAACCTTACATAGATTTGCCACCTACCCCAGAAGGAAAGCTTGATGTAGCTTCTGCAATAGGAAAAGAAGGAGTACTAAGTGTCATAAGAGATTTTGGACTTAAAAAGCCATATCAAGGAATGACACCACTTGTTTCTGGAGGAATAGCAAAAGACTTAGCTTATTATTTTGCTTCCTCTGAGCAACAACCATCAGCTGTTGCTGCAGGGGTTTATGTCAATAAAGAAGGAAAAGTAATTGCGGCTGGAGGTTATATTGTACAGATATTACCAGATTCAGAGGAAGATATTGTAAGTAAGTTAGAAGAAAATATTAATAGATTAAAACCACCAAGTCAAATGATATTAAATGGACTAAATCCAGAAGATATAATTAATAAAATATTTGAAGGATTTGATTTCGACATGTTTAATAGAGAAGAATTGAAATATGCATGTAGGTGTAGTCGAGAAAGAGCTGAGAATACTCTCATAGCTTTAGGATTAAAGGAATTAGAAGAACTACAAAAAAGAAAAGAAGACATAGAAGTGAAATGTGAGTTTTGTGGTAAGAAATATATTTTTCAAAAACATGATATAGAAAAAATTATTCTTGAACTTAAAAACAAAACTTAAAAAACCCCTGGAAAAACCAGGGGTTTTTTATACATTAACTCATTAACTTAGTACGTTTTCTAAAGGAGTGTAAGGCAGGTTAAAAGCGTTAGCAACTGCCTCACAAGTAATTTCCCCTTTTACTATATTTACACCTTTGGCAAGACTTTTGTTCTCTTTCACAGCTCTTTCCCAACCTTTATCAGCAATCTCAATTACATAAGGAAGAGTATTTAGAGTTAAAGCTCTTGTTGCTGTTCTTGGAACAGCTCCAGGCATATTAGCCACACTATAATGTATTACTCCTTCCTCCTCATAAATAGGATTTAAATGGGTTGTTGGTCGTGATGTCTCAGCACAGCCACCTTGATCAATAGCTACATCAACAATAACAGCACCTGTTTTCATTCTCTTTAAAAGATCCCTCGTAATTATTTTGGGGGCTTTTGCCCCTGGTACTAATACTGCTCCAATAAGTAGATCTGCGTATTCTACAGCCATCCTAATATTGTATTCATCAGCTATCATCGTATTCACCTTTCCTTGGAAATAATCGTCTACAAATCTTAATTTTCTTGGATTTATATCCAATAAAGTTACAGATGCACCCATTCCATAAGCTATTCTTGCAGAGTTAAAACCAACAGTTCCTGCACCTATTATAACCACATTGGCAGAAGGAACTCCTGGAACTCCACCTAATAAAATTCCTCTTCCACCAAAAGGTTTCTCTAAATATTTAGCACCTTCTTGGGGAGCCATTCTTCCTGCTATCTCACTCATAGGAGCAAGAAGTGGTAAAAAACCATCCTCTGTTTGTACAGTTTCATAAGCAATGCATATTGCTTTACTTTTAATAAGATTTTTTGTAAGTTCTTCAGATGCTGCTAAATGCAAGTAAGTAAATAAAATTTTTCCTTCAGAAAGAAGAGAGTACTCTTCAGGTAAGGGTTCTTTTACTTTTAAAATTAATTCTGCCTCATAAAACACATCCTCATGTTTTTCTAATATTATTGCTCCTGCCTTTTCATATTCTTCATCTGTAAAACCACTTCCTAATCCTGCACCTTTTTCAATATGTACTTTATGTCCTTTTTTGACCAATGTTTGTACTCCACCAGGAACAATAGCAACACGATTTTCTTCAGGTTTAATCTCCTTAGGAACACCTATAATCATATCTCTCTTAAGCCTCCTTGTTGTCTTATATCTTCTTTGATCTTAAGAAATAATAAATAGCAATTAAGGTTTTAGAATCCTCAAACTTACCACTTTCTAAAGCTTTTATTATCTCATCTGCTGTTAAAGAAATTATTTTTAAAAACTCATCATCATCAGGATTTGTATTTGTCTTCTCAAGATCTGTAGCTTCATATAGATATAACACCTCATCACTTATTCCAGGTGATGGGTAAAAAACATGAATTAACTTTAAATTTTTTGGAATATACCCTATTTCTTCTTCCAGTTCTCTTTTAGCACAATTTATTGGTTCTTCTCCAAAATCAAGTTTTCCGGCTGGAATTTCTAATAAGACTTTTTTAGCTGGAAGTCGATATTGCTCTACAAAAAATACAGATCCATCCCTTGCTATTGGTAATATAGCTACTGCACCCGGATGATGTACTACTTCCCTCTTAGCTAATTTTCCATTTTCAAGTACTACATCGTACTCTTTTACTGTAATTATTCTTCCTTTATAAATTTCCCTTTCATTTATTACTTTCTCATTCAACTTTCATCCCACCTCCTATTTCTCTCAATTTTTCTCTATTTTTAAGTTCTGACGCTTTTACTAAAAGCTCTTTAGCATGCTGTTGACTTACTTCAGAAACTATACTACCTCCTAACATTCTTGATATTTCCATCACTCTGATTTTATCCTCTAACATAGAAACCCTTATTCTTGTTTGATCATTTATAATCTTCTTCTCCACATGGAAATGATAATCAGCCCACGCTGCTATCTGAGGTAAATGTGTCACACAGAAAACTTGTCTCTTCTTAGATATATTCCATAATTTTTGAGCAAGTAGATAAGCCGTTTCCCCTCCAATACCTGTGTCTATTTCATCAAATACCAAAACAGGTGTATTATCCACTTCGTTAAGTATAGTTTTTAAGGCAAGCATTATTCTTGAGAGTTCTCCTCCAGATGCTATATGTCTCAAGGGTTTAAAAGCCTCTCCAGGATTTGGAGAAAGCATAAACTCTACAACTTCTCTTCCTTTTTCTCCCACTTTTACCCCATTAATAAATATAAATCCTCCTGTTGGTTCTTGAAAATCAACCGAAAATCTTGCATGTTCCATTCCTAAATCCTTTAACTCATTTTCTACCTTTCTTACAAAATTATCAACAATCTCTTTCCTCATTTGAGAAAGAACTTCACTTTCGTATAATAGCTTTTCCTCTAATTCCTTTATCTCCTTTTCTATGTTCTCTAAATGGGCTTCCATATTAGATAAAGTGTTAAGTTCTTCTTTAGCTTTTTCTTTATAATCTAAGATTTCCTCAATATTTTTACCATATTTCCTTTTTAATTGAGAGATTCTATAAAGTCTTTCTTCTATATATTCAAGATCATTAGGATCTATCTCTAAATTATCTTTATATCTCATTAAATTATCAACTGCTTCACTAAGATATAATTTAGCATTTTCCAATAGTTCTAATATTCCAGAAATATTTTCATCTATAGAAGAAAGAGCTTTTATACTATTTAATCCTTCTCCAATTAATTCAAAAGCAGAATATCCTTCGTTATTTTCATACAGATATTTTATAGCATCCTCAATTCCATATCTTATTTTTTCAAAATTTTGTAGCTTTTGCCGTTGCTCTAATAGTTCCCCCTCTTCTCCTATTCTCAAATTTGCCTTTTCAATTTCTTCTATCTGAAAAGATAAAAGATCTATTCTTTGCTGTCTCTCTTTTTCCTTTGCATAAATTTCTTCCCTTTCGGAATAAAGACCTTTTAATCTAGAAAACAATTCTTTAACCTTTCCTTTTTGTTTTATCAATGAATCTCCACCTAAGAGATCGAATACTTCCAACTGAAAATCCTTATGAAGAATTTTCTGATGTTCGTGTTGTCCATGTATTTCAAGAATATTCGAGAGTAAACGCTCTAACATTCCTACTGTAACAAGTTCACCATTTACCCTACATTTACTTCTTCCATTTTTATTTAATTCTCTTGATACAAGTAATGTTCCATCCTTCTCTTTTGGAATCTCCCATTCATCCAATAGTCTTTCTGCTTCTTCATTCATAGCAAACATAGCTTCTACTAAACTTCTATTACTTCCTGTTCTAATAATGTCTGTTGATGCTCTTTCTCCAAGCAAAAAGGCTAAAGCATCCACAAGCAGAGATTTACCAGCACCTGTTTCTCCAGTGATTACGTTTAAACCATCATGAAAATCCAGAGTTAGCTCATCTATTATTGCAAAATCCTTAACTCTAAGAGCAAAAAGCATTTCTTATCTACCTCCAATGTAATTTCTTTTTTAATCTATTAATAAAATCCCAACCTGGAAGGAAAATAAGTTTTCCATAAAATTCCGCTTTAGTTATAATAACTTTTTGTCTATTTCCAACAAGATCTACTTTTTTACCATCAACCCAAACTTGCACTTGTAATGACCTTTTTGAAAAACTGATCTGAATTTCCGAATTAATTGGAAAAACAACAGGTTTAGATATAAGAGAATGGGCACATATGGGCAAAAATTCAAAAGCTTCAAGATCAGGAAAAATTATAGGACCACCAGCAGATAAAGCATAAGCTGTAGAACCAGCAGAGGTAGCAATAATTACTCCATCTGCAGGTTGTGTATTTAACAAAGCCCCATTTATTAATAGATTTAAAGATATCAATGGAGTATTCTCAGATTTCAAAAATACAACCTCATTAAAGGCATAATAAATATTATCATCAATTTTTAATTTGATTACAGGATGCTGTTCTATGAAATACTTCTTTTCATCTAAAGAAAATAAAAATTTACCTATATCTTTAAACTCAACAGTAGTTAAGAATCCAAGTCTACCCGTATTTATTCCTGCTATAGGTATACCCTTAGATGCCAACCTCTGTAAGGCATACAAAACAGTACCATCCCCACCAATTGCTATTCCCAAATCCACATCAGTATCATCTATTAAAACCTTATAATTCTTCTTTATTGCCCACTCTTTTATTATTTCTATTCCCTTTTTCGCATCTCTTTTTTTAGGGTTGTAAAATATACCTATTTTTTGGAAAGTAATTTCCAATTTGTAAAAGCCTCCCTTACTATCTCTTTTATCTTATCCATAGACAACTCATCCTTTTCTTGCAAAACAAACAATGTTGGATATTCTATATTTCCTTTTCCTTCCTTGCTATAAAAATACGTAATATTTTTTAAATAAAATCCAAGATCTTTTAAATTATTTTTAATATTTTCTATTACTTTTAAATGGACGTCAATATTCTTTACTATACCCCCCTTATTAACATCCTTTGGTGATGCTTCAAATTGAGGTTTTATCAATGAAATAACCATTCCTTCTTCTTTTAAAAAAGATTTTATAACAGGAAAAATCTTTAATATTGATATAAAGGATATATCTATAGTTATAATATCAACCTTATCGGGAATATCACCTTCTTTTAAATATCTCGCATTTATCCCTTCCATTACTACTACTCTTGTATCCTTTCTTAATTTTTCGTGTAAAACGCCCTTTCCCACATCAACAGCATAAATTTTCTTTACACCTTCTTGTAATAAACAGTCAGTAAACCCACCAGTACTTGCACCTACATCAATAGCTATAAATCCTGTAACATTTATCTTAAATTCATTTAAAGCCTTTTTTAGCTTAAATCCACCCTTACTAACATAGGGAAGAGATTGTTGAATTTCAATGGAAACAAAAGGTGAAAATTTTATATCAGGTTTATCTGCTACCTTGCCGTCTACTTTAACCAGTCCAGCAATAATAGCAGACTTAGCTTTTTCTCTACTTTCAAAAAATCCTTTCTTAACTAATAGAGTATCGAGTCTTTCCTTAGGAGTTTTTTCTTTCAACCTTCCACCCTTGTTTTATCAAGAACCCTTATTACTTCTTTTACCACATGATATTCTTTTAAACCGTATATTTCTTTTAAGATTTCCACATTTCCATGCTCTATGAATTTTTCTGGAAGTGCTATGGGATATACATTTACGTTAAAATGAAACTTAGAAACAAATTCAGAAATTGCACCAAAAAGTCCTCCTGTTACAATGTTTTCCTCTAATGTAAAGATATATTTAAACTTAGAGAATAATTCTTCAAGCAATGGAATATCTAAAGGTTTTAAAAATCTTAAATTGACTACTTTAGCATATATTCCCTTCTCCTTCAAAATATTATGGGCTTCCAAAGCAGTATAGACCATGGAACCTATAGCCAAAAAAAGAACATCCTCACCTTCTTCTAATATCTCAGCTTTACCTATCTCAATCTTACTAGGATTAGAAGGAAGTTTTACTCCGTATCCTTTTCCTTTGGGATATCTTATTGCAAATGGACCAGGATAATTAACTGCTGTATATAATAAATCTCTAAGTTCAGATTCATCCTTTGGAGAAGAAACAACTATATTGGGGATAAGCCTCAAATAAGAGAGATCAAAAATTCCTTGATGAGTAGGTCCATCATCACTAACAAGGCCAGCCCTATCTAATACAAATACTACAGGAAGCTTCTGTAAACAAACATCGTGAATGATCTGGTCAAAGGATCTCTGGAGAAAAGTAGAATATATAGCAACTACAGGTTTTAATCCATTCATAGCAAGTCCTGCTGCAAAGGTCACTGCATGCTGTTCTGCTATTCCAACATCAAAAAATCTTTCTGGAAATCTTTCTGCAAAATAGGAAAGTCCAGTACCATCTGGCATTGCAGCTGTAATGGCTACAATCTTTTCATATTTTTCCCCTAATTCTACCAATGTCTTACCAAAAATCTCTGTGTAGGTAGGTACCTTTTTTTCGCGTTCTTTCCTTGATCCCACACTATGGAACTTGGAAGGTACAGCTTCTGCATCTTTATGGCCAATTCCTTTTTTTGTTGTGACATGTATCAAAACTGGACAAGATAGATTATCTTTTATACCCTTAAATACAGAAATTAAAAGGGGTATATCATGTCCATCAAAGGGGCCAAAATACTTAAAACCTAAATCTTCAAATATGGGATTTTCCAAAAGGAGACTCTTTAAACTTCTCTCCAATTTTAGATCCAAGGATAATAAGGTCTTTCCTAAAGGTAAATTCTTCAAAAAATTCTGGGTTGTCTGCTTAAAAAATCTATAAAGAGGATGTTTCCTTAATTTAGCCAAATAAACTGCCAAAGCTCCTACATTCGGTGAAATAGAATGTTCATTATCATTTAATATAACAATAAGATCTGTATTTAAGAAGCCAATTTGGTTCAATGCCTCCCATGCCATTCCAGAAGTCAAGGCACCATCACCTATCACTGCTACAACTTTATATTTTTTCCCTTTAATATCCCTTGCTTTAGCGAATCCTAAGGCAGCAGATAAGGATGTACCAGCATGTCCTACAGCAAAATGGTCATATTCACTTTCCCAAGGAGCAATATATCCACTGATTCCACCATATTGTCTCAATGTATGAAAATCTTTGGCTCTTCCAGTTACTAATTTATGAGTATATGCCTGATGCCCTACATCCCAAATTATCTTATCCTTTGGTGTATCAAAAACATAATGAAGAGCTAAAGTTAATTCAACAGTTCCTAAATTAGATGCTAAATGACCACCATTATTCTCTACTGTATTAATAATTACTCTCCTAATTTCTTCAGCTAAATTCCTTAGCTCTTCTACAGATAGAGATTTTAAATCATTCGGAGAATTAATTCTCTCTAACAACATTTAAATATTCCTCTCTAATTTTTAAAATCTCATCCCAATTCCTAACTATATTCCTTAAAATACCATTAACAAATCTACCAGCTTCTGGACTGACATATTTTTTAGCCAACTCAACAGCTTCATTAACAGTAACACCAGGTGGAATATCTTCAAAAGCAAACATTTCAGCTATTGCCATTCTTAAAATGTTTCTCTCCAAGCCTCCTATTCTATCTAATCTCCAATTCTTACTAAATTTACTTATAATAGCATCAGCAACATTTCTAAAATAAAGAGTACTTTCATAGAGTTTGTGAGCAAAAGCTTGAGCTTGTAGTGAAAAATCATCAAAATCTACCTCAACATTTTGACCCAATTCTTGCTGGAATAAATACATCAAAACCTTTTCTCTACATCTTGTTCTTTCTTTGCTCATTTTTACCTTCCTATCATAAATATCTCTTTAATTTTTTCTATAAAAAGAAACAATAGATTCTTATCAATTATATTACCAATTAAATACCCTAAAAGTAACATAATGATTAGAAATAAGGTTCTCCAAAAACCAATAGTAAGAATAAGGATTCCTAATATTAAAAATACTAATGAGAAAATAAATCTATATTTATAATTTTTTATCCTTTCAAGATTCATCTACTTACCCCTTTTTGAAGGAACCACATCATCAATTATTACGTTTATTTTTTCTAAGTTCAAAGGTAAAACACTTTCAAAATAAACTTTTAATCTTTGTTGCATCTCATTAACAATTCTTGTTATATCTGCACTAGCAGGAATTTTTATCCTCAAAGTAATATATATTTTATCTTTTATAATTTCAATCTCAGGTCTTATATCTTGAATTTCTGAAAAATATCCAGCTATCTCTCTGATAGAACTTTTAATACCATTAACAGAAATCATTACATCACCTAAACCTGTTCTATTTCCTATAACAACAGAAGTTTTCTCTCTATTTATAATTAAAGCAAAACTTGATGAAAAAGCAAGAACAAAAAGAATTATAAACAAAATAGCAGAAAACAAAAAACCAGGTCCCTTAGCCCAATTTATTATACTTAATGCTAATTCCCATTTAAAAAGTCCAAGGATTAAAATAAGATCAATAAAAGAGAAAATTAACAAAATTATAGAGTAAATAATAATTTCATATCTATTAAGTTTCATTTCTTCTCCTCCTTATCTTTTTTACCTATCAATACTCCTTTTATAATAACATTCACTTCCCTTACATTTAATCCTGTCATACTTTCTATCACTTCCTTAACATGGGATTGAACTTCTCTTGCAACTTCAGGAAAAAAAACATTTTGTTTTACATAAATAGGTATCATTATGTATACATCTTTTTCATATAGATCAATTTTTATGCCCCTTCCAAGAGGTATACCCGATACAAGTTTCATAAATGAAGAAGAAGGCTCTCCTACTTGAGCGACACCTTCTACCTCTTGAGCAGCAATACCCGCTATTACAGAGATAACCCCTTTTGATATATTTACCGTTCCATATGAAAGTTCTTCTTTCATAGCTTATCACCACTCTCTATTTTATCAAAAATTAATCCTCTACTAACACCCTTCTTGATAAAAAGTTAGTAGAATAGTCTCCTTTTATAAATGAACTGTTATTTAGTACTTTTAAATGAAGAGGGATTGTCGTTTTAATTCCTCTCAAAACAAATTCCTCCAAAGCCCTTTTCATCCTTATTATAGCCTCATTTCTATCTTTTCCCCAAGTTATAATCTTTGCCAGTAAAGAATCATAAAAAGGTACCATTTCATAACCTTCATAAAGATGAGTATCAATTCTTACAAAAGGGCCTCCTGGAGGTATATATTTATCTATTTTTCCAGCAGATGGAGCAAAATTATTATCAGGATCCTCAGCATTAATTCTACACTCTATAGCATGTCCTCTTAATGTTACTTCTTTAAAATCTAATTTCTCTCCAGCTGCAATTAGTATTTGCCATTTTACAAGATCAATACCAGTTACCATTTCTGTTACAGTATGTTCTACCTGAATTCTCGTATTTACTTCCATAAAATAAAATCTCCCATCTTTGTCCAAAAGAAATTCAAAGGTTCCAGGACCCACATACCCAACCTTATACGCCCCTCGAATTGCAGCTCTACTCATAGCCTCTCTCAATCTTCTATCTACCACTGGGGAAGGAGATTCCTCAATTAATTTTTGATATCTTCTTTGAATAGTACAATCTCTTTCACCAAGAGAAACAATATTACCATAAGCATCTCCCATTATCTGTATCTCCACATGTCTTGGTTCTTCTATAAACTTTTCAATGTACACGCCAGGATTTCCAAAATTTTTCTCAGCTTCCAATTTAGCAAGTCTTATATTTTTTACCAATTCCTCAGGACTGTATGAAATCCTCATTCCTTTACCGCCACCACCAGCAGTAGCCTTTATAAGAACAGGAAAACCTATCTCTTTAGCAATTTTTACTGCTTGTTTTTCATCCTCAACAAGTCCTTCAGACCCAGGTAACAAAGGAACACCTGCTTCTTTCATTATTTTTTTGGCTCTGGCCTTGTCCCCTAAACTTTCAATAACTTCCTTTTTAGGACCTATAAACACTATACCGTGGTCTTGACAAATTTCAGCAAATCTTGATGATTCTGCTAAAAAACCATATCCTGGATGGATAGCATCAGCATTTGATATTAAAGCGGCACTAATAATGTTTGGAATATTTAAGTAGCTTTGTGAGGCAGGAGGTGGGCCTATACAGATTGCCTCATCTGCCATATATACATGAAGAGATTCTTTATCTGCTTCAGAATATACAGCTACTGTTTTAATGCCTAATTCTTTACAAGCCCTTATAACTCTAACAGCAATTTCGCCTCTATTTGCAATAAGAACTTTCTTAAACATTGCTCTCTGTATCTATTAGAAAAAGTTTTTGTCCAAATTCCACTGCCTGACCATTTTCAACTAATATTTTTTTAACTCTTCCTCTTACATGACTCTTTATCTCATTCATTAATTTCATGGCTTCAATTATACATACTGTTTGTCCTGGCTCTACCAAATCACCTTCTTCAACAAAAGGAGGGGCGCCTGGAGCGGGGGAACGATAAAAAACTCCAACCAAAGGAGCAGTAATATATACACCTTCCTCAGCAACCTCTTTTATGGCTTGTAATTTTTCAACTTGAGATTCTACCTGAGGTGATGAAATAGAAACAACATGATCACCTCTTCTTAAAATCAATTTATTTTCTCCATTTTCTATTATCAATTCTGAAAGATTACTCTTGTTAAATAGACATATTAACTCTTTTAACTCTTCTAAAGACCATTCTTTCATAGTAATACTCCTTTTTATTAAAACTCATTATTAAAATCTATGCTCTTTCAACATATTTTGCATAACGAGTATCCACTACAACTTTATCTCCAATTTGTATAAATAAAGGGACCTGTATTACTAATCCCGTTTCTAATTTTGCAGGTTTTGATCCACCCGAAACTGTATCTCCTCTAAGACCTGGATCAGTTTCTATAACCTCTAAAACAACTGTAGTAGGAAGCTCTATACCAATAGGATTTCCTTCATAAAAAAGCACACTAACGATAGTTCCTTCTTTTAAGTATTTAATTGCATCTCCTAATTGCTCCTCAGTGAGCATATGTTGTTCATAGGTTTCATGATCAATAAAATAATACTCATCTCCTTGTTTGTAAAGAAATTCTGCTTCTCTTTTATTAATAAAAGCTTGAGGAACATATTCATCTGATTTAAATGTTTTTCTCAATACATTTCCTGTTTTCAAGTTCTTTAATTTTACTTTGACTGTTGCCTGACCCTGAGCCATATGTACATGTTGGTATTCAAGTACTATATATATTTCTCCATCTAATTCAATAGTAAGACCAGGATAAAAATCATTTACTGAAATCATCTTTTTTATTACCTCCCTTTCCCTATATTATTATAAGTTCGTTAGTAAAACTATTTAATATAGTTGCCTTTTCCTCTTCAACAACTACCATATCTTCAATTCTTACCCCAAACCTTCCAGGAATATAAATACCAGGTTCAACAGTAACTACCATATTTTTCTTTAGAACCCAATTTCCTTTTGGGGATAACCTTGGTAATTCATGTATTTCAAGTCCTATACCATGCCCAAGGCCATGACCAAAATAATTTCCATAACCATTTTCTTGAATTATATCACGAGAAACTTTATCTACAAAACTACTTTCTATACCTTCTTCTATTACTTCTTCTGCCCTTTTCTGTGCTTCAAGAACAATATTGTATATTAATAGTTCTTCTTCAGTTGGGTTTCCGATATACACGGTTCTTGTAATATCCGAATGATATCCCTTATAAACAGCCCCAAAATCAAATACAATAAACTCATTTCCATATATCTTTTTATTGCTCGCCTTTCCATGAGGAAGTGCAGCTCTTGGTCCTGATGCCACAATTGTATCAAAAGCTATTTTCTCACTACCTTTTTTTGCCATTTGATACTCTAATTCTATTGCTAAATCTCTTTCAGATATACCTGGCTTTATAATTTCTAATACTTCTTCAAAAGCCTCTTCTGCAATTTTTAAAGCTGTTTTTATTTTCTCTATTTCATTATCATCCTTAACCATTCTCATCTCCTCTACCCAATTTTCTACTGGAATCAACTCAATATTCAATAAACTTTCAATCAATTTTTTATACTTAAAATAATTGAATGATTGTCCCTCAAAAGCTATTCTCTTAAAATCTTCTTTTTTTGAAAGATCCTTTAAGAAGGAGAATAAATTCACATCACCATTAATAAGAACAGGCTCCACCATATCAACTTCCTGGTGTACTTGTTCCCAATACCTTGAATCAACTAATATGTAACCCCCCTCCTTCAGAAGCACAAGTTCAGCTGTTGAGCCCGTAAATCCTGTAAGGTATCTAATATTCACTATACTACTAATAACAATCCCATCTATTTTTTCTTTATTTAGTTTATTTTGTATTTCTCTAAGTCTTGTATTCATAAAATATTTATCCTCATTTTTATCTTATTCTATTGTCTTAGGAGTTATAAGTATAATAAGCTCCTTCTGAACATTTTGAGTCTTCCTTGCTTTAAAGAGTTCTCCAAGAATTGGGATATCTCCTAAGAGTGGTACCTTAGACATACTTTCAATTTCTTCTTGTCTTAACAAACCACCTAAGGCAAGAGTTTCACCATTCTTCAAGTTAACTATGGTTTGAGCTTCTCTGGTCGATATTATAGGTACATCTCCATCCTTTCCTGCATAACCACTTATTGTGCTAACCTGAGGCTTAATATTTGCAGTAATAGTACCATCAGGATTTATAGTAGGTGTTACATCAAGTATTATTCCCACATCTATATATGTAATTGATCTATTACCTTGAGCATCATAAGATACCAATGGTACCCTATCACCTATCATAATTCTTGTAGCTTTACCACTTATAGTTGTCATACTTGGTTGAGCAAGTATTTTAGCTTTATTTTGGGTCTCTAAGGCCTTTATAGTAGCAAGCACACTTTCAGGATTTATAATACTTAACTTCAGATCTTGCCAACCAACATTAGCTTCTATTTTAATACCTGTACCTATATTTTGTGTACCCCACGCTATACCTATATCCTTTACATTTTCTCTTGATACCTCTACTATTTGAACATCTACTTTTACTTGTGGGGTTGGCTTATCAAGTTTTGCTATCATATTTTCCACAGCTGTAACTTGGTCTACAGGACCTTGAACCAACAAAAATCCTGAGGTTTGATCATAATAGAAGGATACATCTTTGGCAAGACCTGAAACTACAGATTTTAATGTATCTAAGGATATATATTTTAGCTTATACTCTTTTGTAATAGTTTGTACTCCCTCTTTAGCTGTTATAACTGGTGGCACATAAGGTCTAACATATGTCACAACACCCACTTTTTCAAAGGTTATATTTCCTATTCTACTCAATATATCAATAGTATCTTGTAACTCTACCCTGTTTAGATAGAGATCTACTTCTCCTACTACCTTTGGATCTATCACAAAGTTAATATCTGCTTTCTTACCAAGCTCCCTTAATACTTCCCTTATATCTGCCTTCTTCAAATCACAGCTTACATATATCTTCCCTTCTTCTTTCTCTACACTTAATAACTCCTTCGCTACTACTACCTCTTCCCCTTTCCTCTCCACATCTATCCTGCTTATTAGATCATCAAGTACCTTCAAGTCCTCTTCCTTTCCTTGGGCTATTAATAACCTCGTCTTACTATCATAACTTAAGCTTATGTTCTTTACTAATGCCCCTCCTACTCTCTCTATGTCTGATATGTCTATATATTTCAATACATATATCTTCGTCTTCGCTGTCTCTACTGGTACCGCTACCTTCTCCTCTTGCATCTTCACATAGGTCACTTTATCATCCCTCGTTATGCTTATCTTCGCTGCCTTCTGGAGTATGTTCAATACCTCCGATAACTCTACCCTGTTTAGATAGAGATCTACTTCTCCTACTACCTTTGGATCTATCACAAAGTTAATATCTGCTTTCTTACCAAGCTCCCTTAATACTTCCCTTATATCTGCCTTCTTCAAATCACAGCTTACATATATCTTCCCTTCTTCTTTCTCTACACTTAATAACTCCTTCGCTACTACTACCTCTTCCCCTTTCCTCTCCACATCTATCCTGCTTATTAGATCATCAAGTACCTTCAAGTCCTCTTCCTTTCCTTGGGCTATTAATAACCTCGTCTTACTATCATAACTTAAGCTTATGTTCTTTACTAATGCCCCTCCTACTCTCTCTATGTCTGATATGTCTATATATTTCAATACATATATCTTCGTCTTCGCTGTCTCTACTGGTACCGCTACCTTCTCCTCTTGCATCTTCACATAGGTCACTTTATCATCCCTCGTTATGCTTATCTTCGCTGCCTTCTGGAGTATGTTCAATACCTCCGATAACTCTACCCTGTTTAGATAGAGATCTACTTCTCCTACTACCTTTGGATCTATCACAAAGTTAATATCTGCTTTCTTACCAAGCTCCCTTAATACTTCCCTTATATCTGCCTTCTTCAAATCACAGCTTACATATATCTTCCCTTCTTCTTTCTCTACACTTAATAACTCCTTCGCTACTACTACCTCTTCCCCTTTCCTCTCCACATCTATCCTGCTTATTAGATCATCAAGTACCTTCAAGTCCTCTTCCTTTCCTTGGGCTATTAATAACCTCGTCTTACTATCATAACTTAAGCTTATGTTCTTTACTAATGCCCCTCCTACTCTCTCTATGTCTGATATGTCTATATATTTCAATACATATATCTTCGTCTTCGCTGTCTCTACTGGTACCGCTACCTTCTCCTCTTGCATCTTCACATAGGTCACTTTATCATCCCTCGTTATGCTTATCTTCGCTGCCTTCTGGAGTATGTTCAATACCTCCGATAACTCTACCCTGTTTAGATAGAGATCTACTTCTCCTACTACCTTTGGATCTATCACAAAGTTAATATCTGCTTTCTTACCAAGCTCCCTTAATACTTCCCTTATATCTGCCTTCTTCAAATCACAGCTTACATATATCTTCCCTTCTTCTTTCTCTACACTTAATAACTCCTTCGCTACTACTACCTCTTCCCCTTTCCTCTCTACATCTATCCTGCTTATTAGATCATCAAGTACCTTCAAGTCCTCTTCCTTTCCTTGGGCTATTAATAACCTCGTCTTACTATCATAACTTAAGCTTATGTTCTTTACTAATGCCCCTCCTACTCTCAAAATATCTTGTAAATCAATATATTTAAGAACATATAATTTAGTTAATATAGGCTGAACCACTGTAGGGGCTGTTTGTATTTCCTTAGGTTTAACATAATAGGTCTTCCCTACTTTTTCCATATCAAAATTGGCAAGCCTTTGTAAAATAGTAAGAACTTCATCCAGTGGTACTTTATTTACAAATAGATCTACACTTCCTGAAATCTTTGGATCTATTACAAAATTAAACTCTGTTTTCTTTGCTATCTCTTGGAGTATATCTCTTATATCAGATTTTCTAAGATCTGCGGTAACATAATAAACATCACTAATTTTATCTATCTTAACAAGTTCTTTTATCTCTAAAATAGGTATTGAAGGAGCTTCACCCTTAGGTACACTTACTATTATAAAACCTCCTTCTCTTATCTCATATGTGTATCCTAAACTTCTAATAATAAGATCTATAGCTCTATCTAAGGAAACTTTGTTTAAGGTAAGATATAAACCTCCAGAAATATCTTTTGAAAATATTATATTCCTACCCGTTTTTTGTGCTATTTCTTGAAGAATATCTTTAATATCTTCTCCCTTCGCATTAAGAGAAACAAGATATGTATCTTCAAACCTTTCAACTTGAACCTTACCTACTCCCTTTGTCTCGGCAACTTTTTCAGATGGTATATCTAAAATTTTGATGGCATTCTCTATCTTCGGAAATTCTGTTGATGGAGCTGAAACTATTAGCCAATTTCTCGTATCATCAGAATCAAAAATTGCAGTTTTAGATGTTTTGGATAGAATTTCCTTAGCCTTTTGGCTTTCAAAATATCTAAGTTGATATACCTTTGTAACTAAATCTCTACTTTCAATTTTTTGAAGCTTATCAAGGTTCGCTACAATAATTACTTCTCCTTGTTCCACATATCCAAGATCCGATGATGCAAGTAAGGCGTAAAAAGCATCTCTAAATGGAATATCTTTTAAATAGACACTTATTCTTCCTTGGACACCAATATCCGTTATTATATTAAGTCCCGCCAACTGCCCCATTGCCTTTAAAACATCTCTTATTTCAGCCCTATCAAAAGAAACTGAAATCTTTTGCTGGAATTTATCTTTTACCTCTACAGGCTTAGGATGTTCCAATTTGGTTTCTACTTTTTGTTCTTCTTGTACTTCTCTAGTTTTTATCTCAGTTATCTTTGGAGTCTCTTCCTTTTCTGGTGCTTCTATAGTCTTCTGACTCACAATCTTTGTGGTTGTTGGAACAACTTTGGCTAAAACATCTTCTGTCCCTATATATATTTTATTATCAGCTGATTTTGCAGATATTGCAGGAAAAGAAGTCTTCAAGTCAATTACTATCCTTGTAACAAACGGTTTAGTACTAAATTGAGAAGTTCTAATTGAAATAATAGGACTGGAATTTACAGGTATAACCTTAGAGCCAAGTTTGTTTATCGTATCATTTAAATCAATAACAAATCTTAAAGGATTTTTAAGGAGCGAGCTTTTAAAATCTGGGGCTTTATTAGAAAACTCTAACACTATAAGATTGGGCTTATAATTCTTATCAATCTTTATATTCAAAAGAGTATTTTCTATTGAAGAAATCTGTTTAATAGATGAAGTTTCTTCTTTGGAATAAGCACCTGAAGGACTTAGTGTAATTTTTAAAATTCCAGAAGTAGAAGTAACTGAATACTTAGGTAAGGATCCTATAAAATTTATTACAAGTATAGTATTATTTTTATTTTGAGAGAGTTCTAAATTAGTCAAAAATCCTTTATTTATTTCAACATTTTTTGATACAGTTTTTATCTGAGTATCATAAAAAGTTACCACAATTTTTGAGGCAGATTGTTTAATATCATATTTTGGTACCGAAGTAGTTGAAAAATAAATATTTATATTTATGGTACCACCACTACCATCTTCTACTTGAATTCCCACTAAACTTTTTAAACTATTTTGAGCAAATATCCCCCCAATTAACAAAAAGTTTATAAACAGAATCAAAGAAATTAATTTTCTTATGTGAGACAAACTATTCACCTCCCAGTTTAATAGTAGTTGTTTCTTTTCCTTTCCTTAAAATTACCGAATTTTCCAAGATCTTTTCCAGGTATATATCCCCCCTAAACAATTCTCCTTCTCTTATGATATAGCCCCTATCACCTTCTTCTATAATCGCATAACTTTTATCCCAACTTCTTATTATTCCTGTAAGCTTAAAATTGCTATACCAAGTTTTAGTAACAGAAGAAGACTGTGGTACTATAGAAATTCTCGTAGTTGCTTGAGGTAAAGACGATATCTTAGGCTGTGGTTTTGGATTTAAGTCAATAACAGGTAAAAAAGGATTACTTCTTCCTAAAGCAACATTTGAATAAGTAAAGACTACTCCTATTTGTTCAGTAAGAGTTTCTAATATTTCAGCAAAAGTATAAGTACCTGTTGTAGTTTTTGCCTTAGGTGTTGTTATAACAGGTTCCTCTTGGGGAGTTAATACATAATTTGCCACAATATAGTATCCTCCAATCGCACCTACAATAATAAAAAGACTTATAAGGACTATTAATCTTTGTTTTGGATCATTAAATATACTTTTAATATCCATATTTCCCCACCTATTTAATTATAAATGTAGACAATATGAAGGAAAATTTTAGTTCTTTAGCAGTTGTATCTACAGGATCAATTTTTAAATCCTTTAAAAGAATAATACGAGGTGCTGTCTTTAGCTTAGCTAAAAATAAGAGAAATCCACCATAACCACCTTGTAAGTCCACACTATAATTTCTTTCTTCATAAAGAGGTTTTGGAGCCTCTTTTTTCCCCTCTTGTGAGGTAGGCTGAGGTTGTTCTTGTACTTGAATTGGCTTAAAACTATTTACAGAAAGCTTTGATTCTTTACATATAGTCTCTACAAAAGCTAAAAGATGAGGAAGATCTTCTTTTGTAGGTAACTTCTGTTGTAATTCAGCAAATTTCTGCAAAGATTCTTTAAATTTCTCCCACTCTTCTAAGCTCTTTTTGTAATTCAGCTGATACTTAAGAAGCATCTGACGATTATTATCAATGCTTTCCACTAATGTGTTTTTTTCATTCTCTAAAGATTTATATACAAGAAAGTAAAATCCAACAACAATAACAAATAAAAAAATACCTATAATTATCCATATATTTATATTTGGTTTCATCTTTCACCCCTCTTATACTGAGCAGCTATCCTAAAATTAATAGCAATAACTGGAGGCTGTCCAACCTTCTGAGCAAAACCCAAGGTAATTTTATCCATAAGATTGGTTTTTTCTAATTGATCTAAAAAAATTGCTATATCTTTGTAGCTTACAGCAAATCCCTCGATATTTACATTATCTGAAGAATCTAAGCTAAAACTTTTAATCCAAAGATTTTTAGGAGTAATTCCATTTATAGTCTCAAAAATATCAACCCAAGATATCTCTTTAGAAGAAATCTCATTTAATAAATTTATCTTTTCTTCATATTGTTTTTTTATGTCTTGCAATTTTTGTAATTCTTTTATTCTTATTTTAAGATCATTTATTTGGGCTTCAAGAGAAGTATTTTCGTTTCTTAAATTATTAACTTCAGATGAAAGATTAAAATAAAGAACAATCTCTCCAAATAGAAGTAATATCCCAATCACAGTAATAAGAATACCTAAAAAGGGAATTCTTATTGCCTCTTTTTTCTTAGCTTCCTTCGGTAAAAGGTTAATCTTAAACATATTCCTACATCCTTCCCCAGAAAAATAGTCCTATAGGTACTACCCAAGAAGAAAGATCTTCTAAAAATGATTTATCTTGCTTTTTTGCATTTACTATTACGTCAGAGCTAAGAGTCAATGGGGCTACTTCTGATGGTACATTTAAGAGAGCCTCTAAAAGATCCACAAAATCTTTATTTTTAGCATTGCTTCCCATAACTATAGCTTGATCTATATGTTCCTCTGGAAACTGTAGAAAGAAAAAATTAATAGATTCTTGAATTTTTCTTACAAAATCTTCCAAAATAAAAGACTTTGTAAGCTCATCTACTCCTTCTTCATGTGGATTCCATTCTTCCATAATAGTGCTTCTAAAAAATATGGGTTGATTATCCTTTAGCACAACAAATTCTGCAATATTATCGTGAGTATACAAGAACAAGGTATTACCCTTAGGAAGCTCTTTTCTATTAAATACTACTGATCTTACAGCCGAAAAAATACTTATATCTACTACCTCTAAATTTAGCCCTAAGGATTTTACTATCTCCAAATATGGATTTATGACTTCTTTTGGTACTGCAACCAGCATTACTTTACATTCTTTACTTCCTTCCCTCTCTATTACATCAATAATCTCTAAATCGTACACTATATCTTCCTCAGAAAATGGAATATACCTATCAAGCTCCCATTTTATGGCCTCTCTAAGTTCTTCTTCTGGCATATAAGTAAAATTAAAAAATCTTACCACCACATTTAAAGATGGTATAGCTATATATGTTTTTGGGTTCTTTACTTTCAATACTTTTAAGTCCTTTTTGAGAGTTTCTACTATTTTGGAAATATCTAAGGATTGACCCCCTTGAAAAATGTCAGGTGAAAAAAGAAAAGAAACTGCATTTTTAATTACAATCTTCTTATCTTTTCTCCTCCCCCCATATACTAATCTTACAGGATTTCCTAATTCAATACTCAAAATAGGCTCTTCTGAAGAAAATAAATTAAAAATCCCCATCTTTCCCTTCCTTTCAACCTCTCCCTGAATAAGATTTTATTTTAATACAAAAGATATAAATAGACAACTCTTTTAAAATTCATTCCATGAAAGAATCTTTAATTTTGTCTTTGTAGCTTTTACTACATTTGTTATGCCATGAGATTGCATGATATTTTCGATATAACTTCTATTGTGTTTTATAGTACTATTACCTCCAATTCTTACAGCCTCACCTATACTGGTACCTTCTATAATAGGATCTCCAAATATAGAAAGATCATCTGTAACAGAGTCAACTTTTGCTGCATATAATATCCCCCTTATTTTATTCCCAGTACCTGTAATCTTTACATCTCCTTTTACAATAACCATCCCTTGAAACTCAACATTCCCAGCCATCCTAGCATTACCATCTATATATATCACCAACGTCCATGTCAACCAAGTATTAGTGGCAGAATTGTACCAATTAGGATTACTCTTTGCATAATCAACTAAATTCTTTAAATCTACTATTCCCCCAGATCTGTAAAGACCTTGTGACATAGCTACCCCTTTAAGATAATCCTCATTTAAGGTTGGCATAGAAAGGGAATTATCATTTGCAATAACGTCTATTCCTAATACAGGAGAATAAGAACCATTTATAAGTGGAGGATTACTTAAATCTACAGGACCATTAGAATATATTGCAGTATCAAAAGTCCCATCAGGCAATCTCTCTCCTTCAATAACTGCAGCTTTTCCAGAAAAATTAACAGAAGTTCCTGCAAAGACTGCAAATTTAAATGGATCAAGAGTTATTTCAGTATTATTCCCATATACTTCAAGTTTCCTAATAACCCTATAATTATCTATGGATGGTACATAGCCTTCACATCTTATCTTATATATGGGATAATCGATTAAAACTCCTCCTGAATTTAATTTTGAAAAGGTATATGAAACAGTAACATTATATTCACCAACAGATATAGAACCTATATTATAGCTAAATTTAAATAAATCTCCGTTAGTATAAGTCATTGTATAGGATAATAGATTACTACTGTTGTCTATTCTTCTTAAAGTAAGGGTCAAAAATGCTAAATCTGGGTTAGAATTTATTATATAAAAAGCCTGTTGAAGACCTGATTGAGCTAAATAAAAGGCTTGATTACTCTCAAGAGTCCTTCTTGTAATAACATTTTCTGAGGGTATAAGTTGAACAATAATTAACCCCAATACAAATATAAAGATAACGATACTCATTAATATCACTAATTGTCCCTTTTCTTTATTATTAGAAAACATTTTTTTCTTCCCCCTATTTTAAGTAATAAGTGTTTTTTATAGGGAGAAATATTGAAAAAGTCAAGGTATAATCAACAACATTATCTTTATTTCCGTCAAATTTAAGTACCACTTGAACAATTTGAGCATTCCTTGGAGAAACAATATTCCCAGAATCATCATAATAAAAAAATATAGGAGGTATAACCTTGAAATCACTTTCTGTTAGGGGATTATTACCTACCCATAAGTTCCCCTGTTTTACTTGTCTTCTGAGAATACCATTATTATCTATATAATATCTTATAGTAGATAATGTAGACGAAATAGGATTAGTACTAAAGTCATAATAAGTATAACTAAATATTAAATTACCACCATCTGAAGTACTATCAATAATAGATGCTTTTTTAACTTCCCTAATAAGTCTCTCTGCCACTAATCTTGCATTTCTTTGATATTGTATCTTTTTATTTATAAACTGATATCCTAAGGAACCTGTGGTTAAGAAACTCACCACAAGAGCAACTATTATAAGGGATATGGAAACACCAATTAAAAGTTCAATTAAAGTAAAGCCCTTTTTCATAATTTAGCCCTAAAAAATTCAATTCTAAATTCTTTATTTTCTTTACCTTCAATCCAAGATGCTTCTAATCTTATGAATCTTCCCCATGTAAGAGTATTATCTATTGTACATGTAATAGTATATACCATGTTTTTATCCTTTACAACCTTAGGATAATTAGAAGTTATATAGCTATCTAAAATAGTATAACTTTTTGAAAAAATTAACTCTGCCTCTTTTGAAAGGATATAGTTAGCATTAATAAGGTTCTCTACCTTCGGAGCATTATAAAAAGTTACAAAATACATTTGTAAAATTCCTACGATTGCTATTAAAAGTACCGCTCCAGCTATCAATGCCTCTAATACACTAAAACCACTATATTTACTAATCTTCTGGCATTTTATCACTTATATATATCCTCCCTGTAGCAGGAGTTACTACTACATATTTTCTCATATTTTTATACCTTATTACAACAGTTCCCCCTGAAGAAGGAATTCCCAGCCTATTAAAGTAAACATACTCATTTACTCCAAAAACTGAAGAAACAAGATCTATATTTTCTTCTCTCAGATCAATTATTTTCGTAATTTTATAAAAATTACTTTTTTTATCATAACATTTTAAAACAATCTTGTCTATAGAAGGAAAGAAAAATAAAATGTTTGGAGTACCCTCATCACAAGAATATGCACTATCTCTAAGTTCTACAAGCTCTTTTAATATTAATATAGCACAACTATTCAGATTAGCTCTATCTAAGCTTGCAATTGTAACATGGAAAGAAATATAGGATAAAATTCCAATAATAATAACAGTTATTAAAAGTTCTATCAGTGTATATCCGTTTAAATTTGTCATTTAATAAAAAAAGAAATATAAAGACTTATTATAGACTCTCCCCAAAATAAAGATATAAATGATCCCGAGATTAGAAAAGGACCAAAAGGTATAGCAGTTTTTAAGTCTTTATTTTTAAATAGCAAAATAAAGACGGATATAACACCTCCTAAAATGTAACTCAAAAATAAAGCTAATAAGGATAGTTTTAATCCAAGAAAACTTCCCAAAAAAAATCCCAACTTTATATCTCCCTGTCCCATGCCTTCTTCTTTTAATATTAAAAGAGCACCTAAATATATTAAAAGTAATATTCCCCCAAAAACAATGCTTCCTAAAATGCTTTGGTAAATCTTACCTTCTAATAAAGAGAGAAAAAAACCTATTCCTAAACCAGCAAAAGATAAAACGTCAGGAATCAACATATGTTCGATATCTATAAAAAAGATTGGCAAAAGGAATGAGAAAAGTATTAATATTTTAAAACAGTGAAAAGACCATCCATATACCCAAAAAGATAGGGCAAAAAATATTGCAGTAAGGGTCTCAACCAAGGGATATCTTATAGAAATCTTTGCTCTACAGTATCTACATTTCCCTTTAAGAAATATATAACTGAAAATAGGTACAAGGTCCTTCGGTGCTAATTTATGATTACAAGAAGGACAACGAGAAGAAGGAAATAAAATAGATTCTTTTCGAGGAAGTCTATATATCAAAACATTTAAGAAACTACCGACAGCACTCCCCAGCAAAAAAAACCAGATAGTAAAAAGAATCTTAAATAACATTTATTTATCCTCCTATAAGGCTTTTTTTGGTATTTATCTCGTCTGAAAGCTTGTTAATAATGACATTAAGTTCAAAAACCCCTAAATCTTGATTATGGGTCCTTACACTTACCTTCCTTTCTGCCTTTTCCTTATCCCCTACTATAAAGATATAGGGTATTTTATTATTTATAGCCTTTCTAAGCTTATAATTCAACTTGGCTTGATCTAAATCAACTTCTACCCTAAAGTCATTTTCTTTTAAAATCTTAGCAATCTCTAAGGCATAATCTTCATGCTTTTCTGATATAGGAAGAATAGCAATTTGAACAGGTGCAAGCCATAAAGGAAATCTTCCACCATATTGTTCTATAAGAATACCTATAAATCTTTCATAGGAACCTAATATTGCTCTATGTATCATAACAGGTCTTTTCTTTGTTCCATCAGAAGCATCATAGGTTAAATCAAATCTTTCTGGCAAATTAAAATCCACTTGAATTGTAGGACCTTGCCATCTTTTTCCAAGTAACCCCCTTAACTTTAAATCAATCTTAGGACCATAAAAAGCACCTTCACCTTCAGCAACTTGATAACTAACCCCTACACTCTCTAAAGCATTTTTAAGAGCTATTGTTGCTTTTTCCCATATTTCATCAGATCCAATATATTTTTCGGGTCTCGTAGAAAGAGTAATTTCATATTCATTTAAGCCAAAACTTTTTAACATAAAAAATACAAAATCTAATACTCTTTTAATCTCATCTTCCAATTGTTCTTCTGTACAGAAAATATGTGCATCATCCTGAGTAAAACCTCTGGCTCTCTCAAGTCCATATAATACTCCTGATCTTTCATATCTATAAACAGTTCCCATTTCAAAAAATCTAAGAGGTAAATCCCTATAACTTCTTACAGTAGACCTATATATAAGAACATGTCCTGGACAATTCATAGGTTTTACAGCATAATCTTTTTCGTCTACTTGTAAAAAAAACATATTTTCTCTATAATTATCCCAATGACCTGATATTTTCCACAAATCAGCTTGCATTAAATGGGGAGTAATAACTGGTAAGTAACCTCTTTTTAAATGTTCTTTTCTTTCAAATTCTTCAATAATCAGTCTTAATAAAGCTCCTTTTGGTGGATAAAAAATTAAGCCTGGACCAGCTTCTTCAAAGGTATTAAATATCCCAAGTTCTCTTCCTACTTTTCTATGATCCCTCTTTAATGCTTCCTCCCTTTCTTTTAGGTAATCATTTAATTCTTTCTCAGAAGGAAAAGATATACCATAAATTCGTTGCAACATAGGATTATTTTCATTTCCTTTCCAATAAGCACCAGAAGTACTTAATAACTTTATAGCTTTTACTTTTCCCGTAGAAGGTAAATGAGGACCCTTACAAAGATCTATAAAATTACCTTGTCTATAAAAAGATATTTTTTCTCCTTCTGGTATTTCCTCAAGAAGCTCTAATTTAAAATTCTCTTCTAATTCTTCTAATAATTTTCTTGCTTCATCCCTTGTTAACTCTATTCTTTCTATAGGTATATCCTTCTTTATTATCTCCTTCATTCTTTCTTCTATTTTTTCTAAATCCTCCTGAGTAAAAGGAGTGTCTTTATAAAAATCATAATAAAACCCATCTTCTATAGCAGGTCCAATTCCTAATTTAACCTCTGGAAACAATTCTTTTACTGCATGAGCCAAAATATGAGAAGAAGTATGCCAATAAATACTTTTCCCCTCAGCATCATCCCAATCCACAATTTCCACTACACTACCAAAAGGAGGAATTATCTTCAGATCAGTTAAAATACCATTAATCCTTGCTCCTAATATTATATCTTCTAAACCTTCTTCCCTTAATGCATCCAGCAAACTGCCTTTTTTCTCCCAACTTTTATTTTTATATACCATTTTCCAACTCATAATATTCCGACCTCCCGTTTAATTTTTCACTATTTATTCTACAAATAAAAAAGCTCTCGTCCCATTAAAGGACGAGAGCTCCCGTGGTTCCACCTTAATGGATCTAAAAAAGATCCACTCTTGATCTTTAACGGAATCACCCGTCACTGCTTACTTTTCCATTAATGGAATTTCAACAGGAAGCTCCAAGGTGGTTTTCATCTATTTCAGATATGGAAGACTTCCAGCTTCTCGTCTTCCTCTCTGTATATCTGAAATAGATTACTTTCCTCTTCTTCGCCTTTTCTCTTATGGTGGGCGCGGGTGGGATTGAACCACCGACCCCTACCGCGTCAAGATAGTGCTCTCCCACTGAGCTACGCGCCCTTACAATGCAAAATTATACCTTTTCTTGTTCTTCGATGTCAAGTTGTATGGATGACAAAAACTTTTGTAGTATAATTATTGCTGACTGCTTATTCTTAATAATCTTTCTATCCTTTCTTTTAACATTAGCCTCTATTAAAACCCTCTCTACCTCCATAGTAGTGAATCTTTCATCTACTAAATAGGTTTTGATTTTAAATTTTTCTTCTATTTTCTTAGATAATTCTTTTATTTTTTCTGTTTTCTCATTCTCATGTCCTCTTAAGCTTATCGGATAGCCAATCACTATCCCTTCAATATCATATCTTTGAAGTATACCTTTGAGATAGTCGAAAAAGGATTTTTCGTTTTTAAACTCTATAACATCTAATCCTTGAGCTATAACCCCTAACGGATCAGAAATAGCAAAACCTATATATTTTTCTCCCCAATCTATTCCAAGATATCTACTCATTTGTTTTTAAAATAATCCTTCAAATATTCCTTAATTCTTGTGATATCTATTTTAGGAATATTAAACTGTGCTAATGTATCCCTTCCTCCACCTCTTCCTTTAAACTCTTCTGTTATTACTCTTACTATATCTTTAGCAAGAATATTTCTATCTACTAACTTAGGACTTATCATAACTGTACCTGTAAAACGTCCATCAATCTCTTTTAGAAAAACTATAACAAGATTTTCTTTTTTACTCTTTAAATAATCTCCCAATCTTTTTATAGCCTCATTATCCATGTCAACAATTTCACAAAGTATAGCTATATCCCTAATCATCTCAATTTTATTTAGTAAATTAGAGGATTCTTTTTTAATTATTTCTTCCTCTAGATTTTCTATCTTTTTATCTTTTTCTTTTAACTCTGAAATTAATCTTTCAATTCTTAAAGGTATTTCTTCCATATTATTTGCACCTAATAAATCCATAGACTTTTTAAGAATACTTTCCTTTTCTTTCTGATATTCCCAAGCTTTAATTCCACATACTGCAAATATCCTTCTTATTCCACTCCCAATTCCTTCTTCTCTGAAAATGTAAAAACTTCCTATCTCTCCCGTATAATCTACATGAGTACCACCACAAAGCTCCATACTAACATCCTCAATTTTAATGACCCTAACATCCTTCTGATACTTTTCAGTAAATAAAGCTATTGCTCCCATTTTTCTTGCTTCATCTAATGTAGTCCAGAATTTATCAACTTTAAAATTTGATAAAATATTTTTATTTATCTCTCTCTCAATAAGTCTCAATTCCTCATCTATTATAGGAGAATGGTGAGTAAAATCAAATCTTAAAAATTCTGGAGAAACTAAAGATCCAGATTGCATAATATGATTACCTAAAATCTTCCTAAGAGCTGAATGTAATAAATGGGTGGCAGTATGATGTCTCATAGTATGATATCTTCTTTCTTTATCTACTTCTGCCTTAACCTTCATCCCTTCCTTAAAGATTCCTTTAACTACTTTTCCTTTATGAAGAATAAATTTATCTCCAAGTTTTCTTACATCAGAAACTATTACCTCCACATTATCATTAAATACCTTGCCAGTATCTGCAACTTGACCTCCACTTTCTGGATAAAATGGTGTTTTATCTAATACAAAGTATACTTCTTCCTCTTCTTTTATTTCTTTATTATGTTTATTTCCTAAGAAAAAAAGAACGTTGCTTTCAGAAGAAAGAGTATCATATCCTACAAATTCAGTGTTAGGAATCTCCCTTAATTGATATACCTCATCATCGGATAATGATATGAATGTACTTTCAAGTTTTTCTTGAGTAGATAATCTTGCTTTCTCTCTTTGTTTCTCCATTTCTTTATTAAATCCTTCAATATCAACTTTAAATCCTACCTCTTCTGCAATTTCCTGCGTCAATTCAATAGGAAAACCATAAGTATCATAAAGTTTGAAAGCAAATTCACTATTAACAACTTTACTTGTAGATTTTCTAAAATAATCCTCCAAAAGATTAAGACCTTGCTCTAAGGTTCTTATAAATTGCTCCTCTTCTTTGATAAGTACTTTCATAATATAGTCAGATTTTTCTTCCAATTCAGGATAAGCATCTTCCATTACTTCTACAACAGTAGGCACAATTTTGTAAAGAAAAGGCTCTTTCACTCCTAACTTATAAGCTCTTCTTAATGCTCTTCTTATTAACCTTCTCAAAACATAGCCTCTTCCCTCATTAGTAGGAACCACACCATCACTCATAAGAAAAGTTATAGCTCTAATATGATCTGAAACCATTCTTTCTGTAACCAAATCAGAATCCTTAATAATTTCTTTTACCTTTTGAATAATTGGTTGAAAAAGATCTGTTTCAAAAACATTACTAACATTCTCAACAACTGTTACTATTCTCTCAAGCCCCATTCCTGTATCTATATTTTTCTGAGGTAAAGGAGAAAGTTTTCCCTCTTCATCCATATAGTAAGCCATAAATACTAAATTCCATATCTCCATAAAACGATCGCAAGGATCACCTGGCTTGCAATTTTCTTCCTCCTTAGATTTGGGACCAAAATCATAATATATCTCAGAACATGGACCACAAGGTCCCGTGGGTCCTGGAGGACCCCAGAAATTATCCACTTTTCCTAATCTTACTATTCTTTCTTTTGGAATTCCCATAATTTTATTCCAAATTTCAAAAGCCTCATCATCTTCCTCGTATACAGAAATCCAAATTCTTGATAAAGGAATCTCTAATTCTTTCGTCAAGAATTCATAAGCAAAACCAATCGCTTCCTTCTTAAAATAATCACCAAAAGAAAAATTACCAAGCATCTCTAAAAAAGTTAAGTGCCTTGGGGTAAGGCCGACCTTTTCTATGTCTGTAGTTCGAAAACATTTTTGAATTGTGGTAATACGCCTTTTAGGGGGTATACCTTGCCCTAAAAAATATGGTTTAAAAGGAACCATCCCAGCAGTGGTAAAAAGTAATGTGGGATCATCTGCAGGAACTAAAGATGCACTGGGTAAATGTAAATGGCCATTTCTAACGAAATATTGTGTAAATTTCTCTCTTATTTGTTGGCTTATTCTCATTTCTACAACCCCTCTAATGAAAGAATTTTTTTAAACAATTATTAAAAGCCCCGCTGTGCCGTGATGCCGAAGTCCTTGTGCCCCGTTCCACAATTTTGAGGCCTACCCTGCTTGGTTATGTAGCTCTTTAAGAGCCGCAATCCCAAGTCAGGAGATCAGCCTCCTGAAACAAGGTGTTGAGCCAGGACCACAGCATACACCACGCACACAGCAGGGCTTTCTAAATTGAATATACCACAAAACCAAACAAATTTCAATTACAACCCTATTTTTGTGGTAAGGTTACTTTCTGAAGTAGCACTGAAAGTCTAACTTTCGTCATAACTAAAATCTGCGGATCAGCTTTATCACCTAATTCTTCAATAATCTTATAAGTTTTTATGGCATCAATGATATTGTCTTCTTCTTCGTAAATAGTAGCTAAAATATACAAAGCATTTGAATTATCTTTATTCCTTTTAAGTACTTCCTTGATGTCTTTTTTAGCTTTATCAAATTTACGTAATCTTTTATACTCTAATGCTCTCTGTAAATAAAACCTATTTTCCTCACCACTTATAAAAAGCCCCTTTTTAAAGGTTTCTTCAGCTTCTTTTATTTTTCCTTCTTCTTCTTGAATAATACCTAAAACTATGTATAACTCCTCTTTGTCTTTATATTTTTTGATTTTTTCTTTCAATAATTTTTCAGCCTCTCTATATTTTTTAGCTGCCATAAACTTATAACTTTGGTCAATAGTCTCTAAGATCTCTTCAGCAGGTGTCTTGTAATTTAAAGCTATAAAAATAATTAGCCCGATAGTCATAATAACAACAACACTTCCTAAAAAAATTCTTTTTAATTTTCTTCTCCTTTTTTCATCCACTATTTCAACTATGTGCCACCACCAATACTCTTTAGGATAAAGATTAGATTTGTCCTTTAGTCTATTACTCTTTCTCATTATCTTATACAAAGAATTTATATTCTTCTTTAATTCGCCATCTATTTCACTCAATCGAGAAAGCTCTGGATCAATTGTAACATTTAATTTTTTCAGATCAATAAGCAATTCCTCTACTTCTTGTCTTAATGTCAAAAATTTTTCAATATATGACTCACTTTCTTTAAAATCAGGTACTATAAGTCTTCCAGAAATCTTCTTCAACTCTTCTAATTTATCCCTCAATTTTTCTAGAGGACTTTCTTTCATTATTTATCCCCTTTTATAGTTATTAAAACTACTGCAACTGCATATTTATGAGTATGAGAAATACTCACCTTTATATCTTTAACTCCTTTTTGAAGAGCAAATTCAAGAGCTTTATTCCTAAGATTAATCTCAGGCTTTCCACTTATTCCGTAAAGAATTTCCACATCTTTCCAATCCCAACCTGAATATCTCACACCAATGGCTTTTATAAAGGCCTCTTTGGCTGCAAAACGCGCAGCCAAAGAGGGATATAAATCTTTTTTCCCACTTAATTGCTCTAACTCTCTTAAAGAATATATCCTTTCTTTAAATCTTTTATATTTTTCACATAATTTCTTTATTCTTTCTATCTCAACAATATCCAAACCTACCTCAATAATCACGTTCTCCATATTATCTATTCTACCGTAACTGATTTTGCTAAATTTCTTGGCTGATCTATTTCTCTACCTAAATTATTAGCCATATAATAGGCAAAAAGCTGTAAAACAACAGCAGCTAAATATGGGTAATAAAAAGGATCAATATTAGGCATAGGAATCAAATCGTCTACCAAATTTAATAATTTTTCATCCTTTTCATTACCTATAGCTATAATTGGAGCTTTACGTGCCTTTGCTTCTTCTAAATTATTTACCATTTTAGAATAGGTCTCATCTTTATATACCAAACCAAAAACAGGAGTATCAGAATCTAAAAGGGCAATAGGACCATGCTTCATTTCTCCTGCAGGAACCGCCTCAGCATGTATATAAGATATCTCTTTAAGCTTTAATGCACCTTCCAAGGCTAATGGATAATTTTTACCACGAGCAAGATATAGAAAATTTCTTTTCAAATAATATTTATCCGAAATATTTTTTACAAGATTCTTTACACTATCTAAATAGTTTTCTAAATAAGTGGGCAGTAAATTCCAATTATCTAAATTAATATTTTCTTTTAAAACTTTAGCTTTTATATAATCTTTTAATAGACCTAACCATATTAATTGAGCTATAAAAGTTTTTGTAGCCGCTACCCCAATCTCAACTCCAGCTTTAAGCCCTATTACATAATCGCTTTCCCTTGCAATAGTACTTTGGGTATTATTCACTAAAGATAAAACTTTAAAACCTTTCTCTTTCAAATTTTTAACTGCTGTAATCACATCTGCTGTCTCACCAGACTGACTTATAGCAATAAAAAGAGTATTTTGAGGAACCTTTAGCGATCTGTAATAGATCTGTGATGCGAGTTCTATATCTACAGAAAAAGGAAGCTCTGATTCCCATAGAAATTTTGCAAAATAGCCTGCATGATATGATGTACCACAAGCAATTATGAAAGTATGTTGAACTTTATCCCATTCAATATTACTCTCCTTTAACTCTTTAATTTCAAAAACATTATCGTACCTTTCTAAATTAGAAATAATTCTTCTTGCAACAGAAGGTTGTTCAAATATCTCTTTAAGCATAAAATGAGGGTAACCATCTTTCTCAGCCCTTATATTATCTTGGGGTATTTTTATTGGATTAATTGTAATTAATTTACTCTTATCACCTGTCACATGGAATATCTCTACTTTTTCGGGAGAAACCTTAGCAAATTCATTATCTTTTAAAAAATAAAAAGTATCTGTATACATACCTAAAGCAGGAATATCAGAAGCTATAAAATTCTCTCCTTTTCCATATCCTATAATCAGTGGACTTTGCCTTCTTATAGCAAAAAGTTCTCTATTTCTTCTCTTATCCATAACTAAAAAAGCAAAGGATCCTTCAAGTCTTCTGAAGATTTCTTCAATAGCCTCCTCTAAGCTAAGTTTTTCTTCTTCTAAAAGATACTCTAAAAGATGAACTGAAACTTCAGTATCTGTTTGACTTAAGAATTTATGACTTTTATTCTCTAAAAACTTTTTTACCTCTTTGTAGTTTTCAATTATTCCATTATGTACTAAGGCAATATTTTTTAAACAATCCACATGAGGATGTGCATTTTCGTAAGTAATACCACCATGAGTAGCCCATCTTGTATGACCAATACCAATATTTGAAATAGTAGAAAAATCTAAACTATTCTTAAGGTCTTGTACTTTTCCTACCACTTTTTTAATTTCTATCTCTCCATTTTTTATATAAGCAATACCAGCTGAATCATAACCTCTATACTCTAATTTCTCGAGACCCGATATTATATAAGGCAAAGAATTATTACTTCCTGTATATCCAAAAATACCACACATCTTTCTCCTCCTCCTTAAATTTTTCTGGGAGAAGGAGAATGTCCCTATAGCTACTTAGGGACCTTTTGTCCTGGTAGTCACCCACCAGTTTTGTGAGTCCCCTTAAGGCAGGTAGCTACTGCCTGGAGGCATCCGCCGAAAACCTCGATTAACCTCCACCTCGTCAACTTGCCTAAAAGGCAAGTCCTGGCGCTTAGATACTCAAATAACTTAAAATTTTCTCTTTAATATCTTTTAGAAAACAATCTAATTCCTTTTTAGGGACATCTCCTTCTAATGTGATTCTTAAAACTGGTTCTGTGCCAGATCTTCTTATAATAATTCTTATACTATTATCCTTTATCACCTCCTTAGCAATATCCATTATTCTTTTCTCATCATCTTCTGTAAGTTTTATTCCACTTATATTTATCTTATCATGTACTTGAGATAAAAGTTTTATTTCTTCCAACATTCTTACAAAATCATCTTTCATATGCTTAAAAATTTTTACTAAAAAAAGAGATGTGAGAATTCCATCTCCTGTAGGTAAATAATCAAAAAGAATTATATGGCCAGAAGTTTCTCCACCTAAATTTAAATCATGTTTTAGTATAGTCTCAAGTACATACCTATCACCAACATTTGCCCTAATAAGTTTTATACCTTTTTTATCTAAATACATCTCAAGCCCATAATTGGTCATAATTGTACCAACTACTTTGTTATTTCTTAGGATTCCTTGCCTTTTAAAATATTCTGCAAGAATACCCAAAATTTTATCTCCATCGATAATTTGATCTTTAAAGAATACTATAACTCTATCCGCATCTCCATCATATGTAAATCCTATATCAGCCTTACTTTCTATAAAAAGAGCTTTACCTATCTCTGGATATACTGCCCCACAATTTTCATTTATATTAAGACCATTATATTCAATATTATAAGCATACACTTCTGCCCCTAATTCTCTATAAATTTCAGGTGCCACATTAGATGCAGATCCATTAGCACAATCCAACATAATTTTAAAACCAGTGAAGTCTTCATTCACTACTTGTTTAAGATAATTTTTATATATTTCTTTTCCTTCATTAAATTGAAATATTCTTCCTATTTCATAAGGGTCTGCCCTGTAATAATTATCAGTTCCTTTCATGTATTCTTCAATCTTTTCCTCTACTTCATCAGGTAACTTAAATCCATCATTAGCAAAAATTTTTATACCGTTATATTTAACAGGATTATGGGAGGCTGAAATTACAATACCCAATAAAATATCTGGATTAGTTTTAACTAAATAAGATACAGATGATGTTGGCAATATTCCAGCATCTAATACATCTATACCACCTGAAGTAAGTCCTGCTGACAAAGCACTTTTTATCATATCACAAGATCTTCTCGTGTCTTGAGCAATAATAACCTTCTTGCCTCGAGAATTCTCAAAATAACCTAAAAGAGCTCTAGCTAATTTATACGCGAGCTCAGGAGTTAAAGCTTTATTAACAATACCTCTAATGCCATCAGTACCAAAAAGTTCTCTCACTTAATTTCACTCCTCTCCTTTTCCAAAATAACAATATCATATTTTTCATTTACCTCTTTACCTTGCCAAAAACCAACCACTTCAAAATTCTTTCTTACCTCACCAGTTACAATTAATTTTTCACCTTCAGCAGGAATTCCAGTAGTACTTAATACAGTAATCTGAAAGTTTTCAAAAGTAAGAGAATAGGCAGAATATATACTTCCCCATATACCATAAGGGTTTGTAGCCTCACCTTTTAGGGTTATTTCTTTCCCTATATATTTTTCTATATTTCTCCATTTCTCTCTCCATGGAGAGTCTTTTAACCAATCGTAATAACTATAACCAATAAAACATAATAAAAGAAATGAAAAAATTAAAAAATTTCTTATTCTTTTATTTTTAAAAAATTTCATGACAAATTACCCCCTACATATATAGGAAGTCCATAACCACAATAAGGACATTTATTATTGTGTCGTAAAAGATTTTTTCTTATAAAATATCCTTCTCTTACAATTAATTCACTACCACAAGAAGGACAATATGTAGTACTACCCCTAACATCCCTTACATTTCCAGTATATACATAATTTAATCTTTTTCTTCCTTCTTCATATGCAAAATTAATTATTTCAAGAGGAGTGGGAGGCTCTATAAATTTATATGCTGGAAAATATCTAGTAAAATGTAAAGGAATATCCTTACTAATTTCCGCTACCCATTCAATTAATCCGATTATTTCTTCCTTCTTATCATTATAATTTGTTATAATTAAATTTGTTAACTCAATGTGAATCTCTTTTTCAAAAGCCAAAAGTATAATTCTTTTTACCTTTTCTAAGTCTCCTTTACAAAGTTTTCGATAAAAATCAGGATTAATTGACTTAATATCTATATTCATAGCATCTATGAATGGAGCAATCTCTAAAAAAGGTTCTTCCTCAACAAATCCATTAGTCACAAAAACATTTTTTAAGTTATATTCTCTCGCGAGTTTAGAAACGTCAAAAACAAATTCGTACCATATAAAAGGCTCATTATATGTATAAGCTATTCCTATGGATTTATTTTTCAAAGCAATATTAACAAGAGTTTCTGGAGAAATCTCTTCTAAGTAAATTTCCTCTGGTAAAACTTGAGAAATACTCCAGTTTTGGCAAAAAGGACACTGAAAATTACAACCTGCTGTGCCCACAGAAAGAATCGAATTTCCTGGATAAAAATGGTATAGAGGTTTTTTTTCAATAGGATCTAAAGCAATAGAACTTACTTTTCCGTATATAAGAGTTACAAGAGTACCTTCTCTATTTTCTCTAACACCACATATTCCTCTTTTATTAGGATAAATTATACATTTATGAGGACATAAAAGACAGTGAACTTTCTTTTGATCTAATTTTTGGTAAAATAGAGCCTCTCTCATTAATCATTCCTTAAATCTTTGAACAGAAAACCTATATATTTTAAAATCCTCATCGGGATATATTCCAGCCTTAGCAAGAGCGATATTTAGCTGTTCTTCCACTGTATCCACACCTTCTAAATCAGGAAGTAATACCCCTTTTCTCCATCCTTTCTGAACTACAATACCATATCTTTTGGGATCAAGTTCTGTAATATTTTGAACTTCTTCCAAAGGGGAAAGAATATCTACAGAAATTTCTATATTATCTAACTCATCTAAGGACACAGGAGGAAATCGAGGATCTTCAGTAGCTGCACTTATAGCATTCCTTATAATTTCCTCAGCTATATTGGGAGTAGTAGGTAAAATAGTACCAATGCATCCTCTAAGCTCTCCATTTTGTCTTTTATGTAAAGACACAAATACACCTGATCTCCTTCTAAGAAGTTCATGAGGTAAATCCGAGGGAGGAGAAATTACTCTCCCCTCCCTGAGGTATGTCTCAATAGCTTTCCTTGCCAAAGAGACTATATGATAACCAATATCCATATAAATTCTTCCACATTAACGTTTTGAGTATTGAGGTGCTCTTCGTGCTCTCTTTAAACCATACTTTTTTCTTTCTTTTTCTCTTGGATCTCTCTTTAAAAGTCCCTCTTTCTTAAGAAGAGTTCTCCAATCAGCTTTTAAGGCAACAAGAGCCTTAGATATTCCATGAGCAAGAGCTTGAGCTTGAGCACTAACTCCTCCACCAATCGTTTGAGCTAAAACATCCACTTGATCTTTCATACCAGTAAGTTCCAAAGGCTTTTGTACCACTTTATGGAAAAAAATTCTCCCTCCAAAATACTCTTCCATTGGTTTATCATTAACTATTATTTTACCTTCTCCTGGAAATCTAAGCCAAACCTTTGCTCTTGCTGTCTTTCTGCCACCTACCTCATGAATTACTTTTACTTCCTGATTTGCAAACTCCAACATTTATCCCTCCCGTTTTATATATTCAGTTCTTTTGGCTTTTGTGCTTGATGTGGATGATCAGGTCCAGGATAAATCTTTAATTTCTTTAACATTTTTCTTCCTAATGGACCCTTAGGTAACATTCCCTTAACAGCCAGATATATTAACATCTCTGGCTTCTTAGCTTTTAATTCCTTAGCAGGAATTAATCTATGCCCTCCTGGATATCCTGAATGAAAGAAATAGATTTTTTGATTTTCTTTTTCTCCTGTAAGAACTACATCCTTAGCATTAATCACAATCACAAAATCCCCTGTATCCACATGAGGTGTAAAAATAGGTTTATGCTTACCCCTTAATATTTTAGCTATCTCTGAAGCAAGCCTTCCAAGAACTTTTCCTTTAGCATCAACCACATACCATTCTCTTTTTACCTCTTCTTTTTTTGCCATAAAAGTTTTCATTTTTAAATATTCCTCCTTTCCCGTTGCATTTTAATATAAATTTGTAAAATATGTCAATAATCTATTTTATATAAATATAAACCATTAGAGGGAGCAGGAGCTGAAAATCTATCTTTATATTCCTCTATTAAATAACTCTCAAAATCCTCTAAACTTTTTCTACCTAAGGATATCTCTACCATACTACCTACCAAAAACCTTACCATTTTTCTTAGAAAGTAGGGGGCACATATGAAATAAAAAAGATAGTTTTTTTTAAAACACCAAAATGATTCAAAAATTTCAATAATAGTATTTTTTTCTGATTCTTTAACTGCAAAATTCACAAAATCATGTTTACCTTTTATAATAAATGCTGCTCTCATTAGTAGATTCCTATCAAGAGGCCCTTTTATCCACCAAGAAAAGTCATTTAAAAAAATATTTTTCTCTGAATGATTATATATGAAATACATATACCACCTTCTTTTAGCAGAAAACCTTGCATGGAAATTGTCTTCAACCTTTTCAACCTTTTTCACTACAATGTCCGTAGGAAGTAACTTATTCAAAACAGATTTAATTTTTTCTTCCTCCCATTCTCTTTGAGATTTAAAACTAATTACCTGTCCCAATGCATGGACACCAGCATCAGTTCTTCCAGCTCCAACAATTTTTATTTCCTCATTAAATATATAACTCAATATTTTCTCCATCTCCCCTTGAACTGTTCTTTTACCTTTTAATCTTTGAAAGCCATAAAAATCTCTTCCTAAATAAGATATCTCCAATTTCCAGTTTGGCATATCAACTAAAAAATACCAGCAATAAAATTGGATATAAAATACCAATAGTCAAGAATACTAAATCCTTTATAGTCCAATGAGATATTCTATATCTTGTTCTTCCCTTTGCTCCTCTATAACAACGAGCTTCCATAGCTTCAGCCAGCTCATTTGCTCTTCTAAAGGCATTTATAAATAAAGGAATAATTATAGGCAGTAAACTTTTGGCTTGAGATATTAAATTTCCTTTTCCAAATTCCGCTCCTCTCGCCTTCTGGGCTTTAATAATCTTATCTGTTTCCTCTAAAAGAGTAGGAACAAATCTTATTGCTATAGTCATCATCATGGAAAATTCATGTACAGGAAATTTAACAAAATTTAATGGCTTTAATAGATCCTCAATAGCTTGGGCTAACTCTAATACTGAAGTGGTAAGAGTAAGAAGGGAAGTTATCAATACTAAGTATATGAGTCTTAAAGACATAAATAAAGCCATTTTGATACCATTGTCAGTAATATGAATAATTCCATATCTAAAATATACTTTTCCACCTTCCTCTCCAAAGAAAAAATGAATTACAAACGTGAATAATATCAAAAAATAAACTGGTTTTAGACTTCTAATAAAATAGTTTATTGATAAAGAAGATAACAGTATTCCAAGTAAAACTAAGAGAAAGAAAAGTAAATAAGAATAGAAATTCAGTTTAAGAAGGAAAATAATAATTATCAACCAAAAAGATACTATAATCTTAGCTTTAGCACTAATTCCATGAAGTAAAGAATTTCCCGGAATGTATTGTCCCAACGGAAATGTCTTTAAGATTTCCATATCGAAATATGCTCCTTAAAAGCTACAATTCTCTCTACAATTTCATGCACAGTAAAGGCTCCTTCTAAAGGATAGCCTTTATCTTCTAATACCTTTCTTAATTTAAGAATTTCCGGAAGCTCCAACTCTGCTTCTTCAACTTTTTCGTAATTTAAAAACAATTTTTCAATAGGACCATCAAAAATAATTTTTCCTTCTTTTAAAACTATTATCCTCTTAACGGTTTTTATTATCTCATCCAAATCATGAGAAACCAAGATTAAGGTTTTATTTTTACTTTGTATCCACCTATTAATATAGTTCATTATTTCGATCTTACCTTTAGGATCTATGTTTGCAGTAGGCTCATCCAATATAAGTACCTCTGGATTCATAGCAAGAATACTTGCAATAGCCAATCTTCTTTTTTCTCCACCAGAGAGATTAAATGGAGATCTATCTTTAATCTCTTCATATGGCAATCCAACTGTAATAAGGGCTTCTCTTACACAATTTTCTAACTTTTTATCTGATATCCCTATATTCCTTGGACCAAATGCTACCTCTTCAAAAACTGTCTCAGCAAAAAACTGATGTTCTGGATATTGAAAAACAATCCCTATAATCTTACAAAGTTCTTTAGAATTCCATTTTCTAATATCTCTGTCTTTTATAAAAATTTCTCCTTGAGTAGGATAAAGAAGACCTGAAATCAACTGAATCAAAGTTGATTTACCAGATCCTGTTTTCCCTATTATTCCTATACTTTCCCCTTCCCTTATATCCAGAGAAATATCTTTAATTGCTTCTCGTTCTAAGGGGGTCTTTTCTAAATATATGTATTGTACATTCTTAAGGCTTATCAAAGCCATACAGAAAGTTCCTCAATGGTAAGAATGGGATGAGGTATTTCAAAACCTCTTTCGACTAAACATTTAGAGAGTTTTGTAACTAATGGTACAGAAAGTCCCCATTTTTCTAACTTTTCGTCTTCCATAAATATCTCCTTTGGAGAACCTTCTAAAACTATCTCTCCTTTATTAAAGACTGCTATTCTATCCGCCCATACAACCTCTTCCATATGATGAGTAATAAGTATAATAGAAGTTTTCTCTTCTTTATATAATTTTTTTATAACCTCCATTATCTCTTTTCTACCTTTTGGGTCCAACATAGTTGTAGGTTCATCTAAAACTATATATTTAGGTAACATGGCCAATATTCCAGCTATTGCTATTCTTTGTTTTTGTCCACCAGAAAGAAGATGAGGAGGATATTTTCTATATTCTTCCATCCCGACAGATTTTAAAGCAAAAGCAATTCTTTCTTCAATCTCCTTGGGAGGCAAACCAAGATTTTCACAACCAAAAGCTACATCTTCCTCAACAGTCATTCCTACTATTTGATTATCCGGGTTTTGAAAAACTAATCCTACCCTTTTTCTTATTTCCCACAAATTTTCAAAGTTTTTAGAATTTAAACCATCAACGATCACGTCACCATATGTAGGAATTAAAAGGCCATTCAAAAGCCTTGCAAAAGTTGACTTACCTGAACCATTAGCCCCAATAACAGCTAAAAAAGAAGGAGAAGGTATCTCTATATTAATATCTTTTAGAGCTACCTTCTCCTGAATCGTACCTTCATGATAGACATAAGAAACATTTCTCAATTGAATCATTATACAAGTTCAATTACCGCCTCTTCTGCTGCATCCCCTCTTCTAAAACCAGCTTTTAATACTCTTGTATATCCACCATTTCTATCTTTATATTTTGGAGCTATTTCTACAAAAACCTTTCTTACAAGTTCTCTATCTTGTAACCATGCATAAACTAACCTTCTATGATGCACAGAGTCATCCTTGGCTATAGTAAGAAGCTTCTCAGCTAATCTACTTACCTCTTTTGCTCTTGGTAAAGTTGTAACTATCTTTCCGTTTTTAAATAAAGAAATTAAAAGAGCTTTTAAGAGAGCCTTTCTTTGAGGTGTTGGCTTACTTAATTTTCTATATGCCTTTCGATGTCTCATTCTAAGTCCTCTCCTTTCTCTAAATCAGGGTTTTCAGTATCCCTTAAACTCAAGCCTCTTTCTCTAAGCTTTTCCTCCAATTCTTGGAGAGACTTTAAACCAAAGTTTTTAATCTTCATTAGATCTTCTCTTGTTTTTGTAAGTAAATCCTCAATAGTATGTATACCAGCATGTCTTAAGGAATTATATGCGCGAGTTGAAAGACCTAAATCCTCAAGAGTTAATCCCTTCTTGCTCTCTTCTTCTAAAGTTGTAATTTCCTCAGTTACTTCTTCATAAGAAATTTGAAAGTCTTTCTCTGCTAAAAGTTTAAAATATTCCATAAGAATTCTCGATGCTTCTCTAAAAGCTTCTTCTGGAGTTATAGATCCGTTAGTCCATATATCTAAAACAAGTCTATCCAAATCTGTCCTTCTACCTACCCTCGTCTTTTCTACCTCATAACCAACTTTCTTTACAGGAGAAAAAATAGAATCTAAAACTAAAACTCCAATAGGTTGGTTAGGCTCTTTATTTTCTTCAGCAGTAACATAACCCTTTCCTTTTTTAACTTCTACTTCCATTCTAAATGGTACTTTATCGACTAAGGTTGCAATTTGTAAATCAGGATTTATTATTTTAACATTAGCAGGTACTACAAAATCTCCTGCCTTTATTACTCTTGGACCCATAACATCAAGATGGAGTATATGGGAATTATTATCTTCTATCTTTACTACCATCTTTTTCAAATTCATTAATACTTCAAGAATCTCTTCTTTAAGACCTGGAAGCACTTCTAACTCATGTTTCACTCCTTCAATCTTTACAGAAACAACTGCTGCACCCTCGATAGATGATAAAAGTATTCTCCTCAAAGCATTTCCAATAGTCCAACCATAACCCCTCTCTAAGGGTTCTACTATGAAACGACAATAATCATCAGTTTTCTTTTCAATAATAACCCTTACATTTTCTTCTATTAGCAAATTATCTACCTCCCTTATCCTGCCACAAAAACTATCTAGAGTAGAACTCTACAATAAGTTGTTCTTGTACTGGTGTATCTATTTCATTTCTGGCAGGAAGTCTCAAAACTCTACCTTTAAAATTATCTTTATCCAATTCTAACCAAGGAGGAACAGACCTACCTCCCAATACAGAAAGAGCTTCTTGAACTGGAAGTAAATCTTTATCTAAAAGTTCTATTATATCTCCTGGTTTTACATTAAAAGATGGTATATTTACTCTTCTTCCATTAACAGCAATCTTACCATGAGAAACTATTTGTCTTGCCTGATCACGAGAAAGTGCCCATCCAAGTCTGTAAACCACATTATCAAGTCTTGTTTCTAATAATTGTAAAAGACGTTCACCTGTAACCCCTCTTCCTTTAGAAGCTATCTCAAAATATCTTCTAAACTGCCTCTCTAATACACCATATATTCTTTTAGCTCTTTGTTTTTCTCTTAATCTCAATCCATATTCTGTTAGTTTTCTCTGAGCTCTGCCATGCTGTCCTGGAGCATAAGATCTTCTATCAAAGGGACATTTTTCAGAAAAACATTTTGTACCCTTTAAAAATAATTTCATTCCTTCTCTTCTACACAAACGACAATCTGGTCCTGTATATCTTGCCATTTTCTCTCCTCCCTTAAATTTTACACTCTTCTTCTACGGGGTGGACGACACCCGTTATGAGGTATTGGTGTAACATCCTTTATAAGAGAGATCTCAAGGCCTGCAGCTTGCAAGGCTCTTATAGCAGTCTCCCGTCCAGGTCCTGGACCTTTAACTAATACATCTACTTTCTTCATTCCATACTCTGAAATAGCCTTTTTAGCTGCCATTTCAGCTGCAAGTTGAGCAGCAAAAGGAGTGCCTTTCTTTGTACCTTTAAAACCAGCTGTGCCACCACTACCCCAGGTAAGAACGTTTCCTTCAGGATCTGTAATGGTAACAATTGTATTATTAAATGTTGAGTTTATATGCGCAACTCCTACAGGAACAATCTTTTTCTCTTTACGAGGACCTCTTGTTCTCTTCTTTTTAGCCATTTACTTAGTTTCCCTCCTGTTTTAACAAATTTTATCAGTTTTATTTAAAGCTAAAAATTATTTTTCCTTTCTCTTAGCACCTACAGTTTTTCTTGGACCTTTTCTTGTACGTGCGTTACAACGAGTTCTTTGACCTCTTACAGGTAATCCTCTCTTATGTCTAATACCACGATAACATCCTATTTCTATAAGACGCCTTATATTAGAGGCTATCTCTTGCCTTAAATCACCTTCTACTTTATAATTATTTTCGATTTCCTCTCTTAATTTGCTTATTTCTTCTTCAGTTAAATCTTTTACTCTCTTATTAGGATCAACACCAGTAGCTTGTAAAATCTTTTTGCTTGTAGTTCTTCCTATTCCATATATATATGTTAGAGCAATCTCTATTTTTTTATTGTTTGGTAAATCTACTCCTGCAATACGTGCCATTTTAAATAAAACACCTCCTATCCTTGCTTCTGTTTATGTCTTGGATTTTCGCAGATAACAAAAACTCTCCCGCCTCTCTTTACAATCTTACATTTTTCACATATTTTCTTCACCGAAGCTCTAACCTTCATCCTTATTACCCTCCTTATTTACGAATCTATATGTTATTCTTCCTTTAGTAAGATCATATATCGAAAGCTCTACTTTTACTCGATCACCTGGCATTACTCTTATAAAATTCATCCTCATTTTTCCAGATATATAAGCCATTATTTCAAGACCATTATCTAATTGTACCTTAAATGTAGCATTTGGCAATGCCTCTTTTACCGTTCCTACAACTTCAATAACTTCTCTATCCTTTTTTGTCATAGGCCCTCCCTAATCTATGGTCAATACCTGAGGACCATTTTCAGTAATTGCTACTGTATGTTCAAAATGAGCAGAAAGTCCACCATCTACTGTAACAGCTGTCCAACCATTATTCAAAATTTTAACCTCATAACTTCCTGTAACAACCATTGGTTCTATAGCAATAACTAACCCCTCTTGTAATACAGGTCCCATTCCTGGAGGTCCATAATTAAGAACATTTGGGGGCTCGTGCAATCTCCTTCCTATACCATGCCCAACAAAATCTCTTATAACATTAAATCCATTCTTCTCAACATATTCTTGAATTGCCCATGATATATCTGAAAGTTTTGCCCCAACTTTAGCCTTCTCTATTCCTCGCCAAAGAGCCTCTTCAGTAACTCTTATAAGTTTTAGAGCTAAAGGAGAAACATCTCCTATAGCATATGTTTTTGCAGCATCTAAAAAGAATCCTTTATATTCTATACCAATATCTACACTTACAATATCTCCATCTTCTATTAGTTTCTTTGTGCTTGGAATTCCATGCACTATTTCTTCATTTATTGAAACACATATTACCTCAGGATAACCCCTATAACCTTTAAAAGCTGGTTTAACATTATAGTTATTCATAAATTCTTCTGCTCTTCTTGCCAAACCATAAGTTGTTATTCCACTTTTTAGGACTCTTTCTATCCCGTTAAAAATTTTTGATAATATTCTTCCTCCTTCTCTCATAATTGCTATTTCATCTTTTGTTTTTAACTCAATTACCATCTTTTACCACCTTTAATATCTCCTGCAAAACTTCTTCTCTATCTTTTTCAGCAATTATTGTATACATTACTCCTCTGTTTTTATAATAATCAATAAGAGGTTGGGTCTCTTTATAATAAGTTTCTAATCTTTTCTTAATAACCTCGGGATAGTCATCACTTCGTTGATATAACTCTCCTCCACAAATATCACATATTCCCTCCTTTTTAGGAGGCATAGAAATTATATTATATATTGCTCCACAATTTTTGCAAACTCTTCTTGATGAAAGTCTTTTTATTACTAAATCATCACTTGCATCCAAATATATAACTTTTAAATCTGCATTCCTTTCATTTAAATATTTATCTAATAATTCTGCCTGCAAAATGGTCCTGGGAAAACCATCTAATATAAAACCATCCTTGCAATCTTCTGTATCTAAACGATCTTTCACTACTTCCCACACAAGTTCATCAGGCACCAATTTACCAGAATCAAGAAATTCTTTAACCCTCATTCCAAGTTCAGTTTGATTCTTAATCGCTTCCCTAAATATATCCCCTGTAGAAATATGGGGGATGTTTAAGATATAACTAATTTCTTTCGCATGTGTACCTTTTCCAGCCCCTGGAGGACCTAAAAATATAATTGCTTTCATCATTTTAAAAACCCCTCATAACTTTTCATTATCATTTGAGCTTCAAGAGTCTTTATAGTCTCTAATATCACACCAACCATAATTAATATACTTGTTCCACCAAGTTGAAATTCTGTAACACCAGTAATTCTTTCAATAAAAGTAGGCAACAAAGCAATCAATCCTAAGAATACACCACCAAAAAAGTTTAATCTATTTAAAGTTTTCGATAAATATTCCTCTGTTGGTTTTCCTGGTCTTACTCCTGGAATAAATCCACCATATTTCTTAAAATTCTCAGCTAAATCTGCAGGATCAAATACTATGGATGAATAAAAGTAAGTAAATCCAAGAACAAGTAAAAAATAAATAATAGGATAGAAAATGGAACTTGGAGAAAAAATATTCAAGATACTCTTTAGCCAACCAATTTTTACAAACGGAATAAAACTCTGTGGAACCATAAGAATTGTAATTGCAAAAATGATTGGTATCACACCAGCTTGATTTAATTTTAAAGGAAGATAGGTACTTTGCCCCCCATAAACTCTTCTTCCTACAATTCTACGAGAATATTGTACAGGAATTCTTCTCTCTGCACTCTCTTCCCAAACCACACCTATAATAATTAATATTAAAAGAGCAAAGAAGGCAATTACATTTAAAATTCCAATTTCTCCTCTACTTAGCAAAGCAAAAGTTCTTGCCAAATCAGTTGGAAATCTTGCAACTATAGATGTTAATATGATTAAGGATACACCATTTCCTATTCCATATTGAGAAATCTGCTCACCAAGCCACATTATAAAAGTACTTCCCGCTGTTAATGTTATTACACTGCTTATCACATATAATGGGGTAAGACTTGGAATAACTTTATAATTATGCATAAAAATAGTTAATCCAAAAGCTTCAATGGCTGCTAATAAAACTGAAAGATTTCTAGCATATCTTGTGAGCTTTTTCCTTCCATCTTCTTCCTTCTTTAACTCAGCTAATGATGGAAATACGGCAGTTAAAAGTTCCATCATGATGGAAGCATTAATAAAAGGTATAATACCCATAGAAAATATAGAAAATCTTGATAGCGCTCCTCCTGTAAATAAATCTAAAAATCCTAAAGCCCCTTGGCCTTTAAAAAGATTTGATAGAGCAACCCTATCTACTCCAGGCACAGGTATATGAGCACCTAATCTATATACCGCAAAAATAAAAAGAGTAAAAAGTATCTTTTTCCTTAAATCTGGTACTCTAAAAGCCCTAGCTAAAGTATCAAACACTATTCAATCACCTCAGCTTTTCCGCCCACACTTTCTATCTTCTGTCGGGCTTTTTCACTAAAGGCATGAGCTTTTACAAGAAGAGGTTTAGTTAATTCACCATTGCCAAGAATTTTTACACCATTTCCAATTTCTTTTACTATTTTTTTCTCCAAAAGTATATTAGGATCAACAATCTCATTTGCGTTAAACTTTTCCTCTAAAACTGAAAGATTTATTACAGTAAATTTTCTGCGGGGAGGATTTGGAATACCATCCATTTTGGGTAATCTTCTAGTTAATGGGGTTTGACCACCCTCAAAACCAGGTCGTACGCCATCTCCAGTTCTTGAGTTCTGACCACTCATACCTCTACCTGCATATTTACCAGAAGCAGCATATCCACATCCCCATCTTTTAGGTTTTTTACGAGATCCTAATTTAGGCTTTAATTCAAATAATTTCAATTTTCTCCCTCCCTATTTTGGGTATTCTCCTCCTTATGTTTTACATCTATTATCTCCCTTATCTTTTTATCTCTCATTTCAGCTACTTCAGGAATAGATCTAAGTTTTTTAAGAGCTTCAAAAGTAGCTTGAGCAAGGTTTATGGCTGTAGTAGAACCCAAAGCTTTAGCCAAAACATTTTTAATTCCTGCAAGCTCTAAGACTGCTCTCGCAGCTCCACCAGCTATAACACCTGTTCCAGGTGCAGCAGGCTTTAAAAGTATTTTAGATGCTCCTAATTTTCCATATACTTCATGCGGAATGGTACCTTTGCTTATTGATATCTTCACCGCATTCTTCTTAGCCCTTCTTACAGCTTTTCTAATAGCATCTGGCACTTCAGCAGCTTTTGCTATACCTACCCCAACAGTACCCTGCTCATCACCCACTACAACTAAGGCTCTAAAACGCAAATTTTTACCACCAGCAACCACTTTAGCTACTCTTCTTATCTCTATAACTCTTTCTTTAAAGACAGGTTCTAACTCTTTCAAAGAAGTTCCCTCCTTTTTTAGAATTCAAGGCCAGCTGCCCTTGCACTATCAGCAAGAGCCTTGACTTTACCATGATATAAAAATCCACCTCTATCAAAAACTACTTTTTTAATTCCCTTTTCTAAAGCTCTTTTTGCTATCACTTCACCAACTAATTTTGCAGCTTCTATATTTTTAGTAGATTTTAACTGTGATCTCAATTCCTTTTCCAAGGAAGAAGCCGATACTAAAGTATGACCTTTCGTATCATCAATTATCTGAGCATATATATATCTCAAGCTTTTAAAAACAGCTAATCTCGGTCTTTCAGGAGTTCCATAAATCTTTTTTCTTATTCTTAAATGCCTTACTTTTCTAAGTTCCTTTCTTGATCTTTTTATAATCATAATGTCAAACCTCCTACTTCTTACCAGCCTTACCAGCTTTTTGTCTAATCTTTTCGCCTTCGTATCTTACACCTTTTCCTTTATATGGATCTGCAGGTCTAATTCTTCTAATTATAGCTGCAAACTGCCCCACTAGTTCTTTATCAATACCCTTTACACTTATTTTAGTATTATCTTGTACTGTTACTGTAAGCCCTGTAGGAATATCAAGCTCTACGGGATGAGAAAAACCCAATTCTAACACAAGTTTATTACCTTGTACTCTTGCTCTATATCCTGTGCCCTGCAATTCCAATCTTTTCTCAAATCCTTGTGTTACTCCTATTACCATATTATTTATTAAAGCTCTTGTTAAACCATGTAAGGCTTTAGTAAATTTTTCGTCATTAGCTCTCTCCACTACTATTTGGCCATCTACTTTCTTTACAGATACAAGAGGATGGAAAGTTCTTTCTAGCTCTCCTAAAGGACCTTTTACCTTTACCAAATTTCCATCACTTATTTCTACTTGTACATTTTGTGGTATTGGTATAGGTTTTCTTCCTATTCGTGACATATTTTATTCCTCCTTTTCTACCATACCATACAAATAAGCTCTCCACCGACCCCTAAAAGTCTTGCCTCTTTATCTGTCATAATTCCTTTAGAGGTAGATAAGATAGCAATTCCCAAACCTCCAAGAACCCTTGGAATTTCTTCTCTCTTAACATAATATCTCCTACCGGGTTTACTCACTCTTTTCAATTCCTGAATTACGGGAGTTTTTCCCTTATATTTTAGATAAATCCTAATATATTTTTGTGGGATCTCTCCTATTACCTCATATTTTGCTATATATCCTTCCTTAAGCAAAATTTCTGCAAGCTTTTCCTTAATTCTTGAATGAGGAATATCAACAGTAGGATGTCGTCTCATATTTGCATTTTTAATTCTAACTAACATATCAGCAATAGGATCTGTTACGTTCATAGCAACCCTCCTTACCAACTTGCTTTCCTAACACCTGGTAATTCGCCTTTTAAAGCTAATTCCCTAAAACATAAACGGCAAAGACCAAACTTTCTTATATATCCTCTTGGTCTTCCACATATTCTACACCTATTATATTCTCTGACCTTATACTTCTTAGGTTTAAGCCATTTTACAATTTGCGATTTCTTAGCCACAATTTCCTCCCTCGCTTTTCAAATTATTTTTTAAATGGCATTCCAAGAAGAGAAAGAAGCTCCTTAGCTTCTTCGTCTGTTTCTGCTGTTGTCACAATGGTAATATCCATCCCTCTTATTCTATCTATCTTGTCATATTCTATTTCAGGAAAAACTAATTGTTCTTTAAGACCTAAGGAGTAATTACCTCTACCATCAAAAGAATTAGGTGAAACACCTGAAAAATCTCTCACTCTTGGCAAAGCAAGATTTATCAATTTGTATAAGAAGGCATACATTCTTTCTCCTCTTAAAGTTACCTTTAATCCTATAGGCATACCTTTCCTTAAGTGAAAGTTTGCTATAGATTTACGGGCTTTTCGTACTATGGGTTTTTGCCCTGTAATGATGCTGAGATCTCGAGCTGCAGCTTCAATTGCTCCTGGATTTTGTACTGCTTCACTTACTCCAATATTTACTACAATCTTTTCAATTTTAGGTACAGCCATTGGATTCTTATATCCGAACTTCTTCATCATTGCAGGAATTACTTCTTGAATATATTTTTGCTTTAAAACTTCCATTATTACCTTCCTCCCTTATTAAACACGATCAATAATCTCTTTACATTTAGAGCAAACTCTTACTTTTTTTCCATCATCTAAAAATGTATGCTTTATCCTCGTAGGTTGGTTACAACGAGGACATATAAGCATAACTTTACACCTATATAAAGGTGCCGGTTTCTCAACTATTCCACCTTGCCTCATTTTAGCAGAAGGACGTACATGTTTTTTTACAATATTAACTCCTTCGACAACTATTTTCTCTTCAGCAGGAAGAACAGAGATAACCTTTCCTTTTTTTCCTTTATCTTTTCCTGATATTACGAGAACTAAATCACCCTTTTTAATATCCATCTCTCTTCACCTCTATATGACTTCTGTTGCTAAAGAGATAATTTTCATAAAATTCTTTTCCCTTAATTCTCTGGCTACTGGTCCAAACACTCTTGTCCCTCTTGGATTACCATCCTTATCAATTATTACTGCCGCATTGTCATCAAACCTTACATAAGATCCATCTTTCCTTCTTATAGTTCTTCTTGTTCTAATAACCACAGCATATACTACATCACCCTTCTTGATATTAGCTCTTGGAACAGCATCTTTTACGCTGGCCACTATAATATCTCCAACCTGAGCTACTCTCTTTTTTCCTAAAATTCTAAAGCACATTATCTCTTTAGCTCCACTATTGTCTGCTACTACCAATCTAGTTTGAGGCATTATCATTTAAATCACCTTCCCTTATACTGTCATTAGTAATATTCTCTTCCACGTTTTCCCCAGATAAGGTAGGTATTAATTCTGCTTTTTTCAAGATCTTTACTAATCTCCATCTTTTTTCTTTTGATAGTGGTCTTGTTTCCCTTATTAATACAATATCACCTTCACGAGCTTCTTGAAGCTCATCATGAGCCTTATACTTTTTCCTTCTTGTTACTGTTTTCTTATATAATGGATGAGTATAAGTCTGTTCTACTAAAACAACAATAGTTTTTTGCATTTTTGCACTTACAACTTTTCCTATCATTTCTTTTCTCTTGCCACTCATTTAATCTCTCTCCTTAAATTAAGATTTTTTAAGTTCACGCTCTCTCAGAATAGTAAGAATTCGAGCAATATCTTTTCTTATTTCCTTCAATCTATGAGGATTAGTTAACCCACCTGTTGATTGTTGTACTCGGAGATTAAAAAGCTCTGATCTCAATTTCTTTAATTCTTCCATTAACTCTTCATTGGTTTTTTCTCTTAACTCCATAGCTCTTCTCCCCATATATTAATCACCACCCAATTCTCTTGTTACAAATCTTGTCTTAATAGGTAATTTACTTCCAGCTATTCTTACTGCTTCCATGGCTTCTTCCTTAGGGATTCCTCCAATTTCAAAAAGTATTGTACCTGGCTTTACTACTGCTACCCATCCTTTAACATCACCTTTGCCTCCACCCATTCTACTTTCTGCAGGCCTTGCTGTTACAGATTTGTCTGGAAAAATCCTAATCCATATTCTTCCATTTTTCCCAGCATGTCTTGTAAGAGTTCTTCTTACAGCCTCTATTTGTTCACTCGTTATCCATGCTGGAGCTAAAGCTTGTATACCATAATCACCAAATACTACCCTATTACCACGCGTAGCTACTCCCTTTAATCTTCCACGATGTTGTTTTCTATGTTTAACTCTTTTAGGCATCAACATCGTAATTCACCTCATCTTTCTCATACATATCTTCATCTATAACCTTTTGAGGTGTAGCCTTTTCCGGTAACTCTCGAATAGGTTCTTTATGAAGTTCAGGAATATCTCCTTTATATATCCAAACTTTTACTCCTATTACTCCTGATATAGTGAAAGCCTCCGCAAAACCATAATCAATATCAGCAGTTAAAGTCTGCAAAGGAATACGGCCTTCTCTAAACCACTCTGATCTTGCAATTTCTGCACCATTAAGTCTTCCACTACACATTACTTTTATACCCTTTGCTCCAGCCCTTAAAGCTCTATTTATTGCTTGTTTCATTGCTCTCTTATAACTTATTCTTTTTTCTATTTGCATTGCTATATTCTCAGCTACAAGTTGGGCATCAAGTTCTGGATTTTTTACTTCTATCACATTAACAAAAACATTTTTATTAGTTAATTTAACAAGATTTTTCCTTATATTTTCAATTTCACTTCCACCTCTTCCAATGAGTACACCAGGCCTTGCAGTATGAATTGTTATATCAACTCTATTTATAGCTTTTCTCTCAATCTCAACACGTGATATTCCTGCTTGGTAGTAGTTCTTTTTAATATAATTTCTTATAGCCCAATCTTCATGTATTAAGGAGGAATAATCAGATTTTTCAGCATACCAATGACTTTTCCAATCTTTTGTTATACCTAATCTAAAACCATAAGGGTGTGTCTTCTGCCCCATATTATTCTTCCTCCTTCTCTTTTAAATAGATTACTATATGACTATTTCTAATTTGTATAATATCTGCCCTTCCTCTTGCACGTGGATTTAACCTCTTCCAACGTGGACCCTCATTTACAAAAGCCTTTGATACATATAATCTTTCAGCCCTAAGTCCATAATTGTGTTCAGCATTTGCTTTAGCAGATCTCAAACATTTTAGTATAAAATGTGCAGCTTTATGAGGAAGGTTTTCTAAAATAGCCTCAGCCTCACTAACCATTTTACCCCTTACAAGATCAATAACCCTTCTTGCCTTGTAAGGAGATATTCTAATATATTTGCTTTCAGCCTTTACTTCAATCATCTAAATTCAACCTCCCTACTTAATCGCTGTAATACGAGCAGTAGGTATTCTGTGACCTGTAAATGTTCTTGTAGGAGCAAATTCTCCCAATCTGTGCCCTATCATATTCTCTGTAATATACACTGGAATATGCTTTCTTCCATTATATACAGCAATAGTATGTCCTACCATTTCTGGAACAATAACAGATCTCCTAGACCAAGTCTTAATAATTCTTTTTTCGCCTTTCTCATTTAACTCTCTTATCTTTTTAAGAAGTTTTGGATCTACATATGGACCCTTTTTTAATGAACGACCCATGAGCTCCTCCCCTTTACTTCATTTCTTTTTTGTCGTTTGCTCTTTGAATTATGAAACGATCAGAAGGCTTTCTCTTTTTCCTTGTCTTGTACCCAAGAGTTGGTTTACCCCAAGGAGTAAGAGGTCCTGGATGACCTATAGGTGCCTTACCCTCACCACCTCCGTGAGGATGATCTACAGCATTCATAGCAGAACCTCTTACATGAGGTCTTCTACCAAGCCATCTGCTTCTCCCTGCTTTTCCTAAGGATATGTTCTGATTATCCACATTACTTACCTGACCGATAGTTGCTCTACAATTTAAATCAAACAACCTTATTTCGCCCGATGGGAGCCTTACGTATGCCCATTTTCCTTCTTTACCTAAGATTTGAGCAGCTGTTCCAGCAGCCCTTACAAGTTGACCGCCTCTTCCAGGATATAACTCCAAATTATGAATCAATGTTCCATCAGGAATATTCTTTAAAGGAAGATTATTCCCTACTTTAATATCAACATTTTCGCCAGACATAATAATATCTCCAACTTTTAAACCTTCTGGTGCTATAATGTATCTTTTCTCTCCATCAGCATAATATAATAACGCTATCCTGGCAGTTCTATTTGGATCATACTCTATACTTGCTACTTTAGCTGGTATTCCATCTTTATCTCTCCTGAAATCAATTATTCTATAAAGTCTCTTATGACCGCCACCTCTAAATCTTGTAGTAACATGGCCAAAATTATTCCTTCCACCACTTTTCTTAAGTGGTTTTAGCAGAGATTTTTCAGGTTCTTCTTTAGTAATCTCTGAAAAATCAGGCAATATTAAATGTCTTAATCCAGGTGTAATAGGTTTAAACTTTTTAAGTCCCATTCTTTTCTACCTCCTATACTCCACTAATAAGCTCTATTTTATAACCTGGTTCTAAAGTTACTATGGCTTTCTTTCTTGTTGAAGTAAATCCCTGAGAAAGACCCAATCTACGTCTTTTTGGTTTTTCATTTATTATAGCCACCTTTTTAACCTTTACCTTAAAAATTTCCTCAACTGCTTTTCCAACTTCTATTTTATTTGTATCCTTAGCCACTTCAAAAACATACTTACCTTCTTTAGCCAAATTTAAACTTTTTTCAGTAAGAACAGGCTTTATAATAACAGTGTATGGATCTCTCATTTCAAAAATGCCTCCTCTATTACAGGTATAGCATCAACAGTCAATACCAAATAATCATATTTTAATAAATCATATACATTAAGACAAGATGCTACCATCGTTTTTACATTCTCTAAATTCATAGCAGCTCTTTTTAATGTTTCATCTTTTTGAGGTATACCTATAAGTACTTTTGCTTCTTTTAATCCAAAATTATTTAATATATTTACCAACTCTTTTGTTTTGGGTTGTGATAATTCAATTTTATCCAAAATATAAAGGTTATTTTCCTTAAGCTTAGTAGATAATGCAGATCTTATTGCAAGTCTTCTCACCTTCTTAGGAATCTTATAAGAATAATCACGAGGTTTTGGACCAAAAGGTCTACCTCCACCTACCCAATGAGTAGCTTTTCTATCACCCTGTCTTGCGTGACCTGTACCTTTTTGAGGCCAAACCTTTCTACCACTTCTATTTACCTCTCCTCTCCTCTTGGTAGAATGAGTACCCTGTCTACCATTAGCTAAATGCATGACCACACATGTGTAGAAAAGGTCAGGTCTTTTCTCTATTCCAAATAATTCATCTTTTAACTCAATCTCTCCAATCTTTTCTGCTTTTTGGTTATATACAGGTACTTGAATCATTTTTCTATCCCCTTCCTATTACTTTATATCCTTAACAGCCTTTCTGATAATTAATAAATTACCTACAGGACCAGGAACAGCACCTTTAACCAAAATTAAATCTTTTTCTTTATCTACCTTTACAATCTTTAGATTTTGAACAGTGATAGTTTCATTGCCCCATCTTCCTGCCATTTTCTGACCTTTCATTACATGCTGAACTCCACCAGCACCAATTGATGCTCTTCTTCTATGAAATTTAGAACCATGAGACATTCTACCACGTGCAAAATTCCACAATTTGATATGTCCAGTATATCCATGCCCTTTACTCTTACCAGTTACGTCAACCAATTCTCCTTCTTGAAATATTTCTACTTTTATCTCTTGACCAGGAACAAAATCTGAAGTATTAACTACTCTTACCTCCTTTATAACTTTAAAGGGTGGAAATCCCAATTTTTTAAATATACCTAACAATGGCTTATTTAGTTTACTCTCCTTACACCTTTCAAACCCTAATTGAATAGCATTATATCCATCTTTTTCTTTAGTTCTCACATTTAATATAAGGCAAGGTCCACTCTTTATTACTGTTACTGGTATAATCTCGCCATTTTCACCAAAAATCTGGGTCATTCCAACTTTTCTACCTAATATAGCTTTTGTTGTAGGAGCAGCCATAGTCTTTACCCCTCTCTATGTTTTAATTTCAACTTCAACACCAGCTGGAAGCTCTAAATTCATAAGAGCTTCCACTGTTTTTGCTGTTGGATTTTCTATATCAATTAGTCTTTTATGAATCCTTATTTCAAAATGTTCTCCAGAGTTTTTATTCACGTGTGGAGAACGTAATACCCAATATCTTGTAACCTTTGTAGGAAGAGGAATAGGGCCAGAAATCTTAGCCCCAGTTCCTCTTACTGTTTCTATAATCTTTTTAGTTGATTGATCAAGAACTCTGTGATCAAATGCTTTTAATTTAATTCTTATTTTTTGTCTATCTGAATAACTACTCATGTCTACTGATCGCCCCCATTATTCAATAATTTTAGTTACGACACCTGCACCAACAGTCTTTCCACCTTCTCTGATTGCAAATCTTAAACCTTCCTCTAATGCTACAGGCTTTATTAACTTTATCTCCATCTCTATATTGTCCCCTGGCATCACCATCTGTACTCCCTCTGGTAATCTTATCTCACCTGTTACATCTGTAGTTCTGAAATAAAATTGTGGCTTGTATCCACTGAAAAATGGCGTGTGCCTTCCCCCTTCTTCCTTCTTTAATACGTATACTTGCGCCTTGAAATGCGTATGTGGCTTTATACTCCCTGGCGCCGCTACTACTTGTCCCCTCTCTACTTCATCTTTGTCTATCCCTCTTAATAATATCCCTATGTTGTCTCCAGCTATCGCTTCATCTAATTGCTTCCTGAACATCTCTACCCCTGTTACTACACTCTTCTTTATCTCATCTGTTAACCCTACTATCTCTACTTCATCCCCTACCTTCACTCTTCCTCTCTCTACTCTCCCCGTAACTACTGTCCCTCTACCAGTTATGCTAAATATGTCCTCTATTGGCATTAAAAATGGCTTGTCTACATCTCTCTCAGGTAATGGTATGTAACTGTCTACCGCATCCATTAATTCCCATATCGCATCTACCCACTTGTCCTCCCCTCTCTTCGTGTTCGGATTCTGACCCATTACCTCTACGGCTTTTAATGCTGACCCCCTTATTACTGGTACTTCATCCCCTGGATATCCATACTTCGTTAATAAGTCCCTTACTTCCATCTCAACTAAGTCCACAATCTCTGGATCATCTACCATGTCTATCTTGTTTAAAAATACTACTATGTATGGCACGTTTACTTGCCTCGCTAATAGTATGTGCTCCCTCGTCTGCGGCATTGGCCCATCCGCCGCTGATACTACTAAGATCGCTCCATCCATCTGTGCAGCCCCTGTTATCATGTTCTTTATATAGTCAGCATGCCCCGGCGCATCTATGTGCGCATAATGCCTGTTTGGTGTCTCATATTCCGCATGATATAAGTTTATCGTCACTCCTCTCGCCCTCTCCTCAGGCGCTTTATCTATGTCTTCATACTTCAATGGCTTCGCTAACCCTTCCGCCGCTAATACCATCGTTATGGCCGACGTTAATGTCGTCTTACCATGGTCTACGTGACCTATCGTACCTATGTTTACATGTGGCTTCGTCCTTACAAATTTCTCCTTCGCCATCCTTTATCTCCTCCTATTCATTATTTTTTAAAATTTGAAGATAAGATTTTTTCCTGAATATTTAATGGCATTTCTTCATAATGAGAGAATTCCATTGAGAATATTCCTCTTCCCTGAGTTAACGAACGGAGAGTTGTAGCGTAGCCAAAGATCTCAGCAAGAGGAACAAGGGCTTTTATAACTCTTGAATTATTTATAAATTCAATTTTTTCTATTCTTCCTCTTCTGCTATTAAGATCTCCTATAACATCACCCATATATTCTTCAGGAACAATTATTTCTAACTTCATTATTGGTTCAAGAAGAACTGGATCACCCTTTAAAACACCATCTTTAAAGGCCTGTGAGGCTGCTATCTTAAATGCCATATCTGAAGAATCTACTTCATGATAAGACCCATCAAAAAGAGTAACTCTTATATCAGTAACGGGATACCCTGCTAATACACCTCTATCTGCAGCCTCTCTCACGCCTGCTTCAACAGCAGGAATGAATTGCTGTGGTATAACACCCCCCACTATCTTATTAACAAATTCAAGTCCGCTTCCTCTTGGTAAAGGCTCCAAATCAAACCATACATGCCCATATTGACCTCTACCACCAGTCTGCCTAATGTATTTTCCTTCTATCTTTACTGGTTTTCTTATAGTTTCTCTATAGGAGACCTGAGGTTTACCCACATTAGCATTAACCTTAAATTCTCTCTTCAAACGATCAACAATAATCTCCAAATGTAACTCTCCCATACCATGAATAAGAGTTTGACCTGTTTCTTCATCATAAGTTACCCTAAAAGTAGGATCCTCTTCTGCAAGTCTTTGTAAAGCAAGACTAAGTTTATCTTGTTCCTCAGTACTCTTAGGTTCAATTGCAACAGAAATAACAGGTTCTGGAAATGACATTCCTTCCAGAATTATAGGTCTATTCTCATCACATAAAGTATCTCCAGTGGTTGTATATTTTAAGCCTACTACAGCAGCTATATCTCCCACATATACTACATCAATATCTTCTCTATGATTTGCATGCATTTGAAGGAGCCTTCCAATTCTTTCTTTTTTACCTTTCGTAGAATTATAAACGTAGCTTCCTTTCTCTAATTTACCTGAGTATACTCTAAAATAAGTTAACCTCCCTACATAAGGATCAGTCATAACCTTAAAAGCAAGAGCAACAAAAGATTCATCTTCGCTCACTATTCTTATCTCTTCTTCTCCAGTTATAGGATTTATACCTTTAACAGGTGGCAAATCCAATGGAGAAGGTAAGTAGTCAATAACAGCATCAAGCAAGGGCTGAACCCCCTTATTTTTAAAAGCAGATCCACACAATGCTGGATATAATATTCCCTCAATAGTTGCTCTTCTTAACACCCTTTTTAGTTCTGATACAGGAATATCCTCTCCCTCTAAATATTTTTCTAAGAGCTCGTCATCGAGCTCTACAATTTTTTCAACAAGTTTATGTCTGTATTCTTCTGCTTGTTCCTTTAACTCTTCAGGTATTTCTGTAATTTCCCACTTAATACCAAGATCATCATAATAAACAATTGCTTTTCTCTCTAAAAGATCTATAACACCCTTAAAATTGTCCTCGCTACCAATAGGTATTTGAACAGGCACCACATTGACTCCTAATCTATCTTCAATCATTTCTACAACCCTGAAAAAGTTAGCACCCACCCTATCCATCTTATTTACAAATATGATTCTTGGCACATTATATTTAGTAGCCTGTCTCCATACAGTTTCAGATTGAGGTTGTACACCAGCAACCCCACAGAAAACAGCAATAAGGCCATCCAAAACCCTCATTGATCTTTCAACTTCAACAGTAAAGTCTACGTGTCCTGGTGTATCAATTATATTGATAACATGATCCTTCCAGCGACAAGTTGTAGTAGCAGCTGTTATGGTTATTCCTCTTTCCCTTTCTTGCTCCATCCAGTCCATAGTAGCAGTTCCTTCATGTACTTCGCCTAATTTATGAGTTCTTCCTGTATAAAACAGTATTCTCTCAGTAAGTGTAGTCTTACCTGCATCTATATGAGCTGCTATTCCTATATTTCTTAATTTATCCAGTGGACATCTAGGCACTTTTATCTTCCTCCTTTTTAATTACCATCTATAATGAGCAAAAGCTTTATTAGCTTCTGCCATTCTATGCATTTCTTCTCTCTTCTTAATAGCCCCTCCTGTATTATTGAGAGCATCTAAAATCTCAGCTGCGAGCCTCTCTCTCATAGGCATACCCTTTCTTTCTCTTGCAGCTCTTACAAGCCACCTTAAAGCAAGAGAAAGGCCTCTTCGTGGAGGAACTTCTATAGGTACTTGATAAGTAGCTCCTCCTACTCTCCTTGGTCTTACTTCAAGAAGTGGAGTCAAATTTTGTACTGCTTTTTCTAAAACAGTTAAAGGATCTTGCTTTGTTTTATCTCTAATTATTTCCATTGCTCCATATACAATTTTTTCAGCAGTACTTTTTTTACCATCCAACATAACCTTATTTATCAACTTTTGTACAAGTACACTATTATAAACAGGATCAGGCGGAATATCTCTTGGAGTAGCAGGTCCTCTACGAGGCATTATTTCTTACCTCCCTCTTTTGGACGCTTAGTTCCATATTTTGATCTTCCTTGTTTTCTGCCTTCAACGCCAGCAGCATCTAAGGCACCACGTATAATGTGATATCGTACACCTGGGAGATCCTTAACACGTCCTCCTCTTACAAGAACTACAGAGTGTTCTTGAAGATTATGGCCAATACCAGGAATGTATGCCCACACTTCAACTCCATTAGTAAGCCTTACTCTTGCTACCTTTCTTAAAGCAGAGTTAGGCTTTTTGGGAGTCATTGTAGTAACACGAATACATACTCCCCTTTTCTGGGGATTACCCATAAGGGCTGGAGATTTACTTTTTCTCTCTTTTGGCTTCCTTCCTTTTTTTACTAATTGATTTATGGTAGGCAAAATTACACCTCCTACTCTATATCTTTTTGAAATTTTTATTAACAACTATAAAAGTATGCCCCTAAAAGCAAGCGAAAAAGTTTATCATTATATACTTAATTTTGTCAAGAGATTTCTTCTGGTTCACCTCCATTTTCTAAGACTTCAGCTTTTTGAGCTTGAGATTTTGCAGGAATAATTCTCTTAAATAGTCCTGTACCTGCTGGAATTAATCTACCTATAATAACATTTTCTTTTAATCCCTCCAAAGGATCCTCTTTACCTTTTACTGCTGCTTCTGCAAGAACTCTTGTTGTTTCTTGGAAAGATGCTGCAGAAATAACACTATCAGTTGTAAGAGCTGCTTTTGTTATACCTAGTACAACATCTTTTGCGATAGGTGGTACTTTTCCTTCTTCTTCAAGTTTCTGCCTGATCTTTTCAAAAGTAACTCTATTAACTAACTGACCAACCAAAAAGTTACTATCTCCTGGATCTTCTATTCTCACCCTATTAGTCATTTGTCTCACAATTACTTCTATATGTTTATCATTTATTTCTGCTCCTTGTTTTGTGTATACCTTTTGTACCTCATCCACAATATATCTTTGTAAGGCAGCAAGTCCTTCATTAGCTAAAATATCTGCTGGGTTTCTATAACCCTTAGTTAATTCTTGTCCAACTGTTACATAATCACCCTCTTTTACTAATAATTGAGCATTAGGTGGTAAAATGTGTTCATCCTTTCCATCTTCTCCTTCTATAACAATTTTTTCTCCTGATTTCGTTCTTACAATCTTTACAAGACCACTCTTACCAGCTATAATTGATTTTCCTTTTGGTTTTCGTGCCTCAAAAAGTTCTTCAACACGAGGAAGACCTTGAACAATATCTTCAGTTTTTGCAGTTCTCTGCTGATAGGATGGGAAGTAAGCAAGGATTGTGCCAAATTCAACTTTTGAACCAACTTTTACATGTATCTTCAACCCTCGTGGAATCCTATAAATTTCTTCACCATCTGATGTTTTTATAATAATATAAGCCTCTCCTGTTGCAACAATATTATCTATAATCTCTCCATTACCTTCATTAATCTCTACCACTTCACCATCTTTACATGCTTGTATTTTGACAGTTTCTCTACTATATTCAGCTATAGTTTCTCCAGCCTCAATTCTCTCACCTATCCTAAATAGAAAACCAGCACCTTCTGGCAAAGGTACATTATATTCTTTTCCATCATCGCCTCTAATTATTAAAGTATAGACCCAATAATGAGATTCTTCGTTATATATATAATCAATTTTTCCTCTATCCCGATCATATTTAATCCCTACAAATGTAAATCTTCTATTTTCCCCATTTTCTTTCCTTACACTTAATACCTTACCATTATATGGTGACATGATATATCTTAAGTTAGGTTCTATATATCCCAAACTCATCCCCTTGGTTACAACTTCCCCTTCGTATGCAGACAAAACAGTACCAGGCGGTAATAAAATTTCTTCTTTTTCATTTACACCTTCAATTATTATTTTTGCCTTAGGACTTACCACTACTTTTTCTTTCTTTCCAAGCACTTCAAATCTTTCTCTAAATTTAATATTTTCAAATTTTACATTTCCAGTTACTCTAACTTGAATATTTTGATGGCTTATAGAGGTTAATGCTACTCCACCAGTATGGAAAGTTCTCATAGTAAGCTGTGTACCAGGTTCTCCAATAGACTGAGCAGCAATAACACCTACAGACTCACCTATATTAACTATTCTATGCATAGCTAAATCTTCACCGTAGCATTTTTGACAGATACCTTTTTCACTTTTACATGTCATAGGAGATCTTATTTTAATTCTTTTTATACCTGCAGCCTCTATTTTTTTAGCCTTTTCTACATCTATATATTCATTTCTTCTTACAATTAGCTCACCTGTATCTGTATAGACATCCTCCGCTACAAATCTTCCTATAATTCTATCCTTGAGCGTTAATACAATCTTTCCTTCATCTTCTAATGGTTCCACATATATTCCATCATTTGTTCCACAATCTTCTTCTTTTATTACAAGACTTTGAGCAACATCCACTAATCTTCTTGTTAAATATCCAGAATCTGACGTTCTCAAAGCTGTATCTACTACTCCCTTACGAGCACCATAAGATGATATAAAATGCTCTGACATAGTAAGTCCTTCATAGAAATTTGACTTAATTGGTATATCCATAATTCTACCTGAAGGATCAGACATTAATCCGCGCATTGCTGCAAGTTGTCTTACTTGATCCACATTACCTCTTGCACCCGAAAAGGCCATCATAAATACTGAATTAAGCATATCAAAATTAGCAAGCATTATATCTTTTACTTCTTCGGTTGCTTTAGTCCATATTTCAATAGCCCTATGATATCTTTCTTCTTCAGAATAAAGACCACTTTCTACTGCTTTTTGTAAGTTTAAAGCCTCCTCTTCAGCCTTTTTAATAACCTTTTCCTTTGCTTCTTTTGGTATTTCTATATCCACAATTGAGAAGCTAACTCCAGCTTTTGTAGCATACATAAAGCCTAATTTCTTGAGTTCATCCAAAAATTCTGCAGTCCTTCCCCAACCATACTCACTAAAGCACTTTTCAACAATTTTCCTGATTTCTTTTCTTGTTAAAACCCCATTATAATATCTTAATTTATCAGGTAAAACCTCATTTAAAATCAATCTACCTGGGGTAGTCTCAATATAAACTTTTTCAACAGGAAATTCCACTCCATACACTTCTTCCATGCTTTTTCTATAAACATACACTTTAGAATGTAAATCAACTTTTCTTTCATCTAAAGCAAGTAATACTTCTTCAGGACTTGAGAATCTTATATTTTCAACTTCTCTTCCTGGTACCATTAAGGTAAGATAATAAAGTCCAATAACTATATCCTGAGTTGGTAATGTTAATGGTTTTCCATGAGCTGGAGAAATAAGGTTATTAGAAGAAAGCATAAGGAGACGAGCTTCAGCTTGAGCCTCTAAGGAAAGAGGCACATGAACAGCCATTTGATCTCCATCAAAATCTGCGTTATATGGTGGACATACCAAAGGATGGAGCTGAATAGCATTTCCATCTATTAATTTAGGCTCAAATGCTTGAATACTTACCCTATGTAAAGTAGGTGCTCTGTTTAAAAGAACAAGTTTTTCTTTGATTATTTCATCTAGTACATCCCATACTTCAGAAGTTTCTCTTTCAATTTTTTTCCTTGCATTCTTAACATTTGTAGCAAAACCATGTTCTATTAATTTATTTATTACAAATGGTTTGAAAAGCTCCAAAGCCATTTTTTTAGGCAATCCGCATTGATGTAACTTCAATTCTGGTCCTACCACAATAACAGCTCTTCCCGAAAAATCAACTCTCTTACCCAATAAATTTTGCCTAAATCTACCTTGTTTACCCTCTAAAATATCAGATAAGGATCTAAGAGGTCTTCCACTAGCATTAGTAACAGGTTTTCCTCTTCTTCCATTATCTATAAGCGCATCTACCGCTTCTTGTAACATTCTTTTTTCATTTCTTACAATTATTTCGGGAGCATTTATTTCTAAAAGCTTTGCAAGTCTGTTATTTCTATTTATCACTCTTCTATAAAGATCATTTAAATCTGAAGTAGCAAATTTTCCTCCCTCAAGTTGAACCATAGGTCTTAAATCTGGTGGTATGACTGGTAATACCTCTAATATCATCCACTCAGGTTTATTTCCAGATAATCTAAAACTTTCCACAATCTCTAATCTTTTAATAAGTTTTGCTTTTTTTTGTCCTTGTAATTCATTTATCTGTTTTCTTAAATCATAAGAAAGTTCCTCAAGATCTATTTCTTTAAGAAGTTTTTTGATGGCTTCAGCACCCATTCCTACTTTAAAGCTATTACCAAATTCGCTCAGAGCTTTTTCATATTCTTCCTCTGTAAGAATCTGCATCTTTTGTAATGGTGTATCTCCTGGAGATAAAACTATATATGAATGGTAATAAATAACTTCTTCCAATTGCTTACTGCTTATATTTAAAAGTAATCCTATATAGTTAGGTACATTTTTAAAATACCATATATGAACTACAGGTACCGCCAATTTTATATGCCCCATTCTCTCTCTTCTAACATCACTTTTTGTAACCGTAACTCCACATCTATCACAAGTTATACCTTCATATCTTTGCCCTTTATATTTACCACAATGGCACTCATAATCCTTGACTGGTCCAAATATTTTCTCACAAAAAAGGCCATCCCTTTCAGGCTTAAAAGTTCTATAATTTATTGTTTCAGGCTTTTTAACTTCTCCATAAGACCAATTCAATATATCTTCTGGAGAAGCTAATCCAAAAACTAATTTATCAAAATCTTTAATTCTCAAGGTTTAATCCTCCCCTTCCTTAAGATTCATTCTCAAGCTTATAAAGATTTACTAATTTGTTACCAATATAGGCTGAGACTTTTATGCCTAATCCTTGTAATTCCCTTACAAGAACCTTAAAGGATTCAGGAATACCCGGTTCTTTTATAAGATTTCCAGATACAATAGCAGAATAAGCTTCAGTTCTTCCAGTCACATCATCAGATTTATAGGTTAACATTTCCTCTAAAGTATGGGCAGCTCCATAAGCCTCTAATGCCCAAACTTCCATTTCTCCAAATCTTTGACCTCCAAATTGAGCTCTACCACCTAATGGTTGTTGAGTTACAAGAGAATAAGGCCCAACAGATCTTGCATGAATCTTATCATCAGCAAGATGTATGAGCTTCATTATATACATATAACCCACGGTAATTTTTTGATCAAAAGGTTCTCCTGTTCTTCCATCATAAAGAGTTACACGTCCATCCTCTGGAAGACCTGCTTTTCTTAACATCTCCTTAACAAGATTTGCAGATCTATTTTCTCCTAATACCTCATCAAAGGGTGGTACTATAGCATAAATACCGAGTTCATTAGCAGCCCATCCTAAATGAGTTTCAAGAATCTGTCCTACATTCATTCTAGAAGGTACTCCTAAAGGATTTAATATTATATCTACAGGAGTACCATCCTCTAAGAAAGGCATATCCTCTTCTGGTAATATAGTAGCAATTACACCTTTATTACCATGTCTTCCAGCCAATTTGTCCCCTACAGAAATCTTTCTAATTTGAGCAACTCTTACTTTAACTATCTTATTTACTCCTGGAGGTAATTCATCATCATTTTCTCTTGTAAGAACCTTAACATCTATTACTTTACCCCATTCACCATGAGGCATTCTCAAAGAAGTATCTTTTATCTCCCTTGATTTTTCTCCAAAAATTGCTCTGAGTAACCTTTCTTCTGGAGTTAGCTCGGTCTCTCCCTTTGGAGTAACTTTTCCAACTAATATATCATTAGGACCAACTTCTGCACCTATCATTATTATTCCATCCTTATCTAAGTACCTTATAGCATCTTCACTTATATTAGGAATATCTCTTGTAATTTCCTCAGGGCCCAATTTTGTGTCTCTTGCCTTTATCTCGTATTCCTCAATATGGATAGATGTAAAGATATCTTCTTTTACTAATCTTTCGCTAATAATAATAGCGTCCTCATAGTTATAACCACCCCAAGGCATAAAGGCCACAAGGACATTTCTTCCAAGAGCAAGTCTACCTTTGGATGTAGATGGACCATCTGCAAGAATATCTCCCTTTCTAATTCTTTGGCCAACTTCAACAATTGGTTTTTGATTCCAACAAGTTCCCTGATTTGTTCTTCTATACTTTATTAAGTTATATTTTTTCTCCTTTTTATCATCTGTCTCTATAACTATTTCCGATGAAGTTACTCTTTTTACCACTCCATCCACATCTGAGATCACCATTACTCCAGTATTTCTTGCTACTGTCTCTTCTATACCAGTACCAACAAGTGGTGGCTCTGTATTTATTAAGGGGACAGCTTGCCTTTGCATGTTAGCCCCCATAAGAGCACGGTTAGCATCATCGTGTTCAAGGAAAGGTATTAAAGCCGTAGAAATACTCACTGTTTGATATGGAGAAATCCCAATAAAATCCACTTCCTTAGGAGAACAGAGAATAAATTTACCCTTTCTTCTTGCGTGTACTAATTCATCAACTATTTCTTTATCCTCATTGAGATGAACATCAAAAGAAGCAATGGTATATTTCTCCTCGTCAGTAGCAGAAAGATATACTATTTCGTTAGTTATTTTTCCATCTTTTACCTTATAATATGGTGTTCTAATAAAACCATAATCATCTACTATCGCTAACGTAGAAAGATAGTTTATCAAACCTGCATTTGGACCTTCTGGGGTTTCAATAGGGCATACTCTACCATAATGAGATGGATGTATATCTCTTACTTCAAAGGTAGCTCTTTCACGAGTTAATCCTCCAGGTCCTAATGCACTTATCCTTCTCTTATGGGCTAGTTCTGAAAGTGGATTTGTTTGATCCATAAATTGGGATAATGGATTTCTATTGAAGAATTCCCTCACTGCCGCCATCAATGGCCTCGTACTTACTAAGTTTATTGGACTTGCTTGTTCTGGATCAGTTAAAGCCATTTTTTCCCTTATTAATTTCTCTACTCTTGCGAGTCCAGCCCTAAATTGAACTTGTAAAAGCTCTCCTACAGATCTTATCCTCCTATTTCCTAAGTGATCAATATCATCCACATCGTCCTTTCCTGTTTTAACCATAGTGATTCTTTTGATAATTTCTACAAAGTCTTCTTCAGTTAAAGCATAATTATCTAAAGGGATATTTAGACCTAACCTCTGATTAAGTTTATATCTTCCAACTTTTCCTAAATTATATTTTCTTACATCAAAAAATTGTTGCTTAATTACTCTTAAGGCTTCGTCCTCTTTGCTTGGAACATCTCCTGGTCTCAATCTACTACATGCTTCGAATATTGCCTGAGTTCTATCACTTACGTTATCTCTTGAAAAAGTAGTTTCAAGATAACTTAATTCATCTTTTCCTAAATATTGTGAAAAGAAATCAAGCTCATATCCCAAAGCCCTAAGGATAAGAGATACTGGAAATTTTTTAATACCATTGGGATGAATAAAAATCATTCCATTGCCATCAAGTTCGAATTCTATCCATCCACCTCTCGTAGGAATAAGGGTTGCTATAATACTGTGTCCTTCTTCTTGGAAGAATACACCTGGAGATCTTGTTATTTGGTTTACTATGACTTTTTCTGTCCCATTTACAATAAAAGTAGCTCTTTCTGTCATTTGGGGAATATTTCCCAAAAATACCATTTGTTCTTTAATATCTTTTATGTTTTTGTTCTCATCCTTAAAGTAAAGCCTTGCTCTAACATATATGGAAGATTCATAAGTAAGACCCTTCTCTAAACATTCATCAGGAGATTTTTGGGGTGGATCGATTTTGATGCCATCTTCTGTTGTAACAAATACCAAAGAAAGTCCCTGTCTTGTTGATTCAATAGGACTAATTTCGTTTAAAACCTCTCTTAAACCATCTTTTAAAAACCAATTAAATGAGTCATATTGAATTTTAAGAAGATCAGGAATATTTTGAAAAATAGGTCTATCATCATCCCAAAAAACAGTAATATTATAATCCTTTTTCCTCATACCTCATCTCCTTTTCCCTATTTTGTAATTAGACAAAACTATATTATACTATAGAGAGGTTATATTTTAAATATAAAAAGAAAAAGAAATTCCTAAAAAATTTAGGAAATATGTTTCACTTTTGGGTTTATTTTACTTTCTTTTTCTTATTTCTGATTTTTTTCTTTAATTTTTTATCACTGTAAAAATTCCTATTAAAATAAATAATATACCAACAACTTTTTCAAATATACTCTTAGGAATATATCTTGTCAATAAACCACCAAGATAAGCCCCTAAAAAAGAAATTAAAGACAAAGCTAAAGCTGCACCTAAAAAAACCCAAAAAGGCTGTTTTGTTTTTACAGAAAGACTCAAAACAGCAAGTTGAGTTTTATCACCAAGCTCTGCTAAAAATATAGCTCCAAAAGTCAATAAGAGTATTTCTATTTTACTCTTTAAATCCAATTTATAGCACCTCCATATTATACACTAAATAAATATACACTGTAAAAAAGTAGTATAATATATGTCTAAACTATTTACAAGGAGGTGAAAAAATAAATGTGGAATGTGATAATTACTGGTATAGCAAGCTTTCTTACAGATATAAGCACAGAAATGTTCTATCCTTTAATATCTTTCTATCTTCTTGCCTTAGGTGCTGGACCTGCCATATTAGGAATAGTAGAAGGTTTTGCAGAAAGTATAGCATCTCTTTTAAAAGTTTATTCAGGTTATATTTCAGATAAAATTAGAAAAAGAAAACCCGTTGCAATAGCAGGATACGCTCTTTCAGCCTTTGGTAAAATCTTTTTATATCTTGCAGGTTCATGGATTGGAGTTTTTATTGGTAGACTCCTTGACAGATTTGGCAAAGGAATAAGGACCGCTCCTCGAGACGCACTTATTGCGGAATCTTCTATAGAAAATCGAGGAAAAGCATTTGGACTTCATAGAGCAATGGATACTCTTGGGGCTTTTTTTGGGGTTCTAATATCCATATGGATAATAAGTTCTTTGGGAATCAAAGAAACATCTTCTAATTTATCTCTTTACATACCTACCTTTAAAAAGATAATACTAATAAGCATAATCCCAGCCTTTCTTGGTGTCTTAATATTATTCCTTGCAAAAGAAACCATGAAACATAATTCAACATCTAAATTAACTTTAAAAATAAAATGGAAGGATCTGGATAAAAGATTGAAAGCTTTTCTAATATTTACTTTTATATTTACGCTCGGAAATTCCTCTAACCAGTTTCTATTTTTAAGATCAAAGAATTTAGGTGCATCAATGCTTGATGCACTTTATCTTTATCTTTTATACAACTTAGTTTATACATTATTTTCATTTCCTGCGGGCGCTTTATCAGATAAAATAGGACGCCAAAAAATCTTGATCATAGGATATTTATTCTATGGTTTAGTATATTTAGGCTTTGGATTTGTATCTAAATTTTCCTATTTATGGCTACTTTTTGGACTTTATGGACTTTATATATCCTTTACAGAAGGAGTTGAAAAAGCCCTTATTGCAGATCTCGCACCACCAGATTTAAGGGCTACGGTAATTGGTCTTCACGCCACCTTAGTGGGTATAGGATTATTCCCAGCCTCCTTTTTAGCAGGTCTTTTATGGAGTTATTTTGGTCCATCTGCCCCTTTTCTTTTTGGAGGATTTTTAGGAATACTTTCAGCTATAGGATTAATCTTTATTCTTTAACATTTTCATAGTATAATTAATAAAATTATGAAAGATGAGGAAGGCTTACTTCAGGAATTATTACAAGCATCAAATAATAAATATTCTTCAGAAAACCTGAAGAAAGCCTTCCTCTTTGCACAAAAGGCTCATAAAAATCAATTTAGAAAATCTGGAGAACCATACATAACTCATCCTGTTGAGGTTGCCAAAATACTCATGAATCTTGGAATGGATGAAACTGTAGTAATAGCAGGTTTGCTTCACGATGTTTTAGAAGACACAAATATCACCCCTTTAGAATTGGAAAAAGAATTTGGAAAAGATGTTCTTTCCTTGGTAGATGCTATTACAAAATTAGAAAGATTAAGTTTTTACCCCACAGAAGCTTATAAAGCTCAAAATTTGAGAAAAATGTTTATAGCTATGGCGAAAGACATAAGAGTAATAATAGTCAAGCTTGCAGATAGATTACATAATATGCAAACTCTTCAATATCATGATGAAGAAAAAAGAAAAAGAATAGCAAAAGAAACCTTAGAAATCTATGCACCCCTTGCTCATAGATTAGGTGTTTGGGACATAAAGTGGAGATTAGAAGATTTAGCTTTTAGATATTTAGAACCAGATAAATATCATTACGTAGCCAATAAAGTAGCTGAAACTAGAAAAAAGAGAGAAGAATTTATTGAGAAAGCCATTGAAATAATTAAAGAAGAACTTAAAAAAGCTAACATAGAGGCAGAAGTCACTGGAAGAGCAAAACACCTTTATAGCATTTATCAAAAAATGATTCGTAGAGGAATTGAAATAGAAGAAATGTATGATTTATTAGGAGTAAGAATTATAGTAAATAATGAGATAGAATGTTATGAAGTATTAGGAATTACCCATAATTTATGGAGACCAGTTCCTGGAAGATTCAAAGATTATATTGCCAATAAAAAATCTAATAACTACCAATCACTTCATACTACAGTGATTGCTATGGATGGAAAACCCCTTGAAGTACAGATTAGAACATGGGAAATGCATAGAATAGCAGAATACGGAGTTGCTGCACATTGGCTTTATAAAGAAGAGATAAAGAAGCCCGATTCTTTTGAAGAAAAATTATCATGGTTAAGACAACTACTTGAATGGCAAAAAGAATTGATGGATGATCAAGAATTCTTAGATTCTATAAGAAGTGATCTTTTTGAAAGAGAGATCTATGTTTTTACTCCTAAAGGAGATATTATTGCTCTACCTCAAGGATCAACTCCTTTAGATTTTGCCTATGCTATACATACTGAAGTGGGCCATAGATGTAAAGGAGCTAAAGTAAACGGTAAAATAGTTCCTTTAAATTATGTTCTTCAAAATGGAGATATTGTCGAAATCATAACAAGTAAAGAAGAGGGAAAACCAAGTAGGGACTGGCTTAATATTGTAAGAACAAGTCAAGCTAAAAATAAGATAAAGCAATACTTTAAAAAATTAGCAAGAGAAGAAACACTTCAAAAAGCCAAAGAAACTATCGAGAATGAAATAAAGAAAAATGAAGATTGGCTAAAAGAAGTGTTAAATAAAGATGAGATTTCTATAAATGATTTGTTAGAATCTTCCATTGGTAAGAATTTCTTGAATGAACATGGTTTCAAAGAAATAGAGTCTTTCTTACTTAGCATAGGTACTGGAGAAATAACCCCTCAACAATTTATTGAGAGGTTTAAGAAGGAGCTTAAAAAAGAAATTATCGTGACTTTGGGGGAAACTGAAAAAAACAAATTAGTAGAAGGTCTCGAAATATCTGGATTAGATAATATTATGATCAGAATTGCAGAATGTTGTAACCCTATACCAGGAGACCAAGTTATTGGTTATGTATCAAAAGGAAGGGGCATAGTGGTACATAGAAAAGATTGTCCTAATCTTTTACACCTTAAAAATAGATACCCAGAAAGAGTTATTACTATTGAATGGCAAAAACTCAAAGGTGGAGGAAAATATAAAACAGGTATCGAGATAGATGCTATAGATAGAGTAGGCTTATTGAAAGATCTAATAGAGAGAATCTCACAGGCAAGAATAAATATATTGGACTTAGGAACAAAGGTTGGAAAAGATGGCATAGCAAGAATAAAAGTAGTTGTAGAGATTGACAATCCTTTAACCTTCAATTATCTTATGGAAGAGATAAAAAAATTATCTGATGTCATTTCAGTTAGAAGAGCTGTGAGAATATAAATGAGAACAGTCATACAAAGAGTAAAGAGAGCAGAGGTAAGAGTAAAAGGAGAAGTAATAGGTAAAATTTCTCAAGGACTTCTAATTCTCTTGGGAATAGCTCAAGAAGATACAGAAGAAGATATTATAATGTTAGCAGACAAAATCATTAACTTAAGAATTTTCTCAGATAAAGAGGGAAAAATGAACTTAAGCATTAAAGAAATAAATGGAGAAATCCTTGTAGTCTCTCAATTTACCTTATATGCTGATTGTAGAAGAGGAAGAAGACCCGATTTTACAAGGGCTGCAGAAAAAGAAAAAGCCTATTTTCTCTACAAAAAATTTATAGAATATATAAAAACACATATAGATAAAGTACAAGAAGGAGAATTTCAAGCTTACATGGAAGTTGAATTAATAAATGATGGTCCAGTAACTATTATAATTGATACCGAAGATCTTAAAAAACCAAGGAGGGCTAAAGAATGAACATGGAACTTCCCCGTGGAGTACAAGATATACTTCCTGAAGATATCCCATATTGGCAACTTGTAGAAAACACAGCCAGAAAACTTTTTGAATCTTATAACTATGAAGAAATAAGGACTCCCATATTTGAATACACAGAACTTTTTAGAAAAGGCACTGGCGAAACTACAGATATTGTAATGAAAGAAATGTATACCTTTACAGATAAAAAGGGGCGTTCTCTCACACTAAGGCCAGAAGGTACTCCAGGAGTTATAAGAGCCTTTCTCACAAACAAAATATATAATCAGAAACCTGTATGGAAAGTATATTACATTGGTCCTATGTTTAGATACGAAAGACCTCAAGCAGGAAGATATAGACAATTTCATCAATTAGGAATAGAGGTTTTAGGAAGAAAAGATCCATATATAGATTTTGAGGTAATAAAATTAGCAGTAGATCTTTTGAAAAACCTTAAGTTAGAAAATTTAGAAGTGGAAATAAATTCGTTAGGTTGCATAAAATGTAGACCAAATTATAGAGAAGCTCTTATAAGCTATTTCAGAAAATACGAAGACCAACTTTCCCCCATAGATAAAGAAAGATTAGAAAGAAATCCATTAAGATTACTTGACTCAAAAGATGAAAAACTTATTGCTTTAAAAGATCAGGCTCCACAACCCATTGATTATCTTTGCGATGAATGTAAAATTCACTTTGAAAAAGTACAGAAATATTTAAGTTTAGATAATATCAAATATAAATTAAACCCAAAGCTGGTAAGAGGACTTGATTATTATACAAGAACCGTATTTGAGATTACCACCACAACTCTTGGATCTCAGAATGCAGTAGTCGGGGGAGGAAGGTATGATAATTTAGTAGAAACTTACGGTGGTCCATCCATCCCTGGCCTTGGTTTTGCTCTTGGTATAGAAAGACTTATTATTCTTTTAAAACAGCAAAACCATATATCTCTACCTTATATCCCTCTTATATTTATTACCCTTTCTGAAGATTATGTGGAGACAGGCATAAAACTTGCGAACATATTAAGAACAAAATATAGAGTTGATATAGGTTCTCCCCAAGAAAATTTAAGAACTCAATTAAAATGGGCAGATAAATTAGGGAGTTTTATTGTAATATTCTTAACTGAAGAAATCGAAAAAAATAAACTTAAGATAAAGAATTTTAAAACAGGAGAAGAAAAATATACAGATTTAAACTTCAATACTATCTTAGAAGACATTGAGACTATGCTATAATTACAAAGAATTTCACACAAGGGAAAGGTGGGAAAGATTTTGAAAAGGAACTATTATTGTGGAGAAATAAACTCAAAAAATATAGGTGAAACAGTAATTTTAAGTGGATGGGTACATAGAATTAGGCATCATGGTGGACTTATCTTTGTAGATCTTAGAGATAGAGGTGGAATTATTCAATTAGTATTTGATCCATCTATTTCTCAGGAAAGCTATGACATTGCAGATAATTTAGGTAATGAATGGGTAATAACAGTAGAGGGCAAAGTTAGAAAAAGACCTGAAGGAATGGAAAATCTTAAAATACCAACAGGAGAAATTGAAATCGAAGTAAGAAAAATAAAAGTAGAAAATACAGCTAAACCCCTTCCCTTTAACCTATGGAGCAATAAGGAGATTGATGAAACAGTTAGATTAAAATATAGGTATTTAGATCTAAGAAGAGAAAAAATGCAATATAATATAACCTTTAGGCATAAATTTATTCTTTCCATAAGAAATTTCTTATCTAAAAAAGGTTTTATAGAAATCGAAACCCCATATTTAATTGTAAGTACTCCCGAAGGAGCACGTGATTTTTTAATACCAAGTCGACTTCAGCCTGGAAAATTCTATGCTCTCCCCCAATCCCCTCAATTATTTAAACAAATTCTTATGGTATCAGGATTTGATAAATATTTTCAAATAGCGAGATGCTTTAGAGATGAGGATTTAAGAGCTGATAGACAACCTGAGTTTACCCAGCTCGATATGGAAATGTCTTTTATAGATCAAGAAGATGTATTTAATATTATAGAAGAGTTATTTAAAATAACTCTTAGAGAGACTTTAGATATGGAAATCCAAATCCCCTTTATCAGATTAACTTATGATGAAGCTATGAACACATATGGAAGTGATAAACCCGACTTAAGATACGATCTAAAAATAACTGACGTAACAGATCTTTTTTCAAATTTCTCCTTAGAGTTTATAAAAAATACTATCGCAAACAATGGTGTGGTAAAAGGAATAATGTTGAGAGGAATAATACCAACAAGGAGAGATTGGAGCATCATAGAGAACAAAGTAAAAGAATTAAAAGGTAAAGGAATAATGTGGTTCTCTTATGCGGATGGTGAATTAAAATCTTCCATTAACAAATATCTAAGTGACGAAGATAAGGCTAAAATCATTGAAACATTAAATTTAAAACCTGGAGATTCCTTTTTTAGCATTGCAGGTGAGTGGAAAGAGGTAGTAAAAATCCTTGGAATCGTGAGATTAGAGCTTACCCAAATATTTAATATTCCTAAAAAAGAAGGACTTTTTTTCCTTTGGGTTACAGACTTCCCTCTTTTCGAATATGATGAAGAAGAAAAAAGAATTGTAGCTGAACATCATCCATTTACTTCTCCCAAAGAGGAAGATCTTCCCTTATTAGACACCAATCCATTGAAGGTTAGAGCTCAGTGTTATGATTTAGTATTAAATGGTACTGAATTAGGGAGTGGAAGTATAAGAATTCATCAAAGAGAAATTCAAGAAAAAATATTTAATATATTAAATATTTCTCCTGAAGATGCAAAGAAAAAATTTGGATTTCTTTTAGAAGCCTTTGAATATGGAGCTCCACCCCATGGAGGTATAGCGTTAGGGATAGATAGAATAGTTGCTATTCTTACTAATTCCCCATCTTTAAGAGATGTGATTGCTTTTCCAAAGACTCAAAGTGGGACTTGTCTTTTAACAGGAGCTCCCTCAGAAGTTGATCCAAAACAATTAGAAGAAGTACATATTAAAGTAGTCCTACCTGAAGGAGAGAATTAAATGAATTTCTATGAAAAAGCTATTGAGCTTCATAAAGAGAAAAAAGGTAAATTGGAGATAAAGCCTAAAGTACCATTAGAGAATAAAACCGATCTTTCTTTGGCTTATACGCCTGGGGTTGCAGGAGTATCTCAAGCTATCCATAAAAAATCTGATTTAGTTTATGACTTCACTATAAAAGCAAATACCGTAGCAGTTGTTAGCGATGGTTCTGCAGTTTTAGGTCTTGGAAACATCGGTCCTTTAGGAGCTATACCCGTAATGGAAGGGAAGGCAATATTATTTAAGAAGTTTGCCAATATAGATGCTTTTCCTATATGCTTAAATACACAAGACCCAGAAAAAATAATAGAAATTGTTTATAATATATCTCCTATATTTGGAGGGATTAACCTTGAAGATATATCAGCACCAAACTGTTTTTATATTGAAGAAAAACTCATTGAACTATTAGATATACCTGTATTTCATGATGACCAACATGGTACTGCAATAGTAACTTACGCAGCTCTCATAAATGCCTTAAAACTAAAGAATTTAAAACTGAATGAAATAAAAATAGTGATATTAGGGGCGGGAGCTGCAGGAATAGCTATAGCAAAATTTCTTATTTCTGAAGGTGCAAAAAATATTAGATTAGTTGATCGTCATGGTATCATATATCCAGGAAGAAAAGATGGTATGAATCCTGAAAAAGAAAAAATAGCATCAATAATTAATCCTGAAAAAGAAAAGGGAGAATTAAAAGATGCCCTAAAAGATGCTCACGTGTTCATTGGTGTTTCTCAGGCAAATCTTTTATCTCCAGAGTATATAAAATTGATGAAAAAAGACCCTATTATTTTTGCCATGGCCAATCCTGTTCCAGAAATAATGCCTGAAGTTGCCCAAAAAGTGGGTGTAAGGATAATAGGTACTGGAAGATCTGATTATCCTAACCAAATAAATAATCTCCTCGCTTTTCCAGGTGTATTTAGAGGAGCCTTACTTGTCAGAGCAAGAGAAATAAATCAAGAAATGAAACTCTCTGCTTCTTTTGCCATTGCATCCTTAATCGAGGAACCAAGAGAAGACTACTTAATACCCTCCCCGCTTGACAAAAGAGTAGTTCCAAAAGTAGCGGAAGAGGTTGCTAAAGCGGCCATACGTACTAATGTAGCGAGAACGTTTAAAACAGAAGAAGAGATAAGGAAGGAATTGAAAATTATGTTAGGAGGAGAAGAAGATGAATAAAGAATTTAATACCATTGTTGTAATAGGATCTCAATGGGGAGATGAGGGAAAAGGAAAAATTATAGATATTATTTCACAAAATGCTGATGCAGTTGTAAGATTCAATGGAGGAAATAACGCTGGCCATACAGTGATAGTTAAAAATAAAACCTTTAAATTTAGACTTCTCCCATCCGGTATAGTTTCCGAAAAGGTAATTAATATAATTGCCACAGGAGTAATTGTCAATCTACCGGCTTTAGTAGAAGAGATTGAAGAATTAGAGAAAAACGGTATAAAGATAAAAAATCTTTACATTAGTGATAGATCTCCTTTAGTTTTGCCATACCATCCTATATTGGATAAATTTTTTGAAGAAAAAAGAGAAAAATCCAAAATAGGTACAACCGCAAGAGGTATAGGACCAGCTTACAGTGATTACATTGCAAGAGATAGTCTAAGAATAGGAGATCTACTCGATAAAGAATACTTTAGAGAAAGAATAACTCAAATATATGACTTTAAATCGAAAATATTATCTGAAGAATCTCTTGGATATAAAATAGAGGAAATTTATAATTCCCAAATAGAAGCTATAGAAAAATTATCACAAAAAGGTGTAATAATTACAGATACCTCTAAGCTTATAAATGATCTGATTGATTCAGGAAAAAAGGTATTATTTGAAGCTGCACAAGGCACTCTTCTTGATATTTATTATGGTACATATCCTTATGTTACCTCTTCATTTACCATAGCAGGAGGAGTATGCGTAGGAGCTGGAATAGGTCCTCAAAAAATTAAAAAAATAATAGGTGTAATAAAGGGATATACATCACGAGTTGGAGAAGGACCATTTCCAAGTGAAATTCACGACTCTATAGCAGAATATATAAGAGAGAAAGGACAAGAATATGGTACAGTAACTAGAAGACCTCGCCGTGTAGGTTGGTTGGATCTTGTAGCATTACGATATGCAAAAAGAATAAATAACTTTACAAGCATTGCTATTACTAAATTAGACGTATTGAGCGGTCTTGAGAAATTGAAGATTGTAGTAGGATACAGATATAAAGGAAAATTAATTGATGAATTTCCTTCTTCTTTAAATGTATTAAAAGATTGTGAACCTATTTTTGAAGAGATACCAGGATGGAAAGAAAATCTATTGGGAATATTAGATATCTCAAAATTACCTCAAAATACTATTAAATATTTAGAAATGATTGAAAAGGAATTAGATACAAAAATCGAAATAATAGGAACAGGACCCGAAAGAAACGACATAATTATAGTAAAAGATCCTTGGGAATTATAGATGGAAATAGTAAGTAAATCTTCAGAACATACATATAAAATCGGAAAAACTATTGGAGAAAAGTTAAAACCAAGAGATATTTTAGCATTAATAGGAGATTTAGGAAGTGGAAAAACCACCTTTGTTAAAGGATTAGCTGAAGGCCTTGATATTAAAAATCCAATAAATTCTCCTTCTTTTCTGATAATAAAGGAATATAAAGGTAAATATCCATTCCTTCATATAGATGTATATCGTCTAAACAATCCTGAAATAGAACTTTTTAATATTGGTTTTGAAGATTATCTTAAGGATGACTACATTATTGCCATAGAATGGGCTGATAGAATTTTGAATTACTTACCTGATAAAAGACTTGAAATTGAATTTCTTCATATGAGTAATAACGAAAGAAAAATAATATTTAAACCTAAAGGAGAAAGATATAAAAATCTCATAGAGGAGCTTAAAGAATGTTTATTTTAAGCATAAATACAGCATCCAATAAGAGCAATATTGTTTTGTGGAAAGACGGAGAAATTTATGAGCTTTTTTATTCTACTAATTCCAGAACATATGGTGAGACATTAACGAGTAATTTACAAGAGCTTCTAAAAAAATCAAAATGGAATTTAAAAGATGTGGATATTTTTAGCGTAATCACAGGACCAGGATCATTTACAGGTCTAAGAATAGGAGTAGTTACTATAAAAACTTTAGCTCAAATCTATAAGAAACCAACTGTTGGAATATCATATTTAGAAGCCTTAGCCTCTCAGATTGCTTTTAAAGGATTAAAAGTACCAATTTTGTCTGCAAGAAAGGGAGAGATACATGCAGGTTTTTATGTGGATGAAGATCCTATCTATCCTGAAGATGTTTATCCATACGATACATTTCTAAGCCTGCTAAATAGATTTAGTAAAGACAATCATACAATAGTAACTGGAGATACACCTGAAGATCTAAAATTATTACTTCCTAAAAATATAATATTAACCCCAGAATTTATAAACTCAATCAGAGGAGAAACCCTCATATACATTACATTGAAAAAATATCAAAATGGGTATGTTAAAGACTATTCAACTCTACTTCCTGATTATAGACAAAAATCAAGTGCAGAAATTAACTGGGAGAGAAGACATGAAAGAACAGAATCAAAAAACTGAAATAAATATAGAAATAAGACCAATGAAATTTGAAGACATAGATTCTGTTGATGAAATAAATAAGTTATCTTTCTCTAATCCTTGGAGTAGAGAGAGCTTTGAAAAAGAATTAACATCTAATAAAATTGCAAGATATTTTGTGGCTGTACACAACGAAAAAATTGTCGGCTTTGTAGGGCTTTGGCTTATATTTCAAGAAGCCCAAATAACCACAATAGCAGTACATCCTGATTATAGAGGAAGAAAAATCGGAGATAGATTAATGGATTTTGTTATAGATTATTGTCTTAAAAATCAAGTTAGAAATATAATCTTAGAAGTTAGAGTATCCAATACTATTGCCCAAAATCTATATTATAAAAAGGGCTTTCAAAAAATAGGTGTTAGAAAATGGTATTATAAAGATGGAGAAGATGCCTTAGTAATGGTAAAAAAGTTCTTTCTTTAAGGGGAAACTAATGATAACAATTGGTATTGAAACTTCTTGTGATGAGACAAGTATAGCATTAGTAGAGGACGGAACTAAGATTTTAAGCAACATAGTTTCATCACAAATAGACATTCATAAAATATACGGGGGTGTAGTCCCAGAAGTTGCATCAAGGCTCCATGTAGAGGTTATAAATAAACTTATTGATGTGGCCTTAGAAAAAGCAAATTTAAGTTTTAAAGACATAGATTTAATAGCAGTTACCCATGGTCCTGGTCTAATTGGATCATTATGGGTAGGAATAATGGTAGGAAAAACCTTATCCTTAGCATTGGAAAAACCAATTGTTGGAGTAAATCATCTTGAGGGACATATTTTTGCCAACTTCTTAAGAGAAGATCCCCCTACATTTCCCTTTATATCTCTTATAATATCAGGAGGACACACAGAATATCTTTTAGTGGAAGGAATAAGAAAGTATAAATTATTAGGACAAACTTTGGATGATGCTGCTGGAGAAGCTTTTGATAAAGTGGCAAGAATATTAGGATTAAGTTATCCTGGTGGTCCAGAAATAGAAAAAGTAGCAAAGAATGGAAACCCAGTTTTCAATCTCCCTAAGGTAAAATGCGATAGAGATTTAGATATAAGCTTTAGCGGATTAAAAACAGCTATATTGTATCTTGTAAGGGATTTAAAAAATGAAGGGAAAGAAATTCCAGTAGCAGATATAGCTGCCTCTTTTCAGAAAAGAGTAGTGGAAGAATTAATAGAAAGAGCACTAATTGCTGTAAAAAAATTTAAAATTAATACATTAGTACTTTCTGGTGGTGTGATAGCAAATAGTTATTTACAAGAAAGGTTCAAAAAAATCTCTGTGGAGGAAAAGATAAAACTCTATTTACCCCCTAAAGAATTGTGTACCGATAATGCAGCCATGGTTGCTTCCGCAGGGTACCACCTATATAAAAATGGATATGTAAATGATCTTTCTTTATCAGCTATTCCAGATCTACCCTTAGGAGGTAGTTAATGAATAATTTGAACCGTACCCTCAAATCAGGGTTAAAATTTTCCATAGTAATAAGTGCAATTATTTTTGTAATTATCTTATTTTTTACTACAGATTCAAGAACTTGGAATGCTCTACTTACTCTTAAATGGAATTATGTCTTATATATTCTTCTCCTTAATTTTTTAAGCTGGATATTTGCAGCAATTAGATACAAAATTCTTATAAAAGGTTTGGAAGGGGTAAATATAAAATTAATAGAGGCCTTACAAATACACCTTGCTTATTATTTTGCATCAAGCATAACCCCTACATCAGCAGGTGGCGAACCCTTAGAAATATACCTTCTTTCAAAGAAAAATATTAAAGTTGGACAAGCAACAGCATTAAGTCTTTTCAGATATGTTATTAATTCTCTAACTTTTGCTATTTCTTCACCTATTGTAATATATTTTTATTCTTATCTTTTTCCTCAGCAAATAATTAAAAGATTAGTTCAATATAGCGCCTTACTCTTTTTCTTAATTGTTTTAGGTTTTATATTTGCACTGTACAAACCAAGACCTATTATAAGATTTATTGCTTATATTCTTCTCAAGTTAAGGAAACTGCCCTTCCTATCGAAAATACATCCTTATAAAATATTAAGAGTTGTCAATAATACTGTAAAAGATTTTCATAGCACTCTTTGGCTCTTCATAAAAGATAAAAAACTTACTATGTTCGGCTTTTTCTTCTTCAATCTTCTTTCTTGGTTTACCTATTTTTTAATAGCACCAGTTCTTATGATGAGTTTCCATTTGAAAGTTAATATAATCTCCGTAGTTTTAGTACAAATTCCAATCTTTTTCTTAATGTTCTATGTTCCCACACCAGGAGGAAGTGGAGTCATTGAAATTCTTCTTTCCCTCGCCTTTGCCCCCTTTGTACCCAAGTATATCTTGGGAATTTATATAATATTATGGCGAACATTTACCCATTATGTCACGTTATTAGCAGGTGCATTTGACTTCATATATGTCCTTGGGATCAAAAATTGAGAATAGGAAAAAATATAAAAAAGAGGTGATTATTCAATGATGAATACAAAAATAAAGGTAAACATAATATTTAAGCCAGGTATACCTTCTGCAAGAACAAAAGGTGGTGGAGATCAAACTGCTTGTAAGATGTTATATGAAGCTCTTAAAAAAAGAAATGATATAGAAGTCTATTATAATGGTCTTGTCAAAGATGGACCTTACGATATCCTTCATTTCCATTCCTTTGGAGATGTCTTCTTCAAATACGTAAAGAAAGAAAACAAAAGTAAAATTGTATTTACAGCTCATGTAATAGCAGATACCATGTTAGGTAGTGCTTTATTAGCTGAAAAATGGAAAGGTCTTTTTTCTCAATATCTTCTTCTCTTTTATAATCAGGCAGATGTAGTTATTGCTGTCTCCCCGTTAGAAGTAGAAAAATTAAAGGAAATGGGAGTAAAAACTAAGATTGTTTTTATACCAAATGGTGTGGATTTAAGTTTATTTAAGAAAGATGAAAATTTAAGAAGAAAGACAAGAGAAGAATTTAATATAAAAGACGATGACATTGTACTTTTAAGTGTAGGTCACATGATAAAAAGAAAAGGTTTTGATACTTTTGCAAAAATGGCTGAAAGATTGCCTCAATACAAATTTGTTTGGGTTGGCGGTATTCCTTTCTCATTCTTAAGTGGAGGATATTCTGAAATAAAGAAAATTATTAAAAATCCTCCAGAAAATCTAATCTTATCAGGTCCATGTCCTCACGATGAACTCAACAAATTTTATAACATGGCTGATATTTTCTTTTTCCCATCAAGACAAGAAAACTTTAGTATTGCTGTCCTTGAAGCATCAGCTGTAGGCTTACCTCTACTTTTAAGAGATTTAAAAGAATACAAAGAACCTTTATCCCCCAATTATGTATCAGGTACAGAAGAAACATTTGAAGAAAATATAAAACTTCTTGCCGAAAACAAAAACTTAAGAGAAGAATACTCTAAAAAAGCCTTGAAAATTGCTGAGAAATACAATATAGAAAGAGTTGCCGATGAAACTGTAAAAGTATATAAAGAAATATTAAATCTGTCATGAAAATAGCATTCTTTACAAATAACTATTTACCAAATACAGGAGGAGCTGCCATAGCTGTAGAAAGCTATAGAGAAGCTTTGGAGAAGCTTGGTCATGAAGTTCATGTATTTGCTCCCAAATATCCACCATGGTTCCCTAAATACAAAGAAGACAATGAAAAACATATAATAAGATTTCCGTCTATTGCATTAAGATTTATAACTCCTCAACCGTTACCCCTATATTTCCCTTTCTTAGTAGAAGATTACTTTAGAAAACAAGATTTTGATATTGTCCATTCACATCATCCGTTTGTAATAGGAAAAACTGCTCTTAAACTTGCTAAAAAGTATAATAAACCAATTGTTTTTACCCATCATACTCAATACCATAAATATGTGCATTATATTCCCTTAATACCCCAAACCATAACCTCCAAAATTGCCATAAAAGAAAGCGTAAAATACTCTAATCAAGTAGATCTTGTAATTGCTCCCACAAAAGAAATTAAAGATATGATAATCAATTTTGGTGTAAAAACAAGAATAGAAGTCATACCTACAGGTATAGATTTTTCTTTATGGGAAAAACCTATTTCTAAAGATTTTTTAGACAAATTTCCATGGAAAGACAAAAAGATATTACTTTATGCTGGAAGACTTGCTAAAGAGAAAAATCTTGAATTTTTAATTCAAGCTCTTTCAAAATTATTAAAAGAAAGAGATGATATTGTGTTTTTAATTGTTGGTGATGGAGAAGAAAGAAAAAATCTGGAAAATCTTACAGAAAAATTAGATATAAAAGACAAGGTTATTTTCTTAGGATGGCATCCAAGAGAAGAGCTAATTTATTATTATAAAATAGCCCATATATTTGTTTTTGCATCCACCACAGAAACCCAAGGTTTAGTTACCTTAGAAGCTATGGCAGGAGGATGTGCTGTAGTAGCAGTAGAAGCCCCAGGCACAATAAGCTTAGTAGAAAATGGTAAAGAGGGTTTATTAGCGCAAGAAGATTACAATGATTTCTATCAAAAAGTTCTATATCTACTTAATAACGAATCACTTCTACATAATATGAAAAACAATGCAATTAAGAAGGCTACTCAGTTTTCGATAATGGAAAGCGCAAAGAAATTGGAAGAATTATATAAAGAAATCATAAAAAACAAAGAAAAAAATAAAAAAATTATAGAAAAATAAGAATTTTTGACATATATTTGCCATTTTTTTGCGTATTTTTCTGTTGAATAGATATTTAAAGTTAATATATATTTATTTTGGTTTTAGCACTCATCTACTTAGATTGCTAATAAAATTATGAAAGGAGGTCGAGACTTGTGAAATTGCGTCCTATTGGTGATCGTGTAGTGGTCAAGGTTATTGAGCAAGAAGAAAAAACAAAAGGAGGTATTGTTCTTCCTGACACTGCAAAAGAAAAACCCCAGCAAGGAAAAGTAATAGCAGTAGGTACTGGCAGAATCCTTGATAATGGGCAAAAAGTCCCATTAGAAATCAAAGAGGGAGATAGAGTTATTTTTGCAAAATATGCTGGTACTGAAGTAAAAATTGAAGGTGAAGAATATCTCATCCTTAGTGAGAGAGATATCTTAGCTGTAATTGAAGAGTAAAAAAATTTAAAAAAGGAGGGAGAGAATATGGCAGCCAAATTAGTTAGCCTTGACATGCAAGCAAGAACAGCACTTATAAGAGGACTTGATATCGTAGCAGATACTGTAAAAATTACTTTAGGACCTAAAGGAAGAAACGTAGTACTTGAAAAGAAATTTGGAGCACCTGTTATCACTAACGATGGTGTAACCATTGCTAAAGAAATAGACCTTGAGGATCCATTTGAAAACATGGGTGCTCAACTTGTAAAAGAAGTAGCTTCCAAAACTAATGATGTAGCAGGTGACGGTACAACCACAGCTACAGTACTTGCTCAAGCATTAGTACATGAAGGAATGAAGCATGTAGTAGCTGGAGCTAACCCCATGTATGTAAGAAGAGGAATAGAAAAGGCAGTAGAGGCAGTAGTAGAAGAACTTAAAAAGATTGCAAAACCTGTAGAAACAAAAGATGATATAGCCCATGTTGCAGCCATTTCTGCTAATAACGATGAAGAAATTGGAAAATTAATTGCTGAAGCAATGGATAAAGTTGGAAAAGACGGAGTAATAACTGTAGAAGAATCTCAAGGTATTACAACTACCTTAGAACTTGTTGAGGGAATGCAATTTGATAGAGGTTACCTTTCTGCATATATGATTACAGATCCTGAAAGAATGGAAGCAGTATTAGAAGAACCATACATACTCATAACTGATAGAAAAATAAGTGCAGTAAGTGATATTCTTCCAATACTTGAGAAAGTTGTTCAAACTGGAAAGCCATTAGTAATAATTGCAGAGGATGTAGAAGGTGAAGCATTAGCTACTCTTGTAGTCAATAAATTACGTGGCGTTCTCCAATCCTTAGCTGTAAAAGCTCCTGGATTTGGAGATAGAAGAAAAGCAATGTTACAAGATATCGCTATCTTAACTGGTGGAGAGTTCATCTCTGAAGAAACAGGAATAAAACTTGAGAATGTAACATTAAATATGCTTGGAAGAGCAGAAAAAGTAAGAGCCAATAAAGACAAGACTACCATTATTGGAGGAAAAGGAAACAGAAAAGATATTGAGGCAAGAATAGCTCAAATTAAGAAACAATTAGAAGAGACTGATTCTGAATTTGATAGAGAAAAATTACAAGAAAGACTTGCAAAACTTGCTGGTGGAGTTGCTGTAATTAAAGTAGGAGCAGCTACTGAGGTAGAGCTTAAAGAGAAAAAACATAGAATTGAAGATGCTTTATCTGCTACAAGAGCTGCAGTAGAAGAAGGAATCGTACCTGGCGGTGGTGTGGCTCTTGTAAGAACTATTAAAGTTCTTGATAATGTAAAAGTAGAAAATGAAGATGAAAGGATTGGATTAGAAATTGTAAGAAGATCCCTTGATGTACCATTAAAGCTCATTGCTACCAATGCTGGTAAAGAAGGATCTATTATTGCAGAAAAAGTCAAAGAGATGGATGGGCCAATGGGATATGATGCTGCAAAAGATAGATTTGTAAATATGTTTGAAGCTGGAATTGTAGATCCTTGCAAAGTAACAAGATCTGCATTACAAAATGCTGCAAGTATAGCTGCATTAGTACTCACTACAGAAGGTCTTGTGGCTGAGAAACCAGAAAAAGAAAAGCAAACTCCACCTCCACCACCTGAGTACTAATTGAAAACAAAAGCCCCCAAGATTCTCTTGGGGGCTTTTGTTTTATTTAGAGTATCCTTCTATAATCTTTTTTTTACCTCGATAAGTTCATCCTTAACTACAGAACTATACTATAAAATATATTTAGTAAAGACTTTATCCCTTCTAAAACCTCCTCTATAAGCCTTTCTGGTTTGTAAAGCCTCTTACTTACCTTATAATCTCTGCTGGTTTTAAAAGAATGCTATTATATACACCAATAACTCGCCAATACCTATTTTTTCCATTAATCTTACATAAAGCCCTCCTACTTTTAAAATATGTTAACAAATTTCATCATTTCTATATTAATATTTTTTTAATTAATTTTTTAATAATCTTCTGAGAAAATATTTCTCAGAAAATAGAAATACAATTGATAGATGGCTGTATTCTCAAGTAATAGAATTAGAAATAAGATCATATCCTTAAAAGGCACTCGGAGTAAAAATTATAAGTAATTAGATTAAAACTATGATATAAAAAAACTTTTACTTAAATTTTTATCTTCATTTTTGGTGGCCCTACGGGGATTCGAACCCCGGTTTTTGGGTTGAGAACCCAACGTCCTGGTCCACTAGACGATAGGGCCACTTTATATTTTATGGCTGGGGAGGATGGATTCGAACCATCCCTACCTGATCCAGAGTCAGGCGTCCTACCAGCTAGACGACTCCCCAATTTTTACTTTTAAATATAATATATTAATAAGTGAGAATTTGTCAAGAATTGGGAGATATCCTCTAAAACCCGTTTCTATTTTAGAGAGTCAAATTCACCTCCTTTTTTTATTTTAGTTCGCCTGACTCATCATTTTTGTATTAAAAAATTTTTTACCCCCCTCCTTAACAAAGTTTAAATTAAAAATTATTTTTTGACATCTTTTAAACTTTTGTAATGTTTCTTCTTATTTATTATTCGTATATTCTACTAATAAGATATCTTTACCATCTATTGCTAAGACTAAAAATGTATCTTTTTCTTTTGGATAATAAAGATGATAAACTTGATCATAAGGTTTACTCTTTTTCCCATCAACAACTACAAACCATTTCTCACCATAATACCAAATTCCTTCATCCCACTTACCGCCATTTCCTGCAATATATGCAAATCTTTTCCCATCATCTGTAAAAGTTACATTATATACTTTATCAAACCAACCTTCTCTTTTTCCATTTATTATTAGAGACTGTTCATCTTCTTTTTCAGTAATCAAATACCATGAACCATTTTCATAAACATGCCCTTCAATCCCTTTTTCTTCATTTTCAATGTAAATAATTTTGTTTCTTTAAATCCCAAGCTTTGGGCAAGGGTTAATTGAAGAATAAAGAGTATTAGGATAAGGAAAATTAATTTTTTATTCATTTAATATCCCCCCTTTAATAATTCTCTCACCCTTGTAAGTTTTATATAAAATTTTATCACTTCTTCTTCCACATTAAAATATTCTGCAAGTTCCCAAATTTCTGTTATTCCCCTTCTTACTGCCTCTAAAAATTTTTCTTCAGGGATAAGATAAAATACTTGCCATTTTTTTGCTCTATATTCTTTTCTTGAAATCTCAATCTTTTCTCTATAATTTTCTTGCTTCTTGTTATTGTATGTTGAACCAGTAAAGTAGTGTCCAAGTTCTTCAGCAAGAACACATTTTAATTTTCTATTACTTTTATCAATATATTTTTGCAAATGTTTTTAAAATTCCTATATAAATAAAAAAACTTGTAATAAGCTGCGTCAAAAAGCCAAATTAAAAGAAACCTGAATGTCTTTTTAACTTCTATAACTGGCTTAATTCCTATTTTCTATATCTCCTTTGTTAATCCTATAAAATCATATAGTTTTTCTCCTATAAAATATTTTCCTTTTAGCTCTATACTTCCCTCTATAATCTCTTTCACTATCTTTACTTCACCCTCATAGGCTTTCTCTGCCTTAACCCCATATATACTTATTATCTTCAAATTTGTATTCCTCAGATTTGTAACTACCTTTCTCTATTCCATATAAATTGAAATTTTCTTCAGATTCTTTATTCTTAATTTTGCAATGTTTAAAACAGTAATAGTCTCAATAAGGAAAAAAGATGTCTTTTAAAAAAGAGAAAAAATAATAGTTAACACTATAACTTTGATTATTAAAGGAATAATCCTATGTGAGTATTCTTCTCTATATTTTTCTTACATTCCAAGTAACTCTTTCAGAAGGGTTTTGTCTTTAATACCGCTTTTGAGACCAAAGAAAAGTAATAGCAAGCATTGTATATAATTATTTCAGGATCTTTTGTATGGCTTAATCATGATTTATTGCTTCTTCTGATATTTTTAAACTTAAAATCATATCTTCTCTTTCATCATAGTATTCTCTCGAAGCCATACGTCTATTTTGTATATATAATGCAAGGCAAGTCCTAAATTCACTAAAGAATATTCATACTTTGAATACGTAACTTATCATCTTCTCAGGATCCACTCTAAGGTGGTTTTCGTAAAATATATAAAAGTTCCCCTTTTATAATTTATATCTATTAATAACTATTTTTGTTTTAATAAAAGCTGCATTAATCAATATCTTTTCCAAAGCACTTAGGAAGATTATAAGATTTAAAAATTTTATAAATAATTTTTATGTGAGTCTTTATCCTTATTATTATTTCTTATGGCTTCAGTAATTTTCTTCAAAAATATCATTTCCTCTAATAAATCTTTTCTTAGCCACATTATTTGTTAGGTCTAAAACAATTATGCTGTAACTTTTTCTTGAATATACATTTTAAAAATATCATGTATCATTAGATTAATTTTTTCGCTTCTTTTTATTTCTATTAGATTAAAATCAGGTTCACCACAGACATCAACACCTAATACCTTGTATTGAGAAAGGATATTCAAAATATCAAAAAATGAATCTAAATCTATCATTCCTTGTTCCCAATTTGTAAAGATATATTTTTTATCAAGTATATCTTTGTCAATACTTATATAGACAGGAAAATTTATGTATTTTTTTAAAATATCAAAATCATTTTTAATTATTTTCAATTTTCTGAATAAATTATCTTTAAAAGAAATGTTTTCATTATCAGTCACCACTACCACTTTTTCAATAAAGGGTAATCTTACTGCGTCTCTTATCCAGGATCCACAACTTATATATCCCTCAAAGGTTTCCATAAAATCCAAATGATGATCAATAACTACTAACTCAAAAGGTAATTTTATATTCCTTATAAAAAGATAGGTTAAATAGTGAAAATCACTTTTTCCTAAAAATTTAATTCCTTTATAATCAAAAGGAATTAATTTTTTAAATTCTTCTAATTTCTCATAGGAACACAGATATTTGACCTGGGAAATATTATTAAAAGAAATTAACTTTCCTATAGAAAGAAGCTGATTCTGATTTGTATAAACATGGTCAAAATTTAATATTAAGGTAGGAAAATTGGTTGACATAATTTTCCTACTATATTCTTATTTTCACTTTTTAATCATTCTCTCAATTTCAATGTGAAATTTACCCCTTGACGTTACCTTTATATCAAGAACTCTAAAACTACCAAGATTATGAACAGTTACTATATCTCCTATATTTAATTCATAAAAAGAATCCTGAATCTTCCTTCCATTGACCTCTACCCCACCACCTTTAATATAAGTTTGCATTTTACTTCTTGATATTCCAAGTGCAAAGCTCCCTATAGCATCCACCCGCCTAGATGCTTCTGTAGTACGTAATATTTTAGATGGCTTTGTATAACTTTGTAATTCATAAAAGCTTAATATTTTAAATTCAAAATTAGTGTCATTAAAAACTTCTTCTATATCATCTCTAATTTCATTAGCGAAGATAATTTTCCAACCATCATGGGTTAGCCATATATCCCCAATTTTATCTAATGAAATGCCCTTTTCTTTTAAAAATTCCAATATAAAATTAGAATTTATTTTTTCATAAGAAATCAGATTTATTCCTGCAAAATATTTATTTAAATCCAAATATTCTATCAATTCTATTTTATCAGAGATAAAACCTCTTTTCCTTTCAGCTCCACTTATACCACCTTCAAGCCTTGTATATAACGTATTTTGAAAAAGAAAACTGATTTTTTGAAATAAATATTGTTCTGTAAGAGACAAAAAACCTGTTGGATTTATACCTCCTTTTTGCCCCACTCTTTGGAACACCTTATAAATTTCTCTTACCTTTTCTTTATCTTCCTCTCTCTTTAAATCTTGAATAATATCTTCTAAATTTCTCATAATAATTAATAATATCACGAGAATCTCTTTTAAAAAAAGCTTCTTAAGGGTAAAATCTATAAATATATAATACTTTTAAGAGGTGGAAAAATGAAGATAGGAGTTTTAATAGGTGTTAAATCTACAGAAAAAGAAATTGCCATGAAAACTGCCCAAAATATTATTTCTGCCTTGAAGATTAAGGGTTATGAATATTGTGAAATACCTATTGATGAAAATATTGTTGAAAATATAAAAAGGGAAAAAATTGATGTGGCTATAATTTCTGCTCATGGTTTATATGGTGAAGACGGAACTATTCAGGGACTCTTAGAGCTTCTTGGTATACCTTATGTAGGCTCTGGTGTCCTTGCCAGTGCATTAGCTTTAAATAAAGTTATGGCTAAAAAAATATTTCTATATCATAAAATACCTACTCCTAAATGGATTGAAATTTCAAAAAAAGATATGGAAACAAAAGATTTAGAAAAAATTCTTGAAAACATAAAGAAACTAAAGAAACCCTGGATAGTTAAGCCCTCAAACCAAGGTTCCACAATAGGATTATCTATAGCAAATGATAAAGATGAATTAATAAAAGCCCTTGAATATGCCTTTAGATTTGATCAATATATTCTAATAGAAGAGTTTATAAGAGGAAAAGAAATAACAGCAAGTATTTATGACATAGATAATACAATTTGCCTTCCTTTAATAGAAATTATTCCCAAAACAGGTTTTTACGATTATCAAACTAAATATACCCCAGGATTAAGTGAACATATAATTCCCGCAAGACTTTCTGAAGAAACTTACAAAAAAGCCCAAGAGCTTGGTGTTTTAGCTCACCAAGCTCTTGGTTGTAGACATCTTTCAAGAGTTGACATGATTGTAGAAGAAGATACACAAAATATATACGTTTTAGAAGTAAATACTATTCCAGGTATGACAGAAACAAGCTTATATCCCGAATCTGCCAAAGCTTTTGGAATAGAATTTCCAGACCTTATTGACAGCTTCATAAAATCTGCCTTAAGAAGTATTTAATTACCTCTTATTCTTTTTTACTTTGGGTTCAGCTGAAATTTTTCTATATAATGGGCAACTTTGAGGTAAAAGTGGTAATCCTGCCTTTCTCCTACTATAAGCATAAATACCAAAAGCAATAAGCAATAAAGATACTGTCTGGGATCCTGTTAAGTATAAAAAGTTTCTTGGATTGTCTCTAAATATTTCTACAATGAAGAAAGCTAATGAATAATATACAAAGAAATTAGTAGCTACCTCCCCATCAAAAGTCTTTCTATTCTTAACTCTTAGTAAATATACAAAAACAATTAGGAAAGCAATTGTATAATAAAGTTCGGTAGCATGTCTATATCCATATATATTTGGGAATTTTACTCCCCAAAGTAATGGGGTTTCATATCCATAACAACAACCATTTAAAAAACAGCCAATTCTTCCAATTGCACTACCTATAGCAATACTTGGAGTAATAACATCTAAAAACTTCCAATAAGAGATTTTGTGTCTCCAAAGATAAATCAATACCACAATTGTTGCTGCAAAAAATCCACCAAAGAATATTAATCCACCATCCCAAAGTTGCAATATTGAAATGAGATTACCTTTATATGCATTCCAATATTTTATTACATAAACAATTCTCGCTCCTAAGATTCCTGAAATAATACTCCATACTGATACATTCAATACATGGTCTGGATCAATATCCTCTCTTTTTGCCCATCTCATTGCTAATAGAATTCCTATAAGGAAGCCTAAAGCTACTAAAGTGCCCCATGAATAAATTACAATAGGTCCAATTTTATACTTAAAAAATTGGAATTGGGGGATTGTAAACAATTTAGGGTACATTTTATCTCTCTACCTCCTTCTTTTATTTTATTAGTTTTAGAAATAGAAAAAATCCTCCCAAAGTAATAAAAACATCAGCCAAATTGAAAACAAAAAAATTTTTCATATGAATAAAGTCTATCACATAACCATAAAAAACTCTATCATACAAATTTCCTAAAAGTCCTCCTAATATAAATGCTATACCCAAAAAACTAAATTTCTTATATAGTATCAAGAGCACTATAAGGGCTAAAAAACTAAAAAATATAAGAAAGAATCTCGGAATATATATTCCTAAAGCAGCACCATAATTATGCACAAGATTAAAGCTAATTACAAAATCCAATTTTACTCCATCAAAAAAATGCCTATTGGCCATTTCTTTAGTTATTCTATCTATTAAAAAAAGAATAAGTATAATCCAGTATTTCATAAATAATATATTAAGGCAAATTCACCACAGTCTGGAAATTTCGGACATCTAACACAATCACTCCAAACCTTAAAGGGTAATGTTCTTTTATCAACCTCTACAAAACCCAACTTTTTAAAATACTCTGGAATATATGTAAGGGCAAGTACTCTCTTTAAACCAAGAAATTTTGCTTCATTTAGACAAGTAAATACAAGTTTTCTTCCATAACCCCTTCCTTCGTATTCTTTTTTAACAATAACTGACCTCACTTCTCCAAGGTCTTCCCAAATAATATGTAAAGCACAAGTACCTATAATTTTTTTTTCTATCTCTAATATGTAAAAATCCCTAATATTTTCATAAAGATCACTTAAAGATCTCGGAAGAAGAAGACCTTTTTCAGCATATTCATTAATTAGTTTATGAATTTCAGGTACGTCTTGTATTTTTGCTTTTCTTATCATACTTCTACCCTCGGTAAGAAAGATTCTACAAATTCTTTAGGATCAAAGGGTTCAAAATCATCTTTATCCTCACCTATACTTACAAACTTTACAGGTATTCTAAAGGTCTTTACAATATTAAAAATTACACCTCCTTTTGCAGTACCATCTAATTTAGTTAATATTACTCCGGTAAGATCAACAGCATTTCTAAAAGTCTCTACCTGTTTTATAACATTTTGACCTAAGGTAGCGTCTACCACAATAAGATTTTCAGAAGCTTTATATCCTAAAGTTTTTTCAACAACTCTTTCGATCTTCTTCAACTCTTCTAAGAGATTACTCTTTGTGTGCATTCTTCCAGCAGTATCTACCAATAAAACATTTTTATTTCTTGCTTTAGCAGCTTCTATAGCATTATAAACAACCGATGCTGGGTCCGCTCCTTCTTTTTGAGCTATAACATCTACTCCTACCCTCTCTCCCCAAAGCTTAATTTGATCAATAGCTGCTGCCCTAAAAGTATCTCCTGCAGCTATTATTGGAGAATAGCCCATATTTTTTAGGTAATAGGCCATCTTACCAACTGCACTTGTTTTTCCTGTACCATTTACACCTAAATATATAAAAACATTTATCTTTTCTGGAATAATATTAAGCTGAGAATTTATCCCACTAAAAATACTCAAAAAGAAATTAAACATAAATTCTATAAGTTCAGAAGTGGATGTGATTTTTTGCTTTTTAACTTCATTAATTAACTGATTTGTTAATTCTAAACCTAAATCACTTTGAATAAGTTCCATTTCCAATTCATCCAAAAGATCATCATCAATCTTAGAAAAGCTAAAAATGTTCTGTAATTTCTCTGCAAATTTTTGTAATTTAGGTAGCCTATTCCAAAAGCTCAATTTGCAACCTCCTCTTCTAATTTCCAAAAAAATACTTGCGAAGAACCCTTATCATTTAAAGTCACACCATATATTATATCAGCATATTGCATCAAAACAGGATTATGAGATATAAGAATAAATTGATTCTCTTTACTTAATTCCTTTATTTTCCTACCTAAAATCATGGCATTTTGATTATCTAGAGCAGAATCAATTTCATCCCAAAAGCAAAAATTAATATGAGCAAGTTCTACCGCAGAAAGCAAAATAGATATACCCACCAAACTTTTTTCTCCTCCAGAAAGCATAATAATATTTCTCCAACTTTTCTTCTGAGATGAAATTCTAAGTTTTATATCAGAGGTCAATGGATCACTTTCATTATCTAAGAAAATTTCAAGATTTGAATTAGGAAAAAAAAGTTGCCAATTTTTATTTACTAAATCCTTAAATTGTAAGAAACAACCCACAAATCTTTTTTCGGCCTCTTCCCTCGTTTCCCTAATTATCTTTCTCAAAGAATTAATAGATCCATACACATCATCTATCTGTATAATAAGTTCTTTATATTTTTTCTCTCCTTCCTCCAATTTTGTTTTTGCCAAAAAGTTTACAGGGCCTAACTTTTCCAACTCTTTAACAAGATCTTTCTCCAAAATCCTTAGTTTTTCCTCGGGAAGATCTATTTTTAATTCCCAATCCTCCTGGTAATTATTCTCTATGTCTACTTCTAACTCTCTTATACGATTTAATAAATCTTTCTTTTTTTCCAAAAGAACGATCTCTTCTTCTCTGTTTTCTTGCCATTTCTTCTCTAATTCTTTAATACGAGTCGTAAGAAGACTCTGTTTTTCAAAAAACTCATTATTTTCTTCAAGTAATCTTCTCTTTTCTTCTAATAGCTCCTTTATTCTATTTTCTAAATAATTAATGTTTTTACTTAAATTGGATAAATCATCGTCAATTTTCATTATTTCTTGGTCTATGTTTTTCATCCTTTTTTCAAGATAACTATATCTTTCCTGTAAAAGATTAAGCTCTTTTTCTAAAGCTATTTTTTGGATCTTACAATTTTCATACTTATCTCTCCATATTTTTATATCCCTTTGTAAACTATTGATTTCATCTATGATAGCTTTTAATCTATCCTCTAAAAAAAGTCCTTCTCTTTCGTATATTTCTAACTTTCTTCTTCTTTCCAATAGATTTTGTTTTTCTTCTCTTTTCTTCTTAATTAGATTTTCAAGTTTAATAATTATTGGCTCTAATTTTACTCTTATATCTTTCATTTTATCAATTTCATTTCTCAATATATCTAAATCCCTTTTTAAAAATTGGTTGCTTTCAATAAGATCTCTTATCTTTTCCTCATTTTCTACAATAGACTTTTCTGATAAAAGTGTAGCCTCAATATTGAATCTTATTCCACCACTTATGGTTCCTGATGGTAAGAATACTTCCCCTTGAAGTGTAACAATTCTCCATCCATCATTAAGAATGTCTTTATTCTCAACAGCAGAATCAAAATTATTAAAAATAATAACATTACCTAAAATATTTTTAACTAAATTATCATATTGACAATCATATTTCACAATATCAATTGCTCTAACCGCCACATTTTTCAGCTTTTCAGGAAGATCTTTAATTTTTTCATATCTATTTAAGGTTAATGGTCTAAAAGTAGCCCATCCAACTCTTTTTTCTTTTAAAAAGTTAATTAATTCTTTTGCTGTTTTTTCATCATTCACAATTATGTCATATATAGTATTTCCTAAAAGATTATATAAAGCCTCTAAATACTCAAAGGGTATCTCTATAATGTTCTTAAAAATGTCATGTATTTTCTCTCTTTTGTAATGGATAATTTCTCTTACACCACGGGGATAATTTTCTACTAAACTTTCCTTTAATTCACCTATAAGATTTTTTAATTTGTTTATCTCCACAATATTTTTCTCAAAAGTTTCTTCTTTTTTTCTAAATATCTTATTTTTTTCAATATAATCTTTTTCCAAGCTCTCTCTATAATTTTTAAGATTAAATAATCTTTTTTCCCAATTTCTAATAACTATATCAATTTTCTCAATTTTATTATCTATAATCTCTACATCTTCATGGGAAAAAGAAAATTCAGAAAATTCCTTAATTTTTTGTTCCAACCTACTTTTTTCTATAATTTTCTCTTGTAAAGCAATTTCTCTATCTTTCAAAATATCAAAAATTTCATCATAATTTTCACTATTAATACTTTCTAATTTTTTCTCAATATCATTCCTTTGTGTTCCTACAAGATAAAGCTCTTTTTCTAAATCAGTCCTTTCTTCCCTTATACTTTTCAACCTTTCAGTTAGAAGATTTCTCTTTTCTTCATTTCTACTTTTTTCGATACTCAATTTTTGAAGTTCATTATCTAAACTCTCCAAATATGCTTTTTTATCTTTCAAAATCTTATCTATATTTTCTTTTTCTCTTTGAAGCTCTTCCTTATTCAATATGATAGAATCTATAACATTCTCAAGCTCTTTTAACCTTAAATCTATATTCTCAAATTCCTTCTTATATTTTTCAAGATTTTTTAAGGCTTTTTGCCGTAAACAATATTTAAGAGACTCCCGAACGTCAGCAATTTTTTTATTTATCTCTTCATATTTTTGGGCCACCCTAGCTTCTTCTTTTAAAATATCTAAATTGGCTTCCATCTCTTTTCTTTTCTCTTCAAGTTTATTCCATTCATTTTCAACTACTTCCAACTTTAACAAAATATCCTTTACCTTCTCATGATAACCGGATATTCCAGCTATACTTTCAATGATTTCTCTTAACCTTTCATTTTCTTTTACTACTAAATTATCTATCTCCCCCTGATTCAAAAAAGCAAAGCTATATCTACCAAGACCAAGATTTAAAAAAAACATCTGAATATCTTTTAGTCTGACCAGTTTATTATTAATATAGTAATTGCTTTCTTCCTCCCTATATATTTTTCTTGAAATTTCTATTTCCTCATCATCTAACTGCAAACACAAATCAACCTCTGCAAAATTTGAGGGAGGATGAAATTTATTTCCCCCAAAAATTACCTCGTCTACTTTTTCTGCCCTCAAGGTTTTAACTCTCTGCTCTCCTAAGACCCACCTTATAGCATCTAAAATATTACTCTTACCACTACCATTAGGGCCAGTAATAACAGTAAAATTTTGAGAAAATGGTATTTTGGTTGATCCTATAAAAGATTTAAAATTGTGAAGTTCTAATCTTTTAAGATATATCATTTCTAATTTTCTTCAACCCCTCTTTTGCAGCCATAATTTCTGCTTCCCTTTTACTCTTACCTGTACCTTCAGACCACTTTTCTCTATCTACCCAAAGTTCTACATAAAAAGTTTTATTATGTTCTGGACCTTCCTCTTTTACTACTCTATATTGAGGCTCTTTTCCTTCTTTAAGAAGTATTGATCTTAATAGGTTTTTCCAATCTACTTCTAAATTTATATTTTTTATATCTTCCTCAAAAATTCTCCAAATAAAATCTTTTACAAAATCATATCCTTTATCCAAATATATTGCTCCAATGAAGGCCTCAAAAAGATCACACAATACTGATGGCTTATTTCTTCCTCCCTGTTTTTCTTCTCCTGTACCTAAAAATATTAATCTATCTAATTCTAAAGCTTTTGCTTTTTTATATAACATCTCTTCTTTTACAAGAAAGATTCTCATCTGAGTTAATACACCCTCTGTTGCATGCTTATAATAATCAAAAAGAAGATCAGTGATAACCATATTTAATACTGCATCACCCAAAAATTCTAATCTTTGATTATCTATTTTAAATTCGGGATTTTCATGCTTAAAAGATGGATGAATAAGAGCTTCTATAAGTAGCTTTTTATTATCGAATGAAACTCCAATATTTTTACCTATCTCTTGACTGATTTTATCTATATCTATTTTAACTTTTTTCATTCTTCAAATTTTTTAAAAATTAATGATGCATTTTGTCCGCCAAAACCGAAAGAATTCTTTAAGGCATATTTTACTTTCCATTTTCTACTTATGTTAGGTACATAATCCAAATCACATTCTGGATCTTTTTCCTCATAATTTATAGTGGGATGTAATATACCGTTGTATATAGACAACACTGTAGCCACAGATTCTACAGCACCAGCAGCACCAAGTAAATGTCCAATCATAGATTTTGTAGAACTTACTGGAATATTGTAAGCATAATCCCCAAAGACTTTTTTAATCGCTAATGTTTCTATTTTATCATTCAATTTAGTTGAAGTACCATGAGCATTTATATAATTTATTTCCCTTGGATCTATTTGAGCATCTTTTATTGCACGTTTCATAGAAAGAACAGCCCCATATCCTTCTGGATCTGGTGCTGTTATATGATACGCGTCATCGGATGCCCCAAAACCCACTATTTCTGCATAAATTCTTGCTCCTCTTTTTAAAGCATGCTCCATTTCTTCAAGTATTAATATTCCTGCACCTTCTCCCATCACAAAACCATCCCTTTTAGCGTCAAAAGGTCTACTTGCTTTCTCAGGAGGATCATTCTGAGTAGAAAGAGCTTGTAAAGCACAAAAACCAGCTATTCCCATAGGAGTTATCGAGGCTTCTGATCCCCCAACAATAGCAAAATCTGCCTCACCAAAGGATACTAAGCGGTATCCTATACCAATTGCATGGGCTGAAGATGCACAAGCTGAAACAGGAGAATAATTAGGACCTCTGAAACCAAAAAAAATAGAAACGTTACCTGAAGCTATATTTATAATTACCATAGGTATTAAAAAAGGACTTACCCTATTTACACCCTTTTCAAATAAAACTCTAAATTGATTTTCTAAAGTTTCAAAACCACCTATTCCAGATGTAACAATCACAGCAGTATTTTCTTTTTCTTCTTCTGTAGGATTCCAATTAGCATCCTCTATAGCAAGTTTTGTAGCAGCAACAGCAAATTGAGAAAATCTATCTAATCTTCTAGCTTCCTTTCTATCTATAAAATCTTCTGGGTTAAAATCTTTAACTTCTCCTGCAATTTTTGTTGGAAAATCATCTACAGGAAATTTAGTTATGTAGGATATTCCAGATTTCCCATTTATAATTCCTTCCCAAAACTTATCTTTACCAACCCCAAGAGGTGAGATTACACCTATTCCAGTTACTACAACCCTTCGTCTCATCCACAAAACCCCCTTAATAAAAATGAGGGTACTGGATTTTTCCAGTACCCTTTCTACCATACTTATAATCTTTTCTCAATATACCTTACCACATCTCCTACAGTTTTAAATTTTTCTGCCTCCTCATCTTGAACATCAATACCAAACTCTTCTTCTAATGCCATGATTAGTTCTACAGCATCCAAAGAATCCGCACCTAAGTCCTCTTGAATATTTGAATCCATAGTAACAAGATTCTCATCTACTCTAAGTTGATCTACAATTATTTTTTTGACTTTTTCAAAGATGGTAGCCTCATCCATTTTACAGTTCACCTCCTTCCTCTTGAGAAATTATATATCACCTTTTTAGATTGCTAATCCTCCGTCTACATTAAGAACTATTCCTGTAATATAGGAAGCCTCGTCTGAAACCAAAAATTTTACAGCATTTGCCACATCTTCAGGATCTCCAAATCTGCCTAAGGGAATTTCATCTAAAACTTTCTTTTTCATTTCTTCAGAAAGAACATCTGTCATTTCAGTTTTTATAAAGCCAGGAGCAATTGCATTTACTGTAATACCCCTTGATGCTACCTCTCTTGCTACAGCCTTTGTAAAGCCTATAATACCAGCCTTAGCTGAGGCATAATTAGCTTGTCCAATATTACCCTTCAGTCCTACCACTGATGAAATATTAATAATTCTACCACTTCTTTGTTTCAACATAATCTTTAATGCAGATTTTGTACAAAGAAATACACCTCTTAAATTCGTATTTATTACTTGATCCCATTCTTCACTTTTCATTCTTATTAGAAGATTATCTTTAGTAATTCCTGCATTATTGACTAATATATCCAATTTTCCCCATTTTTCAATAACAAAATTGAACATCTTTTCAACTTCTTCCTCTACACTTACGTCAGCCTGATAAATTTCTCCCTCCCCACCTAACTTTTTCAATTCCTCTAAGGTTTCCAATGCTGATTCTTTTTTACCTCTATAATTGATGAGGACTTTAATTCCCTCTCTTCCAAGAGCAAGAACTATAGCTCTACCAATCCCTCTACCCCCACCAGTTACAACTGCAACTTTATCCTTTAACATCCCAGTTCCCCCCTTAAAGTTTCTAAATCTTCTGATTTTTCTATTCCTATAACTTTGACCTCTGGAATTATTTTTTTTATCAATCCTTGAAGCACCTTTCCCGGACCAACCTCTACAAAACAATCTATTCCTAAGTTATATATATTATTTATTGCTTCAACCCATCTTACTGACCCTGTAAATTGTTTTATAAGTATATCCTTAACATTATTTTCTACAAAATCACATGTAGTACTACTAAGCACATTATATTTGGGTTTTTTAAAATTAAAATTACTTAAATAATCCTTAAAAATCTCTTCAGCTTCTTTCATTAAAGGAGAATGAAAAGGACCACTAACAGATAAAGGTACGACCCTTTTTATCTTATCTTTCATCTTTTGATACCATAAATCAAAAGCTTCTTTTTCTCCAGAAAGAACAATTTGTCCAGGAGAATTATAGTTAGCAATAAAGATATTCAAACCCTCTTTTTGAGATTCTTTTACGCTATTTTCTATCTCCTCCAAATCTCCACCAAGAATAGCCCACATTCCACCTTTAACCTTTTCTGCCACTTCACTCATTACTTCAGATCTCTTTTTAATTAGATTCAGACCATCCTCAAAATTATAAACCTCTGCATAATAAAAAGCAGAATATTCTCCCAAGCTATGCCCTATTCCATATTCTGCCCAAAAACCTTCTTTTTTCAAAAAATCTGATAACATAGCACTTACAGAAAAAATAGCTGGTTGAGATATTCTCGTATCCTTTAAAACCTCTTCTGGACCATTTTGAACCTTATCAATAAAATCCTTACCTAAAATCTCTTCCATAACTTGAAAGTAATACTCATATTCAGACTTCTCTAAAAATGGGCTAAACATACCCACATACTGAGATCCCTGTCCTGGAAAGACAAAACATATCTTCATAGGTTAAACCCCTCACACTTCATTTTAACTTTCAATATTCTTCCATCTTAATACAGCAGAGCCCCAAGAAAGTCCAGCTCCAAAACCAACTAAAGCCAAAATATCTCCGTCTTTTATCTTACCTTCTAAAACAAGCTCTTCAAGAGCAAGTGGTATGGAAGCTGTAGAAGTATTACCATATTTATGTATGTTAATAGCGACTTTGTCAATAGGAATACCCAATCTCTCTGCTCCTGTTTCAATAATCCTGATATTTGCTTGGTGTGGAATAAGCCAATCTAAATCAGCAGGGGTTAGTCCTGCCTTTTTTAGAGATTCTTCTGTTGTTTCACCTAAAACTTTTACTGAAAATTTAAAAACTTCTCTTCCATTCATTTTAATATAATGAAGCTTATTCTTTAATACCTCTTCAGAACATGGATTCTTTGCACATCCTCCAGGAATTGCTAACAAATCAGCTCCCGATCCATCTAATTTAAGATCCCAAGAGAGTAAACCATAACCATCACCTACTTCTCTTAATACAACAGCTCCTGCACCATCTCCAAAAAGAACGCAAGTATTTCTATCTTCCCAATCAACAAATCTTGAAAGAACTTCTGTTCCTATAACTAAAACTGTTTTAACATCTCCTGATCTAATAAATTGGGCGCCTGTAATTAAAGAAGATACAAAACCAGTACAAGCACTAAGTAAATCAAAACCACCTGCATTTTTTGCCCCAATTTTATTTTGTATAACTGCAGCCATAGACGGAAAAATCATTTCTAAAGAAGCAGATGTAACAATAATAAGATCTATTTCCTCAGGTTCTACTTTAGCCATTTTCAAGGCTTTTAGTGCAGCTTCTGCTCCAAGATCTGATGGATTTACATTACTATCAGCTATATGTCTCTCTTTTATTCCTGTACGTGTAGTAATCCATTCATCAGAAGTATCTACCATCTTCTCCAAATCATAATTCGTTAAAACTTTTGGGGGAACTACCGTCCCAATCCCTATTATCCCTACACCCATTTTAAATCTCCTTATATTATTCTTCTTTCTCTTCCTTTACCTTTAATACTTCCCTACCCTCATAATAACCGCAAAATGGACATATTCTATGAGGTCTTATCATTTTATGACAGTGAGAACATTCTACTAACGCAACACCACTTAGTTTATACCTCACCCATCTACGATCTCTTCTTGTAGTAGATAGTTTTTTCTTAGGAAGACCCATTGCTATTTCCCTCCCTTTTTATCTAAAAACTTTTTAAGTGGCTCCCATCTTGGATCAAACTTACTTTCTTTTGAACATTCACACTCACCTAAATTAAGGTCCTTCCCACATACAGGACATAATCCTTTACAATCGGGACGGCAGAGTGGTTTTACAGGTATATTTAATCTTATACTATCCTCAAGAAGAGGATCTAGAAAGAGACTCTCTTTTTCAAGTACAAATTTAAAATCTTCATCTTTTAACTCAATAATATCTCCAGGGCTTATGTTTCTTTGTATAGGAATATCCCATAAATATATTTCCTGAATCTTAGCTTCCAAATTATAAGGAAAATCTTTCAAACATCTACTGCATACAAGACTTAATTTTGTCTTAATATTACCTTTTACTAATACTTCTTTACCTAAATTTATAAGCTTTAATCTTATATGAACAGGTTCTAAAAAAAGCAAATCTTCGTAATGAGGAATAAAATCTTCCTCGTAAATAAACTCCTTTCCTACCTCAGAATGTAAATCAGCAAGATAAATTTCCACAATATCACCTTCTTTTTATTTATTCCCTACAATTTTAACTGTTTCTCTTGCAATCATTAACTCTTCATTAGTTGGTATTACCCATACCTCAACCTTTGAATCGGGAGTACTTATCTTTAATTCTTCACCTTTTACTTTATTTTTCTCTGGATCAATCTTTACACCAAGATGTTCTAAACCCTCACATATTAAACTTCTCTCTAATGGTCCTCTTTCACCAACACCAGCAGTGAATATCAAAACATCGAGTCCACCTAATATAGCGTAATAGGCACCAATATATTTTTTAATTCTATAAGCAAAAACCTTTAAAGCCAACAAGGCTCTTTCATTACCTTTTTCAGCAGCTTCTCCTACATCTCTAAAATCACTACTTACTCCGGAAATACCTAAAATACCACTTTTCTTATTAAGAATGTTATCCATTTCTTTTGGAGATAAATTTTCCTTTTCCATCATAATAAGTGGGATCGCAGGATCAATATCACCACATCTTGTCCCCATAACCAGTCCTTCTAACGGTGTATATCCCATACTAGTATCTATTGATTTACCATTTTTAATGGCTGTAATACTTGCTCCATTTCCAAGATGGCAAGAAATAATTTTTAATTCTTCCAATGGTTTTCCAGTTAATTGAGCAACTCTTCTTGAGACATAATAATGGGAAGTACCATGAAAACCATATCTTCTAATCTTGTATTTCTCATACCATTCATAAGGAAGGGCATAAATGTATGCTTCTTTTGGCATGGTTTGATGAAAGGCAGTATCAAATACTAAAACTTGTGGGGCTTCTGGTATTAAAGACATACAGGCTTCAACACCTTGTATATTATAGGGATTATGAAGAGGAGCCAAATTTTCACATTCCTTTAATTTCTTATAAGTTTCTGGGGTCACTAAGGTAGCCTCAAAAAAGCTTTCTCCACCATGTACAACCCTATGTCCTACAGCATCAATATCATTAAGAGAACTCAATATTCCATCGTTTTTATCTACCAACAACTTAAATATCTCTTCTATTGCTTTCTTATGAGTGGGTAAAGGTACCTCATAAATTTTTTTAGATTCTAAGCCTCTTTGATATACAATCCTTGAACCATCAAGGCCTATCCTTTCAGCAAGCCCCTTTGCTAATACACTCTCATCCTTCATATCAAAAATCTGATACTTCACTGATGAACTTCCACAGTTTAAAACAAGTACTTTCATAGCTACCTCCTTTTCTACCTTGAAATTTATCCACGTAATTATACTATAGCAAGGAATGTTTCACAAGATTTACAAAAGATGTTAATATTTTTTTTAAATTTTTCTTATATGTTCAACAGGAATATTATTCTTTCTAAATATCTCATTCACCAAAGCAAGATCTTCTGTCTCTAGTCTGAGCACTAAAAAACCATAATCCTCAGAATCACTTGGAAAGGTAGCCATACTCATAATATTTATTCCCTTTTCAGCAATAAGATTTACAATTTTTGCTATTTCTCCAGGAGTATTTTTTATTCTTAATGTATATCTCAAACCTTTTTTACCATCTCCAAGCATCTCTATAAAAGCCTTAAAAATATCACTTTCTGTTATTATTCCAATAACTTCTCCATTTTCTATAACAGGTAAAGCACTTATCTTATTATCTCTCATGATTAAAGCAGCCTCCTCAATAGGAGCATCTGCATCTACTGTTATAGGATTGGAAGTCATTGCATCTTTTACTTTTAATTTTTCTAAAAGATAATTGATTTCAAAAATACTTAAAGATGTAGCTTGAGATGGTGATACAGACCTTAAATCTCTTTCCGTTACAATACCTACAAGCTTTCCTTTTTCCATAACAAGTAATCTTCTTACTTGGGATTCTTGCATTATCTTCCATGCTTCCAAAATAGACGTATCAGGAGATACACTTATAGGATTTTTGGTCATTCGCATTCTAACAAGCATAATAAATCAACCTCCTAAGTAGGCCTTCTTAACGGCCTCATTATTAGCAATCTCCTCTGTCGGACCTGAAAGGACAATTTTTCCTGTTTCCATAACATATACCCTATGGGCAATGGAAAAAGCCATATTGGCATTTTGTTCTACAAGAAGGAGAGTTATTTTTTCTTCATTTATCTTTTTTAATACAGAAAAAATCTCTTGAACAAGTAAGGGAGCAAGTCCCATAGAAGGCTCATCAAGTAAAAGAAGTCTCGCATTAGACATTAAAGCTCTACCTATGGCAAGCATTTGTTGCTCTCCACCACTTAATGTTCCAGCTAATTGTTTTTGTCTTTCTCTAAGACGAGGAAAAAGATTATACACAAATTCTAAATTTTTTTCTACTACCTTTTTATCTTTAACAAGATAAGCACCCATTTCTAAATTCTCTTTTACAGTCATGTTAGGAAATACTCTTCTCCCCTCAGGAACATGTGCAATTCCAAGGGAAGCAATCTTATATGATGGTAATTTGGTAAGGTTTATTTCGTAAAAATAAATATCACCTTTTACTATTGGAGTTAATCTAAATATAGAACGAAGGGTAGTTGTTTTACCTGCACCATTGGCTCCAATAAGAGCAACTACTTCTCCTTCTTTAACATCAAGATTTATACCTTGTAAGGCTTTTATACCACCATAATAAACATGCAGATCTTTAATGGATAACACCTTTTACCTCCTTACCCAAATATGCCTCAATAACTCTTGGGTTATTTTTAACTTCTTCAGGTTTTCCTTCTGCAATTTTCATACCAAAATCCAATACAATTATTCTCTCACATATATTCATAACTACTTCCATATGATGTTCAATAAGTAAGATGGTAAGATTGAATCTCTCTCTTATAGTAGATATCAAATTTACAAGCTCAAGAGACTCATTTAGATTCATACCAGCTGCAGGTTCATCTAAAAGTAAAAGGGAAGGCTCGGTGGCCATTGCTCTTGCTATTTCAAGTTTCCTCTGCTCTCCATAAGGAAGATTTTCTGCAATTTCATCTTTTCTTTTGTAAAGTCCGAAGAAATCTAAGTATTCTTCAGCCTTGTCCCTCTGAATACTTTCTTGTTGAATATACTTACGATTAGAAATTAATGTATCAAACAAGGATGCATTATAAACTTTGTGCATAGCTATCATCACATTTTCTAAAACTGTTAGTTTTTTAAATAACCTTGGATTTTGAAATGTTCTTGCTATTCCAAGCTTTGTTATTTGATAGGGTTTCATACCTAATAAATTTTTTCCATTAAATATAATACTTCCTTTAATAGGTAGATAAAAACCAGTCATTAGATTAAAAACAGTCGTTTTTCCAGCCCCATTAGGACCAATTATTCCTAAAATCTCATTTTTTTCTACTTCAAAAGAAAGATCTGAAACTGCCATCAGTCCCCCAAAGGCACAAGATAGATTTTTCACTTCTAAGATAGCCATTAGCCTATCCCTTTCCTTCTCAAGAATTTATATAATCTGTAAAAGGAAATCTCTCTATTACCCATAAGTCCTGAAGGTCTTACAAGCATCATTATTATCAGAGTTAAAGAATAAATAATTAATCTTAAGTGTGCAAAACCCCTTAATACCTCTGGAAGAACAGTTAAAACAAAGGCTCCAAAAATAGATCCCGTTATACTTCCAAGTCCTCCAAGTACAATCATGAGTAATATTTCCACAGATCTCATAAAAGTAAAACTACTAGGATGTAACATCATTAAGTAATGGGCAAAAAGTCCTCCTGCGATTCCAGCAAAAAAGGCACCTATAGAAAAGGCAAGTACTTTATAATAAGTAGTATTTATTCCCATGCTTTCAGAAGCAGTTTCATCTTCTCTTATAGATATTATTGCCCTACCATGAGAAGAATTTATGACCCTGTATATAACCACAACAGCTATAAAAGCCCAAAGAGCAACCCAAGTTATATCGGTTAGCTTTGGTATACCAGGAAAACCTCTTGGTCCTCCTACCACATCTAAATTTAAAATTGCAACCCTGATGATTTCACCAAAACCTAAAGTGGCTATGGCAAGATAATCCCCTTTAAGTCTTAAAGTAGGAATACCTATCATTAGTCCTAACAGGGCAGCAAACAAACCTCCAATAATAAGAAAAGCTAAAAATATAACACCTTGAGCCAAATCTCTTGGAAGAAAACTTAACATATTTAATAGTTTCTCTCCCTGATAGATACTTAGGGCTGCACTAAAATATCCTCCTGCTGCCATAAACCCTGCATGCCCAATTGAGAATTGTCCTGTAAAACCATTTATCAAATTTAAACTTACTGCAAGAATAGAATTTATCCCAAAAAATACTAAAATTTGATATATATAAGGATCCAAATTCTTACTTAATACAGAAAGAAATAATATTAATATTAAAGTTGATAAGGTCAAAAGATTTCTTCTCATCACACCTTTTCCCTCATATATTTTCCTAAAAGTCCTGAAGGTCTAACTAAAAGAATTATTATAAGAATTATAAAAGCAACAGCATCTCTAACAGTAGATGATATAAAGGCAGAAACTAAAACTTCCGCAATACCTAAAATAAACCCACCAAGCATAGCTCCTGGTATTATTCCAATACCCCCTAAAACAGCTGCCACAAAAGCTTTTAAACCTGGCATAACTCCCATATAAGGTTCTATTTTATTAAAATATAGCCCTACAAGTACGCCACCTGCAGCTGCTAAAGCAGATCCAAGAGCAAAAGTAAATGATATAACACTATCAATATTAATCCCAAGCATCAACGCCATCTCTTTATCTTGAGAAACAGCCCTCATTGCTTTCCCTATCTTTGTTCTCATAACAATAAATTGGAGGAGTATCATAAGAAGAATAGATATTAATAAAATTATAATTTGACGATTAGTCAAAATAAGACCACCTATATTGTATATATCTACAGGAATACTTTGGGGAAAAGATCGGGGTGACGCACCTACTATAAGTACCATCAAATTCTCTAAAAGAAACGAAACACCTATAGCTGTTATCAATAATGAGATCCTTGGAGCTATTCTTAAGGGTCTATAAGCAAATCTTTCTATAAGCATACCTATGACACTTGCACCGATCATTGCTACAACAAGCCCTAAAGCAAAAGGTAAATTCCAAGAACCTAAAGCAAAATAACCTATAAATGCTCCTACCATAAATATGTCTCCATGAGCAAAATTAATAAGTCTTAATATACCATATACCATGGTATAGCCTAAAGCAATTAAGGCGTATATACTACCTAAGGATATTCCATTTATTATTTGCTGTAATATATCAACCATCTATCCACGCTCCATTTTAAAGATAAAACCTTTATATTATACAAGAAGGGAGGTAGATAAATCTACCTCCCTTATATTAAAAACTTGTTATGGCTTCACTGTAGTCCTATAAACTTGTTTTCCATCTTTAATCTCAATTATAACTGCACTTTTTACTGGATTTCTATTTGCATCAAAAGTTATTACTCCTGTCACTCCTCTGAATCCCTTTGTGGCTGCAAGAGCATCTCTTATCTTTGAAGAATCTGTACTACCAGCTCTCTTAATAGCATCTACCAATAGTTTGGCTGCATCATAAGCAAGAGCAGCTAAAGCATCTGGTGTTGTTCCATACTTCTTTTGATAATTCTTTACAAAGGTTTGAACTACAACTTCCTTTGAATCAGGACTATAGTGGTTGCTGAAGAAACATCCTTCAGCAGCTTTTCCTGCTGTTTGAAGAAGTACAGGAGAATCCCAACCATCTCCGCCACCAAATGGAACAGTTATTCCAAGCTCTCTTGCTTGAAGAAGGATAGGCCCTACATCGGCATAATATCCTGGTACATATACAAAATCTGGTTTTGCTGATTTGATTTTAGTCAGTTGAGCTCTAAAATCAGAGTCTCCCTCAGAATATGACTCTTCAGCCACTATCTTACCACCAAGAGCGGTAAATTTCTGTTTAAAGAATTGGGCAAGTCCTTTACTATAGTCACTTGTCACAGCGGTAAGTATGGCTGCAGTCTTTAATTTTAAATTTTTATAAACAAAATTTGCCATTACTTCCCCTTGGAAATCATCTATAAAGCATGCTCTAAAGATATAATCTCCTACTTGTGTTACTTTTGGATTTGTTGCGGTTGGTGTCAGAAGTACTATTTTAGATTGTTGAGCAATAGGAGCTACTACTAAAGTAACAGAGCTTGTTACTTCTGCTATAAGAGCCACAACCTTATCTCTCTCAATAAGCTTTTTAGCAGCGTTTGCTGCCTCTTCTGGTTTGTACTGGTCATCTTCAATTAGAAGTTCAATCTTACTTCCTAATACTCCTCCTCTTAAATTAACCTCTTCAATGGCCATTTTTGCTCCATTTGCGCAGGATGTACCAAAAGTAGCCAATGGACCAGTAATTGGGAATATAGCTCCTATTCTTATTGTTCCTGCTGCTTGTAAGGGTATTACCAAAAGAAAAATTGAAACCATAGAGATTAGGAAAAGTTTTGTAAAACGCTTCATTTCTTCACCTCCCTAAAGTATATTTATAAAAAAACAGGGACATTCTCTAAAGAACATCCCTGTTCTAAGTATTGAAAAGTATAACTAAATTTTTAGCTTAATGTCAACTCCGTATATTTTCAAACTAAGGATAAATTCTATATATCATCCTCGGGAATGGAATTGCTTCTCTTACATGTTTTAAACCGCATATCCATGCTACTGTTCTTTCTATACCAAGTCCAAAACCTGAATGAGGCACACTTCCATATCTCCTCAAATCTATATACCATTCAAAAGCTCCCTTTGGTAAATTATATTCTTTAATTTTCTCTTCTAATAATTTTAGATCATGTATTCTCTGACTTCCACCAATAATTTCTCCGTATCCTTCAGGAGCTAAAAGGTCATTATTTAAAACTTCATCGGGATTATATGGATCTGGTTGCATATAAAATGGTTTTATCTTAGCAGGATAATGATGAATAAATACTGGTTTATCAAATTGATTTGAAATTATTGTCTCCTCATCACCACCAAAGTCATCTCCATATTCCACATTTAAACCATTATTTTTAAGAATTTCTATAGCCTCTCTATAAGTAATTCTTGGAAAAGGTGGTACTACATTTTCAAGAGGTTTTGTGTCTCTCTCTAATATTTCAAGCTCTCTTTTTCTTTTTTCCAAAACTCTCTGAACTATATAACTAACCAAGTCTTCTTGTAATTTCATATTATCTTGCCAATCCCAATACGCCATCTCTGGTTCAACCATCCAGAATTCTGTAAGATGACGTCTTGTCTTTGATTTTTCTGCTCTAAATGCTGGACCAAAACAATAAACTTTACCAAGTGCCATGCATGCAGCTTCCATGTAAAGTTGTCCACTTTGTGAAAGATAGGCTTTTCCAAGATCAAAATAATCAAGAGAAAATAATGTGGTTGTTCCTTCACAAGCGGAGGGTGTCAATATAGGGGCATCAACTAAAACAAACCCCTTGCTATCAAGAAAATCTCTTATAGCTTTAACTACTTCACTTCTTATTCTTAAAATAGCATTTTGCCTCCTTGATCTAATCCACAAATGTCTTCTTTCAAGAAGAAAATCTATAGAATGATCTTTCTTCTGTATTGGATATTCTTCAGAATAGGAAACCACATTTACTTTTTTCAACATCAACTCATAACCACCAGGAGCCCTTGGTTCTTTTTTCAAATCTCCAATCACAATTATGGATGACTCAATTGGAATTTTCTCAAAAAAATCAAGCTCTTCTTGATTAAAATTATCCAAAGTTGCTACACCTTGTATATAACCTGTACCATCTCTAATAATAAGAAAAACAACCTTACCACTTGATCTTTTATTAAATAACCACCCTCTTATTTCAATTTCTCCCTCTTGTATCTTAGGAATATCTTCAATGTAAACCCAGGAAGCTGCCATAGCTTCATCCTCCTAATTTTTTTTAATTAAATCAAAAGCTCTTTTCTCAGCCTCATATATAATCTTCTCTTCATCAAGAGTTTTCAATTCTCTCTTCTCCATTAAAATTCTACCATCAACAATAACAGTATCTACATCAAAAGCCCCAGCAGAATATACAAGATGAGATAAGAAATTATGACGAGGATAAAAATGTGGTTTGTTAATATCTACAAGGATTAAATCTGCCTTATATCCTTCCTTTATTACCCCAGAATCATGCCAGCCTAAAATCTCCATACCACTTTTTGTAGCCATAGTTATTGCATCCTTAGCTGGGATTGCTACTGGGTCTCTTTCATATCCTTTATGTAATATTGCAACAAGCCTTATTTCCTCCCACATATCCAGATTATTATTACTAGCGGGGCCATCAGTACCAAGACCTACCTTAACTTTTTTCTCCAACATTCTTTTCACAGGAGCAATTCCAGAAGCAAGTTTAAGATTACTCTGTGGGTTATGAGCAACACCTACACCTTTTTGGGAAAGAATCTCTATCTCTTCATCATCTACAAAAACACAATGAGCAGCAAGAACTGGCACATTAAAAAGACCTATTCTATTCATCAAACGGACAGGAGTTAAACCATATATATTTTTAATATTCTCTACTTCTAATACTGTCTCCGAAAGATGAGTATGAATACCAACATTTAACTCAACAGCTTTATTTATTACTTTTTCCAAAAAAGAAGGTGGACAGGTATAAGGAGCATGAGGTGCAAGCATTACTTTTATCCTTCCATTCTCTTTATTATGCCAATTTCTTGCAAATTCTACTCCTCTATTTAGAATCTCATCCTCATCCCCAGCAATACCTATCATTCCGACTGAAAGAGAGGCTTTTATTCCACTCTCAGAAACTGCTTTTGCAACTTCATCCATAAAAAAATACATATCTGCAAAAGCAATGGTACCAGACTTTATCATCTCACAAAGTCCTAACAAACTTCCCCAATATACATCATCAGCTTGAAGTTTAGCCTCTTGTGGCCATATTTTTTCCTCTAACCACTCTTTCAATGGTAAATCATCTGCATAACCCCTAAAAAGAGTCATAGCAAGATGAGTATGTGTATTTACAAGTCCTGGCATAGCAATTTTATTTTTCCCATCAATTTTATAATCAATATTTTCAAAATCTTTTTTATCAGAAATTTCCATAATCTTATCTTCTTCTATTAATATATTCTGATTTGATATTACTCTATCTTCTTGAAGAATATCCACATTCTCTATAAGAATTCTCATTTGAATATTTCCTCCTTTATTTTTAAAATTTTCTCTTTAAAGGGAGGATAAATAACACCCTTATCAGTTATTATCCCTGTAATAAGTTCGGCAGGTGTTATATCAAAGGCAGGATTTAGAGCCTTTATCTCATCCGAGGTAATTTTCTTACCCATACACGTAAGGACTTCTTCAGAATCTCTTTCTTCTATAGGAATATCAGATCCATTTTCAATGCTAAGATCAAATGATGAAAAAGGTGCAGCTATATAAAAGGGAATATTATGATAATTGGCAAGAATAGCTATCATGTATGTACCAATTTTATTTGCTGTATCTCCTCTTAAAGTAATTCTATCAGCCCCTACGATTACAATATTTACAAGACCCTTAGACATGACATAACCCACCGTATTATCAGTAATTAAAGTAGAAGGAATTTTCTCTTTATAAAGTTCCCATCCAGTAAGTCTTGCTCCCTGTAAAAGGGGACGAGTCTCAGTAAAATATACATGCTCTAACTTTCCCCATTTCCAAGCCTCTTTAATAACTCCAAGAGCAGTCCCAGGACCTATGGTAGCCAAGCTTCCAGTATTACAATGTGTCAGTATTCTTGCCTTTTCAGGTAATATTTCAGCACCATAATTAGATATAGCTTCGGATTTCTCTCTTTCCTCATTCTCTATTCTTTTAGCCTCTTCAAGAAGAAGGATCTTAATATCAGAAGGTGATAAATTCTTATTATTATTTAAAACATTTGCCATTCTATTTATAGCAAAAAACAAATTTACAGCAGTTGGACGAGAGATGGCAAATTCACTCATTACCTCATTTAAATAATCCACAATATTGGAACCTGTGTACTTGATTGCAGCAAGAGCAATTCCATAAGCAGTAGCAACCCCAATAGCAGGTGCTCCTCTTATTCTCATTTTCTTAATAGCATCAATCACTTGTTGATATTTAAAACACAAAATATAATCTTCTTTAAATGGGAGTTTAGATTGGTCAAGAATATATAGGACATTATTTTTCCACTCTATAATATTCATAATATCCCCTTCTCCTTATACTCCTTTAATGCATCTTTACATATACATTTTCTTTCCTTAGGAATCTTAGGTATCGCTCTTGCAAATAATTTTCTTACTTTCTCTATATTCTCAGACATAACATCCAAAACCTCCTGATGAGTCAAAGGAGAGGGAGATATACCTGCAGCATAATTAGTTACTAAGGAGACCGAAGCATAACACATCTCAAGCTCCCTCGCTAATATAACCTCAGGAACATTGGTCATCCCAACTACATCACCAAAATAAGAAAACATTTTTATCTCCGCTGGGGTTTCAAAACGAGGTCCCTCTGTGCAAATATAGGTACCATAATAATGGATTCTCAATCCTAATTCTTTTGCTGTTTTAAATAAAATCTCTCTCAATTCTGGACAATATGGTTGTGTAAAATCTATATGAAAGACTTTCCCATCATCTCCATTAAAAAATGTATAATCTCTTTTCTTTGTAAAATCAATAAATTGATCAAGTATTACAAGATCCCCTGGCATAAGATCCATCTTCAGACTCCCCACAGCAGTAGTTGAAAGAATCCTTTCTACCCCAAGACTTTTTAGAGCCCACATGTTAGCCTTGTAATTTATCCTATGAGGTGGAACTGAATGACCTGCTCCATGTCTTGCTAAAAAAGCTACTTCCTCTCCTTGATATATACCCTTTAATATCTTGGTATCCCCATAAGGGGTAGAAATTATAATCTCTTGAGGACTTTCCAAAAAGGCAGGATCATATACACCTGTACCCCCAATGATCGCTATTCTCATTTAGTAACCTCCCTTTTTAATCTGAAAAAAATACCCTTTATATAATCTATAAGATCATTGACAAGATCTATAAATGAAGTTCCTCTTGTACCTCTCTCAAGAGCACTATAAAAATAGCTTGCCACATCAAAAGTTGCTTCATCTATTTGCCTTTGGGTAATTTTTGAAACATCCGAGAAACCTTTTCCTCTTAAATAAGCTCTTTCAATATCACTATAATATTTAGACGCAATTTTTGCTCTTTCTATAATATAACTCATAGGGTAAGAGATATATTTTAAAGACTTTGGTCTTTTAGGTTCAATTACTTCTGCATCTTTCTCATATTTACTGTGAAAGAGATTCTCTGTTTTGCTTGTTGCTGTATGAAGAGGTTGATTCAAATCAGCAATATAATGAGATAAAACTCCCAGTTGAAAAGCTATAAGTCGCCAAGGTTTTTTATCTTGAATTAATCTAATAATTTCTAAATATTTTTCTCTTACCTTTTCAGAACCTTTTCCTTTACTTCCATATACATGATAAATGTGGCTATCAAAATCCCTATAAATTCTATCTGGGGCTGTACTTCCATCTATTATTTCATCAAAATATGGTGATAGTTTCTTTTGATACTCCTTTGGCAAAGCATAAAATGCTTCCTTTGCTATCTTTTGATGAGTTTTACCTCCCCACCCCAAAATGGGGGTACTAAGAAGTAATATGATAAGAAAATATACGAATAATTTCTTATAACAGAATCTTCTCATAACGGTAAATATTTTATCACAAAAATTAAGCATTATTTAATATCTCATCCAAAAACTCTTTAAATTCTTTTAAAAATCTATCTTTTGAAAATCTATATGCATTTTTAACTATATTTTCAGTTTTGAAATTATCTCTTTCATTTATAAACCTAAAAATAGCTTTCTTTAAAGACTCCACATTCTGCTCATAGAAAAAGATACCAGTTTCCCCCTCTATCACAGTCTCTAAAGCTCCTCCTTTTCCATAAGCAATTACAGGAGTTCCACTTGCTTGAGACTCGACAGGAACAATACCAAAATCTTCTTCTGCTGGGAAAATTAAGGCTTGAGCTTTGGATAAATAATCCCTAACAATATGATCTTCTTGCCAACCTAAAATTCTAATATTTTCTTTAGCAATTTTTTTTATTTTTGACATTTCCTCTCCATCCCCAATAACAACAAGAGGTAACTTTATCTCATTAAATACTTCCACCACTAAATCTACCTTCTTATAGGGAACTAAACGTGACAGAACCAAAAAATAATCATCCTTATCTTTAGAAGGAGTAAATTTATCAATATCTACGGGAGGATATATAACTTTGGACTCTCTTTTATATATTTTCCTTATTCTCTTTGCCACATTTTTTGAATTTGCAATATAATAATCCACTCTATTTGAACTTAAAACATCCCACATCCTTAAATAATGGAAAATTACTTTAACAAACAAACCCTTTATACCAGTATCTACCTTATGATCTCTCAAATATGGAAAATAAAGATCCCAGATATATCTCATAGGAGTATGGCAATAACAAACATGTGTCTGATGCGATTTAGTTATTACTCCTTTTGCCACACAATGGCTACTGGAAATCACTAACTCATATTTGCCAAGATCCAATTGCTCTATAGCTAAAGGCATTAGTGGAAGATAAAAAGAGTACTTTTTCTCGCCAAATGGCATATATTTTATAAAAGAAGCATAAACCTTATTTTTTATATTCAGTTTTTTCAAGGTTTCCTCAGAATACACTAAGGTAAAAATATCTGCATTAGGGAAAATCTCTAAGATGGCTTTTAATACTTTTTCAGCCCCTCCTATATTAACTATCCAATCATGAACTATTGCTACTTTCATTTTCAAACCTTTTATACTTCTACAGGAAATAATACGGCTCTTACAGGTGATCCTTCTCCTCCTTCAATCTTTAAAGGAAGAGAAACAATAAAATATAGACCTTCCCTCACATTTAATAGGTTTAAACCTTCTATTATTCCTATTTCTTCCCTCAAAAGAGTCCTATGTACCTCTCTCCCTTCATCTCCTCTTGGTCCAATTGATAGATAATCGATTCCCACCGTCTTTATTCTTTTGCTTGCTAAATATTTAGCTGATTCAATAGATAATCCTACATAATTATCATGAAATTTATTTTCTCTCAACAGATATGAATTCTTAGTTTTAAAAAGGATTATATCACCTTCTGCAATAGGCAAAGAAACGATGTCATCTAACATTATTTTCTCTTCATTTTTTATTAAAAAAACTTTAGCTAAACCCAAAAATTTATATATATCAATCCTATCAAGAGTCTTCCCATCCTCAAGAAAATGATAAGGTGTATCAATATGAGTACCTGTATGAGAACCCATAACTATCTTTGATAAATTTGCATTTCTTCCTTCCGATATTTTTGATACCCATTCCCTTTGAAATTTAGGATCATTAGGCCAAAAAACCATATTTTCATTTATAAGTAAACTAACATCTATTGGTTTATCCCAAATAATTTTCATTATTAAACCCTCCTTTTTTAAGTATTATAACATCAATCTATAAGAAAAATATTCTCTGTCCGCATTGTAGAAAAACATATAAAGATTAAAGTAAAAGTAAATTAAGGTAAGCAATTTCCACAAGGCGAATATCCATTCTCTACAGCTTCATTTCGAGTTTTTAAAAAAGTTTGATTTTGAGGAGAAGGAAGAGTCCAACACCAAGGATAATGAAATTTCTTTGTTCCTTTATTACCTACATAGAACTTGGGAGGATAGTAAAAGATTGTATATGCTTTTTCTTCATAAGCATAAAAAATTATGTGGGCATTTTTAAAATTATCATTCTTAAAAGCATTTCTGAAATAAGTTATATCTGATGTAAAGGTGTAATGCTTATCATTATAAGGACTAATAGGATATTCGAAAAATTTAGATAAAAGATCTTGTAATTCGTTGAGATTTGGATATCTTCCATATTTTATAGCAAAAATCTCAATTTCTTTAGTTATCAATTGCATATTATTATGCTGGGTATCTCTCTTCGCTTCTTCTATGGTATTAAAATATAGAGGTAATGCTAAAGAAACTAAAATAAATAAGATACTTATAACAATCAAAATTTCTAAAGAAGAAAAACCCCTCCTCACTTTCGTCATGCCATTAATATCTAAAAAAGTATTTAAAATTTATATATTTAAAATAAATTATAACTCAAATTTAGTAAATTTTCAAAAATTAAAAGCAATTGACCTTTAGAAGGAGAAAAAATCATATTTTTTTATATTCTATTTGAGCACAACATCTTGCAGTATGTCTATACAACATTTGTACTTACCCTAAATAAACATATCTAAAATCACTTGACCTAAATAAATTATGTGTAGTATCTTTAACATAGTTAAAATAAATTAAAAGAGAAAGGAAATTCATATATGGATTGGCTTAATGTATTTAAAGCAAAAGGAGCTTTTTTAGAAGGCCATTTTTTATTATCCTCAGGTCTCCATAGTCCAAATTATCTCCAATGTGCCCTCATACTCCAATATCCTGATTTATCAGAAAAGATCGCAAAAGAAATAGCAGAAAAAATACCTGAGTACTTAAAGATTGATGTAGTAGTTGGTCCTGCTCTCGGTGGAATTATAATTGCCTATGAGCTTGCAAGGGCGTTAAACGTAAGAGGAATATTTGCAGAAAGAGAAGAAGGTAAAATGACACTAAGAAGAGGCTTCAGTATCAAACCAGGAGAAAAAGTCTTAATCTGTGAAGATGTAGTTACTACAGGTGGTTCTGCGTTAGAGGTAGCAAATTTAATTAAAGAAAATGGAGGAGAGGTAGTTTCTTTTGCCTGTATTGTAGACAGAAGTGGAGGAAAGAATATTTTTGACAAACCTCTTTATTCTTTAATTCAATTAAAACTTGATACCTATAAACCTGAAGAATGCCCCCTCTGTAAGGCAGGAATTCCCTTATTAAAACCAGGAAGCAGAGGACTAAAATAAAAAGGGGATAAGAGATTACTTCTATCCCCTTATATTCTCAATATCATTATATTCCTTATAATAGTGTTTCCTTGAACTACTCCTGTAAAAATCACAATGTTGTAACTAATTCTCCAGCACCTCCCGTTACAAGATTCTTATATAATATCTTCATATCTTCCAGAAATATTTTTTGTTGCTTGGTGGAAAGTTTTATATTTTTCCCATTGAAACGCGCAAGTTTTATTCAATAGAAGTATTACTTGCCCATATAGTTTTTTACAAACTTTTACTTTTTAAAGGTAGGAGGTAAAATTACTTAGGGATTAGATATTGTTCTCAAACTTGTTGAATTTTTCAACTCAAGTATACTTTTAGTTTATATTGCACATAATCCAGATTTTGTTGAAACAAAGGATGAATTAAAATGGAATTTTAAATGATGACTGTCAATACTATGAAAAACCTCAATGAAAAGTAGAAAGTTATATGGAGCAAGATACATACTCGTTAAAGTAGCAAAAAATATAGTTAGACATGCCCACTACTCTGTAAATGAAGAAGATATAAGATAATTATCTTTACCTATTAGTGATAAAAGACCTAATAATTAAAACATTCTGCCGTTTGAAAAAATTATAGTAATTTTTTTTAATGGACTTTTTTAAAAATCTAACTTCCTGCTTCCAATAGTCTACTTACAACAAAATCTTTCGGCAAAGATATTAAGAAGTAACCAGCTCTTGGCCCTGATGTTTGATTGAGAAAAGAAAGATATATAAGCTGAAAAGCTCTTTTTCCTTCTATTCCATGTTCTTGCGCTAAGTTATATATAAAGTTTTGGAGTTCATTACCTTGCCAATCTTTTTCCTTTATTTTATTAGCCAAAATTCTTAAAAATTCCTTTTCCTTAGGAAGAAAGGTTTTAACTATTTCAGGTGTCTTTTCCTGTAATTTAAATTTCACCTGAGATGGTGCAAATTTTTCAAGCCAATTTTTTACATATTCAATCCTTTTTAATATCTCATCAAACTTACTAAGCTCACTTTCATAACCGCTTCTTATAAGCATCTCTTTTAGAAGTTCATTATTTCCCAAGGATATTTGAGTTAATGTAATTATATGCCTGAGTGGTACTTGTGGCCCTATCTCTTTTGGAATCTCTCTTACCTGTGAAAGTTCATAAAGTCTCGCAATTTCAGCCCACTCTTCTTCCGTACCTTCTAATCGGTAATAAATTCTCTCCAATCTTTCATAATCCTCTGCTAAAAGAATATATCCATTTACTGGATCAAAATCTATATGCTTATCTGGTTTATATCTCAATATGAGATATCTTACCCATGAAGGGGGGAGGATTTCTAATATTTCATTAATAGAAATAGCTATCCCTTTTGAGCTTGACATAGCTCCTTTCCCTTTCAGATATATCCATTCATATACAAAGGGATAAGGAGGCTCATATCCAAATATCTCTTTCGTAATGACCTTTCCTGTATCATAAGAACCACCTGTAGTAGCATGATCTTTCCCAAAAGGTTCTACTGTAACTCCAAAAATCTTCCATCTACCCGGCCAATCAAGTCGCCAAGGAAGTTTTGCTTCTCCTTTGCTATAATCTGATACTCCTTGATGACCGCATTTACATTGATATTCCACTTGATGTTTTTTAGTATCATAGGAAATTATTTTTGTAGTAGCTAACCTTCCACATTTTTCACATTTTGGAAGGAGAGGAACAAAATCTTTCTCTAAATTTCTCCCTGCTATTTCATTAAGAATCTCTTTTATTTTTTGATTATTTTCCAAAGTTAAGTCAATAATCTCAGTATACAAGCCCTTTTTATAACTTTCGTGAGCCTTTATTACTTTTGGTTCAATACCTAATACTTTTATTGCTTCTAAAAATGGTTCTAAAAAGTGTTCTGCATAATTCTCATGACATCCTTCAGGATCAGGAATTTCAGATATGGGCTTTCCTACATGTTCAGCATAAGATTCTGGTAAGAAAGGATATACTTTTCTTAAAGGGTCAAATGTATCAGCTATATAAATAAAATCTACTTCTGAACCTTGATCCCTTAAAGCTCTTGAAAGGGCATCACCAGTTAAAATCTCCCTCAGGTTCCCAAGATGGATGGGACCTGAGGGAGTAATACCAGTTGCTACCACATTTTTATTACCTTTTAACTTAATTATTTCAGATGCTGCTATATCTGCCCAATGCGGGACTTTTTTTACCATACAGAATACTTCCCTTCTGCTAATTCATTGCAGAATTTTTCGATATTAGCAAGCTCATTATCAATAATGTTTTCTACTGATTTTGATATATCATAAATTGATACACCATTTTCTAAAATAAGTTGAGCAGTAGCAATTTTTGGTTGATCAATTGGCCTTCCAATTTGACTGCAAAGCCATACATATACCTCTTTTATACCAGGAACATTCTGATAAATTTCATTTGCTATTTTATGAGTCAAAATATTGTATATTTTTCCTACATGGCTTACAGGATTTTTACCTGCAGCTGCCTCCGTTCCCATAGGGCGATTTAGTGCAATAACACCATTTACTCTATTTCCTCTTCCCACTTGTCCCGAGTCAGCATCTTCAGCAGAAGTTCCAAGAACACTTATATACATTCCATCCATGCCTCTTTCAGGATCATCCAATGTGTTAATATCTATTGTTATCTGATCAAAATTTTGAGCTCTCTCTTGTACAAACTTTTCAACTATTCCTCTAATTACTTCCTTTTTCTCAAAATAATCTTGCACACTATTAACATATCTATCGATGAAAGGCATAGCTATAGTAATTTGCAAATTTCTTTTTTGACGAAACGCCATTATTTTTATGTCTTCTCCTACTTCGGGATGAATTTTCTTAAATTCTGGGGAGTTAAGATATCTTTCAAGTTCTAAAACTATTTTTTCAGTGGATGTTAAAGGTGCATATCCTACAGCAGCTGAAGTATCGTTAGCTGGAAGAAGACCTTTTCTTCTTCTGAAAATATCAGTAAGCTCTGGAGAGCCAGGATAAAGCTCCACTTGATATATTACATGTTTATCAGGGTCAACAAATCTCAAGTTTTTTCTAAACCATTCTTTAGCAGTTTCTATTGCTATCTCTTCTACAGGAATTCTAATACCATCAACTTCAAAAGTCGCTCTGTCTCCTATTACTAAAAGCATTGGTTTTTTCACTTCTCCACCAATGCCAAGCCTTCTTTCAACCTCTCCAGCTACTAATAAACTTTTATCAATATTATGGTGTAATACATTTCCCACCCTTCTTATATACTCCTGGGAAAGATTTACAGATATCTGGTCCATGATTGCATCACATATAGAGTCAGGATGTCCTACACCTTTTCTTTCAACTAGTTCTACTCCATGTTCTTCTACTGGTAATGAATTTAATTTTTCAACTACAATGTTTCTCATCTTTCCTATCCTCCTTCTTACTTTTTTGTTGAAAATAAGCAAAAAAATAATATCACAAGTTAATTAATATTACAACAAAAAGTTTATATTAAATAAAAGTAATACATTTTTCTTAAAATTGCAATAAAAAGAGGGGAACATTTTAGTTCCCCTCAATATTATTTTATTATAAACGTATGTTTAAAAAATTACTTCTTATTAGAGTAATATCTCTCTATAAAATTATGTAATTTTCTATAATATTCCTTCATTATAGGATACAATTCTCTGTAAAGACCATATAATTCTTCATATAGTTTTGCTCTTTCTTGATCTGGTTCTTCTCTACTTACTACTTTTACTACTTTATCACAAGCATCCTCTACACTCTTGTAAACTCCAACACCAACTCCCGCAAGTAGAGCAGCGCCATAGGCGGCACCTTCTGTTACATTTATAGTAGTGATAGGAGTATTAAATACATCAGCTAAAATTTGTCTCCAAAGAGGACTTCTTGCACCTCCAGCTATAGCTCTTATTTCTCTCATATTTATTCCAAGAGCTTTCATAAGTTCCAAAGAATCTCTTAAACCAAAAGCCACTCCTTCTAACACTGATCTTACAAAGTAAGGCTTATTATGCCTCAAACTAATTCCCACAAAAATCCCTTTTGCCATAGGATCGGCATGAGGAGTTCTCTCACCAGTAAGATATGGTAAAAAGATTAATCCCTCTGATCCAGCTGGAACATTACCAGCTTCCATGGTTAAAAACTCATAAGGATCTTTTCCTGTCCATTTAGAAAGCTCTGTTTCTATCTCCCCAAAAGAGTCTCTAAACCATCTAAAGGATCCACCAGCTGATAACATAACTCCCATAGTATGCCACTTTCCGGGAACTGCATGACAAAAAGTATGAAGTCTTCCCTCAGGATCTCCTTCTGGAGTATCCAGATGAGCAAAAATTACTCCTGAAGTTCCTAAACTTACAAATAAGACCCCACTTTTTACAATCCCACTACCTACTGCTTGCGCTGCATTGTCACCTCCACCACCTACAACAGGAATCCCTGCAGGTAGACCGATTTCTTCAGCAACTTTTGGAAGTAAGGTTCCTGTAATCTCAGGAGATTCATATACTTTTGGCATCCAATCCTCTGGAATATCAAGAAGATTTAACATCTCTTTAGACCAAGTTCTCTTTTTTACATCAAAAAGCAAAGTACCAGAAGCATCAGAAACTTCTGATGCATACTCCCCTGTTAATCTGAATCTTACATAATCCTTTGGTAATAATACTTTAGCAACCTTAGAATAATTCTCTTGCTCGTTCTCTCTAAGCCAAAGGATTTTGGGGGCTGTAAATCCTGTAAGAGCAAGATTTAAAGTAAGTTCAAGAAGTTTTTTAACCCCTCCTACCCTTTCTACAATCTCGTCGCATTGCTTAGCTGTCCTTTGGTCGTTCCAAAGAATAGCTCTTCTAATTACATTACCTTTTGAGTCAAGAAAAACAGAACCATGCATTTGCCCAGATAATCCTATACCTTTTATCTCTTTTGGTGATACGCCAGTTTTATTTATTAAACTAATAATTGCATCCTTTGTTGCCTTCCACCAATCCTCTGGATCTTGTTCAGACCAAGAAGGAAAAGGAGTATATAGAGGATACTCAAAAGTTGAACTTCCTAATACTTTTCCTTCCTCATCAATAAGCAAAGCTTTAGTTCCAGAAGTACCCACATCAATACCTAAAAGCACTTTTTTCCACCTCACCTTTCCTATGGAGTTTTATCTTTGATTATAAAAACGTTTTTCTTTTTAGTCAATAAAAAAATAAAGATACCATAAAAAATTTATAATATTTCCTTATAAAACTCTTCTTTTAAGAGTTGTCCCTTTTCTCACTATAGGGAGGAGTAAAACTCCTCCCTATTATTCTTTTCTAATAGCTTTAAATGGACATACCTGGAAACATATTCCACACTTAGTACATTTACTCTGATCAATAACATATGTTCCATCTTCGTCTTTATAGATCGCCCCTACAGGACAATTTCTAAAACATATAGAACATTTCCTACACTCTTCCCTTATTACCTCATAATGAATCAAGGCAGTACAAACTTTTGCAGGACATTTTTTATCCCTAATATGGGCAAGGTATTCATCCTTGAAGTATTTTAATGTTGTTAAAACAGGATTAGGAGCTCCTTTCCCAAGACCACAAAGTGATGTATTTCTCACAGTATAAGCCAATTGTTCAAGCTCTAATAAATCCTCTTCCGTCCCTTCACCTTTTGTTATTTTATCTAAAATTTCCAACATTCTCTTAGTACCTACTCTGCATGGTACACACTTTCCACAAGATTCGTCTTGCGTAAAAGACAAGAAAAATTTAGCAACATCTACCATACAGTTATCTTCATCCATAACGATAAGTCCACCAGATCCCATGATGGTTCCAAGGGCAGTTATTGATTCATAATCTATAGGTGTATCTAAGTATTCCGCTGGTATACAACCCCCAGCTGGACCTCCTATCTGGACAGCTTTAAACTTCTTTCCATTAGGTATTCCACCACCAATATTGTAAACTACCTCTCTCAAAGTTATACCCATAGGTACTTCTATAAGTCCTGTCATATTTATTTTCCCAGCTAAAGCAAAAACCTTAGTCCCTTTACTCTTCTCTGTTCCATAACTTGCAAACCAATCAGCACCATTAATAATTATTGGTGGAATATTAGCCCACGTTTCTACATTATTTATCACAGTAGGTTTTCCCCATAATCCAGAATTTACTGGAAAAGGCGGACGGGGTCTTGGCATACCTCTTTTACCTTCTATAGATGCAATTAATGCTGTCTCCTCTCCACAAACAAAAGCTCCTGCTCCAATTCTAATCTCAATATCAAAGGAAAAATCAGTACCCAATATATTGTCTCCTAAAAGGCCATAATTTCTTGCTTGTTCTAAAGCTGCAGTAAGTCTTTTAATAGCTAAAGGATATTCAGCTCTTATATAGACAAATCCTTTCTTAGCTCCAATAGCATAACCTCCAATTAACATACCTTCAATAACAGAGTGAGGATCACCTTCCATAATACTTCTATCCATAAAAGCTCCAGGATCCCCTTCATCTGCATTACAAACTACATACTTTTCCGATCCAGAAGCTTTTCTACCAAGCTCCCATTTTAATCCAGTAGGAAAACCCGCTCCTCCCCTTCCACGAAGACCAGATTTTTTAACTTCAGAAATTACATCTTCTGGAGACATTTGAGTAAGAACTTTTGCAATAGCAGAATAACCATCTCTTGCAATATATTCCTCAATATTTAGAGGATCAATAAACCCTACATTTCTTAAAGCAATTCTTACTTGATTTTTAAAAAATGGAAGATCGTTAATGGTTGGTATAAATTGTTTTTGCTCCGGTTCTTTTACAAGAAGCCTCTCCACAATCCTACCCTTAATAAGGTGTTCATATACAATCTCTTTTGCATCCTGTGGCTTTAATTTAACATAAAAAGTCCCCTCTGGATATATGGCCATAACTGGCCCTAAATCACAAGTACCAAAACATCCAGTTTCAATAATTTTTACTTCATCGTAAATACCTGCTTCTTTTAATTCCCTTTCAAGGGCTAATTTGAAAGTTTCTTCACCTGCAGAAATGCATGCTGCACCTGCACATAAAAGAATATGTGCTCTCTCTGGCATTTTTAAACCTCCTTATATTGTTTTATTCTTTATTCAGTAGAAAGAACATCCTCAGATACAACCTGACCATTAACCACATGTTGAGCAATTATCTTTCTTGCCTTTTCAGGGGTTACATGTTTATAAAGAACCTTATGTCCTCCTAACTTTTGAACAGATATTAATGGCTCATACTCACAAAGTCCAATACATCCTGCCTGAGTTACAACCACATTTTTTAAACCTCTTTTTTCTATCTCATCCAAAATAGCCAATAATGTCTCCCTTGCGCCAGCTGCTATTCCACATGTCCCCATATGTACTACTATCTTATCCTTACCTTCAGGACTCCTCATCTCAAGTTCTGCTTGAGTCTTTTCTTTAATCTTCTTAAGATCCTCTAAAGTTAATTTTTTCATTTTACCAACCTCCCAAATTTTCATTTAAAAATTCTTTTAAAAAAGAAATTACTTCTGGAGAATTAATAGGTATTCTAATAGACTCCTTTATTTCCTTTGTAGAAATATTGATCTCATCACCATTTTTAACTATCTTAATCTCAAAATCTATATCTGGATTTGTAGCTATCAAGCCCCATATAGTCCCAGAAAGATTTCCCATAGGAGGTAAATCTACACATAAAAAAGGAACTTCTGCATAAATCTCTGTGCCTTTTCCTACCTCAGAGTTAATCTTTACCTCTCCCCCACAATTTTTAATCAACTCGTAAAATAGAGGAATACCAAGACCAACTTTCCTTGTAGTTCTACTTGTAAAAAATGGATTTTTAATCTCTTCTAATATTTCTTTTGGCATACCTTTTCCATCATCTTTTATAATTATATACAAAATTCCCCTTTGGAGATCTTTTCTAATCTCCAAGTAAATATTTTTTGCATTAGCTTCTATAGAATTTTGTACAAGATCCAAAATATGAAGAGATAATTCTTTCATTGATGTTCTTTTCTAAAGTTTTCAATTAATTTTCTCAACTTATCAGGAGTAAGTTTTCCATAAACATCATCGTCTATCATGAGAGCTGGTGCCATACTACAAGCTCCAATACACCTTACAAGATCCAAAGAAAAGAACCCATCCTCTGTTACTTTACCTTCTTTAAGTCCCATCTGCTCAAGAGTTCTGAGTAAGTCCTCAGCTCCTTTAACATAACAAGCCGTTCCCATACAAAGTCTTATTACATGCTTGCCTTGAGGCTCAAGTCGGAAAAAGGAATAAAATGTTACTACACCGTAAATCTCACTTAATGGTACTTTTAATCTTTCAGAAATCAGTTCTAAAGCTTCACGAGGTAGATATCCAAACTTTTCCTGAACTGCGTGAAGGATCATAATCAAAGATCCCCTTGAGTTTGCAAAACGGTCTAGAATCTTTTCTACCTCTTTCTGAGCATATTCGGAAAACTTTAATTCTACTGCCATTTCTATACCTCCATTTCCTGTATTTTTACATTTTTTTCTTTCAAGCTTTTAAAAACTGCTTTTTTAGAAAATTCTTCTAAATATATAAAAGTTTTTGGTTCTTTTATATCCTCTAAATAGTGAGCATCAGAAGAAATTAAAAATTTCTTATCTTTCAGTTCTGGGTGCTCGCTAATAAATTTAGTATAGCTTATCTTGTTAGACAATTCTATAAAATCAAAAAATAAATCCTTCGGAATAAAACCCAAATTTGATATTATACTAAAGGAAGGCCTATCCACATGGGCTAATATTATTATCCCGCCATATTCTTTTATTTTTTTAACTGTGTCTGTAACCCTAAGTGATATAGAGGTATTTAATAACCTTTCCTCTATTCTTTCTACCTCATCATTCTCATTAACCACTACTTGTACTCCAAAAATTTCTTCTCTATTTTTAGTATCTGGTAAATAGTTAAAAATATCTTTTTGAAATTTTAAAGCTGTATCATAATCTTCAAATAAAGCCAATATATGCACTTCTTCACTGGTTTGAATTTCCATACCTGGTATTACTAAAACACCCATTCTATCTCCCCAGAAAGAGATAGCAGGATAATTTTCTACCATATGATGATCGGTTATCGCTATAACTCCTATATTCATTTTCTTTACTCTCTCTATAATGTTTTTAGGACTCATACTCCAATCTCCACAAGGAGAAAGAACCGAATGTATATGCAAATCTATCCCTACCCATGCCAAATAAAAAATTCCTCCTCACTATGAATCATTAATAGAGGTAGGCACAATACCTTTATTATATAGAATTCCACTAACCTCAAAAACTATTTTATCAGTACTTATAAGAATAATTCCTTTTTCTTTAGAAAGTTCAACAACTTCCTTAGGAACTACTTTTCCTCTGCAGACAATTATCATTGGTATATCAAGAATCTCAGCAGTGCGAACAATTTGTGAATTTGTGATCCCCGTAATAAGTACCACATCTTTTTCATTAGAAGTTACCATAGCTAACACATCACTCATAAGATCTGCAGCAAAAGCCTTTTTAATATCTACCTCATCTAACAAATTTTCTCCTGCCAATACCTTCCCATTAATCAACTCTACAATCTCTCTTGCCTTCATTGAAGCCTATCTACTCCTTTTATTCCTAAACTATAAAGTTTACCTACCACATTAAAGGCATTATCTTTAGTAATTAATAAAGCAATTTTTTCTTCTTTTGCCTTTTTAATAGTCTCTTCATCAGGATTTTGACCTGAAACAAAAATTATACTTTTAATTCCAGTAAGTACTGCAACTGCTATAGTATTTACATGAGTCTGAATAGTAACCCATACCGAATCTTCGGGAGCATGAGCCATAACAAAAGAAAGCAAATCACTTACAATTCCACCCCTAATTTCATAATCCTCATCCATATAAATAACATTTAACTCCAAATTTCTAACAATTTCACTCAGTTTCATCTTTTTCTTCCCTCCGTTTTAAGACAACCGAAGAGGATCTTCTGGATAATTCTTCCATCTCTTTTGCCATTTTCCATAACTTTTCCTTAAGAAGAAATATACAATCATAGATTTGAGCATCTCCTCTCACTATATCTTCTGCTAAAGCAGCGCAAGTAGGAGATCCACATGAACCACAATCAAGTCCAGGAAGCATTTCCATTATTTTTCTCATATCCTCCATCTTTCTTAAAGCCCTATTTATATCTTCATCTAATTTCCAAATAGGTCTTGGTAAAATAGGAGAAGTTCTTAATACTTCTGATAGATTTATATCCTCACAAAGAGATTTTTTTATAAAATCTTTATCAAGTTTTTTGTATAAGGCTAAAATTCTTTTCTTGGCAAGATAATAGTTCTCAGGATTTAATACCCCTCCAACACAACCTTCCTCACAAGCCCTAAGCTCCAAAAACTTCACATCCTGAAGTTTATTTCTTTCTAAATCTTCAAGAACTCTGGCTACCTTTTCTATACCTCCCACACTTATTACTTCTTCTTCGTTGAATACCATTCCCTCTCCCCCAAGAGCTCCTGATAAAATTCCCTTTGCATAAAACCCACCATCTATTGCTTCTACCTCTCTATTGTCATCTTTAAGTTCCTTTTTTATTTTTAAGTAAATATTATCAATGCCTATAACAAATTCAAAACCTTCTTCCTTATTTTGTTTTAAATATGTAGCAAAGGCAGGACAAGAAGTAATATAAGCAAGATGAAGTATTCCTCTTTCTTCCTTCTTCCATAACTTTTTTATTATACTCCCCGCTATCTCAACAGGTGTTTTAAAGGGTGATAAGTTAGAAATCAAAGTAGGAAAACGTACTTGTATTAACTCTACAACAGCAGGACAGTAAGTGGATATAAGTGGAAGATTGCGAGAACTATTAATATAGTCCATAAGAGCTTCTTGTAAAAGGAATAAACCACAGGTAGTATCCCAAACTTCTACCGCATTAGTTACCTTTTTAATTGCTCTTTGAATCTCAAAAGGAGAATAATTAGTTGTAAATTGGGAATATATCTCGGGAGATATTACTACAACTAAATTATCTAAATAAGATATACTATCATAGGTGTGAGTAAATCCAAAAGGTGCATGATATGGGCAAACTCTAATGCATTCCCCACAATCGATACATCTATATGGAAGAATGAGGGATTTTCCATTACGAACCCTCATAGCTTCAGTAGGGCAATGCCTTATACAATGAATACACCCCTTACACCTCTGCAAATTAATAGCCACTGAATGAATATATTTCTCACTCATTGTCTTTCCCTCTTTAAATATATTTTCGAGTACACCTTTGTACCCTTTCCCACTTCGGACTCAATCTTTAATTCATCTGATGAATTCTTAATATTTGGAAGTCCCATACCTGCCCCAAATCCCATTTCCCTAATATTATCTGGTGCTGTTGAATAACCTGGTTGCATAGCAAGCTCTATATCAGGAATTCCTGGACCTTCATCCTCAGCAATTATTTCAATATACTCTGGTGTAACTTTTACTCTTAAAACTCCCCTGTAGGCGTGAATAACTATGTTCATCTCAGCCTCATAAGTGACGACCGCAACCCTTCTAAGTATATCTACACTTATTCCAAGTTGTTGCAAAGCTTTTTTTATATTACTGGACGCCATACCAGCAAGAGCAAAATCTCCCCCTAACACAGGAAACTCCAAAGTTAATATATTTTCCTCTTTGGGCTCCTGAGTAATAGTTCCTTCTATATCTTCCACATCTACCAAATTCAAAACTACATCCTTAGTACTTAACATTCCTAAAACCTTTTTTTCATTATCTATTACAGGAAATCTTCCATACCTAAATTGTCGGAATCTAATCAAAGCTTCATACAAAGTATTATCTGGAGACAAACATTTTGGATCTCTTACCATATACTTTCCACACGGTGAGTTTAAATCGCCATTAACAAGTGCCACAATTACATTCTCTACAGTGACTAAACCTACAAGCCTATCTATATCATCTACAATAGGAATTGCATCAATTCTTTTGATTCTCATAATTTCTTGAATTGAACGCATATCTTGGTAAGGTTTTAACCTTACTATATCTGTGTTCATTATATCTTTTACTTTTATTTTTTCTAAATATTCCTTAGGTATCTTCAAATATCAAAATCAACCTTCTTTCCTTGAAACCCAGCTACATATAATTTTCCACATGCCTCATACATAGGGTATTTTGTTGTAAGAAGAGGAATACCAGATTTCTTTGCTACTTCTATTACATCTTGATAGGGTATTTTACCTCTAACAAACACGACTCCAGCCAAATCTAAAATCTCAGCAGTTCTTATAACCTGTAACGTAACAAGACCTGTAAGGAGAAGCGAATTTGCCTCTAAGAGACAAAGAGCATCACTCATTAAATCTGTTGCACCTACATACAAAACCTCATTTTCAAGTTTCTCTTCTAAACATAGAACTTCAGCTTTTAATATTTCTTTTACCTTCTTAAGATTCATTTCTCTCTCCTCAAAATATTTTCAGGTTTAATTTAAACACATTTTTAATATCATTGTCAACAAAGATAAAATATGATATAATCTTAAATTTTTTTTAATCATACCTATAGGGGTAAACTAATTTGTTAAAATTTTCTCAATTCATTTAGGTTTTTAAAGATAATAATTATTGATATACAGTAGTAAGGTATATAAAACTAGTGATATATATTCAGTTGCAATGTTATATAATATAAACATGAAAAAGAAGAAGATAGGACTTGCATTAGGTAGCGGAGGAGCAAAAGGTCTTTCCCACATTGGAGTATTAAAAGTACTGGAGAGGGAAGGAATAGAAGTCTCTTATATAAGTGGGAGTAGTGCAGGAGCTTTAATAGGTGGATTATATGCAAAAGGATATTCTGCAAAAGATTTAGAGAAACTAGCCTTAGAAATAGGAAAAAATAAAGAAGAATTTTATAAACTTTTTGATTTTTCAAAATCTCTCCAAGGAATTATAAAAGGTGAAAAAATATTAGAGTATTTAGATAATATATTAGAAGGCACATTATTTTCGAACCTAAAAATACCATTTATATCTTTAGCAGTAGATCTTATTACTGGAGAAAAAGTAATTATAAATGAGGGAAAAGTATCAGAAGCTATTAGAGCAAGTATATCCATTCCTGTGATATTTCAACCTTATCCTTGGAAAGATAAACTCCTAATAGATGGGGGTGTACTTTCCCCTGTTCCAGTTAAAGAATTGAGAGAGATATATAAACCAGATATCATCATAGGAGTTAGTTTGCATAAGAGAACAAATTGGAAACCTAAAAAAGAAATTCAGATAGATATCCCCTATCAACCCAGCAATATAACAGAAAAAATCACATATAAAATGTCTCAGATAAAGCTCCTTAAGGAATTTCAACAGAGGTTAAATCCATTATTAAACCCATCCTTATTTGAGGTCCTTATGCAGACCATAGATATTATGAATTATGAATTAGAAAATCAGAATCTCAAAAATGCAGATTTAGTTATCATCCCTGAGGTACAAAATTTTGGAACTTTTGATTTTGATAAAGCTTCCGATATTATAGTCTTAGGTGAAAAAGCCATGGAAGAAAAGCTTGATTCCTTAATAAAGCTTATAAAAAAGAAAAAATTTATATTCTTCTAATAAACCTGTATTATTTCATCTAACGGGAGTCTTGGTTTTTTTGGGGGATCTTCAGCTGGATACCCTAAGGTCATAAGTTGTATTACCTCTGCTTCCTTAGGAAGATTTAATACTTCTTTAACTTTATCTTGATAAAAAGATCCTATCCAACAAGTTCCAAGTCCTTCTTCTACTGCTTGAAGATGTATATGAGTTAAAGCTATAGCAACATCTATATAATGAGCAGGTATTCCACACCTCATTACATAATCCTTATCTAAAACATAAGCCACTATAATTATGGAAGCCTTTAACATAAAAGGCTGATGAGGAGAAGCTTCTTTAACCAATCTTTCCTTCAAATTTTTATCTCTCACAATAATAAATCTCCATTCCTGCCTATTTCTTGCTGAAGGAGCATGTCTTGCCGCCTCCATTATTCTTAGAAGTTTTTCCTCCTCTATATCCTTATCTAAATAATCTCTTATACTTCTTCTCTTATTTATAGCCTCAAAAACATCCATTTATTTCACCCCCATAAGTTTCCATCTTTCTCCCATCATCCTCAATCTTTTTATTCTTTCTTCTATAGGCGGATGAGTACTAAAAAGATTATTTATATTATATTTTTTGAGGGGATCAGCAATATATAAAGGAGCAGTGATATTATTCGCTCTCCTTACAGGATTTGGATCCTTAGCTATCTTTTCCAGTGCAGAGGCAAGACCTTCAGGATATCTTGTAAGCATAGCTGCAGTAGCATCTGCCATATACTCTCTCTGTCTTGACAAGGCAAATCTTAAAATTGTTGCTACTAAGGGAGCCACTAAGGCAACAATCAAAGATATAATACCTAAAAAGTCTTGGTCTTTAGTTTTTCTTTTTCCTGAAAAGAAAGATCCATAATAAAATGATCTTTTTAAACTATCTCCAAGAATTACAATTAAACCTACCAATACAACCGCTATAGTTTGAAGTCTTACATCATAATTTTTTATATGTGATATCTCATGAGCAACTACTCCCTCAAGCTCCAATCTATTCATCTTCTCTAAAAGGCCAGTAGTTACAGCAATTGCACTATTTTTTGGGTCTTTTCCTGCAGCGAAAGCATTGGGTGATGGATCATTTATTACATAAATTTTAGGTGTAGGAATACCTGCAGCTATGCTCAAACCTTCCACAATATTTATAAGATAAGGATATTCATCCTTTTTTGGCTCATATGCATCACTTATAGATAGAATTAATTTATCACTATTTTTATACGCATAGTAGTTTACTGTTAAAGTAATTAACAAAGCTATGAATATAGCTATTTCTCCTAAATTGAAAAAATAGATTATAGAATAACATACAAAGAAAAGAAGAATAGATATAAGAAATAATATTAACCATGTTTTTCTCTTATTTTGTTCTATAGCTTCATAAAAAGTATAAGTATTCTTCATAAATTAAAAGCTAACTTTAACAGCTTTTCTTTCCTCTGGATTTTCCACTTCAAAATATTCTTTAGGCTTAAATCCAAAAATATTTGCGATTACAGAATTTGGAAAAACCTGCAAAGATTGATTATAAATCATAACAATGTCATTATAAAATTGTCTTGCATAAGCAATTTTTTCTTCAATTCCACTCAATTCTTCCTGCAACATAAGAAAATTTTGATTTGCCTTTAAATCTGGATAATTCTCAACTATGGCAAAAAGGGTTTTTAAAGTAGAAGTAAGTCCTTGATCTGCTTGAGCTATTTCTCCTGGGGTCTTCGCACTCATCATTTGCGCTCTATAAAGAGCAATTTTATCAAATATTTCTTTTTCATGAGATGCATAACCTTTAACCACTTCTACTAAGTTTGGAATTAGGTCATATCTTCTCTTTAGTTGTACATCAATTTGAGCCCATGCATTCTCCACCCTATTTCTCAAAACTACTAATCGGTTATATATGACTATAACAAACAGAGCCAAAAATATTAATATACCTAAGATGATTAAACCTAACATTTTAAAAACCTCCCCTAAAAAAAATTTAAAAATCAAAACTAATTCCAACTTTGAAGATAGCGAATCTGCTCTTCTGTAAGAGTATCAATTTCTATATTTAGGCTTTTGAGCTTTAATTCTGCAACTTCTTCCTCTATTTCTCGAGGAACTTGAAGCACTCTCTTAGGTAAATTTCTTCCATGCTCAAGCAACCATTTCATCACCAAAAACTGAACTCCAAAAGAAAGATCCATTATTTCGACAGGGTGACCATCACCCCCTGCTAAATTCAAAAGCCTTCCTTCTGCTATAACATAAAGCCTCTTATTATTAGGAAGGACATATTCATGTATATTTTCTCTTACCTCTTTTTTATTAATTGCTAATTCTTCTAAAGATTTCATATCTATCTCCACATTAAAATGTCCTGCATTAGCCAATATGGCTCCATCTTTCATATTCAAAAAGTGCTCCTTAGTTATCACCTTACAATTCCCCGTTGCTGTTATAAACACATCTCCTAACTTTACAGCCTTTGAAATTGGCATAACTTCAAAACCTTCCATATATGCTTCTAATGCCTTAATAGGATCAACTTCAGTTATAATAACTCTTCCTTTTAATCCTTGGATTTTATGAGCTATACCCTTTCCAACCCATCCATATCCTGATATTACGAAAATTTTTCCTGCAACTAACAAATTGGTGTTTCTCATAAAGGAAGACAAAGCAGATTCACCAGTACCAAACCTATTATCAAATAAAAATTTTGTCCTTGCATCATTTACTGCTACTATTGGAAAAAATAATCCCTTTTCTTTTTCAAGGGCCTTTGCTCTTATAACACCTGTCGTAGTTTCTTCTCCCACACCTAATATTTTACTTTTTAAACGTGAAAATTCCTTATACAAAAGGGTTGTAAGATCAAAGCCATCATCAATTAAAAGATCAGGTTCTTTATTTAACACTTCCCTCAGATTATTTATATAATCTTCTTCTGTTTCTCCTCTCCAAGCAAAAACTTCTACTCCTTCTTTTACCAGATAAGCTACCACATCATCTTGAGTAGATAAAGGATTACTTCCAGCACATACTACCTTTGCTCCACAATTTTTAAAAGAAAGAGCAAGTCGTGCAGTTTTTGCCTCTAAATGAATACACATCCCGATAGTAGTATTTTTAAAAATTTGAGTAGAAGAATAGTTTTTTTCAAGAAGATTTACTACAGGCATAAACTGTTTTGCCCAATAAACCTTTCTTTCTCCATTTTTCCATTGATTAATATCCCTAATTTTGCTCATAATTTATCTCTTTTTCGTGTTTTGCATAGCCATAAATTCTACCTCACTTTTCAATATTTGCAAAAAGAGATTGTTTCCCACATTTTTATTCTCTTTCATATACTTTTCTATTCTTTCTCTCTCAAATGATATCACCTTCAAAAAATCATCAACGGTAAATATGGGAAGACCAAATTCATTTTCTCTCTTCTCTAATTTCGCTAATTCCTCTTGTAAAATACTCTTTAGCTTTGTCCCGCGGGAAGATTTAGGGTAAAGATTAGGAAGATATAAATTTTTTTTACGGGTTTGATATTCCTTCTCAAGTAAACTCAAAACCTCTAAAAACTCTTCATCAGTAAAAGAAGGAAATTCTAATAAAAATTTATACACCAACTCTTCTAAGAATAAAAATAAATCCCATTGGAGTCTTGTAAAATCAGCAGGTTTTTCTTCAACCCTCTCTATAGTGTGTATTTGAGCTTCCTTTAAATAGATACAATCTTGAGTACAATTTATCTCCTTTATACGCTTTGTGCCACAGCACTCAGTACATATAAAGGCGCTAAGAGCTGGACATTTTCTTTTACCTTTTCTTTTCCCACATATAACACATACACTCATGAGATAAATTATACCATGAAGATTTTAAAATAACATTAATTGAATCCCATCAACTATGAATATATAATTACTCTATCAAAAACCAATAAATTTTTTAAAAGAGGAAATTCAATTTGGAAAAGACTACCATAACAAAAGAAATAGAAATCTTAAGAGAAAAACTTATACGTATGGGGAGCATTGTAGAGAAAATGCTCCATCAAACTATTGATTCAATAAGAAGAAGAGATCTAAAATTAGCCCAAGAAGTAATTGAAAAAGATAAATTGGTAGATGACTATAACTGGGACATAGAAAATCAATGTATTAGTATACTATCTAATTACCAACCTGTGTCAAAAGATTTAAGAATTATAACCTCTACAATGAAAATTGTAAAAGATTTAGAAAGAATTGGTGATTACTCTGTTGATATTGCTAAATATGTTTCAAGTCTCCTTGAATATTCCTTTGAATTACCTATTTCCGATATTATATCCTTAGCCTCTTTCGTTGAGCAGATGACAAGAGAGACAATAAGAACATATTCTAAGCCAGATTTAAACAAACTAGAAAGATTATCAACATACTACAACCTTGTAAATCAAAAGTATCAGGAAACATCAGATGAATTGTTAGGTGAAATTTATAAAAATCCTATACTTACCCAACAAATTATCCAATTAATAATGATCTCTCGTTATTTAGAACGTATTGCTGATCATGTAACAAATATAATAGAGCTTATATTCTATATAGAGACTGGAGAAAGAAAAGAATTACATGGATGAAAAATAATGGAATACGTATTAGATGAAAACTCCTTATCTATAGAGGACCTTGTAGATATTGTTAAGAAGAGATATATAATAACTCTTTCTGAAACTCTTTCTCAAAAAGTTAATCAATCTAATAATCTTCTAAATATATATATTAGACATTTTGACTCAATATTTAAAGATGAGAAATTTAATAAAATCTTCTCTAGTTCTTATTTAAATAAGGAGGAAAAAAGATCTATTATTATCACATTAATATACACTGCATCCAATGGAAATTCAGGCATAAGCTATAAAACCATAAAAGAGATTATAACTAAAATTGGTAGATTAGAAGATATAGACATTCCAGAAACTTCTTTAAGTCCAATAAATATGCCTCCATATGGCTATATTTTATCCCACTTAGATACCTCAGATGTGGAAAGAAGAATAATTCTAAAAAGTAAGGGTTATTATATAGCTATCTTAGCTCTTTTATATTATAGATTAGAGATTATTAGAAAAATTCTATCGGTAATCTTTGTCCTATATTATAGAACAGTGAAATTTCAAAACCCTTATATTGATCCCTATATTTTAGCTTCAAATCCTCATTTATCCTTGATTAAATTAGGAGAGAATATAAATATCCTAACAAAAAAGGAAAATGATAGATCTTTATTGGATTTAAATTCTATTGAAATTTCTTTTCACAAACTCTGTCATCTTTATGATTTGTCCTACAAACTAAAAGAGATATTAAATATCGAATTAAACTCTTCCCAATTCCCTATAATTTTTAATATAGACAAAGAAAATTATGTTTTAAATCCTTTAAACACAACGGAAAAATATTTATTAACTATTTACTTGGAAAATATTACTAAAAATATTGTTGAGATTTTGTCTACCCTTTTTCCATCCTCCAAATATAAATTATTCACAATAAAAAACTCTAAAAATTATGAGAGCAGTATACTATATTTTAAAGAAACCATTCGTATAACAGAAGAGATTTTAAGTAAAATACTATTAGAACTTTTAAAAATAAATAATTTACAAACTGAACTAAAAAATCTTTTAATAAATTTCCTGAAAGAATTTAAAATAAAAACTCAAGAAGAACTAACATTATCCCTTGAAAATCTAATCTCCTTTTTAGAGAATCAAATAGAAGAACTATACTAATTTAATTGTTTCTTTTATAACTCTAACAATCTTATCAATTTCCCACATACCCATATTGATTACCATATGATATAATTCTGGGTCATTCCAATCTACATTATAAAACCTATATAGATATTCTTGAGCAGCCCTATCCTTTTCAGAGATGTATTTTAAGGCTTCCTCCTTTGAAAAACCCTTTTTCTTCATTATATTCTCAATTCTAAATTCTAAAGGAGCTATTACTCTTAGATGTAAAGTGTGGGGAATATTCCTAAGAAGAATTTGTCCACCTCTTCCCACAATTACCACATTATCCCAATCCACCAACTTTTTAATTACTGCTTGTGTAAAGGCCAAAGAATTTTCTTCATCAAAAGTTTTTGTGGTAATAACGGTTCTACCTGTTTCATCTTTTTCTTTAACGGTTATCTTACCTAAGGGGGTCTTTCTGTTAAAAAGCTGTTCAAAAAAGCTTTTTATTTTATAATTATCTTCATTGTAATCTATAACTTCAGCCTCGCTTAATCCAGAAGCAACAGCTATCTCTGTCATTAGGAGCTTATCAAAATACCTATATCTAAGTTCCTGTGATAACTTTTCTGCTAACTCATCTCCCATACTTCCTATCTGTCTTGATATGGTAATAATAGCCACAAAAACACCTCCCCCTAAAATGCTTAAAGTTTATATCCTATTTTTCTAAGAAATTCCTTTCTATGTTTCATATCTTCCTCTCCTTCAATTCCCTTTGGTTTCACACCATCAATTACTCCTAAAACCCCTCTACCTATTCCGTCATCTGCAACTATTACTCTAAGAGAGTTAGCTGTAGCAGCAAAAATATTTACAACTTCTGGCACATGTTTTATAGCATTTAAAACATTTATAGGATAAAAATTCTTTATAAATATTATAAAAGTATGGCCAGCAGCTATTTTTTGCATATTCTTTATGGCTAATTCCTCCATTTCTTGATCAGTACCTATATGCCTTATAAGGGCAGGACCCGAAGCCTCACAAAAAGCAATACCAAACTTTGCAAAAGGTACACTATTTACAATTGCCTCATATAAATCCTCTACAGTCTTTATAAAATGCGTCTGACCAAGTATCAAGTTAACATCTTCAGGTTTCTCAATCTCCACAATTTGAATCTCCATATTTTCAACCCCTCCTATTCTAATTCTTTAAAAAAAAGGGGAGGAATTTTCCTCCCCTTTTATTAACTTCATTTTGCTTTAACTTCTTCGGTTATCTTTTCAAACTCTACTTGATTCTTTTCTTGATCATACTTAACCCTTATCTTATCTCCTTCTTGGATTGTACCATCTAACATGGCTTTAGCAAGCTTAGTTTCAATTTCATTCCTTATCTTTCTCTTAAGTTCTCTTGCTCCAAATTCTGGACTATATCCTATTTCAGCTAAAAATTCTATTACTGAATCGTCAAACATAAGATCTACATTCTGAGCTTTTGCTGTTCTTCTTACTCTTTCCAGTTGTAATTTCACAATATCCTTTATCTGCTCTTTAGTAAGAGCATGGAATACAATTATCTCGTCAATTCTATTGAGAAATTCAGGCCTAAAGTATTTCTTTAATATTTCCATAAGCTTTTCTTTCAATTGTTCATATGAAAGCTTATCCTTTCCGGTAGCACTTAAATTAGCCTGAATAATATCAGAACCAATATTACTTGTCATAATTACTATGGTATTTGTGAAATCTACAACCCTACCTTTTCCATCTGTAAGTCTACCAGCATCGAATACTTGTAAGAGAATGTTATGCACGTCTGGATGAGCCTTTTCTATTTCATCCAAAAGTATCACGCTATAAGGTCTACGACGAACTCTTTCTGTTAATTGGCCACCCTCTTCATATCCTACATATCCTGGTGGTGCACCAATTAGTCTTGATACAGTATGTCTCTCCATATACTCACTCATGTCAATCCTTATAATAGCATCTTCATCACCAAACACCGCCCATGCTAATGCTTTTGCTAATTCAGTCTTTCCTACTCCTGTAGGACCAAGGAACAAGAATGAAGCTATAGGCCTATTCTTTTCTCTTAATCCTGCCCTTGCCAATCTTATAGCATCACTTACAGCTTTTATAGCTTCGTCTTGACCAACTACTCTTTCATGTAATTTTTCTTCAAGTCTTAATAATCTTTCTTTTTCGTCTACAGTAAGTTCTGTTACTGGAATACCAGTTAATGAGGAGACTATCTCTGCTACATGTTTGGCTCTAACTTCTGGTACCTCAGAAGCTCTTTCTTTCTGCCAAGCTTCAGTTTTTTCTTGAAGCTCTTTTTCAAGTTTTTGAATTTGTTCCTCTAATTCTTTAGCTCTATCATATTGTTTTCTTGATGTAGCATATTCCTGCTCTCTCTTTAGAGATTGTATCTTAGACTCTAATTCCTGAATTTCAGCCGGTCTTGAAGTAAGCATAATTCTTACTCTTGCAGCTGCTTGATCTATAAGATCAATAGCTTTATCTGGTAAGTACCTGTTAGTTATATATTTATCCGATAGCTCAGCTGCTGCAATTATTGCTTCATCTGTTATCTTTACCTTATGATGGGCCTCAAATCTATCTCTAAGCCCTCTTAAAATCATAATTGTTTGTTCTACAGTTGGCTCAGCTATAAAGATAGGCTGGAATCTTCTTTCCAAAGCAGCATCCTTCTCTATATATTTTTGATATTCATTTAAAGTGGTTGCGCCAATTAAATGCAATTCACCTCTTGCAAGAGCAGGTTTAAAGGCATTAGCTATATCTAAGTTACCTTCTCCAGCAGCTCCTGCACCAACTATAGTATGAATTTCATCTATAAAGATAATTAAGTTGTCTTGATTAGCAATTATTTCATCAAGAATCTGCTTTACTCTTTCCTCTAATTCTCCTCTATACTTAGTACCAGCAACTATTGAGTTGATATTTAATTCTACTAATCTCTTATCTCTTAATACTTCTGGTACTTCGCCCTTAACAATTCTTTGTGCCAATCCTTCCACTATTGCTGTCTTTCCAACTCCAGGCTCTCCTATTAAAACAGGATTGTTTTTCTTTCTTCTTGCAAGTACTTCAATAACTGTCTCTATTTCTTTAGCTCTACCAATTACTGGATCAAGTTTTCCTTGTCTTGCTAGCTCTGTAAGATCACGAGAATATTTATCTAAGGTAGGAGTATTAGTTCTTCTTCTTGTTTTTGCCTCCTCTTTACCTCTACCAACAACTTTAATTGTAGCTTGTCTTAAAGCCTGAGGAGATAATCCATATTTTCTTAAAACAGTAGAGGCAAATCCCTCCTCTTCTTCGGCAAGTCCAATTAATAGATGCTCAGGACCTATATAATTATGTTCTAAATCCCTTGCAGCCATAAACGCTCTCTCTAAGGCACTCTTAAGCCTTGGAGAGATATCTACTTCTACTTCTTCTCCTTCAGGCTTGAAGCTACCCTTAGGAGCATTATTTTCTATATATATCTTTATGTCCTGAGGAGAAAGTTTAAATTGTTTTAGTATTTCACCTACCACATCGTTATCAAGAAGAACATATAGCAAATGTTCTGTTCCTACTTGATTTTTCCCAAAATCTACAGCCTTTTTAGCTGCCTCCTGTAGCAAATTCTTTGAAACCTCACTCAAATAGTCTCCTATATCAATAGCCTCTCTTTCTCTTTCAGGGTATCTTCCAAAAGGAGAGCCAAATTCATCTCCAAAAAAGTCTCTAAAAAGATCTCCAAAGAATAACGATTCTAAAGGAGAATAACTTCTTTCTTGTCTCCTTATTTTGCTATAACACTCTTCACAAATATCTAAGACACGCCTTTGACCATTTTTGATAGTATACACCCTTACAGTAGCAGGGTTTTGACTACAAATATCACATAATTTTCTACCCATACATTTCACCTCCTTTTTATTATATCAAATTTCACAAATTAATGTTCTATATATTAAAACTGTATATATATTACATCTACATATTGTTTTTGTCAACATATTTGAAAGAATAATTTAAAAATTTTATAATCAAAAGAAATGCTAACATCTGGAGGGAAAAGTATAATGTTAAGATTTTTGGAATCTGCAATAAATATAGCCAAAAAGTCTGGAGATTTCATAGTTTCTCATTTAGAAGATGAGAAAATTATAGAATTAAAAGGAATTTCTAATCTGGTTACTTCCATAGATAAAGAATCTGAGAAATTAATTATAAAATGTTTAGAAGAAAATTTTCCAGATCATTCCATATTAAGTGAAGAAAGGGGATTTTTGCAAAAAAAATCTGATTATACATGGATCATAGATCCATTGGATGGCACCACAAATTATGCCCATAGATTTCCTTTCTTTGGAGTAAGCATTGCTCTTAAATATAATGAAGAAATAATATTGGGAGTTATATATGATCCCATAAGAAAAGAATTATTTTTCGCCTTAAAAAATGAAGGGGCTTATTTGAATGATAAAAAAGTAGCAGTATCAAAAACTAAGAATATTGCAGATGCACTAATAAGTACAGGCATGCCATATGAACTAACCCTAGATGAAAAAAATTTCTTACCTTTTATTAATTTATCTTCAAGAACACATGGAATAAGAAGAGCAGGATCTGCAGCATTAGAGATTGCTTATGTGGCCTGCGGAAGATTAGATGGCTTTTGGGCAAGAAAACTAAAACCATGGGACATTGCAGCAGGAATAATTTTAGTAAAGGAGGCAGGAGGAAAAGTGACTGATTTTAACGGTAATGATATACAATTAGATGATGATACTTTTTTAGCATCTAATGGACTTATTCATGATAATATGCTAGAGATCATAAAATTGGAAAGGATAGTGATTAAGAAATGAAGATTTTTCCATTTATACATTTTATTAATTCTCTTCTTCATATTTTTTCTCTTTCTTATCTTATTGGATCACCTACTTTTTTAGTTATTTTAGCATTAAAAGAAAAGTTCAATAGAGAGGAATTTTTAAAAGTTATTAACAAATATATTTATTTTTCTTCCTTTTTCTATCTTCTTTTCTTTATTACTAATCTAAACTTCTTACTTATTGATAATACCTTTTCTTACTTTTTCAAGAAAAATCCATATGTTAAAATTCTAATAGAAGTCTATGTACCATTTGTAATTGGAACTATACTTATGAGTTTGCATCTTTATAGTAAGACATCTAAACTTTTAAAAGTCAAACTTCCAATACTTATACAAAAAGAATGGAGAAAGATTCAAATAGATCTTGTTGTTATAGTAGAGTTTTTCTTGGTTATAATAATTATTGAGGCATTAATTTTCTACTTAATTTATATAATACCTTAAAAGGTGCGCCCGTAGCTCAAAGGGATAGAGCATCGGTCTCCGAAGCCGGTGGTTGGAGGTTCAAATCCTCTCGGGCGCACCAATAATTATCAATAAACAATAAATTTCACACGAGTTTCCCAACCTTGATTTGGTCCTAAATTTATATGATAAAAATGTACAAAATCACTTCCTTGATATACTCTTTCAAACCCCTCTTCTGATAAAGATACAGTCTCAATAGGATATCTATAAACTTTTGTTTCCATATCAAGATAACAGTCTAAATTTATTCCAATACCAGAACTTATACCCCATCTATTTATACTCTCAACTCCCATAGAATTAAGAGGAGCCTTCTCATTTTTTGTAGAAAAATAATAAAAATCAGGATGATTAGGTGCCAAGAAATTTAAATTTATCTCCCATGAGAAATTCAAACTAATATTTTCATCTTTCAAATTTATAATTCGATAATATACTTCAATTTCATTCCTATCCTTAGGAATTAGAAAAATCTTGTATAATTCAAAATCTGAAAATCCCTTTTTAAAGGAACAAAGGAATCTATTATTTTCTTCCTTTATATCATAGTCAAATTTCTCATAGAAAGTATCGATTATTAAATTTTCGTTATCTTTTAGTAATAAATCTATAGCTGGTTCTTTCTCATAAAATTTTTCAATAAAAGATACCCTTCTGTGTCTATCATAAAATAATACTTGATCTAATCCTTTCTCTTTAGCTGTCCATCTTTCATGAATACTTTTTCCTAATACATATTCTTCTATTTTATGAAGCTTCTCATGATAAGCTTCTCTTCTACGGGTAAGAACATTAGTAAGATTAAAAGACTTATTTTTAAAATCCCATTCTATTAATGATCCTCCATAAGAGGGTGAAAAATAAAGATTAAAAACAGAAGATTCAATGATAATCTCATCTTTACCGTCACAATCAAAGTCAAAAATATTATACTTGAAATCCCCATCAACAAAATTTTCTGCTTTAATTAAATGTTCATAAATAGCAGATCTTAAATGTGGAAGATAAAGTCCACCAAAAATTCCATGCCAATACGCATCATTCGCTTGCCCTTGCCAAAGTTCCTCTAAGGCTTTATTTTTTAACTCATCATTATTCGATAAATCAATTTTTTTCCTCACATACAACATCTTCTTTTGCATATGATTTGATTCGTCATATTTGCTGAGAAAATTTCTCCAAAAACCCCCTTTAATAAATGGTGCATATATTTCCCATGTACCTTCATTCTTAAGTTTTTCTGCTAATCTCTCTAAATTTAATTGTGCATCTGGAAACAGAACCCATTCCATCATTTCTCTGTAGGAGGCTGTAGGTAAGTAAATTCTCCCTTTAGGGGGATATTTTTTCATGTACTCATATAAATTAACAGGTGTTATTAATAAAAAATTTTCCTCCAATTTCTCGAAAAACCTTTCAAGCCATTTTTCTTCATATACTAAATTATATGTATCAGGCCAAAGCCCAAATTTTTCTCCATCATCAAAAAGAAGAGCTATTCTATCTCCCTCTACTGTTGCATACTTATCCAAATATTCTACTGTCTCTTGAGGATCTGCAAAAGGAATTAGATATCTCAATTTCATACTAATTGGAAAAACAGCTAATTTATACCCTTCTTCTTCCATTAAGTAATAACCAAAAAGGTCATCTTCATTTAATCCAACTGATAGAAAATGAGCATCATCTACAATCACATACTCAATACCAGCCTCTGCTATAAATTTAACAAGATGAGGTTCCCAAACTCTTTCTGCAAGCCACATTCCTTTTGGCCTTTGCCCAAATTTATTATAGATATAATCATTTAGTTTTTTTATCTGCAAAATTTTATCTTTATCAGGTATTATAGGTAATATAGGTTCATAAAAACCACCGCTTAATATCTCAACTTGTTCCCTTTCTGATAAAGCCTTAAGAATCTGAAAATACTCTGGATGATTATTCTCCAACCAAAGCAATAAATATCCTGAAAAGTGGACATTGAAAGGAAATTTTGGATAGTTATAAAAAAATTCAATAAGAGGCTTATAACACATTTGATATGCTCTTTCAATTACAAAGTCAAAGTTTCCTACAGGTTGATGATTATGCAGTCCTAAAGAAAAATATATCTTTTTTTGCATCCTCTACCTCCTTTCAAAGATTCTATAATTTAAGGACAAGAATAAAGAGTCTTTATCTTCTAATTTTTTCAATGTCCTATAATCTTCAATAGATAATTTATCCTCATTTAAAAAATTAGATAGATCCTTAAAATTGTTATAGTGTTCATAAAATCTATTAAAACCATATTCTTTGGCTTGTCCTGTGGTAATTAAAAATGGCCAATCACTACTTTCAAGGAGTAATTTTTCTCTTCCCATTTGATTTAGTACCTTTTCCTTCCATAATGGAACTTTCTGTTCTTTTACACTTGAAACAATCTCTTCCATAAATTCCTCTATTTCATAAATTTTTTCCCATAATTTATAAGTTTCCTCATTAAGCCACACTTCATGTTTTCCACCTCTTCCCCATGATGATTCAGGAAGATCAATTCTTTCTTCTGGCTCAAATTTTTCTAATGCTAAGCTTGCGTTTATACTTTTAACCCTTTTACTTTCATTTAGAAGCTCAAACACTCTCTCAATAAACATGAGTCCCTCAAACCACCAATGTCCAAATAGTTCAGTATCATACATTGCAGTCACAATTCCCTCTTCTTTTATCTCATTTTCTAAAATACTTACGAAATGTTCAGCATGTTCATAAACTCTACCTTTGGCTAACAATGGATCATAAACATCTTTTTCCCCTAATCCCTTGGTTTTATCTGTTATTCTCCAGTACTGAATACCTGAAGTATCTGCTTTTTTGTGAAATTCTCTATAAACTCCATCTCCAGGATATCCCCATTCTGCAGACCAAACTTGCATACTCGTCTTACTATCTCTTCCAAAAACAACCACATTACTATCGGATACTAAATATGGTTTATAAATACTTCTTTCAGTATTTTTAATCTCTACTTCTTTCTTTTTAAAATAAGGATAATCCGAAGGTTCTCCACCAAGGATTGTATGGGTATCAACAAAGAAATACTTAATATCAAAATTCTCTAAAAATTTTTCAATCCCAGGCTTATAGGCACATTCAGGAAGCCAAATACCCTTAGGAGGTCTGTTAAACTTTCTCAAATATGTCTCTTTACCAATATAAAGCTGAGCGTATATAGATGAATTCTTTTTTAAAAGAGGCAAATATGCATGAGTTGCAGATGAGGTTATTATATCAAGATATCCTTCCCTCTGAAGATTACCCCAATATCCAAGAATATTATATGATATTTTATTCTTAAAAAAATCTAAAATCTCTTCAAAATACTCAATATAAAATTTTGCAACTTCTGATTCTTCCTTATTCTCCCTCTCAAATAAAACATAATCTTTTTGGGCCATTTCTAACTTATTGTTTATATATTTCTCAGTTTCATAAATCATATAAGAATCCATCATCATCTCAGATAGAACTGGAGTAACACCTATGGTTAAATGCCATTCAATACCCTTATCAATTAATCTATCAAAACATATGGAAAGGGGTATATAGGTTTCCAACATAGCCTCAAAGAACCATTCCTCTCCAAAAGGCCATCTTCCAGCCTTTTTAACATAGGGAAGATGGGAATGAAGCACCAAATTAAAATATCTCTCTACCATATTAATCCTCCTTATTAACACATGTTAATAATTATATATAAAGGAAGGGGGAATTTGGTTCCCCCTTCCTTAACATCCCTAATACCCCTTTCCTTAATAATCCTTAAATTATAGCCATCTGAGTAACAGGATCAAAAAGATGCATCTTTCTTAGATCAAACATCACTTTTACATTTTCACCCATCCTTGCCCTTGTTTCTGCACTAACTCTTGCTACCACACTTACAGGTCCATTTAATAAATATAAATATACTTCAGTTCCCATAGGTTCTAAAACTTCTACTTTTAGATCTGCTACAGCTTCTGGTATTAGATCTTCTGTTTTCATAAGAGCCACCTCATATATATGCTCTGGCCTTACTCCCAAAATAACCTTTTTGCCCAGATAGTTTTTGGCATGTTCTGCCACAAAAGATTGCATATCAGAAGGAATTCCTAATTTGAAACTTCCAAGATTAAGAACTTTAGCATCTTCAGAAAGAGTTGCATCAATGAAATTCATTGGGGGACTACCTATGAAACCAGCTACAAATACATTATTGGGTTTTTCGTAGACTGTTAAAGGATCATCTACTTGTTGAACCACTCCATCTTTCATAACTACAATTCTATCGCCCATTGTCATTGCCTCTGTTTGATCATGAGTCACATATATTGTAGTGACCCCAAGAGTTCTTTGAAGTTTCTTAAGCTCAGCCCTCATTTGTACTCTTAACTTTGCATCTAAGTTAGATAAAGGCTCGTCCATAAGGAAAACCTTAGGTTCACGAACAATTGCACGACCTAAAGCAACACGCTGTCTTTGACCACCGGAAAGTTCTTTGGGTTTTCTCTTTAGCAGATTCTCAATACCTAACATCTCAGCAGCTGCTTTAACTCTTCTGTCAATTTCACTCTTTGGATATTTTCTAAGTTTTAGACCAAAAGCCATATTATCATAAACAGTCATGTGAGGATAAAGAGCATAGTTCTGAAATACCATTGCTATATCTCTATCTTTGGGGGGTACATCATTAACTATTCTTCCATCAATATAGATGTTTCCAGATGTTATCTCCTCTAATCCAGCAATCATTCTTAATGTAGTTGTTTTACCACAACCAGATGGTCCAACAAGAACAATAAACTCTTTATCCTTGATATCAAGAGATACATTATTAACAGCTATAACATCACCAAATTTTTTTGTTACATTTTCCAATTTTACCTCTGCCATCGCTTCTACCTCCTTAGAGTTCTTAATGATTCATGTTTTAAAGAGCACAAAGAATACTGTGTTTTAATTATATGTACCACCTCCAAGTATTATATATTGAAGCGTAGGGTAGGTAACGCGGGTATTCAAAAGTGGTGCGCCCGAAGGGATTCGAACCCCCGACACGCGGTTTAGGAAACCGCTGCTCTGTCCTACTGAGCTACGGGCGCTTAGGAGTTCGAAAGGTAAAAAAGAATTAAAAAATCTATAAAAAAGATAAAAACCCTTTCTTATCAAATTCCTCTTTATTCTCCCCATTATATGGTGCGGACGGAGGGAATCGAACCCCCGACGCAGGGATTTTCAGTCCCTCGCTCTACCGACTGAGCTACGTCCGCACTCTTGGATAAATTATATCAAATAAACTTATTAAAGACAAGGGTTTATATCTATTTGTTATTTATTGGAATAATTAATTTTTGTCCTACCACTAAATAATTAGGATCTTTTAATTTATTTATTTTGGCCAACTCTTGCCAACTTATTCCATATTTTTGAGCAATTCCAATAATAGTATCTCCTACCTTAACTTCATATATAATCTGGGATGGATTTTGTATTTCTGGTTGTGAAGATTCTTTTTCTTTAGTGCTTGATTGAGAGGATGTAGAAGTTACGGTCTTCTGAGCTGTCATTGTATAGGTTTGAGTATTTGTTACATTTGTTAACGTGTATGTTGGAGTATATACAGAACTTACTGTATTACTCTTTATAGATGTATAAATTGGTCTTTTTTCAAGAGAAAATAGTTGACTCGTTAAAAAGAGAATTAATAAAAAACTTATACTATAAATTAACAGCTCTCTTAAAAATTTTTTCATATATTTTTTCTCCTATTAATTTATAAATTGGTAACAAGCTCAATAAAATAACAAAAACAAGATCTTTTAGATCTAAAATCTCTATATTAAAAAATCTTATTCCCCAAGGTGTATATAGTACTAAAAGCTGGATAATAATTGAAAATGTTATAGCTAAACTTAAATATTTATTTGAGAATAACTCTCCAAAAATCTTTTCTCTTCTCCTTAATGAAAGGCTCAAGGCTTGGAAAATCTGTGAAAAAACAAGACCAGAAAAAGCCATAGTCCTTGCAAAATTTAAGCTTTTAGCTAACCCAATATTAAATAATATTAATGAAGAGATCCCTATAAAAATTCCATCAATAACTATCTTTCTCCATAATTCTTTATTAATAATACCTTCTTCTATTCTTCTTGGCTTTCTCATCATAATATCTTTTTCATAAGGTTCTATTCCTAAAGCTAAGGCTGGAAATCCATCAGTTATCAGATTAATCCAAAGAAGCTCTAAAGGTGTCAAGGGTAAAGGTAAACCTAAAAATATACTCGTACTTACCACAAAAATCTCACTTAGATTACACGAAAGTAAATAATATGTCACTTTTTTTATGTTATCAAATATTCTTCTTCCTTCTTTAACAGCCTTTACAATTGTAGCAAAACTATCATCAAGAAGGACAAGGTCTGATGCTCCTCTAGCCACATCGGTTCCTCTCAACCCCATACTCACCCCAATATCTGCCATTTTTAATGCAGGGGCATCGTTTACACCATCCCCTGTCATTGCAACTATTTCTCCTCTTTCCTTTAACTCCTTTACGATATCCATCTTATGTTCTGGTAAGACTCTTGAAAAAATAACTACATTGTCCCAAGATATATTATTTAAACCAAGTCTATTTATATCTTCCCCTGTATAATATAAACTATTTTCCACATCCATTCCAAGATCTTCTGCTATCTTTTTGGCTGTTAAAAGATAATCGCCTGTTACAATTATAGGACGAATGCCTGCCTTTTTACATTCTTCAATAGCCTCCTTTACCCCCTCTCGAAGAGGATCCATAAATCCCAAAAGACCTAAAAAAACAAGATCCTTTTCCCAATTATCTTTGTCTATTAAATCTTTAAAGGTTCTCTTTGCTACAGCTAAAACCCTTAAACCTTGTTTGGCCAACTCATCCTGAGCCTCTAAAAATTCCTTTTTCTTTTCTTCTGTTAATTCTATTTCTTCACCATTTAGATAATAAAACTTACTTTTTCTTAAAATTTCCTCACCAGCTCCTTTTACTGCAAGAAAATATAAATCATCTAATTTATAAAGAACACTTACTCTTTTCCTTTGAGAATTAAATGGAATTTCATCTACTTTTTCGCAATAATTTAATGGATAAAGCTTCGAATAATGATTATATATTGCCACATCTAATGGGTCACCTATAAGACTACCATCATCTTTTTTCTTTACATCGCTTGCTAAAACAGCAGTAAAAAGCAACTCCTTTATATAATCTTTTTCCTTTACAAAATCTTCTTTTTTAATTATTTTTCCATCTGGTAAAATTACAGAGACAAGATCCATCTTGTTTTCTGTTAAAGTACCTGTCTTATCAGTACAAATAATAGATGTGGCTCCTAAAGCTTCAACAGCAGAAAGTCTCCTCACAATAGCTTTGTTTCTTGCCATCTCTTGTACACCTAATGCAAGAAGAATAGTAATAACTGTAGGAAGACCTTCAGGAATAGCTGCAACTGCTAAACTTACAGACGTAAAAAACATTTCAAAGGCATTTCTTCTTTGAATAACTCCTATAATAAAAACTAAAAATATGATGGCAAGAATTACATAAGTTAACTGTTTTCCAAGTTTCTCTAATTCTTTCTGAAGAGGAGTTTTTTCTTCTTCTATCTCAGATAGCATACGAGCAATATTTCCAAGTGCTGTATTTAAACCTGTTCCTATTACAACACCCTTTCCTTTACCAGAAACTACAGTGGTTCCCTTAAAGCCCATATTAAGTTGATCCCCTAAAGCCATGTCATTATCCGCTATAAAATCTGCATTCTTTGTCACTGCCACCGATTCACCGGTTAAAATAGACTCATCAACTTGAAGATTTGAAGTTTCAATCCATCTAACATCTGCAGGTATTTTCTCTCCTTCTTCTACAAGAACTATATCACCTGTTACTAAGTCCTCTATGTTAATTTCTTTAATCTTACCATCCCTTATAACTTTTACTTTAGGAGTTATATAAGATTTTAAAGAAGCAAGAGTCTGTTCAGCTTTAAACTCTTGAAAAGCACCTAAAAAAGCATTTATAAGCACAATAATCAAAATAGCTATCGCATCCTTTGTCTCTCCTAAAACAAAAGAAATAAAGGTAGCAATAAGAAGTACAATAGTAAGAAATTCCTTAAACTGTCTTAATAAGATACTTATAAAACTCTCAGGTGGTTTTTCAGGAATAGTATTTTTACCATACTTCTCTAACCTTTTTCTTGCTTCTTCCTCAGACAGTCCCGCATTAAGATTCACCTCTAATTTCTTTAATACTTCCTCCTTAGACATTTTATACCACATGAGCATTCCTCCATATATAATTCAAATGTTAAATATCTACATTAAAAAAATATTTTTTCCATCCTTCGTTTTTTTCTTCCTCTAAATATTTAGCTAATCTAAAATAATAAACATGTTTAGGAGCTTTAGGCTCCTTCAAAAGTCTCATATTAGCCTCTTCAAGAGTCCTATCTCCCTTCTTATGATTACATTCCTTACATGCAGTTACCAAATTTTCCCAAACAGATTTTCCACCAAGCCTTTTAGGTACTACATGATCTATTGTTAACTCTCCTCCTTTTTTACCACAATATTGACATGTATAATTATCTCTCAAAAATATCCCTTTTCTTGAAAGCTTGAGTTCTAATCTTGGTCTTTTTACATAGTAAAGTAGCCTAATCACAGATGGTATCTCAAGTTCTAAAGTTGCACTTCTTACGACGCCACCATTTGTTTCAAGAGTCTCTGCCTTCTCTTGTAAAATAAGACTAATTGCCCTCTTAACTCTACATACGTCCAAGGGTTCATAATTACTATTTAATACCAATACCATTTCATTCAAAAGTTCTTCCATGAAAAGTCACCATTTAGATTATATCATAACTTGTTTAGTAAGCACCCTTTCCCAAAAAAACAGCAGGAATAGTTTTAAGAATTATCTTTATATCTAAAAGAAGACTCCAATTTTGTATGTAATAAAGATCCAATGCTATTCTTCTTGCATAACCCAAATTGCTTCTACCACTAACCTGCCAAAGACCTGTTAAACCAGGCTTTACTCTAAGGACTTCATCTTTATATTCACCATACTTTTCCAGCTCCTTAAAGGTTACAGGCCTTGGGCCCACAATACTCATTTCTCCTTTCAAAATATTAAAAATCTGTGGAATCTCATCTAAACTAAACTTTCTCAAAAATTTACCTATACGTGTTATCCTTGGATCTTTTTTAAGCTTAAATTCTTTTTCAAATTCCTTCTTTAGCTCTGGATATTTATCTAAAATCTTATCTGCCTCCTTATACATTGTCCTAAATTTCCACAAATAGAATGGCTTACCATATCTACCTACTCTCAGATGCTTATAAAAGATAGGACCCTCTGAATCCAACTTTATAAGAATAGCAATTATTATAAAAAGTGGAGAAAATACAATTAGCCCTATAGTTCCTAATACTATATCTATAATCTCTTTTATATAACCTTGAAATCCTTCTAAATTAGAAATTTCAAGCTCCATAATTGGGATACCACTAATTTCATCAAAAGATATCCTCTTGCTAAAAAAGAGATAACTTTCCGGCACCATTTTTATATAAACTCCTTTTTTTCTTTTCAAAGATACAAGTCTCAAGATCTCCCCATTATTTAGCCTTTTAGCCACTAATATCTCATTAATACCTTTTTGAGAAACTAATTCCTCAATATTACCTATATCCTCAATCACATCTATAACATTATAATTTAAATAAGGATTTTGCTCCCAAAAAGATTTAATTACTTCTGATATTTCATTTCTCCCTACTATAATTACTTTATTAGAAATTTTGCCTATAGTAGACATCTTTAAAAGAAAAAGAATTATCCTTGTAAAAAAGGTTAATATTATTGCCACTCCCCAAGTTAATATAAAAACTAACCTCGAATAAAAAAAATCACGATAAAAGAAAGACAAAGAAGAAACCAAAAAGGTACCTATAGTAATAGCACTAAATACTTGTTGAAAAGATAAAAAATTCTTAGATCTATAGACCTTATATATAATTAAAAGTAAAACCCAAGCAACAAATAAAATTAAGTTAAGGGTAAAATAATATGGAAAAAATTGAGGAATTTCGTTTCTTTCTACATAAAAATATGGAATCTTACTTAACAGGTTAAAACGAACAAAATAAGCCAAAGGTAAAGAAAAACTTAATGTTATTAAATCTAATATTACAAGTATAAGTAAAAATAAAGCTTCTCTTCTTTCTTTCTCCATACTTGATAAATCTCCCTTTTTGGATTATAAAAAGATTTATAGAAAATGTCAAAAGGGAGGGAATTATGAGAAAGATTATAATAATATCTCTATCCTTTATCATCTTGTTTTCCTTAACTTATGCGTATGAATGGGGTAAAATGGAAATTTCAACAGAGGTAAATTCTTCATATGGCCAAGACTTTAATATCTCTTTTGAAAGATGGTGGAGTGACAATTTGGGTTTAGGGTCCTCTATTTTATACAACACTCTAAATAAGGAAATAAACTATCATCTTTTTATCCAATCCCCACATTTAAAGATAGTATCAGGTCTTTTTTATCCATCTTTGAACCTTTTTACAAATAATTTAAGATTGAATGGCTATCAATTAAGTTTATATTTAGGAAATAATGAGATTTTTTATCTATCTGGAAAAGGAAGTAAAACATTTGAGGATCTACCTTCATTAACCCATTTAGAACCAAATATACCCTTAAAAATTTTAGGATGGAGTACCACGTTTTCCAATAATAATTATCTTACCCTTTTTATTTTATCTCTAAATAAAAATAATACCGAAAATTATATGGCAGACATCTTATTTGTAAGAAAAATTCATCTTCCTCTTGGATTTCTATTACTAGCTCAGGAGACAAATTTATACCTTAAAGATTCAAATTTAAATTTTAGTGTTTTATTTAATGGAGAAATAAATATTGGAAGTTTAGGAATAAGAGGATTCATAGGATATTTAAATGGAAACACTCTTTCTTTGTCTTCCTTAGATGAAGGGGATTTAGGTTTTAAACTTTCATTAGCTTTACCATTAAGCAGTAAAATATTTCCAGAATATAGCATAGGCTATTTTTACAATACAAAAGACAATGAACACAAAATAGATCTGGGAATAAAAGCCCAATGGAATGTTACTAATAATTTAAATGTTGAAGGCTTAGTAAGATATCTTATCAATTTATCAGGAAAGAATTATATCTTTACTAAATTAGCCCTCAATTTTCCTGCCTTGGAAGGAGCTATGTGGAATAGCCTCTATATAAAACATGAATTGAAAGAAGATTCTGAAAATACAAGTCTTGGAATGAAAATTTCCTATCAGTTTTAAAAAGGGGGTAATTAAAAGATGAAAAAGATTCTAAATTTAGTACTAATTTTTTCTCTCTTTCTTTCCTTTGTATATACTCAAACTCCTGATTCTATTCTCAAAGAAATAGAGAATAAATGGAACTCAGCAAAAGATATAAGTATGAAAATGACAATGACGGTTTATTCTTATTCCAGCAAAGGAGAAAGCCTTCCCACAAAGATGTCGATGGAGATTAAGGCAATAAAAAACCCATCTATTTTAAGAATAGATTTTACAGAACCAGCACTTCTGGCTGGACAGATATTTTTGATTGATGCTGAAAAACAAATAACAAAAATGTATTCACCTTCCACTAAGCAAATTATTGAAGCTCCTTACACTGTAACCCAAACCTCTACTATTTCTTTTTCCTCTATTCCTATGATTGGCTCTAGTGAAGACTTTTCATTAAAGTTAGAGGAAGTTACTGAAAAAAATCAAAAATTATATAAGATTACAGGAATTCCTCAAAAACCAGAATTAAAAGCCAATTATTCATATTTAGAATTTTTTATAACAAAGGATTATATACCCTTAAGATTAAAGGTTTATGATGTACAAAATAGGCCATATATAGAAATATTGTGGTCAGAAGTAAAAATTAATTCAAATTTATCTCCTAACACTCTAAGAACATTACCTCAAGGCAAGATTATAAAACAAAAAGAGCCATTAAATATGACCACACCTATTCCCTTTATGTCGCCTTCAAAGTAATCTCATGAAGTGCTACTGAAAAAGCTCCATATAGACCTACATCTTCTCCAAGTTGGGCAGGGACAATTTCAACCATATCTACAGGAACCAAAAAGACTCTCTGCCCAACTATTTCTTTTATTTTAAGAATGACATCCTCTCCTGAAAGACCTACGCTTCCCCCAATTATTATCCTTTGAGGAGAAAGAATCGTGATAATATTACCTATCCCAATACCTAAATATTCCATTGCCTGATTCCAGATATATGTTGCTACCTTATCTCCTAACAACATAGCAGACCTTACATGTTTTGCAGTAATTTCTTCCTTCTTACTCCAATCTAAAAGTATAGTATCTTCCCCTCTTTCTATAGCCTCTTTAGCCCTCTTTGCTATAGCAGTTCCAGAGGCAAGAGCTTCTAAACATCCTTTATTACCACAATTACATAATGGGCCATCAGGTAGAATGGTCTGATGCCCTACTTCTCCAGCACTATCTCTCCTACCATGCAAAATTTTTCCATCTATAATAATTCCTCCCCCTATCCCTGTACTTACAGTCACATAAACTAAATCTTTTACTCCTTTTCCAGCCCCAAAATAATATTCTCCCAGACAAGCTGCGTTAGCATCATTATCCATATAAACAGGAATTTTGAAAGCTTCTTCCAAATCTTTTTTTAAAGGTACTCCATTCCATCCTGGAAGATTAGGAGGTGAATATATTTCTCCTTTAATTCTATCTAATGGACCTGCTGTTCCTATTCCCATGGCTATTACATCTGGAGTTAAAAACTTTTCTATATTTTCTACCATTTCTTCCAATATCTTTTGATAACCCCTCTCAGGTCTTGTTGGAAATACAACTTTCTCTTCCAAAATTCCTTCTTCCTTAAATCTTCCTAATGCAATCTTAGTCCCACCAATGTCTACAGCTATATACTTTCTCATTTTCTATCGTCACTCCTTCCATTCTAAGAAGCCATATTTTTAAATCTTTTCCAAAGGAGAAATTACCTATATTTCCATCCTTCCTAACAACCCTATGGCATGGGATCACAATCAAAAAAGGATTCATTCTTAATGCATTACCTACAGCTCTACTTAAATTTTTATTTCCTAATTCTATAGCAATACTTCCGTAATTTGTAATTCTTCCATAAGGTAAATTTCTAAGTAATTGGTATACTTTCACAAAAAATCCGGGAATATACTTCATATCAAGTTTGAGATCTTTAAAATCTACCATCTTACCAGAAAAATAATCTAAAAATAAATCCTTTCCTGGAAAATCCTTCTCAATTTCCTCTTTAAAACTAAAATATATTTTTGTAATGACTCCCTTTTCAAACTCTACTACTAAAAATTTATTATTATCTATTCTTAAAGCTCCTTTCACTCACTTCCTCCTTTAAATTCAAAATCCTTTTTAAAAATTGTCCTGTGTATGACCTATCATTCATAGCTACATCTTCAGGAGTACCCTCTGCTACAATCTCACCACCCCTATCTCCTCCTTCAGGACCTAAATCAATAATATAATCTGCTGTTTTTATCACATCCAGATTATGCTCTATAACAAGTACAGTATTTCCAGCATTCACTAATCGATGAAGCAGATTTAATAATTTTTCTACATCAGCAAAATGTAATCCTGTTGTTGGTTCATCTAAAATATAAAAAGTCCTACCTGTACTTTTTCTTGAAAGTTCTGCTGCAAGCTTGATTCTTTGAGCCTCTCCTCCTGAAAGAGTAGTAGCAGGCTGTCCCAATTTTATATATCCTAATCCAACATCATACAATGTTTCCAGCTTTCTTCGAATAGATGGAAAGTTTTCAAAGAATTCCAAGGCTTCTTCTACACTCATATCTAATACATCTGCAATATTTTTACCTTTATAATTTATTTCTAAGGTCTCACTATTATATCTTTTCCCTTTACATACTTCACATGGAACATAAATATCAGGTAAAAAGTGCATTTCTACTTTTACCATACCTTCCCCTTTGCACGCTTCGCATCTTCCACCCTTCACATTAAAGCTAAATCTTCCAGCTTTATATCCTCTCATTTTAGCCTCTGGTAATTGGGCAAAAAGTTCTCTTATTTCCGTAAAAACATTAGTATAGGTAGCTGGATTAGATCTCGGAGTTCTCCCTATAGGAGATTGATCAATGACAATAACCTTATCTATATATTCGGTACCTTTTATTTCCTCATAATACTCGCTTCTTACCTTCTTTCCATGTAATGCTTTCTGAAGAGCAGGATATATAATCTCTTCCACAAGAGTACTCTTTCCAGAGCCCGATACACCAGTAAGGCATACAAAGGCATTTAGTGGAATTTTAACATCTATATTTTTTAAGTTTCTTGCCTTAGCCCCTTTAATTTCTAACCATCTTCCACCTATATTCCTTCTCCTTACAGGAATAGGAATTTTTCTCTCACCCCTAAGATATTGGGCTGTTAAGGATTCAGGATGTTTTATTACCTCATTTAAAGGACCAGCAACAACAATTTGTCCCCCTTTTTCTCCAGCTCCTGGCCCTATATCTACAATAAAATCTGCGGATCTGATTATTTCTTCATCATGTTCTACAACGATTACTGTATTTCCAAGATCTCTAAGATTTTTTAGATTCTTTATTAATCTCTCATTATCTCTTGGATGTAATCCTATACTTGGTTCATCAAGGACATATATAACTCCTACAAGTCCTGACCCAATTTGAGTAGCAAGCCTAACTCTTTGAGATTCTCCTCCAGATAATGTAGATGCAGATCTATCAAGAGTTAAATAATCTACACCTACCTCTATTAAAAAATTTACCCTTTGAATTATCTCTTTCAATATGGGTGATGCAATAATTCTTTCTCTATCAGATAAGGAAAGATTCATAAGAAAATCCTTTAATTCCACAAGAGTTAAAGAAGAAACATCAGCTATATTTTTACTCCCTACAAATACTGATAGAGCTTCTTTCCTTAATCTCTTTCCCCCACATTCACTACAGGGGGAAAAAACCATAAATCTCTCATAGAAGTTTTTAACATCCTCAGATTCTGTCTCTTCATATCTTTTCATAAATATATTTATTAAACCCTCAAAATGTCTATATCCATAAATATCCCAGTCGGGAAAATTTACTTCTACCGCAAAAGGTACACCATATAAAAGAGATTTTAGTTGATTTTCTGTAAAAAATTTAAGGGGAGTATCAAGATTAAAACCAAGCCTCTTTCCAATATTGGCCAGTAGAATTTTATAATAAGGAGATATTTCCTTTCCCCAAGGGATAATTGCCCCTTCTGATATAGATTTTTCATAATCCAAAATCAAATCTGGATCAAATTCTTTTTTACCTCCAAGTCCAGAGCATACAGGACAAGCTCCATATGGACTATTAAAAGAGAAAAATCTTGGAGTTATCTCCCCAAAACTAAAACCACATATTGGACAAGCATAATTTTCACTGAAAATGTGTTCTTCCACTTTATCTCCCACATATTTTTCCACAATTAATAATCCTTCACTAAGTTTTAAGGCCAATTCTACCGAATCAGATAATCTTGTCTTTATATCAGGTTTCACTATTAATCTATCTATGATCACAGAAATATCATGTTTTTTATTCTTATCAAGTTCTATTTCATCTTCTAAGGAATAGAGCTCACCATCTATTTTTACTCTTAAAAATCCTTCTTTTCTTAAATTCTCCAATAACTTCTTATACTCTCCTTTTCTTCCCCTTACCACAGGAGAAAGGATTTGAATCCTTGTTCCCTCTTCCCAAGAAAGAATCTTTTCCACTATTTCCTGGGAGGTTTGGGCAGAGATTTCAATACCGCAATTGGGACAATAGGGTCTTCCAATATTAGCAAAAAGAAGTCTTAAATAATCATATATCTCGGTAACTGTACCTACCGTAGATCGAGGATTTTTTATCACTGTTTTTTGATCTATAGAGATAGCGGGTGAAAGACCTTCTATAATATCCACATCAGGCTTATTTAACTGTCCTAAAAACTGTCTTGCATAAGTAGAAAGAGATTCTACATATCTCCTTTGCCCCTCAGCATATATGGTATCAAAGGCAAGTGAAGATTTACCAGAGCCACTTATCCCGGTAAATACAATAAGTTTGTTTCTGGGGATATCTAAATTTATATTCTTTAAGTTATGCTCTCTTGCTCCCCTAATCTTTATATAATCACTCATAATTTTGTCTTTTTCTTTAATTCATTCTTTAATTCTTTTATTTGATCCCTTAAATATGCCGCTCTCTCAAAATCAAGTTCCGCAGCAGCAGAATACATCTCCTTTTCAAGCCGCTTTATAACCTCTCCTATCTCATCTATAGATAGATTTTTAGATACAGCTTTGTAATCTGCTTTTTTCTCACTAACTGCCTCAACAAAATCAAAAACTTCTTTCACAGATTTTTGAATACTTCTTGGAACTATTCCATGAGCTTTATTATATTCCATTTGAATTCTTCTTCTTCTCTCCGTCTCTTCAATAGCCCTTCTCATAGAATCGGTTATAGTATCTGCATACATAATTACTTTACCATTGACGTTTCTTGCTGCTCTTCCCATCACTTGAATAAGAGATCTTTCTGATCTTAAAAACCCTTCTCTGTCAGCATCTAAAATTGCTACCAATGAGACCTCGGGTAGATCTAACCCCTCCCTAAGAAGATTTATCCCTACTAGTACATCAAATTTTCCCAATCTCAGATCCTGTAAAATTCCTGTTCTTTCTAAGGTTTCTATTTCTGAATGCAGATAGGTTACTCTTATACCAAGATTAGATAGATATTCTGCCAGATCCTCAGCTGTTCTTTTTGTTAATGTAGTTACAAGAACCCTTTCTCCTCTTGAAACTGCCTCTTTTATCTTTGAAATTAAATGCTCAATCTGACCCTCCGTTGGATGTACCTCAATTTCAGGATCAAGTAATCCTGTAGGTCTGATAAGTTGCTCTACTATCTGTTCTGAAATACTAAGCTCAAAATCTGCAGGTGTTGCAGAAACAAAGATCTCTTGTGGAACCCTTTCCCAAAATTCTTCAAAAGTCAAAGGACGATTATCATAAGCTGAAGGAAGTCTAAATCCATATTCTACTAAATTATCCTTTCTTGATTTGTCACCATGATACATAGCTCTAAGTTGAGGAATAGTTAGATGAGATTCATCAATAAATACTAAAAAATCCTCAGGAAAATAATCCAGAAGGGTATAAGGAGGATCACCAGGTTTTCTACCATCAAAATGTCTTGAATAATTTTCTATTCCCTTACAATAACCTACCTCTTTTAATAGTTCTAAATCATAAAGGGTTCTCGCTTCTAATCTTTTTGCTTCAAGAAACTTTCCTTGAGATCTAAGCTCCTCAAGCCTTTCTTCCAATTCTTTTCTAATAGATTCTATAGCCCTTTCTAGTTTCTCCGTAGGAGCAATATAATGGGTGGCAGGATAAATAAAGGTGCTTTTTAAATCACAATTTCTTTTACCACTTATGGGATCAACCTCTGATATTCTTTCTATGATATCACCCCAATATTCTACTCTAATCGCAGTTTCTCCTCCTATAGGAAATATCTCTACTAAGTCTCCCCTAACTCTAAACTTTCCTCTTGTAAATTCATAATCATTTCTTTCATATTGTAATTTTATAAGTTTTCTTAAAAGTACTTCCCGAGGTATCTCATCACCCTCTTTAATCATAAATATCATCTGTTCATAATCTTCAGGAGAGCCCAAACCATATATACAAGATACACTTGCAACCACAATAACATCTCTTCTTGAAAGAAGACTACTTGTAGTACTATGTCTTAACCTATCAATTCTATCGTTTATATCTGCATCCTTTTCTATATAAGTATCAGTTTGAGGAATATAGGCCTCAGGTTGATAATAGTCATAATAACTTACAAAATACTCTACAGCATTATATGGAAAAAATTCTTTAAACTCACTATATAGTTGGGCTGCAAGGGTCTTATTAGGAGCAATTACCAGAGTAGGTTTTTGTACATTAGCTATCACATTTGCCATAGTAAAAGTCTTACCTGAACCAGTAACCCCTATAAGGGTCTGGTATCTCAGGCCTCTTTTAACACCTTCGGTAAGCTTCTCTATAGCCTGAGGTTGATCTCCACAGGGTTTAAATTCAGATACTAGTATAAAACCATTCATAATTTACTCCAAATTCTTATTATATAACATCCTATATAAGTATGAAATTCTATCCAAAACCTGCTTTTTAGTATATTCCTTATCTTTATCATTATAAACAATGAAATGAGCTTTTTTAATTTTTTCTTCTAAAGGCATCTGAGATTTTATTCTTTTTATAGCTTCCTCCCACGATATCCTATCTCTATCTATGATCCTTTGTATTTGGATATCAAGAGGCACATAAACTACCCATATTTCATTAAACCAATTCTCTATACCCACCTCAAAAAGTAAAGGAACTTCTACAGCAATTATTGGTTTCTCTTTTAATTCTTCCATTTTCTTTATAATCTCTTTTAATACAGGGGGATGAAATATACTGTTTAATTTTAATCTTGCAGATTCATCATTAAAGATAATATCAGCAAGTTTTTTTCTATTTAAATTTTCACCTTCAAAAACTTCATTTCCAAAAGTCACTCTTATTTTTTCAAGATAATATGGATCTTTTTGGAGATCTTTCACAATATCATCAGCACTAATAACAGGAATACCTAAATCCCTCAAAATTCCAAGGACTAAAGATTTACCAGATGCAATTCCTCCTGTAATTCCAATCTTATAACTCATTTTAATTCAGCAAGGTTTTTACCAACTGAAATTTCCACCACAAGAGGAACCAGGAGCTTAACTATATTCTCCATTTTTTCTTTAGCCATCTTAGGCACTATTTCCATCTCATCTTCAGGTACCTCTAAAATCAACTCATCATGAATCTGAAGGATGAGTCTTGATTTATAATTCCTTTGCTTTATTTCATTAAAAATATCAATCATGGCAAGTTTAATTATATCAGCAGCAGTGCCCTGTATAGGAGCATTAATAGCAATTCTTTCATAAAGACTTCTTACCTGCTTATTTATACTTTTAATTTCAGGAATATATCTTTTTCTTCCAAAAATGGTTTTAACATAAGCCTTTTCTCTCGCCTCATAAAGAACCTTATCTATATATCTTTTTACATAAGGATAATGTTTAAAATATGTATCTATAAATTTTTCGGCCTCTTCAGGGAGAATTCCGGCTGTTTCTGATAATCCAAAAGCAGAAATACCATATATAACTCCAAAATTTACAGCTTTAGCACGTGATCTTAAAAGATCATCTACCTTATCCTCTGGCACACCAAATATTTCAGAAGCAGTTTTCCTATGAATATCTTCCCCTTTTTGAAATGAGGATATTAACTTAGGTTCTTGAGATAAATGGGCCATAATGCGAAGTTCTATTTGAGAATAATCTAAAGAAACAAAGTAATATCCTTCTTCAGAAATAAAAGCTGATCTAATTTTTCTTCCTTCTTCGCTCTTTACTGGAATATTTTGAAGATTAGGCTCACTACTACTTATTCTACCCGTAGCAGTACCTGTTGGATTAAATTTAGTATGAACCCTACCTGTTATAGGATTAACCAGATTGGGGATAGTATCTATATAAGTGCTTTTTAATTTGTATAATTCTCTATATTCTAAAATTTTCCTCACGATAGGATGAGTATTTATCAAATTCTGGAGAATAGAAGAAGAGGTTGAATATCCTTTCTTACCTTTCTTTCCCGTAGGAAGCTTTAACCTATCAAATAAAACTCCAGAAAGCTGTTTGGGAGAATTAAGATTAAATCTCATTCCTGCCAATGAATAAATATCCTCTTCTATCTTTTTAATTCTCCCACAGAACTCTTCAGAAAGCCTTCTTAAATAATCTATATCAACCTTTATTCCCCATCTTTCCATAGAATGTAAAACGGGAATCAAAGGAATTTCAATTTCATATAACACCTTCTCCAATTCTTCCTCTTCAATTCTTTTTTCAAGGATCCTCTTTAGATCAAATAAATATCCTGCAAATTTTTGAGGGATAAAATTAGTTTTACCAAGATACTCTCCTATAAGAATATCTAAAGAATGATTTTGTCTCTCAGGATTTAAAAGATAAGATGCAATACTCACATCAAAAACATTACCTGATATATTACCTTCAAAAAAATGCAGATCTCTCTGAACATACGAGCCTATTTTTTCTACCTCATTTGATATAAGAACTTTTTCAAATTTAGATCTTATATCATTATTAAAATCAAAAGATGTTATAAAATACCCTTCCCCCTCTCTAAAAGATATGGATATACCTTCTAAAGCTTTTTCCCCAAGACATTTAAAAGCAATTTTCTTCTCTCTTTTAGCAATATCCTCTAAATCAAAATCTATATCCTTAAATTCTATATTCTCTTCATCTTGAAGATCTGGAAATAACTTTTGAATAATACTTTTTAACTCATACTTTTTAAGAAACTCAACTACTTTCTCTTCCCTTTTTATTTCAAAAGGTTTAAGTTCAAAATTTTTACCAATATCTTTAAGAGTAACAAGCTCCATGTTCCTTTCAATAAGTTCCCAATTATCCTCTAATACCCTCCTAATATCGCTATCAATCATAGGTAAATTTATTTTTAGTTCTTCTATATTTGAAATCTTTTCTAAAATTTTTGTGGCCTTTTTAGGTCCTATCCCTGGCAATCCCGGAATATTATCCGATTCATCTCCTACAAGAACTTTATACAAAGGTATTTTATATGGCTCAATTCCATATCTCTCTTTAACTTTTTGAGGATCATATATGATAAATTCTGTTATACCCTTCTGGGGGTGAATAAGATAACAATTATCAGAAATCAACTGAATTAGGTCCAAATCTCCAGATAAAATATATTTCAAAGATCTTTCATTTCTCTTTACAATTGTAGCTATAACATCATCAGCTTCGTATCCAGGCTCTTCTAAAATTGGTAGATTATTAATTCTCAAAAATTCTCTAATCCACGGAATTTGTGCTTTCAAATCGTCCTTCATAGGGGGTCTTTTAGCTTTATACTCTTTATAAATAAAATGCCTAAAAGTTGGCTCTGGTCTATCAAAAGCTATACCAATAAGATTTGGCTTAAAATCCTCAACAGCTTTTAAAAGAATCCTTATAAAACCATAGAGAGCATTAGTAATTTCTCCATTTTTTGTTTTTAAAGGAGGTAGAGCATAATAAACCCTATAAATGATACTTGAAGCATCAATTAAAAGAATTCTATCTTCTATGGTTTTTCTCTTATCCTCTTGAAATAGATCCCAAAGAGATTTTTGCTCCATGATATTAGAAATAATTTTTGGCTTTTAAGCTTAAATAGCTATCATTGTATATTATAAGGTGATCTAAAATCTCAAGTCCAATAATTTTTCCCGCCTCAGCAATCCTTTTTGTAAAAATTATATCATCTTCACTGGGAGAAATATCACCAGAGGGATGATTATGAGCTAATATAATTTTGGCCGAATTTTCCTGAAGAGCATATTTTAATATTTCTCTCGGAGTTGCATATACCAAATTCAGATTACCTTTTGCAATCAATATTTTATTAAGACAACGATTTTTAACATCCAAATATGCACAAAAAAGATGCTCCTCTTTTAAATCCCAAAAATCATTTTTAAAGAGATTAAAGGCATCTTCAGGTTTAGTTATACTTTCATTAAAAAAGTTCTTCTTCTCTGAATATATCCTTCTTCCAAGCTCTATACTCGCCTTTATTTGAATAGCCTTTGTAATACCAACTCCAGGATATTTTATTAACTCTCCTATTCCAACCTCTGAAATCTTTTTTAAATTTCCAAAATCAATTAAAAGTTTCTGAGATAGCTCATATACTGTATTATTCTTATCCCCTGTCCTCAATATAATGGCAAGAAGTTCTGCATCCGAAAGAGCTTTCTCGCCATAGTTTAATAACCTTTCTCTCGGTCTTTCCAATGGGGGAAGATCTTTAATCTTTCTTTTCTTCATCTTTTAATGTAGGAATTTTTTCCACATCTTCAGGCTCAAGTTTTTCTTCTTCGGCAATTTTCTTGATTTCCTTTTGCTTCTCAATTATGGTACTTTCAATTTTTTCAACCTCTTTTAAAAGATCCTCAAATTTATCATTTTTAATCTCTTCTCCCTTTTTGTGAAGATCATAAAGTCTTTCCCCAAGCTTTCTAAAAATATCATTCCTATTTAATTCGAGAGAGACTATTTCCGCCTTCAATTTACCAATCTTAGCAAGCTTTGCTGATTCCTTTCCCAGGGTCTTTGCCATATCTGATATTGTATCTCCTGCTTTTTTAGCTACCTCTCCTGCCTTTTGAGCAAGATCTGATATTTGTGGTTTTAAATTTTCCCATAGTTTTTTCCAACGGTCCTCCATCTCAGTTACCCCCTTTTATCACAATTTTATTTGAGAGCAATATAAGCCTCTTTATATTATACCTGTCCCATACCGTTAATGTATAGGCATTTTCCAAAGGATCGTATGTATAGGTAATTCTATAATAGCTGTTGTTTTCATCAGAATAAGGTTGATCATTATAAGGATTTGCTGGAAGATTTCCTCCAGGAAGAAATTTTTTTATTTTTTCTCTTAACTCGTTTAATCCACTTGCCAAAGGATAACTCCCTTCATTTTCCGTAGCATACATTTCTAAGGACATTTGAATTACTTTTAATGCTTGAGTTGCCACACTTTCTCTTGTCTTTTCCAAAGCCCTGTAATAACTTCCTATTCCTACACTAAAAAGTATAGCTATGACAACAATAACTATCATAATCTCAATAAGAGTAAATCCCCTATCTTTTCTCATGATAGTTCTTCACCTCTTTTAAAGTTAAAAAAAGGGGGCAAGATATGATATCTTGCCCCCTTTAAAGATTATATCAGCCAATATTTTTACTTAATTGTACCAGCACTTGAGACTGATATTACAACCTTAGTATTATCTTTACCATATCCTGTGATAGTATAAGCTGTATTATCAGAAGTAACAGAATAAACAATCTTGTATGCAGACTCTCCACTATCATTGCTACTTTCTGTGAAATTATAAGGCTGATTTGTTGCTGGATTGTTTGGGAATTTTCCACCTGGTAAGTAGTTACCTTGTGTTAGAGAGTAAACAAAAGAAGGATAATAACCATTGTTGTCTGTCGCATACATCTCAAGAGCTGTTTGAATAGTTTTTACTGCAGATCTTACTGCAGACTCTCTTGCTCTTTCTGTTGCTCCCATAAAGTTTGGTAATGCTACCGCGGCTAAAATGGCAATGATCACAATAACTACCATCAACTCAATTAATGTAAAACCTCTCTCTTTACGCATAATCTAACCTCCTTTTTAATTAGTCTTTCTAACAAATATTATACCCTAAAAAAATTTTTTTATTCATAAAAAATAAGTTTTTTTAACAATATTTTTAATATTATTACAAATAAAAAATAAAGGGGGAACCATATATAAAGGACTGTTCCCCCTTTGTAATTATTGATTTTTAAACAATTAAGTCTACTTCATAGTACCAGCACTTGAGACTTGTATTACAATCTTAGTATTATTTTTACCATATCCTGTGATAGTATAGGATGTATTATCAGTAGAAACAGAATAAACAATCTTGTATGCAGACTCACCACTATCATTGCTATTTGATGTAAAGCCATAAGGTGCATTTGTTGCTGGATTGTTTGGAAACTTTCCACCTGGTAAGTAATTCCCTTGTGTTAATGAATAAATATAGGCAGGATAATAACCATTGTTGTCTGTTGCATATATTTCAAGAGCTGTTTGAATACTTTTTACTGCAGATCTTACTGCAGACTCCCTTGCCCTTTCTGTTGCTCCCATAAAGTTTGGTAATGCTACCGCGGCTAAAATGGCAATGATCACAATAACCACCATCAACTCAATTAATGTAAAACCTCTCTCTTTACGCATATTAATGTCCTCCTTCCCCCAATTTTACTTTCACTATAGATTATACCCTACTCTATTTATAAATTATGCATAAATTTACTTTAAAAAATTTAAAACATTTCTCTTAATCTTTTTAAAGCTATCTTCAAAAGCCTTGAAACTTGAGACTGAGATATTTTTAAAATCTTTGCTACTTCCATTTGAGTTAAATCTTGATAGAATATAAACTCAATAATTTTTCTTTGTATCTCTGGAAGTTTTGAGAGAGCCTGTTCAAGAGCAATTTTATCCTCTATAGGTAATTTAAAAGATTCTAATTTTTCTGCCCTAATCTTATCCATTTCAATTTCCATATCTTCCAAAGATATGGCCATTATAGATTCTTTTATCCTAAAAAGTTCCTCAACAGCTTCTTTTTTTACATTCAAATACTGAGCTATTTCTTCCGTAGTAGGAGATCTATTTTCCTTTTCCCATACCTCATTTATATACTTATCCATTTTATTGATTAATGTTTTTACGCTCCTTGGAATTTTTACCTTATCTATTTTATCTCTTAAATAATGTCTAATTTCACCCAATACAAAATGGGATATATAGGTAGATAATTCACCTTTTTCTGGATCATAATTCTCTATAGCTTTAAGAAATCCTAAATAGCCTATCTGCACTAAATCCTCTAATGGTTCACCATAAGATACAAACTTAGATGCCCAGTAATAAATGAGATCATCATATAGTTCAAGAAGAGCTTCTAAAGCCTTTTCATCCTTTTCCTTTTTATATCTTTCCCAGAGTATAATAGCAGAATTCTTCATTTTATGTATTGGAACATGGTAAATATAGGTAGATACAAAGCTATAAGCATACCACCTACTATTCCACCTATAACTACCATCATGAGAGGCTCAATTAAAGATGTTAAACTTTCAACAGCAGCAGCAACTTCAGCCTCGTAAAATTCAGCTATCTTATTCAACATAGTCTCTAAGGAACCCGATTCTTCTCCCACTGAGATCATATGTATTACCATTGTTGGAAACACTTTTGTCTCTTTAAGAACAGGAGCTATTCTCTCACCTTCTCTTACCCTTACTCTAACTAAATCAATGGCTTTCCTATAGACACTATTTCCTGCTGTTTGTCCTGCTAATTGAAGAGCTTGTAGTATGGGAACCCCTGTTCTTACTTGGGCAGAGAGGGTAGTTGCAAAATTAGCTATTGCTGTTTTTTGTATTAAACCGCCTAACACAGGTATTTTTAATAATATTTCATCTATTTTTTCTTTTATTTTAGGATTTTTCCATGCCCTAATAGCTGTCAAAACTAAAATCACAGTTGCCAAGAAAATAAGCAAGAAATTTTTCCTTATCATTTGGCTTAATCTAAGTAATACAGCTGTAGGTAAGGGCAACTGTGCACCCATACTTTCAAACATACCAGCAAAAATAGGCACCAAAAAAGTAAGCATTCCAAACCCTGCCCCTATAGCTATTATTAATACAATAACAGGATAGGTCATAGCTGATTTTATCTTTCTTCTTAATTCTTGCTGCTTTTCTAAGGTTATTGCCAATCTTTCTAAGGTCTCATCTAATGTTCCAGCTGATTCTGCAGCTCTTATCATATTTACATAAAGTGGAGAAAATACATTTGGAAAATTCCCAAAGGCATCAGATAAAGAACTTCCTTCGTCTACCATTTTTTGTACTTCTTTTAGTATTTGTCTCAAAGCTTTACTTTCACTTTGTTCTGATAATATATTCAAACAAGTAGAAAGAGAAAGACCTGCATTAATCATGGTAGCAAATTGTCGAGTAAAGATTGTAATATCTTTTAGTTTTACTTTTCCTCCTTTTTTTTCTTTTGGAGAAGTTAGGGAAAGAGTTAAAAAGGAGGATGTTCTTTTTTCTTCAATCCTAATAGGATATAAATTCATTCCTCTCAATTTCATAGCTAATTCTCTCATACTTTCTGCTTCTGATTCTCCAGTTACAAGCTCTCCCTTCATATTTCTTGCATGATAAACATATACCTTTGCCATCTACCCCTCACCTCCTAATTTCTCCCCCCAAAAGACGCATTAATTCCTCTCTATTAACAGCCCTTTCAAAGGCTACTTCTTGAGTTATAAGACCTTTTTTAACAAGATCAGCGAGACTTTGATCCATAGTCATCATTCCATATCTTCCACCTGTTTGTATTACACTATATATTTGAGGAGTTTTTCCTTCTCTAATGAGACTCCTCACTGCAGGGATACCAATAAGTACTTCAGTAGCAACTATTCTTCCAGTACCATCTTTTCTTGGGAGAAGCTGTTGAGAGATAATTCCTTGAATAACTCCAGAAAGTTGAAGCCTTATTTGTTGTTGTTGATGAGAAGGGAACTGGTCAACTATTCTTTCAATACTTTGAACCGCATCAACAGTATGTAAAGTTGCCATAACTAAGTGACCAGTTTCTGCTGCTGTGATAGCTATAGCTGTGGTTTCCAAATCCCTCATCTCACCTACTAATATGACATCTGGATCTTCTCTTAAAGCTGATCTTAAAGCATTAGCAAAGGAATAGGTATCACTTCCTACTTCTCTTTGATTCACAATAGATTTTTTATGAGTATGCAAATACTCTATAGGATCTTCTATTGTTATGATATGCCTGCTGAAATTTGAATTGATATAGTCTATCATAGAAGCAAGAGTAGTAGATTTACCACTTCCTGTTGGACCCGTTACAAGTATTAATCCTCTGGGAAGGGCTGCAAGATCTTTTAAAATTAAAGGTAATCTAAGTTCTTCAATAGAAGGAATCTTCCAAGGAATTAATCTAAATACAGCAGCTAAGCTCCCCCTCTGCCAAAAAGCATTTACTCTAAATCTTCCTTCACCACTTATACCAACTGAAAAATCCAACTCTTTGTTTTCTTGAAGCTTCTGCTTTTGTTCTTCTGTTAAAAGACTAAAAACAAGATTATAAGTAAGTTGGGGAGTTAAAACAGGATATTGAGTTTGAGGTATTAAATGCCCCTTAATACGGAAAACAGGTGGTACTCCAGAAGTTATATGTACATCTGAGGCTTCTTTCTGTAAAGCATTTTGTAGTATTTCAATAATAGAAATACTTTCTTTCATTTTTTATTACCTCCCTCTTAATCTGCAGCTGTGACCCTCATAACTTCTTCCACAGTAGTAAAACCTCTAAGAACTTTACGCATTCCATCTTCCCTTAACGTTACCATTCCATATTTTCTTGCAGCCTCTTTTATAGTCTCACGAGAAGCCTTTTTTAATACCAAATCTCTAATTTCATCATTCATAAGCATAATTTCATGAATAGCTGTTCTTCCCTTATAACCTTTGTTGTTACATCTGGGGCAACCCTGACCTTTATAAAAAGTAGCATTAGATAAATCTATGTCTCCTAAGGTTGCTTTTATAGCTTCTATTTCCTCCTTTGTAGGTTCATAAGGAGCCTTACAATAAGGACATACTGTCCTCACCAATCTTTGTGCTACCGCTCCAAGTAAAGAGGAACTAATCAAGAACGGTTCGATACCCATATCAATTAAACGGGTAACAGCCGATGGTGCATCGTTGGTGTGAAGGGTGGATAATACTAAGTGTCCTGTTAGAGCAGCCTGTATAGCAATTCTTGCTGTTTCTTCATCACGAATCTCACCTACGAGCACCACATCTGGGTCTTGACGTAAAATAGATCTCAAGGCACTGGCAAAAGTAAGACCCGCTTTTGGGTTCACCTGCACTTGATGTATCCCTGGAAGCTGATACTCCACTGGATCTTCTACTGTTACTATATTAATATCAGGAGAATTTATCATATTTAAAGATGCATAAAGGGTTGTGGACTTACCACTTCCTGTTGGACCTGTTACAAGTATAATACCATATGGTGTCTTTAACATTTTTAAATATCTTTCGTAATTATCTTCAGAAAAACCTAGACTCTCAAGAGATAAAGATATAGCTCCTCTTCCTAAGATTCTCAATACCACCTTCTCACCAAAAACTCCAGGTAATGTAGAGACACGGAAATCATACACTTCTCCTTTTATATTTGCTTTAATACGTCCATCTTGAGGTATTCTCCTCTCAGAAATATCCATATCACTCATAATCTTTATTCTTGAAACAACAGCTGCCTGAAATCTTTTTTGAATATACATAATTTCATGTAATACACCATCTATTCTAAATCTTACCCTTACATTTCTTTCCAGAGGCTCTATATGGATATCACTAGCTCCTCTTTTAACTGCATCAACTAAAATACTATTTACGAGCTTTGCTATAGGACCTTCCTCAGATGAAACTTCTTCTAAAGAAACCTCTTGATATTGAGTCTCTTCCTCTTCCTTCTGAACTATAATCTCTTCAAGTACTTTCTCTACCTCTTCACTACCCCAAATCTGATTAATAGCATCAATAAGTTCATTTCGTGGTACTATTACTGGTATAACTTCATTTCTAGTTACCATTTTTAAATCATCGAGGGCTATTATATTTGCTGGATCTACAATTCCTACTATGATCCTCCCATCCTCCTTATAAAGAGGAAGTATTAAATTATCTCTCGCTTTTTTAGCTGTTATAAGTTTTGATAGATCTGGATCAATTTTTATCTCCTTTATTGATTTAAAAGGAATCCCTAATTGTTCACTTAATAACTTTGCAAGATCCATATCACTTAGAAGCTTTAGTTCTAAAAGTGCTTCTCCAAGCCTTATACCCTTTTTAGATGCAAGCATCAAAGCTTCATCTAATTGCTCTTTTGTAATTAAATTCTTTTCTAATAATATCTCACCAAGAGGCTTTCTTTTTGCAGGGGTTGATGTTTTCCTTAATGTTTTTTTCTCAGTAGTGGTTAAACTACTTTTAATACTTTCAATTATCTTATTGGCAAGATCCTTTTCTTTTTTCCTCTCTTCTTTCTCCTCGGTTTTTAACTCCTCTTTAATTTCCTGTTGTATATTTTCTTCTTTAGTCTCTTCTTTGATCTCTTCCACAATTCCTATGCCTTCTAACTCAGAGAGCACATCAGTTATTGATTCTTCTTTAACATTAATCTCTTTAATATCTTCTTTAGGTATTTCTTCCTCAGATTTAGAAGGCATCTCTTCAATAATCTCTTCCTTGACATCCTCTCCCTTTAGCTTCTCTAACAATCCACCTTCAGGAACTAATTCTTCTACAAGCTTAGAAATTTCTATATCATTTATTGTTTCTATACCTATCTTTGATTCTTCCTTTACCTTAGTTTCAGAAACATCAGTTCTAGGAATCATTGACGATGTCAAAATTGAAGTTGTAGAACCTATTTCTTTCTTCTCAAATATATCTTCTGAAGATTCCTTATCCACAACCTTTAAAAGATAAGGTTCTACTGAAAATCCTGTAAGCAATCTTATATCCTCAAGTGCTGTAGCTTTTACTGGTGGGAAGAAACCCACATGAAGCATTCTTTCTTCTAATTTAAGAGGAATAAAATTATGAAATTTCACTAAAAAAGGAGGAATAATCTTTAATGCGTCTTCATCAGGTTTAAATTCTTTTCCTTCAATAATTTTCCACCCTAAAATTTCTGATAATAAATCAGTAAGTTTATCTTTCGATATTAATCCCTCTTCCAAAAGAATTTCTTGTAGTTCTTTACCTTTTACTGAAGAAAGTAAGTTATCTAATAACCCCTTAGGGATAAGATTTCTCTCTCTAATAATCTCTAAAAGTTTCTCATTAATATTAGGAGAATCCATCTTACTCCTCCTTTATTAACTCCTTTTTAGACAACCATCTCTTAATTAAATAATTTTCAATAAGCCTTACAGTCCATCTTTTAATCCACAATTCTTTCTTATTTAAAGGAGATACTAGTATGGTAAACATCCCCAATTTATTACCACCATATATATCTGTTAATATTCTATCACCAATTACCAAAGTTGTCTCGGGGGTAGTACCCATTATCTCTAAAGCTCTTTTAAAAGATCTACTTCTTGGTTTTAATGCATATCCTAATGCAGGAAGCCGTATAAGCTTAGAAAAATGTTTTACCCTTCTCTGAGACCAATTATTTGATAAAATAACAACTTTAAAGCCTAAATTTTTGATATCTTCTATTAATTTTTTTGTTCTCTCATCCAATTTGTTTTCATCCCAAGGAACAATAGTATTATCAAGGTCAAAAATAATACCCCTGTATCCTAATTTATATAATTCTTCAAAATTAATTTTAAATATTGTTCCCACATATCTATTTGGTTTTAAAATTTTGCACATCATAATCACCTTTTATAACCTTGAGCTTTTAAATGCTCTTCATAGGTTTTCGAAAAGGTATGAGTTCCATCATTATTTGAAACAAAAAAAAGATAATCTCCTTTAGGTTGTAATATTGCCTCCAAAGATTTTAAAGATGGAGAACAAATAGGAGTAGGAGGAAGACCATAATATTTATACGTATTATAAGGAGAATCAATCTCCAGATCTTTGTATAAAAGAGGATTTTTCTTAAAATCATATAAATACTCTACTGTAGCACAAGATTGAAGCATATATCCTTTCTTCAAACGATTAATAAAGACACCAGCAATTAAAGGTCTCTCTCTGTCTATCTTGGCTTCTTTTTCCACAATAGATGCCAATATTATCCATTCATTAAAACTTAAACCAATTTTTTTAAGATCTTCTTTATAATCAGGAAAATTAGATAGGATCTGCTTAAAAAATTCTTTCAAAAGAATTTCTATAATCTCTTTCTCTTTAATGTCTTTTGGTAAAAAATAAGTAGAAGGAAATAAATAACCTTCTAATGACATGGGTATTTTACCCCCAAAAAATTCTTTATACTCTTTTAAAAAAGACGAAACATAATTAGAATCAGTACAATATTTAAGAAAAAGATCTTTTGAAATATTTAAGCGTTCTTCAAGAATTGCCCCTATCTCTTTTAAAGATACTCCTTCAGGTATTGTTATCTTTATACTTAAATTTTCTCCATTTACTAATTTATTCACCACATGAACAAGTGAATAGGATGGAGATAATTTATAGTACCCTTTTTTAATGTTCCTCTCTCTCCCAATAAGCTTTGTATACAATATAAATATTTCTTTAGATTTTATAATCCCTTTTTCATATAATATATCAGCTACTTGGGAGAGTGAGGAACCCTCTTGAATATATACTTCTACATCACTATTAGTCTTAAACTTTGGGACGAAAAGTATTACAAAAACAAATAATAAAAATAAAATTAGAGAAAAGGAAAAGAATATAAGAATTTTTTCTAATTTACTATTCCTCTTCTCCTTTTTCTCAATCTTCTTCTTCCAAATCCTCTTCTTCCCAATCTTCGTCTTCCCATTCTTCCTCTTCTTCCAGAGCTTCCACAACTTTTTCAAATTCATCATCATCTTCTATTTCTTCCAAAGCATCTATATAGAGTTCACCATCTTTTTCTGAAAGCCTGCAACGATATACATAAATTTCATCCATATCTTCCGCATCTTTTGGTGTTAGAAGAACATACGTCTTATCATCTACCTCCACAAAATCTCTAATCAAATACTCATAAGTATTTCCATCCTCGTCTTCTAAAATTATAACTTCCTCGTCAAACATTTTATCTGACATTATGAACACCTCTTTTTTAAAATTTAAAGAGGGGCTAAGGATTGGTGCCGGAGGCCGGACTCGAACCGGCACGGGGATTGCTCCCCACTGGATTTTAAGTCCAGTGCGTCTGCCATTCCGCCACTCCGGCGGTAATTCCTCATACCTCTCTTTGGTTAAAAAGTGTATCATAAGTTTTTATATTAGTAAAGTATTGTCTAAAACAAAATTTTTTATTATAATTTAAAGCAAGGAATATCGGCGGTGTAGCTCAGCGGTTAGAGCACACGGTTCATAACCGTGGTGTCCAGGGTTCGAATCCCTGCACCGCCACCATGAAAAGTGAAAGATAAATTTATTGAGAACTTAGAAAAAAAAGTATTAAATTTTATTAACACTGAGTCCCTCATTAATGAGAGGGACTCTATTCTTATATGTATTTCAGGAGGAAGTGATTCTTTTGCATTAGCTGAAGTACTTAGCACTCTCTCACCTCATTATAATTCTAATATTCATCTTTTATATGTTGATCATCATGTAAGACAAAATACAGAAGAAGAAAAGTCGTTAATAAAGGAATATGCAGATAGGAAAAATATTCCTTTTACTATTTTAAATATATATCCTGATAATCTTACAGAAAAAACCTTAAGAGAAGAAAGATACAAAATAATAGAAGAATTTGCTCAAAAAAATGGATTTACCAGAATAGCTCTTGGACATACCTTAGATGATAATATAGAGACAATACTTATGAATTTCCTAAGAGGATATGGGCTTGAAGGACTTATTGGTATACCCCCAAAGAGAGATAAAATAATAAGACCAATTTTGGTTCTTACCAAAAAAGAAACGGCAGAGTATTGTAACAAAAAAGAAATAAAGTACAAAGAAGATTTTACAAATTATTTACCAATTACTCTAAGAAATAGAGTAAGATATCAATTAATTCCATTTTTAAGAGATATCATAGAACAATTTCCTCAAAGTTTAATGAATCAAAAAATAATACTAAATTGGGATCAAGAATTAATAAAAAACATATCAAAGGAGTATTCGAACAAATACATAAAAAGTAATATGGATGGTTTTGAAGTAAATTACAATGACTGGAACAATATTCCAGACGCAATAAAAGTAAGGATTTTAAAAAATATATTTAATAACATGGGTGAGATTATCACAATTGAAGGTTTAATATATTTAATGAATAAACTTTCCAAAATAAGAAAAACAGGTAATATAGCTACAATGAATACTATTAAAATATATAAACACGAGAATACTGTCTATTTTATCAAGAAAACCTTGGAAGAAAACTACGAATATACATTACCTATCCCTGGTTCTTTAAAGCTTCCATCAGGTTACGAAATCATTACTGAAATAATTGAAGATAATAAAGAGTCTATAAATTTTAATGATCTTTGGCATGTATATTTTGACTATGATAAAATAGAAGTAGATAAATTAAAAGTTAGAAACTGGAGAGAAGGAGATAAAATTAAACCATTTGGTCTAAAAGGTAAATCCAAAAAGCTTCAAGATCTATTTATTGATAAAAAAATTCCTAAATGGAAAAGACTTGAAATTCCAATTATTTTTTGGGAAAATGAAATTTTGTGGGTAGTAGGAATAGCAAGAAGTAACATAGCGCCTATTACTGAAAATACAAAAAGAATATTACATATAATGGTAAAGAAGGAGGTTTAAATAATTGAACTTTAAAAATATAATCTCAAGATTAATAATTATTTTCTTTATAGGCTTTCTTATTTTTACATTCCTTAATCCCAATATACTTGATAACTCTGCAAAGGAAAGAGTGATTCCATATTCAGAATTTATAAAATTTGTAGAAAACAAGGAAGTATTTAAAGTAGAAATTGGAGAAAAAGAGATCAATGGTCTATTTCGAGATGGATCAAGATTTAAAACCTATTCACCAACTCAGGATGCTAACTTAATTCCTACTTTAATTAAAAATGATGTTGTGGTAGAAGTAAAACCACCAGATAACACTTCATTATGGATAAGTTTCATCTTAGGATTTGCTCCTTATCTTATACTTATATTTTTCTTTTGGATGATGTTTCGTCAAGTACAAGGAAGTAATAGTCAAGCCTTTTCTTTTGGAAGAAGCAGAGCAAGATTATTCTTAGATAATAAGCCTAAAGTAACTTTTGCTGATGTTGCTGGCGTGGAAGAGGCAAAACAAGAATTAAGAGAAGTAGTAGACTTTTTAAAGAATCCCCAAAAATATAGAAGACTCGGTGCTAAAATTCCAAGAGGAATACTACTAGTAGGACCTCCAGGCACTGGGAAAACTCTTTTGGCAAGAGCTGTTGCAGGAGAAGCAAATGTACCTTTCTTCTCTATAAGTGGATCAGAATTTGTAGAGATGTTTGTAGGTGTAGGAGCAGCAAGGGTTAGAGATCTATTTACTCAAGCAAAAAAATTAAGTCCATCTATAGTTTTTATTGACGAATTAGATGCAGTAGGAAGACATCGTGGGGCAGGGCTTGGTGGGGGCCATGACGAAAGAGAACAAACATTAAACCAGCTTTTAGTAGAGATGGATGGATTTGATGAGAATACTAATGTGATTGTACTTGCTGCTACTAATAGACCTGATATCTTAGATCCAGCATTATTGAGACCAGGAAGATTTGATAGGCGTGTGATTGTAGATAGACCAGATTTTGAGGGAAGAAAAAAGATATTAGAGGTACATCTGAGAGGTAAACCAATTGGTAAAGATGTTAATATAGATATAATCGCCAAAAGTACTCCAGGATTTGTAGGAGCAGATATTGCAAATCTTGTAAATGAAGCTGCTATTTTAGCTGCAAGAAAAAATAAAAACGAGATAAATATGGAGGAATTTGAAGAAGCAATAGAGAAAGTAATTGCAGGACCAGAGAAAAAAAATAGAATACTAAGACCCCAAGAAAAGGAAATGGTAGCTTTTCATGAACTTGGACATGCTTTAGTAGCAAAATTAATTCCTGAAGCAACTCCTGTACATAAAGTGACTATAATCCCAAGGGGACTTGCTTTAGGCTATACCTTGCAACTTCCTGAAGAAGACAGATATTTACTCTCTAAAAAAGAATTAGAAGCTGAAATAGCAGTACTTCTTGGGGGAAGAGCAGCAGAAGAACTTATCTTTGGTCAACCAACATCCGGTGCTGCAGATGATTTAAGAAGAGCCACTGATCTTGCAAGGAAAATGGTGTGTGAATATGGTATGAGTGAAAAATTAAGAAATTTAACTCTTGGAGAAAATCATTCTGAAGTATTTCTTGGAAAAGACCTGATGCAGATCAAAAATTATAGTGAGGACACTGCAAAAATAATAGATGAAGAAATAAAAAATATAGTAGACAAAGCTTATAATAGAGCATTATCATTATTAAAAGATCATGAAGATGTATTAAAAGAATTGTCTAAGATATTAATAGAGAAAGAAACTCTTGATGGTAGTGAAATTGATAAATTCTTACAAAAAACTACAGAAACAGAGGGAATATCATAGTTTCCCTCTGTTTCTTTTAATTTCCCTTTGTTTATTTCTTAATTCTTGGACTCTGTAAAGAATCTGCCAATCCTTAGGATCCTTTTCTCTAAATTTTTCTATCTCTAATTTTGCTTCTTCAAGCTTCCCAGTTTTTATTAAAAGTTCAATTAAATTATCCAAAGCTGCACTATTTTCAGGGTCCTTATTTAACACTTCTCTAAATAAATTTTCTGCTTCTTCATAATTGCCCTTCAAAAACTCAACCCAAGCTAAACCTCTTAAGTATTCGGAGTTATCAGGGTCTAATTTTATTGCAATCTCAAAATATTTTTCTGCCTTGATTAGATCTCCTCTTCCTATCATTATAAATCCCATATAGTAATAATTAAATGAATCATTAGAATTAGACTCTATATTTTCTAAAATAAGTTTCTCTGCTTTATCAAAATCTTTAACCCAAAAATAAAGATCAGCAAGTGTTAATCTCAACCAATATAAAAGATTTTCATCAATTACTTCATTATAAAGGGTTTCATATAAGGTAATAGCTTTATAAAGTTTACCCCTCTGTTTTAGATCATCTGCTCTTATAAGAATTTCATCTACTCTTAAACTCATAGTTAATTAAGTATAATATAATCATAAGAAAAATTAAAGCTGGAGGAAATAATGATTTTAATAGTAAATCTAAATCCCAGTTTGGATGTTATATTCTATACAGAAAAATTTTTAAAAAACAAAGTTAACAGATCTATCAGAGAATATATTATGCCAGGTGGAAAAGGTATAAACGTAGCTAAAACCCTAAAAATTTTTAATGAAAAATTAAAAGTTATTGGCTTTTGTGGAGGAAATACAGGAATAATACTTAAACAGGAATTAAAGAAAAGAGATATTGATTTCAATTTTGTAGAAGTACAAAATAACACTAGATTCGCTATAGGAATAAAGAATTTATATAAAAAAGAGCTTACTATTCTAAATGGTGCAGGATCAGAAATTCCAGACTATAAAATAGAAGAATTTTTTAAGATATATAGAATCATTATTAAAGATGCAGATACCTTGATAGTTTCAGGAAGTATTCCACCTAATATTCCATATGATATATATTTTAAAATATTTAAAGAAGCAGAAAGAATTAATATAATCAGAGTATTAGATGCTAAAGGAAAAGAATTTATAGAAGCCCTTAAAGCCCAACCTGACATAATAAAACCAAATAAAGAGGAAATGGAAGATATTTTGAATAAAACCATCAAATCAAAAAGAGATATTATAAGAGCCTTTAAGTTTATTGAAAAATTCCAAATAAAATACCCAATAATTTCTCTTGGAAAAAAGGGAGCTGTAATATCTATAGATAGCAAACTATATCATTCCTTTTTACCACCAATAGATGGAATACACTGGGGAGCTGGAGATGCATTTCTTGCAGGTTTTATTTATGGTTTAAGAAAAACTAATGATCCACTATATTCATTGAAAATTGCCTGTGCTACAGGTTATGTAAAAGTCAAAAAAGAAGAACTTAATATGAACGATAAAGAAGAAATTTTAAAATATGTAGATAGAGTAAGTGTTAAAGAAATAAAATAATACCTCTTGACCTTTTAGCATAATTATGCTAATTTTATGGAAAAATTTAGGAGAGTGGCGAAAATGGGGAAGAGAAATTTCTCTAAAAGAGCATCCTACAGAACTTCCGATGCTATGTCAAAATTTGTTTTAGCTCAAGACCCAGAAACTATCTCTTTCGCTGGTGGTCTGCCTGATAATAATCTCTTTCCTGTTGAAGAATTAAAACATGCATATGAAGAGGTTTTAAGAACGGAAGGAAACCTTGCCTTTCAATATACATCAACTTGTGGAGATATAAAACTAAGAGAATTAGTAGGTAAAAATCTTTTCAAGAGATGGGATAAGACAATCCCTGCAGACAATATAGTACTTACCGAAGGCTCTCAACAAGCACTTGATCTCTTAGGAAAGTTATTTCTCGATGATGGTGATATAGCACTAATTGAAGAACCAGGTTATTTAGGTACTATTCAAGCTTGGAGTATGTACTCTGATAATCTAATAGGGATACCTCAAGATGAATATGGAATTGATATAGACTACTTGGAAGAAAAACTAAAAGAGCTGAAAGATTCTGTTAAAGTTCTTTATGTGGTACCAGATTTTTCAAATCCTGCTGGGACATGCCTTGAAATTAAGAGAAGATTGAAACTAGTAGAACTATCTGAAAAATATAATTTTTACATAGTAGAAGATTTAGCCTATAGTCTTCTTTCCTATGATCATGAAACATATCCTCCATTAATTACTTTCTCTGATAGCCACAAAATCATAACTATAGGGAGCTTCTCAAAAATACTTTCTCCAGGACTTAGAACTGGATTCATAATTGCACCAAAGGAAATTACTCAAATGATTATACGGCTTAAAGAAGGCACAGATTTATGTTCTGGTACTTTAAATCAAAAATTAATATATCAATTTTATAGGTTAGGATATTTAGAAAAACATATTGAAAAATTAAAAATTGCATATAGAACTAAAAGAGACTCACTGAAGAAAGCCTTGGATGAAAAATTTAAAGACATTGCAAAGTGGAATTTTCCACAAGGGGGTTTCTTCTTTTTCCTTGTTTTTCCTGAATGGGTAGATGCATATAAGCTTGCAGAAACTGCTTTAGAACAAAAAACCAGTTTTGTCCCTGGAGAAGAATTTTTCGTCTCTAAAAGAGGGAAAAATACTGCAAGAATATCATTTTCACAAGTATCTCCAGAAAAAATGGCAGAGGGAATAAAAAGACTTTATATTGCATGGGAATTATATAAGGAAAAAGAAGAAGTTTTTCTATGATATGGGATTTAGTTATAATTGGTGGAGGTCCTGTAGGAAGTTACGCTGGATATTTATCAGCAAAAAATAATATAAAAACTCTAATCTTAGAAGAACATGACAAAATAGGAGAACCAATACACTGTCTTGGAAAATTAAGTGTCCATGCTTTTGAGGAATTTCATCTACCTAAGGAAACTATAGTAAATAATCTAAAAGGTGGATACTTTTTTTCTCCTTCAGGAGAATATTTAAAACTTAAAAAGGATTCCTCTGATTCTTTTATCTTGGATAGAATCTTATTTGATAAAATAATTGCAGAAAAAGCAGAAAAAAGTGGCTGTTCTTACTCATTCAATTCAAAAGCAATAGGAGTAAATCATTATGAAAATCACTCTACCTTGATAGTAGAAGAAAAAGGTAAAACAAAATATATTAACACGAAGGTTATATTAGTAGCAGAAGGTGCCAAAAGACAATTTCTTAGAAAGATAGGACTTAAAATAAGACCTTACTTAGTATCTTTACAATATGAGATTTCAGGATTAAATCCATTAGATAGAGAATGCGTAGAAGTTTATCTTGGAAGTACTTATTCACAAGGTTTTTTTCTTTGGATTTCACCATTTAAAAACATAGCCAAATTGGGTGTTGCTGTAAATCCTTCATATAATCCTAAAGTATTCCTTGATAATTTTATAAGGAATAAATTAAAGGAAAGATCTGAAAAAATATATATAGAAAAAGCTTATGGGGGAATAATTCCTATTTTTGGACCTTATGAGGAATTTATTCCTCCAAATATCTTAATAGTTGGAGATGCTGCAGGTTACAATAAATCAACAACAGGTGGTGGTATATACTTTGGATTAAAAGGTGCTGAAATAGCAGTTAATCAAATAAAAAAATATCTTGAAGATTATAATAAAGCATATTTATCAGATTATCCAAAATTAACCCATAGATCCTTTGGAAAAGAATTAACTTTTACAAAAGTTGCTAGAAAGTTTTTAAATTCCTTATGTGACGATGATTTTAATCTAATATGGTCAGTTTTAAAAGAAAATGATAAAATTGTAAAGACAATGGAAAAATATGGTGATACCGCTTATCAAACATCTATTATAAAAATATTCCCTAATCTCATTACCTCAAAAAGTTTTGTTAAATTATTGCCATTAATAAAAACACTTATAAAATCTCTTTTATAAATAAAAAAAGGGTGGGGATAATTATCCCCACCCACTGATTCTATTTTTTAGAATGTAATTGTTGTTCCAAAGTTTACACTATCTGGATATGGGTTACTTGTAAATGCTGGTAAGTTAGTTTTTTCAACACCAAGTGTAAGATTTACATTATCTACTGGAACATAGCTTATTCCAAGACTTAATTTAGATACATTATTAATTCCAGAATTGTTAGTAACTGATCCTGATAATGTTAATCTCTCATTAACTTTATATGATCCAAATACTGTTACTGTTACAGTTTTCATACTAATATCTGAGAGATCAGCCATATCAACTGATACACCAGCATCAAAGCCTTTCATCAATGTTGTACTTACTCCTGCATATGCTCCAAATTTTTTATCAACATATTTAGCTTCTAAAGTTACAGATGTATCTTTTAATAATCCATCAAGGGATACACCAGCAAGACCTGCAAAAGATGCGTCATTATAGTAAGCATCTGCAAACACTGTTACCCCTTGTGAAACAGGCATACTTATATCTGCTCCAACTGGACCAAAGTCATATGCTTGAGATTCTATACTCAACATTCCATATACATTCCAATTTATATTACCCATACTTCCAGAAACTTTTCCACCTACAGCATTAGCACCAGCACCCACAGAAACTTTTACTCCTGCAACATTTACACATGCAGATAATGGTGCACCAAATCCTACCAAACCATAGTCATCCATAGCAAAGTATCCAGAATTGTTATATGTCAAAACAAGTTTATTGATACCGAAATCTAAATTGTTCAAAGTTAATACCACTTTACTTATAGATACAGGTGTTGTAGATATGGTCTTATTTACAAAGTCCCATGTTGCCCCAAATGTTAATGTTAATGTGAATGGTTTTACACCTTTGTTCTCAAGATCAGCCACTTTGCTCTCTAAGTCAGAAAGTCTATTTATTGCTTCGTCAAGTCTTGTAGAAACTCCATCATTCAATACATAGAGATCGTCAACACTGGTAGATAATGCATCTATACTGGAATTGATGTTGTCTAAGGATGCCATTAATTCATCTACTCTTGCATTAATATCATCAATTTGAGATTGTAAATCGGATGCAAGAGTATTCAGATCTTCCATAGCTACTGCAAGATCAGAAACCTTAGCATCTAAATCTGTAACAAAACTCTCGATATCTTCTAATTCAGCAGGAACTTCAATACCAGGTATTGCTTCAACCATTTTAATTATTTCATCCAATTTATCTTTTAATGCTAATACTTCTTCTACTCTATCAGAAAGATCTACAAGATTAGCATTAACTTCATCTATAGTGCCCATTAAATCAGATATTGCAAAGTCAAAATCATCAAGTCTTGTCTCTACTGCGGATACTCTATCCTCAAGATCTGATACTCTACCAGTTAATTCCTCAACATCTGGTACGGAAATCTCAGCTATCTTCTCCTCTATCATTGCTTGCACTTCATCAAGAGATGGCTTATCTACTAACGCTGTCTCTACATCTGCTAATCTGCTGTCAAGATCAGTCACAAACCCCTCAAGATCTGATACTCTACCAGTTAATTCCTCAACATCTGGTACGGAAATCTCAGCTATCTTCTCCTCTATCATTGCTTGCACTTCATCAAGAGATGGCTTATCTACTAACGCTGTCTCTACATCTGCTAATCTGCTGTCAAGATCAGTCACAAACCCCTCAAGATCTGATACTCTACTTTCAAGATCTCCAATTTTCTCTTCCACTTTTTCACTAACAGCCTCTTCTAATTTATCTCCAACTACAGCTTCAATCTGCTCTGGAGTAACTTCTACTTTTTCAATAGATAATACAGCTTCTTGTATCATTGCTTCTACATCTTGAACGCTTACTTTCTCTTGCACTGCTGACTCAAGATCTGATATTCTACTCTCTACGTCATCAAGTCTTGAAACAACATCAGAAAGTGATTCTTGTATCATTGCTTCTACATCTTCAACACTTACCTTCTCTTGCACTGCTGACTCAAGATCTGACACTCTTGTATCAAGATCTTGCAATGCAGACACCAAATCTTCAACATTAGCTCCAATAAGATTTAATTCATCTTGAAGCTGACTTACAAGATCTTTTAGCTCTTCAACATCTGCTGTAGGTAATGCTATTTTTCCAGCTTGTAAAGCTTGAATTAATTTATAAAGTAATACTGCAACCTGATACCTTGTAACGTAAAGATCACCACCAAAAGTATCTGGTCTTATACCTGAAATAATCCCCAAATCTGTTAGATACTTTACTGCAGACGCTGCCCAGTGATTACTTGGAACATCTTTAAAATTTGCTGTTTGAGCAAAAGAAACACTTAAAAGTAAAAACAATGTGAGTAATACTGCTAATAACCTCCTACTCATACGACCCTCCCATCATATAATATTTTAGAGAGAGCTTCTTTTATCCCAAAAGGGATAAAAAGCTTCCTCTCTAATTTTCCTAAATCACTCCATAAAAATCTAAATATCATGGTTAAATGGGTTTTCCTCACCACCTCCCTTTCCAAAAAAGCTTCAAATAAGATTATACTTCTTACTAAGAAATATGTCAACCTGACAAGGGAATATTCTAAAACTTCATAGATAAGAAAAGAAAATGTTTTTATATTCTTTCAAGTTTCTTTCTTATATTTTTCTAGTAAGATAATGTGTATAATCAGGCACTAATCTTTTGTATTCTCTATCCATAAGAGGTGAGGAAATCAAAAAATCAGCTGTAGATCTATTTGATGCTATAGGAATATTCCATACTACTGCTATCCTCAAAAGAGCTTTAACATCAGGATCATGAGGCAATGGTTCTAAAGGGTCCCAGAAAAATATAAGAAAATCAATTTCACCTTCTGCAATCTTTGCTCCAATCTGTTGATCACCCCCTAAAGGTCCACTAAAAAATCTTATAATCTTTAAACCCAATTCTTTTTCTAAAATCTCACCAGTCGTTCCTGTAGCATATAATATATGTTTTGATAATGTTCCTTGATTAAATCTTGCCCACTCTAATAATTCTTGTTTCTTATTATCATGGGCAATTAGGGCTATCCTTTTTTGAATCCCAATAGGTATTTCTTTATAATTCATTAAAAAGTTCCTCCTTTCCATTTATAAGATCGTGGATCAAATATATCTCTTAATGCATCTCCAAACAAATTAAAAGCAAGAACAAGAAACATTATGGCAAGACCAGGAAAAATTACAGTCCATGGTGCTGACCTTAAATATTGCCTTGATTCACTTAACATCGCACCCCACTCTGGAATAGGGGGCCTTGCCCCCAATCCAAGAAAAGAAAGACCTGCAGCTTCTAATATAGCGGAAGCTATTCCTAAGGTAGCCTGCACAATAATTGGAGCTAATACATTAGGAAGAATATGTCTAACAATTATCCTAATTTCTCCTATCCCTAAGGCCTTTGCAGAATTTATATAGTCTTTCTCTTTTATAGAAAGAATTGTTGCTCTAACTACTCTTGCAAATTGTGGAATTGAAACAATACCAACAGCTATCATTGCATTTTCAAGTCTTGGACCTAAAACTGCCACGATACCAATAGCAAGAAGAATAGTTGGAAAGGCAAGCATTATATCTATAATTCTCATAATCAGAATATCCCACCATCCCCCAAAATAACCAGAAGAAACCCCTAAAATTGTTCCAAAAATTAAAGCTAATAAAACAGACACAAACCCTATGGTAATAGATATTCTTGTTCCATATATGATCCTACTAAAAATATCTCTTCCAGCATAATCAGTACCTAATATATGCTTCCATGATGGTGGTTGCAATCTTTCTGATAAATTTTGAGCAATGGGATCAAATTTTGCAATATATGGAGCAAAAACAGCCGTAATAATATAAATAAGTAATATTAAACCTCCTATTATTCCTGTCTTATGCCTTTTAAATTTTATTAAAGATCTTTTCCATAAACCACGATTATAATTTCTCTCCAAAGACATTCCCTCCTATTCATATCTAATCCTTGGGTCTATAAATGCATATAAAATGTCAACAATTAGATTTATAAATACAAACAACAAAGAAGACAATAAAATACAACCTTGAATCAACGGATAATCCCTTGACATTATTGCATCATAAACTAACCTTCCCATGCCTGGCCATGAAAAAATCGTCTCTGTCATTATTGCTCCTCCAAGAAGGAAACCAAATTCAAGCCCTATTATAGTTATTATTGGAATTAAAGCATTTCTTAAAGCAGATTTCATGATTATCTTCTTCTTAGGCAAACCTTTTGCATATTCAGCTAATATATATTCTTGGTTTAAGACTTCTAACATGCTTGATCTTGTCATTCTTGCAATTGTTGCCATAGGAACAGTGGATAAAGCAAAACCTGGAAGGACTAGATGATACAACGCATCTATAAAAGCTCTAAAGTTAAAAGTTAATAAGCTGTCAATCAAATAAAAATTTGTTATCACCTTAAGATCAATACTTATATCTAATCTTCCCGATGGGGGAAACCAACCAAGAACCAAAGAACCAAACCAAATCAACATTAAACCAAGCCAAAATATTGGTATAGAAACACCTATTAAAGCTAAAAACATAACCAGAGTATCTATTAAGGAGCCTGGTTTAATAGATGCTAATACTCCTAAAAATATACCTAATGAACTTGCTATTAACATTGCAAAAAGTGTCAATTCAATAGTAGCAGGAAACCTTTGCATAATTTCAGAAATAACTTTTTCTCTTGTTATTATAGATCTTCCTAAATCTCCCTTTGTAGCATTACTTAAGAAAATTAGATATTGTAAAATTATAGGTTTATCAAGCCCAAGCTCTTTTCTAATTCTTGTGATTTCTTCTGCAGTAGCTCTTTCACCTAACATAATCCTTGCAGGATCCCCAGGAATCAGTCTAATAAACATAAAAGCAAAAAAGGAAACTCCAATTAATATTGGAATTAAAAGTAATAACCTTCTTACTATATATTTTTTCATTCTTTCCCCTAATTATTTGTTTAATTTAAAGCATATATATTTTAAAAGGGGGAAAGTGGTATTCTCCTCCCCCTTTGTACTAAATGATAAATTTATTGTTCTTTCCATACACGATACAATGGTTCACTACCAGTTGGATGTGGAATATAATTTTTTACATTCTTCTTTCCTGCAAGAGGTGGCATTGTATGAGCTATTATCACCCATGGAGCATCTCTGTGTACTATTTCACATGCCTTTTCATACAATTTAGCCCTCTCTTTTTGGCCAGATATGGTCTGTGCTTTTATAAGTATCTCATGCAACTCATCAGATCTGTAAAAAGCAATATTTCCAGAACTACCTTTTACAGCATTATCCTTATCTAATAAAACATAGAAGAAATTGTCTGGATCTCCATTATCTCCTGTCCATCCTAAGAAAGCCATATCATGTTCACCATTTTCTGTTTTTTGTAAGTAAGTACCCCAATCATAAGTAACTATTTCTGCATCAATACCCACAGCCTTTAAATAGCTCTGAACAGCTTCTGCTATTTTCATTGGTTGAGGATTATATGGCCTGTTTACTGGCATAGCCCATAATGTGGTTTTAAAGCCATTAGGATATCCTGCCTCAGCTAACAATTTCTTGGCTTTTTCTGGATCATATGGATAATCTTGTATTTTATCATTGTAACCCCATAAGGTGGGTGGTATAGGATTCTTAGCCACGATTGCTAAGCCTTTTGGATAAAAAGCATCCACAATTGCTTTCTTGTCAATTGCGTAATTTATAGCAAGCCTTACTCTTAAATCATTAAAAGGTTTTTTATCCATATTCATAGCAAGATATCCAACATTCAAACTTGGTCTGACAAACAATTGTAAATTTTTATTTAGTTTGACCCTTTCTACATCCTCTGGATTTAAACCATCAATAATATCCACCGTGCCAGCTTCTAATTCCATAAATCTTGCAGAATTATCCGGTATTGATCTAAAAATAATTTTATCAATATAGGGGGCTCCATCCCAGTAATTTTTATTTGCTGAAAGTACTATCTTATCTCCCTTACTCCAAGAAACAAATTTAAAAGGACCAGTACCTACAGGATTTTTAAAGAAATCTTCCTTATATTTCTTAATTGCAGTTGGGCTTGCAATAGCAAAACAAGGCATAGCAAGGTTAGAGAGAAATGGGGCTAAAGGTTTTGTTAAAGTAATTTTTACTGTATATTTATCAACAACAGAGACAGTTTTTACAATTCCTGGAAATCCACCAAACATATACCCCCAATATTCGAATTCGCCACCAATATGATAAGGATTCTTAGGATCCATCCATCGGTCAAAGTTAAATTTAACAGCATAAGCATCAAAATCAGTACCATCATGGAATTTAATATTTTTTCTCAATGTAAAAGTCCATGTTTTTTGATCCTTCGAAACTGTCCATTTAATAGCAAGACTTGGCAAAATCTCTGTATTTTCTGGCTTGTACTTAACAAGAGTATCAAATATTTGATGTGTAACTCTTAGAGATTCGCCATCAGTAACATTAATGGGATCCAATTTAACAGAGTCCCCACCTCTTCCAAAAACTAAGGTTCCACCCTTTTTTGGAGTTTGGGAATTAGCAAAATTAACAAATAACATTAAACATAAAAAGAGGACCAAAAACTTACGCATCCTGACACCTCCCATAAAATCTTACTCCCCCTCCCCATTCTCTTTATTCTCTCTTAAGGCATCATTGTCCTAAGTTATTATGATTATATATTATTCTTCTTTAACTTCAAAATCATCTATCCAAGCCCAATTTCCTGAATTTCCCTCAACAATTATACTAATCTTTATTTCACCTGTCGTTACATTTATATCCCTGATGGTAGGATTACTCCATTTCAACCATCCAGTATTTACAATATCTATATACTTTTCTTCTTTTCCGTAACCACTCACTTTAAATCTAAGAAGGTTTTCTCCTCCACCACCATGAATCCAAAAACTCACTCTATACTTACCAGGTTTTAAATCTTTAATCACTAAGTTCATTTCAAATTTAAATGGTCTATCTAACCAGTAATTTATCGCATACTCCCCTGTTTTTGCATTTTGAGGTGGAGTAGCCTTAACAACCTTAACTGCCATCTTATCTCCTTCTACTATCCAAGGATCTATAGTTCCCGATTCAAAGCTCCAATTAGGTACATAATTCTTCTCCCCAGATACTGATATCTGAGCATATATTTCCTTATCTATACCTTCTATCTTTCCCCTCAATTTAAATTCTCCAGGAACACTTAATAGTTTATTATCTATAGCATCCCATGTAACTTTGAAATTCCTTATAGAATCATCATTGAAAAGCACTTTAACCTTTTCTGGAAGTTTAGGAATCTCTCCTGTAGAAATCTTTATTTTTACATCAGATAAAATATCTACTACTTTTACATCTATTTTTTGATGTCCATAAACTAAGTTAAAGACATCAAGAGATGGTAATACATTACCTTTGAAATCAAATAAGGTTTGGTTATCCCATGGATTACCTTCCCCAACTTTCCATCCTGCACTATTTACTGGAATCCAGCAACCTTCCCAATAAAATATGCCCAAACCTTTATTATTTGGAATTTGAGCCACAACCTCCATAATATCTCTTATTGCTGTAGCTTGCCCTTGAACAGTGGGTTTATATCCACCTATCATCCATAAATCTCCACCAAATATATTTGGATGATTATCACCATCTTCAAGAGTCCATGCATAGGCTGTTTCAAAAACAGCAATTTTCTTATTATATCTTACTGCTATATCATTAAGATTTTCCTTTAACTCTTCCAAGGTGCCATGCCAATATGGGTAATAAGATACTCCAATAACATCAAAATCCATCTTCAGGCCAGAAACATTTGCCAAAAACCATTTAAACAGGGAACTATTTCCTCCTTCTGCTAAATGAACAGCCACTTTTATATTCTTATCAATTCTTCTTACAGCACTTGCACCTGCATTAAAAAGTTTAACAAAGGTTTCAAAACCTCCTGCATCATCACCTATAAGCTTACCATCAGGCCATAAAAATCCATTATTAACTTCATTACCAATTTGTACCATATCAGGCAATGCTTTATTGTCTTTCATATGTTTAAGTACATTATATGTAAAGTCAGAAACTGCTTTTATTAATTGGGATCCTTTTAAATTTTTCCATGCCTTTGGTTTCTCCTGTTTACCAGGATCTGCCCAAAAATCACTATAATGGAAATCTACAAGTACTTTTAGTCCAAGAGTTTTAGCTCTTTTAACAAGCTCTGTCATCCTTTTATAATCACAAATACCCCCACCATATGGATTTCCTTTTTCATCATACGGATCATTCCAAATCCTAACTCTAACCCAATTGACCCCATGATCCTTCAAAATCTGTAATGGATCCTTTTGCACTCCATTGTCATAAAATTTCCCACCCTTAGCTTCTACTTCATATAACATGGATATATCAACACCCTTTATAAAATCCTTTGATAATCCCTCTATTGGATTTATAAAAATTTTATCTTCTCCATAACTATCCATGAGAATCATCGTAACCCCCAATAAAATTAAAAGAAATATTATTTTTTTCATTACATCTCACCTCCCAAATTTTATCCTTTAACAGCACCCTTTGTAAGACCACTAACTATATACTTTTGCAATGAAAGGAATAGAATAGTCATAGGAAGCATACCTAATAGGGCAGCAGCTGTAAAAAGACCCCACTCAGTCATATAAGGACCTGAAGAAAAGGTCCAAAGCCCTATTGCATATGTATATTTCTGAGCATCTTGAAGAATAATTCTTGCAAAGATAAATTCGTTAAACACATTCATGAATGTTAGTATTACCACTACTGTAAGTATTGGTCTTGCTAAAGGAAGTATTATCTTATAAAAAGTTTGAAATCTTGTTGCTCCATCTATCATTGCTGATTCTTCTAAAGAGTCAGGAATAGTATCATAGTAACCCTTTATAAGGAACATGTTATAAGCAATATTTCCCAAATAAACGAAAGTCAAACCCGAAAGAGTATCAAGACCTAAAAATGGAATAAATTTTCCAAGAAGATTAAGTAAGCTATATATAGCTATCATATATACAGCACTTGGGAACATCTGTATAAGAAGGAGGGTAAGAATACCATACCTTCTTCCCCAAAATCTCATTCTACTGAATGGATATGCTGCTAAAGCACAAATAAAGGTTGTAATTATAGCTGACACTCCAGAAACTATAATAGAATTTCTTACCCATCTTAAGAAATAATGTTTTGTTTTTTGTTTCCATATTTGATCTATTCGAAATATTTCGTTATCAATTTTCCTTAAATAACCTTTAATCTCTCTGTATGGCATATTATCCATCAATTCTCCAGCTTTTTTCGAGACAATATTGAGATTTGAGCTTACCATATTAACAAAATCAGTTTTACTCAAATTGTATAAATCATCAACTTCGGATAGATAGCTTTTTTCTCCCTTAAAAGATTCTTCAAAAACTTCTTTCCATTTTTTATCAATAGCATAAATAAGAGAATCTGATCTTTCTGTAACAAGATTTAGATTTATTGAAAAAAGATTGAATTTTTCGTAAAAGATTTTAAAATCATTAAGCCACTTTAACTTATCCGCTGTTTGCTCAACATTCATGATCAGATTATCTCGACCAAAATCAATGATATAAGAAGTTGCAAATTCCCTGAATTTATTACTCAAAGGGTATGTTAATTCAAGAAAATTATTAAAACTTTTAGCTCCTTCTATTTTCTCAATATCTTTCTCTAAATCTGATATAAAGATTTTTAACTGTCCATATCTTGTAAAAGGTTTAATATTCTCTTCTTGTTTTTCTAATTCCCCCTGAGTAAGTTCCTTTTCAATCTCTAAAAATTCATTTTCTTGTTTTATAAGGGCAACTTTTCTATTTTTCTCTTGAAGAATCTCTACATTTTTATCAAGTTCTTTAAGAAGCAATTTCAAATTATACAAAATATTATCAATTCTTTTATAATCCGATTTTTTTACTAAGGCTAATTTTGCACTAACGTTATCTAATGCTCTTTTAACTTCATACAAATCAGGATACTTAGAGATATTTTCTGTAACTTGTTTTATGTCTGTAATTGTATGATTTATAGAATGTTTATATGCCACATTAACATATGATAAATGATTGTCTTCAACTATTTTTTCTAGTTCTTTATCAAAAGTTAAAATCTCTTTGAGAATATCATTTGTTATCTTATTGTTAATGTTTAGAACCCTGTCTTGCAAATATGTATATTCACTAAGCAATCTATCATACCTTTCTTGATTTAAACCAATAATCCTATCCAGCTCTCTTAACTTAATATTACTTTTTTCTATTTTTTGCTTGTAGTATTTTCCTAAGAGAGAGGTTATCTTTTTAATATCTTCTTCTGAGGAGATTTTTAAACCAAAAAGCTTCTCCAAATCATCTTTAAAAATTAATATTGTATCTTTATCAAAATCTTTTTTATAAAGGATTGTAGCGATAGCCAATTTAAAATTTTCATTTTTTGATTCCTCTTTTGGAAGATTTTTTTCTAAATATCCTCTTAGATCTTCCAAAATTGCAATAATATCATGTTTTAGTTTCTCATTTTTTGATGCCATATAATCTCTAATTTTATAAAATGCTTCTGATGCATTCTTTTGCCTATCTTTTGTCTCTTTCACATATACTTTCAAATAAGATATATCTTTTTGAATTTCTTTTTCTATTTTGTTTTTATCCCATTTGTCATAAGGTGGGGTAACCATAATTAAATTCTGTAACTCTTGAGCTAAAACAGGCATATTTTTTTCAGGGATAAGTAAATCCTTATAATTTTGAATGGAAATTCTGGAGGAAAAAAGCCTTGTAGAAAAAGCAGCCTCATCTCTTCTTAAAGATGTTGATACAATCCATACTACAGGAAAAAGTATTATGGGAATAAGAATCCACAGTATAATATGGGTAATAATATGCCCCCTCTTTACTATCATTCTCATTCACCTCTTACTTCCTCAAAAGCTCCTGATATTTTAAAATTAACCAAGCTTATACCAGCCACTAAGAAGAAAATCAAAATGGAAATTGCGCTCGCAAAACCAAATTCCTGACCTCTTCCCTCAAATGCTAATTTATATACATAAGATATTAGAATATCTGTATGACCTGCCGGAGTAGTTGAACCTACCATTGGTGGTCCGCCCCCAGTTAATAAATATATAAGAGTGAAGTTATTAAAAGTATATGCAAAACTACTTATTAAAAGTGGAGCAATAATAGAAAGTAACAAAGGAAAAGTTACATATCTAAACCTACTTAATTTTCCTGCTCCATCTATAGCAGCTGCTTCATACAAATCATCTGGAATAGATTGTAGTGCTCCTAAGGATATGGTCATCATATATGGAAAGGTTAGCCAAGTGTTAACAACAATACAAATCACTTTAGCCCAAAAAGGATCATTAAACCATTTTATCGGATTAAGCCCCAAGTAAGGTAAAATAATTTTATTCAATATGCCATATGTTTCATTAAATATTCCATTTTTCCATGTTAAGACTGATATGAAATAAGGAATAGCCCAAGGAATTATTAAAAGAGTTCTATATATGTTTCTTCCTTTAAGTTTTCTATTATTTAAAACTAAAGCAAAGGCAAGACCAATTGAAAAAGAAAATAAAACTGTAAAAAGAGACCATTCTACAGTCCATAAAAATATCTTAAAGAAAGGACTAGATATCCTTTCATCGGTAAAAATTCTTGAAAAATTTTTAAACCCTACACAAGCAGTATAACCAACAAGAAATATCTTATTACCATTTTCATCTACATCATAGAAAGATCCTTCCTCCTCAATTAAAGGCTTATTTGTTTTTGTGTTTATAATTACCATTTTTGTAATCTTTTTGCCGTTTTCTTCTACATCTTCATAAGTCAATCTATAAAGTCGTTCTATAGTAAAAAATTTCCATTTTCCATCCTCATCAACTTTCACACTAATTATCTTTCCTTCTGGGGTTATATATTCTGCATTAGCAAGAAACTTTTGTATAAGCAAAGTAAAATAATAAGAACTCTTTTCTAAATTATTATCATTTAGAGAATATAATGGTTTGTATATTTTATTAGTAGAAATAATTTTTTCTATTTTAGAAAATGATGGTTCAGGAATGAATTCATAAACATTACCATTAATATTGATTTTTGATGTCGATAATTTATAGAGTTTACCTTCTCTTAAAAGTATTTCTCTCCCTCTTTGCTTAACAGGTACAGGAACAGTACCTATAAAGGTTTCATTATTAATATTAAAAAGTAGAACAAAATCTTCTGTAGGTTTAAAATTATCATAAGTAGTAAATATTTTAAAGTTTATAGGCTTTTTATCCACAACATAAGTATAATTTGGATCATATAAAATTTTCTCTAAAGATTCTTGCCTTGTAAATATATGACCTGTCCCATAGTTTGTAAAGGCAGTTTTTATAGTAAAGTATATAGGGTACAAAACGAGAAGAAACAGAAAAATTAGAGCTGGGATAGTATATCTATAAGGATAGCACTTTGGGTTAAAAATAAAAAAATCAATTAATAAAAGAGCTGATATAATAATAACTCCAAGTTCAAAATAATAATTTTGAATTAAATAAACACCACCCCAAAAAAGGATACCATTAACTATAGCAATAACTAACCATAAAAAAATTTTTAAAAAGCCCCTCAAAATCATCCCTCCTATAAAAAAAGGAGCCTAAGAACATAATCCTTAGGCCCCTTTTAAAAGTTTACTACTTCTTAATTTGAGCCTTTATAGCTTTGACAGCATTTTCTAAAGCTTCTTCTGGGGTAGCCTTGTTATTAATTATAAGATTCAATGCATCATTCATTGCACTCCATACAGAGGCCATCTCAGGTACATTGGGCATTGGAATTCCATTAGCAGCACTCTTAGTGAATCCAACAATATCTGGATTATCTTTTACTAATGAAAGAACATCTTTTCTTGCAGGAAGTCTTGGATCTGCCAAATAAATCTTATACATTGTATCTTTAGTTGCCACATAATTTATAAGGAAATCACGAGCAAGAATCTTATTAGGTGATTTAGCATTAATCATAAATCCTTGTACACCTACAAAGGGTTTTGCTACGATTCCTTTTTCAAGTGCTGGTATTACGGTTACTCCATAGTTTACACCGGCATCTTTATAAGCTTTTACTGCCCATGGCCCATTAATAATCATTGCAGCTTTACCTTCTTTAAACATTGAATCCATTATCTGATAGTTATCTCCAGGTGTTAAAATGCCCTCATCTACAAGTTTCTTCCATAACTTTGCCCCTTTAATAGCACCAGGATTTGCAAGACCAATATCTGTTACATCAAGACCCTTTGGTGTTTCTTTAAATACATACCCACCATATCCAAAAATTACAGGAGCAACATAATAAAATTCTGCAGCACTTGTTATAAATCCTCTAACCTTTCCTTTATAAGCGGTATTTATTCTCTTAGCTGTGCTTATTAAAGCTTCAAAAGTAGAAGGTGGTAGTTTTACATAATCTTTATTATAAATAAGAGCTATAGCTTCCATTGCATATGGTAATCCATATAATTTACCACCATAAGAGAAAGCGTTAAGAGCAGTTTTATAAAATTGATTCTGATCTTTAAATTGAGGAATTGGTTCTAATAAACCATTAACCACCAATTCACCAACCCAATCATGGGCTCCCACAATTATATCTGCACCTTTACCTTGAGGAGCTGCCGTAAGAAAATTAGGCTTTATAGAACCAAATTCTACATATTGAACATCAACACTGACACCATATTTTGCTTTAAACTCTTCTCCCAATCTTTGAAGAATATCCACTTGTTTTTCTGAACACCAAATAGTAATCTTATTTGCTTGAGCTCCAGTTAAACTAATAGCTAAGAACAAAAACAGTACAACTAATAGGAAACTACTCAGTTTTTTCATAATGAACCCCCTTTCTTAATAATTTTTAGGTTAATCCCCAAAAATTTTTTGCTTTACCTATCCTTACTTATTAATTATAAGCCAATTTAAAACCATTTTGATACCAATTTATTATTATAAATGATTACTCATATTTGTCAATTACAATCTCAAAGAATCCCTATATATAACTTGAGCAGGTATTAGTACCCTCTTTTGAGTTATATTCTTGCCATGATTAATATCAATAATTATATTCAATATCTCTTTGACTATCTTCTCTACGTCCCATTTAAAAGTAGTTAATGAAGGCTTAATTTCAGTAGAAAGAGAAATATTATCACAACCTATTATACCAATTTCTTTACCAATATTTAATCTCTTCTCTTTTAACCTTTGTATTAAACCAATTCCCATCCAATCATTTGCAGTAAAAATACCTATAGGCTCTCTAATTTTATTGTATATACTATAAATTTCATCGCCAATCATATACCCTGATGTATAATTCATTTTTGATTCTATAACCCTATAATTTATTCTAGTAGAACTTTTCACTCTATCTAAAAACCCAATTTTTCTAAGATAAGATGCGGTATATCTTTCTGGCCCTGCTAAATGTATTAAAAATAAATATCCAGACTTAATTAGAATTTCAGCAGCCATCCATCCTATCCTATAATCATCTACAGAAACTTGTATAATCTCGTCATGATTCATATACTGTTCTATGGTCAAAATATACTTATAACTTCTCTTAACTTTTTCTATTAATTCATCATTTAAAAGACCTATCATAACGATAGGGATATCTTTATTTTTTTTACTTTCATTAGTAAGACTTTCTACATTTACAAAAAGGATCTTAAAACCATTAAGAGTAAAAATATTAGTTAGCTCCACAAAAAACCTTGCATAAAAAGGATCATCGCTTTTTATGTCAGGAGAGGATAAAATATGCACAATTTTATCTCGAGTCTTAGGTACAATATATGTGCCTTTCCCTTGAAATTGAATAAGTAATCCATAATTAATTAACTCTTTTATTACAGAACGTATAGTAGTACGACTAACCTGAAAAGTTTCAGAAAGGTCTCTTTCTGAGGGTATTTTTACATAATCATACCCTCTATTCTCTTCTATCAGTTTTAATATTTCTTCTTTAACTTTTTCTTTAACTAATGGTTTAAACTTCATTTTTAAACACAATACCATTTAAATACCACTTTAAATATAAAGGTATCATATTAGAAAAAAAAGTCAATTATTTTTAAGATTGACTATGTGTAAGTTTAAATTTAATATCTTAACTATAAACATATTTAAAGGGGTGACAAAATATGAGAGCTTTTAAAAAAGCTAACACCCAGAAAAATGAAATAATAATTATCAATCTGGATCCTGAAGAATTTCTCATTGAAAGTATAGTTGATTATCTTAAAAACAATAATATTAAAAATGCTTGCGTGATTAGTGGAATTGGCACCTTAAAAAAATTAACATATCATCGTGTTCTTTCCACATCCATTTATCCCGAAAACGAATATCTATCTTTAGAAGGACCTTTTGAACTATCTTCTCTTCAAGGAATGATAATAAACTATGAACCACATCTCCATTTCGTAGCTTCAGACTTAAAAAATACATATTCAGGCCATATTGAGTTTAATTCTCAAGTATTGTATCTAGCAGAAATTGTCTTATTAACATTGAATAACTTTTCTCTTAAAAGAAGGCTCAATGAAAAAAATATAAACATTATCGAGGAGGAATAACCAAAATGGTTTTCAATGATAAAGAAAATCAAGAACTTTTGAAACTTTTTGAGGGATTAAGAGTGGCAGATGTAAGAGATGGACTTGATTATCTTTTGTTACATCATAATTATAGTATTCCCTATACTATAAAACCTCTATTTCGTACAAGAATTGTTGGTATTGCAAAAACTGTTAGATATCTTCCTTATAAAGGAGAAATACCCAGAATGTCACCAAAAGAATATGCTGAATGGATGGGTTATTATTATAACAATATATGTACATATCCATGGTTAGATACAATTAAAAAAGGAGATTTTATAGTAATAGATCAAAGTTGTGTAGACGCAGGATTAATGGGATCAAACAACTCTCTATTAGGTTTCACTAAAGGAGTAGTTGGATATTTAACCAACGGAGGTCCAAGAGATTCTGATGAATTAATATTACAAAAGATTCCTTTTTGGTGTAAATTTATATCTCAGAAAACAGTAATTGGAAGGTTGCAGTTTGATGCAATGAATATTCCTGTTAATATAGAAGGCGTAATTGTTAATCCAGGTGATATTGTAGTAGCAGATGGGGATGGAGTAGTTATAGTACCCCGTGAAAAAGCTTTTGAGGTAGCTATGTATGCCAGAAAAGAATTAGAAATGGATAAAGAGGGAAGAAGAAAACTATATGACATAATGGGCTGGAACTATGATGAAACAGTAAAATAAAGAGGGAGGAGAGAAATCTCCTCCCTCTTTATCTATTTTACTATTACATCACTTGAAAATTTTCTTTTCTCAGTTATTACTTTTGTCTCTTTAATCTGGAAATTACCTTTAAGTTTGATGTCTTCAGATGAAGACCCAATCATTACCTCAAAATTTCCTCTTTCTACCACAAACCTCATAAACTCATCATAGAAAGCAAGTTGCTCAGGATACAAAATAAACTTAATAGTCTTTTCTTCTCCAGGATTTAAATAAATCTTTTTGAACCCCTTCAATTCTTTAACTGGCCTTTCTAAGCTTGCTATTTCATCATGTATATAAAGTTGTACAACTTCTTCTCCAGCTAGTTTTCCTACATTTTTTATTTTAAAAGTTATTTCAACAGATTCCAAGGAATTAACTATTTGAGGTTTTATCTCTAAATTGGAATATTCAAAATTTGTATAAGATAGACCATGACCAAAAGGATATAGGGCTTTAGCTTTAGCATCAACATAATCAGTAAAGGCAGAAGGCTTTCTATTATAATATACCGGTATTTGACCTGTTACAGCCGGAAAAGATATAGGAAGTTTTCCTGAAGGATTGTAATCACCAAATATAACATCAGCTACTGCATTTCCTCCTTCTTCTCCTGGATACCAAGCAGTTAAAATAGCATCCATATTTTCATCTTCCCATTTCAAAGCCAATGGTCTTCCATGGATAAGAACAAGTATAATAGGTTTACCTAACTTCTTAAGCTCTTTGAGCAATTTCCTTTGGATCTCAGGAAGTTCTAATTCTGATCTATCATTACCTTCTCCAGATATACCTCTATGGAAAAGACCACTCTCTTCTCCCATAACAGCAATTATAACTTCTGACTTCTTAGCTTCTTCTAAGACATTTCTTATATCTTCATCAGAACCATCCACTATATCACATCCTTTAGCATAATGAATATCTGTGTTCTTAGAAACTTTATTTTTTATTCCCTCAAGTATACTTACTGTTGGTACAGCACATACTTCTTCTATCTTCTGGCCTTCTAATGTTTCAGAAACAGATGGAATATGTACAGTATAACTATAATCACCATGTAGATTTCTTGGATTATCAGCATTAGGACCTATAACTGCAATAGATTTTATATCTTTTGGAAGAGGAAGAATTCCATTATTCTTAAGTAAGACAATTGATCTTCTAGCAACATCTCTTGCCAGTTCACGATGTTCAGGAAGATCAAAAGTTTCATATACTTTCTTAGGCTCTTTCTCTTCTTCTTCGAATAAGCCTAAAAGGAATTTTGCTCTCAATACTCTCTCCACAGAAGTATCTATAACTTCCTCTGAAATTAATCCTTCTTTTACTGCTTGAATGAGAGGTTCACCATAACAATCAATTTCGGGTAACTCAATATCAATTCCTGCTTCAAGGGCTAAAACTGCAGCCTCTTTAGCATCCTTTGCCACTCTATGAAAATTTTCTAACATCCTAATAGCAACATAATCAGAAACCACAAACCCTTTAAAGCCCCATTCCCATCTTAATATTTTAGTTAACAAAAATTTAGATGAAGCACAAGGTACACCATCTATTTCATGGTATGCATTCATTAAAGAACCAGCTTGAGCCTCTTTTACAGCCACTTCAAATGGGAAAAGAAATACTTCTCTAAGTTCCCTTTCTCCAATTTTAGCTGGTCCTAAATTTCTCGCACCTTCAGAAATACCATAAGCAGTGAAATGCTTAATTGTAGCAACTATTCCTTCTTTCCAGTCCTCACCTTGAAGTCCTTTCACGTAAGCTGAAGCCATTCTTGAAACCAGATACGGGTCCTCTCCAAAAGTTTCTTCTGTTCTTCCCCATCTTGGATCTCTTGGGATATCAAGAACTGGAGCTAATCCTTGGTGAACGCCTACAGCCCTCATTTGTTGCCTAATAACATCAGTAACCTTCTGAATAAGATCTGGTTCAAAGGTGCTTGCCATACCAATCGCTTGTGGAAAAGTAGTAGCACCCTTTGCTAAATATCCGCTAAGACATTCCTCATGAATAATGGCAGGAATTCCAAGTCTTGTTTTTTCTTTAAGAAACTTTTGAATCTTGTTTCTCAAAATAACTGCTTTCTCAGGTTCTACACCCTTATCACCAGCCAATCTTGTAATTTGACCAATTCCGTATTTCAAATATTTTTGAGCTTTTTCCTCAGAAAATTCCCCATTATCATCTACTAAATTTTTAGCAAATACTGCTTGCAATTGTGCAATCTTCTCTTCGAGAGTCATCTTTTTAATTAATTCTTTAACCTTTTTACTTAACTCTTTTTCTTCCATGATAATACCTCCTTATAAGCAAACGTTTTTATCTTAAATTATAAACTAATAGGATAAAAAAATCAAAAAAGAATTACTAATCAAAATAATATATGTTATTATTATTTAAGACTACTTTGTTATGGAGGTAACTATGGATAAGAATATAAAATTTAAAGTGGTAACAGACACTACGTCTGATATACCTACTGAGATAGGAAAAGGGCTTAATATTAATATAATTCCTTACTATATTCATATGGATGGAAAATCTTATGAAGAAAATGTTGATATTCAGCCTGAAGATGTTTGGGAATATCTAAAAAAGGCTCCAGAAAATAACCTTCCTAAAACAGCATGTCCTGGTGTAGGAGAATATTATGAGGTATTTAAAAAAATTTTAGAAGAAGGCTTATCTGTCTTAAGCATACATTTAACATCATGGGGAAGCGGTGCTTTTCAATCAGCCAGTACAGCAAAATCTATACTAAAAGAGGAAAATCCAAATTATGAAATAGAAGTTATAGATTCTAAAAGTGTTTCGTTAGGAACTGGGTTTATGGCTATAGAAGCTGCTCGAGCTGCACTAAAAGGATTATCTCTAAAAGAAGTAGTAGAACATATCCAAAAAATAAGAGAAAACTTATTTCATGCTTTTACTAATGAAACATTAAAATATCTTGCAGCTGGTGGAAGGATAGGTAAAGCAAAGTATCTTTTAGCTGAAATATTAAATATCAATCCCATAATTTCAATTGATAAAGAGGGAGTCCTTTTTGCTTTAGATAAAGCAAGAGGAAGGCTTAATTCCTATCAAAAAATTATATTTCATATGCATGATTTTTTTAAAGAAAAAATCAGTTTGAATATAGGATTACTTCATGCAAATGCATGGGAAGAGGTACAGAAATTAAAAGAAGAAATTGCTAAATATTTTGAAATAAAAGAAGTACTTATTAATAAATTATCAGCGGCTCTAAGTGTTCATTCTGGACCTGGCACTGTAGGTGTGATTGCCTATCCATCATCCCTTTCCATAGAGTAAATTTGACAAAAACCATAATTTAATTTAAAATTATCGGCAAGGTATTACCTTCGGGGCAGGGTGAGGGAAGAGATAAAGCTCTTCCCAATTCCCGACCGGCAGTGATGGTATCTCTACAAGAGATACCTAAGCCTGCGAGCAAGTCTTTTGGCTTGCAGACCTGGTGAGAATCCAGGGCCGACGGTATAGTCCGGATGGGAGAAGGTAATTTATTTATTTGTAAAAAAAGCCCTGGGGGTAAATACCCCCAGGGCTTTTTTAATTCTAAAAAAGGAGGTTGATAGCATGACCACTAAAAAGCTTACAACAATTTCTATCTTAACAGCCTTATCTATCATCTTATCAATAACAATCTATTTCCCCATTCTCCCCCAAGCCCCCTATTTATTGTATGATCCAGGAGATATTCCTTTATTATTAATAGCTTTGTATTATGGTATTTCGGAGGGTATCATTGCAACTCTTATTGTGGCAATTTTGATGGCCATATTCACAGGCCAAGGTGGACCTATAGGAGCTCTTATGCATTTTATAGCCACAGGCACCTTAATAACAGTAGCTGGCATATTATACAGAAAAACAAAAAATAGAATTCTATCTCTATTTTTTGGAACAATAAGTATGGCTATAACAATGGCAATTGCAAATTTAATACTCACTCCCATCTACTTAGGAGTACCAAGAAGTAGTATTATTCCATTAATTATTCCAGTGATAATTCCATTTAATTTAATTAAGGCTGGTGTCAATTCAATTATTGCTTATCTTATTTCCTCCATAAATACATTAACTAATTATCTATTGGAGAAGAAGGAATAGAAATGAACAAAGCTAAGAGTATAAGAAAAGCTCCAATAAACTGAATAAAAGATAATGATTCTTTTAATATAAAAAAGGCAAAAACAGTAGCAAAAACTGGTTCTAAGTTATATATTAAGGCTGATTTCGTAGGAGTAAGGTACTTTTGACCTATAAGTTGAAGTGTCAGAGTTAAAGAAGTAGCAATAGTACCTAAGTAAAAAACAGGAAGAAAAGATATAAAAATACTTTTTAAAGGGAGACTTCCTGTTTCAAAAAAAATATGGAACAATAATGCTAAAAGAGCTGTTAAAAAGAGTTCAGAAAAAGCAAGATCTAAAACTTCTTTTTTATGAACTACATATGCAATATAGACAATCTGGATAGCATAGAGTAATGCGCAAATAAAAACCAGGAAGTCTCCCCAATTTACATAACCAATCTGCTTAAAATCGACAGTAAGCATAGTTAATCCTAAGAAGGCTATAGAAACCGAAAACCATAATCTAACACCAATTTTACTTCCCAAAAATATTCTTTCAAAAAATGGTACCATTAAAACAGAAAGCCCAGTTATAAAAGCACCTTTAGTAGCAGTTGTAGATCTTAATCCAAAAGTTTGAAAAGCTATAGCTGAAAAATTAATAATTCCTAAAATTGATCCTGCCCAATTTATTGTTAAAGGATCCCTTTTAGCTATGAAATAAATACTTAAAGATAGACTTCCCAAAAAGAATCTTACAAATAAAAGAAAAAAAGGAGTAAGATATTTTAAAGATATCTTCGTCAAAGAAAATGTACTTCCCCATATTAAAGTTACAAAAATTAAAATTAATGTACCTTTAATTTCCAATTTTCTCATCATATAGCAGAATTATATCACAACGATTTACAAATAAGCATATTTGGGTTAAGATATGATAAAAGGTCAATCAAAAGAGGTGAAATATCATGATGGTTGAGGTTTATATAGCAGGGCTAAGTTTAGATCCTCAAACCAATCAGTTTGTTGTTCTTTTAAGAGAAAAGCCAGAAGGAAAAAGATTCCTCCCAATATGGATAGGTCCTTTTGAAGCAAATGCTATTGCTATTGCTTTGGAAAAAATAGATATAGGGAGACCTCTTACCCATGACCTTCTAAAAAATATAATTGAATCTTTAAATGCAAAGGTAGATAAAGTTTATATACACTCCCTAAAAGAAAATACTTTTTATGCGACCATCTTCTTAAATGTAAGCGATAAAACATTAGAAATCGACTCCAGACCTTCTGATGCTATGGCCCTTGCTTTAAGAACTCAATCTCCCATTTATGTAGATTCCCAAGTATTGGAAGAAGCTGGTTTTGTAGAGGAATATAATGCAGAAGAAGAATTAACAAAACTATTAAGAGATTTAAATCCTGAAGAATTCAAAAAACAATAAGAAGGAGGTTATATACTAATGCCTTTCTCTCTTATTAGTGTTTATGACAAGACCGGAATTGAGAATCTTTGCCTTGAATTAATCAACCATGGATATCATATTATTGCGACTTCTTCTACTGCTAAATATCTAAGGGAGAAAGGATTTGAAGTAAAAGAAGTATCTGAATATACAGATTTCAAAGAATTAATTGGTGGAAGAGTTAAAACACTTCATCCCAAAATATTTGCAGGAATTTTGGCTAGAAGAGATAAAAAAGAAGACATAGAAGACATACAGAAAAAAAACATCCCTTTAATAGATATTGTTGTTTGCAACCTTTATCCTTTTGCAAAAGTTATTTCTAAAAAAGATGTATCTTTAGAAGAAGCATTAGAAAACATCGATATCGGAGGTGTAAGCCTTTTAAGAGCAGCTGCAAAAAACTTTCCATATGTTCTTGTAGTCCCATCCCCTGAAGATTACGAGAAAGTAATTCAATATTTAAGAGAAAATAGGAATGATATTGAATTTAGAAGAGAGATGGCTATTAAAGCCTTTTCTATTACCTCCATATATGATCAAACTATATCCTCCTATTTATCTCAAGAATTTTATGAAAATATAAATCTTAATTTAAGCAAGAAAATAGATTTAAGGTATGGAGAAAATCCTCAGCAAAAAGCAGGATTTTATACTTTACCTTATCAAGAAATACCTTTTGAGAAACTTCAAGGAAAAGAATTATCCTATAATAATCTCTTAGATATGGATTCAGCTTGGAATTTAGTTAAAGAATTTACAGAGCCCACTGTAGCAATTATCAAGCATAACAATCCTTGCGGTGTAGCTTCTGACAATAACCCCACTAAAGCCTTTTTAAAAGCCCTTGAAAGTGATCCTGTATCAGCATATGGTGGAATTATAGCATGCAATTTTATTTTAGACGAAAATACAGCAAAAGAGATAACAAAATCTTTTTTTGAGATTGTAGTAGTACCAGGTATTACAGAAGAAGCTAAAAATATTCTTTCTACTAAAAAGAACTTAAGAGTTTTAATATATAAAGAAAATATTCCAGAGAATCCTTTTGAGATAAGATCTTTAAGGAGAGGATTCTTAATTCAAACCTTCAATAATGTAATGATGAAAAGCTATGAAGTAAAAACATCTATAAAACCTGATGAAAAGGATATAGAAGAATTACTTTTTGCTTTAAAAGTTGTAAAACATGTTAAATCAAATGCTATTGTGGTTAGTAAAAACAAACAAACCTTAGGAATTGGAGCTGGACAAATGAATAGAGTGAATTCAGTAAAAATAGCACTAGAACAAGCAGGAGAAAAAGCAAAAGGGGCTTATCTTGCATCTGACGCTTTCTTTCCTTTTCCAGATTCCATAACTCTTGCAGCCCAATACGGAATAAAGGCTGTAATTCAACCATCAGGGTCCATAAGAGATGAGGAAGTAATAAAAGAAGCAGAGAAAAATGGAATCATATTAGTCATGATAGATACCAGACATTTTAGACATTGAACCAAATAGAAGAGATTTTTAAAATTCTTTTTGATAGATATGGTCCTCAATATTGGTGGCCTGCTGAAACTCCTTTTGAAGTAATAGTAGGAGCTATTCTTACTCAGGCCACAAGTTGGAATAATGTGGAAAAGGCAATTAATAATTTAAAAAAACATAATCTTCTTGATCCTTATAGTATTTACAACATCTCTGAAAAGGATTTGTCAAATCTTATTAAACCATGTGGATTTTACAAGATAAAAGCAAAAAGACTTAAAAGTTTTATAGAGTTTTTTATTAATAAATTTGAAGGAAACATATCCAAGATGAACGTTTATCCCACATCATATCTAAGAAAAGAACTTTTAAACATAAATGGCATAGGTATGGAAACCGCAGATTCCATTTTATTATATGCATTAAATAGACCTGTTTTTGTAATTGACAACTATACCAAAAGATTATTTCACTGCCTTGGACTTTTTGACTACAAATTACCTTATGAGAAATGGCAACAAATTTTTCACAACTCTTTATTCCCAATTTACCAACTATATCAAGAATATCACGCACTGATTATAGAACATGGTAAAAGAAAATGTAGAAGATGCAATGATAAATGTTTTCTTAAAAAGACTTTATATTTAAACCCTACTTTTGGATAAAAGCTTTTTCTAAAGGTTCCTTTTTTATTTCTCTTATGGATAATTCTTTCATTACTTTTATAAAAATTGTTTCTACATAATTATCAGGAATATCACCCACGAGAAGATAATATTTATTATCTTTCTTCCAAACTATAGATTTCCACAGAATATTAGATGCAAAAAATACCTGAGTACCATCAATAATAATAAGCTGTCCAGTAGGTCTGAAAGGAATATTGCCCTCAAAAAGGGATAAATCAGAAACTCCATCTGAATACTTATAATAATGGGTTATTTTATCATTATCTTCTAATATAGAATAAAATTTAATAAGCATATATCCTAAAGGAAGCTCAAAAGGTACTTTTGCATTATTAATTTTTTCCTCGACTAATTTACTCTCCTCTATTTTCGTATTCTTATTTCTTATAAAGTCAAGATTAAAAAGATTCTCAGAGAACTTAGGATTAAAATTGATCTCTATAAACATCGTTCTTCCCACAATTTTTCCATTACTATTATACTTATCCGTTCTCAAAGATATATATTTTTCACTATCTATCCACATTTTACTTATGAGTTTCTTAGTATATTTAGAAACGAATAGAATAACATATACCCTCCTGCCTAAAAATACCTCTTCATTTTCTATAGTAACAATATAATTTTTCCTTATTAATCTTATTTGTCTTTCTATCTCATCTTTAGTTCTTATGATAAAAGATGAAGGAGAAATTCTTACCACATTAATTTTAGGGTCAAAATCATATTGATATCTTCCATTATCTATAACTACTCTACCCAAAAGGAAGGGTGGAGATAAATAATCTTTTCTAAAAAGATAATTACCATTAGAATAAACCTTAGCAATACTTGTTTTCTCAAAATTAGGATCATCAAATAATATAGAAACCTCTATGCCTGAAAATGGTACTATACCATTATTTTTTTCATAATTTCTAATAATTTCGAAAGGATCTTCAGCAAAAACAGTTGTAATGTAAAAGAGACTTATAAACAGTACAAATATCCTTTTCATTACTCATTTTCCACTATACTGATAAAGTACAAGATCGACCAAAGTATTTTCATTTATTGAAGTACTCATTTTTCCGTGAAAGTTATAATAACTGTATATGTTTTTATCAAAACTCTGAGATTTAAAATAATTCTGGGCAAGAAAGATAATTGCACCGAAGAAAGCAATAAAACCAAGAATTAAAAGGAATTTTCTGAACGGGTTCTTTAAAAATTCATCTTTCTCTAAGGTATATTTTACCCAGATTTTATCTGACAATTCTTCGTAAGGTTCAATTTCAGGAAGTTCATGGATTAATTTCACTATTTTCTCCATCATTTCTAATTCCCTTCTACAATAAGGACAAGTTAAAAGATGAGCTTCTAACTCTCTCCTTTTATCTGGAGAGATTTCACCATCAATATATGACGATATCAATCTTTTGGCCTCTTTACATTGCATAATTTACATCTTCCTTTAAAAGTTTCTCTTTCAATTCTTTTCTTGCTCTAAAAAGTCTTGATTCTACAGTACCCACAGGACAATTTAGTATTTTAGCTATCTCCCCGTATGACAATCCTTCATATTCCCTAAGTATTAAAACTTCCTGATATTCCTTAGGAAGCTCCTTTATTAATCTACGTACTTTACTTTTCACATCTTCCTTTTCTACTATATCTAAAGGATCCTTTGTATCTCCCGCTATTATACTTTCAAATGTATTATCATCTTCTTCATTTATTGAATTATCTAAGGAATATACTTCTTTATTTTTTCTTCTATAATCATGAGCAATATTAATCGTTATTCTATAGAGCCATGTAGAAAACTTTGAATCTCCTCTAAAACTATTAATACTTTTAAAGGCCTTTATAAATACTTCTTGTACAAGATCCTCCAAATCTGGAATATTTCCAAGTTGAAGATAAAGAATATTCAAGATTTTCTTTTCGTATCTTTTCACAAGGATAGAGAAGGCCTCTCTATCTCCACCTTTGATATAAGAGAGAAGAGCATGATCAGATAACTTGCCTTTTTCCTCCTCAGAAAGGGAGGAAAAAGGCTTTAATTCATTATCAGATATAGTTTTCTTTCCTTTAATCACACTAACTAATTCTCTATACATAATATTTTCTTCCCTTCAGTTTAAAATTTAGGAGCCTTTCTATTATATATCATTAACAAGTATCTTAACCTTGCCACATCCCCTTTATCTAAAACATTGCTTATCTCTTTCCACATTTCTTTCTTCGTATCCTTTTCTTTTATCCTTAGTTCTCTAATCTCTTTTTTCAATTGTTCTAATTTTTCCTTATCTTGACTTCCAAGAGCTCTTGCTTGTAAAGTCTTTTCTCTTATTTGTAATCTTAATTCCTTTAAAGCATCAAAATACTTATCCAAAATAGCCTTAACTTTTACCTTCTGTTCTTCTTTAAGCTTTAAACTCTTATCAAGGAAAGACAGTAAATTCTTCTTCCATTCTTCATATATCTTGTTATTCAAAATTTTTAATTCTTTAATATTTTGCTGTAATTTTTCAGAATCAATCTTTTCTTCTCTTAAAAGTAACTGAATCTCAGCTTGTATTCTATTTCTTTCTCTTAAAAGATTCTGTAAATCTTGAGAAACAAGAACTCCCAGCCCAAAGGTATATCTGTTTCTGTCTAATATCATAACTTTTTCTCTATAAAGCATCGGACCTTTATGATTTGGAGTAGCAAAAATAATATTTGAAATAAGGAAAAGTATTATTAAGATTCCTACAACATACTTCAGACTTTTCATATTCTCACCCCTTTCTAAATACCTTTTTACATAATTTATGACGAAAATTACTATTTTTTATTCCCAATTTTTAGCTCTTCTAACAGCTTCTTTCCATTTCTTTAAAAGCTCTCCCCTTTTCTCCTCTGAGAGACAGGGCTCAAAAATTTTCTCTTCTCTCCATAAATGCTTGAGTTCATCAGTACTTTTCCATAAACCTACTCCAAGGCCTGCCAAAAATGCTGCACCTAAGGATGTTGTTTCAGTAATAAGAGGTCTTATAACTCTTATATTAGAAATATCAGACTGAAATTGCATAAGAAAATTGTTAGCAGAAGCACCACCATCAACTCTTAATTCTCTAATTTTTATACCAGTCTCTTCACTCATGAGTTCTAAAACATCTTGGGTTTGATATGCTATAGCTTCCAAAGCTGCTCTTATAATGTGTCCTTTCTGAGTTCCGCGGGTTATTCCTATAATTAGTCCCCTCGCAAACATATCCCAGTAAGGCGCTCCCAGCCCTACAAATGCAGGTACAAAAAACACTCCTCCGTTATCATCAACACTCTTTGCAAGAATTTCGCTTTCTAAAGAATTCTTTATAATTCCTAAATTATCCCTAAGCCATTGTATCACTGCTCCTGCAATAAAAACACTACCTTCTAAGGCATAATAGATCTCATCTCCTACCCCATAAGCTATAGTAGTAATAAGACCTTTAGATGAATATTTAATATTTTTGCCCGTATTCAGTAAAATAAAACAACCAGTACCATATGTATTTTTTACTATGCCTTCTTCAAAACCACATTGCCCAAAAAGGGCAGCTTGTTGGTCTCCTGCATCCCCAGATATGGGAATCTCAAAATTGTCAATAATATGGCATGTCCCATATACACAACTTGAAGGGAGAACCTTAGGCATCATAACTCTCGGAATATTCATTATCTCTAAGAGCTCATCATCCCAATCTAAGGTTTTTAAGTTAAAAAGCATAGTTCTTGAAGCATTAGAATAATCTGTAACGTGGACTTTACCTCCCGTAAGATTCCATATTAACCAAGTATCCACTGTACCAAAAAGGAGCTTACCTTCTTCAGCCTTTCTTCTTGCGTTAGGTATATTGTCTAATATCCATTTAATCTTGGGCCCTGAAAAGTATGCATCAATTACAAGACCAGTTTTCTCCTTTATTAATTCAGAAAGACCTTCTTTCTTTAATTCTTCACAATAATTTGCTGTTCTTCTACACTGCCAAACAATTGCATTGTATATTGGTTCTCCTGTTTCTTTGTCCCACACAATAGTTGTTTCTCTCTGATTAGTAACTCCTATAGCAGAAATCTCTTTTGGTGATATGCCTGATTTATAAACAGCCTCTATCATTACTTCTTTTTGAGAATTCCAAATATCCCAAGGATTATGCTCTACCCATCCTGGTTTTGGGAAAATTTGAGGAAATTCTTTTTGAGCCATACTAATAATATTACCTAAGGAATCAAAAACTATTGCTCTTGAGCTCGTAGTTCCCTGATCTAATGCAAGAATATACATATTTACCTCCCCCTCTTTCCTAAATTTTTTTATTTTTTCCTCAAATAGTCTATCAAATCGTTCAACTGCTTTTTATACATAGTTACGTGATAAAAAGGATTTAATGGTTGTCCTTTACTCCATGCTTCCATAAATTTTTGAAATTCCTGTCTCTCTTTCTCAGAAACATTTTGTGGTCCTCTCCATTGAGGATTAACTTGCCCCTTACTTATCTGTGAACCTTGAGGATTTTGTTGCAACTTTTGCCTTATTTCTTCAAATCTTTTTTGCCTTTCTATTTGTAATTTGTCAAGATAGGTTATTTGCTCATCAGTTAAAACAGTCTCAATCCTTGATATAAATTTATCAGCCTCCTTCTTGGGAAGCATATTTGTTTTAAGAAGCTCCTGTAGGATAGGAATAAGTTTTTGAGCCTGGTTTTTTGTAATAGCCACCTTCTTATCTTTATCAAGCTCTCTTAAATCCCTTATTAATCTTATAAGATATTGAACTTCTTGAGACATAAAATTTCTTCTTTGTTGTTGAGTTTGGGTTTGAGGATATACTAAGGTTATTATTAATATAACGAACAACATTAAAGTAATTAGTCTCTTCATGGCATTTACCTCCTTATTATTCATACCTCAAAGCCTCTATAGGATTCAATTTAGAAGCTCTTCTTGCAGGATAATAACCAAAAAATATACCAACCAATGCAGATACTGTAAACGATAAGATTATAGGATTTAATGTTACAACAGCAGAAAGACCAGAAAATGATTTTATAATTTGTGCTAAGAAAATACCTAATAAAATACCCACTATCCCACCTACTACTGACACAATTACTGATTCTAAGAGAAATTGCAAAAGAATATATCCAGATTTTGCTCCTACAGCTTTTCTTATACCTATTTCTTTTATTCTTTCTGTAACGTTGACCAACATTATATTCATAATACCTATTCCACCAACTAAAAGGGAAATAGCCGCTATTCCTGCAAGAAAGAGAGTTAATGTTTGCATTGACTGATTCAAAGAAGAAAGAATAGTTAATTGATTCTGTACTACAAAATCATCTTCATCGGGATTTGTTATCTTATGCTTTTTTCTTATTATTTCCTCAATCCGGGTTTGAAGATCATCCATGACATCAGGACTTACAGCAGAAATATATATATTGTTTAAAAAATTTCCTCCTTGAATTTTACGCTGAAAGGTAGTTAAAGGTATAAATATCATATCATCCAAGTTAGCAAATCCGCCTAATTGTCCTTGAGGTTCAAGAATTCCTATAACTTTAAATGTTATTCCAGCTATTTTTATACTTTGACCCACAGGGTCCTCATTCCCAAAAAGAGTTTCGGCAACAGAAGATCCCAATACTGCTACTTTTTTACTCCCCCTATAATCCTCTTCACTGAAGAAATCTCCTTCCTTTAACTTTATCTCTCTCACCCTCATATAATCAGCAGAAGTACCAATAACTTGAGTATTAGAATTTGATGCCTTATACTTTACCTGAACATTTCTGTTTGCATAAGGTACTATAGCTACTACTTTTGAACTGTCCAACTCTTCTTTAAGAGCTTCATAGTCATCATTAGTAATAGAACTTCGAGGTGCTCCTCTTACAAGCCCAACTCCTCTACCAAATCGTGGAAAAACAGTAAGAAGGTTAGACCCAAGAGATGTAAACTGCTTTTCAATAGAATATTTAGTACCCTCTCCTAAGGATACTAAAGTTACTACAGCTGCGACTCCTATTATTATCCCAAGAGTTGTAAGAAATGTTCTTAATTTATTTGACGAAAAGCTATAAAGGGCCATCTTTAGTATCTCTACAATCATCATAGTTATTACACCTACCTTAAAGGAACCCCTGGAATTCTTATTTGCATTTGCTGGTTTGTAGATCTTGATGTACTGCTTGATGATGATAAAACAATAACATCACCTTCTTTAAGACCACTTTCCACAATCACATTTGTACCATCGTCTTCTCCCAAAGTGACCCTAACAAGTTCAGTGTTTCCGTTTCCTTTAAGGATTTCTACATAACTTCTTCTTTCTGTCTTTTTTATAGCTCTAAGGGGTATTAATAAAACATTCTTCTTCTCTAAAAGAATAATATCCCCATCAGCACTCATCCCTACTTTTAATTTTAAACCAGGATTAGGTATTTTAACCCTTACCTTAAATATAGGTATATTATTTGAAATAGTTGCAACAGGAGATATCCTAATTACTTTTCCCTCAAATTCTTCACCAGGAAAAGCATCTAAAGTAACTCTTACAGGTAGACCCAAAGAAACTTTTCCTATATCTGTCTCATCTACTTCTAAACTTAATTCCACATTATCTGTATCCAGTAGCGTCATTAGAACAGTATTATTTGAAATTATTTGGCCATTTACTACTTTCACATTAGACACAATTCCAGAAAAGGGTGCTTTTATAATAGTATTTTCTAAGTTTTTTTTCGCATTTTGTAAATCCAATTTTGCCTTTTCAAAAGAAAGTCTACTTGTTTCAAGATCTTTTTGTAAATTTTTAAGTTGATTATCATAATTACTTTTCACGGTCTTTAAATTTGTTTCTGCTTGCATATATGAATTCTTTGCTTTTTCCGAAGTTAGTCTAGCATTATCCAAATCACTCTGTGAAGCAAACCCCTTTTCAAAAAGTCCTTTAATCCTTTCTAAATTCTTCTCAGCATTTTTATATTCCAAAAATGCATTATCTCTACTTATTTGAGCATCACTTAAGTTTTTATCTAAATTTCTTTTTTGTGTTTCATAATTAAGTTTTGCTTGTTCATAGGAGTTTTCAGCATTTTTATAAGAAATTAATGCTTGATTATAGGATATTTGATAATCTGTAGGATCAACTTTTACAAGAATATCTCCTGCTTTCACTTTTTTACCTTCTTCTATCACATATATGACTGTCCCTGATACTTTACTGACAATATCAAGACTTCTCTCAGCCTCGAGCATTCCACTGCCAGATACCGTTACTAAAAGATCTCCTCTTTGTACAGTATATGTGGTAATTGTAGTTTTATTTGAAGAAGTTCTTGAATTTCTACCAAAAATACTCCATGATCCTATAATTACAACTAAAATAGCTATAACAATGATTAATATACTTTTCTTTTTCATTTTTTAACTTCTCCTCCTTCGAAAAGTACTTTTCCTACAGAGATAGAAAGATTGTCTAAATTTTTAAAATATGTGTGCAAAGAAGAATAATAATTGTTTTCAGCCTTTATTAAATTTATTTCAGCATTCATTAGATCTAATTTCGTTATTAATCCAGCTTCAAATCGCGTTTTTGTAATATTGTAATTCTCTTTAGCAAGATCCAAATTAATCTTTTGTAATTCTACTTCCTTCAAACTTGCATACAATTGGTCTAACCTTTGAGCTATAGTTAATTTTGTACTATTCAATACCTGTTCTAAATTCATCTTTGCACTTTCCAATGAATTTTGGGATGACAAAAGAGTTGCTTTTGGTGTATATTCATTATTATAAAGCTTTACTTGTAAATTATAGAGTTCAACATTATTACTTGCCTGTACAATATTTGTTAAATTCTCTTTTGCAAGATTAAAAAGATTATCCAACGTAAAGTTAAAAACTACAAGATCTGGCTCTTTGAGGGTTATATTTTCCATAGGAGAGACCCCCAAGGTTTGCCAAAACTGACTCCAAGTTATAGCGAGATTATTCTCTGCTGATTTTAACATATTTTGAGCAGACAAATAATTTATTTCTGCCTGTTTAACATCAGTGGCAGTTGCATTACCTAACTGAAATTTTAGCTTTACTGCATTCAGATTTTCAAGATAATATTCTACTTGTTTTTTATATAATTTAACTTGTGCTTGTGCTTCTAAGACAGAAAAATAAGCATTTCTAACACTTTGAATTACTTGAATTCTTGTATTATTATATTTTACCTGTTCAAGCTTTACATTTAATTCTGCTTGCTTTAAAGAGAGTATTAAAGTAGTTGGATCTTTCTTTTTATTTTCATAATCAAAAACTGCATTATCCAAATTTATTTTCGCTACCAAAATATCTTTATTATTTTTTAAAGCAATATTTACTGCTTCATCAAAAGTTAATATCTTTAATTCTTGAGAATAGCCTAACGTAAGAACCAAAAATGTTAAAACTAAAAAAGCCAATACTTTTCTCATAGTAGATTACCCCCTAAATTTCCAAGAAGATTAGTTAATTGGACTCTTAAAAGATTATAATTTAAAATAGCATCTTCAAGATCATACTTGGCCTGTATAAATTCTATTTCATAACTCTTTAAATCCAAATCTGTAATTAAGCCCAAACTATACCTTATCTTTTGAGCCTCAAAATTTAGTCTCTTTTGTTCTAAGGCAATCTCTTTCTGTTTTATAACGGATTGAGCTTGAATTAGATTATAATAGGTCTTCCAGAAATTAAGTTCTACCTCTTTCTTAGTTTTCTCAAAATTAATCCGCGTTTGTTTCAAGGAAAGTTCTGCTTGTGTTTTATTTATATTACTACTTCCTCCATCCAAGATAGGAATACTAAACTGAATCTTGATATTCCATGACTCTTTACTCGAACTTATTGTATCTCCAAAAGTTTGATCTGTATTAAATGATAAAAGATAGTTTTTTGTATTAAAGGAGGCATTATAAGATGCATTTCCAGTATTGTAATTTCCACTAAATGAGATACCCCAAGATGGAAGATATGCTTTATCTAAATTAAGCTTACTTTTTTCTAATTCTAAGCTCGCATTTTTTACACTTAAATTATTAGTATAAAGTTTACTCAAAAGATCTTCAGGTTTGTCTTCTATTTCATCATATTTAATATCAATTTTTACCGGAACTCTTCGTAAGGTTGTTCCTAAAAGATTTTCAAGGGACTTATATGCTAATTCTAAATTACTTTTTGCTGAGTTATAATTAGTCTCTGCCAATTTTTCCCTTTGTTTATAATCCAATAAATTTATTTCATTTATAACCTTATTCTCAAATTGTTTCTCCGCTACTTCCCTTTGCTTTACTGCTAAACTATAACTTTCTTCATATATCTTCAATTTTTCCTGAGCTAAATAAAGATTATATATGGATTGTAAAAATTGAAGAAATAGATCATTATAATTAATTTGAAAATTATTTTTTGCCTGCTCTAAACTTAGCTCAGCTAATTTTAGATTTATTCCCGCTTCTCCGAAAGGAAGAATAATCTGAGAATAACTTAAGGATAGAACTGTGTTTTGAGTTGTATTAATAGTAGTAGATGATCCTATTATAGTCTTTGTTTCTCCCAGATTATATGATGCCTGAAATGTAATATTAGGCTTTAAATTTGCTTGAGATAAATAATAATTCTGTAAGGAATTTTCGTATTGAATTTTATATACGCTATAGAGGGGTGACTTTTGTAAAAGAGGTAAAAGAGAGTCTATAGTTATGTAATCTTCGCTATAAGATATATTTAAAAAAACAAAGAAGATGATCATAACCAAAAGAAGTTTCTTATACATGGCTTATCTCCCTTTTCCTATCCTCTATATCTACGATTTTTCCGTCTTGCATCCTTACAATTTTTTCAGCATAAGAAGCAATATCTTGTTCATGGGTTACTAAAACAATAGTAAGATTTTCTTCTTTATGAAGCCTACTAATTAAATTCATAATCTCATGACTGGATTTAGTATCTAAGTTTCCTGTTGGTTCATCAGCAAGCAAAACTAAAGGATCCACTACAAGTGCTCTTGCAATAGCAACTCTCTGCTGTTGACCACCTGAAAGTTGAGTAGGTCTATGAAATAACCTATCACTAAGACCCATTCTTTCTAAAATTGCTTTAGCTTTTTCTCTTCTCTCTTTTGGTGAAATTCCTTGGTATATTAAAGGAAGTTCTACATTTTGGAGTGCATTATAACGGGGAAGTAAATAAAAACTCTGAAATACAAAACCAATTTTCTTATTTCTTATCTCAGCTAATTCATCATCAGTAAGTTTAGAAACATCCTTTCCTTCAAAATATATTTTACCAGATGTTGGTCTATCAAGACATCCTATAAGGTGCATCATAGTAGATTTACCAGATCCGGAAGGGCCCATTATTGCTATAAATTCCCCTCTCTTAACCCTTAATGAGACTCCATTTAATGCAGTAGTCTCTACTCCATCCATTTTATAAATCTTAATCACATCTTCCAAAACAATAATGTCTTCCATCTTGACTCTCACACCCTTTCTTTAATAGTTTATCCAATTAAATTAGACATTTTAAATGATATCGTTATTCCATGAAATTAAATTAAAACAATTTGACAAAAACCTTTTGTTTTGATTAAACTTAAAAAGGTTTAAATAAGGTGGGGGCGTAGCTCAGCGGGAGAGCGCTTGCTTCGCATGCAAGAGGCCGTGGGTTCAAATCCCATCGCCTCCACCAAAACAGGAGAAATAGTTTATATCAATATCTTCGCCATTTTAGTTATTTTATTAAACAACCTTTATTGTCTTAATTTTTAAAGAAAGCAAACATATTATGAAAAACCAGTTAAAAAGCTGAGGTTTGCCTATCTTTATCTTTTAGCTTTTTGGATCTATATTAATTTTTAATCAAGATGTATAAGAGCCATATTGTTCCTATGAATTACCTCTTCGTAAGAGTTATCCCCTAAAATAGCTTTTATTTCTTCAGAGTTTTTTCCAATTATGTTTTGAATTTCATTGCTGTCATAATTAACAATTCCTTTACCTATTTCATTTCCTTCTTCATCCAATATAGATACTGTATCCCCCCTTACAAAATCACCTTCAATCTTTTTTATCCCAACTGGAAGTAAACTCTTACCTTTTTTAAGAATAGCTTCTTTAGCACCATTATCTACATAAATCTTCCCTTCACTTTTCGCCACAAATAACATCCAGTGCTTTTTTCTACTTAGATGTTTCTCAGGAGGATAGAAAAAAGTTCCAATTTTTTCATTTTTTAAGATAAGTCTTTCCAAAATATTTTCAATATCTGTTTTTGTTAGAATCATAGGTATCCCAGCCTCTGTAACTATCTTGGCTGCCATTAACTTTGTATACATACCCCCAGTTCCCTTACCAGGGCCTGCATATTTTTCAATATTTTCATTTATCTCATAAACTTCCTTTATCAATTTAGCATCATTAGATTTATTGGGATCTTCTGTATATAGACCATATACATCAGACAATATAACTAAAACGTCAGCATCTACAGCACATGCTACTTTTGCTGATAATGTATCATTATCCCCAATCTTTATTTCTTCAACTGCTACTGTATCATTTTCATTTACAATAGGAATAATCTTCTCTTCTAAAAGAGTCTCAAAGGTCTGAGATATATTTAAATACCTCTTTCTATCATAAATATCTTCTGCCGTAATAAGTATTTGGGCTATAGGTTGTTTAAAAATAGAGAAAATTTGTGCATAGTATTGCATTAACCTTACTTGTCCCACAGCAGATAATGCCTGCTTGGCAGGAAGATCCTTTCTCTTAGAGAGACGAGTTATAATTTCTCTTCCTGAAGCAATAGCTCCGGAGGATACCAATATAACTTCTTTACCAGATCTTATAAGTTTTACGCATTCTCTTGCTAAGGAAAGGATCTTCTCTGCCGATGGATTTCCCTTCTCATCAGTAATACTTGAAGTACCAACCTTTACAACAATTCTTTTCCAGTTATTCATCCTCTTTTATTTCTACCTTTCCCACTTTTTTTGCCTTTCTTTTTATATCGATCCTTGGTAGCATAACTATATGACCACATTTTTCACATTTTAATTTAATATCAACACCAGAATAAAGCACAATCCATCTATTTCCACCACAAGGATGTTTCTTAGGTAGTTCTAATATATCACCTACTTCAATTTTCTCTATCATTCCTCTTCTTCTTCTGCTCTTGGTTTTGCCTTAGCTATAATCTCCTCTTGTATCTTTGCTGGTACCTCTTCATAATGTGAAAATTTCATAGAATAAGATCCTCTACCTTGAGTAATAGATTTAAGAACAGATGAGTATCTAAGCATTTCAGCCAAAGGTACAAGAGCCTTTACCACTTGTAGTTTACCCAAGGAATCTATCTGGGTTACTCTCCCTCTTCTACTATTAAGGTCACTTATAATATCACCTGTATACTCACTTGGTGCTGTAACTTCTACACTCATTATTGGTTCAAGAAGTACAGGTTTTGCCTCCATAAAACCTTTTTTGAATGCTTTAGCAGCTGCTATCTTAAAGGCCATATCTGAAGAGTCTACTTCATGATAAGATCCATCGAATAAAGTAACTCTAACATCTACTACGGGGAATCCAGCTAATACTCCTTTTTCCATTGTTTCTCTAACACCTTTCTCAACTGCAGGTATATAGTTCTTAGGAACAACTCCACCAACAATCTTGTCTACAAATTCATATCCAGCACCTCGAGGTAGAGGCTCTAACTCAAGCCATACATGACCATATTGCCCTCTACCACCTGTCTGCTTTTTAACTTTACCTTCAGCTTTGACAGTAGCTCTAATAGTTTCTCTATAAGCTACTTGTGGTGTACCTAAGGTCACATTTACCCCAAATTTTCTTTGCATTCTCTCTACTACTACTTCTAAATGAGAATCTCCTAACCCATAAATTAATGTTTCATTGGTTTCCAGATTTCTTTGCACCCTTAAAGTTGGATCCTCCTCTAAAATTCTTGCAATTGCAGAACTCATCCTATCTTCATCAGCTCTGGTCTTTGGAACTACTGCAACTGCAAAAACAGGTTCGGGAAATTCCACTGGAACTACCTTTATTGAATTATCTTTATCACTCAAAGTCTCATTTGTGCTTGTTTCTTTCAATTTTGTTATGACACCTATATCTCCAGTATTGATCTCTGTTGCAACTTCCTGATTCTTACCTCTTTGATAGAAAAGTCCACCTATCTTTTCCTGTACTCCTTTATTTACATTGAATAATGGAGAATCTGGCTTTAACACTCCTGATAAAACCCTAATGTAACTTATCTTACCAACAAAAGGATCTGCAGAGGTTTTAAAAACAAAAGCCAAAAGGCCATTCTTTTCTCCTATTCGTACAGCTTTTGTTTCCCCCTTTTTAAGATCTTCAACAGGTATAGCTGGTCTTTCTAAAGGATTTGGGAAGAAAGCAACTATTGCATCAAGTAACTTTGATACTCCTACATTTTTAAAAGAGGATACAGGAAAGATTGGGAATAATTCTCTTCCTATAAAAGCCTCCTTTAAAGTTTTAGCTATTAATGCACTTTCTATCTCTTCTCCTTCTAAATATTTTTGAAGCAACTCCTCATCAAACTCAATAATAGTTTCAATTAACTGTTGTCTATATTTTTCATAATCCGACTTAAGCTCTACTGGAATATCAGACTCTACTGGTTCACCCTTCTCATCTTTATAAATATATGCTTTACCCTCTAAAAGATCTATAATACCATTAAAATTACCTTCTTTACCAATGGGTAAATATATAGGAATTGCTTTGCCTCCAAATCTTTCTTGAATAGCTTTTACATTTTCATAGAAATCAGCACTCTCTCTATCAAGTTTATTCACTACAAAAGCTACTGGTAACTTCTCTTCCTCACCTATCCCCCACACCTTTTCAGTCTGAACCTGAATTCCAGAAATAGCATCAATTACAATAAGCATACTATCTACTGCTCTTAAAGCACTCTTGATTTCTCCTATAAAGTCTGCATATCCTGGTGTATCAATTACATTAATTTTCTTTACCTTCCATTCCAAGGGTAGAACTGAAAGACTTAAAGATATTCCTCTTTTTATTTCTTCAGGTTCAAAATCAGAAACCGTATTACCATTTTCAACTTTACCTATTCTATCTATTACTTTTGCAGTATATAAAATTGCCTCAGCTAAACTTGTTTTTCCTGCACCTCCATGCCCAAAGAGTCCTACATTCCTTAAGTTTTCAGTTTCATATTTCATTTTTCTTTCATAACCCCCTTACTTCTTTTTGTTTTAAAAACTTCCAATTTTAAATTATATATCACATAAAAGAAAATTACATTTTATAAAATCCCAGTACTTCCCAGCCCCCCTTCTCCTCTTTCCGTTAAAGGAAGGCTTTCCACTTCTTCCCATTCTACCCTCGGATAATGAAGAACAAGAAGTTGGGCTATTCTCATACCTTTTTTACCGTAAAATGGCCTTTGTGAAAAATTGATAAGATTAACTAAAATTTCTCCTCTATAGTCACTATCAATAAGTCCTGGAGTGTTTAAAACTGTTATACTTTCCTTTGCCGAAAGTCCACTTCTAGGTAAGACCAATGCCAAATATCCTTCAGGAAGGGCAATTTTTATTCCTGTAGGAATTATAATTCCTCCACCTATCTCATTAAAGGGGGGAAGTACAAAATCAACGCGAGAATACAGATCTAAAGCAGCAGATCCAGATGTAGCATAAAAAGGAAGTGATAGTTCTTTATCTATTCTTTCTATAAGTACTTTAACCTTCATATCTCTAATATGCCTTTGCAAATAAGGCTTTAATTTTTGTTTCCTTTCCACAAAGAATACATTTTCCTTCTTCCTCTTTCCAATCAAGGGGTAAATTTCTTATTGTTGCTCCAGTTAATTCTTTTATCTTTAACTCACATTCTCCGTCTCCACACCAACTTGCTTTAACAAACCCCCTTTTTGTATCCATAATTTCTTTAAATGTATTAAAGTCTCTTACATTATGGAAATTTTCTTCTCTAAATTTTAAAGCCTTTTGGAAAAGAGTTTTTTGAATATCATCTAAAAGATTACTTAGCTCTTCCACCATATTTTCTTTTTTATACGACATTTTCAATCTTAAATCTCTTCTTGCCACAAATATTTCTTGCTTATCTACTTCCTTTGGACCTATTTCTAATCTTACTGGAACACCTTTAAGTTCATACTCATTAAACTTCCAACCAGGAGTATGTTCCTCATCCTTATCTACCTTTACTCTAAAGTATCTCTTCAAGATATTATATATTTCATCTACATAATTGTAGACTTTTTCCCTTTCAGCATCATTTTTCCATATCGGTATAATCACTATTTGATAAGGAGCAACCCTAGGAGGTAATACAAGGCCATAATCATCACCATGAGTCATTATCAAAGCTCCAATAAGCCTTGTAGACACTCCCCAGCTGGTTTGCCAAACATATTTTCTCTCTCCATCCAAATCTTGGAACATAATATCAAATGCCTTAGCAAAATGCTGACCTAAATTATGAGATGTACCAGCTTGAAGGGCCCTTCCATCTGCTAAAAGAACCTCTATAGAATATGTGTGTAAAGCACCAGCAAATTTTTCATTCTCCGTTTTTTTACCAGCAATTACTGGAATAGCTAAATCATTCTCAACAAAATCTTTATACACAAAAAGCATTTTTAATGCTTCTTCTTCTGCTTCTTCAAGGGTTCTATGAGCGGTATGACCTTCCTGCCATAAAAATTCAGTGGTTCTTAAAAAGGGTCTTGTTTCTTTTTCCCATCTAACAACATTAGCCCATTGATTTATTAGTACTGGTAAATCTCTCCATGATTGAATCCATTTAGCATACATGCTGCAGATTATTGATTCTGAGGTAGGTCTCACAGCAAGAGGTTCAAAAAGATCCTCATCTCCCCCCTTTGTAACCCAAGCAACTTGAGGTGAAAAACCCTCCACATGTTCTGCCTCTTTTTCCAAGAAGCTCTTTGGTATAAAAAGAGGGAAATATGCATTTTCATGACCTGTTGCTTTAATCTTTTCATCTAAAATCTTCTGTATATTTTCCCATATAGCATATCCATAAGGTTTTATTACCATACAACCTTTAACAGGAGAGTAATCCACAAGTCCTGCCTTTAATACCACTTCGGTATACCATTTTGAAAAATCATCTTTTTGAGATGTTAATGCTTCTACAAATTTTTTTTCCATAAAAATCACTACCTCCTATATCTCAAATCTTATTTTTAAAGGACCACTGTTATAAGTATCCTCTTCAACTATCACTTTTAGGATAACCTTTTTACCCCTCTCTTTAATTTTATAAGCAGTATCATAAAATTCATCAAAAGATATTTCACCAACAGTATTTGATAATGGATCAGGAAGTATTCCTTTTTGTTGAGCTATTTTATTAACCTCTGATAGAACCTCTAATAGTCTTGATTCAATCTTATCTAAACTTTCACTACCATCAATAACTTTTAGTAATATTACCTCTCCTGTCTTATATACTAATTTATAAGGAAAAATTTGGAAATATACAATAACTGGTTCACCCTCAAATATGTTTGCTAGAGAATGTACCCTTACCAATTTTTCCTCTGTAGTTTTCATTTCCTCTAAAAGTTTTTTCCATTCCGCTTCTGGCACCCATACGTATCCTTTTTCTTCATTTCCTGCTCCTCTTTCTCTTGCTATACTTTCAATTAAAGAAAGAAGTGCTTTTGCCTCTTTTTGTATATCATCACCTGTTTTACCTCTAATAATATAATTAAGTATCAATTCTCCTCTTTTAAATATAATTCCTTCTGTACGTAGACTGGCTATAGTAGAATTCAAAAACTGTAATTCATCAAGTAAATATTTTTTATCTTTCTCCAAAGATTCTTTTTCCTTAGATAATGTGGCTATTTTTTTAGAGACTTCGTATATAGACCTTTGAAGCTTCTCATTTTCTTTCTTTAATCTCTCTTTTTCCATAGATAATTTATTAAGTTCTTTAAGTAATTTTTCTCTTTCCATTTCCAAAATATGAATTTTATTTTTATATTCCTCTAAATCTTTTAGAGCCTTATCTCTACCTTTCTTAACTTCTTCATACCTCTTTAAAATCTCTGTATATTCTTTCTCCTTTGACTTAATCGAATTTTCTAAAGAATATATTTGTTTCTTTAATTTTTCCATTCCAAATAAAGCTACTCGAACATTTTCCGAAATAACAGAAAGCACAACAAGAGAGAAAATCATAATTAAAATGCCAGTCAAAATACTGATTATACGAGAAGTATATTTAGGCCTAAGGCCAAAGAGAGAAAGTTTCTTTTTCCCTGCTTTTCTACCTACATAATCTCCTGCATATGCAATCAAACCACTTGCAAGAATCAATATAATTATTAAAAAAAATCCAGACATTAAAGATTAAACCTCTCTCCTAAGAAAAATCTTTTTGCCATATCACTATTAACTATTTCTTCTGGAGTACCGGAGATAAGAACCTCTCCAGAAAATATTATATATGCATAATCTGTTATAGCTAATGTATCTCTAACATTATGATCAGTAATTAATATACCCAACCCCTTTTCTCTTAAATAGGAAATAGTTTCTTGTAAATTTTGAACAGTAATAGGATCAACCCCTGCAAAAGGTTCATCTAAAAGTATATACTTAGGAGAAAGGGCTAAAACCCTAGCTATTTCAACCCTTCTTCTCTCTCCTCCAGAGAGTGTATACCCTAAATTTTTCCTAACTTTCTGTAATCGAAATTCTTCTATTAATTCTTCTAATCTCTCTTTTTGCTCTTTTGGGGTTAACTTTGTTAATTCTAATACCAATTTTATATTGTCTTCTACTGTAAGCTTTCTAAATATTGTAGGATCTTGGGCAAGATAACCAATACCTTTTCTTGCTCTTTGGGGCATAGATAAATGTGTAATATCCTCGCCATCAAGTAAAATCTTACCCTGATTAGCAGTTACTTCCCCCATAATAGTATAAAATGTAGTAGTTTTTCCTGCCCCATTTGGTCCTAAAAGCCCAACTACATTCCCAGGGGTTACACGTATAGAGACATTTTTAACTACACATCTTTTTCCGTAGTATTTATATATACCTATGGTCTCAAGTGCCATAATTTAATGTTAAGAAAATTTTAACAATATGTCAATTTATCTCAAATTTTTTAAAATTCCAAATATGTTTTTATATCCTTTTCTTTGAACAATACTCAAAGTCATAAAGTATTCCTTAAGGGCAGAGAAATATCTATTTTCTCTTAAATATAAGGCACATAAAAGAGCGTGAAAAACCTCATTATCTTTATTTAATTTTAATCCTTTATCTATTAATTCTTTTGTCTTATTTAAATTATCTTTTAAATAGTACAAATATGCAAGAAAAGCTATTACCCAATCATCGTTAGGTTTTAAATCATATAATCTTTCAAAATAAAAGATAGATTTATCATAATCTTCTAAGAAATAATACAAAAATGCTAATTTATATAGATTGAATATACTACTATCTTCTTCCTTTATATCTTTTTTTAGGTTTTTAAGAAAGTTGGGATCAGTAGCAATAAGCAAATTATATGTATTATAAAGATTCTCTAAATCTCCTAAAGCCCCATATACTACCATAAGATTAAAAAGAACTTTAGAATTTTGAGGCTCTTTTTTTAATTGCTGTTCAAATTGAGTTTTTAAATATTTTAGATCATCAGAAGATAATGATAGAATAATAAAAAAGATAAGAAAGATTATAGATAAGTAAAAATTTTTAAGTATCTTTCTTAATATCAAAAATTCTCAGCTCCTTTAAAATTTCAGTAGCAAGGGCTAAAGCTAATTTTCCATCCTCAAGGGTAACTTCAGGATCCGACCCCTCAAGAATACAATTCACAAAATGTTCAAGCTCTAATCTCAAAGGTTCCTCTTTCTCTAAAACTGGAGTCTCTATAGATGTTTCAACTTGTTTTCTATTCCCATGAATTATAGATATGCTTTGTTCCATATAATCTATGCTTATTAAATCCCCATTCTTCTCATAAATATCTAATCTTCTAATCTTTTTAGGAGTTACCCTACTGGCAATCAGATTTACAAGAAGATTTCCCTCAAAAACAAGTTCTACATTTGCAAAATCTTCATAAGAAGTATAAAAAGAATAACCATATCCTTTTATGTCTAATATTTTTCTACCCTTACCTAATACATAAAAAAGTATATCCAAATCATGAATCATAAGATCCATTACAACCCCCACATCAGTTATCCTACCGTCAAAAGGACCAGATCTTTTTATCTCCATGTAAAAAGGATCATTTATATATCTTTTTAATTCTTGAACAGCAGGATTAAATCTTTCTATATGACCTACCTGTAAAATAAGATTTTTCCCACTGGCAATCTCTAAAAGAGTTTCCGCTTCTTTTAAAGTTTGAGTTACAGGTTTCTCTATAAAAGTATGAATACCTCTAAGCAAAAAGTCTTTTGCTATCTGAAAATGAGTATTAGTAGGAGTAACAATACTAACAGCATCAACCCTATCAAGTAAATCTCTATAATCAGAAGTTACAAAAGGTATATTATAAATAGAAGCAATCTCTTTTGCTCTTTGTAAATTTAAATCTGCAATTCCTACAATTTCTACTTTAGGAATCTCGCTGAAAATTCTTACATGATGTTGCCCTAAATATCCTACTCCAACAACTCCTATCTTTACCTTATTCATCTCCTATATTACTCTCCTCAAGTTGCCATTTTATTATTCTTGCATAAATTCCACCCTTCTTCAAGAGATCTTCATGAGTACCCTCTTCTACTATTTCTCCATTTTCTAATACAATTATTCTATCAGCTTTTCTTATAGTAGATAAGCGATGAGCCACAATAAAAGCAGTTTTTCCCTCCATAAGATCTTTTAAAGCTTCCTGTACATAGGCTTCTGATTCTGAATCTAATGCTGAGGTAGCTTCATCAAGAATTATTAATCTTGGCTTTAAAAGAACAACTCTTGCAATAGCAATTCTTTGTGCCTGTCCTCCCGAAATACCTACCCCACCTTCTCCAATTACAGTATCGTATCCATTTGGTAGATTCATAATAAAATCATGAGCCCTTGCAATTTTAGCAGCCTCTATAATTTCATCTAAAGTTACATTTGGGTTTCCATAACTTATATTATCCTTTACTGTACCATAAAAAACAATAGTCTCTTGTGGAACGAAACCTATTTGAGATCTTAAAGATTTTAAACTCACTTCTTTTATATTGTACCCATCAATTCTTACTTCTCCTTGAGTGGGATCTATAAACCTTGGAATAATATTTACCAGAGAACTTTTTCCTGCACCACTACTTCCAACAATAGCAATTTTTTCTCCAGGATTAACTTTAAGATTTATATTCTTTAAAACCCAACTCTTTCCGTCATATGTAAAATATACATTTTTAAATTCTACAAAACCTTTTATTGGAGGTAGAACTATTGGATTTTTAACCTCTTCTACTTCTTTACCTTTATCCAAAATCTCAAAAATTCTTTCTAAAGCTGCATAGGTTTGCCTAAGTCCTGAAAACACTCTAAGAATAGTTTGAGTAGGATCCAAAGCCATACCCACATAAGTAAGAAAGGCTACAAATGATCCCATTGTTATCTCTCCTCTTGCTATCTTTCTTGTACCTAACCAAAGGATAAAAACAAGTGCTAAAGCACTTAAAAAGCTAGCAAGAGGAATTTGAAATGCTGTAAGTCTTGCAATTTTCAAATTTCTAAAAAAGTTTTTCTCGTTTTCTTTCTTAAATCTTTCAATTTCTTTTTCTTCTTGAGAAAAGCCTCTTACTATTCTTGCTCCTTTTATACTCTCCTGTATAAGTTTTGTTAAATCTGCTACCTTTTTTTGTACAGACATGGACCATTTTTGTATTTCCCTACCTATACCAGATATAGAAAAAACAAAAAGAGGAATAACAATAAGAGTTGCAAGAGCAAGTTGCCAATCTGTGATGAATATTATAACAAGTACTCCTGATAAAAGGACTATAGCATAAAAAAGATCTGCTATGCCTGATAAAAAAGAAGTTTGTATCAATTGAGTATCTTGAAGAGTACGAGCTATAAGATCACTACTTCCCCATCTATTTAAATAATCTAAAGAGAGATATTGAATCTTCTCGAATAATTTTTCTCTTAAATCTGCTACTAATCTATGACCAATAAAAGAAAAAATATAAATCTGACCATACAAAAACATACTTCTTGTAAAAAGAAGAAGAATAATTATAAAGGCTAATCTATTTAAAACATTTAAATCTCTAATATGAGAAAGCTGATCCAAAAGTTCTCCTAAGAATTTTGGTGCATATAATTGAGCACCATTACCAACTATAATACAGAAAAAACCTATTATAAAATAAATTGCATATGGTTTTAAAAATTCAAATAGCCTTTTCAAGTACTTCATGATAAAAATCCTTCCAGATCAACTCGGACGATAGATAATTCTTATTAAACTTTTCTTTTAACTCATTATGTATATTTAAGATTATCTCCCTTTCAACAATTAATCCTCTTAAAAATTCTAACACATCCTTAAACAAAAATTTACCTACTACTTCAGGTAGTATTCCAGGATATAGCTTATTGGGCAAGGCTAAATATGGATTTCTATTTAAGTAGGCTTTTATAATAAAATCTCGTATTCTTCCCTTAAACAAATTACCAATCCCTTCAAGAGGAAGATATTCTGGTCTATGAAGAGGCAATATTACTAACATAGGAATCTTCATATATGCAAGTTGCAAAGTATTGGTACCAGGAAGTGTAATAGCAAGAAAATAACCATTCACATCTCTCATATCCTTTAGATCTCTAAACTCCATAGGTAAATCTTTCCAAATAGGTTGCAGTTTCTCTAATATTTTTCCCCTTTCTGATGGATTTAAAAAGGGAGAGAAAAATAAGGTGAAGTTAAGATCTGGAAAATCTTTTAAAATTTCTCTTGCTAACATGAAATAAAATGGCAAATAAAATCTCAACCCATAGGTCCTACTCCCCGGAAATAAAGCAATTTTATTATTGTTAGAAAACCCATTATTGGGAAGAAAATCAAATCTTAAATCTCCAACTACTACTGCCTTTTTATATTTCAATACTTCAGATGCATAGATCCTATTATAAAATCTTTCCCAATAAAAATCTTTCTCCAAGTATGCTAAAGATTTACTTTTCCACCTTTTGGCAAGAGCCAAATTAAAAAATAAATCTCCTCCTATATGGAAGATTATTGTGTTACTTTCTTTAACTTTAAAAAGCTTCCAATATTCATTTGGTAAGATTATATCTTCAAAAAATTCCCATGTTCTTACAACTCTTTCTTCTTCTCCTGATGCAAATTGACAAGGATTTAATATTAAATAATATGACAAATTTTTACTCCAAAAAGGCTCATACTCCCTTATCCACTGTACCAATGGATAGAGCCAGCCTGCTATTTCTCCAGGCCCATTAGCTATGAAATAAATTTTCATAAAAGATTTAATATAAAATCAGAAATTTTATCTAAAACCCCAGGTTTTCCAATTATTTCAGAGATTCTATCAAGATCTTTTAACATTTTTTCTCTTCTATCGCTATCTTTCAAAAAATCATCTATATCCTTAACAACCTTGTTTATATCTATATACTGCACATACTCAGGAAATATACGTTTTTCTAAAATAATATTGGGCAAAGCAATATAAGGATAATGAACAAGTCTTTTAGCAATAAAATAAGTCAATGGAGAGATCTTATAAAATACAAAAACAGGTGTCTTGAGAATGGCAGCCTCTAAAGTTACTGTACCAGAGGCTACAAGGCTTATGACAGATGCCCTTAAGATCTTTTGGCTTTCATTTCCTGACACAACTTTCACCAAATTCTCCTTCCCTTTAATGATAGAATATAATAAATTAGAAAAATTTTGACTTGCTAAAGGAATAACAAATTTATATCCTGGCAATTTCTCAGCTATCTCTAAAAAAATAGGAGTAAGTTTTTTAATTTCCTGTACTCTACTTCCTGGGAAAAGTCCTATAAGATCATTTTTTTTGTCTATATTTGAATAAACTGAAAGATAATCTATAAGAGGATGTCCAAAAAAAACCACATTATCTCCAAATGATTTATATAAAGAATACTCTTGAGGAAAAGTAGCAATTATCCAATCCAAATTTGAAAGAACTTCTTTAGCTTCTTCTTTCTTTCCCCATAGCCAATATTGTGGAGCAAAATAATATACAGTTATTATACCTAAACTTTTCGCATATTTTGCTAATGGGAGGTTAAAACCTTGAGCATCAATAAATATAGCAAGATCAGGTCTTGCCTCTCTTAATAAATTTTTGGCTTCTTGCTGTATTTTTAATAACTTTGGAATATAAGGTAAAGGCTCAACAAAACCAACAGTACTATATCTTGTTAGATCCCATCTTACATCTAAGCCTTCTTCCTTCATTCTTTCTCCGCCAAGGCCAAAAAAATATATATTTTTTTGTTTTTGTTTTAGCGCATTTATAAGCTTTGATCCATGTAAATCAGCAGAAACTTCTAATGCTGAAAAGAATATTTTCATTCTTCATTCCTCCAAGATGCATCAGCAATTCCTCTTTTCGAGCCTTTAACAAAATCAACCAACATTTTAGCCTCTTCATATTCTATCTTAGATATTGCCTCTAACCTTTTCTCAAAAGATAAACCTTTATCATATAATATATGAAAGAGTTTTCTAATTATTCTAATCCTATCACTCGAAAAACCATTTCTTCTTAGACCTACCACATTAATACCATATATTAGAGCCGGATTACCATCACATAAAGAAAAGGGAGGAATATCTTTAACCAACTTAGATAATGCTCCAACCATTGCATAACTACCTATCCTTACGAACTGATGAATCCCTACAAGACCACTTATAAATGCCTTGTCTCCAATTTCCACATATCCAGCAAGTTGTGTGGCATTGGCTATTATAACATCTCTTCCAATTTTAACATTGTGAGCCACATGAACATATGCCATTAAATAACAATTATCACCTATGATTGTAGCATTACCATTACCAGATGCCCTATGAAATACACAATATTCTCTTATTGTTACATTATTTCCTATTATAAGAAAACTTTCTTCTCCTCTGAAACTCAAATCTTGAGGAATATCACCTAAAACACTTCCTGTATGTATATGACAACCACTACCTATAATGGTTCCTCTTTTAATATGAACATTGTTTTCAATTTTTGTATAATCTCCAATTCTTACCCCATCCTCAATTACAGTAAAAGGACCAATCTCTACATTTATACCTATTTCAGCCTTACCACTGATTATAGCAGTAGGATGTATTGATACATCCTTCATTCTTTTCCTCCTAATGCAATAGTAATTTCTCCGTCTGCCACAATATTATCATCTACTTTACAAATTGCATCAAACTTATATATATTCCTTACTGTTTGCTTTAGTTTTACTTCTAAAACTATTTGATCACCCGGAATTACTGGTTTTCTAAATTTAACGTTATTCACCCCTGCTAAATACGCTATATATTCTTTATCACTTTTATCTTTTCCATAGCTTAGAAATAAAAATATACCTGCACACTGTGCCATAGCTTCAATTATTAATACTCCCGGCATAATAGGTCTTTCAGGAAAATGTCCTACAAAAAAATAGTCATTATACGTAACATTTTTTATTGCTTTTAACCATTCCCCTTCTTTAAAATCTAATACTTTATCAACAAGAAGAAAAGGGAAACGATGAGGAAGAATTTTAGTAATATCAATATTATTCACATCATCACCCCCTAAGTAGATATGACATAGCTTTCATATGTAGCGAGTGTCCTGATCCAATAGATATAATTTTTAATTTTAATCTTTTACCTGAAAGGGATATATCACCTATTAAATCAAGAATTTTATGCCTTACTGGCTCATCTTTGAAGCGAGGTTCATTAACATATCTACCTTCTCCCACAAGAAGTGCATTGTTAAGATCAGCACCACTTATGAGTCCTTTTTTAACAAGCTCCTCTACCTCATAATAAAACCCGAAAGTTCTTGCTGGAGCAATTTCAGTTTTATAATCTTTAAGATCTTTTAAATAAAATGTTTGCCATCTTAAAAAGGAATTAGGAAAAGAGATAGCACAAAGTACTTGAAATCTGCTTGAGGGAAAAAAGAGAATTTCAGCATTTTTAACCCTAAAAGAATATGGTTTCTCAATCGTCAATTCATCTATTAAATCATCCTGATCTTTTACTAAATCCTCAAGAATTTCTACCCAATAAAAAGCACTGCCATCTAAAATTGGCACTTCGTCTCCATCAACTTCCACATATAAGTTAGAAATTCCAAGGTAATATAATGAAGACAAAAAATGTTCAACAGTAGAAATCTTTTCGCCATCTTTTTCTAAAACAACTCTACGTGAAGTTTCTACTACAAACTTATAATTGGCTGGAATTTTTACTTTATTCTTAATAAACAAAACACCTGTATTTTCTGGGGCAGAATGTAAATACATTTTAGTATAACAACCAGTATGTAGGCCTTTACCTTCTACCTTGACAGATTCTTTTATTGTTCTTTGTCTAACCAAGTTTATCCCTCAACTTCTTTATTTCTTCCCAAATCTCAGGAAGTCTTCTCATAATAGCTTGTACTCTCATCTCTTCCCTATGAGGTCTGGCGGGAAATCCAGAAACTATCATGTTATCAGGTATGTCTTTAATCACACCACTCTTAGCAAGGATGGTTACGTTATTGCCTACTTTAACATGATCAGAAACACCGCTTTGACCTGCCATGATTACATTATTTCCTAATTTACTACTTCCAGCTATACCACTCTGACTTACTATAACGCAATTCTCTCCTATTCTTACATTATGTCCTATGATTATCAATGATCCTATTTTAGTACCTTTACCTATGCGTGTTTCTCCCAAAGTGGCTCTTTCAATAACCGTGTTTCCTCCTATTTCTACTTCATCCTCTATAACCACCTTACCAATATGAGGGATTTTGTAATGCTCTTCTCCATTCCATACATATCCAAAACCATCTATTCCAATACTACATCCTGAATGAATTATAACTCTATCTCCAATATAGCAATGGTCATAAATAGTTACTCTTGGATATATGATACAATTCTCACCTATTTCCACATTATTTCCTATTACTACTCCTGAAAATATCTTTGATCCTTTGCCAATCTTTACATTATCTCCTATAACAGTATATGGTGCTATTCCCACATCCTCTCCTAATTGAATCCCTTTGCCCATAATAACTGTAGGATGAATATCTTTAGGATATACCCGCCAATCAAAATACTTTAATAATTCTGCCATTGCAAGTTTAGGATTCTCAACCCTTATATGTGGCTTAGAAGAAGACCCACCATATGGAATCACCATTGCTTTTGCCCCTGTTTTTTCAGCTACTTTTATATCATCCAAATCAAATACAAATATAAGATCATTATCTCCTGCTTTGTCCCATTCAGAAATCTTTTCTATATATACATCTTCCCCAACTAACTCTCCATTAATTATCTTTGCTATTTCACTAAGATGCATCTTTATTCACCCTTTATTTATTCAAATTTTTTAAAACCTCATCAGTAATATCAATCCCACCCCATATTCTTATCTTCTTTTCGATAACCACAGAAAGCTTCTTGATCTTTGCTATATTTTCAACTTCTTTTAAAATTTTATTTTTTATATCTTGTCTTGCTTTCTCTACATATTCTCCTAATTTTTTCTCTTCTTTAGCCCTTAATTCATTAATCTCCTTATCAGTTTTTCCACTTTTCTTGGCATCAACTACCAATTTCTCAATTTCAGACTGTCTTTTCTGTATTACAGTTTGAACACTCTTAGTATATCTGAAATCAAGAAATACCTTTGAATAATCTATATATCCTATATTAATACTCTGTTGAGAAGAAATAATAGAGAAAGATGAAACAAATATAATGTATACAGATAAAATTATCTTCAATAGCCTTTTTTTCATGTCTATTTACCAGAAGATAGAATATTTATAACTTTATCTGTAATATCTACTCCGCCCCAAATTACAATCTCCTGACCTTGTACATTCTTTGTAAGTACTGCTATGTATCCCTCTTTTTTAGCAAGATCAGAGAATATTTTATCAAGAGTCTTTTTTAAGCTATCTAACACTTTTTCCACTGCTTGCTTATAAGGTTGAAGTTCCGCATCATATTGGGCCGATAGTTTCTTTATTTCATCCTGAGATTTTCCAGCCTTCTGAGCTTCATTAAGCTTATTAAGCCTATCTTGATATTCTTGTTGATATTTATTATAGGCATTCATAAAAGGAGGATAACTTCTTAAAAGTTTATCTTCATCAATATATGCTATTTTCAGAGAAGTCTGAGTCTGTGCTCCAACAATTTTAATACCAACAAAGATGAATGAGATTGCAATTAGTAAAAATACTATGAACAGACCATATTTTTTCATTTTCCTTACCTCCTAAAATTCTAATTTTGATTTGATATAAAAATTTCTTAAAGATACAAGATCACTCTCTAATCCAAAGGCAGAGAATAAGGATTTTTGAGTAACTGAAAACTCCACACCAAAAAATGGATTAATTCTAATATCACTTGCAGACACTAAATCTCTTGGATTAAAACAGCTATCACCTCCCACAGATAGAGTTAAATATATCCATTTGTTTAAGGGAAATGCATAAGTAATCTTTAAATACAAAGATCCATCCTCTGGTGAATCTCCAAAAGGATATCTTATATCCCCCATTAAACCTAATATACGTTCATTAAGACCCTCTCCGTATCTTATAAAATACTTACCTGATAATGAGGCTAAAGAATAATTATAATTAGAGCCTCCACCATGAAAATCTATGCCAAAATTAAAATAGCTTCCAGATTTATAAACACCATTCTCTTCTAAAGTTGCATCTTGAGTTATATCAAAACTCAACACTTTATCATCAAGATTCGGATTATTTTTAAAACCAATTTCACCTACTATATTATTACTACTGGAAAGAGTTTTATTAATACTCAATCCCCAATAATTATCTCCAAAATAAACTTTTAAAAACTCCCGTTGCCAAGAAATAAGGTAGTCAAAAGATCCTCGCATATTGTTAGAAATGTTTAACTCTAAATTGCCATAATTACTCAAATAGTAGCTAAAACGTAAATTTACTCTCTCATTTTTTTCATAAATCAAAGAAACTATTCTTGGTGATAGATATTCAACATTAAGATATAAAATTGTATAAGCTCCTTCAAAAGCCCATTCTGGTATTATTTTTATCCTTATATTCTTTTTCAAAAGTTTCTGATTAAGTTCATCTATTTTCTTTAGATCAAGAGGATCTCCTATTGAAAGATTCAAATTCTCTTCAATAACCTTCTTTTCCCATTGATTACCGCTTATTATTTCAATACTACCTATAATAGGAGCCTCTTTCCAAATAAATGAAAGAATTCCATCTTTAAAAATATATTGAGGAGAAATTTCTAAAACAAAACCCTTCTTTCTATAAAGATCCTCAATCTTTTTGCAATCCTCTTTAACTTTATCCTCAATAAAAAATTTGCCTTTGCCACTATAAATAACTTTCTGAATAGCATTAATTGTTATAAGCTTTATATCTGGAAATATTATGTCAGCAACAACAGGAAATTCTTCCACCTTTATGATCAGTTCATAACCACCATCTAATTTTTTAAGATCATAAGAGACAGATTTAAAATAACCACTTTCCTTTAACTTATTTAGTTGACCTTCTATATACTTTCCATTATAAGTATTTAAAACTTTAATGTTTAATATATTCTGAACCGTATCGTAAGAAACATTTTTCAAACCTATTATAGATATTCCCTGAATAAAATAATTTTCATCAGCAAAGGTAAGGTTTAAAGTAATTAAAAGAAATAAAGAAAATATTATTATCCTTTTCAAAGAGATCCCTCCATTCATTAAAATATGTCTCCAAAACTAAAATGAATTCTCCACTTAGTATTAGGATCCATTGGATCATTACCAAAATTATATCCAAAATCAAATCTTATTGGAATAATTATAGTTTCATACCTTAAACCAAGTCCTACGCCAGTATAAAGTTTAATATCAGATAAGGAGGAAATATCTTTTGAATACCATGTACTTCCTGTATCTAAAAAGAAAACCCCATAAATTCCATTCCCAAGAGGAATTCTATATTGGACATTAAAAAGAGCAAATGTATCTCCTTTAAATTCATTATCATAAAATCCTCTGATAGAACTTGAGCCACCTAAGGTAAAGAGTTCAGTAGTTGGTATATTACCCTCCCCATATCCTAATCCTAATCTAAATGATAAAACTTGTCTATTTTTCTGCTCTATAATAGTTAAGGTGGACTCTCTATTAGTGAGAGGTATATGCCACTGAAAATCTCCTACATATTTGATAAAGTTAGCATCACTTCCACCACCAGCAAATTCTAAGTTTACATATTGTCTATTTCCTTGTGTAGGATTTAAATAAAAATCTCTAGAATCTCTTATTAATCCTATCTTAAAACTCCCTACACTACTCTTAGGATTAGAGTTATCCAAATAAGTAATCTCTTCATATTTAAAACCAAAAGAAAGGCTCCAAAGTCTACCCAAAGGATAGGAGAATGAAAAAGCACCCCCAGTCTTTTCAACGGTAGATGTTGTTAAATCTGTAATAGTTGTTTTTTTGTCATAAATATCCAATTGAAAAGAATTTCTCCCTCCTAAAAACCAAGGATCACTGAAACTTAACTGATAATTGATCTTTCCTAAACCTGTTAATGATAATTGTAAACTTAAACTTTTAGCTTTCCCAAATAAATTGCCTTCTTTATACTCCACAAAACCATATATACCTACATCCGTCGCATACCCACCACCAAAATTAAAAGATCCGGAAAGTTTTTCTTTTGCAACATAAATAACCTTTACCATTTCCTCTGAACTTCCCTGTTCGAACCTAACAGATACGTCTTCAAATATTCCCACATTATATATATTTTGAAGATCCCTTTTTATCTTTTCCCAATTAACAGGTTCTCCAACCTTTAATGAAATTTCCCTCTTAATCACATTCTTATCTGTCGGTCTTCTTAGTACAGCTAAAAATCCTAATACCGAAGTTTCTGTAGCAGGAACAATTTCTACTCCAATGTCTTCTACTTTATACTCCTTAAAGGTAAATATCAATTCACCATCTTCAGTAAAAGAGAAGGATTGAAGAACTGTGAAAACATACCCTTTTTGTTGGAGGAAATTTTGAATATTAATTATATCCTTTTTTATAAAATTAGTATTAAAAGGGCTATCCTCTTTTGTTAACAATATAGTCTTTAAGTAATCAATTGCTACTCCCGTTAATCCTACAAAACTTATCTTTCTAACTATAGGATTTTCCTTAAAAATAAAAGTAAGAGATATCTTATCTTCATTGGTTATGGATTCTACATCTACATCTTCAAAATAACCTAATTCTTTAAATTTAGAAACTTGTTCATCAATCTTATCTTGCGTAATAAAATCCCCCCTATCTATTATTCTATACTTGTCAACCTCGGATTCTGCAACTTTAGAAAGTCCTTTATAACTAATATTCTCTAAGATAGGACTTTCCCTTACTATAAAAGTCACATAAGCCATATTATTAGGTGACACCACATATTTTATATCTACATATGAAAAATAACCAGAATTTATTAAGAGATTTTTTCTTTCTTCAACATATTTTTCAGATAAGAAATCCTTTGAAGTTTTTTTAATTATATTAAAAAACTTATCCTTGGACACATTTTTTAAACCCTTTACATCGATCAAAACTATCCATGGATTTTCCTTTAAGTTAATATCTAATCCAGCAGCATTGTTTCCAAGATTAATTGTTTTAAAAGCTATTTCTTTAAAATATCCTGTATCCTCTAATCTAGATCTTAGATTGTCTAAAAGCCCTTGAGACAGATAAACCTCTGTATTTAAAAATATAGAATTTCCTTTTATATCTCCCTTAAATCCTATTACTTGCATTAAATCTTTCATCTCTAATTTATTTAGACCAGAAATCGAGATTTTAGATAATAACGGATTCTCTTTTAGATTTATATTAAGTGATAACTTATTATCCTTTTTTTCAATTTTAAAATCTACTTCAGAAAATAAACCACTATACATTAACATTTCTTTCTTCTCTAAAATTGCATCTTCCGATATAAGCATGCCTTCTTTTAACCCTAATAATTCTAACACTCTCTCCTTAGATATTCTATTTAGTCCGTTTATTTGAATGCTATCTAAAACTGGATTTTCTTTAAAATAAAATGTCAAAATTACACCAGAATCTATTTTTTCTTGTGTAATATCAATATCAGAAAAATAACCTTTAGACATGAATTTTCTTCTCTGCTCCCAGATAAGCTGATCAGTAGTCCATCCTATATAAGGAAGAATAACTGAATCTTGAATATCTTTTAAAGCTAGTTTCTGTAAGCCTTGAAATCTTACTCCATTCACAAATATAAGAAAGGGTGATTCTACCACATTTATTTCAAGAATAATTCCATCCTTCTGGGAGATCTTATTCAACACAACAGAAATGAAATAAGAAGAATCCTCCAATTTTTCTTTTATCGCATTCAGTTTATCGTCAGAGATATATATATTCTTTCCTATTCCTGCTATCTTTAATATCTCTTGAGTGCTTATTTTTGTATTGCCCTTTACTATAACATCTATTACTTTATATTCTGTCTGAGCGAATACTAATACAGAGGAAAATATTAAAAAGAAGAATAAGGATAAAAATACTATCTTTTTCAAAGCTAATTCACCTTCCTTCTTAAAACTTTGTAGAATATTCCATATTAAAATTGAATTGTTTTCCCTGAGAGGTATAAAGCTTAAATTTCAAATCATTACTTAATTTATAGCTAAATTCACCACTCCACATCCTATCTCCCCCTAAAGAATAATTTAATGTGAAATATAATCTATCCCAAATTCTCTTTTCAAGAGTTAAGCTTTTCCAAATCGGTAATAAACCTTGTATTTCATAATCTACTTTTAAACTATCAAGACTAAAGATATTAGATATCTCTGAAACAATAGGATTTAAAATAAAATTTCCAAAAGCAGAGCTTATAACTCCTTCTACTCCTATAGGAATGCTTTCTATAATACTTGAAAGAGTCCAGGTTTCTGATTGTGCTATAGGAAGATTTTTTTGTCCCACAAGAAGAAATAAAATTTCTCTAAAGGTAAGAGGAGGATCTGAAGAAAACACAAAAGAATTATTTCCCATAAAACTATAACCTTTCAAATATATGATATATCCCTGTATGATAGTACTAGCAGAAATTTCCCAAATATTCTCTTCAAAACTTAAGCCAGGAAACTTAATATATCCATTATTCACAATAAAAGAATTACCTAAAACATTAATATTTCCACTATTAAAGGATAACTTTCCATCCAAAATTGGCTTTGCACTATTACCTTTTACTGCAAGATCCCCCTTAATTGACAGATATAAAAACTCATTTTCATAAAACATAACATTATCTTTAAAGGATATTTTAAGATCAAAATCTAATGGAAGAGAAATATTAGGAATCTGTGTATTTAACTGCGGATATTTAACATGGGTATTAAAAACTATGCAATTTCCACTAAGAATATATCTATCTTTTTTCTGATAAAACATTAAATCCCCAGATAAATAGCCCTTTGCCATATCAGGTATGCAAAAACAAATTTCTGAAAAATCAGATTTTATCATTATATTTGGATAAACTTTACCTTTTAAAATAAGATTATTATTGTCTCCACCTAAATTTAAATTATTTAATAAAATCTCACCATTTTTTGCAATCATATCAAAACTTACATACTTAAATTTTTTTTCTATATAATTAACCACAATCGGATCTTTCCATTTAATATCACCTTCAATACTTTGAAGATCCTTATTACCCTTTATACTGACCCTTAATTCTCCCTTAGTTATATCTCCGCTTTTTAAAATTCCTTTCGGTAATAATGAATTAATAAAGAAAATATCAGGTAATGATATGTTAAATGTAAAGTCATTCAAAGAAAATTCTCCTTTAATTTCACCATTATCTTTTGACAATCTTGAGATCGTTCCTCTCAATAAATATCTATTCTGGATGTTATAAATATTCATGGATATATCAAATGGCATAAATCCAGAGATAACCACATCCTTGGTATTTAATTTTACATTATTCACTTGAAAACTCTTCATCTCCATATTACCAGATAACATTCCACTTACAAAATCTATATTCATATTTTTCAAAAAACTAAGATTAATATTTTCAAAAGCCCAAAATCCATTTCCAGAAAAATCTATGTTCCCTTCAATTTTTCCAGCCTCTTCTAAATAAACCCTTAAAAATACTTCTCCTTCTTTTAAAGAAATATTAGCGATGAGATCTTTTAGTTGAAAAACGTTATGCTTATCTATTTTGAGATTAATATAATCAAGATCCTTGTTGACTTTTCCAATAAAAGATGAATTTAAGAGAGAAATCTTAGAATTAATATAAAGATTAAAATCATTATTTCCTTTTAAATCAAATACCCCATCAATTTTTAAATTAACTAATGAATAATCAAAAACAATCTGGAACTTCAAAAGATCTTTGTAAGTTCCTTTAAATACAACATTATTTAAGTTTATATTTCGAATGCTAAAAGTCTTAGAAACCCCAGAGAAATTAATCCCCTCATTAGCAAAATCTATTTCTAATTGATCAATTTTTCCTAAATAATCATTAAGAGAAGAAAGATCTAAATTCTCACAGATAATTTTAACCTCTTTTTCTTTCAAGTTCACATTACCAGCTAACTTTCCTCCAAGAATATTCCCATTTAATTTCATATTATCCTTTTCAATCTCTACACTAAGCTTAACAAATTCATTTCTCTCTCTATATATAAAAATCTCTCCTTTTAGATTTACACTATCAAAAGAAAACTTTCCAACTCCTTCTAAAGAATATGGTCCAATAAAGCTGATATCTTTTATCTCTTTAGAATTTGAAAGATCTAATGTTGCTTTTATATCTTCTATATTCATGCCGTAAAAATCTAATTTAGGAATTTTAAAGAGTACCTTATTTCCTTTTATTAATACATTTCCTGAAAGCTCAAAATCCAGCAACTTAATATCATTAAAATCTATGTTCCCATCACCCGAAATATCATAATAACCTTTTATTGATCCCTCAAGAATTTGCCCATCTATATTAAATTTGTTATCCCTAAAGCTCCCATGTATATATCCAAGTTTATTTTTATTAATTAAAAGATTTTCAAGTAGTATATTTCCTTTTTCTAAAGAAAAAACAAAATTACCTTCCAAACTACCTATATTATCAAGTTCTGAATAAAATTCTCCTGAAAACTTATTATCCATGGTTAATTTCAATTTTTTAACCTTACCACCCAAAAAATCAATATTTTCGCCCCAAAATGAAATCTTCCAATTGTTAAAATCTCCTTCTATTTTTGCATTCAAAAAGCAATCTTTATCCACACTCAAAAAATAACCATCAACACTTCCACTACTATCTAAATTCAAATCAAAATTAGAAACCTTAATTTCAAAATCTTTATATTTTAGACTTCCTATTTTTGTATAAAATTTCAACTTCCAAGAAGAAAAATCTCCTTTAAAATAAAATAAACTATTAAAACTAAACTCCTCTCTAAAAGATAATCTTCCTTCCACTTCCCCATTCATATTTAAAATATTTAACTTTCCCTTTCCTAAAAATAAACTATTATTATATTTTCCACTTAAGGACAGGCTTAGATTCTTTAAATCATGACCCTTTAGATTTATGCTGACTATTCTCAATGGAAAGTTTTTGATAATAAGATCTTTTCCATAGAGAGATATATCAAAATAGGGATTCTTTAAAATATTACCTGAGATCTTAATCCTTATCAACAGATCTCCATCAATATCTAAGTTGGATAATTGATGAATTGAGGATTTAATTTTCAATATTTCAATATTTGATGAAAGAAGAGAAATGTATCCTAATAGATTTTTAGGATCATATTTACCGCTTACCCGAACATATCCAAAATCATCAGTAAGTAATTTACCATTAATATTAAAATCTTCCGTAGTAGTTTTGTTTATACCTAATACTCCTTTTTTAACATATATCCCTGCGGATATACTAAAAAACTCTAACCTTAGCTTTTTAAAAAAAAAACTGAATTTCTCAATAAATCAAAATTTAAGCTTCCTTCCTCATTTTCCAAAGAAAAGATAATTTTTTCAGCAGAATAATCTCCCATTTTTCCATTCTCTATTACTCCATCAACAAAAACCTTCCATCCTTTACTAGCCTCTTTATTCCCCTTCACAACTAAAGAACCTTTTCCTTCTATATCTGGTAGGTTAAATAGCTTGGATATCTTTTCTAATCTTATGTTTTCAGCACTTAAGTAAAACTTGCCAGAATTCTTTTCAAGTTCATAATTCATATTTCCTGATGCCTTACCAATTTCCAAATCACCAGTAAAAGAGACTAAAAGCCCAGGTATCTTAGCATCCAGATTTAAGGCTATATTATCAAATTTGATATCATAAATAGTTCCATCTTTAATATACACCTCTCCTGAAATCCAGGGTTTATCCCATGAATTTTTAATAATTAAATTTCCTTCTCCCTTTCCCTTAAGTTTGAGGGAACTATTAAGAAACTCTTTATCTATTTTCTCTCCATTAAGGTTCTTAAAAGATACTTGGATATCAGGATCTGGTGCTACTTTCCCACTGAAATTTACAGAAGCTTCAAACCAAACCCCATCTCCTTGTACAACTGATATATTTTCATTATTTATTTTTACCTTCATACATACATTCTCTATTGTTCCTGGAACACCAGATATGCTTCCTTTTACCTCTTTTGTATCCATCTCTCCACTATAACTCCATTTATCTTTGTCCCCTTTTGTATTAAACCATCCAGAAAAAGTTCCCTTTTCAACCTTAAATATATCAGGTAGAAATATAGGAGCCCATATTGTAGCATTAGTATTTTTAAACTCAAAAGTTAAATCTCCCGATAATTTGGAAAAATTATAATATCCATAGGCTTTTATGTTTTGTCCATCAGCCAAGATTGTAGCTACATCATAATTTATGACTTGATTTTTATAAGATAAATCTCCATTTACCTTATTTATCTCTATATCTTTCTTAAGCTTCAAATCCCTGATTACAAAAATTCCATCTTTTATTTTTCCCTTAATTTCAATATTGATATTTTGAGAAGATGTCCCAGATTTTCCAATACCAGGAATTTCAGGAAACTTCCATTCCCCTTTTTCATCATGTATTATTATTATTTTGGGTTTTATAAATTCTAAAGTAATAGGAGAAAGCTTTATAGCATCTCCCACTGAAAGGCTTACATTGGTAAATAACGCAAAATTTCCAAGCTCTAACTTTGCAATCTGTATCTTATTCGGAAAAATATACCTTACATCTTCTACCTTAAAAGATTCTCCAAAACTTCTATTCAATACATAAACTACAACATACTTTACCCATAATGGTGATGTTATGTATATAATTCCTATTAATATAAAAACTATACTAAAGACTAAGATCAGAAACTTTTTTACCTTCTTCATAACTCACTCTCTTAACATTTGCTCCTAATGTAGAAAGTTTTTCTTCTAAAGCCACATATCCTCTATCTATATGTTCATCCACATCTAATACCTCTGTAACTCCTTCTGCCACTAAACCTGCAAGCACTAAGGCAGCACCCGCTCTTAGATCTGTAGCCTCCACAGGTGCTCCTTTCAATTTTTCAACTCCCTGTATCAAAGCTGTTCTTCCATCTATACTTATTTTAGCACCTAATCTCAACAATTCTCCTACATGTAAAAATCTATTTTCAAAAACAGTCTCAACTATCAAACTTGTACCCTGAGCAAGGCTTAAAAATACCATCATTTGAGGTTGAAGATCTGTAGGAAAACCAGGATAAGGCATAGTAGTTACCTCTATCCCTTTCCAAACCTTTTCTCCTTTAACCCTTACCTCTCTATCCCTTATTTGCAAAGAATTTACACCAGCCTCTTTAAGCTTAATAAATAAACTTTGGAGATGTTCAGGTTCTATATTCTTTATTACTAAATCTTTTCCTATCATTATTCCTGCTATTATAAAGGTCCCTGCTGCTATCCTATCAGGAATAATTTTATAATAATCAATGGGTTGTAATTCTTTCTTACCTTTTATATATATGGTGGAAGTGCCTAAGCCTTCAATTTCCGCTCCCATGCTTTTTAAAAAATTTCCAAGGTCCACAACTTCAGGTTCACAAGCTGCATTCTCTATTATAGTTTCTCCTTGAGCTAAAACAGCAGCCATCATAATATTTCTTGTAGCTCCTACACTTGGTTTATCAAGATGAATTTTGGCTCCCTTCAACCCCTTTTTTGCTCTTGCACAAACAAAACCTTTATCTACAGTTATCTCTGCTCCTAAACTTTCAAAGCCTTTTATATGAAGATCCACCGGTCTTAAACCAATTCTACATCCACCTGGATAAGGAATCTCTGCTTCTCCAAAGTAAGCAAGTAGAGGTCCCATCAATTCAAAAGAAGCTCTCATTCGAGAAACTAATTCATAAGGAGCTCTATATCCCTTTGGTTCTCCTTTAATAAGTACCTTATCTCCTTCTAAAAACTCTACGCTTAATCCTAAATATCTCAGTATTTCAGCCATTGTTAAGTTATCTTTTACAGGTGGAACATTATCCAAAATAAGATCTCCAGAGTTTAAAAGAGAGGCAGCCATAATAGGCAGAGAAGCATTTTTACTTCCCCATATATCTATTTCACCTTTAAGCTTATGTCTGCCTTCAATAATAAACTTATCTCTCATTCCAACTTTATTTAAAGTAATATTATTTGGTTCCAAAAAGTCTGTCTCCTGCATCTCCAAGCCCCGGCACTATATATCCGTGATCATTTAGATACTCATCTACAGCAGCAGTATAAATTTCCACATCTGGGTGAACCTCTTTAAAAGCCTTAATACCTTCAGGAGCAGCTATTATACAAACAAATTTAATGTTTTTAACTTGCTTTGATTTCAAAATTGATATGGCTGCAATTGCTGATCCACCAGTAGCAAGCATTGGATCAACTACAATTACTTCTCTTTCGCTTATGTCTTCTGGTAGCTTAGTATAATATTGGACTGGTTGAAGTGTATTTGGATCTCTATAAAGTCCTATATGACCAACCTTAGCTGAAGGAAGAATTTGTAACATACCCTCAGCCATTACAAGACCAGCTCTCAATATAGGCACTATCGCTAAGTCTTTATTGTTTAAAACTTTTCCCTTTGCTTTACCAAGAGGAGTTTCCACTTCCACTTCTTTTAATGGTAAATCTCTTGTAACTTCATATAGCATAAGGCTTGATATCTCTGAAAGTAATTCTCTAAATTCTTTGGGCTGTGTATTCTTATCTCTTAATTTTGTAAGTTTATGTTGAACTAAAGGATGATCAACCAATTTAACCATTTAATTAATTCTCCTTTCTATAAATTGGAAATTGCTTGCAAAGCTCTTCTACTTCACTTTTTACCTTTTCCTTTACTTTATCGTCCTTTATGTTTGATAAAACCTCATGAATAAGTCTCGCAATATATCTCATTTCACCTTCTTTCATACCTCTTGTAGTTAAAGCTGGTGTACCAATTCTTATACCACTTGTAACAGTAGGCGGTTGAGGATCAAAGGGTATTGAATTTTTATTCACAGTAATACCAGCTTCTTCTAATGCTTTTTCAGCTTCTTTTCCAGTAATACCCTTATCTCTCAAATCTACTAACATGAGATGATTATCAGTACCACCACTTACCAATCTATATCCAAGTCTCATAAGTTCATCAGCAAGAGCTTTAGCATTAAATATAATTTGCCTTTGATACTCTTTAAACTCAGGAGACATAGCCTCTTTAAATGCTACAGCTTTGGCTGCAATTACATGCATAAGAGGACCACCTTGAATACCTGGAAATATAGCCTTATCAATCTCCTTTGCAAACTCTTTTTTACAAAGGATAAAACCTCCTCTTGGCCCTCTTAAAGTTTTATGAGTAGTACTTGTAACAAATTGAGCATAAGGGACAGGAGATGGATGCAACCCTGCAGCAATCAGCCCTGCAATATGTGCCATATCAACCATAAGATAAGCACCTACATCCTCTGCTATACTTGAAAATTTTTCAAAATCAATAATACGAGGATACGCACTTGCCCCAGCAACAATAAGTTTTGGCTTTACTTCCTTTGCCAAATTCCAAACAGCATCATAATTTATTCTCTCAGTGTCTTTATCTACTCCATAAAAATAAAAATTAAAAAATTTACCAGAAAAATTTACAGGACTTCCATGAGTTAAGTGTCCCCCATGTGCCAAATTCATACCTAAAACCTTGTCTCCAGGATTTAACACTACAAAATAAACAGCCATATTTGCTTGACTTCCAGAATGAGGTTGAACATTTGCATGCTCAGCACCATAAATAGCCTTTACTCTTTCTCTTGCTATATCCTCTACCCTATCCATATAAAGACAACCACCATAATATCTTTTTCCAGGATAACCTTCAGCATACTTGTTAGTAAGAACAGAACCTTGAGCCTCAAGAACAGCTCTACTTACAAAATTTTCAGAGGCTATAAGTTCTAAATGATACTCCTCCCTATATTCTTCACCCCTTATTGCTTCATAAATTTCAGGATCTACATTAGGTAAGTACTTCACAGCTCCTCCTCCTCAATCATAGATATTTTTTGAATTCTTAATTTATGTCTTCCACCAGTAAACTCAGAATTTAGCCATACTTTTACTATCTCCTTTGCCAAATCATAACCAAGGATTCTCCCTCCTAATGCCAAAATGTTTGCATCATTATGTTCTCTACTTAATTTTGCCTCATAAGGATCTCTACATAAAGCAGCTCTTATACCTTTTACTTTGTTAGCTACAATACTCATACCTATACCTGTACCACAAATTAATATACCTTTTTCAAAACCCCCTCTTGCCACAGCCCTTGCTACTAATATCCCATAATCAGGATAATCTGTTCTTTCTGCCGAATAAGTTCCAAAATCATGATAACTAATATTCCATTCTTCTAACCATTTTTTTAATTCTTCTTTTAATAAATATCCTGCATGATCAGCCCCAATTGCAATCTTCATAGATCTACCCTCACCATCATATTTTTGATTAAGTTTTTTAATTCTTTTTCTATCTTATTACGAACTTCTCTATACGTCTCTATATCTTTACCATATGGATCCAAAATATCTTCATCACTTAGAGTAGATATTTTGTAGCTATATTTAGGATAAACACTTTTTAAAATCTCAGCTTGTTCTTTTGTCATAGTAAAAACACAATTAGCTCTTTCCATGAGTTCATTATCTATTTTTTTAGAAGAATGATTTGTAATATCAACACCTATCTCTTTCATTACTTCTTGAGAATATATAGATGCCTTATTTCCTTCCAAAGCAAATATACCTGCCGAGGAAACTTCAATTTCTATATCATACTCTTTAATAAGCTTACGAAAAAGATATTCTGCCATTGGACTTCTACAAGTATTTCCTGTACAAACGAATAATATCATCACTATTTATCACCTGCTGCTCTCTTTAGTCTATCCATAATTGCAAGACCTATTCCCTCTTCTGGATAAGATTCCGCAAGAATAATATCAACTTCCTTCTCCAATCTTCGTAAGGAGGGAAATAAATTTAAAGCAATATTATATAGATCAGATCTACTTCCTATAACATAAATTTTAAGATCTTTTGGATAAACATCTCTGGTTTCTTCTGAAGCAAGAACTCCCACTTTTTTACCTTCCTTTATCCAAGATTTTATTTTATTTTGCCATATTTCATTAAACTCTTCAATAATGTATAAAGGTACCTTAGGAGCATAATGTCTATATTTTAAGCCAGGAGAGGGAATATCTTCTTTTTTTACTTCTTTCCAAAAAACTATTTTTTTCTTTAATACTTTCTCAATTTCTTCTTTTGGACATGCTCCAGGCCTATATAAAACAGGTGGATCAGTAGTTATATCCAAAACTGTAGATTCTACTCCAAAACTTACATCTCCCCCATCAATTATTAAATCAACCTTATCTCCTAAATCCTCAAGAACGTGTTCAGCCTTAGTAGGACTTGGTCTTCCGGAAGCATTTGCAGAAGGAGCAGCTATTGGCCGTCCAAAAAGATTTAGAAGGGTTAAAGCAACCTTATTTTGAGGTTCTCTTATACCCACTTTGGGACTTCCACCTGTAACTATATCACTAACTATAGGTGATTTATAGAAAATTAAAGTTAATGGCCCTGGCCAAAAAGCTTCCATTAATCTCTCAGCATCATGTGGAACATCATCCACAAGACTATAGACTTGCTCCATATTTCCTACATGAACAATAATGGGATTATCAGGTGGCCTACCTTTAGCTTCAAAAATTCTTCTAACAGCCTCTTCATTCAAAGCATCAGCCCCAAGACCATAGACAGTCTCTGTAGGAAAAGCCACAAGACCACCTCTTCTTAATACTTCAATCGCTATATTTAAAATCTTTTCATCTGGATTGTTTCTATCTACCTTAATTATTTCCACCATATTAATTTGATCACTCTATTCTTTTGGGAAAGATCTTTGTATACATGAAATTCAAACTTAAGAAAGGTTCTTTTAATCAATTTTACTAAATTGTCATAAATAAACGGTGAAATTTCAAAAATAAATACACCTTTATCCATCTTTTTCAAGTCCTTAATAATATTCTCATAAAAAACACAACCATTCCAACCACCATAAAGAGACTCCCAAGGCTCTCTTTTAACTTCCTTTTGAAGAAAAGGCATTTCCCAAGAAGCAATATATGGTGGATTACTTAATATTAAATCAAATTGTAAATTTCTCATGATAATAGGGTGTAGATAAGGTCCTAAGAAGAATTTAATCTTATCTATAACCCCATATTTTTGAGCATTAATTTTTGCAAATTTTAGAGCAAAAGGTGATATATCACACGCATAAACAGTGAGATTGTCAATTTTCTTAGCTAACGTTACTGCTAAATTACCACTACCTACCCCGATGTCAACAATTTTTTTTGAAGAATAACTTTTGATAGTATCAATAGTCACATCTACTAATAATTCCGTTTCATTTCTCGGTATCAAAACCCCTTTATCTGTAAAGAACTCATAATCATAAAAAAATTTTTTCTTAAGGATATAACTTATAGGTATTCCTTTTTTCCTTAAACCTAATAGTTTTTTAATCTCCTTTACCTTTTCTTCTTCAATAAAATCTACCGTATAAATAAAGCTTCTATCTTTATTTAGAACGTAGGATATAAGTAATTCAGCCTCCAAATATGCAGAATCTGGATCTATGTCTTCTAATTCTCTTTTTAACCAAAATAATACTTCTCTAAGAGCCTGCACTTACTTCTTCAAAAAGTTTTTTAATTTGCTCTTCTTTTTCAGCAAGGATGAGCCTATCTATAAACTCATCCAGCTCTCCTGATAACACTTCTTCTAATTGGAAAGATGAATAATTTATTCTGTGATCTGTAACTCTTCTTTGTGGAAAATTATATGTTCTTATCTTTTCACTTCTTTCCCCACTTCCTACTTGAGCTCTTCTTTGAGAAGCGATCTCATTTTCTTTTTCCTTTTGATAGTATTCATACAATCTTGCTCTAAGAACTTTCATGGCCTTTTCTCTATTTTGATGCTGAGATCTCTCGTCTTGACATTGAACCACAATTCCAGATGGTATATGGGTTATTCTTACTCCTGATTCTGTCTTATTTACATGTTGTCCTCCTGCCCCACCAGATCTAAAAGTCTCAATCCTAAGATCCTTAGGATCAATTTCTATTTCCACTTCCTCCATTTCAGGAAGAACCGCAACAGTAGCGGTAGATGTATGAATTCTTCCACTTGACTCAGTCACAGGTACTCTCTGAACTCTATGCACTCCACTCTCAAATTTGAGCCTACTATAAGCACCTTTACCTTCAACAATAAATATAATCTCTTTATAACCCCCAAGTCCTGTTGGGTTAGAACTCACAATATCTACCTTCCATCCCTTCTTCTGGGCATATCCAATATACATTCTAAAAAGATCTGCAGCGAAAAGGGCAGCCTCCTCTCCTCCAGCTCCTGCTCTTATCTCCATAATAATGTTTTTCTCATCATTAGGATCCTTAGGCAAAAGAGCAGATTTTAATTCAAACTCCTTTTGTTCAATCTTTCTTTCTATTTCTTCCAATTCCATCTCAGCTAAATTTCTAATCTCTTCATCATTTTCTTCTCTTAATACTTCTTCTAAATCTTCTTTTTCCTTCAATAATTTTTTATAATCTCTAAAATTCTCTACTATTTCCGTAATTTTTGCTCTTTCTTTAAGAAGATTCTGGTATTTGTTAAAATCATTAATTACCTCCTGTTGAGCTAAGAGATCCTCAATCTCATTAAATCTTTTTTCTATTTCTTCTAATTTTTCAATCACTATATCTTGAAGCATTTTCCTCCAGTGTCACCTCCTTTAAAGCTACAATTGCTGTTTCTAATTGCATATCATCTGGTTCTTTTGTTGTAAAATACTGCATCCATAACCCTGGTTTAAGCAAGATTTTCCAAAAAATAGAATCAATATGCTCAGATCCTAATTTTATTATCTCGTAAGATATACTAAAAATCAATGGGATAAGCAAAACTCTAGTAATAATTCTTAAAAGAAAAGGCTGTTTACCTAAAAAGGCAAAAATAACTATACTTACTATCATTACTACCAATAGAAAAGAGGTTCCACAGCGGGGATGAAAACGAGGATATTTCCTGCAATTCTCAACTGTTAATTCTTCTCCTGCCTCATAACAGAATACCGTCTTATGTTCTGCACCATGATATTGGAAAACTCTATAGATCTCTTTTATCTTACTTATCAAATAAAGATAAATTACAAAAATAGCTAATCTTATAATTCCCTCTAAAAGTCTCAAAATTATTAAAGAATTTATATATACCTCTATAGGTTTTAATATAAGAAGGGGTAAGACAATAAATAATGCAACAAAAAGAAGAAATCCTAAAATTAATGCAATACCTATCTCGGCATTACTGGTTGGTTTTTCATCTTCCTCAAAAGCAATCGATGTGGAATAATTCAATGCTTTTATTCCCCAAAAGAGAGAATCCATTAAAACCATAAGACCTCTTAGTAAAGGTATTCTTGTCCAGTTTTTAAAAAAGGGCTGTAATCTCTCTTTCTTTACAATAATTTCTCCCTTTGGGTCTCTTACAGCAACAGCAATATCTATTCCCTTTCTCATCATTACTCCCTCGTAAACTGCTTGTCCACCAACTAACTCTTTTTTATTCTTCATCTTTATCTCTCCTTAAAACTGTATGGCAATTTCTACATCTTGCTTCATAGCTTTCAAAAGCTCCTACTAAAATAATTGGATCGTCATAGTATGCAGGTTTTCCATTAATTATTCTTTGAGTTCTACTGGCTAAATTTCCACATTTCATACAAATAGCATGAAGTTTATCAACGTATTCTGCTACTGCCATTAAATATGGCATAGGGCCAAAAGGTTCTCCTCTAAAATCCTGATCTAAACCTGCCACGATAACCCTTTTCCCTTTATCTGCTAATCTCTGGCAAACTTTTACAATTCCCATATCAAAGAATTGTCCTTCTTCTATAGCTACAACCTGAGTATCCTCGTCTACATACTTTTCTATGTCTGCACTATTACTCACAGCTATCGCCTCTATCTTCAAACCTGTATGAGATGTTATATAATCTTTATCATATCTTGTATCTAAACTGTGCTTAAAAACTTGCACTTTTTGTTTTGCAATTTGTGCTCTTCTAACTCTTCTAATTAACTCTTCACTTTTTCCACTATACATTCCTCCACAAATAACCTCTATCCACCCTGAAGGCATATTCATAAATTCCATAAATTATCACCTTCTCTTAGGAATACAGCTCTTTCCCTCAGGACATGTACCTCTAAAACAAGACGGTCCTGCATCTTCAAATATATTAGGTGCTACTTTTTTAACCAAATCTAACATTTCCCAAGCCATCTCCCTTATTTCCCATTGGGCAGAATTACATGTTCTTAACGTAAAAAAATGAAGTAGTTCTCTGGCATTCATAGTAACAATTATTTTAGATTCCACAGCTTGGGGTAATAGATATCTTGCATCCTCCTTAGGAACTCCCATTTTTACAAGTTCCTCATAAGCATTAAAGGCTTTATCTAAAGTTTCTTTATATACTTTTTCCCTCTCCTTATCTATCAATATAGACTCAGGAATTACATATTCTTGCCTTATTTTTACATACCTCTGACTTTGTTGTGAATAAGATGCAATCCTATGTCTCACTAACTGATGAGTAGTAACTCTTGATATACCTTCTATATAAAAAGTAAAATTAGCATGCTCAAATATGGAAAAATGTTGTAAGGTTTTTGCCTTTTTTAAAAGACGAGAAATCTCCTCAAGAGTTAGTTTTTCTTCCAACTCTTCAATATTTCCTTGATAATGACATAATCTCATAGCCAGAGCACATACTTTTTCGGGCTCTGGCGTATAAGCTATTAGTTTTACCCTCAATTTTATTTAATTTCCCAATTATATTTTTTAGTAAATCTTTCTACTCTTCCCTCCGTATCCACAAATTTTCTTTGACCTGTAAAGAATGGATGGCATTTAGAGCATATTTCTACTGTCATATATTCCTTTGTTGATAAAGTCTCATAAACAGCCCCACATGCACATACTATCTTTGCTTTTTTCAATTCAGGATGAATACCTTTTTTCATGTTTCCTCTCCTTTCTTTACTATAAAATTTCCAAATTTACATTCTGAAAAATTATACCATAAAAATTATAAGGAGGCAGAAAGAAAATCTTCCTGCCTCCTTTTTACTTACCTTTACTTCAATTTAAATTAACGAGGCTCAACTATAAAACGGATGGCTGTTCTTTCTTCTCCATCAATTTGTACATCAGTAAATGCAGGAATACAAATTAAGTCAATGCCACTTGGAGCTACATAACCCCTGGTAATAGCAATTGCTTTAACTGCTTGGTTGACAGCTCCAGCACCAATTACTTGGATCTCAGCACGTCCCTTTTCACGAATTACACCTGCTAATGCACCAGCTACTGCATTAGGATTAGATTTAGCGGAAACTTTTAATACTTCTACCATAAACCTACCTCCTTTATATGTTCTTCCCATGGCAGACTTTTAAATTTTAAATTTCTCCCCTCCTTTGTAACCTGATAATGTTTTTTGTCTTTCCATTTACTTCTTCTACCTCTATAATCACCCCTTCCACTTTAAAAAGTCCTTTTTCTGGTACATCAAATTTTTGAGGTATTTGGAGAAGAAATTTCTTAAGAACAGCCTCCTTATCTACACCTAATATAGAATCGTAAGCCCCACACATACCTAAATCAGATATATAACCAGTTCCCCCTGGGAGAATTTTCTCATCAGCTGTCTGAACATGTGTATGTGTACCTACTACTGCTGTTACTCTTCCATCTAAAAAATATCCCATAGCTATCTTCTCAGACGTTGCTTCAGCATGCATATCCACTACTATTATTTTAGTATCTTTTTCCATTTCTTCAACTATATTATGCACTACTGTAAACGGATTTTCAATAGGTTCCATAAAAATACGTCCTTGTATATTAATTATACCAATTTTTTTGCCATAATATGAGACTGTAATATAGCCTCTACCAGGAACTCCCGAAGGATAATTAGCAGGTCTTAATACTCTCTCGTAATTCTCTAAAACAGAGATCCCTTCTTTTTTATCCCAAATATGATTACCACTTGTAAAAGCATCTATACCATAATCCATTAATTCTTTCAAAACACTTTCAGTAATACCAAATCCGGTAGCAGCATTTTCAATATTTGCAATTGTAAAATCAATTCCATATTCTTTTTTAATTTGAGGGAGAAGAAGCCCTACACCTCTTCTCCCTATTTTTCCTACTATATCACCAAGTATAAGAATATTCATAACTTATTTTGCGTACTCTACAGCCCTTGTTTCTCTTATTACAGTAACTTTTATTTGACCAGGATATTCCATTTCTTTCTCAATTTTTTTAGCAATCTGATAAGCTAATCTAGTAGCTGTCAAATCATCAACTTCTTCAGGGCTTACTAACACTCTAACTTCTCTTCCTGCCTGAATGGCATAAGCCTTTTCTACACCAGGAAATGACATAGCTATCTCCTCAAGCTTTTCCAGTCTCTTTATGTAAATTTCTATGCTTTCTCTTCTTGATCCAGGCCTTACTGCAGAGATACTATCCGCTACTTGAATTATAACATCTAAAGTCTTAATAAGAGGAATCTCTTCATGATGAGCTGCTACTGCATGGATCACATCTGGATGCTCTCCATATCTCTTTAAAAGATCAGCTCCTAAGGTTGCATGCGATCCCTCAACCTCATAATCTATAGCTTTTCCTATATCATGTAAAAGCCCAGCCCTCTTCGCTAAATTTACATCCGCATGTAATTCTGCAGCAATAATTGCTGCAATTTTTGCAACCTCAATTGAGTGCTGAAGAACATTTTGTCCATAACTGGATCTATAATAAAGTCTTCCTAAAACCCTTACTAAATCAGGATGTAAATTTTGAAGACCTACTTCTATTGAAGCTCTTTCTCCTTCCTCTCTTATCTTACTCTCTACTTCTTTTCTTGCTTTATTTACCATTTCTTCTATTCTTGCAGGATGAATTCTCCCATCTTTTACTAATCTTTCTAAGGCAATTCGAGCAATTTCTCTTCTTACTGGATCAAAGGAAGAAAGAACCACAGCCTCTGGAGTATCATCAATTATAAGATCTACACCTGTCAAAGTCTCAAAAGTTCTTATATTTCTTCCTTCTCTACCTATTATTCTTCCCTTCATTTCTTCACTGGGCAAACTAACAACAGATACTGTAGATTCCACAGTATGATCCACTGCACATCTCTGAATTGCTTCCGTTAAAATCTCTCGAGCCTTTTCATCTGCTATCTCCTTATATTTTGCCTCTGCTTCTTTTATCCTCATAGCTATATCTCTTTGTAATTCTTCTTCCACCTTCTTGAGAATAATATCACGAGCTTCTTCTCTACTCATCTGAGCAACCTTTTGAAGCTCCATAAATGCTTCTTCTTCCAATTTCTTTAGATTTTCGAGTTTTTTATCTATTTCTCTTTCTTTATTGGAGAGAATTTCCTCTTTTCTCTCTAAATTTTCTTCTCTTTGAAGAATTCTCTTCTCCAAATTGAAAAGCTCTTGTCTTCTTTCCTTAATTTCCCTTTCAGTCTCAGACCTTAATTTAAAAATTTCTTCTTTAGCTTCTAATAAAGCAGTTCTTTTCCTTTCTTCTGCTTCCTCTTCAGCCTTTTTAACTATCTCCTCTGCTCTCTTTTCTGCGACTTGTATTGTTTTTTGCTCAATATTTTTCCTTATAAGATACCCGAGACCAACTCCTATAATAAGTGTGATTAAAGCTATTAATATGCTAATTTGAATTCACCTCCTTCCATTTTTCAAGCTCTTTTTCTAATTCCAAAATTGCTTTTTCCCATGTTGTCTCCTTTACTATCTTACCATACTTAAAAATTATAACTCTTTTATTTGAGCCTGCAATTCCTATATCTGCCCATTTCGCTTCACCAGGACCATTTACTTCACATCCCATTACAGCTATCGTTATATCTAATGGAAAATCCTTAAATCTTTTTTCTATTTCTTTAGCTACTTTTTCTACTGGAAAATGAGCTCTTGCACACATGGGACACGAAATAACTTTTATACCTCTTTGCCTTAATTCTAAGCTTTCCAATATATGGTATGCTACTTCTACTTCTTTTTCTGGAGAAGCAGAAAGAGAAACCCTAATTGTATCACCAATACCCTCATAAAGTAAGATACCAATTCCTACTGCGGACCTAACACTTCCTGGAACAAGTGTACCAGCTTCTGTTATTCCTATATGGAGAGGATATTTTACTTGGGAAGAAAGTAGCTTATAAGCCTGTATAGTCAAAGGAACAGATGAAGATTTAACAGACACAACTATATCAGTGAAATCATTCTCCTCTAATAATCTAATCTCATTTAAAACGCTCTCTACCAATGCCTCAGGAGTAACTCCACCATATTTTTCAAGAATCTCCCTGCTCAAAGAACCAGCATTACTACCTACTCTTATTGGTACGCCTCTTGCTTTTGCTTCCTTTGCTATTAAAGATATATATTTAGGATTCTTAATATTACCTGGATTTATTCTCAATTTGTCTGCCCCTTGCTCCAAAGCTATTAAAGCAAGTCTATAATCAAAGTGTATATCAGCAATAATAGGAATAGGGCTCTTTTTCTTTATCTTTCCCAGAGCTAAAGCTGAGTCTTTATCAGGTATTCCTAACCTTACTAACTCACAACCCTTCTTAGCCAATCTTCTAATTTGTCTAAGAGTAGACTTAACATCTACTGTAGGAGTCTTAGTCATAGACTGTACTCTTACAGGATTATCTCCACCAATCTCTACATTTCCTACTTTTACTACCCTTGTTCCTCTTCCCATCACTTTCTAAGTCTTAACACATCAAAGAAAGTAATAATGATCATGAGAAATAAGAGAATTAGTAGACCTATCCAATGTACTATTTCTTCTTTTTTAGTTTCAATAGGCTTTCCCCTTATTTTCTCAAGAATAATAAACAATATCCTACCTCCATCTAAAGCAGGAAATGGAATTAAGTTAAATATCCCCAGTTGTACACTTAACAGTGCTGTAAAATTAAGATAATATACAAGCCCTAAAGAAGCTACTTCTCCCGTCATCTTGGCAATACCAATCGGACCTGAAACTGATATCCCTTGAGCTCCTGTAAAAAGTGCTTTTAATACAAAGAAAATAAGCAAAAAAGCATTGATTAGCATAGCAAATCCATTTTTCAGTGCTAATGTTATAGGATATCTCTTAGGGATTGATCTAAAGACAATACCTATAATACCTCCCTTTCTCTCCTCATCCCATTGAGGTATAACCCTTAAAGTAATTAGTTTACCATCTCTTTCCACATCCACTGTTATTTCTTTTCTATCATTAGGGCTTTTTATAGATTTTGTAATAAGATTTACTGCATCCTCTATTTTTTCTATTTTTATACCTTCTATCGAGATAATTTTATCACCTGGTAGAAAACCTGCCATTTGAGCTGGTTTACCTTCTACTACTCTATCAATTATAGGTATAGGTTGAGGAATTCCAATTAAAAAAATACTTACAAATAAAAGAAAAGCAACCAAAAAATTAAAAAAGGCTCCTGCAAAAAGTATTAAGAAGCGTTGCCATGGAGCCTTTTTATAGAATTTTCTTTCTTCTGGAACCTCCTCTTCTATTGGTAACTCTAAATCATCAACACCAGCCATTTTCACAAAACCACCAATAGGAATCAACCTCAATACAAATTTAGTCTCTTTACCTTTGTATTCATAAAGCTTAGGGCCAAAACCAATAGCATATTCAAAAACCTTAACCCCAAAAAGTTTAGCTAATATAAAATGTCCAAGTTCATGCGGTACAGTAAGTATAGCAAAAAGGACCAAAAACAAAATAATATCCATCTATTTTTTCACTCCTTTTTTATCTCTTCTCCTAAAAATCTAAAATTCTATTCAATAATACAGGTTACTCATAAATTTTTCAACCTCGTCTAAATTAGGGGGGTTAGCACCACGCCTTGTACAAGTTAAAGCAGCTACACTGTTAGCAAAAATAAGAATATTTTTTAACTCTTCTAAAGAAAGATTGGATATTTCTTTTTTAACTGTTTTGCCAAGCTTATATAAATAATATAAAAAGCCCCCCATAAAAGAGTCTCCAGCTCCCACAGTATCTATAACCTTTACCTTCATACCTGGCACTTTAACATAATTAGATTTTTGATAAGCAACAGATCCATCCTTTCCTAAAGTAACCACAAAAATTTTAACTCCCAAATTAATAAATTTCTCAGCAATTTTGTCTAAATCCTCTTCTCCATATAACCACTTCAAATCTGCCAAACTTACTTTTAATATATCCACCCTACTTACCCAATTTTCAAATCTTGATAAATACTGTTCCTTATTCACAATTAGATTTGGTCTTACGTTTGGATCAAAGGAAATTATACAATTTTTGTAATTTTCAAAAATCATTTTTTCAAAGACATAACAACCAGGTTCTCTAATCATTGATATAGATCCAAAATGAAGGATTTTCACTTTTTGTGAATCAATAAAAGGAATCTCTTCTTCTTTAAGCATAGTATCAGCAGTATTATCCCCATAAAACATAAAATAAGGTTCACTGTCCTTTAATATTACAAAAGCTAAAGTAGTAAGGTATTTATCTCTTAACACAAAAGATGTATCCACATTATTTTTTATAAGATTAGAATAAAGAATCTCCCCAAAAGGATCATAAGAAATTTTACCAAAGAAATATACACGTGCTCTAAGCTTTCCAAGGGTAATAGCAACATTATATGGAGATCCTCCAGGATTAGGTACATACGCATATCCATCTCCTAAAGATATAGGCGTAAAATCTATTAAGGATTCTCCAGATACTAATATCATATTTTCTTTAACCTCCACATAAAAAATATTGTATTTAATTATAACCTATGATAGAATAAAACTAACACGAGTTAATATAAAGAGGTAAGGAGAAATGTATATAGATGATAAAATTTTTGGAGATTTAGAAAAAAAAGAATTTTTATCAAATAGAAAAATAGAAGAGCTTGAAAAGTTTCCTTACATAGAAATAATTCCTGAAGATCCAACTCCTAAGGATGAAATTAAAGTTATATTTACTTGTACTCCATCTCAGAATTATAAGACTATTTATTATAAAATAAAATCCCAAACATCAGAAATACAAGAAGTTTCAATTGAAATTAAAGATGTGATTTGGGATAATGATTTTTTTAGTTTTTTACAAATCTTAGAAGCCCAAATTCCTCCTTTGAACAAAGAAGGTATAATTGAAATAACATTAAATCCGGAAGATGATTATGAAAAAGATTATTTTTCCTTTTCCATTGATGAATTTGAACCACCAAAGTGGTCCCAAGAAAGCATAATATATCACATCTTTGTTGATCGATTTGCAAAAGATAATTTTGAAGTGAGTTTATCTAATAATCTAAAAGAGAAACTTGGAGGTAATATCAAAGGAGTTATCAATCACCTTGATTATATAGAATCCTTAGGTATAAACACAATTTGGCTTTCTCCTATATTTAAATCAACTTCTTATCATGGATATGATATAGAGGATTATTTTGAAATTGATCCCGCATGGGGTAATAAAGATGATCTCAAAAAATTAGTTAATGATGCATTTGAAAGAGGAATTAGAATAATTCTGGACTTTGTACCAAATCATTTATCCTATTTAAATCCTATATTTCAAGATGCATTGAATAATAAAGATAGTAAATACAGAAATTGGTTCATTTTTAAGGACGATAATTCTTATGAATCATTCTTTGGAGTAAAATCCATGCCACAGATAAATCTAAAAAATAGAGAGGCAAGAAAATATATTATAGATGCAGCTAAATATTGGATTAAAAATTTCGGAATATCTGGATATCGATTGGATTATGCAATTGGACCAGATATCAATTTTTGGACTGAATACTATTATTCCATAAAAAGAGATTTTCCTGAAACTTTTCATTTTGGGGAGATAGTAGATACTCCCGAATATGTAAGAAGGTTTATAGGGAAAATGGATGGAGTACTTGATTTTTACCTTTTTAAATTAATAAGAGAGTCTTTTATAGGTAAAAAATGGAAATTAAAAGAATTTTTGAAAATTATAGATTTAAGATATAAATTTTACAAGAATCATATAAGGCTAATTTCGTTTTTAGAAAATCACGATTCTAATAGATTCCTTTTTGTAGCTAATGACAAAAGATTATTAAAAATAGCTTCCATATTTCAATTTTCACTTAATGATATACCCATAATATATAATGGACAAGAGATGGGTGCTAATCAATATAGAAACATGTTAGAAGGAAACAGGGCTCTTCATGAGTATGTACGACTACCTATACCCTGGGATGAAACCAAACAAGATTTAGAACTTATTGAGTTTTATAAAAAACTATCAAGAATCAGAAAAAATTATCCAGCCCTATATAAAGGAGATTTTACCTTAGGCCCTATAAAGGATATTATTAGCTTTTACAAGATTTATGATGATCAAAAAATACTGGTAATAATAAATAATACAAAAGATGAAAAAAATATATATCTTAATGGTGTTTTCAAAAATTTATTTAATAACAAGATTTATAAGAATGATTTGATAATTCATCCTTTTGAGGGTTATATACTTCTTGAGCTAAATCACTAATTTTCTCTAATTTTACATTGTTAAAAAATCCTTCCTGATAAAGCTCTTTTAACACCTTTATGGTCTTTGGTCTTAAATGAAATATGAATATACCCCAACCTTTCCTCTCAGCTATCTTAATAGCTTGAGAAAACCTGTATTTTATTCTATCCTCTTGATTCTCATGATCTATAAATAACATATTTTCTAAAACAGGAACTCCCACTTTATTACCGATTTTTTTCCCTACTGAATTTAAAATAGTTTTACTATCCAAAAAGCTTAGGCCATATTTTTTGAAAACCTTTAACACCTTCTCCATAGTTTCATCGTCTTTTGTAACTTTCGATCCCATATGATTATTAACCCAACATATTTTAGCATCTCCAAATCTCTTTAGATGAAGGTTCACAATTTTATCTATTTCCCCTTCACTCATACCACTCATTATTGCTTCTGAAGTTAAATATTTTGCATCTTTCGGATAAGTAATTGATTCCATAGGAATATGCATCATTACTTCCCAACCCTTTTTGACAAACTTATATGCTAAGTCCTTTGTATGTGATGTAGGAATTATAGAAACATTCAATGTATAAGGAAAAGATAATAATTCTTCAACCCAATAATTATCTTCCACTAAATCATCTACCACGAAGGCTATTTTGGGCTGAGATGACTTATGAGATATGTAAATTGGAAAATATAAAAATATATTATCAAGCTCAATTGAATCACCATTAGGAAGATCTATATCTGAACTTAAAATATACTTTTCATATTTAGAAGATATGGTTCTCCTAATGTCATAATTTTTAATTATTTCTTTTCTAATCTGAGTATTATAGACAGTTGATCTAAAATAAACAGAATATAACTTCCAATTTATAATATAATCTCCAGTTTCTCTTCTTTTTCCCTCTATTATGTATCTTTCTATAAAAGGCTTATATTCAGATAAAATTTTATTTATTTCATCTGATTCAACATTTATTTCAATCCTATTTTTCACAAATTTTTTATCATCTTTTAAAACTTCCTCTTTTCTGTTTTCCTTACATCCATAAAAAACCAATAGAAAAAATAAAAATAAAATTCCTATCTTCCATATCTTTCTTTCCATAATTTTTTAATCCTTTCTTTTATTATTTTCTCCTTTCCTTGCTCAGTTGGATTATAAAAAACCTCATTCACATCATATGGTAAATATCTTTGAATTACAAAATGTTCCGGAAAATCATGAGGGTACAAATAATCAGGAGAACTTCCCCATAAATGCTTTGGAATCTCTGACACTCCTTTCTCCTGTATGTAATTCATGGCTTTTTCTATGGAAGATATCACACTATTACTCTTTGGAGCGGTCGCAAGGTATATGGTAGCTTCAGCTAAAGGAATTCTTGCCTCTGGCATACCTACCACATCCACAGCATAATATGCAGACTGAGCAATCAATAAGGCTAAAGGATCTGCCATTCCTATATCTTCAGCAGCATGGATTATAAGTCTTCGAGCAATAAATCGCGGATCTTCTCCTGCAAGAAGCATCTTAGCCAGATAATATAAAGCAGCATCGGGATCAGAACCTCTTATGCTTTTAATAAATGCTGATATAGTGTGATAATGCTCGTCCCCTTTTTGATCATATCTTATCACCCTTTTCCCTATTACCTCTCTTACCACAGATGCATCAATAAGGACTTTTCCATCTTCATCAGCTTTTGCAACAAAGGAAGCAATTTCTAAGGTATTAAGAGCAATCCTTGCATCACCATTGGCAAACCTAACTATTTCATCAACAGCATCTTGAGAGATTACAATGTTTTTTCCTCCTAAACCTCTTTCTCTATCTTTTATTGCTCTGTCAATTAATATCCTTAGTTTATCATCCGTTAAGGGCTTCAGTTCTATAATCCTACAACGAGAAAGAAGGGTTGTATTTAAAGCAAAAAGAGGGTTTTCAGTAGTAGCACCTATAAGAATTATTATACCTTTTTCTACAAAGGGTAGTAGCACATCTTGTTGTAATTTATTGAAATGATGTATTTCATCAAGAAATAAAACAGTTTTCTTTTTATAAAGTTCAATATTTCTTTGAGCTTTTTGAAGGGCTTCTTTAAGATCTTGTACTCCAATTATAGCAGCATTTAATTCTATAAAATCAGCATTTATCTCCTTAGCTAACAGAATAGAAAGGGTAGTCTTTCCAGATCCTGGGGGGCCAAAGATAATAAGGGAAGGTAAATAACCTTTTTGAACTGTCCTTCTTAAAAAAGATCCTTCACCTATAATCTCCTCTGCACCAAGAAATTCATCAAAACTTCTTGGCCTCATTCTGTATGAAAGAGGTTGAAAACTATTATCCTCTTTAAATAGCTTTTCTTGCCTATCCATCTAAGAAGTGCCTAAAAACCACCTGAAAATTTTTTATTATATCTCCCTTACTTTGCATTATATAAATCCCATTATCAAAAGCGTATACACCATCTTTTAAAGAGAAGACATTTATTTTTTTACTTTTCATAAATCTTCTTTCTAATAGAGAATATATATTTTCAATTATATTTCTTTCTATTTTTAATGTTGTATCAATAAAAAATATTGTAATCTTTGGTTTTAATACTTCTCTTCTTCTTAAAAATTCCCAAATTTCTCTTAGTCTTATATTATTAGGAGGACTTGTTTTACACTCCACATACAATAAGTTATTCTCTAATATGGAGAGGATATCAAAGTCTCCTCCACCTTTAATCTCCTTTATTTTTATTCCCCAAATCGTGGGCATATAAAATTCCCTTTTAAATATCTCTGATATGAACCACTCTAAAGTTTCTCCAAAATTATCCAAATAAAAGTAAGAAAACAAATACTGATCTTCTTTTAAACTTTCTATAATATGAGCTTTCAATAAAAAATTCCATTGTTCTTCTACTTCATCCTTTTTCCAGCGAGAAAAAAGAGTTTCACAATCAATATAATCATCTTTTCTAAATAGTAAAAGATCACCTAAAAAGCGTCTAAATCTATAATTAAAAAGTCTTTGATAATATTCGTCTAAAAACTCCCCTCCTTTAGGTACTATCACCCTCTCAATAGGACATTCTTCTATTATCTCATATCCTCTACGCCAAAGTGCTCTTCTTACCTCTTCAGAATTCATTAAATCAATCTTTATCTTCCTCTAACATCTTTAGAATTTTTTCCAGTACTTTATCTTTGTCATTATCCCTTTCCTCTTTTGTATAAACCCTAATCACTTCATCTAAAGATACTAATTCTCTTCTTTCTTCGTCATATTCTACAATAAGCTTACTTAATGGTACATGATGATCTACTACTACTCCCTTCCCCTGCTTAGTTTCTACAATACTACCTTTGGGAGGCATCTCTTCCTTAATTTTTTGATATGTTTCATATTCATAAGCTAAACAGCACATGAGTCTTCCGCATATTCCAGATATTTTTAATGGATTTAAAGCCAAAGATTGCTCCTTTGCCATCTTAACAGAAATAGATTCAAATTCTTGCAAAAAAAGATGACAACACACTTCTCTACCACATATTCCTAAGCCTCCCATATATTTTACTTCATCTCTTACTCCTACCTGATGTAATTCAATTCTTGTTTTATATTGTGAAGCAAGATCTTTTACTAATTCTCTAAAATCTACTCTATCTTCAGAAGCAAAATGTATCGTTATCTTGCTATAATCAAAAGTTATTTCACAAGCAAGCATTTTCATAGGAAGAGACATTTCATTTGCCTTTTTTTGAGCATACTCTAAAATTTGTTTCTCCTTTTCCCTATATCCTCTTATCTTCTCTAAATCTTCTTCTGTTGCTCTTCTTAGTATAGGTTTTAAGGGAGATGGAGGTTGAAAACCATCTGGAGGCTCAAAGGGTGGAATTGCTACTCTACCTGCCTCTGTTCCTTGTACAGTTTTAACAATTACCCAATCTCCTACTTTTAAATTCAAATCATTAGTAGAAAAATAATAAACCTTCAAACTTCTTAATCTAATACCTACCACATATTCTTTAGCCTTAATTTCTTCCATCATCCTTTTATCCCTACTCTCAAAAATAAGGTTTCTATTGTAAGAGTCAAATTTGCATTATTTCTAATATTCCTAATAGCATCCTGCGTCATTCTAAAGAAAATTTTCAAATCCTCTAAGGAATATTCTTGAGATTTTCTCGCAATCTCTATAGAAAAATCTTTCTGAGTTATAAAATCCTCTTTCTGTAATAGTTTCCAGAAAAACATATCTCTCCACCAAAAAAGAACTAATTCTAAATAATTAATTATCTTTTCATTATCCTTTTCTTCTACAAGAAAATCAACTACCTCAAATGGAGAATATAATTTTTCTTTCTTTAGTAAAGTTAAGTATTTAAAAAGTTCAATTCTTTTATTCCAATTTTCTTCTTCATTCCAATACAAAGCCTTTCCAACACTTCCTTGGGATAAAGATATTAATATATCAATTCTATCTTCTGGAACTCTATCTTCTATAATTTTTCGGACTTCTTCCTCGTTAAGATATGAAAAATTAATAATCTGACTCCTTGATATTATAGTAGGAAGAAGAAGCTCAGGACGATAAGCTATCAATATAAATATGGTATATTCCGGAGGCTCCTCAAGTATCTTCAAAAGGGCATTTGCCCCTTCATTTCTCAATTGATGAGCATCGTCTAAAATAAAAAACTTATAATTACTTACATAAGGCTTTAAATAAGCTTCCCTTCTCAAATCTTTAATCTGCTGTATCTTATACCACATTCCATCAGGTTGAAGATAAAATAGATCAGGATGACTCAATTTCTTTATACTTAGACAAGTCTCACACTCCCCACATCCCTCAAAAGGTTCTACTTTACAATTTAAAGCCTGAACCAAAGAAATAGCTGTTAACTTTTTACCTACCCCTTCAGGACCCACAAAAAGATAGGTTTGGGATACTTTGTTCTCCTTAAGGGATTTCCTGAGTATTTTTATAGCTAAATCCTGACCTATAATCTCTTTAAATGCCATCTCTAAATCTTCTCAAAATAAGCCACATCTACAGCAAACACAATGGCTCCGCCAACTTTTACCTTAACAGGCATTGGTACCATCCTTAAAAGTTCTACAGAAGGAAGAGGAGGAATAATTATTTTTTCTCTTTCCTTACAATTTTCTTTTAAAACTGTAATAAAATCCTCAAATTCATCATCTTCTACAACAGTCATTATAGTAACACTACTTTCTTCTAAAAATCCTCCTTTACTTCTGAAGAAGGTCAAGGAAAAGTTCTTCTCTAAGAGAATCTCTCTAACTTTTTTCCAGTCCTCTTCCTGAATAATAGCAAAAACTAATTTCATTTATCCACCTCTAAAGATATTTTCTTTCCAAATAAGCAATGATGTCTTTACTTACTTCTTCCTTTGGTCTATCTCCAGAAATTACTACAAATCTATCTTTTTCAATTTCAGCTATTTCTAAATATCCTTTTCTTACTTTATTATAGAACTCTAAATTTTCCCTTTCTATTCTATCAAAATTCTTTTTTCTACTCAAAGACTTATAAGGATCTATATCAATAAGAAAGGTTATATGGGGTATCAAATTGGAAGTCGCAATCTTATTAAGATCAGATAATATATTTATTGGTAAACCTCTACCATATCCTTGGTAAGCTATAGTAGAATCCATATAACGTTCACATAGAACCCAAAACCCTTCTTGAAGCTTTTCCTTAATCTTTTCTGTATTTTCTACTCTTGATCCTATATAGAGAAAAGCTTCGGTCCATGGTCTTAATGCTAAATCTGGATCTAAAAGGATAGACCTTATTTTTTCTCCTACCTCTGTTCCTCCAGGTTCTCGAGTTACATAGACCTTTACACCTTTATCTTCCAAATAATTTTTAAGTATTGAAATCTGAGTACTTTTTCCAGATCCATCTAAACCTTCAAAAGTTATAAATACAGATCTTTCCATTTTTATAAATCTATGCTGGGAATATTTTTACTTTTCTAAAGGGCTCCACCCCAACACTCTCAGAATGTAAACCATATTGTTGAATAAGTTGATGCTGTAATCTCCTTATATAGGCAGGTTGAGGAGACAATTCATAGGGTTCTTCATGGGTAAGAACATATTCAATTCCTTCTTGAGCTTCTCTTAAGGCCTCTTCTTCTTCGCTACTCTTTCCTCCTACAGTTTTAATACCAAATCTTTCTCCTAAAAACCTTTCAATTTGTGTCACAGTATTACTTCTTAATACTGCTATATCTATCTTTCTTTTTTCTGCCTCTTTAAGTAAATCCTTAGCCCTCTTTTGATGAGCTTTCAATATAAGTAAACAATTTGCTTCTGATAAATTTTTTACTATGAAAGCTGGTACACCAAGATTTCGAATGGCTTTTTCCAATCTATTTCTACTTATACCATAAGGATAAATTTTAAGGACATCTGTCTTTTTATCTATCTTAACGACTGACTCCTCAGTCTCTTGAGAAGAAATTTCCAGTACAGAAGCCTCAACCTTTTTTACTTCACCTTCTGCAGTCCTTACTCTTATCTCTGGTCTTATAATATAACCTCTTAATAATGCATCTACTGTTTTTGCTACATCATGATGAATAGCCAGCTTATCCCTTTCTTGTATCTCTACTACAACTTGAAAGGTTGGAGGAGCTTTTCTCTCTAATACCGTTTTTTGGGTACCTCTTCTTTTTGCCTCTTCATCACTTAAAGTTACAACTTGTATACCACCCACAAGATCCGATAATGTAGGGTTTAATAAAAGGTTTTGTAAGGTTATTCCATGAGCAGTACCAATAAGTTGTACCCCTCTTTCTGCAATAGTTCGAGCTGCTTTTGCTTCAAGCTCTGTACCAATCTCATCAATTACTATAACTTCTGGCATGTGATTTTCTACTGCCTCTATCATCACATCATGTTGTTTTGAGGGATTTGGCACTTGCATTCTCCTTGCTCTACCAATAGCAGGATGCGGAATATCACCGTCCCCACCAATTTCATTAGAAGTATCTATTATTATTACCCTTTTACCTAATTCATCAGCTAAAACCCTTGCGGTCTCTCTAAGAAGGGTGGTCTTACCAACTCCAGGTTTTCCTAATAGTAGAATATTTTTTCCACTTTCTATAACATCTCTTATTATATCTACAGTACCTAAAACTGCCCTACCCACACGACAAGTTAAACCTATAATTCTTCCATGTCTATTTTCAATAGCTGAAATTCTGTGTAATGTTCTTTCTATGCCAGCCCTTTTATCACCACTAAACTCGCCAACTCTGGCAATAATATAATTTAAATCCTCCTCTGTAGTATATCTTCCTTCAAAAATAATAGTTTTTTTATAAAATCTCGCTTCTATTTCCCTACCAAGATCTAATACAACCTCTATAAGATCCTTAACATCAGAATCCTTTTCCAATTTTTCTTTAATATCCGCAGGAAATATAGATAAAAATTTATCTAAATCATCAACTATTTGCTGAACCAAAATTCTATACCTCTCCTTCTTTTTGAATTTCCTTAAAAGCTATTATACCCCATGATCCTGGACCTATATGTGAAAGAATAGTACAACTAAAAGATCCTATATAAAAATCAGTAATTCTAAATATTTTCTTTACTTCTTCTGCGACTTCTAAGACTTCTTCATAATTATCAGAATAAGCTATAGCTATTTTTACAGGAACATCCCCCACTCTTTCCTTAATTATTTCTATAATTCTTGATTTCACTTTTTGTTTTGTCCTAACCCTTTCAACTGGCTCTATTGCTCCATCTCTAAGCTCCAAAATAGGCTTTATCTGTAACAAACTTCCCATCCATGCTTGGGCTGCGCCTATTCTTCCTCCCCTATAAAGGTATTCCAAAGTATCTACTGTGAATTTTACTTCGGAATTTCTGAACATAATCTCCGGAATATTCAAAATCTCATTTATACTTGCTCCCTTTTCTATGGTCTTAGCCAACTCTATAACTACAACACCAAGAGCAAGTTCTGTAAGTTTTGAATCAATCACATATATTTTATCACCGTAAGGTAAAAGCTCTTTTGCAGCATTTGCAGACCCAATAGTTCCACTTAATTTAGAAGAAATATGTATAGATATAATCCCCTCTAAATCTGGATTCTTCTCAAATATATTTTTGTATGCATTATAGAAATCTTCCACAGAAGGCTGAGAAGTTTTCGGGAATATATTGGTTTCTCTTGCCTTTTTAAAGAAAATTTCAGGCGTTATATCTATACCATCTCTATACACTTCTTCCTCAAAAGCAACCTTTAGCGGTACGACTGTTATATCATATCTTTCTACATATTCTTTTGGAAGAGCAGCTGTACTATCAGTTACAATTTTAAACATATTTTCCCCCCTAAATTTATTTTTAAGATCCCTCAGTCTCTTCAGAAACAGTAGTTTCCTCTGTATACCTTTGTGGGGTTACTATGGCAACTATAACATCATCAAGAGGAGTTAATACCTTAATTTTATCAGGGATATTTAAATCCCTCACAGTAATCGCATCTCCAATATCCAAATCCGAAATATCTACTTCTATATTGGTAGGTATATCAAGAGGTAAAGCCCTAACTAAAATTTCTTCCACTCCATGTTGTAACAACCCACCCTGTTTAACTCCTTTTGGCTCTCCTTTAAGAACCACAGGCACATAAACATCTACTACTTCTTCCAATGTTACAGCATGAAAATCTACATGTATTGGTTCATCTGTTAATGGATCAATTTGTATATCTTGAAGTAAAGCAGTCTCAGTAACACTGTTATTACCATCTTCTACTATTATTTTAAGTATATGCTGTTCTTTTGAATGCCCTCTTTTAATTAGATCCCACAATGCTTTTCTTTCTATCAATATATGAACATTTTCCTTCAAGTGTACCCCATACATTACACCTGGTACCAACCCCATTCTTCTATATTTTTTTGCAGATTCTTTTCCTAATTTCTCTCTTTTTTTGACTTTTATTTCAACCACATCCATTTTCTTAAACCTCCTTAAATAAATTTTTTTAATCAATTTTTTAGTCAAATAATGAACTTAAGGAATCCTTATTTGAGATCCTTTTAATAGCTTCTCCTAAAAGATTACCTACTGATATTATAGTAAGCCTTGGGACCCTCTTTTCTACAGGAATTGGTATTGTGTTAGTTACTACTAATTCCTTTATCTCAGATTCTTCTAATCTCTTATGGGCATCATTTGTTAAGATACCATGCGTAACAGCTGCATAAATATCTCTTGCACCTCTTTCTCTTAAAAGCTTTGCCGCTGAAAAAAGAGTATTCCCTGTTGTAATTATATCATCACATATAATAACATCTCTTTCTATAACATCTCCAATTATTTCCTCAACCTCTGCCACCTCTGGAGCTGGTCTTCTTTTATAAATTATAGCAAGAGGAGTATGTAATCTTTCTGCTAAAGCTCTTGCTCTTGTAACACCTCCAATATCAGGTGATATAACAACAGGATTTTTAAGATTTTTATCCTGAAAATACCTTGAAAAAAGAGGTAAAGCTGTTAAATTATCAACAGGAATATCAAAAAACCCCTGAATCTGACCAGCATGAAGGTCCATAGTTACAACCCTTGAAGCCCCAGCAACTGTAAGAATATTAGCTATAAGCTTAGCAGAAATAGGCTCTCGAGATTTAGTTTTTCTATCCTGTCTTGCATAAGCATAATATGGAATTACAGCTGTAACCTCATCTGCAGATGCCCTTTTTAAAGCATCAATTATTACTAAAAGTTCCATAAAGTATTCATTCACTCTGCTACCAAGAGACTGAATTACATATACTTCTGCTCCTCTTACACTTTTTGAAATCCTTGCATATATCTCACCATCTGAAAATCTTCTTATTTCAATTTCTCCAAGCTCAATACCTAAATATTTAGCTACTTCTTCAGCAAGTTCCCTATTAGAGGTCCCACTATACAAAGCTAAACATTTATGTGCCATACTTACTCTCCTTTAACTCTTTTATTTATATTTATATATGAGTAAGGCCCAATTATTGCTCCCTTTTTAAGATTAATATCTCCAAATATGAAAGAAAAAGGATATACAATAACATCATGCTCTATATTAGTTTTTTTTCCTATTACAACGTTCTCCGGTTCTATCATAATAACACCATTTTCCATATGTTTTTTATTTATTTTATTCTTTAATATTTTTCTTAAAAATGCAAGCTCTTCCTGAGTGTTAGCTCCTAACACCTCTTCCTTATTTACATGAAAAACACCAACTTTTTTGCCTTTTTTAACAAAATATCTAATCGCATCAGTTAAATAAAATTCTCCTTGAGCATTATTGTTAGATAAAAGTGGTAAAATTTCTTTAAGATACATCCATTTAAAAACATAAATAGATGTATTAATCTCCTTGATATTCTTTTCTTCTTCATCTGCATCTTTTTCTTCTACAATTTTCAAAACATTACCATTAAAATCACGTACAACTCTTCCATATCCTTTAGGATCTTCTAAAAAAGTAGTTACTAAGGTACAATCATTATTTTTTTCTATATGTTCCCTACACAAATCTCTTATCGTATTTTCTTCCACTAAAGGTACATCTCCTGGAAATATTACCAGATTACCACTAAAATTACCAAGTTTTTCTTCAGCCCTTTTTATTGCGTCACCTGTACCTAAAGGAACATCTTGAACCACCATGTGATCATTATCAGAAATTAATGCTTTTATTTTGGGGCTCACAACTAATATATAATTTTCACCAAAAACCGACTTTATTGTATCAAGTAAAAAATCTAAAAGATTAGATTCATAGAGGGGATGAAGAACCTTTGGAAGCTCAGTTCTCATCCTTTTACCTTGTCCTGCTGCTAAAATTATAGCCTTAAATCCATTCATGCTTAGGTGAATTTTTATAATAAAAATTGGCTGGGGAGGCTGGATTCGAACCAGCGAATGGCGGATCCAAAGTCCGCTGCCTTACCAGCTTGGCTACTCCCCAGTGCCAAAATAATTATATATTATAGTGAAAAAGAGGTCAATAAATGATAAAATAATTTTCAAAATGAAAGTCAGGATTAATACAAACTTTAAAAATTTAAGAAAAGTCTATAAAAATCTGATTGAAAAATCAAAACACAATATAGTTTATCCTCTATTATTATTTATAATTATCGACCTTTTAATCCTCTTAATTGATTTTATTATTACCCCACCTTTAAAAATAGGAGATATAGCCCCTAAAAATATAGAAGCACCAAGAACTATAATATATAAAGATGAAGAGGAAACAGAAAGAATAAAAAATCTCCTTCTTTCTCAATTCAAACCAGTTTATACTATTGACCAAAATATTATTTTACAGAATATTAGCAAGCTATCAGAATTAATGATAGTTACAGAAGAATCTTCAAATATAACTAAGTATTTTTCTTCTCTTCCCTCATCAAGAATTAACCTAATTAAAAAGAAAATAGAGAAATGGTTAATAGAAAATTATACAAAAGGGATTAAACCAGAAGAGACTGATGAGGTAAAACAAAAATTTATAAATTTCCTAATAGATGAAATTTATATACCAGCCCAAATAGCCCAAGAACTTTCAGAAATACTGATAGTTCCTAACATGTTTATAAATGAAAAAGAGACGGAAACAAAAAAACAAGAACTATTAAAGTCCATTAAACCTATAGAAAGACTAATTACAAAAGGTGAAATTATTGTTAGAAAGAGTGAAAAAATAACAAGAGATAAATTTATAATTTTAGAGGCCTTAGGCTATACCCTTTCTCAAAAAAACATATTAAGACTTATAAGTCTTTTTTTAACTTTATCAGCCCTCCAATTATCCATTACCATTTTTACGAGAAAATATTTAATAATAGAAAAAAACTTAAATATTTTTCTATTGATGAATTTTTTATTTACTCTATCAATACTTTCATCTAAGATTTTCTCTTTCTATTCTCCCTACTTAAATCCTTTAACTTCATATTTATTCATTTCTACAGCTTTATTAGATTTTCCATTATCTTATATTGTTTCTCTAACAATAATAGTAAGCTCTTCTATTTTCTCCTTTTCTTATACTATCCCTATTTTATTGTTCTTTGATTTTCTTATCATAAATAACAAAATTAAAGAATTAGAAAACAGATCAGATTATGTAAAGATTGGTTCTCTTATATCACTAATTAGAATACCCTTTATTGTTTTTGGCAAGCTTGTTTTTAACGAGTCAGATTTGACATATACAAACATGATTTATTCATTTATTAACCCTACCTTATCAGCTATTCTTTCAGTGGGAATAATTCCTCCCATAGAAGAATTATTTAGAGTAGCTACACCATTAAAATTATTAGAAATGACAAATCCAGATCATCCCCTTCTAAGAAAACTCCTTATGGAAGCACCAGGTACTTATTATCACAGTTTAATTGTAGGAAACTTAGCAGAAAGAGCAGCTAAAGAAGCTGGAGCAAATGAGAGAATAACAAGAACTGCAGCCTTATATCACGACATAGGCAAAGTAAAAAGACCTCAATATTTCATAGAAAACCTTCTTCCAGGCCAAAATAATCCTCATGAAAATTTATCTCCCTATATAAGTGCTCTTATTATCAAATCACATCCAAAAAATGGAGCGATAATTTTAAATAATTATAAGTTTCCCAAAAACATTATAGATATTGTTGAGCAACATCATGGTACAAGCCTCATTAACTATTTTTACAATAAGCAATTACAGATTTCTAAGAAATATGTACCTGAGGATGATTTTAGATATCCTGGCCCAAAACCCGAATCTAAAGAAGCAGCTATAGTGATGTTGGCAGATAGCATAGAAGCAGCCACAAGAACCATTACTAATATTACTCCAGAAACTATAGAAAAAGTAATAAGAGAAGTAATTAGAGAAAAACTTATAGATGGACAATTAGAAAACAGTAAACTAACCTTAGAAGAATTAGAAAAAATTGCTCAGAGTTTTATAAAAACAATTATTGAGCTAAGACACCCAAGGATACCATATCCAAGTTTTAAACTTAAGGAAGAATAAAAAAAATCAACAAAAAAAAAGAGGCTCTCTGGCGATGACCTACTCTCCCACCCCGTTGCCAGGGCAGTACCATCGGCGCTGGAGGGCTTAGCTTCCGTGTTCGGAATGGGAACGGGCGTTTCCCCTCCGCTCTAATCACCAGTAGCCTCCTCTTCCTTCATAACTCCATCATAAATCCTTCTTGAGAGAGATCACACCGTAACCAGCCAGGCGTCAAAGCCTCGGCATATTAGTACCGGTCGGCTTCACGCATTGCTGCGCTTCCACCTCCGGCCTATCTACCTCCTCTTCTCGGAGGTGCCTTACCAGGTTCTCCCTGTGGGAAACCTTATCTTGGGGTGGGCTTCGCGCTTAGATGCTTTCAGCGCTTATCCCGTACGGACTTGGCTACCCAGCTCCTGCACCTGACGGCACAACTGGTACACCAGAGGTCCGCCTGCTCCGGTCCTCTCGTACTAGGAGCAGTTCCCCTCAAGTTTCCTACGCCCGTGGCGGATAGGGACCGAACTGTCTCACGACGTTCTGAACCCAGCTCACGTACCGCTTTAATGGGCGAACAGCCCAACCCTTGGGACCTTCTCCAGCCCCAGGATGCGGTGAGCCGACATCGAGGTGCCAAACCTCGCCGTCGATGTGGACTCTCGGGCGAGATCAGCCTGTTATCCCCGGAGTAACTTTTATCCGTTGAGCGATGGCCCTTCCACTCGGGACCACCGGATCACTAGGCCCGACTTTCGTCTCTGCTCGGCCCGTCGGCCTCACAGTCAGGCAGGCTTAACGCCCTTACACTTTAGGCACGATTTCTAACCGTGCCAAGCCTACCTTTGGGCGCCTCCGTTACCTTTTAGGAGGCGACCGCCCCAGTCAAACTGCCCACCAAGCACTGTCCCCCAAAAGGCTCTTCTTTTGGGGTTAGAACCCCAACACCACAAGGGTGGTATTCCACCGGCGGCTCCACAGAGGCTGGCGCCCCTGCTTCTCAGCCTCCCACCTATCCTCTACATGCGGTGCCAAAGTTCAATGCCAGGCTGCAGTAAAGCTTCACGGGGTCTTTCCGTCCTGCCACGGGTAGTCCGTATCTTCACGGACACTCTAATTTCACCGGGCCCCTCGTTGAGACAGCGCTCCAGTGGTTATGCCTTTCATGCGGGTCGGAACTTACCCGACAAGGAATTTCGCTACCTTAGGACCGTTATAGTTACGGCCGCCGTTCACTGGGGCTTCGGTTCAGGGCTTCGGGTATTCCCCTAACCCTTCCCCTTAACCTTCCAGCACCGGGCAGGCCTCAGCCCCTATACATCGGCTTCTACGCCTTAGCAGAGACCTGTGTTTTTGGTAAACAGTCCCCAGAGCCACTTCACTGCGGCCCTTTCAGGCTATTCACCTTACTCGGGCACCCCTTCTTGCGAACGTACGGGGCCATTTTGCCGAGTTCCTTAACGAGGGTTATCCCGCGCACCTTTGGATCTTCACCTCGCCCACCTGTGTCGGTTTGCGGTACGGGCACCCGCTAACCTCCCTAGAAGCTTTTCTCGGCAGTGTGGGCTCGATGCCTTCGCCCTCTCTCGAGGACTCCCCATCACTCCTCGGTTCATCAGGAGTGCGGATTTGCCTACACTCCCTCCCTTAGAGCTTGGACCTGGTATGTCACCACCAGGCGCACCTACCCTCCTGCGTCCCTCCTTCGGTATTAACGGTTAGCAGGTGGGGCCGGAATATTAACCGGCTGTGCATCACCTACGCCTTTCGGCCTCGGCTTAGCTCCCGCCTAACCCTGGGAAGACGAGCTTTACCCAGGAAACCTCGGGCTTTCGGTGGGAGGGATTCTCACCCTCCTTTTCGCTACTCATGCCGGCATTCTCACTTCCGCCTCGTCCAGCGGTCCTTCCGGTCCGCCTTCTCCCTACAGCGGAACGCTCCCCTACCGCTCTACCTACCCGAAGATAGGTAGAACCCAAAGCTTCGGTGCCGGGCTTTAGCCCCGTGTATTTTCGGCGCAGCTTGGCTCGATCAGTGAGCTATTACGCACTCTTTGAATGATGGCTGCTTCTAAGCCAACATCCTGACTGTCTTCGCCAAGCTACCTCCTTTACCACTTAGCCCGGACTTTGGGACCTTAGCTGTTGATCTGGGCTGTTCCCCTCTCGACTATGGAGCTTATCCCCCACAGTCCGACTCCCAGCCATCCACCTAAGGCATTCGGAGTTTGACTGGACTCGGCAGCGGATCCCCGCCCCTCGCCCAACCAGTGCTCTACCTCCTTAGGCTTCATCGGCTGAGGCTAGCCCTAAAGCTATTTCGGGGAGAACCAGCTATCTCCAGGCTCGATTAGCTTTTCACTCCTACCCACAGCTCATCCCATAGCTTTTCACTGCTAACGGGTTCGGACCTCCACGGGGGGTTAACCCCGCTTCATCCTGGCCATGGGTAGCTCGCCTGGTTTCGGGTCTAATGCGTGTGACTAATCGCCCTCTTCAGGCTCGCTTTCACTTCGGCTCCGGGACTCCTCTCCCTTAACCTCGCCACACGCATTAACTCGCCGGCTCATTCTTCAACAGGCACGCAGTCGAGCCAGCTCAAAAGAGTTACCCCTTTTGAGCATCGCTCTCCTACTCCTTGTGGACGTACGGTTTCAGGTTCTATTTCACTCCCCTCTCCGGGGTTCTTTTCACCTTTCCCTCACGGTACTATGCGCTATCGGTCACCAAGGGTATTTAGCCTTAGGCGGTGGTCCGCCCTGATTCGCGCAGGATTCCACGTGCCCCACGCTACTCGGGATTAAGGCCCATAAGAGATACATACTTTTCGCCTACGGGGCTCTCACCCTCTCTGGCCAGCCTTCCCAGACTGTTCGGCTAAGTATGCATTCCCTTACGAGAGAGTCGCGGCTCTCTCCGGCCTTATCCCTCTACCCCTGAGTGGCAACGCCCGCGAGCTTCTCCACCACTCAGGTTTAGGCTCCTCCCCTTTCGCTCACCACTACTCAGGGAATCGATTGTCTCTTTCTTCTCCTCGGGGTACTAAGATGTTTCAGTTCCCCCGGTTCCCCTCCCTAAGAGTTTCCCCTTAGGGATACTCTGGCATTACCCAGAGTGGGTTTCCCCATTCGGAAATCCCCGGATCATAGCTTGCTCGCAGCTCCCCGGGGCGTTTCGCCGCCTGCCGCGTCCTTCTTCGGCCCTTGGTGCCTAGGCATCCACCGTACGCCCTTTCTACTTTGACGCCCGGCTGATTACTGCATCATCCCTCTCTATCTTCTCTTGTCTAAGGTGCAAAGATACAGGGAGAAAAGAGGGAGAAGAGATAAAGGAAAAAGAGGACACTTTTCCTTCTCCATAAGAAAGGAGGTGATCCAGCCGCACCTTCCGGTACGGCTACCTTGTTACGACTTCACCCCAATCATCCGCCCCACCTTCGGCAGGCTCTTCGCCTGACTTCGGGTGTTGCGGACTCTCGTGGTGTGACGGGCGGTGTGTACAAGGCCCGAGAACGTATTCACCGCAGCGTGGCTGATCTGCGGTTACTAGCGATTCCGCCTTCACGCAGGCGAGTTGCAGCCTGCGATCTGAACTGGGGGTGGCTTTAGGGATTCGCTCCACCTCGCGGCTTCGCTCCCCTCTGTACCACCCATTGTAGCGCGTGTGTAGCCCAGGGCATAAGGGGCATACTGACTTGACGTCATCCCCACCTTCCTCCGGCTCATCGCCGGCAGTCCCCTTAGAGTGCCCGGCTTTACCCGCTGGCAACTAAGGGCAGGGGTTGCGCTCGTTGCGGGACTTAACCCAACATCTCACGACACGAGCTGACGACAGCCATGCACCACCTGTGCAGGCTCCAAATAAGGGGAAACCCCCTCATTCGGCACTTACCCTTTCGGGTAAGCTTTCAGCCTGCATGTCAAGCCCTGGTAAGGTTCTTCGCTTAGCATCGAATTAAACCACGCGCTCCACCGCTTGTGCGGGCCCCCGTCAATTCCTTTGAGTTTTAGCCTTGCGGCCGTACTCCCCAGGCGGGGCACTTATCGCGTTTGCTGCAGCACGGAGAGTCTGACTCCCCACACCTAGTGCCCATCGTTTACGGCTAGGACTACCGGGGTATCTAATCCCGTTCGCTCCCCTAGCTTTCGCGCCTCAGCGTCAGGGCCAGTCCAGAGAGCCGCCTTCGCCACCGGCGTTCCTTCCGATATCTACGCATTTCACCGCTACACCGGAAGTTCCGCTCTCCTCTCCTGCCCTCTAGCTTAGCAGTATCAGATGGCCTCCCCAAGTTGAGCTTGGGGCTTCCACATCTGACTTGCTAAGCCGCCTACACGCCCTTTACGCCCAGTAAATCCGGACAACGCTCGCCCCCTACGTCTTACCGCGGCTGCTGGCACGTAGTTAGCCGGGGCTTTTTCCTCGGGTACCGTCAGCTTTCTTCCCCGAGAAAAGAGGTTTACACCCCGAAGGGCTTCTTCCCTCACGCGGCGTCGCTCCGTCAGGGTTTCCCCCATTGCGGAAGATTCCCGGCTGCTGCCTCCCGTAGGAGTCTGGGCCGTGTCTCAGTCCCAGTGTGGCCGACCACCCTCTCAGGCCGGCTACCCGTCTTCGCCTTGGTGGGCCATTACCCCACCAACTAGCTGATAGGCCGCAGGCCCATCCCAGAGCAGTATACAGAGTTGCCTCTGTATACTCTTTCCTTACCTTAGCTCTCCGCTCGGTAAGTATATGGGGGTTTAGCACCCCTTTCGGGGTGTTATCCCCCTCTCTGGGGTAGGTTACCTACGTGTTACTCACCCGTGCGCCGCTCTCACTCCTATCGGTTATCCCAATAGGAGCTACCGCTCGACTTGCATGCCTTAGGCACGCCGCCAGCGTTCGTCCTGAGCCAGGATCAAACCCTCCATCCAGTATATATCATACCTTCCCTTTCGGGTCTGTATCCTCGCTCTCTATATGCCTTCCTCTCTTCTTCCTTCTCTCTTCTCTCTCCCTTTTCTCCCTTTGTCTAATGTGCATCCGCCCTTTCTCATCGGGCGGATTAAATTCTATCATATATATCTCCCTTTTGCAAGAGGGGGGACAAGAAAAAAATATAAAAAAGCAAAAAAGCCTCTATACCTCTTGATCTTCTTCTACCTTTTCTCTTCTTTGATTTCTAAACATTTCTAAAATTTCAGAGACAGAAGTTGCATCATAAGGACCTTTATCCTCTCTAATAAAGCCAATAACTCTTGGGAATCTTAATGCATAACCTAATCCATCAGTTTCTTTTCCACATGTATGCACGGGGCTTCTTGTTATTTCATCAGCTTGAATTTCTACCACATATTTAGGTTCTACCCATACATCAGGTTCTATTAAAGAATCAACATTACTGGGTTTATGGTCAACTTTTACTTCATCTAAAACTTCCCTAAATTTTACCCATTCCTCTTCCGTTGGGCCTGTTCCTATTTTTGCTATAGTCTTAAATAGATCTCTCTCTTGATCATACACTCCAACAAGAAGGGCACCTATTCCAAATTTTGCTCTATGTCCTCTTCCTTTAAAATATCCAAGAATCACACAATCAACTGTATCTGTGAGATGACTTTGATAAGATCTCTTTAATTTTATCCAGTTAAAATTTCTTACTCCTGCCTGATATGGGGCATCTAATCTCTTAGCTACAATACCTTCCAATCCTTCACTAATACATTCCTCAAAAAACATCTGTATTTCCTTCGGATCACTGGTAACAATATTCTTTGTTATAAAAATTTTATCTCCTTCTTTTATATTCTCTTCTAATTTTTTTCTTCTTCTAAGATAAGGTAAGGATGTAATATCTTCTCCATCTACATATAAAATATCAAAAGTAAATAGCTGGAGAGGAAAAAGCTCTACCATTTCACTAATATTATATTTCCTTTTTCTTTGAACAGTAACCTGAAAAGGATAAAATTCTCCAGTTTCGGGATTATAAGAGATAGCTTCACCCTCAATTATTATCTCCTCCTTAGGTATCTGATCAAGTATCCCTTCTACTAAATCAGGAAACATATGGGTATTATCTTCTAAATTTCTTGAGAAAATTTTGACAATTTTACCTTTTTTATGTATCTGACACCTAAAACCATCAAACTTAGGTTCTACTGAGCATTTACCCATTTTTTTAATGATCTCTTCAGGCTTAGAAACCCTTTCAGCTAATGCCATCCTTATAGGTCTTCCAACTTGTACCTTGATTTTCTTTAGAGCTTCTGTACCTCCTTCCCAAAAAACCTTAGCCACATATCCTAAATCAGAAGTAATATTAAAAGCTCTTTCTATAAAAGACCTTAGAGTCTTATCTTTTGCCTTTGCATAAGAAAGAGCATCCATAATTGTTGGCTCTCCTATTCCAAGCCTTAATTTCCCTAAAACTATTCTTACCAGATATTTTGCTCCTTCTGAAGTTAAGGAGTTTATAAGAAAAGCCAATCTATTTACTTTGGCATCAACACTTCCTTCTCCAGAGATACTAGCTATCTCATATAAAACATTAAACACCTCAGTAATTGATAAATCTTTTTCTCTTTCTCTATGGTACCTTATTACAATTTCTCCCAAGTCTCCTATTTCTTTATAAACCCTTTCAAGTTCTGATATAGGCACTATAAATGCTAAAGCCATAGCTCTTAATACTAATTTTTCTGACATACCAAACTCGACTTTTTCATATTCAGGAGCAACTCTTCCATTTAATAAATAGATTATCTTATCAATTTCTTCTTTATCTGCCTTTTTAAATAAATCAGCTAATATTTCAGTCATCTCATTTCTTTTTGTAGTAATTTCTAATCTTCCAAAATATTCTGCCAATTCACTAAAAAACATACCTCTTCATTCTCCTTTCATTAAAATCTTTTGATATAATTAATTTTATCACTATAAAAAAGTAAGGGAGGAAAATTAGTTATGGAATTTGTAAAAAGTCATGGTCTTGGAAATGATTATATAGTCCTTGAAAAAAATAAAATTGATTTTATATTAAACGAGAAAAACATTAGATTAATCTGTAATAGAAATATGGGTATAGGATCTGATGGTATCCTTGTATTTGAAAAGATTAACGATAACGAATTTGCTGTCAGAATTTTTAATCCTGACGGAAGTGAAGCAGAAAAGAGTGGCAATGGACTCAGAATTTTAGCTAAATATATATATGACTACGGTTTTACCTCTCAAAAAGAATTTTTTATACACACATTAGGAGGAAGGGTTAGAGCCAATATAATTGAGGAAAAAAATAACAAAGCAAAATGTATAGAAATTGAAATGGGAAAAGTTACCTTTAATACTAAAGAAATTCCTGTAAATACAGAAGAAGAAGAACTTGTAGACAAAGAATTAGAAATAGATCACGAAAAAATAAAAATAACCTGCCTTTCCATAGGTAACCCTCACTGTGTGTTTTTTGTTGATAATATTGATGAAGAAAAAATTAAAAAATTAGGTCCAACTTTGGAAAATCATCCTCTCTTTCCAAACAGAACAAATGTTCAAATGGTAAAGGTAATATCTCCTGAAAAAATAGAGATAAGAATATGGGAAAGAGGTGCTGGTTATACACTTGCATCTGGTAGTAGCTCTTGTGCAGCAGTTTCAGCAGCATATAGGAAAGGTCTTGTCAATAATTATGTAGAGGTTCTTATGCCTGGGGGCGAATTAAAAATAAGAATAAATAAAGATTGGACTGTTAACCTCATAGGTCCTGTAGAAGAAGTATTTAAAGGTCAATTCTCTGAAGAATTTTGGGAAAAACTTAAAGAGATTTAAATCATTCCTTTTTTAAATTCTGTTAATTGATATAAATGGTCTTTCTCTTGTTTTATTATCTCAGAGAGGATTTTTCTATCTTTCTCTGGTATAAATGGTTCTATCTCATAATAAAATAAAAGAGAATCCTTCTCAAGTCTGATAGCAAGATCTAATATTTCTTCTTTGTTCCATACAGTTTTCTTGGTAAGTTCATCCCAATCAATAAATACCTGTGAATTCACCCAAGCATGTAAATATTTATTGGCTTCTTCATCAGGATAAGCAGATACAAAACCTTCTTTTTCAATCTCACGATAAATCTCTTTAAAAGTTATTGCATGAGCATGCTCCTGAACAGCAAGATATGAAAATAGTCTTTTTAAGTCTTCCTTCTCCACTTTAGATTCCAATATTTTATAAAATTTTTCACTCTCTTCTTCTAAGTGAATTGCCATTTCTAAAAGATCAGCAGAAGAAAACATCTTTACCATTTTCTATAAAACCTCCTTTTTTTACTTTCCAGATACCATAACGTCTTCTAACTTTATTATTGGAGAAGCTACATTCCCTTTAAAATATAATTCGCTTCCTACTTCAGATATTGAATTTAAAAGATCCTTTAAATTTCCAGCAACAGTCATCTCTGCTAACGGTTTATAAAATTCACCATCTCTTATTTGCAAACCTTCTATACCTAAGGAAAAATCTCCAGAAACTGTATCTGCAAGATGTAATCCCATTAAAGAAATAATATAAATACCATTTTTTACAGAAGATATTATCTCTCTCTCTGTTCTAATACCTGGTTTTATATACATATTGAAGGAGGCTATTTTAGGTAGACTCTTAAAATTAAGACGCACTCCATTTCCAGTAGAATTTCTTCTTTCTTTATTAGCAGTGTATAAATTATGAAGATATTCCTTTAATATTCCATCTTCAATAAGATACTTTTTATATGTTTTAACTCCTTCATCATCAAAAGCCCTTGGAACCAATGACCTTTCATCAGTAGGATCCTCTATAATACTCAATACTGGAGATGCCACTCTTTGATTAATTAATCCCTTCAATAATGATTTGTTTTTCTGAACATTGTCAGCAATGAACATATATGAAAGAAGCTCTAAAAAATCACTTGCCACATCTGAGGGGAGTAAAATTGTAGTACGTTTAGATAGGGTTTGCTCAGCTCCCAATAAGCTTGTAGCCTTCCAAACAACCTTATCTACTAAATTATTAAAATTCAAATCATACCAAGTTCTTCCAGTATCAAACTCAAAACCGCTTCTCTCATTATTCCCATCAGAAGCTGAAATTTCTGTGTAAACATATTGATATTGATAATTGTATTCAAGGAAAGTATTTAATGTATTTATTATCTTATTATTTTCACATATTTTCTCCCAAACTATATTTCTTATACTTTTTATTCTCTTATCCTTAGAATATATTTTCTTCTCAATTTCTTTAAGAGTGTTAATTCTTTCCTCCATCGGAGGATCCTCAATATATCCTTTTATATCTTTGGCTTCCAAATCTTCTACTAAACTCCAATTTTCATCAATAGGCATATAATCAACATATGCCAATGCCTTATTTATAGCTTCCTCCACATTCTTAATATCAGTAGTGTATGAAAAACTTTGCTTGTTTTTTTTAAGTATTCTTATACCTATACCTTGTTCTTTTGATACTTGATATTTCTCTACGTCTCCACCATATATTGTTAAAGAATGTTTTTCCTTTTCTTGATAAAAAATTTCTCCTTCAACTTTATTTTTCTTAAGAAATTTCAAAACAAATTCTATATCTAACATGATTAAAAAATCTAATCCTCCCTCTTTTTAGTTCCACCTACAGTAATCTCAGATATTAATATGGTAGGCATTCCATCAGTAACAGGTACACCCTGACCATCCTTTCCACATGTCCCTGGAGTAAAACCAATATCATCACCTATTAATTCTATTTTCTCAAGGATTTTAGGCCCATTACCTATCAAAGTAGCTCCCCTCACAGGATTTTTAATTTTTCCAGATTCTATCATATAACCTTCTTCAATCTCAAAAACAAAATCTCCTGAGACTGTATCAACCTGACCACCCCCCATTTTTACCACATAAAGACCTTTTTCTACTTTATCTAACATATCCCCTAACTTACTATTCCCAGGAAGGATAAAAGTATTAGTCATTCTTGGGATTGGTGGATATCTAAAACTTTGTCTTCTACCATTGCCAGTAGGAGCTACTCCAAACTTTTTAGCAGTAATTCTTGAATGCATATAACTTTTTAATATTCCCCTATCTATTAACACATTATAATTTGTTTTAACTCCTTCGTCATCTACATATGAACTTCCATATTTTTCTTCCAACACACCAGCATCTACTAATGTTACAGAATTAGAAGCTACTTTCTCCCCTATCTTACCTTTATAAACAGAAACACCTTTTTCTACTAAGTCTGCCTCCAAACCATGACCTACTGCCTCATGAATTAGAACACCCCCAGCCTGAGAAGAAATAATCACAGGCATAATTCCAGCAGGCGCTTCCTCAGCTTCTAACATTAAAATAGCTCTTCGAGAAGCCTCTAAAGCTACATTCTTAACCAAATCCTCAGTAAAAAGTTCCCAGCCTAAAGTAGCTCCTACAATCTCATAACCAGTTTGTATAAGTCCATCTTTTTCACCAACTGCAAACCCATAAACGACACTTCGCACTCTCTTTTCTTCTACAAAATCACCTTCACTATTTGCTATAAGTATTTCCTGAGTATGGTTCCTTATTACTGATGTAAATTGGACAATTCTTGGACTATAATTTCTTGAACTTTCATCCATTATTTTCAAAAGATCAATACCTTCCCCAACCTCTACCGATTTATAATCTTTCAATGCTTTGGTAATAAATTCCTTTTTATCCTCCATAATTATCTTTTTATTGTTTTCTCCTTTAATAACTACCTCTGATAAATTGTTAGCAAGCTTCTTTAAACCCAATTCACTTATATCAGTAGTATAACCATAATATACTTTGTCTCCTTGAATAATCCTTATACCAGCCCCTATATCCTCTCCATAAGTTACCTCTTCCGCCCTTCTATCATCCCAATAAAAATAAAGGGAATGAGAATTTTCTAAAAATATTTCTGAAAATTCTCCCCCATGTCTGATAGCAATACCAAGAATTTCTTCTATTAAGTTTTTATTTAACATATTTGTTAACCTCAATTATTAACCTTAAGAGGGGAGAGTTTTATCTCCCCCTCAAATCTTTAAATAATTCTTAAAGAGTAATTGCACCGACTGGACAAGAATCTGCTGCATCTTGACAGCAACCTGCAGACTCGCAATCAGCCCCTTCTCTTACAACAGCTTTTCCTTCGCTATCAATCTCAAAAACATCAGGGCATAAAGATGCACAAACACCACACCCGATACAAAGTTCTCTGTTTACGTTTGGTACGCTCATTTAATTAACCTCCTTTTATAATATAGTATTATCATCTTAAAAATTCTCTTAAAGAATAGAAAATTTTATCCTAAAAGTCAACAATTATTCTCTTATGTAATCTATTTTAGCTCCTACAGAGAATTTATATTTTTCAAAAAATCCCGCTTTAACTTCCAAAGCATATCTATAGGGTTTTGGACTATAGTACACAGCACAATCTTTTCCCTCTTTACATGGTAACATTCTCTGAATATTAAAGATAATCTTATCAGAAGAAATAAATGCAATATCTAACGGTACGTACGTATTTTTCATCCAAAAACCGTAGGATACATCGGTGGAAAATATAAAGAGCATTCCATACTCCCATGGTATATCCTTTCTATACATGAGTCCTAAAGTATGCAATTCTTCCTTATCAGCTATCTCTATTGGAATCTCCAAACTTCTATGGTTTTGGGTAATAATAAGTCTTCCCTTTGGAAAAACTGTCTTAGAAGTTCCCAAGGTTACTAAAGATATAATTAGGATCCCAAAAATCATTAAAAATATAAACTTTTTCATTACATAATAGCCCCTTTCTTTTTATTTCTTGCTATAATTATAGTATGATAAAAAGAGAATTTGCAGAACTACCTCTTCATACTGGTAAAGCACCTCAATGGCTTTTTCATAGAATGAAAAAGCTATCAAGAGAAATCATTCTTCTATTCTATATGGAGAACAAAATTGATGATCTTATAAAAAAACTTTCGGATCCTTTCTGGTTTCAAGCTTTAGGATGTATATTAGGTTTCGATTGGCATTCCAGTGGACTTACTACAACTACTGGATCCGCACTTAAAGAAGCTCTTAGAGAAATTCCAGATGACATAGGACTTTATATAGTAGGAGGAAAGGGAAAAACAGCTTTAAATACTCCTAAAGAAATCATAAAAATATCAGAGAAGAGTAGCATTGATCCAAATAAATGGATCTTTATAAGTAGAATAGTAGCGAGGGTAGATAATAATGCTATTCAGGATGGATATCAATTGTATACCCATCTTTTAGTATTTACAAAAAATGACAAATGGTGTGTTATCCAACAAGGAATGAATGAAAAAAACCACTATGCAAGAAGATATCATTGGTTAGGAGATGAAATAAAAAGTTTTGTGGAAGATCCCCATAAAGGTATTATTAGTGAAAGATTTGAAAATTACGTATTAAACCTGGTTTCAAAAGAAAGTAAAAAAGCTCAGGAAACAATAACATATTTATTTCATGAAAAACCAGAAGATATAACAAAGTTATGGGAAAAAGTCTCTTTAAGACTACCCCCTTACCATCCAATAACTGCTAGAGAAATAAAGCCTGAAAATCTTAAGACTGTATTATTGAAAAATTATGAAAATCCTCCAAAGGATTTCCAAGATTTAATACTAAGAGAAGGTGTAGGAGCAAAAACTCTTAGAGCTTTAGCATTGATATCCGAGCTTGTATATGGAAATCCAGCAAGCATAAAAGATCCAGCAAGGTTCTCTTTTGCTCACGGCGGAAAAGACGGACATCCCTATCCTGTAGACAAAAGAAATTATGATAAATCCATAGAAATATTAGAAAAGGCAATTAAAAATGCAAAATTAGGTAGAAGAGAAGAGATAGATACTCTTAAAAAATTATCTTTCTTTTTTAAGATCTAATAGAATTTTCTTACTGTATATGTGGGCTAATCTTATAGGTTCAGGCAATCTGTATTTGAAAGTACAATTAAACGAAATTTTTATAGAGGATTCTAATGAAACTTTATGACCAGGAGATATATATACAGGTTTTACATTCTCTTTTGTCCTTAACACTGCACCAATAACCTCTTCCTTATCATATATATAACTAAATGCTCCCTTTTTATTATCAGGTTCTTTAAAATCTCCTATTAATAAATTTTTAGCACAACCTATGGTTGCTATATCTAACACTACACCTACATGAGATGCAATACCCAATCTTCTTGGATGTGCTATACCTTGACCATCAAAGATTAATATATCAGGCTTTATTTTGAGTTTCCCCCAAGCTTTCATTATACTTGGGCCTTCTCTAAAACTTAAAAATCCTGGTATATAAGGAACTGTTACATCCATTGAATGATAAGAAATTTCTATTAACTCTAATGTTTTGTAATTCATAACTACAATAACAGATAATGCCACATCATTAGAAAAAGATGTATCCACACCACCTACTGTGTTTATATTAATAAACCCATCTTTTAAAATAATTTTTCTTTTTAGCTCCTCTTGAATTTTTATTGCTTCATCTCTACTTTTCCAAACAAAAAAACTTTCATAATCCATAAATCTCTATACTTCCTAACTTCTCCATCTCTATATTAAGATTCTTATCCCCACCACATTTACTCATATAAGCATTTATAAATCTTTTCATTGAATTTTTGGGCTTAAGAATATAGACATTATTCAGTTTTACAGAGTAAGCAAAAGGATAAAATATAGTGTAATTTGACAAGAGAAAAATATTTAAATCTCTTAAGGCTTGTAAGAATAAAATAAATTCATCTAAGTAAATAATTTTCCTTACTTTAATAATATCACCAGAAAAAGATAAATCCATATTATTATCGAAAGTTTTATTCTCTATTACAACTTTAGTATAAAGGTTATAAAATTCCCCTTCTTTTCTCTTTAGTATAAAGGACTCTATAACAGCCACTTTTTCCTTATTCAACCTTTGAAAATAAAGCTTTGTTATAAGTTCTTCAAGAAATCCTGGCTTTCTAACCATAAACCCTTTAGAGTCTTTAGGATAACTCTCTAAAACCTTTGTATCTTTAAGAAGCTGAATATCCAAAAGAAGTTTTTCATTATGTAAAAAAACTATATTAAGGGGAATTCTTATTTCAAAAATCTCATCTAATGCCCAAAATATATCCTCACTTAAAGATGTTTTATTGTCCTTTGATATTTCTAAGGATAACATTTCTTTAGTATAATCCCTAAAATTTAATTTTAAGGATATTCCTTTATCAAAGAAATCACTCGCCTTACCATTCTTTATATCAATCCTTATATAAAGATTCTCAAGATCATAGCCATAATATATTCTCTTTATTAATCCATCCTCCTCCAAAAGATTTAAAGAAGAAAGCACCCACTCATCTTGGAAAGAAACTTTCCCGTCTATTTTAGGAGTAAAAATAAAAAATTCTCTTGATTTCCAAATAGGATTTTTAAAGACAATAGGAAAATCCAAAAAAGTAGGATAATCTTTATCTATTGATTTAAAAACATTTTTTAAATGCACTCTAAATATATAATCAAATACCTCATCATGGCCTGAATCTTGATCATCTCCATACCACCAGAACCAATCACTCCCCTCCGCAGCCCATAAGCTTTTCCAATCTAAACTATTCTTATCAAAATAGGCTTTTTTAATCCCCCTTTCTAAATAGGCTCTAACTAAACTCAAATAATCCCAAGCCAAATTTTCTTCAAGCTCTCCAATCCAAGTAGTAAGATCAGCATTTATCCAGGATCCTGTAAAAATATAGTTTAAAGTATCCTTTGGAGGATTTTTAAGTATAAACTCTCCAACCGTTGTAGTTTCAACTTCATTAGAATCTTCAATCAATGTATAAAGATGCCTTAAAAAATCTCTACCATCATTATCATAATATTCCCAGCAGTTTTCACCATCCAAAGCAATAGTCAATAGATAAGACTGATCCATAGGTAATCTATCCTTTATTTTAATTATTCTCTCATATAGATCCTTAGCTGCATCATAGGGATCCATATTCATATAAACAAAGCCTATCCTATCTGATAAGAACTGATCTCTAAATACCACATTAACTTCCTTACCATTAATATTTACTCTATACGGTTTATACAAAACTTCTGGATTTAAAATATTTCCATTACTATTTCTCACCATCTCTTTTCTAATAGTTTTTCCAAGAATTTTCTCATCTGTAATTATCCACTTTATATTAAGCTCAGAGCATAAAACTATAACCTCTGGAGAAACAGCCTCTTCAGAAGGCCACATTCCTATAGGTTCTCTTGAAAAAATTTTTTTATAATATTCCTTTCCTAAAATTATTTGAGCTTTTGCATCTTCAGGATAAGAAAAGCTAAAAGAAGGTAAAGGTAAATCTGGAGTAGATATCTTAGCATTCTCGGTACTTACAAGAAGTGGTAATATGGGATGAAAAAAGGGAGAAAAAGTTATTTCTATTTGCCCTGAATCTTGCATCTCTTTATAAAGAGAAAATAAATTTTTAATTATATAAAACTGTTTCTCTATCAGTTTTACTTTTTCCTCTTCATTAAAAAATCTTCCTTTTTTACATAATCCTCTCAAAAATTCATCCTTTTCCCTAAATTCAGGATCAAACCAAGCCAGATTATATAAAACCTGCAAATCTAAATAATCCTGATTAGAATAATCTTCATTTTTTAACTTTTTATCATACAATTCTTTAAACCTATCAAAAATAAACCCCATTTTCTCCTTATTAAGCAGAAAAAAGTTGTCTTTAATAAATTTTCTCTCATTTTCATTTAAATCCTCCACTTTTTTAAGTGTATATTCAAGCCAAAGATCCGTAGTTGTCCCATTTAAATATTCTTCAATTTGCATTAGTAAACTTGGAACTAAATTAAAAGTTTGCTTAATTTTGGGAAAATCTCTTAATATGGACACCATATTGTAGTAATTTTTAATTGCATGAAGCCTCACCCATGGAAAAAGGGAAAGATTATTAATAGTATCTTTATAATAAGGTTGATGCATGTGCCATACAAAAGCTATATATAATTTGTTTTCATTCATTATATGAACCTCCATATATTAATACGTGTTAAAAATCAAGTGTATAATATCATTATATCCTTTTATCATCAAGTAATTGACGATTATTAGGTTAAGTGTTATAACAAAGAAAAAAAGAAGGGAGGGAGAGAATAAATTGTATGAGTAGTAAGAATGAAGACGTAATTCCGAGATGTAACTCTTTCATTACTACAATACAAAGGAAAGGAGATAAGATATCATGGAAAAAAGTAGATTCTCTCCCTTACGTAAAGGAGGCCAGAGAAAATGCCCAGGCTAATCTGGTCTCCAATAAAATATCGAAAATTTTCTGTTGGAGACATAATAATATTCCTCTTTATAGGAAGTATTATTTACTCCATTGCAACCTTAAATACTATCTATTCAAAACCCACCCAACAAATATATCTTGATCTATCCCCCCTAAAACTTCCCCTTTATGCTATCTTTTCACTTATAAGAATGATCTTCGCTTATATTATTTCTTTAATTTTTACCATTGTATATGCCTATACTGCGGCCTATAAGAAAAACTTGGAAAAGATATTAATTCCTCTCCTTGACATTCTCCAATCCATACCTGTCTTGTCCTTTTTACCACCTGTATTTATGGCAGTAATATCACTTTTTCCTGGCTCCAAAATAGGACTAGAGCTTACATCTATTATATTAATATTTACAGGACAAGTATGGAACATGGTATTTAGTTTTTATCAATCCCTAATATCCATACCTCGAGATCTCAGAGAAGCAGCTAAGATTTTAAAGCTAAATCCTTGGCAAAGGTTTTGGAATTTAGAATTACCATGTGCTGCTATAGGCCTCATATGGAACAGTATGATGTCCTGGGCTGGGGGCTGGTTTTTCCTTATGGCCTGTGAAATGTTTACATTAACAAATCAAAATTTCGTATTACCAGGCATTGGCTCTTATCTATCATTTTCAGCCATAGAAGGAGACTTAACAAAACTATTCTATGGCTTATTTACATTAATTATTGTGATCATACTTTTAGATCAATTAGTATGGAGACCTCTTATTGCATGGGGACAAAAATTTAAAATAGAATTTGTTCAAGATGAAGAAACTTATGAATCAAGAGTATTATTATGGTATCGACGTTCAAGAATATTTGAATTTATAAAAAACCATATCGCTGATCCTTTAAAAGAGAAATTAAACCAATGTTTTGTAAGATATTATACGGAGAAAACTCTAAAAGCCCAAAATATATCTATATTTCCAAAGATATTAAATATTATTGTATCTTCCCTCTTAGGATTATTAGTATTAAGAGGAGTCTTCGGATTATTAAATCTATTAATTAAATTACCTTTAACTACCTGGGAAGAAATTCTTACTGCTGCACTCCTAACCCTTTTAAGAGTATCCTTAGCAGTTATTATTACTTTATTATGGACCTTACCTTTAGGTGTAAAAATTGGAATGAATCCAAAACTTTCTAAAATATTACAACCAATAGTACAAATAGTTGCATCCATTCCTGCAACAGCCATATTTCCTATTATCATTATGTATCTTATAAAACTACCAGGAGGGCTAAATTTAGCAAGTATTATTTTAATGTTATTAGGTACTCAATGGTATCTACTTTTTAATATTATTGCAGGAGGTATGTCTATTCCAAAAGATCTTATCGAAGTTTCCAAACTTCTTAAACTTGGTAGAAAAGAACAATGGAAAATACTTATATTACCTTCCATATTACCTTACTTGGTAACTGGTGGTATTACAGCAATGGGAGGAGCATTTAACGCGAGTATTGTTTCTGAATATATAGAATTTCAAAATAAGGTGGTAAAAATAAAGGGTCTTGGAGCTTTGATAACTGAAGCCTCAAGTACAGGAAATAATGCTCTCCTTGCTGGAAGTACTATTACTATGGCTATCATGGTGGTGACTATAAACCGTTTATTCTGGAAAAGATTATTTAAGAAATCAGAAGAAATGCTATCATGATGATTAGGAGGTATTTAAATTATGGAACTTCTTAAATTAGAAAATATAACTGTAAGCTTTACCTTTCCAGAGGGCATTGTTACAGTATTAGATAATATTAATTTTACAGTTAATGAAGGAGATTTTTTGGCCCTTTTAGGACCATCGGGATCTGGAAAATCAACCCTACTTAGAATCATAGCAGGACTTATAAAACCTAATAAAGGAAAAGTATATTTTAAGGGTAAAGAAATAAAAGATATAAATCCTGGAGTAGCGATGGTATTCCAAAATTTTGCTCTATTTCCATGGCTTACTGTCTTAGAAAATGTGGAATTAGGACTAAAGGCAAAAGGTTTACCCCCTGAAGAAAGGAGAAAAAAGGCTACAGAAGCAATAGATTTGATAGGACTTGATGGTTTTGAAAATGCATATCCTAAAGAGCTTTCTGGAGGGATGAGACAGAGAGTAGGCTTTGCCAGGGCTTTAGTAATGGAACCTGATATTCTCCTTTTAGACGAGCCTTTTTCTGCCTTAGATGTATTAACAGCAGAAAACTTAAGAAATGACCTTATTGAATTATGGATAGAAAAAAGAATTCCAACTAAAGCTATAATTTTAGTTACTCATAGTATTGAGGAAGCTGTATATATGGCAGACAGAATCATTTTGTTAAGTAAAGATCCTGGAAGGATAATTAAAGAAATAAGAATAAACATACCTCATTGGAGAGATAAAAAATCTCAAGAATTTTTGGAGATTGTAGATGAAATTTATAGCACCTTAACTGGTAAACCATTGGAAAAGATCTTATGGAAAGAAAAAAGACATATTCATATTCCTGAAGCAAGCGTGGGTTCTATAACAGGATTAGTTGAACTTGTCAATGATTTAGAGGGGAAAGCTGATATATACAAATTAGGAGAGGAACTTCTCATGGACGTTGAAGATTTATTACCTATTGTAGAAGCCTGCGAACTTTTAGGTTTTGCTGAGGTTAAAGAAGGTGATTTAATACTTACTGAAGCTGGTAAAAAATTTGCAGAAGCAGATGTGTTAGAGAGGAAAGAAATTTTTAAAACTTTAGCAATTGAAAAAGTTCCATTCCTAAAGCAGATAGTCAAAGTTCTTCAATCAAAATCAAACCATAAAGTTCCAAGGGCTTTCTTTTTAGATTTATTAAGGAAAAACCTCACACCAAAAGAGGCAGAAAGACAATTAGATACACTCATAGATTGGGGCCGATATGCAGAACTCTTTGAATATGATGATGATAAGGATGAGCTCTATTTGCCTGAAACATCAGAATTAATTAATCTTTCTTCGGAAACCTAATTTGTGTTAAAATAAATAATGGGAGGTTAGAATTTTGGAAACTGTTGTTATAAGTAGGATAAGAATATTAACCTTTCTATTGACTTATACTTATGTTATATCCAATATATTTTTCGAAGACTTATTACAATATCTCGTAATATTATCTTCTATTTTTTATAGTTTTATTCTTTATTACTTTTCATCCCACAATAAAATCAATGAAACTCTTATTATCTCAGTTTTAGATGAGATCTTTATTCTTATTCACCTGTTTACCTTTAAAAATTTTATCTCTAAATTTTTATTTCTCATATATCTTCCTGTAATAAAAGAAGTACTTTTTAGAAGGGATAAAGAAGCATTTCTATTAGGATTTATATGTAATGTAATAATTATTCTCTATTCTTTACAAAATACTCAATTTTTATCTCCCACCATATCCTTTTCTCTTATCCCTTTTTCCTTTCTTATTCCCTATCTTTCTCTCCATTATACTAAGGAAAAGCCGGGAGGGTAGAAATTTGAAAAAAGGAAAGTTTTTCTTAATTCTCTTTATTCTTCTTCTATGGATCATTTCCATTTCAGTTCCTGCCCAAGAGTCAGTATATATAATACCTATTAAAGGAACTATCGAATTAGGGCTTTCTTCTTTCGTAGAAAGAAGTATTAGAGAACATCCAAATGCAAAAGCTTTTATATTCGAAATTGATACATTTGGTGGAAGGGTAGATGCAGCCACAAAGATTAGAGATGCTATCCTTAATACTCCCATAACAACCATTGCATATATAAAAGATAGAGCCTGGTCTGCAGGTGCATTAATAGCGCTTGCGTGTGAAAAAATCGCCATATCTCCATCTGGAAGCATTGGAGCAGCAGAACCAAGACCCGCAGAAGAAAAAATTATCTCTGCTCTTAAAGCTGAGTTCGAGAGTACCGCAAAGAAAAGAGGAAGAGATCCTAAAATAGCAGCAGGAATGGTAGATGCAAGTATCTACATACCTGGTATAAAAGAAAAAGGTAAAATTCTTACATTATACGCAGAAGAAGCCAAAAAATTTAAATTCGCAGATCTTATTGCTTCTAATATGGATGATGTACTAAATTTCTTCAAATTAAAGGATACAAATCTTGTAAAGCTTAATCCTACTTGGTCTGAAAATATTGTAAGATTTATAACAGATCCAACAGTATCTAGTATCATTTTGACTATAGGAATGTTAAGTCTTTATGTAGCTATCTTTACCCCTGGATTAGGTGTTCCTGAAATATTAGCTATTGTTTGTTTAGGTCTATTCTTTGGAGGGCATTATTTAGCAGGACTTTCGGGACTTGAAACAGTACTATTATTTTTATTAGGGCTTCTTCTAATTTTTATAGAAATACATACCCCAGGATTTGGAATCTCAGGAATATTAGGTAGTGTCTCAGTATTTTTTAGTATATATCTTACTATAGCTCAAAAGGTTGGAACCACCCAAGCAATTCTTACAGGAATTTTTGTAGTATCTTCCCTTATTATATTTCTTATCTTCTACCTTCCAAGAAGCAGATTTTGGAAAATTTTAAACATCCCTCAAGATCAAAAGAAAGATTTAGGATACACTGCAGTTAAAGAAAGAACAGACCTTATTGGAAAAAAAGGGATAACTATAACAATGTTAAGACCTACAGGTTATATTGAAGTAGATGGAGAAAAATTAGAGGCATATACAGAATCAGAATTCATTGAACCAAATACGGAGATTATAGTGGTAAAAGTAGAGGGAAATAAAATTTTTGTAAGGAGGAGTGAAAAATGAGTTTAGTTTTAGGTTTTCTAATCCTAATCTTAGTTTTAATTTTCTTAGTAATATTCTTTAGCTTTGTTCCCTTAGGACTTTGGATCTCCGCCCTTGCAGCTGGTGTACGAATAAAAGTTACTGATCTTATCGGAATGAGACTTAGAAGGGTACCCCCTGGAATAATAATTAATTCTCTAATTAAAGCTCATAAGGCAGGACTATCGGAAGTTACATTAGATAAATTAGAAGCTCATTATTTAGCAGGAGGTAATGTGGATAGAGTAGTAAATGCTCTTATCGCTGCACAAAGGGCTGGAATTCCTTTAACCTTTGAGAAAGCTGCTGCTATAGATCTTGCTGGAAGAGATGTCTTAGAAGCAGTACAAATGAGTGTAAATCCAAAGGTTATCGAAACTCCCACAGTTGCAGCTGTTGCCAAAGATGGTATTGAGCTGAAAGCTAAAGCAAGAGTAACTGTAAGAGCTAACATTGAGAGACTTGTGGGAGGAGCTGGCGAAGCTACCATAATAGCAAGAGTTGGAGAAGGTATTGTAACCACGATAGGTTCTGCAGAGAGCTATAAAGAAGTATTAGAAAATCCTGATAGTATATCAAAAACTGTACTTGCAAAAGGATTGGATGCTGGTACTGCCTTTGAAATAGTCTCTATAGACATTGCAGACGTAGATGTTGGAAATAACGTAGGTGCAAGACTAAAAATGGATCAGGCAGAAGCTGATATGAGAATCGCTCAGGCCCAAGCCGAAAGTAGAAGAGCTCTTGCTATAGCAAGAGAACAAGAAATGAAAGCTTTAACTCAAGAAATGAGAGCCAAATTAATAGAAGCAGAAAAAGAAGTACCATTAGCTGTTGCAGAAGCATTGAGAGCTGGTAAAATAGGTGTTTTAGATTACTATACTCTTAAAAATATTATGGCAGATACAGCCATGAGAGAAGCAATATCTAAACTTGGACAAACAAAAGAAGAAGGCAAAGATTAAAATGGAATGGATAGTATTTCTATATATATTATTCATAATTCTATCTGCCACTTTAAATGCCATTAAAGAAGTTAATAAACAGAAAAAAGTAGTTGTCATTAAACCAATAGAAGAAAAGTTGGAGAAAACGCCTAAGACTGAGTCCCCACCAAAAGAAAAAACTAAAGTTTTATCTACATTATACTCAGAAAAACCAAGAATAGAGAGTAAAACAAAAGAAATTGTTCAAGGAAAAAAAATACAAGAAGAGCCCTCTTATATAGAGAAAAGCTTGAAAAATAATCTTCCAGAAATTATAGCACTAATAGAGATTATGGGCCCACCAAGAGCTCTTCAAGGATGGAGTCCTCCATATAAGAGGAAAAATTAATTATTCTAAATTCTGAAAAATAAAATTCTTTAAAAAGGAAGAGACCCATCTTATTTTTCAAATCTTCAAAGTCTACATTACGGTGGGTCTCTTCTTTTATTGATGTTACTTCTTTATCTTTTAAACCACAAGGAATAATAAAAGAGAAAGGAGTCAAATCATTATTAACATTTAGAGCAAAACCATGATAAGAAACTCTTTTTTTAATTGCTACCCCTATGGCAGCAATTTTCTTATTTCCTACCCATACTCCTGGATTTTTGACATCAATCCCAGATTCTATTCTATACTCTTCTAATAGCTTTATTAAAGCATTTTCAATTTTAAAGATAAAATTTTTAACGCCTTCAACTCTAAAAACAAAATAACCCACTAATTGTCCTGGACCATGATAAGTTATATCTCCACCTCTATCCACATGAAAATATTCAATTCCTAAGCTATTAAGTTCTTCTTTCGTTTTTAAAAGATTTTCTTCCTTACCAAACTTTCCTAAGGTGATAACTGGATAATGTTCTAACAAAATCAAGGTATCTGGAATTAGATTTTCTACTCTTAAGGAATGCAATTTTCTTTGAAGTTCCCATGCATCTAAATATCTTACTTTGGGAAGATTAAGAATTACTAATTGGCCCATATCTTTTATCAAGTTTTATACTCACTCTCTCATAACACTTCTTTATTATAAAAATATAAAAACCACAAATTGCCTTGAAAGATATATCTGTAGCCATCGCAATCCAAGCTCCAACAAGGCCTAAACCAAGTTTAATAGAGAGTATATAAGCCAGTGGTATTCTTATTAACCACATACCTAAACCACTATATATCATAGGAATTTTTGAAAATCCTGCTCCTCTTAAAGATCCAGACATTACATTAGCTGTTGCCAAAAAAGGCTGTATTATAGCAATAATTCTTAAAGCAGAACAACTCATTCTAATTACTTCTCTATCTCTGCTAAAAATCTGTACAAAATATTCTGGGACCAAAAATAAAATTAATCCTACTGTACCCATAAGTATCACTGCTCTCTTCCATGCTTCTAACGAGGCTAAAAGAGCTTTTTTATCCTCTCCTGCCCCTTTAAACTGACCTACCAGAGCAGTTACAGTAACTCCAAAAGCAAAACCAGGTTGAAAAGAAAGAGACTCTACATTAAGAGATATTCTATGAGCAGCATAGACTTTTGTTCCCAACTTTAAAACGATAGTCGCATAAAGAAGAGCACCTACGTTAAAAAGTAGACTTTCTACTGATGTGGGTATACCTATTCTAAGAATTTGAAAAGCTTTCTCTTTTTCAATTTTTAAAGAAATAAATCTAAAAGATTTAAAAAGCCTATTTTTATTATAGATTACAAGAAAAAGTACTATAACCCCCAAAAATCTTGAAATAGTTGTTGCCAAAGCAGCCCCAGCAACTTCCATTTTGGGAAAACCAAATTTCCCAAAAACAAAAACGTAATCAAGAAATATATTAATAGTATTTGAAAAAATTGTTATGTAAAGAGGTATTCTTGTATCACCAGCTCCCCTTAAAGCAGATGAAATTATATTCATATAGACCATAAGAATACCGGGAACAAGAATATATTTCAAATATAGAGATGTTTGTTTCAAAAGCTCCCCCTTAGCTCCTAACATCCTTAGGGTCTCATCTATACCAAATATGGCATAAAACAAAATTAAAATTGATAAATATAAACCAATATTTAAAGAAATTTGTAAATAATCAGATAAATCTTTATATCTCTTTGCCCCTACACTATAAGCCACCATCACCATTGTACCCGTAGTAAGGGTTGAAATTATAGCAAGGATCACATTAATTATCTGCATGCCAAAACCCACAGCAGCTAAAGCAGTTGCGCCTAAAAACCCAACAAAGATCATATCAACAAAACTAAATAGTAGTTGAAAAAGGTTCTCAAAAAGGACAGGTATAGAAAGAGTAATTACTTTTTTACCTATTTCTTTTCTTTCTTCATAGTCAAGCTCCATCGCTTTTTAAAGTCTCCTTTTACTATTTATCCCTCTAACTAAAAGAGAGGCTGGAAGAACTTTTTCTTTCCAGCCTCTCATAAGGAGGGGGGTGTGGGTAATATTATAATAAAAATCTCTATTTTTTGTAAAGAAAAAATAAAGTAAAATAAGAAAAACTAAAAGGGGGTAAAAAAAATGATTAAAAAAAGGTTTTATGGAAAAAATAAAGAACCTCTTTCCATAATAGGCTTTGGTGGAATATTAGTAATGAATGAAGATCAAGAAACAGCAAATAGGAGAGTTTCAGAAGCTATAGAGTTAGGTATAAATTATTTTGATGTCGCACCTTCATATGGAGATGCAGAAGATAAACTTGGTCCAGCTATCAAAGGAAAACGAGACAGAATATTTCTGGCTTGCAAAACCATGCAAAGAGACAAAGAAGGAGCTTTAGAAGAACTAAAAAAATCTCTAAAGAAATTAAATTCCGATCACTTTGATCTATATCAGCTTCATGCTATGACTACTGAGGATGATTTTCAAAAAGTAATAGGTCCTAATGGAGCCTTAGAAGCTTTTTTAAAAGCAAAGGATGAAGGTTTAATTCGTTATATAGGTTTTTCCGCTCATTCTGCAGATATAGCATTAAAATTATTAGATGTATTTAATTTTGATTCTATTTTATTTCCCATAAATTGGGTATGTTATTTCAATGGCAATTTCGGTCCACAAGTAATTGAAAAAGCTAAAGAAAAAGGTATTACTATTTTAGCTTTAAAAGCCATGGCAAAAACTTCTATTCCTGAAGGACAAGAAAGAAAATACCCTAAATGTTGGTATGAACCTGTTGATAATAAGGAACTTGCTCAATTAGCATTAAGATTCACCCTCTCCCTAAATATAACAGCAGCTATACCCCCAGGAGAATATAAGTTTTTTCAATGGGCAATAGAGGTTGGAATGAATTTTAATCCTATTACTCAAGAGGAATTGGAGCATCTGAAGAAACTTGCATTAAATATAGAACCAATTTTTAAAGTTTCTTAATGTACTATATCTTGAATTTTCAGATCTTTCTGATATACTCCATATGGTATATATATAAAGGAGGTGATAGTAAAATATGGATTTTATTTCTATTGCAAAGCCTATGGATAAAATTGAAGAAGAGCAAGAAGTAATAATATTAGGAGGAGGACCAGCAGGACTCACTGCAGGTATTTATGCTGGAAGAAACTTATGGAAGACCTTGATTATTGAAAAAGCAATAATTGGAGGAAATGCAGCCTTAACTGAAAAAATTGACAATTATCCCGGATTTCCTGAGGGAATAACAGGAGAAGAATTAGTTAAAAGAATGGAAATCCAAGCAAAAAAATTTGGTTCTAAAATATTAGAGGCAGATGTTCTCAATTTTCGTATTGATGGCATATGGAAAATTATTGAAACATCTAATGGTATATATAGAGCTCCAACCCTTATTATAGCAACAGGAACAAGACCAAGAAAATTAGAAGTACCAGGAGAAGAAGAATTCACAGGAAAAGGTGTCTCTTACTGTGCTGTATGTGATGGAGCATTCTTTACAGGTAAAAGAGTAGCAGTGGTAGGAGGAGGAGACTCTGCTGTTGAAGAAGCCATCTACCTGACGAAATTTGCAGAAGAAGTTATATTAATTCACAGAAGAGATACTTTAAAAGCTGAAAAGATTACACAACAAAAAGCCTTTTCCAATCCTAAAATTAAGTTTTTATGGAGTCATATAGTCAAGGCTATTGAGGGTGATAAAAAAGTGGAAAGATTAATATTACAAGATTTAAAAACCAATGAGATTAAACAATTGCCGATAGATGGAGTCTTTATCTATGTTGGACTAATACCAAATACAGAAATTTTTAAAGATATTTTGAATTTAGATAAAGATGGTTTTATAATAACAGATGAAAAGATGCATACTTCAGTACCAGGTATATATGCTGCTGGAGATGTACGCGGAAAAATATTAAGACAAATAGTAACTGCTGTTGCAGATGGTGCTATAGCAGGCATGGAAGCAAGTAAATTTTTAGAAGATATTAAATATAATAAGGAGGTATAATAATGGCTCTTTTAAAAGAAGAGGATCGTCAGTATTTAGAAAATCTTTTTAGGGAAAATCTAAAAGATAAAGTAAAAATAATATTATTCAGTGAAAAGGCTGCAGGAAGCAAACTTGTAGTTCCGGGAAGAATAGAATGCCCCTATTGTCAACAAACAAGAGAAATTTTGGAAGAATTAACTGGACTTTCTGATCTATTAGAACTTGAGGTACATGATTTCCTCACAGATGAGATTATTGCTAAAAAATATAATGTGGATAAAATACCTGCCATACTTTTTGAGAAAAATAATAATGTTTTAGGAGTAAGGTATTTCGGAATACCATCAGGTTATGAGTTCTCAAGTTTAATAGAAGACCTCATTGATATTTCAAGAGGAGAAACTCAACTCTCTCCTACAACAAAGTCATTTCTTAAGACAGTAGATAAACCTGTACATATACAAGTTTTTGTCACACCTACCTGTCCATATTGTCCAAGAGCTGTAAGGCTAGCCCATCAATTTGCTATGGAGAATCCATTAATCACAGCAGATATGATTGAAGCAATTGAATTTCCACATTTAGCAGAAAAATATGAAGTAACAGGGGTACCAAAAACCATAATCAATGAAAAGGTTGAGATAGAAGGTGCTGTTCCTGAAAATGTATTTCTTGAATATTTTAAATCTGCCCTAAAAGATTAGTCTAATTTACCAAAGAAATGGTCTAAAGCCTCACCTACTAAATACAAAGATCCAGTAATTAATATTAAGTCAGTAGGTGAGGCTTTCTTTATCACATCTTCATATGCTTCTTTAAAATCTACATAAGAAAAAGCATCTTTTACAGAGAAGCTGTTTACTATTCTTGAAAGTTCATCAGGAGTTCTTGTTCTATTAGTAGGTAATGGAACAAAATGATAGCTATAAACCAATGGATCTAAAGTAGAGACAAAGCCTAAAGCATCCTTATCTTTCATCATACCGCAGATTAGAAATAATTTATCATATTTTATATATTCTGTGATAGTATCTCTTAAAGCTTTAGCAGAAGAGATATTATGAGCACCATCTAAAACTACCATTGGATTTTCCTTTAAAATTTGAACTCTACCTTTCCATTCAATCTTTGAAAAACCATTTTTTATACTCTCATCATCAATATCTATAAAATATTTTGATTTTAAAACTTCTAAAACCCCATAAGCAGTAACAGCATTAATTATCTGATGATTACCTAATAAAGGGATAAAATATATTTTTTCATATGAACCATCACTTATTGAAAATTCCTGACCCAAATTACTAAATGACAATCTTTTCCAACTATATTTTTCATCTATTTTAATTATAGGAGCCTTTCTTTCAGTAGCCATTTTTTTAACCACATTCCATGCCTCTTCCTCTTGTAAAGATGAGATTACTGGTATATTTTCCTTAATAATGCCAGCCTTTTCAAAAGCTATTTGGGATAAAGTGTTTCCTAAAATATGCATATGATCATAACCTATAGGAGTAATTACAGATACTAAAGGCAATATAACATTAGTAGCATCCAACCTTCCTCCTAATCCTACTTCAATAACTGCAAAATCGACTTTTTTGATAGAAAAGTATAGAAAAGACAAAGCTGTTAATATTTCAAAGAAAGTAGGAGAACCATAAATAGGATGCTTTTTGGCTTCTTCAATATAAGGTTTAGCAATGTTTACAAGATCAACCAATTCCTCTTCAGAAATTAATCCACGATCAATCCTAATTCTCTCTCTTAAGGTTTGCAAATGAGGTGAAGTATATAATCCCACTTTATATCCTGCTTCTTTTAGTACTGAAAAAATAAAGGCAGATGTAGATCCCTTACCTTTTGTTCCAGCTATATGAATAGATTTAAAATTATTTTGGGGATTTCCCATAAGATTTAAAAGATATTTCATTCTCTCTAAATAAAACTTTTTCTCCTCATAAGTTAATTTATCTAAGTTTTTCTCATAATTTATAAAACCATATATGTAATCTAAAGCATCCTTATATTTCACTTCCTATTCCTCCCATTTTAATAATCTTTAATTGATTTTAACATCTTTTTGTGATAAATTTATCCTTGAACTAATAAAGGCTCAAAGATGACCAATATTTCCCTCATCAATGAGGATAGAAATATTGGCCTTTGTTTATTTATAAAATGTTAGAAAGGAGAGCGATTAGATTATGCTTAGGGAAGAAGTATCCTATTTTATAGTTCCAAAAGAAGTAGAAGATATCCTTCTTTCATGTAAAAAAGTTATAATACCAGAAAAAAGAGAAGAATTTTTTGAGCTCGCTATAGGAGGAAAAGATAATAAAGAATTTGAAGTAAAATACAATGTACCTGGAAAAGGAGAAGTAGTGGAAGCTATAGTAACAAAATGCAAAAATGGAATTGTAATAAATTATCCTGATGTATATATGAGAAGAAGAGATCCAGATAGCTTAGTAGTTGGCGACGAAGGTGATACAGATAAACCTACATTTAAGGAAAGGTTTGGAGAAGATTTTGATACATTAAGAGAAAAAACCTTTGAATGGCTAAAATCACAAGAACTTATAGTCATGCCATTTATGTCTGGTGGAAAAGAATTAGGATACCCTTCCCTATTAATTTGCCCTTCTAACGCTGCTTTTTTTGCTGGAGCACTTGCTGATATTCAAGGTTTTATACCTAAAAGCCAAATAAGAACCAATTTTGAGCCTATAGCCATAGTATATGTAGCCCCTCCTTTTAGACATACTCATTTTGGAGGAAAACAAGTCGTAGTACATAATAGAATAAATAACCATCATGAGGTTTTTTCATATAATTTATACCCTGGGCCCAGTGCAAAAAAGGGAATATATGGAGTACTGTTAAATATAGGAGAAATGGAAGGCTGGGTTACTGCACATGCCTCAACAGTAAAAATAATAACACCTTATGATAATGTATTAACTATAATGCATGAAGGAGCAAGCGGTGGTGGAAAAAGCGAACTACTACAACAGATGCACAGAGAAAAAGATAACCGAGTACTATTAGGTACAAATATCATTACAGGAGAAAAATTTTATATAGAAATCCAAGAATCTTGTGAAATTTATCCTGTAACTGATGATATGGCAATGTGTCATCCTAAGTTACAAACCGGACGAGGCAAAATGGTAGTAAAAGATGCAGAACAAGGATGGTTTGTAAGACTGGACAATATTAAAAGCTATGGCACTGAGCCTCAGCTAGAAAGACTTACTATACATCCGCCTGAGCCATTAATATTCTTAAATATTGAGGGACACCCTGGTGCTACTGCTTTAATATGGGAACATACTATGGACGAACCTGGTAAACCATGTCCAAATCCAAGGGTTATAATCCCAAGAAGATTCATACCTAATATTATAGATGAATCTGTAGAAATAGATGTAAGGAGTTTTGGTTTTAGAACCCCACCATGTACAAAAGAAAAACCAACATATGGCATAGTAGGTCTCTTTCATGTGCTTCCCCCTGCTATCGCTTGGCTTTGGAGACTTGTAAGCCCAAGAGGATATGATAATCCAAGTGTAACCAATGGAGATTTAATGAGTAGTGAAGGTGTAGGATCTTATTGGCCTTTTGCTACAGGAAAGATGGTAAAACAAGCCAATCTCCTTTTACAGCAAATATTAGATTATCCTAATACTCAATATATACTTGTGCCTAATCAGTATATTGGTGTTTATAGGGTAGGATTTATGCCAGAGTGGATAGTAAGAGAGTACTTAGCTAAAAGAGGAAGTGCTAGATTCAGACCAGAGCAATTAAAACCTGCAAGATGTCCTTTGTTGGGATATGCCCTAGAAATAGTAAAAGTTGAAGGTCACTATATACCAAAGGCATTTCTTCAAGTAGATCAACAACCAGAAGTAGGACCAGAAGCCTATGATGCTGGAGCAGAAATACTTAAAAATTTCTTTAAAAAAGAACTTAAAAAATTTATGACCTTAGATCTTGATCCCTTAGGGAAAAGAATTATTGAATGTTGCTTAGATGATGGGAGCTTAGAGGATTATATAAAACTAATTCCTCCTCGTAGATAATAAAATATTTTTTTCTCTTTTAAAAATTATATATAAGTGGTATAAATATAAATAGAAAAAAGATTTTATATTCGAGGAGGAATATAAAAATGAAAGAAATAAAAGTACCGATAGGCGTGTCTGCACGCCATGTCCACCTCTCACAGGATGATCTGGAGAGGTTATTTGGAAAAGGTTACGAGTTGCATCCTTATAAACCTTTATCACAGCCAGGACAATATGCAGCAGAAGAAGAGGTAGAAGTAATTGGGCCTAAAAGGTCTCTAAAGTTAAGAGTACTAGGGCCAACCAGAAAAAATACTCAAGTAGAATTAGCAATAACCGATGCTATTTATTTAGGGATTCAACCCATTCCTCCCATAAGGGATTCTGGTGATGTGGAAGGGACACCTGGAATAAAGATTAGAGGTCCCTTAGGAGAGATTGAGATTCCTAAAGGAGTAATTGTCGCACGGAGACATATACACACTCCAAAAGATATGGCAGATGAATTGGGTCTTGTGGATAAGCAGATTGTAAAGGTAAAAGTAGAAGGAATAAGAGCTGTAGTATTTGAAAATGTCTTAATAAGAGTAAGCGACAAATACGCCTGGGAATTTCATATTGATACAGACGAAGCAAATGCTGCATTTGTTAAAAACGGAGATATAGCTACAGTAGTCTTTGAGCCAATAAAGCTTTTGCAAAAAACATAGCTAAAAAAAGCTAAAATAAAAATTTTCTAGAAAAGAGAGGAAGAAATAAATTTCTTCCTCTCTTTTTATTTACACAATTTTAGATATAATTAATAGGTAAAACGAATTTCAAGGAGGTGATCTTATTGTCCAACTTAATTATTATACTTCTTTTGGGAATAATTATAGCTTTAATTTTTTCATTTCAAAATCAGACTGAGGTTGTAATCTACTTCGTATATTGGTCTTTTACAACTAAAATTTCTACAGTACTTTTTATTACTTTTGCAATTGGAGTTCTCTTAGCTTTTATTAGTATATTACCAGTTTTGTTTAAATATAAACGAGAAATATCGAAATTAAATAGAAAAATAAAAGATTATGAAAAACAATTTAAGATAAATAAAGAGCAAGAAATATCTCCAGGAAACTAAGAGGTGAAAAAATGATAGAGGAAAAGATAAAAAAATTAAAAAAAGAAAGAGATGCTGTTATATTAGCTCATAATTATCAACTTCCTGAAGTACAAGATATAGCTGATTTTGTGGGAGATTCATTAGAACTTGCAAGGATAGCAAAGGAAGTTAAAGAAAAAGTAATAATTTTTTGTGGAGTACATTTTATGGCAGAAACAGCTTCTATTCTTGCTCCAGATAAGATAGTAATTCTACCTGACCCACATGCAGGGTGCCCTTTGGCTAATTCTATAACCCCAGCAGATATTTTAAAATTAAAAGAAAAATATAAAGATCATGTTGTTGTTAGTTATATAAATACAACCGCAGAAGTAAAAGCATTAAGTGACTATATTTGCACCTCTGCAAATGCGGTCTCTGTAGTAGATAAAATTTCAGAGGATAAAATCATCTTCGTACCAGACCGAAATTTAGGCTATTATGTAAGTAAGCATACTAAGAAAGAAATGATAATTTGGGATGGATTTTGCCCTACCCATCAAAGAATTCTTCCTCAAAATATATTGGAACTTAAAGAAAAACATAAAGATGCCAAAATAGTAGTACATCCAGAATGCAGAAAAGAGGTATTAGACTTAGCTGATAAAGTAGCAAGTACAAGTGGAATTATCAAATACGTAAAAGAAGATAACCATCATAGATACATAATAGGGACCGAAGCAGGATTACTACACAGACTAAGAAAGGAAGTTCCCAATAAAGAATTCTTCCTGGCATCCCCACTTGCAGTATGTGCTAACATGAAAAAAATCACATTAGAAAAAATATTATGGTCTTTGGAAGATTTATCTCCACAAGTAAAGGTACCAGATCATATAAGAGAAAAAGCATTAATACCAATCATGAGAATGCTATCCTTATGATAGATAGATATATTGCTAATTTCAAATCAAAAAGTACATTAGAAAAATTTGACATAATAATTGTTGGAAGTGGAATAGCAGGCTTAATTTCAGCCTACTATACTCCCCCTCAATTTAAAGTCGGCCTTTTTACAAAAGACAAAATAGAGGAAAGTAATACTTATTATGCCCAAGGAGGAATTGCAGTAGCATTAGCTCCTGATGATTCTCCCGAATTACACTTCAAAGATACTATTTTAGCTGGGGCAGATTTTAATGAGGAAAAAATAGTAAGAATTGTTGTGGAAGAAGGAATTGATAGGGTTAGAGATTTAATAAAATTAGGTGTGAATTTTGATAAAAAAAATGGGCTTTCCTTTACAAAGGAGGCTGCCCATAGTAGAAAGAGAATAATCCATGCCCATGGAGATGCTACAGGATACGAAGTGGCTTGTACTCTAATTAAAAAAATTAAAGATAAGGAGAATATTAGATTATTTGATAATCATATGCTTATTGATATACTTACCCTTGATAATCAAGCTTATGGATGTATCTTTCTTGATTCAAAAACAAACAAAATTTCAATATATCTTAGCAGTTATATTATATTAGCTACTGGTGGAGCAGGCCAGTTATACCTTCATACCACTAATCCTCTCATTGCCACAGGAGATGGTATAGTATCTGCTTTTAGGGCGGGAGCAAGAATTATGGATCTTGAATTTTTCCAGTTTCACCCAACAGCCTTAAAAATAGATGCTCCCCAAAGATTCCTTATCTCCGAAGCAGTAAGAGGCGAAGGAGGAAGACTTATAAACTCCTATGGAGAGAGGTTTATGCTTAATTATCATCCTTTGGGAGAATTAGCCCCAAGAGACATAGTCACAAGGGCTATATACTTTGAAATATTAGAAACGCAAAAAGATGTATATCTTGATTTAAGACCAATCGGAGAAAACAAAATAAAGAGAAGATTTCCTAATATATACAAAAAATGCTTGGAATATGGAATAGACATAACAAAAGACCTTGTCCCTATATCACCTGCTGCCCACTATTTTATGGGGGGAATAGAAACTGATGAATATGGAAGAACATCCATAAGAAATTTATATGCTTGTGGAGAAGTAGCTTGTACAGGACTGCATGGAGCTAATAGACTTGCTAGTAATTCTCTACTGGAAGGGCTTGTTTTTGGTAAGAGATGTATTGATGCTATATTAAATGATAACCCATCTTTGATCTCAGAATATGATGAAAACCTAAATTTAAAAGAAATTGAAAATGACAAATTTTTAAAGGAGAGAATACAAAAATTAAAAACTCTTATGTGGGATAAAGTAGGAATTATAAGGGAAGAAAGTAAATTAAAAGAAAGTGAAAGAGAAATAATTGATTTAATGGAAGAGATAAACGGAGTATATTTGAAAAATAGAAACTTTTTTGAATACAAAAATATGTTAACCCTTTCTTTATTGATGATAAGATCAGCTATTCTAAGAAAGGAAAGTCGTGGTGCCCATTTTAGAATAGATTTTCCTACCTCAAAAAAAGAATGGAAAAAACATATAATTTGGGAAAAAGATAAGGAGGTAATATATCGTGATGTCAATTCCCCACCATCTTTTAAAAAAGATCATTGAAGAAGCTTTAATTGAAGATATTGGTACAGGAGATATTACAACCGATAGTATCGTTCCAGAAGATATGAGATCAAAGGCTATTATTTTGTCAAAAGATAACGGTATTATTGCTGGTATACCTGTAGCAAAAGAAGTTTTTAAATATCTTGATGCAGATGTAAAATTCAATGAAAATTGTAAAGATGGTGATTCCATTAGAAGAGGAGACATAATACTTGAAATATATGGAAAAACAAGAGCTATACTTTCAGGAGAAAGAACAGCTCTTAACTTTTTACAAAGACTATCTGGCATTGCAACCTATACAAGAAAATGCATTGATATAGTAAGTCCATACAATGTTAAAATTTTAGACACAAGAAAAACTACTCCACTTTTAAGAATTCTTGAAAAATATGCAGTAAAGGTTGGTGGAGGAGAAAATCACAGATTTGCACTATACGATATGGTATTAATAAAAGATAATCATATAAAATTTGCAGGAAGCATCACTGAAGCAATTAAAAGAATTAGGAAAAACCTATCTCATATATATAAAATAGAAGTAGAAGTAAAAAATATTGAGGAACTAAAAGAAGCATTAGAAAATAATGTAGATATGGTATTGTTGGATAATATGGATTTAAAAACTATAGAGGAATGTGTAAAAATAGCAAAAGGAAAAGCATTAATAGAGGTTTCAGGAGGAATATCCATAGAAAATTTAGAATCTATTGCTAAATTAGGTGTGGACTTTATATCTATGGGAAAACTAACTCATTCAGTGAAAAGCTTAGATCTAAGCTTGGAAATAGAATAATACTTCAATGTTAAAAACCAAAACTCAAAAGGAAAAAGCATATATCTTCCTTTTAATTGGCATATCAGCTATGGCTTCAGCTTCCATTATTATTAAGCTGACAAAAGCTCCTCCCCTTGTTATAGCATCATACCGTTTATTAATATCATCTCTTATTCTTTCCTTAATGAATTACAAGAAAGTAAAAACATGCTCTAAGATATTTAACAATATATTGTTAACTTTTGCAGGATTATCCTTAAGCATTCATTTTTACACATGGATCTCTGCTCTTTTTCTAACTTCTGTGGCTAATGCTGTTGTACTTGTAAATACAAGTCCTATATTTATATCTATATTAGTATCAATTATAGAGAAAAAAATACCATCAAAAAAATTCTACCTTTCAGTATTAGTAGCCCTTATAGGTGTGTTTCTTATAACCTATAACAATGATTTAAAAGTCCAAATAGGAAAAGGTGAAATATTATCCATTATAGGTGCTATAACCTTTGCCATTTATATATACACAGGTAGATATCTCTCAAAAGAAATATCCTTCATCTCATATATTACCTATGTATATTCTATTGCAGGGATATGCTTACTTTTAATTACTATCCTCTTAAAAATACCTTTAGTAGGATACTCTGCCTATACATATCTAAATTTTTTGCTCCTTGCCCTAATACCACAGTTAATAGGTCATTCTTCTACCAATTATGCTATTAGAATTTTATCTCCTACCTTTACCTCTATAGTATTAATAGGTGAAACAGTAATAGCAACAGTTTTCTCAGTCATCTTTTTAAAAGAAACTATAAATCTATATAAACTTATAGGAATAGGTTTAATAATAATAGCAGTATTCTATGCTTCTTTAGAAGAAAAATAATTGTATAATTTCCAAGCTATTTCCTCTTGTTCTCTAAAATTTCCAAAAACTACACCTTTTGGAAGAAGTTTATTTATAACTTTCCTCATATACTTATCAAATTTACCTGGAGGAAAATTCTCAAAAGGAGTTCCGGGAAGAGGCATAAAGGTATGAGCATGAATCTTTGCTCCCATTTTTACTAAATCTTCTATCATTTTGACTGTCTGGTTTATATCATCCTCATTTTCATAAGGTAATCCAAATATGAAATCCACATTCACCTTGAGACCATAGTAAGTAGCAGTTTCTACAGCTCTATAAACATCTTCTACTTTATGCCTTCTATGAGCTAAATCTAAAATCCTCTGACTACCAGATTGAGCTCCTATTACGATATTGTCATTATTAGCATATAACTTTATCAGCTCTACAGTTTCAGGTAAAACATGTTCTGGTCTTACTTCTGAAGGGAAAGATCCAAAAAATATTCTTCCTTCTTTTCCAATAATTTTTCTAATTTCAATAAGTAATTCTTCTAATTTTTTAAGATTTATTGTCATACTATCAGAAGATCCATAAGCAAAAGCATTAGGTGTAATAAATCTTATATCTTTTAAATTTCTTTTTACCATAACTTCCACAATTTCCACTATTTTTTCTATACTCCTATGCCTCATAATTCCACCAAAAATTCTTGGTGTCTGACAAAAGTAGCACCCAAAAGGACAACCTCTGCTTATTTCAATAGGCCCAAACCTACCAAATTTTTTTGAGAAAGGGAAGTAATCATTTAAATCAATTTTCTTTTTATCATGAAATATTCCAAAAATTTTTTTACCACTAACTATCTCTTTTATTAAGTTTGGAAATATTCTTTCTCCCTCTCCCTTTACCACAATATCAAATCCCATATCTAATACTTCCTGGGGATCTCCCGATGGATGAGGTCCACCTGCCATAAAATAAAGATTCTCATTACTCTTTTTAAGTTCCCTGAGCTTTCCTAATATATCTTTTATTTCAAAAAATTGAGTAGTAAAAAAGGAAAAACATAAAATACTATTTCTTAAATCTCTTTCGAAAAATAAATCATCTATTTTTTCAAAAAATAATATTGGAAGTTCTTTTAGCTCTTTATCCCCTTCTACTGCTCCAAGAAGAGCATTTATACTATATTTGTTTTCCTTAGAGTCATAGAAAAATAATTTATATTCCATATATTTCTTATTTTACAAATTTAAATTTGACTTTTAAATCTCCCTTAAATAAAATAATTGAAAACTTTCCAACCGAGAAGGAGGCTAAAAAGGTTATGAATTTTAATGAAAGATTCTTAGGAGAAGCTCTAACTTTTGATGATATACTATTAGTACCAGCATACAGTGAAGTAACCCCAAAAGAAGTAAGTGTCGATACATATATTACTGAAAAGATTCATCTAAATATACCCATATTAAGTGCCGCAATGGACACAGTAACAGAAGCAAGAATGGCTATTGCCATGGCAAGAGAGGGAGGCTTAGGGATTATTCATAGAAATCTTTCCATTGAAAAACAAGCAGAGGAGGTAGACAAGGTAAAAAGATCAGAACATGGTATGATTACAGATCCCATATTCCTATATCCAGATCAAACTGTCGGTGATGCCTTAAATATCATGGCAAAATACCACATTTCAGGATTACCTGTTGTAGAAAAAAATGGTAAGCTTGTAGGGATAGTTACTAATAGAGATCTAAGATTTGAAACTGATATGAACAAAAAAATATACGAAGTAATGACAAAAGAAAATCTTATAGTTGCTCAAGTTGGTGTAACTATTAAGGATGCCCAAGAAATTCTACAAAGATATAAAATTGAAAAACTTCCTATTGTAGATAAAGATTATAAATTAAAGGGTCTTATTACAATAAAGGACATCCAAAAAATGAAACAATATCCTAATGCAGCAAAAGATAGTAAAGGTAGGCTTTTGGCTGGTGCTGCTATAGGGGTAGGCTCAGAGGCTATTGAAAGAGCAAAAGCACTAGTGGAAGCTGAAGTAGATGTTATTGTAGTTGATACGGCCCATGGACATCATAAAAAAGTATTAGAAACTGTTAAAGAATTAAAAAAATTATTTAAAGACAATATAGTAATAATTGCAGGTAACGTGGCAACAGCAGAAGGTACAAAAGCATTAATAGAAGCAGGAACAGATGCAGTTAAAGTGGGTATAGGACCTGGGTCCATTTGTACTACTCGAGTTGTGGCAGGTATAGGAGTACCACAATTCACAGCTATATGGGAATGTGCTGAGGAGGCCAAAAAATATAACGTGCCAATAATTGCAGACGGAGGAATAAAATTTTCTGGAGATATTACAAAAGCAATAGCAGCTGGAGCTCATGCAGTTATGTTAGGAAGCCTACTTGCTGGTACTGAAGAAAGCCCTGGAGAAATTGAGATATATCAAGGTAGAAGCTTTAAAGTATATAGAGGCATGGGCTCACTCTCAGCAATGAAAGAAGGAAGTAAAGATAGATATTTCCAAGAAAATTCAGAAAAACTTGTACCAGAAGGTATTGAGGGACGAGTACCATATAGAGGACCAGTTTCAGAAGTTATTTTCCAACTTGTAGGTGGGCTTAAATCAGGTATGGGGTATTGTGGTGTTAGAAATTTAGAAGAGTTAAGAACAAAAACTAAATTTATAAAAATAACTAATGCTGGACTTAGAGAAAGCCATCCTCATGATGTAATAATAACAAAAGAAGCACCTAATTACAGTATATCAACATGGGAGTCTCGTTAAAAATCTTCATTTATTAATTTAACTACCTCTTCAATAGTTTTACTTGTGGATGAAATAAAATTAAATTTCAATCTTATAGCTCCCATATCTCCCAAAGAGATATGGGAGACTTTTTCTTCAATATCCATAACAGAACGGGTAAAGACATAAAATCTATCAAAACCATGACCTATAAGATCATTGGGTCTTAATTTATCCTTTATTAATGATGCCAGATTAAAAATAGAGGATCTTCTTAAATTCTCCGAAACAAGACCTTCAAATTCATAAGCAATTTTACCAAAGGCAAAAGATGATTTTTCTCTATAAAGTTCTCTCCAAAGGATAGGGAAAAAGTAAGGAAGAGAAAGCGTTCCCGTTAAAGGATCTACTAAAGAATATCTTCGAGGCAATTTTATTGTAAAGGTAGTACCTTCTCCTACCTTACTACTAACAGATATTTTACCATTATGGGCTTCTACTATACTCTTAACTATTGAAAGCCCCAAACCAGTACCACTTGTTGATTTTCTCAATGAACTGTCTACCCGATAAAATCTATCAAATATATGGGGAAGATGCTCTGGAGGTATTCCTACTCCTTGATCTTGCACCTCTATAATTATATCCTCCATTTTATCAGTAACTCTCACCCATACATTTCCTCCATTTGGAGAATACTTTATAGCATTATCTAAAAGATTATGAAATACCTGTGTAAGTCTTGCTGAATCACCTAAAAGAAGAGTGGGATATTCTGGGAATTGCAAAATTATTTTGTGCTTTGAAGTTTGAGTTTGAAAAAAAGAAGCTCTTTCTCTAATTATTCTTCTCAACTCTACCATATCTTTTCTAAGTTCTATTCTTCCTGATTCAATTCTTGATACATCCAGAAGATCATTTATAAGTTGAGTAAGCCTTTCTGCCTCCTTGTATATGATCTGATGATAATTTTTTATTTTCTCTGGAGGGAGATTCATTTTCATTAAAAGCTCACTATAACCCTTTATTGCAGTTAATGGAGTCTTCAACTCATGAGAAACATTAGCTACAAATTCTGACTTCATTCTATCCAATTCTTTTATCAAACTGATATCTCTAAGAGCTAAAATAAAATTAGTTACTTTTCTTCCTTCCCATATACCAGAAAGGTTACATCCAAGAATATATTCTTTCTGCCCATTCCAAGTTTTCATTTCATATTGAAGTAAGGATAATCCCTGAAAAACCATTTTATCAAGGGGACACTCAGAACACATCAACTCTCCATTTGCATTTCTACATTTTAAGACTTCTGTACATCTTTTCTGAATATCTCCCTGTGTAATATTAAAGAAATTATTTGCTACATTATTCCACATACTTAATCTTTTTCGCCCATCCAGAATTATTAGTCCATCACCAACATTTTCAAGAATCTTTTTCATCTTTTCTCTTTCCAAATTCACATTACTGTAAAGAATTGCCTTATGCAAAGCTATAGAAGTTTCATAAGATAAATTAATAAGCATCTCTAATTCATAATTAGAAAATTTCTTATTCCTTGTACTATTAACTACTTCTATTGCTCCCAATACTTCATCTCCAACTTTAAGAGGTACACATAAAATAGAACCTGTTTTGAAACCTGATATATAGTCATAATATTGACTAAACCTTTTATCTTTAGATGGATTATTTACAATAGCAGGATTTCCTGTCTCCACAACCCAACTAACTATTCCTTCTCCCTTTGCAAGCTTTTTACCTTCTAATAAATCTCCCTTTTCTCCTATAGCCTTTTCAAAGATTAAATCCCCTGTCTCTTTATCTTTAAGAAAGATGGTTCCACCATCAGCATCAAGTAATTTAACAGCAGAATCTAAAATAAGTCCTAAAACCTCTTTAGTATCCAAGGATGAATTTACAGCTTTAGTTATATCAGAGAATATCTTCATTTCATTTATTTTCTGTTCGAGTTTTAAACTTTCTCTCCCAATATAATTTAAAAACAGAGCCAAAACGATAGCCATAATTCCAAGTTCTAAAATTCTGATATAGGCAGAACTTAAGACTACATTTATTCCCTGAATTATTCCAAAAAGAATAAAAACAAGAGTAACTAAAAAAGCAGAAAGAATTGCAGTCCTAAAATCATATCTAAAGGCTGCTGCTACCACTGGAAAAACCAAGAATAAGTATAAATCACTGCTTATACCCCCAGTCAAATATACCAGAATTGATACTAATATAACATCTATAGAGGCAAATATTTCATGCTTATAAAAAAAGGGATATTTATGTACAGGGAAAATAGTAGTAAATAATATATAGATGGACGAAATAATGAGAAAAATATTAAATACTCTTACATCTGTAGGAGGCACAATATCAAACTTTACAAGAAGAAGAGCTACAAAAAGAATTAAGCCTCTAAATAAAGATAAAAAGTTTTCTCTCTTTTGATTATAGTAAACTTTCATAAAATTTCTATGCCCCTAAAAGTAGTTCTACCTTAGAAATCAAATCCGCAAGACCAAAAGGTTTAGTCATATACTCATCTGCCCCCATACTATAACCTACTTTTTTATCTAATTCGCTGGACCTTGCTGTAAGCATAAGTACCATGGTATTCATAGAAGGATCACCTTTTATTTGTTCGCATATACTATAACCATCAATATCAGGAAGCATTATATCAAGAATTACTAAATCGGGTTGTACTTCTCTTATTTTCTCTAATGCTTCCCTCCCTGTCCCAGCTTCGTGTATCTCATATTTTTTTAAAAAATCCAAGGTTTCTCTGATAAGGCTTCTAACATTTTCTTCATCTTCCACTATTAGAATCTTCTTCATAATACCTCCTATAAATCTTTAATTTAATTAACTTAATTTTAATTTTACCTTATTATACCAAGTATATTATAATAAAAAAAATATTACGAGGTGAAAGGTATGAATTTAAAAGAGCAAATAGAAAACAGACTTAGAGAAATTATAGATCCCGAGGTAGGTATGGATTTAGTAACACTTAATACCATCGATAAACTGGAAGTAGACAATGATGGAAATGTGAAAGTTGTATTTAGACCCACAACTCCTTTTTGCCCTTTGGGTATTCAACTTGCTCTATCCATCAAAAAAGTCATTAAAGAAATAGAAGGTGTAAAAAATGTAGATGTAGAGGTGGTAGATTTTATATTTGCAGAACAAGCAAATGAAATTTTAAAAAATCGATAAAAGTTAATCATTCTTTCTTAACAACCCACTCTTCGAAGAGCTCCTCTTTAGGGAGCTCTTCGATAAATATGGAAGGCTTATTAAATATATTCATATCCTTTAATCTTTTCATTATGTGAGTAATAACAAAAAGTTCTCTTTTGGCTCTTGTTACTGCCACATAAAAAAGTCTCCTTTCTTCTTCTAAATTATCCATACTTTTATAAGAAGGAAATTCTCCTTGTACTAAACGGAGAATAAAAACCACATCCCATTCTAAACCCTTTGCCTGATGAATAGTAGATAAAACCACATAGTCCTTTTCTTCTCCCTCTTCTTCTATTAATTTTTCTCCTGCATAGGTATATAAGGTAAGTTCGCTTAAAAAATCGCCTAAATTCTTATATTTTTGAGAAAAATTAATAAGTTGAACAATATCCTTTTCTCTATCTTTAAAATCAGGATATTTAGTTTCCAAATAATTTCTGTACTCTTCGTTATAAAAAACAAATAGAATATCTGAAAATCTATCTAAAGGGATATTCTTAATCTTATCCCATAAATCTCTTATCCTTCTTAAACCATCTAAAGTTCTACCACTTACTGAGATCTGAAATATCCTTTCAAAATCTCTTGTTTCTCTCAAAATAGAAGCAAATTTTTTTGCATAAGCTCTACCAATTCCTGGAAACAATTTAAAAAATCTCTGGGCAGAAAGTTCATCTTGGGGATTATATAGAATTTTTAATATGGAAAGCATATCTTTTATATGAGCTTGTTCAAAAAATCTTAAACCTCCTCTTACCTCATATGGGATACCTTGAGTAGTAAGCTCCATTTGTAAAATCATAGAATGATAGTTAGACCTAAAAAGTACTCCCATATTCTTATATTTAATACCTTCCTGATGCATATTTTTAATGATCTCTGCCACAAATTGAGCTTCTTCTTCATCATCTCTTACCCATACTAATTTGGGTTTAGATCCACTTTTTAATACGGGTCTTATAGTCTTAGGATACTGATTTACATTTCTCTTAATAATCTCATTAGCCAAAGCTATTATCTCGGGTGTACTTCTATAGTTATATTCTAAATAAAAAATCTTCGTTCCTAAAAATATATTAGGAAAATTCAATATATTATCAATAGTGGCCCCTCTAAAGGAATATATACTTTGAGCATCATCTCCAACTACCAATACATTTTTATTTTCTTCTCTCATAAGTCTTACAATTTCTCCTTGAAGCCAATTTGTATCCTGATATTCATCTACTAAAAGCCAGATAAATTTATCATTTAAGATTTTTTTTACCTTCTCTTTTTCCATAAGAAGCTTATACCAAAACATAAGTAGATCATCATAATCTACAAGATTTAGCTCTTTTTTCCTCTCTTCATATCTTTTAAAAACCCTCTCAATTAAATCTACCTTTTCTATAATATGAGGAGCCTTTATTTTCAAAACCTCATCCCAATTTTTCCCAGTGTTCACCTTATAACTAAATATTTCCAAAACTAAATTTTTACCTAATTCTTCCTCCCTCCGCTCCTCTAAACATTCATCAATAAGATCTGCTGAATCCTCTCTATCCAATATGTTATAATCTACCCTCATTCCAATTTCCTTTCCAAATATTCTTAAAATTCTATTTCCCACATGATGAAATGTACCTCCCCATATATCTTCAGCCTTTTCTCCTATTAAAGCAGAAGCCCTGTTTATCATGTTTTTAGCGGCATGGTTGGTGAAAGTTAAAAGCATAATATTCTTAGGAGAATAACCTAAAGCAATAAGATATCCTACTCTATAGATAACTGTACGAGTCTTTCCTGATCCAGGTCCAGCAATAACCAAGGAAGGACCATCTGCTTCTAAAACTACTTTTTTCTGTTCATCATTTAGGTCCTTCTCTATACGTTTAAGAAATTCTTGCTTCTTTTTAGAAGGGAGAATATAAATTTTCTTATCACTAAATTGGTTATCCATAAGAATTATTATATAATAAGAGAAAATAAAATCCTTTAAGGAGGAAATAATAAAATGAAAAAAATTATAACTTTGATTCTTATTGTAATTTTAATCATAAATTTAAGCTTTGCCCAAAATACTCAAACCCCCACTCAAAAAAATATTGTGAAAAAACCAGTTACTATATTTACCCTTCATGTATTAACATTTAACAATCTTGTAAAATCCAATTTAGAAAAAGATTTAAAAGGGCTTGATGATTCTTTTAAAATGAGTATTCCCATATATCATCCTGCGATTGGTTTAAACCTATCTTTTTATACAAAACTTTCCCAAAAAGGTAATCCTTATCCTTCCATGATAAATAGAATTCTTAAAAATTTGGTCTTTGCTTTAAATAGTTCAGAGCTTCCTGATAAAACAAATATCAACATAATCCTATATACAGAAGATGAGAAAAATATATATGATTCTAAAACCCTTTTTATCACATTTACTCTATCTTCTCTAAAAGAGTTTGCAAAAGCCAAGGATATAAATAAGTTTGGTAGCCAAATGTTAGTCTTTTTAGAAACCGAGAAACTTGAATATAAAAATGGAGTATTTTCATCTAAAAATTACGATTTTGAATGGATATTAAAAATATAAGATGAGGAGTGATATTGTGTATAAAGAAATAAGAAATACCTTTACCTATCTATTACATCCCCTGCCTGCTCTTCTTATCACAAGTATTAGCAAAAATCAAAAGCCTAATGTTATGACTATTTCTTGGATCATACCAGTAAGTATAAACCCACCTCTTATTGCTGTAAGTCTTAGACCAGAGAGATATACCTATGCCCTTATTAAAGAAACAAAAAACTTTGCAATAAACATTCCTGATTATTCTTTAAGAAAATCAGTTTTTATATGTGGAAGATTTAGTGGTAGAAATACAGATAAATTTAAAAAGGCTAACCTTACTCCCATACCTGCCCATAAAATAACTGCTCCCCTAATCAAGGAATGTACCGCACATATAGAATGTTCTTTAGAAGATATTGTAGAACTTAAGGCTGATCATCACATAGTAATAGGTAAAGTAATTTACTCTGAAGCCTTAGAAGAATATTTTGAAACCATTTATGATCCTTCAAAGTACAAAGCCCTTCTCTATTTTGGAAAAGATGTTTATACTACAACAGGTGAATATGAAACCATCAAATTATCAGAAGAAAATTAAACATCATTTTATATTAGTTTTATTATTTATTTTACTAAGCATATCCTTATCCTTAGGTATATCTATTGAAGAAGTAATAAGAAAAACCCAAGAAGCTAATAATAAAGTATCCACTCTTTATAGTATTCTTGAAGTTTATAATAGACTAGGGAATAACGAAGAATATATTACATATAAATTTTATTACCAGAAACCAGATAAAATAAGGTTGGAAGTACTAGAGGGAAAAGATAAGAGTACAATAATGGTATATCAAACAGGTAAAGTAAGATATAAAAAGGGCGGATTATTAAGCTTTATTCCCTTATCTTTAAACGTAGATGATCCCTTGGTAGTATCCATTAGAAAAGGGCAAATACCTGACCTCACTTTTGATTATATTATAGACTTATTAACTACCAATAACCCAACTGGAATAAAGGAAACTGTTTTTTTAAACTATAATTGTTACATAATAGAAATAGGAAGTAGTAGAGATAAATTATATAATTATTCTTTCCAAAGGATATATATAGAAAAAAATTTATTTTTACCTGTTTCCTTAGAACAATATGAAGATATTAAGGGAGAAAGAACATTAGTACATAGGAGAGTATATAAAAACCTTCAGATAAACATAAAAATTGATCCACAAACCTTTGAAATATAAATATGGGAATAAAAATAACTCTTGAAAATATATATAAAACTTATAAAGAGGAAGGCTTATTAAAAGAGAAAAAATTTACAAATGCCTTAGAGAATATTAATTTAGAAATTCCTGAAGGGAAAACCTTAGCTGTAGTAGGACCATCTGGATGTGGTAAAACTACTTTATTAAAAGTAATAGCAGGTTTAGAAAACCCAGATAGTGGAGATATTTATTTTAATCAACAAAAAGTCAATGATCTCTCACCCGCTGAAAGAAAAATTGGAATGGTTTTCCAAAACTATGCCCTTTATCCTCACTACGAAGCAAGAGGTAATTTAGCATTTCCATTTTGGATTAAAAAAACCCCCGAAAAAGTAATTGATGAAAAAATTAAAGAAACAGCAGATATATTAGGAGTTGATTTTCAATACTTACTAAATAAAAAACCAAAACAACTTTCAGGAGGAGAAAAACAAAGAGTAGCAATAGGAAGATGTATAATTAGAAATCCTTCAGTTATGTTATTTGACGAACCCTTATCTAATTTAGATGCAAGATTAAGGGCTATAACAAGAGTACAAATAAAAAAGCTCCTTTTAAGATTTCAAGTTACATCAGTATATGTCACCCACGATCAAATAGAAGCAACAAGTATGGGAGATATAATAGCAGTAATGAATGAAGGGAAAATATTACAGGTTGGTACTTATGATAAATTAATAGAAGATCCTAAAAATTCTTTTGTGGCTTCTTTTGTAGGGAAACCTCCAATGAATCTTATAGAAGCAAAGATTATAAATTCTCACATTATCATAGGTTCAAAAAATATTCCTATCAGATATACTATAAGAGACGGAGAATACCTTATAGGTTTTCATGCAAGGGATATAAAAATTACTTCCGAAGGAATTTTTAGAGGAGAAATCTTTTTTATTGATGGAACTCCCTCAGATAATTTAAGAATCCTAAATGTTGAAACCGAAGAAAAGAAGATCATAAAAATAGAAATAAAGGAAAGTACAAGATTTCATGTAGGAGAAACTATATCATTTTCCCTTCCAAATAGAATTTATGTGTTTGATAAGATTTCAGGGAAAAGAGTTATCTAAAATAAAAGGAGGATAATCCAACATGTGGAAAAAAGTAACTTTAAGCATTTTCTTAATAATACTTTTTCTCTCCCCAGCTCTTTCTTGGTCTGCCCATAGAGAAATGACAGAAATCATACTGAAAGATTTAGATTGGCTAAAAAAATATAGGGACATAACCGTAACAGCTTATACCTATCATGATACATCCCCATACAATCCATCATATATTATTCCCTATCGTGGAGAAAAAATAGGTGATAAGATAGATGCCATAACAATAATCACAAGATATGTAACTGAACCAGATATGGGAATGGATGAAAACATAAATCTTAACTCTATGCAAAAACTTACGGGAGGAAGCTCAGGTTGGAGACATCAATATTATATACTTTTTGGTGGAACCCTTAAATTAGGCGAAGCCCCCAAAAGAATAATCCATTTTTGGAACTTAGCCAAAGAGGCCTTCCAAAAGAATGATTATTATTGGGGTTTCCGTTTCTTTGCTTATAGCCTCCACTACCTTCAGGACCTTACACAGCCTTTTCACGCCTATCCCATGCCTCTGGGAAATGCTATTGTTAATATTTTTAATCTTGAAAAACTCATTGCCCAGGGAGAAAATCATCATTATACTTTAGAAGATTACCAAGAATGGCAAATAATAAATAAAAATCCTATATATATTCAAACCATTAAAAAGGCACAACCTCACAAGGTAGATAATCCTGAAGAAGCAGGAATTAAAGCAGCATGGGAAGCAAGAAAAGATGCAGGAAAATTATGGGAGATTCAATCTAAATATTTTCCTAGAATAAATGACAATAAAAATTATAAAGCCCCAAAAGAATTATTTAGTAAACCTTCTCAATTAAGAGAAGAGTATGATAAAATTATCCTTCATAATTTAGAAAATTTTGCAGGATGGACAAAAGGTTATTTGGAGTTCTTAAAAATTACTCTTGACAAATTAAACGAGGTATCAGGCAAATGAGAAAAGTATATATAACTATATTACTATTAGGAATCGCTATAGCTCTTTTTGCATATTTTCAAATAACTAATAGACCTGTAGATGTAGAAGTATTAAGGCTCTCAAGAAGAGATTTACCCTTATCTATAAGCGTAAGTGGTATTTTAGTTTTTTCAAGAAAAATAGACATATATCCTAAAATATCCGGAGTAGTAAAAGAAGTTAGAGTAAAACCAGGAAACAAAGTTAAGAAAGGAGATATACTAGCTACAATAGATGCTCAAGAATTAAAAAAACAGATGGACCAAATAAAAAATATGATCGATCTTTTGAAAATAAACAACGCATTAAGAGGCATAGGATTTCAACAAAGTAATACTCCTTATTTCTCACAAGATCAATTAAAGACCTTAGAAAACTATTATGATTCTTTAAAAAACCTTTATGAAGAACGAATAGTAAAAGCCCCAATATCTGGTATTATCGCCAAAGTAAATATTACTCCTGGAGAAACCATAAAATCTCAAGAACAAGTCCCTGCTACAAATTTCTTAGGAAATCTCTCCAGTCTATTATCCTTATTCAACCTTAATATTTCAAATAGTAACTCCATAATTACTATAATTGATCCTACTTCTTTGGTTGGTTTACTAAAAGTAGATGAAAACAATATTTTAAAAATAAAAGAAGGTCAAGATGTAGAAATATATGTAGACGCTTTGGAAGAAAACCCATGGAGAGGAAAAATAACATCCATAAACATGATTCCTTCGTTAAATAAAGATGGTTCTTACTCTTATGATGTTTCTGTGAATATTCCCCAACTTGGAAATAAAGTAGTAGAAGGTATGAGTATTTCTGCTACCATAAATATAGGAGTAAAGAAAAATGTTATTGTTATACCTTTAAGTACTATCTCCTTTAAAGAAGGCAAAACCTATGTCTACACTGTAGAAAATGGAAGAGCAAAAAGAAAAGAAGTTGTAATAGGAGATATGAATACTGATTATGTGGAAATAAAAGGAGGACTAAAAGAAGGAGATTTAGTAATCTTATCTCCTCTTGATAAAATCTCTGATAACTCCAAAATAAAAATATATAAAGAAAACTAAAATGAACACAAAATTTTATGAAAACCTAAAGATAGCTATTTTTACTCTTAAAAGTAATAAGTTAAGATCTTTTTTAACCATCTTAGGGATTATTATTGGTGTATTTTCTGTAGTTCTCCTTATTTCTATAGGAGAAGGTGCTAAAAACCAGACTCTTCAAATAATTGAAAATTTAGGTGGAAATACCCTATTAATCTTTCCTACATCGGTAGAAACAGAAGGAACATTTAATTCCATCAGAAATCAGAATTTTAGAAATCAAAGAGGAGTTATTCCTCAGCTCTTTAAGTATAATGACTTACTATCTCTAAGAAGAGTATTTAAAGATGAAATTATATTCTCATCTATGGTGACCTCTTACTTAGAAGTGAAATACAAAATTTTTCCTATTAATGCTACTATTTATGGTACTGATAGCAATGGATTAATCATCAATAAAGATGGAATTACCTATGGAAGATTCTTTTCAGAGTATGAAATATCTTCAAAGGAGAAAGTATGTATCATAGGACCTAAGATTGCCCAAAATATTGCATCTCAACTTCAAGAATCACTGAACAAAATAATTAAAATAGGTAGTTATAATTTTAGAGTTATAGGGGTTCTCAAAGAAAGGGGATACAGTCAAAATTTAGGTGATTTAGATTCCAGAATCATAATACCTATTACTACCGCCTTTATCTTAAAAGGAGATCAAAATCTTAATATTATTATTGCTCAAGTAAAAGATTCAAAAAATATTGATATTTATAAACAAAAGCTCATATTTATACTAAAGCAAATCAGAGGAAAATTAAATTTCATTGTTGCAAAACAAGAAGATCTTTTATCTGCTATGAATGAAATATTAAATATATTGACTTTAACATTAGCAGGAATAGCAAGTATATCACTTATTGTAGGAGGTATTGGAATAATGAATATAATGCTGGTCTCTGTTACAGAAAGGTATAAAGAGATTGGTATAAGAAAAGCCATAGGAGCCAGAAGAAAAGATATTTTAATTCAATTTCTTACTGAATCATCTTTTTTAGGAATAATAGGTGGATTTTTAGGAATCATTTTATCCATAATCACTGGAGAAATATTGAAAAATTTCGAAATACCATATTCTTTTAATATAACCACAGTACTACTTGGTTTCTTTTTCTCTCTTTTTATAGGACTTATATTTGGAGTGTTACCTGCTATGCGTGCTGCCAATTTGGATCCAATACAAGCATTACGCTCAGAGTAAACTTTTTACCATAGTAAAAATCCTTTATTCAAAATGTTGATTTTTATAATTGAAAATTATAAAATTTATTTGTAAATTTTTAAAGGAGGAAAGGATGTCTCACAATTTACCAAAATGTCCTATATGTGGTAAAGAAATGATTATCAGGAAACTTGAATGTCCTGATTGTAAGATAACTATTGAGGGAGAATTTTGGGTTAGCAGATTAGCAAGTCTAAGCAAAGAAGAAATGGAATTCTTAGAGCTCTTTCTAAAAACAAGAGGAAATGTAAGAGAAATGGAAAGAATTCTTAAAATTTCTTACCCTACGGTGAGAAGTAAATTGGATAATATTTTAAAAAATTTAGGACTTTTATCTGAGGAAGAGCCAAAAGATAAAATAAGATGGATCATTGATAAATTAGAAAAAGGAGAAATTACAGTTCAAGAGGCTTTAAAGGCTTTAGAGGAGGATAAAGATGTTTAATAAATATTTTTTGGGGATAGCTTTTCTAATTATTGGTATCTCTCTTATTGCCCAAAATTTTCAAATACCTTTGCTTAAGGATCTATGGAAATTTTGGCCTCTTATTTTCATATACTTTGGAATAAAGATTATCTACAATTCTAAAAGATATGATCATAAAAGGAGGATAAAAATGAGAGAAGAAAGATATAAAATTTTGAAATTAGTTCAAGAAGGCAGAATTACAGCAGAAGAAGCAGAAGAACTCTTAAAAAAATTAGAAGAGAATCAAAATAGAGGCAAAAGGTTACTTCTATTAAAGGTAATAGAAAATGGAAATAATATAGTAAACATAAGTATCCCACTATCCTTAGCAAAATGGGGCCTAAAATTTGCTAATTCATATGCAGAAAAATACGGAGAAAAAATAGATTTCTCTCCAGAAGAATGGGAAGAACTAATAAGCAATCCAGATTTAAAAGGGAAAATTGTGGATATAAATGTACCAGAAAAAAACACACAAGTAACTGTGGAAATAGTTTAGATATTAAACATCTATCAATTCATATTTGCCCCAAACTCCTAAATGCTCTCCTATAATAATTATTACTTGATGAACTTCTGGAAATTTTTTAGCAAATTCTAATCCTATATTTATATCTTCAGGCTTTTGAATAAGATTTCCCACTGCTGTAGCCATAGCATCTGCAAAAATAACAGAATGTGATATTATAACAACAGCATCAGCTTTGCCAAAACTAAGAGAAGGTCCCACTGTTCCAGAAGATGTACAAATACCCAATACCGAATTTTTAGGAATAAGTATCCCTATTTTATTACTCCAGGGAGATTCTCCTGCAAAGATTAACACTTTTCTTTCTTTTTTTGTAGAAATGAAAATATCTCCACCATTTTCAATGATTATTTGAGAAGAATAATTTAAAAGATCTTTTCCAACAAACTCGGATATAGCTCCTGCTACAGAAGCCATTGGCCCAACTCCTGCCTTTCCTGTCCAGTATGACATCTGTTTAACTATTAAAGGTGCATCCTCTTCCACAGTGTAAGGAGTTAAGGATACCCTAAATAAAGGATCTCTTGATATATAATCTTCTAATTGTTGTCTATAGAAAGATAAAATTTTTAATGTTTCTTCTTCAAGGTTTTTCTCAGCTAAAACAAATAGGTCACTTTCCCGAATTTTTACAGGAAAACCAACAAGATCCTCTGTTTTCACTAACCTTCTATATTTTCTTTCTATATATTCTTTTGTCATAAAAATCCATAAAATATGGGGAGAGAAATATATCCTCTCCCCATTTAAATATATCTAAACAAAGAGTTTCATCTCCATAGCATTATATGGACATAGTTCTACACAAATTCCACAAGCTGTACATTTTTGAGAATCAAACTTGACAAAATAACCTTCTCTATAAAGAGCTTTTGTTGGACAATAACTTACACAATATCCACAATGTACACATTTATCCTCTAACCATACTACATCTTGAGAAAGAGGCTGAATCTCAACACCTAAATCTTTCAAATATTCAATTCCTTTTATAAAATTATCATCTTCTCCCGAAAGCTCTAAAACCATTAATCCCTCTTCGTCTGGAGTGATCGTAGCCTTAAGTATATTAAAATCCAAATTAAATTTTTTCACCAAATTTACCACTACAGGCTTATCAGCAAGTTCCTTTGGAAAATGTAATACTATCCTCTCTGTTCTCACTTCTGCTCCACCTCCCCTAAAATCTCTTTTCCACTAAATTGTTTAAATTTTATACCTGACTCTACTCCAGGAAGTGGGGCAGAAGGAGAAGTTAAAAAGAATTTTCCTTCTTTTATCCATGATTTAAGTATTTCAGCTATCTCTTTAGCTTTAGGATAACTTGATAACGGGCTTGTAGGTATCTTCTTTCCAAAAAGCTCTATATAACCACTTTTAAGTTCCTTATAACTTACATAAGTGATAACATCAGATTCTCTATTAGGATAAGCTGTAGCATAATCTACTACTGGCGCCAGTATATCCTCATCACTAACAGAGGTATAAAAAGCCATCTCTTCATCTAAAATAGGAATTGGTACACCTATGCCTACTGCCAGTGAGACCCCATATCCTTTCATGCTTACCCCACGAAGCCATTTTGCGTTCATCTGTTTAAGATCACCAATAACTGCTAATGTACCTGCTCCACCTTTTGGTATACCCCTTTCTGTCCTCTCTACAGAAGGATTATGTTGAGTTCCATGCCAAATCACATATCCTATACCACCACCCAAAAATATACGAGTTCCGATTCCTATAGTCTTATAATAAGGATCATTTAAAAGAGGTGATAATTGCCCTGCACTGGAATAATTTGCATTACCAAACTTAGGTTTTAACATACCTAAGTATGTATACAACACTCTGTTTGAAGAGTTTACAGCCACATTATAATTTTGATACGCATTTCTTATATTAAAAAGTACAGCTTCATTAAGGTCATTTATTGTAATATAAGCATCCAAAAATCTTCTTGGGTAACAATCTGTACCATATGCTTGAGCAGTTATTCTAATTTCTTTACCTGAAACTAAATCCTCTATTACGTGTCCTCCACCATATGGGAAATCTCCGGGATAATACTTATTTCTTGGATCATCATCAGGCAAGGCATTTGCACCTAAGAATAAGTCTACTGCTGCGTAAGCAGCATAAGCAGGAACACCGTTAAGATATACTTTTCCTCCCCCGAGCTTAATTCTTGGTTTTGTATGGCCAATGTTAAAATATATACCAGAAGAACACATAATTCCAAAAGTCCCAGTTGTTACAACATCTACTTCTTTAGCTGCTCTCTCTACACCCTTTTCTTTCACGATACCAATCATTTCCTCAGCAGTAACAACCACTGCCTTACCCTGGCGGATCTTCTCATTAATTTCTTCAATTGTCTTCATCCTTTTACCTCCTTTTTCTCAATATCTATTATAACTTCTCCTATATTAACCGCCCTTTTCGGGCAAGGCATGATCCATAACAATTTCACCACCTCCTTAAATAAGGGGTAAAATTTTCCATATATAATACCAAAAACGTCGGAGTTTTGCAAGATTATAAATTGATTTTATCTATATTTCTTAGCAGTCTCCATAAAAACCTTTATATTTTCCAAAGGTGTACCTACAGGTATATCACAACCAGAACTTAAAATAAAATTTTTAAAATCTCTCATTTTATTTAGAAGCTCAATAGTCTTCTTCTCTATATCTTCTTTTTTCCCTTGTAAAAAAACTTTGACAGGATCCAGATTACCTATAATATACATATGAGATGGGATTTTTTCAGCAACCCATTTTAAATCTACCAAACTATCAAGACTTAACCCATAAGCATCGCTTTTCCCCATATCTTCTATAAGATGAGATGTATTACCACAAATATGATATATGAGAGGTCTTTTAAGTTCAGATACAAGATACTTGAAATAGGGTAAAGAAAATTCCCTAAAATAAGCTGGAGAAAGTATAACTGCAGTTGGTTCCAATACCGCTACCACATCAACTCCTGCATCGAAAAAAGCTTTTGCATACTCTTTGATAACATTCACAGAAAACTCTAGCAATTCCTTTACAAAATCAGGATCATCTATTACATTAATACCTAAATCATTTACACCCATAAGTTCACCTGTTAAAGTAAAAGGACCTATAACATAACCTCCTTTTATTACCTTGAAATTCTGAGCCATTTTTTCAGCCACTCTAATAAATGTTATCATACGTCCAGAAATACCCTTCCATCTTCTTTTTATATCTTGAAGAACTTCTCTATCCTTAACCGGATGATCTAAAACAGAAGGATTTTCATTCTCAGGGAAATTAATCTTTAGACCTAAAGCTTCTACTTCTACAGTCAAATCCATAAAAGTAAATATACCATCAGGTTGAAACTCTGAAAGAATCATATCCAAAGTTTTAAACTGTATTTCTGGATTTATTAAATTTTCTTTTAAAGTAGTATTAGTCAATTTTATTCCTGGAGCACCAAGTAAAGGAATTATTAGTCTTTCTCCTCTCTTATCAAGCATTGATCTTCCTCCTCAAAATACATAAACTTTATAAAATACTCTTGAAATTTTTTATCAGAAGAAAGCTCTACATAATTGACTTTTTCTTTTATCTTTTCTACATCTTCCATAAGAAATCTATTTAGAAGTACAATCTTAGCTCCTCCAATAGCCGAATTCCCAACCAATATAATTTTTTCCAAAGGTATATGAGGTAAAAGTCCTGTTTTAATAGCATTTTTTCTATTCAAATAACTACCAAAAGAACCAGCAATATAAATTTTATCTATTTCTTTATAGATTATACCTGCTTTATTAAGTAAAACCTCTATACCAGCTCTTAAGGCAGATTTTACCAGTTGAAACTCCCTAACATCTTTCTGAGTTATCTTAACTTTACCTATATAAAATTCCCCGCCCTTCATAAATTTCCCAGTATGATCTATTATCTTTAGATCCAACATTACTGATATAGCATCTAAAAGGCCAGAACCACATATTCCTTTCTCTTCCATATCTCCAATAACCTCAAACTTAACTGTTTCTTCTAACCATACATGAGAAATAGCACCTTTCTTTGCAATCATGCCATGTGAAATATTACTTCCTTCAAAGGCAGGTCCTGCAGCCGTAGCACACGCAAAAAGAGTATCCTCTGACTTTAACACTATCTCACCATTGGTTCCTATATCAATAAGCATAACATTTCCTTTTTCATTCAATAAATTAGTAGCTATAATTCCTGCTACTACATCTCCCCCCACATAACCTGAGATTAAAGGAAAGACATAAAGTTTTGCATTAAATATATTTCCAAAAATATCTTTTGAATTAAAAATCATTCCATTTCTAAAAGCAGGAACAAAAGGAGAAAAAGCTATATTTTCCGGAGTTACACCAAGAAAAATGTGAGTCATAACGGAATTACCAGCTATGGAGATAGCATAAATATCATTTAAACTTATATTATTCTTTATACACAAATCTTGAATTATCTCTGTAATAGCTTTTATTAACTTATCTCTTAGAATCTGCAAACCCTCAGGATTATGAATAATAAAATTAATTCTTGAAATTATATCAGCCCCATAAGTTAACTGAGGATTTTCAGTAGAATAGCTATCTATATCGCTTCCATTTGTAAGATCCAATATATGTCCTACTAAAGTTGTTGTCCCTATATCCAAAGCAATACCATATACACTTTTTAGTTCTTCTTCCCTTATATCAATTATTTCTTCCTTAAAAAGTACAAGATTCCCTTTATAATTATTTCTTCTTAAAAAAGTTGGTAATCTTCTTAAAACAGAAATATCTTGTAAATATATATTTTCTTTTACAGATAAAATTCTTTCTAAATCGGATCTCAAATCGCTAAGAGAAGGAATTTGCAGAGAAAAAGCTTGTAATGTAATGACGGGAGAAAGGATAAAATTGTTATCTTCTAAAAATTCCTTTTGTATGTTTATGTCAGTACTTTCTTCTTTTAACAATTCAACCGTTAAATCCTCTTCCGCATATGTCTGACAAGCAAGGCTTATACCCTTATCTAATATTTTTACCTTACACTTTTTACACCATCCAGCCCCACCACAATAAGAAGTAATTTTTATATTATTTTCTATCAATATATCTAATAATCTATCCCCTTGAGTTACCTTAATTATTTTGTTTTCAGGTAAAACTCTTATATATGGCATTTATGATACTTTGAGTAATCTATTGACCAACTCCACAGAGGAATAAGCATCCTCTGCATAACCATCTGCGCCAATCTCCTTCGCAAATTCTTCTGTAACAGGAGCACCTCCAACAATAATCTTAACCTTATCTCTTAATCCTTCCTTTTCAATAACATCTATAGTAACCTTCATTTGAGGCATTGTAGTGGTAAGAAGAGCTGACATCCCCACCACATCAGGTTTATTTTCTTTTATTGCTTGCACAAACTTCTCAGGTGGCACATCTATACCAAGATCAATTATTTGATAACCAGCTCCCTCTAACATCATAGCGACTAAATTTTTCCCAATATCATGCAAATCTCCCTTAACAGTACCTATTACAATCTTTCCTTTAATAACATTTGAGGATTTTGCAATAAGAGGTTTTAAAATTTCCATACCTTTTTGCATTGCTCTTGCAGAAACAAGAACCTCGGGAACAAAGATTTCATTTTTCTTAAATCTTTCTCCTATAACACTCATACCTGAAAGAAGTCCTTTGTCTATTATATCTTCTGGGGTAATCCCTTCTTTTAATGCCTTCTCCACTAATTCTTGAACCTTTTTTCTATCACCTGAAATTACAGCATTTGCAATTTCTTTTAATATTTCCATATTATAAACCTCCCGAAAACGTTTTTCTTTTATGAATTATATCATATTTACCTCAATTTTTACCCAAATTTTCTATTTTCTTGGAGCAGTACTCTCCCTTATCACCAACTTTGTAGGAAGTTTAATATGTTGAATAGGAAGATCTGGATTTTTTAATCTTTCTATTAAAACTTCCGCTGCTTTAACTCCCATCTCATAGAATGGCTGAGAAACAGTGGTTAGTTCGGGTATAGTAAGATTGGCAAGAGTGTCATCAAACCCCACTATAGACATATCCTGAGGTATACGAATTCCTCTTTTGACAAGTATCTTCATAATCTGAATAGCCATAAAATCACTAAAAGCAAAAACGGCAGTAGGCGGAATAGGAAGAGAAAGTAACTCATTAATTGCTATTTCTTCATTAACCTGATCATAAAATATCTTCAGGAGATTTTCATCAAAAGGAATTTTAGCATCCTCCAACGCTTTTTTATAACCTTCAATTCTTTCCCTTACAATAATACTTTCTGGATTTATAGTAATATGAGCTATTCTTGTATGACCTAACTCAATTAAATACTTAACTGCCTCATAACTTCCCTGAATATTATCAGCATATACCACATCATGTTCGGAAAATCTTGGATGCTCCAATATAACCAAAGGCATATTTTTCTTACGAGCAAGCCTACTTACTTCTTCATTTGACAGTGCTCCAACGATCACACCATCAACCCTTCTTTCCAACATAAGATTCATATATCTTAGTTCTCTCAATGATTTTCCATCTGTATTACAAAGAAGAACGGTATATCCATTATGTCTTGCCACATCCTCTATTCCCCTTGCCATATTAGGAAAGACAGGATTAGCTATATCTAATACAAAAAATGCAATAGCTTCAGTTTTTTGCTTTGCTAAACTTCTTGCAATTGCATTTGGTTTATAATCCAGTATTTTCACAGCCTCAAGTACTCTTCTTCTAGTTTCTTCACTTATTTTTATTCCAGGAGTATTATTAAGAACAAAAGAAACAGTTGAACGAGAAACTCCAGCAAGTCTTGCTACATCCCAACTCGTAGGCGCTTTCTTTTTCTTTGTCATTTTTCCACCCCTTTTATTAACACGTTTTTCTTAGTATATTAGCACAAAATTTATATTCTTTGATATAATAATTCTCAAAACATTATGAAAAGAAAAAATATATTTCTTTTATTTCTCCTTATTATACTTATATTTCAAGTCTCTGCTCAACAAAAAGCAGATCCTAAAATATTATGGAGCGCCATCTTAGATGAAAATTTTAACTATGTAAAAAACTTAGAGACTGATGATTTTAATACAAACATAGCAAAAGCTTTAATTTTTTTATTAGAAGATAACTTTACAGAATCCTGGAATTACTGGAAAAAAGCACTTCAAATAAATTCTTCCTCTTATTGGCATGACATCATAGGACTTCTTGGAGAAGGTGCTTGGGAGAATTTAGGGATATTTAAAGAAATTCCCATTATCTTAAAAGATAAAAAAAACCTTTCTCCTTTCATGGAAAATTTATATTGGAAATCTTTGCTTTCTCAACAAAAGATAAAAGAAATCTATAATTATGCAAGAAGTAAAGGCTTTATTACTGATTTTCTTTTCATCGGCCCTTTTGAAAATGTAGGAAATTCTGGATTATATAAAGAATTTCCACCTGAAAAAGAGATTTTGCTAAATCAAAAGTATAAAGGAAAAAATGGCATAGAAATTAATTGGTTTAAGCCTATGGAAAAAAGTATAAATGGTTATATCAACCTTTATAATTTGTTCTATCCTAATAAATGGAGTACTGCTTATGCTCTTTGTTATATTTTTATGCCCAAAAGCCAAGAAGTATTAATTAAAATAGGTTCGCCAAATTCCTATAAATTATTTATAGATGACTCTTTTATCTATAGCATAGAAACAGAAAGACGAAACTTGTTTGACCAAGAGATTATAAAAATTTACTTACCTTTAGGTTGGCATAAATTATTAATTAAAATTTCTAATACTATGGGTCCTTTTGGATTTTATTTAGGGATCACCAATGAAAAGAATGAACCTATATCTGGAATAAAGATATCTGAGAATATTCAGAATTATATAAAAAGGAATTTGTCCTGGGTAAAAATAATCCCACAAAAAGACTTTATCAGAGAATCATCATTATCTGAGATATTTTATTCTTTTTACGGATTTCTTTTAGGCACCTATTATGGATATAGTGATGCTGGAGAAGAATTTTTAGAAAGAGCAGAAAAAATAAAACCTAAATCCTCATTAATAAAGTTTTTAAAAGGCAAGCTTGAATATGAACTTGGAAACTTAGAAACTGCTAAAAAATATATGGACATTGCCTATAAGGGTAACAGAGACATAAAACTCTCTGCATATTACTTATCTCTCTACAACTTAAATTATGGAAGATATGAGGATGCCATAAAGATAATTAAAGAAAATATACACGATAATTCATTCCTTTTAAGATCTCTACTCTCAAGAATCTTCATATCACTATCGTGGGAAAAAGAAGTAAATTCAAACGTTAATACATTATCATCTAAATATCCAAACTCTATAGAAACATTATTTTTAATTGGAAAATATTATGAGATAAAGGAAATTAAAGATAAGGCTATAGATTATTATCAAAAAGCATTATCTATAGACACTGAAAATTGGGAGATGTTTTTAACATTATATAACTTAGCCGATGAACTAAATCGAATTGATATCTTAGAAAATTTATTAAATATAGCCTTAGAAAAAGATCCAACAAGCATTTGGGCGTACTTAGAAAAGATAAGATTATACATGATTAGGGGAGACAAAGAGAAAGCATTTTCCATATTAGAAAGAGTTGAAAAAATCTCCTATCAATATCCTGAAACCTATCTATACAAAGGAAAACTTTATTTAGAAGATAATGACGAAAAAGCCATAGAACTTTTCGAAAGAACCCTTCAATTAAATCCATATTTTACAAATTTAAGAATCTATATAAACCATCTGAAAAGAGAAGAATATAATCTCCCTGATGTTTCTTCTTATTTAGAATCAAAAATTCCAGAAGAATATTTAGAATATCCAGCTGTAATCTTATTAGATCAAAAAGAAAGAACTTTTTTTAATGATGGAACTTCAAGGATGATTTATCATAAATTAATTAAAATTCTTAAAAACTCAGCAAAAGACAAATATGGCGAAATTCAAATAGACTACGATTCAAGCTTTGAGAGAGTAAGAATATTAAGGGCAAGAACAATAAAACCAAACGGTGATGAAATTGAAGTCTCAACAATACAGGATTTTCCAATACTTAGTGATTACCCTCTTTATACTGATGAAAGAAAAATTGTTCTCTCATATCCAGGAATTGAAAAAGGAGCTATCTTAGAGTGTCTATACATGGTAGAAGAATACACTGGTGGGATATATGGTAAAAACTTTCAAGATATCTTTTTCTTTCAAAACGAGATACCTTCATTATACAGTAGATTCATATTAAAGATTCCAAAGGATTTAGAGATAAAATATACCTTTTATAATGGTAACAAAGAACCTAACATAGAAGAAGATAAGAAATGGAAAACATACAAATGGGAAATGGAAAAACTTCCTGCTATAATAGAAGAACCACTTATGCCTAAAGTAATAGATCTAATACCTCAAGTATGGATAACCACATTCAAAGATTGGGAACAATTAGCAGATCTTTATTATTCCTTAGCTTACCCTCAAATTAGAGCTGATAAGGCAATTAAAGAAAAGGTTAAAGAATTAATATTAGGTTTGAAAAAAGAAGAAGACAAAATAAAAGCTATATACTATTATGTAACGTCAGAAATAAGATATGTTGGATTAGAATTTGGTATTGGAGGAATTATGCCTCATAGTGCTCCCAACATATTTAGAGAAAAATATGGTGATTGTAAAGATAAGGCAATACTGCTCATTACTATGCTTCAAGAAGCAGGAATAGAAGCGTATTATACTCTCGTAAACACCAGATATTCCATATCTTTTAAGAAAGAAATACCTGCTTTTCAGTTTGATCATGCTATAGTAGCTGTACCTCTAAATAATAATTTTATTTTCCTTGATGGAACAGCTGAAAATACACCTTTTGGAGAAGTACCATACATGGATCAAGGAGCAGATGTTATGATTATAAAAGACGAAAAACCAGTATTTACAAAAATTCCCATGAGCAAACCTGAAGAAAACGCAAAAGATTTTAAGACAGAAATTATTTTTGAAAATGGCAAGGCTTTAATGAAAACTACATTATCTTTTAAAGGCTATTTTGCAACTTATTTTCGTTGGTTATTAGATAGTCTATCTTATGAGGAAAAGGAAAATCTTATATCCTACTTAATAAACAATACTTATCCCGGCTCTTATCTTACTTCTTGGAATATTGAAAATCTATATAATTTAGAAGCCCCTCTAAGGATAAATGTCCAATATTATAATAGCCAGCTTCTAAAAAATAATAAATATACATATATATATTCCCCATTCATTACAAAAATAGAGAAGGCTGAAGAAATATTTAAAGAAGAAAGAATATACCCCATCCAATACTACCTTCCATACGAGGAAAAAGAATTAATAACCATTAATTTGTCCTCTATTAATAAAATCCCTGAAAATATATTGGAAAATGTAAATATAGAGAATCCTTGGATAACCTACACGAGAAAATGTTACTGGGAAGGAAAGAATATTCTAATTGAAAGAAACTTCAAACTAAAAGAGATATTTATCCCCACTGAGAATTATAAAGAATACAAGAAAACAATCGAGGAAATTATAGACAGAGATAACGAAATACTAATATTAAGATAAAAATTTCATTTTACAAATCTAACCTCTATGTTTCTTACCTCTGGTATCTTTCTTAGATTTTCCTCTATTTCTTGTTTTATATGACTCTTGAAAGAATCATCATCAGACAATAATAGTTCTATTATTATATCTCCTTCCTCAGTAATTTTTAAATAATTGAGCAACTTTAGACTAATAATATCCATGGAAATACTCGGATAAACAATCTTAGAAAGAACCTCTATAATCTCTTTTTCATTTAAAACTGAAGAAGTATTTTTTTCTCCCAAATAATTTTTTATTGCCGACTTTAATCCATCGACAGCTAAAACAGAACAATGCATTTTTACCGGAGGCAATCCTCCAAGAGCCTCTGCCACATCTTTCCAGGTAATTTTTAAGGCTTCTTCTATAGTCTTTCCTTTTACCATCTCTGTCATCATAGAGCCTGTTGCAATATTGGAAGCACAACCGAAAGATTGAAACCTTATGTCTGTAATTATATTTGTATTTTTATCTACCTTAATATAAACAGCAATCTGATCACCACAAGCAGGACTTCCCTCTATAGCAAACCCATCAGGATTTTCTATAATCCCTACATTTCTTGGATTTCTAAAATGCTCTAAAACAATATCAGAATATTTTAAATTCAACTTAATTTATTTCCTCCTTTTCCTACTTTTTTAGTATATTTTCAAAATATATTTTATAACATAAAAATACTTTTGACAACAATTATCATATAATTTATACTATTTTAGTATATTTTAGGAGGTAAATTTACATGAAAAGAGAAGTATATTTAGATTATGCAGCTACCACTCCTATAAGACCTGAAGTCTTTCAGGCTATGAAACCATATCTAACAAAAGAATTTGGAAATCCATCCAGTATCCATCATTTCGGAAGACAAGCAAGAATTGCTATAGAGGAAGCGAGAGAAAAAATTGCTAAGGCTTTAGGAGCAAAAAATGAGGAGATTATATTTACCAGTGGGGGAACAGAATCCAATAATATGGCTCTAAAAGGAGTAGCATATGCCCTCTCTCATAAAGGAAAACATGTAATTACATCCTCGATAGAACATCATGCCATATTAGAACCATGTCATTTCTTAGAGAAACTTGGATTTGAGATAACCTATTTGCCAGTTGATAAAGAAGGATTTATTGATCCAGATTCATTAAAAAAGGCAATAAGAAAAGATACTATCCTAATTTCCATAATGCATGCCAATAACGAAATCGGCACAATTGAACCAATAGAGGAACTTACAAAAATTGCTAAAGAATATGAAATATATTTTCATACTGATGCAGTGCAAACAGTTGGCCATATACCTGTAAATGTAGATAAATTAGGAGTTGATCTATTATCCATCTCTGCCCATAAATTTTATGGCCCAAAAGGAATTGGAGCACTATATATAAGAAAAGGGACAAAAATACACCCTTTTATTCATGGTGGAGAGCAAGAACAAAGAAAAAGAGCAGGTACCGAAAATGTAGCAGGTATTGTAGGAATGGGTAAAGCTATTGAAATCTCAATTTTAGAGCTTGATAAAGAGAGAGAAAGATTAATCAATCTTAGAGACTATTTTATAAAAGAAATAGAAAAACGAATAGAGGATGTATATCTTAATGGACCAAGAGAGAAAAGACTACCTAATAATATAAATTTTAGTTTCGCCTATATAGAAGGTGAATCCATACTTCTTAATTTAGATTTAGAAGGGATAGCTGTATCTACAGGTTCAGCTTGCAGTTCTGCTTCCCTTGAACCATCCCATGTCCTTTCAGCTATAGGACTTCCGATAGAACTTGCTCATAGTGCAGTAAGGTTTACCTTAGGATACTATACTACAAAGGAAGATTTAGACTATACTTTAGAAGTATTAGAAAAAACTGTAAAAAGATTGAGGGATATATCACCATATAAACAAGGATGGAAAATAAAATAGTAATTTATTTTTATGATAAAATAATAAAGAATTTTCAAGCTTATAAGGAGAAACAATGGAAAATAGAATAAAAGCTCGATTAAGAAAACATGATTTTGTCATTAAAATGATAGAAGAATTTCTTATAGAAGATATTAAAAAACTTGCTGAAATAATTGTAGATGGATATAAAAAAGGCAACAAAGTTATATTATTTGGAAATGGTGGCAGTGCCGCTGATGCCCAACATATTACCGCAGAACTTGTAGGAAGATTTCTAAAAGAGAGACGTGGTATTCCAGCTATTTCATTAACCACAAATACTTCTAATCTTACATCTATATCTAATGATTATGGCTTTGAAGAGGTATATGCAAGACAAATAGAAGCTATAATGAATAAAGGAGATATTGTTATAGGAATAACAACATCTGGAGACTCACCTAATATTATAAAAGGATTAGAAAAGGCAAGAGAACTTGGAGGATATACAGTTGCTTTAACAGGAAAGAACGGAGGAAAAGTTATAAATTTTGCCCACTTTTCCATAATTGTACCTTTTCATATGACTCCTCATATTCAAGAAGCCCATATAACTATTGGTCATATTCTATGTGACCTGATAGAAGAAGCATTATTTCCATCAAAAAAGGTTGCTTGTTTCTTAGATAGAGATGGAACAATTAATATAGACAAGGGTTATGTCCATAAGATAGAAGATTTGGAACTTATTCCTGGAGTTATAGAAGCTTTAAAACTTTTACAAAAAAAGTTCCTTCTGATAATTGTTACCAATCAATCAGGAGTTGAAAGAGGCTACTATACGAAAGAAGATGTAGAAAGGTTTCATAGATATCTATATTACATCCTTTCTAAGGAAGGAGTATATATAGATGATTTTTATTATTGTCCCTATCTGGAAGGAGAATGTAGAAAACCAAATCCAGGTATGCTGTTAGAAGCAGCAAAAGATTGGAATATAGATCTCAAAAATTCTTATATGATTGGGGATAAAACAAGTGATATTGAAGCTGGTAAAAATGCAGGCTGTAAAGCCATAATTATAGGAAAAGAGGATGTAACTGCTGATTACTCTGCTAAAAACTTGATGGAGGCTGCAAAATGGATCTTAAATCAAGACTCATAGAAATTATTAAATCATGGAAAGGGAAAAAAATAGCAGTCATTGGGGATGTAATGTTAGATGAATACATAATAGGAAAAATTGAGAGAATTTCACCAGAAGCTCCCGTTCCCATATTAGAAGTTGAAGAAGAAAGACATGTATTAGGAGGAGCAGCAAATGTGGCAAACAATATTAAAGCTTTAAGTGGGGAACCTATTCTTTTTGGGGTTATTGGAGAAGATCACGGAGGAGAAAAAATTATAAATCTTCTTTCTAATAAAAATATAAAACATATATTAATTACAGATAAAGGAAGACCTACTACATTAAAAACAAGACTTATAGCTTTAAATCAACAAATAGTAAGAATGGACCGAGAGAAAAAATACCCAATAAATAATTATATACAGGAAAAACTCATATCAAAGTTTAAAAAACATATAAATGAAATAGATCTTATAATCCTATCCGATTATGCAAAGGGGGTCTTAACCCCAGAGACAACCCAAAAAATAATAAATATAGCCAAATCTAATAATAAAGAGGTAATTGTAGACCCTAAAGGAAAAGATTTTTCCAAATATGAAAATGCCACCCTTATCACTCCAAATGAGAAAGAAGCAAAAATCGCTACAAATATGGAGGAAGAATGGGATTTAATTAAAGGTGCCCAAAAACTCATGGAGATAATTAAAGGAAAAGGAATAGTTATAACAAGAGGAGAAAGAGGAATCTTTCTTTTAGAGAATGATAAATTTTTTGAAATTCCTGCCTTAAAATCTGAAGTAAGAGATGTAACAGGGGCTGGAGACACTGTTATATCCGCTCTATCATTAAGTTTATCCGCAGGTACAGATATCCTTTCTGCATGTATAATTGCTAATTTTGCCGCAGGCTGTGTAGTGAGAAAATTTGGTACAAGCACCTTATCAACTGATGAACTAATCGCAATAATACCTGAAAAAATTGAAATTAAGAATAACCATGTTATCTTCTGATAGAAAAATTAAAAAAATTGAAGAACTAAAAGATGTCATCGACATTCACAAAAATCAAGGGAAAATAATAGTCTTTACTAATGGTTGTTTTGAAATTTTACATCCTGGTCACATAAAACTTTTAGAAGAGGCCAAAAATTATGGTGACATTCTCGTAGTGGGTATAAATAGTGATGAGTCTGTTAAAAGAATAAAAGGAGAAAAGAAATTAATATTTGATGAAAAAAGTAGATTAAAAATCATCTCAGCATTAGAATGTGTTGATTATGTTACTCTTTTCAATGAAAATACACCAGAAAATTTAATAGAAATTATAAAGCCTCATATACATGTAAAAGGAGGAGACTATAAAGAAGAAGAATTACCTGAAGCAAAAATTGTTAAAGAATATGGAGGAAAAATAATAATTCTACCTATATTAGAAGATTTCTCTACTACCCAAATAATCCAAAAAATTCTAACTCTCTATAAGAATCATTAATTTTTCCCATACTAAATCAACTGTAATATCCATACAAGATAAGTCATCACAAACTTTATTTCTCTTATCCCATAGACATGGCTCACAAGGAAGGTCTATTTTAGCTATTTGAAATTTAGGATCATCTGGAACAATCTCTTTAGGATTAGTAGGTCCAAATAGGACGACTAAAGGTTTCTTCAATGCTACACCTAAGTGTAGAGGAGCCGAATCCAAACATATCATAGCCTTACTAAAATATATCCACCCTATAAATTCATCCAAACCATCAGGTAATATAAACAATCCATCTTTTATTAATTTTTTTAACTCTTCTATCGTTTCTTCTTCATCTGGACCATAAACAATTACATACGGAAGTTCTTTTTGATTTAATTTTTCAATCAATTCTTTCCATTTTTCAGGAGCCCACCTTCTATCTATACCTCTTCTAATACTCATCTTACTAATTCCAGGATGTATTAATATATAAGAGAAAGGTTCTAAAGAGTACTTTATGAGTTTATTTTTTACTCTATCTTTTATACTCTCTGGTATATCTATCTCAGGCAACGAGAATTCTAAATTCTCATCTAATACTTTTAAAAGCCTAAAATGAACCTTCCCCATATACTCATTTCTTGTAGAAGAAGCCTTATGGGTATATAAAAAGCTCAAAGGATTTTCCATATAACCTACCCTAATAGGAGCTCCTACAAAATACATAAAGATAGGGATAAAAGGAGATTTTCCTGTAGATATACTCAAATCATAAGATTCTCTTCTTAATTTTGCCATAAGATATAATGTTTTAGAAAAAGAAAGTTTTTCCTTTGGATTGAATTCCTCTACATCCATTCCAAGAATATCAAATATTTTTCTTCCTCTTCTCTCAGTTATAATCTTCAACCTTTGAGGATTACATCTCTGAATAACCCCTTTAACCACTGGAAGGAATAAAATTTGATCTCCTAAACCTCCTAAATTAAATAAAAGCACCTTTTTTATTTTTCCATCATATTCAAAAAGATTTAAGAGAATAGCTACAGAAAACCAAAACATTATTTGAGGGTAAGGCCTATACCATATAGTATCTACAATTCCATGAAAAAGAGGAGCAGTAATAGATGAAATAGCTGATATACCCAATATTTTATGTTTCAGATCCCATGTAGAGTATTTTATGAAAAATCTCCTATAAAGATAATAGATCATAAGAAGAAAAACAATAAGGGCTAATATACCACCTTCTATTCCAATTTCTAAAAATAAGTTATAAGAAGCAAGGGCAGTAAATTTAGGCTCCATATAGAAAGCATACACTCTTCTAAAAACGTCATTACCTAAACCTATACCAGTCCAAAAGAAATCCTTAAAAATCTTAAAAGAACGTTCCCAAATTACAATTCTGGTCGCATTAGAAGAGTGTCCCCAAAGGGTAAAAGCAGAGAGAATCCTTTTTTGAAAATAAGAGGACTGGGAGAAAATTCCTACACTAGCCAGTATTACAACAAACAAAAACATCAATAAAATTTTCCTTATATTTCTATTTGCTACCATATAAATTATCTTTAATATCATTATAAAATATAAAGCCATAGATACCAAAAAACCCAAGTATGCTCCTCTTGAATATGTCCAAATAATAGAAAGAAAAGTTAAAATAGCAGTAATTACAGAAATACTCTTTAAGCTAAATATATAAATTGTAGATAATATAAAAGGCATAACTCCTATTAAATAACCACCTAAGAGATTAGGGTTTAGGAGAGTACCATAAACTCTTGTCACTTTCTCTCCCACAAACTCCACATCTTCCCATCCAGCTAATGGTGGGACTTTAATTATCCACTGATAAAGACAATATAAAGAAAGGAAGAACGTAGAAAGAAGAATAGAAAAGAAAGCTCTTTTTATTTTCTCATCATCTTTAAAAACATCTTTAAAGACTAAGAATATGGCAAAATAAACTAAAAACTTTAAATACCCATTAATGGCTGGTATAAGATAAGGAGAAAAGAAAGTTGCAACAAGATTTATAAGAAGAAAAATCACATATATAATAACAAAGGAATTTAAACTTTCAAAAAATTTTTTATCCTTTGAAAGAAAAGTATCAAGAAACCATAAGAAGAAAGCAATAAATATTCCTATAGCAATTTTTCCAGATGATAAAAAAGGAATAAGAAAGAGAAAAAGATATAGATAATATTCAAGAACAAAAGAGATAAGGGGGAAAGAAAAAGATTCAGAGATAACTTTATCAGTTATATCCTTTATAAATAATTCTGCTTTGTTTAATATATAAAAAAGAAAACTTTTTCTCCAAATATCTAAAAGCCTCTCCATATTAATACCTTATTGCCGATACAACTCCCGAAATATCAGCCTTAAAACTCTCCACATTTATACTCATACCAACCTTTACTTTAACCCCAAGAATAACACTATCTTCTGTTACATAACCTTTAGTAGTAAAAGTAATAAGCATATCCACATTAAATGGATTATTCACATCATCTATAAAAGTATATGTGTCATTAAAATTAGGTACCAACATTTTTTTCTCATATATTTTTACATCTTTAACTGTTACCCATGCAAATGGTTGATTCTTTATTCTTATAAAGGCTTTCTCACCTGGTTTAATTACAGATTTATCATTAAGAGGTAAATTTCTAACAATCATGTCAATTTCTATATCCTTTTCCTCCCCCTTCACTCTTGCAAGAGGAGTCCTACCTTCTTTCACTAAAAAAAAGCCTAATATGGCTAAAAATATGACCAAAACCACAAAAAGATCAAAAATATTTATTCTCTTCATAATTTCTACCTCTCCATCTACATAAGTTTATAACTAAAAGATTATACATCACAAATAAAAAAAAGAAAAAGATCTTTAAAAAATTCTTAACACATGCTATAATTTCACTAACACGAGTTAAGTAGGGAGGTGAAAGACTTTAAAAGACAAACCTTCTATAATTTATGGATTTTAAAAAACATATTTTAAGGGGGTATTAAAAAATGAAGAAGCTTCTAATTTTAAGCTTGATTCTTTTATTAGTTTTCACCTTATCTAAAGGAGCAGTTCCTGGCAAAATAACTATCTGGACGTCAGAAGCACAAGTTAAAGGATTAAGAGAAGCTGTTAAACCTTTTGTACAAAAATATGGTATTCAGGTAGAAGTAAATGAGGTAAGTTTTGGAGATATTAAACCCAAATTCATAACTGCTGCACCTACAGGAGAGGGTCCAGACATCATTGTTGGGGCTCATGATTGGGTTGGAGAATTAGTAGTAAATGGCCTTCTTCTTCCAATAGATTTCTTACCACAAAAAGTACTCGATGAATTTACACCTGTCACTTTAAAAGCCATGTCCTATAGGGGAAAATTATATGGAATCCCCTACTCCATGGAAGCAGTAGCCTTAATTTATAATAAAGATTTAGTTCCAAATCCTCCAACTACCTATGAATCCTTAGTTAGGGTGTCTAAAAGTTTAACAAAAGGTGGAATTTATGGATTCCTATATGACTATAATAACTTCTATTTTAGTTTTCCTTTCTTCTCAGCTCTTGGAGGATATGTCTTTAAAGAAACTCCAAATGGATTAGATCCATTGGACATAGGACTTGCAAATGAAGGAGCAATTAAAGGAATCGAAAAATTAGTCAATCTCTTTAAAGAGGGCATCTTAAAACAAGGAGTAGATTACCAAACAACTACCAGTTTATTCTCAGAAGGTAAATTAGGAATGATGATAAATGGTCCATGGGAAATAGATAATATCAAAAAAGCAAAAATAAACTATGGGGTAGCCAAATTACCTAAGATTGATGGAAAACCAATGAGGCCTTTTGTAGGAGTTCAAGGCTTTATGTTAAATTCCAGATCACCCAATCTAGCTATATTAAAAACCTTTGCAATTGAAGTATTAGCCTCTAAAGAATTAGAATTAAAACTCTTTGAGACAGATCCCAGAATATTGGCAAGGAAAGACGCTTATAGAGTAGTATCATCAAATCCAGACATAAAAGCCTTTGGAGCAAGTGCTGCTGATGGAATTCCTATGCCTAATATACCAGAAATGGGGCCTGTATGGAGCTACATGGGTGACGCCCTCACTTTGATAACCTCAGGCAAAAAAGCTCCTGATGTTGCCTTAAAAGAGGCAGTTGCACAGATAAAAGATGCCATACAAAAAGCAAGAAAGTAATAATACACCAAAGGAGGGAGAAATATTTTCTCCCTCCTTCTTTACAGGAGGTAACTCGAAATGAATCTTTATAAGACAATCTTTCATATTTTATACTCTATAGTAATAGCTGTAATAGGGATATTTTTTAGTTATATTATAGGAAATGTAGCAGGACTTATATGGGGTTTAATCTTTTTCATGGTTACTTTCTTCTTTTCTTTATTTGTTTTACATCCTAAAACCTATCCATGGAGATATATAGTACCTGCCTTTCTTTTAATGTTCATATTTATGATTTATCCAATTATTTATACCATCCAAATAGCTTTTACAAATTATGGTACTGGACACATACTCACTAAATCTCAAGTGATTGAACAATTAGAAAAGGAAACTTATTTACCTGAAAATACTCAAAAATATGAATACGCTGTTTATGAAAGTGATAACAAGATTAAAATCTTATTGAAAGATTCCATGGGTAATATATATAAAATTGAAAACAAAAAATTGATATTGATTTCAAAAGATAACTTTCCTTCTGAATATGAAGAATATAAATTAATCTCCCAAGAGAAAAAATTCTCTAAAATTCCCTTACTACAAAATCTTAAATTTGAACTGGAAGATGACTCCTTTCTTCAACTTTCAGACCTTAATCATTTCTCGTTATATAAACAAAGATATGTTTATATTCCAGAGGAAGATGTAATAATAGATAAACTCACTAATGAAAAATTATTTCCAAAGGATGGATTCTTTACAAGACCAAATGGTGAAAAGATAATTCCTGGATTTGTTGAGTTTGTAGGTACAGAAAATTTTGTAAGATTAATAAAGGATGATAGAGTATCTAAGCCCTTCCTTAGAGTGTTTCTATGGACCATTTTTTGGGCAGCAGGAACAACTCTCTTAAACTTTACAGTAGGATTATTTTTAGCATTACTTATGAATGATAAAAATTTAAAATTTAAAGGTATTTATAGAACACTACTTATAGTCCCTTGGGCTATCCCTGCATTTATATCTCTACTTATATGGGTAGGATTACTTAATACAGAAGTAGGAGTAGTGAATAGAATCTTGTTTTCCCTTTTCGGAGTTAAGATACCATGGTTCTTAGAAACTACATGGGCAAGAGTAGCATTGTTTGTGGTAAATTTATGGCTTGGATATCCATATGCTATGACAGTTTGCTTAGGTGCTTTACAAAGTATCCCAGAGGAGCTCTATGAAGCAGCAAAAGTTGATGGAGCAAGCTATTTTCAACAATTAAGAAGTATAACATTACCTCTTCTCCTAACAGCTATTGGTCCTCTTTTAGTTGGAACTTTTGCTTTTAATTTTAACAATTTTAACGTAATATATTTACTTACATCAGGTAAACCTCCTATGTCTGATATCTCCACAGTAGCTGGTACCACTGACATCCTAATTTCTTATACATATAAACTTGCCTTTGAAGGTGGTAGAGGTCAAGACTATGGTTTAGCAGCCACTATATCAATTATCGTATTTATCATAATAGCTTTAATAAGTATATTTAACTTTTGGATTTCTGGTATGTTTAAACGTGAGGTGAGATACGAATGAGAAAAAACAAAATCATACTCCAAATTCCCAAGCATATAATCATTTGGATATTTTTAGTATTCACTTTCTTTCCAGTAGCTTGGACTATCTCTGCATCCATTAGGGCTGGAGGTAGCTTGGTAGGGCAAAAACTTATCCCCGATAATATTACTATAGAACATTATTCCAACCTAAAAGATATTGGCTTTTTTAATTGGATAAAAAATTCCCTTATAGTATCTATAACTACAGCTATACTTACAGTATTTTTTGTTTCCCTTGCTGCCTATGCTTTTTCAAAATTTGAGTTTTGGGGTAAAAAATATTCTCTTCTCACCTTATTAATACTTCAAATGTTTCCTGCTATTATGGGAATGGTTGCTGTCTACTTGCTACTTTATCATTTAGGGAAATATCTACCATTTTTAGGTCTTAATACTCTCTCTGGATTGATAATGATATATTTAGGTGGAGGAATACCATATAATATATGGCTTATGAAAGGATTTTTTGATAGTATTCCAGATTCTCTTGAAGAATCTGCATTAATAGATGGTGCCACAAGATTTCAAGCCTATTACAAGATAATTTTACCTCTTTCTACACCTATTTTGTCAGTTGTAGCTATAACCTCCTTTATTGGAACATATTCTGATTTCCTTTTAGCAAGTATTGTATTAAAGGATCCATCCAAATATACTTTTGCTGTTGGCTTAAGAAATTTTATATCAGGAATGTATGATGTAAGATGGGGGGATTTTGCTGCAGCATCGATAGTTGGAGCATTACCTATTGTCATTATGTTTTTAGCTCTTCAAAACTTGATTGTATCTGGTTTAACTCGTGGGGCTGTCAAGGAGTAAGGTAGGTTTACCTACCTTACTCTCCCAAGTAATGATATAATAAACAGAAAACAAATTTCTTGGGGGTGTATATGAAAAAAGCTATAATAATTTTAGTCTTATTTATTATCCCTCTTTTCTCAATAATAATAGCTGAAGATATATCCTTAACCATACAAGGAAAAGAAGTAAAAGGAGAAAATATAGATGGATTAATCTTTTATATATCCAAAATTGACAAATTAGAAGCTTTACCTTTTGATTCTTCTAATATAAAGCCAGAGAAAAACCATGTCTTTTATATCTTTGAAATATATGTGCTAAACAAAACAAATAAAGAATTATTAATAAAACACGATAATTTTCGTCTTATAAATGATGATGGAATTAAAATTCCTATTAGTACATTAGGAGCTATTTATTATGGTTTAAGGGGGCAAGAAGTATTTTTCATGAGGTATATAAAACCTAACGAGATGAAATCTGGTCTCCTCATATTTGAATTAAATAAAAACAATACACCTTATAAGTTAAAAATCTTAGACATTCCTAATAAGGGAAAAAACTATACTATCTCCTTGAAGATTTAGCTCTATATAAGTCAGGTACGAACTTTTAGTATCTATTAAAATCTTTCCCATATCTCTAAAGGGAAGAAGATCTTGGAGGCTACCTTCAGGCAATATAAAATCAAAGCCATCCAATATATCTTTATGCTTAAAAATATCAAAAATCATATTTATAATCCTTTTATCTTCTACCTTTATAACTCCATATTTATACTTTAAGGCAAACTGCAAATCTTTCATTTCTTTTCCACAGTATATGCATTTAAACTTATAGTTATATAAAATTACTTGATATGAAGCCTTTCCACAGAAAAAACATATAACTCTACCCTCTTCGTCTATCATATTTATAAAAGATGGTTTCTCTTTAATTTTCTTTTCACCAAATGACCTTCTCAAAAACCAGAAATCTTGTTTTTTATACTGCAAAAACCTATCTCTTACATAAATATCAGACAAATTTCCTTTTATAACTTCTTCTTCAAGTTTATATACTTCTGAGATCTTCTTCAAAAATTTTTCTCTATATGCTTTGGCAATTAAGGAAGCTACTCTCACTTCTATAAACTTATTTTCTGAATCAGAAATAGTAATAACTTCAGCCCCCTTTTCTTTAACATGCTGTAAATATTTATTAAGAATATTACCTATACCATAATCATCAATTACAATCCTTAAGTCTTCAAAAGGTACATTATAAATAAGATTTTTCAATAGTTTCTCATATCCCAGATCCATCAACATATTTATATTAAATCTATCTATTTCCCTTGGCATTATAAGATCAATCTTATATTTTAGATCTTCTATTGAATTCAGAGAAAAAAGCAATTTTTCCCAATATTCATAATTATGTTTTTTCTTGGTATCAGAAGTACTAAATTCTAAAGAAATATTTTTCAGAATTTCCTTAGGTACCATTACTCCTGCAAGTACAAGTGGCCCAAAAGGCTCCCCTTTTCCCGTCTCATCAAATCCCAACAAATAATTCTTTAAATTATCACTTTCACTCTTTATTATGGAATCTATTAATTCCCAAATTCTCCATATCTCATTAGAAGGAGTGCTGTAAAGCTTATTAGATGAATAGTATATAAATATACTATTTCCTAATCTTATCCTCCAAATCTCATAAATACTTTTAGGATTTTCCTCTATTCCCCCTCTTTTTATGAGCTCTTCCTTTATTTTTTCTGCCTTTTCTCTGGTTACAACCCATGTACTTCCATACACCTTTAATCTTCCTCTATTACAGGAATTCTCTTTATATTAGGATCTGTAAATATATCATATTCATCAGAATTTCTTGTAGAAAATTCTGAAACAATAGCTCCTTCATCTCCTGCCTGAAACCAATGAGGGGTATTAGGATATAAAGTATATTGTTCACCAGGATTTAACTCAATCTCATGCCAAACTGTAAAATATCTTCTCTTATCTTCTGGAATAATAGCCTTTGGATTTCTTGTTGGTTCTCCAGGAACATAAAGATAAACCTTTCCCCATCTACATCTAAAAGTCTCTTCTTTACCTAAATCTCCATTAAATGGGGGATGTCTATGTTCGGGACATGTTTGGCGAGGAAACAAAATAAGTTCTTTTGCACAAACCCTCTCAGTACTCACATATGTAAGTATTTGAAGTCCAAAAACAGACAACATTCCTAAACCAAAATCAGCCACTTCAATCTTTCTCTTTTCTTCCTCCGTAATTACTATATGGGCTTTTTCCAAAAAAGAAATGGCTTTCTCTCTTGCCTTATCATATTCACTTCTTTTCATAATCAACCTCCTGAATCTATTTATTTAAACTCTTATAAAGTTTCTTAAACTCCTTAATAAGCTCAGATGTTATTCTGCCAAACCCATATCTTACTTCAATATAAATATTTCTCATTCTTTTCAATGAATTATCATTAAAAAGATCAGAGGTCTTCTTATAGACATCGTAAGTAGTATCAGAATATCTAATATCAGCCCCCATTTCTCTACTATCTAAAAGGTATTTTCTGTAGTATTCTCTAATAGGATTAAGATTATCCCTACCAAAAAGATTTTGAAGCATCTTTATTGGATTCAAAGAGGGGAATATAAATTCTTTTTCTTCTATATAGTTTTCTTCTTTTTTATACGTTCTATAAAATCTCTTCATTACCCAATATATAATTAAAATTAGTGTTACCGTTACAAAGATATAAAATGACACAATTATAATCTTATCTAATAAATCGGAAGTTATATGTCTCCTCTCCCAAAGGAATTTGAGGAATTTATTTATCTCGGGATTCATATTCATAATTTCTCTTGAAGATCTTCCAATTAATCCTCTGTTAGCCATAAAGGAGATAATAAAGTAAATTATTTTACCTATCACATATCCGATAATAATAAAGATAACTGAAATTAAAGTTATAAAAATGAAATAAATAAAAGAGAAAACATAACTTGCTACCCAAAACAATTTATCTCTCACAAAAGGTATACTCAAAAGCATAGAGAAAACAAGAATAGCCAAGGCATATCTAATATTTAAGGACATAAGATTTTTATCTTCCGGTTTATGCTCTAAATATCTTAAAGTTCTTAGCAGAATTATGCTTGATATAAAATACATCAACAAGGATGATGATACTACACTTTCTAAAATAATAAACTTAATAGTACTTATATATCTCATAGCGAAAGTTGTAAGAAATAATAATAAAGCTAAGGGATAGGTTTTATTAAAATGCTCTAAAACTGAGCCATACGTAACATCCCTTTGGGTATAAAGAAGAAATAAAGTTAATCCTCCTAAAATTAACAAAAACAATTTCTCATATATGAAAATTGGGACAAACAAAAGCAGTAGGAAAGGGAGAAAGATAAGTTTTTTAAATCTCCTCTTAATAATAACTCCACAAAGTAAAACAAAAACTAAGGAAAGATATGAAATATAATATATCTTAAGGTTGTAAAGCAGAATAATAGCTGTACCTATCAAAGAAAAAAGAAAAGAAATTCTTGCTAATAAATCAAGAAATATAAGCCACATTTTTATCCTTTTTAACCTCATATTTCAATATTCTTTCTGAAAGATAAGGAAAATTATCACTATTTATGGATATGACAATCACTTTTGTGAATTCTGTATCTAAAGAATTTATAATAGGAATATACTCTTTCAACACATAAGGAGTAATTATAACAAATGTAGAAATAAGTAAATTTCCTGTTCTAAAAAATCTCTTTATGGTCTCTTCAAAAGGTAAATTAACATTATAAGAAACCCTTCCTAAATACTCTAACAGCAAATATAGATGAGCCTCTCCTATCCCAGGATATATAGTGTTTTCATCCCTTGAAAGTCCATAAATCAAGGAATTAGTAGAAAAGCCAAAAGGAATCTTCTTCTCGTTAAAAGCTTCAGCTACTCCTCTCGCTATAGATATACATTTCTCAATACCTTCTTCATCCATATTAAACCAATAGGGCTTTGAGCATTCTACATTAAGAAGAATCATAACATTGTTTTCAAAGGTAAAATCAAAATTTTTAACCAATAATTCTCCATGTTTTAAGGACAAAGGCCAATGAATTGTTTTAGAAGGTTCTCTACCAGTATATTCCTTTACTCCTATTATCATGGTTGGATCTTCAATAATCCATCTCTTAACCGATATATCTCCATGATAATCTCCATAAGGTATTAAACCCTCTTCCATATCCATCTTCTTAGGTAACACAACAATATCTTGCATATAATTTAAAGATTTAGTCTTAACCTTAAGCCCAAAAAAATCTCCCCCTAAAATCTCCACATTACCAAAAATATATCTTCCTCTTTTATAACATGTAGCCAAATACTTTCTTCTTATCCTTTGAAAAGGTAGTATAAAAAAAGTCATAGTATGATATAGAAAATTCTTCGTTCTTATCTTATCAACTTTAAACTTATAATCTAATGTTCCTGGAAGTTCCTCCACTACTTGCAAGAAAGTAACCGGTATAATTTTTTTGTTTTCTATTACAATTTCAATGAAAAACTCTTCTCCTGGTTCTATTAATTTTTTTGAAAAATATCTATGAAAGCTGAGACCTTCTAAAACATAATATTTAGAAAGCTCATTTATTATTAACCCTATAAGAATGACAAAAAATAAAATATAAATCAAGGTTAAATCTCCTCTACAGGTACTTTTATAGTTTCTAATAAGTTATTTATTACCTCATATATGTCTTTACTCTTCGAAGCCCCAATAGTGATTATACGGTGATTGAGAATGAAAGGAGCCAAATATTTTATATCCTCAGGAATAATATAATCCCTTCCATTAAATAATGCAAAAACCTGACTTGCTTTAAACAAAGCTACGCTTCCTCTTGGACTTACTCCAAGAAGTATAGATTCTGATTTTCTTGTTGAATCTATAATATCTAAGAGATAATCCATAACTTCTTTTGAAACCCTAACATTAATAAAATTCTCTCTTAAATAATTTATCTCATCAGTATCTACCACAGTTTCTATATCCTCAAGCATATCCCTTTTCTTGTTTCTATTTATTATCTCTATTTCTTCTTCTCTATTGGGATATCCTATCTTTATTCTCATAAAAAATCTATCTAATTCAGCTTCTGGTAGAGGGAAAGTACCATAAGTTTCAACTGGATTTTGGGTTGCAAGAACCATAAAAGGATCAGGAAGTCTTCTTGTGACACCATCAACCGTTACTTGTTTTTCCTCCATAGCTTCTAATAAGCTTGATTGAGTCCTTGGAGTTGCCCTATTAATCTCATCAGCTAAGATTATATTGGCAAATAATGGACCCGGTCTAAATTCAAATTCTCCCTTTTTTTGATTATAAAAATTTATACCTGTAAGATCTGACGGTAAAAGATCAGGAGTAAATTGTATTCTTTTAAAGCTTCCTCCTATTGTCTTCGCAAAAGCTTTAACCATTAGAGTTTTACCAAGGCCGGGAACATCTTCTATCAACACATGTCCCCCACAAATAAATGCAACCGCTATTAGCTCTATTATTTTCTCTTTGCCAACAATAACCCTTGAAACGTTTTTCACCACTTTTTCTTTAAAATCTATGTATTTTTCTATATCCATTGAAATTATCCTCCCATTATTTAGGTTCTTTTACTTTTTATTTTATCACTCTTTTAATATTAGGAGAATAAATTTTTTGAAGAATTAATCTTTTTCTAATAACACAATGTTTTCTACATGAAATGTATGAGGAAACATATCTACAGGTTGAACTTCTTTAACCCTATATCCAGAATTTACAAGAACATTTATATCGCGAGCCAAGGTTGAGGGATAACAGGATATGTAAATGATTTGCTTAACATTACTATTTATAATCGCATCCAAAAGAATCTTATCACATCCTTTTCTTGGTGGATCTAAAACCACTGCATCAGGAATTTTACCTTCAGAGATTAACCTGGGAATAACCTCTTCTGATCTACCCCAAATAAATTCTACATTTTTAACCTTGTTTATTCTGGTGTTTTTCCACGCATCTTCTATGGCTGATCTTTCTATCTCAATTCCATACACTTTTTTGGCCTTTTTAGATAAAAATAAAGATATAGTACCAATTCCACAATAAGCATCAAAAACTAAATTGCTATCTTCTGATAAATATTCTACAGCTTTACTATATAGTTTTTCTGTTTGTATCGAATTTACCTGAAAGAAAGAAACGGGAGAAATTTCAAAAATAAAACCCCCTATTTTGTCCTTTATGACCTCTTCTCCCCATATGAGTCTTGATTCCTCTCCAAATATCTCATTTGTACGCTTTGGATTAATATTAATATAAAATGATCTTAAATTTGGATGTTTGAATTTAAAATATCTTGCAATTTTCTTAGCATTATTAAGCATCTTCTTTGAAACTAAAATAACCATTAATTCATCAAAGGCAAAGGATCTGCGAGCTACCATAAATCTAATTTCTCCTTTGTGTTCTAATTCATTGTATATTTCTATCCTAAATTTCTTTATTGCCTCTTTAACTGTTTCAATAAGTCCGTCAGTATCCTCATGTTGAACTATGCACTTTTTAATATCCACAATATGATGAGTATTAGTTTTATAAAAACCAACTACTATTTTGCCATTTCTTCGCCCAACAGGAATCTTTGCCTTATTTCTATATCTATAAGGGTAATCCATACCAATAACAGGTTTAATATATACATTAACTTTACCAATTCTCTTAAATGTATCCTCAACTATCCTTCTTTTTAAATCCAATTGATATTCATAACTAACATGCATTAAATGGCAACCACCACATCTATAAAAAACATCGCATAGAGGATCAACCCTATGGGTATCTTTTTCAACAAAATCTACAATTTTACCTATAGCATAATCTTTTTTAGCTGTATGAATTCTGATCTTTACTATTTCACTAGGAAGGCCGTAATCAACAAATACCACAAATCCCTCAATATGGGCTATTCCTTGTCCTTGAGAATTAATCCCATCAATTTTTACTATGTATTCTTCCCCTACTTTTACCACTTTACTTAATCTCTAAATCCTCCTTTATCTTTCTATAAGCTAATTTGGCAAGTCCTCCCGCAACATGAGTCTTAAGCTCCTTTTTCTTAAACTCATCCTCAAGAATATCCAATACTATATCTGGATCTGCCTTTAATATATTTCTAACAGTCTGCTTAGTCAGCCCTAAAAATTCTGCAATCTCAGTCTCCGTTTTCATATATCTGTCCCTTAGTACTACTGCATAACATGCTTCAATTAAACTTGGTACCCAAGTAAGATTTCTAAAAAGAATCAATTTCCTTGGTCCCCCCAAAATCTCCAATGTTTTCAAAAAAGTTTTCATAGCAATATTATCAAGCTCATCCTCTTGTAAAGGAATATCTTCACCACTAAGAATTGGCATCTAATTTCACCCCCTTAGAAAGTTCTTTTAAAGATGGTCCTATTCTTACTAAACCATTCCTATCAATTTCAAGAAGAAAAGTATCTGTACTATGTCCACACATTCTACAACCATCTATCCTAAAAAGTCTAACCAGTTCTCCTAAAGGACGCTTATATATTCTTTCCATATATTGGCTACTTATAAGCACCTTTGAAAGTACCATGGTACCATCTACTATATGGGAAATAGCAAAGCCTCCAGCTGCTTCAGCTGAGAACTCTTCTTGGCTTGATCTCTTTTGAGATATAAATATGGCTGTTTGGTACCACTTTTTCATAAAGTTGAAAAGTTGTCTCACTATTACTCTTGCCATCATCTCTTTTGCTTCATATAAACCAGTTATTGAATCAATAACAGTAAATTTTATTTTATATTTTTTAATAGCATGTGCAAGAGTTGCAAGAAGTGTAGGAACATCCTCTCTTAATTTAGAATAAGAAGCTGCATCAATAAAAACTATATTATCGTCTATAACATTTTCCTCTACTCCCATAGCTACAGCTCTTGATTTCATAGATGTAGCCACAAAATGTGCCGGAGACTCTACTGTAATAAAGGCAACTGAATAGCCAAGAGAAGCCTGCTTTATTGCAAATTGTTCCCCCATTAAACTCTTTCCAGTATCTGATATACCAGTCAAATTAAAAACACTATATTGAGGAATACCTCCTAAAGATACAACTTTTGTTTTTCCCTTTTCTATTTTTGTGGTAAAAAATAAATTATCTAATCCCTCAATTCCTGTAGGTACTCCTCTTATCTCTACTGCTCTATCACCTATATCTCTTAAAGATAATATTGCATCTTCTACAACTTCATATTGAGACTGATACACCTTCTCTTCTTTCTCCATAATAATTCCCCCTTAAAAAAATTATTTTTAATTCAAGTCTCAAAAGTAGTATATCATAGAAAAATCCCCTGGGAGGGGAGACCCAGGGGATAGGGTGTTAAAGAGGTTAAAAGGGTTTAAAGTTGAATTAATAGATCAACTAAAAATTGGTTCTTTATCAAAATCTAAGGAATCTATCATTTGTTTAATTATTTTTGCAGAATTCAATAATTCCTCTACTTCCTTTTCAGAAAGTTTTATATTTAATACCTTTTCAATCCCATTTCTATTTATTATAGAAGGCAAACTTAATGGAATATCGTTTATACCTAATATATCTTTATGTACTGAAGATACAGGCAAAATTCTATTTTCATCCCTCAAAATAGCTTCAACAATATTTACTAAAGCTAAGCCTATAGCATAATATGTTGCTCCTTTAAGTTCAATCACCTTATAAGCAGATTCTCTTACTTCTTTCAAAATATTCTCCATAATTTCTTGAGTAAAGCAATTTTTACCACATACAGGACAAAAATCAGATATGTGAATTCCACCAATATGGGTTAAACTCCAAGCTGCAACAGCAGAATCGCCATGTTCACCTATTATATAGGCATTAACTGATCTTGGGTCTACATTACAATGTTGAGAAAGAAGATATGCAAATCTTGAACTATCAAGTACAGTTCCAGAACCTATTACTCTTTGTCTTGGGAAACCAGAAAGCTTATAAGTAACATAAGTAAGTACATCTACTGGATTTGTCACCACCAAGAAAATCCCATTAAATCCAGATTCTAATATTTTTGGAATTAAATCTTTAAATATTTGTAGATTTCTATCAATAAGTTGTAATCTTGTTTCACCAGGTCTTTGCTTTGCTCCTGCAGTAATAACTACTAAATCTGAATCTTTTGCTTCTCTTAATTCTCCAGCCTTTATTATTGTAGGTTTAGTAAAAGATACCCCATGAGAAAGATCCATAGCTTCTCCTAAAGCCCTATTCTTATCTATATCAAACAAAACAATTTCCCTAGCTATACCTCTCTGCATTAAGCTATAAGCAAAAGAAGATCCTACAAAACCCGCCCCTACTATAAATACCTTGTTTCTCATATAATCACCTACCTTTTTAGTCCAAATTCCATATAATAATAACTTAAAAACAATGCAAAGTCAACAATTTTTGTGTTAAAATTATCTAAAAAACAATTAGAAAGGATGGGAGTACAAAATGGACTTATTTGATAAATTTAGAAATATAGGACCTGATCATTTCTTAAATGAAGCAAGAGTAGCTATAGATCAAGGCATTTATCCATTCTTTCTTCCGTTAGAAGAGACAGAAGGTACAGAAGTAGTTATTAATGGTAGAAGATTAATAATGCTTGGTTCTAACAACTATCTTGGTCTAACTACCCATCCCAAAGTAAAAGAAGCAGCTATAAAAGCCATTAAAGAATATGGTACAAGTTGTACTGGATCACGTTTTATGAATGGAACTTTAAAACTTCATAAAGAATTAGAAGAGAAACTTGCAGAATTTCTCCATAAAGAGGCAGCTTTAGTATTTTCTACAGGTTATCAAACCAATTTAGGAACAATATCTGCTTTAATAGGTAAAGGAGATATTGCAATTACAGATAAGGAAGATCATGCTTCTATTATTGATGGATGTAGACTATCTCAGGGAGAAATGAAAAGGTTTAAACATAATGATATGGAGGATTTAGAAAAAGTGCTTGCTTCTTGTCATGACAATGCAGGAAAATTGATAATAGTAGATGGTATATTTTCAATGGCAGGAGATATTGCACCACTCCCCGAAATTATCAAACTCTGTGAAAAATATAATGCCAGGTTGATGGTAGATGATGCCCATTCTATAGGAGTATTGGGTGATCACGGTAGAGGTACTGCTAATTATTTTGGTGTAGAAGATAAAGTAGATATTATAATGGGTACTTTTAGTAAATCTTTTGCCAGTCTTGGAGGTTTTATAGCAGGAGATGAAGACACCATTTTTTATGTACAACATACAGCACGGTCCTTTATATTCTCTGCTAGCATGTCTCCTGCCAATACTGCAGCTGCTTTAGCAGCATTAGAGGTTATGCAAGAAGAACCTGAAAGAATAGAGCATCTATGGAAAATTAGCAATAGAATGAGAGAGGGATTAAAATCTTTAGGTTTTGATATTGGAAATAGCTGTACCCCTATTATACCCATATATATAAGGGATCGATGGAAAACCATATATATGTGGAAAGAGCTTTTTGACTTAGGAGTTTATTGTAACCCTGTACTTCCACCTGGTGTTCCACCTAATCAATCTCTTCTAAGAACAAGTTATATGGCAACTCATACTGAAGATCAAATTGATAGGGCCTTAGAAATTTTTGAAAAGGCAGGGAAAAAACTTGGAATCATCTAAAAACATAAAATTTATAAACTATGCAATAAAAGAATTTATAGATCTACTTGCCTCAAAGGAACCTGCACCTGGAGGAGGAGCTGCAGCAGCCTTAGTTGGAAGTATTGGGGTTGCATTATCATCTATGGTTGCAAATTTAACCATAGGAAAAGAAAAATTTAAAGATAAAGAGGAATTAATGGAAGAAATTGTAGAAAAAAATGAAAAACTACAGAAAGAATTATTAGATCTTATAGAAAAAGATGCTGAAGCCTTTAATAAAGTAGCAGAAGCCTTAAAACTTCCTAAAAATAATCCTGAAGAAAAGGAAAAAAGGAAAGAAATATTAGAAAATACATTAAAAGAAGCATCATTAGTACCCCTTGAAGTCATGAAAAAGAGTTTAGAAGCCCTAAAAATTCTTGAAAATACCTTAGGAAACTCCAACCCTAATGCGGTAAGTGATATTGGTGTAAGCGCCTTATGTCTTAAATCTGCTATTCAGTCCGCTTGGCTTAATGTTAAGATAAATCTTGTTAGTATAAGGGATAAAAATTTTGTTAATGAAATTCAAAGGCAAGCTGAATCTTTATTAGAAGAGGGGATTCAGCTTGCCGACAGAATATACGAAGAGGTAGAAAGTGTTCTTCAAATATCTTAAAATACAAAAGCTGTCTTTACTAATCCATACTTTCCCCTAAGAAAGTTCATCTGTATTGCTTTTTTATACTCATCCAACTTAAAGGTAAGGGTAAGTAGAGGTGATAGATCCAAACCTTCCTTCATTAAAGTAAGAGCTATCTCATAACCTCTTTTTCTCTCTCCTCTAAATATCTCACCACTACTACTATTTGTCCCTGCAACCTTTAATTCTTTAAACCAGACAAAGGTCCAATCCACTTTTTTGGTAATTCCCACCAAACCTACAAATACTGTTTTTCCTCCTTGTTTAGTAAGTCTCAATGCATCATCAATAGAATCATCGCTTCCCACACATTCGAATACTATATCTGCACCTCCAACCACAACAGGCTTTCCTAAAACGGGTTTTAATACTTCACCTCCAGTCATCTCTACAATCTTTTTATATAATTTAGACTTTTCTAATCCTTTAGTATATATAACCTCATCTGCCCCATAATGTTTTGCAAAATCTCCTTGAAATTTATATCTCGCAAGAACTATGATTCTCGCCTTACTTCCTAAAGCTCGCAATGAACTTACAACATTTATTCCTATACTTCCTGCCCCGACCACTAAAACTGTATCTGTATCCTTGGGAAAATTTCTCATAACAGGATGTAATGCAGAACAAAATGCATCTACTAAAATGGCATTCTCATTTGTAATTTTATCTGGCACTTTAAATAATTGAAACTCATGGGCCACATAATATTCTCCCCAGCTTCCTCCTGTATCCCTACATGCTCCAATCATTAGTGCAGGTGATACACTTCCCTTATTAAAATTAAAACATTGAGAAAACTCCCAATTTTGACACTTCTCACAAGGTGGATCTATATCCCTTGCCCTACAAGAGAGAGTTGGATCAGCAATCACTCTATCTCCTACCTCAAAACCCTCCACTTCTTCACCTTTCTCTACAATTACTCCTAAATTTTCATGCCCTATAACAAAAGGAAAAGACGCAAAGGGAGAAGTTGCAGGACTATCATGAAGTTTTATAAGACCAATATCACTCCCACAAATTCCCCCCATAAGAGTTTTTATCTTTACCCACTTAGGTCCTGGAAGTTTTGGCTCTGGAAAATCTCCATATCTTATACATGAAAATACATTATAATAAAAAGAATGGTGAATATTTCCTAAGGTTTTACTTAGCAAATATCGAGGGATACTCTCTTCAAACCATATTGCTTTCATAACAATCCCTCCTAAGTATTTTTTATTGCCTATTATACTACTTATAATGTGGCCTCATATAATTCATCAAAATAATTTTGAAGATCTTGTCCCTCTAATAACTTCCTTCCAAAAGCACTTCCCACTATCACACCATCTACTAAACCATATAAATTTTCAATTTGATTTCTATTCCTTATACCAAACCCCCAAATCAAAGGTTTATCTGTTTCCAATCTTACTTCTCTTGCAAAATTAATTCCCTCTTGAGGAAGTTCATCTCGTTCACCTGTAACACCCTTAACCGATATAAAATAAAGAAAGCTTGGAGCTATTTTTATAATCTTTTCTCTTCTTTCCTTCCTTGTGGTAGGTGATATAAAAAGCACTAAATCTAAACCATATTTATTGAAAATGGGTAAAAGATCTTCACTCTCCTCAAGAGGAAGATCTGGTATGACAAGACCTTTTATTCCAATATCCTTAATTTTTTGAAGTCTTTCTTCTAATCTATCATACAGAAGATTAAAGTATAAAAGAAAAACTACATCTACCACTTTTGGTATCTCTGTATCTTTCAACCAACTTAATGTATTTTCCAAACTTACTCCACTTAGAATAGCTCTATAATTAATTTCTTGAAGTACAGGGCCATCTGCTACAGGATCAGAGAAGGGAATACCAAGTTCCAATATATCAATCTTATCTTTATTTTTAATAATAAAATTCTCTAAAAACTTAAAATCAGGAAAGCCAGCTACAAAAAAAGGGACAAAAACTAATTTCTTTTTTCTGTTTATTATTTTATATTGAAGGTTACTCATTTTTCCCCTCCCATAGAGCATAAATTATTCCAAGATCTTTATCTCCTCTCCCTGATAAATTAACAATTATAAGAGGTTCTTTTTCAGGAAAATCATCTCTATGCTCTATCAGATATCCTATAGCATGAGCACTCTCTAAAGCTGGAACTATACCTTCTAATTCTGAAAGGGCATAAAATCCTTTTATTGCTATATCATCAGTAGCAATATCATACTTCACCCTTCCTATTTTAGCTAAGTAACTATGTTCGGGACCAACCCCTGGATAATCAAGACCAGCAGAAACAGAGTGAGTAGGAGAAACATTACCATTTTCATCTTGGATAAGATACATTTTAGCACCATGAAGTATTCCAACTTTGCCAAAGTTTATACTTGCTGAATGTAGACCTGATTCTATACCCTTTCCTCCTCCCTCTACTCCTATAATCTTTACATTATCCTCTAAAAAGGGATAGAAAAGCCCTATAGAGTTACTACCACCGCCTACTGATGCAATAAGATAATCAGGTAATCTACCTTCAATTTCTAAAATCTGCTTTCTTGCCTCATCTCCTATTACCCTTTGGAAATCTCTTACAATCATAGGATAAGGATGAGGACCAACCACAGATCCTAAAAGATAATAACTATCTTCTGGATGAGCGACCCAATCTCTTAAAGCCTCATTTATTGCCTCTTTTAATGTCCTTGATCCTACCTTTACAGGAACAACTTCAGCTCCTAACAACTTCATTCTCAACACATTCATCTCTTGTCTTTTACAATCTTCTTCTCCCATATATACAGTACACTTAAAACCAAATAGTGCAGCTACAGTAGCAGTAGCAACACCATGCTGACCAGCCCCTGTTTCTGCTATTAATCTTTTTTTATTCATGTATTTAGCAAGTAATGCTTGTCCTACTGCATTATTGATTTTATGAGCTCCTGTATGACAAAGATCTTCTCTTTTTAAATATATCCTTGCTTTTAGCTTCTCAGAAAGTTTTGAGGCATAATATAGAGGAGTAGGTCTACCCACAAAATTTCTTAAATAATATTCATATTCCTTTTTAAAATTTTCATCTTGTTTTAGCTTATAGTATGCTAATTCCAGCTGTAATAAAGGTTCCATCAAAGTTTCAGGAACAAATCTTCCCCCAAACTCACCAAAATAGCCCCTTTCATCAGGAAGCTTTTCCGTCCTCATAACTGTAATCCCTCACCTTTCTCATAAATTTTGATATTTTTAAAAGGTCCTTCTTACCTATTTCAAATTCCACACCACTCGAAAGATCTATACCAAATGGTTTTAACCTAAGAACATCATAAACATTATCTTCTCTAATTCCACCTGCTATAATCGTTTTTGAGTTTATAATCCTTTTAGCCCTGCTTAGAAACTCCTCAAAAGATAAAGCAGAATTTTTACTCCTATCTAAAAGAACATAGGAAAACTGAGAAAAATAACTAACTCTTTCAGCCCAGTCTTCATACTGATCTGTGTTTATTGCCTTTATAAGAAAATACTCTCTAAACTTTTTCATAAACTCTAAATTTTCATCTCCATGAAACTGAATACCATCTAAAGAAACAATATCGAGAATTTTTTTAATTTCTTCTTCGCTCTGATTCATAAAAACTCCAATCTTCATAATTTTTAATCTATTAAGATGGGGACCAAGCTTTTCAAGCTTTTCAAAAGATATAAATCTTGGTGACCATGGTACAAAAACCAAACCAATAGCTGAAACTCCTTCTATCTCACAATGTAATGCAGTAATAATATCAGTTATTCCACAGATTTTAATCCACATCCTTCATATAGCTCCTTTATCTTTTCCTTGGGATTTTCTGAAGTTACAATACTTTCCCCTACAAGCACACCTCTAACTCCATACCTGTATAAAATTTTAATATCTTCTTTATCTTTGATACCACTTGCACTAATTACAAAAATATCCTTAGGAATGTATGATAAAAGTCTTATAGTATTTTTAATGTCAACTCTAAAACTACTAAGATCTCTATTATTTATCATTACTATTCGAGGATTTAGTTTTAAAACCTTCTTCAAATCCCTTTCATCATAGATTTCTATGATAGGTTCCATATCAAGTTTCATAATAAGCCTATATAAAGACTCCAGATCTTCCACTGGTAATATTCTTGCAATAAGCAAGATAGCATCAGCTCCTAATAATCTACCTTCATATATCTGCTCTGGAATAAGAATAAAATCTTTTTGAAGAAGGGGTTTTTTAGTAATATTCCTTGCTAGTTGAAGATTAGCAAGAGTAGCAGAGAAACTTTCTGCAGTAAGAATAGATATTGCAGAAATTTCATCTGCCATATCATAAATTCTTAAGATTTCAGAAATACTTAGAGACATGAGACTACCTTTTACAGGAGAAGATGGTTTTACTTCAGCTATTATATTAAATCTATTTTTTACGAGAGTATTGAAAAAATAGTCCTTTTCTTTATATGGAAAAGATGTTTGTATTTTATATATTCTGTTATATATTATTTTTCTTTTCTCCTCTACAAGTTTATCTAATATGTTCATTTATTACCCCTCCTCAGTCTCTCTAAATATTCATAGGTTTTACCAGAAAGAATATGGTTCTTTACATTATCAAATCCTTCTTTGACACTATTGACCTTCCCTAAAACCCAAAGAGCAAAAGAAGCATTTAAAGCAACAATATCAGTTTGGGCATCAGTTCCTTCCCCCTTAAAAATACTTTCCAAAATCTTAGCATTTTCTTCTGCAGTACCACCTAAGAAATCCTCAAATTTATACCTTTTTAAACCAATATCCTCAGGGGTAAAGTCAAAATAATCTATTTTATTACCTTTTACATAAGCCATAATTGTAGTACCACAAAGAGAAATCTCATCTATCCCATCGTCCTTTCCATGATAGAATAAAATATTCTCTCTTCCCAAAATAGAAGCTGCCTCTGCCATTTTCTTCATTAAATTTTCAGAATATACTCCTATTATCTGGCCTTGCAATTTTGCTGGATTAAGCATAGGTCCTGCCATATTAAAAATTGTTCCAACTCCTAACTCTCTCCTTACTTTTACTGCCTTTCCTACAACAGGATGGAAATAAGGAGCAAAAATTATACCAAGATTATTAGTCTCAATATTTTTAGCAATCTCCTCAGGATTATCACTACACTTAAAGCCTAAAACCTCAATAACATCAACACTTCCTGACTTACTGGACATGGCCCTATTACCATGCTTTGCTACTTTTATTCCCATACTTGCTAAAACAAATGCTACTGCAGTAGAGATATTAAAAGTATTAGATTTATCCCCTCCTGTACCACACACATCAATTGCAGGAGATACGTTTGGGATTTTTTTAGCTTTCTCAAACAGCCCAGAGACAAAACCTGCAAGCTCTTCTGGAACTTCTCCTTTAACCCTTAATCCCAGTAAAAATGCCCCCAATTGTGCTTCTGTAATCTCTTCCATATCCAAAATTTCAACCACATTCTTTGCTTCCTCAAATTTCAAATTTTTACCCTCAGATATCTTTTTAATATATTCTTTAATCATTACAAAACACCCCCTATTTTAAGGAAATTTTTAATTATATCCTTTCCAGATGGAGTAAATATGGACTCTGGATGAAATTGAAGACCATAAACTGGATTATCTTTATATTGAATTCCCATAATTAATTTATCTAAAGTCCAAGAAATTACTTTTAAATCAGGATGTAAGGTCTCCATATCCACTACTAACGAGTGATACCTGGTAGCTTGGAAGGGATTCTCTATGCCATTAAAGATAGGATTTCCATCATGATAAATAAGAGAAACCTTGCCATGCATAGGAATAGGTGCTCTTATAACTTTTGTGCCAAAAGCTGATGCTATAGCCTGATGTCCCAAACATATACCAAGAATGGGTAATTTATCCTTAAATTCTTTAACCACAGGAATACTTATACCTGCATTTTCAGGTATAGATGGACCTGGTGATATAACTATTGCCTTAGGTTTTAATCTATATATATCATCCAAAGATATATGATCATTTCTATATACTAAAACATCTGTATACTCTGCTAAATATTGATAAAGATTATAAGTAAATGAATCATAATTATCTATTAACAAAATCATAATCCATCTCCCCCGCCGTCTTTATAGCTTCAAATAATGCTTTCGCCTTATTTATACATTCCTCATATTCTCGTTTCTTTATAGAGTCATAAACAATACCAGCACCAGTTTGTAAATAAAGGTTTTTCCCATCTAAAAAGAATGTTCTTATGGAAATACATGTATCCAAATTTCCGTTTAACGATAAGTAACCAACACCTCCTGCGTAAGGTCCTCTTCTATATTTTTCAAGTTCTTCTATAATTTCCATTGCTCTAACCTTGGGTGCTCCAGAAACTGTCCCTGCAGGGAAGGAAGCTCTTAATACTTCAAGAGGATGAATTCCCTCTTTTATTCTACATGATACCGTACTAACAAGATGCATAACATGAGAGTATTTCTCTATTTTCATTACATTTTCTGCCCTCACTGTTCCTATTTCAGCTACTCTCCCAAGATCATTTCTTGCTAAATCAAGAAGCATGGTATGTTCTGCTCTTTCTTTTTCATCCTTTAATAGCTCCTCTTCCAAGTTTCTATCCTCTTCTTCCGTTTCTCCCCTTCTACGAGTTCCAGCAATAGGTCTTATCTCAGCCCTGTCACCTTCTACTTTTACCAAAGCCTCTGGAGAAGAACCAATAAGATACCTATTTTTAAATTTCAGATAAAACATATAAGGAGAAGGATTTATCAACCTTAAGGCTCTATATAAGAGATAGGGATCTCCTTCATATTCGGTATAGAATCTCTGAGAATAAACAACTTGAAAAATTTCTCCAGCCTTAATATATTCAATTGCCTTCTCCACGTTATTTTCATATTCTTCTTGAGAAGTTAGAGCTTCAATAGAAAACTCCTTTTTATAAGCTGGTACTCTTTGGGACTCTTTTTTAAATAGTTCCTTTATTTGAGCTAATCTTTCATTAATTCTCTCTTTTAATATTGGGTTTTCAATTTCTTCTTCTGGAACAACAAAAATCACACTTATTTTTCTTTTTAAATGATCAAAAACAACAAGAAAATTTACTAACTGGAACTCAGCCATAGGAAAGTTTAAATTATCTAAGGTTAATTCAGGAATTTTTTCCCACTGTCTCACAATATCGTAACTAAAATAACCCACAATACCCCCAATAAATCTTGGAAGTTCCTTCTTATTCCTTACATTTAAAACAGGATACTTTTGGGCAAGATAATTAATAATGTCATAATTTACATTCTTATCAAAACTCAAAATTTCCTTAGGTCCCCAGCTTATAAACGAATACCTACCAATCCTTTCTCCTCCTTCAGCACTCTCAAGAAGAAAAAGATATTCTTCTTCTCTTATCTTAGAGAGAAGACTGGTAGGAGTCTCATAATCTCCAGGAAAATCAAAAACCAAAGGAACATAGGTCTCTGTCATAATTTTCTCCATAAACTTTCACCTCCTTTTTACGAAGCTCAAAAGCCTATAAATAAAAAACCCTCTCGCCCTTTAAAGGGCGAGAGGGTTTACTCTCGCGGTGCCACCTTTATTGAGCATCATTGCCCATCTCTTTTTCGGGTACAGGAGAACACCATCGACTCCGATACCCTTTGCCCTGATAACGGTGGCAACTCCGGCATAGCTTACTCGGGAAGACTAATTTCTTCCCTTTCAGTATGCAGCTCCCAGGCCCATTCACTCCCCGCGCTGATAGCCGGCTTCCACCTTACCCGGCCTCTCTGGATCCCGCTTGGGAGCTACTCCTCCTGTTCACAGCCTTTATAGGGCAACTCTATTTAACTTTGGATGAAATTATACAACAAAAAGAAAAATTTTTCAAATTAACTGGAAAATTTAATTTTTCCTAATTTTTTTCTCTCTCTATTACTCCTCCACATATTACAAAATCATCTTTATAACAAACCAATATCTGCCCAGGAGTAACAGCCCATTGAGGTTCATCAAAAACTACAAAAACTTCCTTTTCTGATAAGATATGAAGAGTAGCTGGCGACGGTTTCATATTATATCTTATCATAGCATTTACTCTTAGCTCTTTCTCCTCAGGAATATATGACGGATAATTTACATTTACAGCATAAACCTCTCTTCTAAAAATTTTCTCTTTTTCTGCCACAAACACATTACCACTTTTTGTATCTATATCTTTTACATATACAGGCTTACCTAATGCTACCTTTAAACCTCTCCTTTGACCTATAGTAAAGGAAAAAATACCATCATGATATCCCACTATTTTCCCATCTTCCGTAACAATTTTCCCTGATTTCTCATTCACATATTGCTTTAAAAATTTTCTATAATCCTTGTCAGGTAAAAAACAAATTTCTTGACTCTCTCCTTTTTCTGCTACTATTAATCCATTATCACGAGCAATTCTACGTACTTCCTCTTTCGTTAAATTTCCCAAAGGAAAAAGAGCTTTGGATATCTGATCTTGGGTTAAAAAACTTAAAAAATAAGACTGATCTTTTTTCTGATCTTTTGCCCTTTTTAATAAAAAAACATTTTTTAATGGATCCCATACTTTCCTTACATAATGACCTGTCGCTAAATATTCAGCACCTAACTCTTGAACCTTTCTTAGTAAAAGATCAAACTTTATCAACCTATTACAAAACACACATGGATTTGGAGTATACCCATTTATATAAGAATCAATAAAATATTTAATTATCCTCTCTTCAAACTCTTTTTTAAGATTTACCACAAAATGAGGTATACCAAGACTATGTGCAACCCTCATAGCATCATTAATAGAACTCCATGAACAACAAGCCTCATATCTTTCCTGAGGTGTCAACGCTATATTCATAGTTAAACCAATAACTTCAAAACCCTCTTTCTTCAATAAGAGAGCAGTAACCGAACTATCAACTCCTCCACTCATGCCTACTGCAACCTTGATTTTTTCACGCATAAACAACCCTTAACAAATGAATATTAAATATTCTCATCTTTTTTTAAAATATTTATTTTTTTCTTGACAAATTTCACAATCCATTATATTTTATAAAAAATTTTTGATTTTTGAAGAGACAAAAAATGAAAATTGGAAGACCACAATTAATAGATGAGGTTAATAAAGGACAAATTTTAAAACTCTTAAGAGAAGAGGGTCCGATTTCTCGTGCAGAAATAGCTCGTAGACTTGGTCTCAGTCGACCTACTGTTTCTACTCACATAAGAGAGCTCATAAAAGAAGGATTAGTATATGAAGTAGGTAAAGGAAAAAGTAGTAAAGGTAGAAAAGGTATTTTATTAAAATATAATGCTAAATATGGATATTTCTTAGCAGGAGACATTGAAGGATCTATAATGAGATTTGCAATATCAGATCTTTGTGGAGAAATTCTTTATGAAAAAGTATTATCCTTAAATGAACTTAGAGAAAAAAATATGATGCAACCCGAAAAACTTGTAGAGATAATGAAGACCTTTGTTTACGAAAATAAAATAAACTCTGAACACATAAAAGTCATTTCCATAGGAATAGCAGGTATAATTGAGGAAGGAAAACTCATTTTTGCCCCAAACCTTCCAGAATGGAATCATACACCTCTAAAATCTCTCATAGAAACAGGATTTCCTAATACCTTTATAATACTGGAAAACGATGTAAATATGGCTGTAATGGGAGAATTTTGGAAGGGAGCAGGAAAAGGCCACAAAAATATTGTATATATGAATTTAAGTACAGGAATTGGTGCAGGTATCATGATAGATGAAAAATTATATGAAGGAGCAAATAAATTTGCAGGAGAAATTGCATATATGGTTTTAGGCAACCGACATGATGAATATCCAGGATTAGAATATACACCTTTGGGAGCCTTAGAATGGGTAGTTTCAGGAATAAGAATAATAGAAAAGGCAAAATCTATAGATCCTAAATATAACCTAATAGAAAAAATATTTGAAGATTATAATAAGGTATATGAAATTACTGAGCTTATTAACAAGGTAAGCGAATACTTAGCAAAAGCGGTGGTAAACATTGTAAGTATATTAGATCCAGAAGTTATAATTGTAGGCGGAATTGTAGGAAAATTTTTAAACATATTACTTTCCAAAATGCAACCTGTAATAGAATATTACTTACCAATTCCAGTAAAAATTATACCTTCTGCTCTATATCCAAAAACAGTAATCTATGGAGCTATATATAAGGCTATAAATCATTACCACACAAAACCCGTTATTGTATAGTCAAATCTCAATTAGCTTTTTAGCTTTATCAAGTCGATCTTTTAAATTTCTTAAAGAGTCTAAGTATCCAAAAGTTGGCTTTTCAATCTTAATATTATATATGGTTAAAGATTGCGGGTTATGCTCATGTCCACATATTACAAAATCAGCCTTATTTTTTAAAATAACTTCCCCCAATTTTTCACTTCCTAAATAAGCAGAAAAGAAATTTTTTATCATTACTAATTCCTTAAAAGGAAGCATATGAGTTATAACTATCTTATTAAAATTTTCAACCTTATAAAAATCTTTTTCTAACTCCTCAATAAATAGCTTACAAATCTCTATATTACTCAGACAATTTCCATTGATATTAGTAAAATTTATTAATTTCCAAAACGTTTCCCTCCATTTTAAACCCCTAAATACTCCTTTATCATAATCTTCCTTTGGATAGTCACTATTACCCAAAGTGTAATCATACCAACCTAAGGTACCCAAAAATGCCCATTTACCAGTAATAAAAGGATTTCTGGGAAGAAAATGAATCCCAAAATCCTCACAAATATTAGGCAGTATGTAGTAATATTTATCGGTACTGGTTATTTTCCCTTCTTTCCATACATCATGATTTCCAGGAACAAAAACAATATTAATGTTAGTATAAGAAAATTCTTCAAAAAATAGCTCCACTTCCCATATCTTAGAAGATATATCTCCTCCAATAATCAAAATATTTGGATTATCAGTTAATAGATAATCCCTAATTTTTCTTAAAATTTCTCTCTCTTCCTGTAGATTTAAGCCATTTCTAAGTCTAATATAATCTAAATGAAGATCTGAGATAGCAAGGATTCTCATTTAACAATCTTGAGAAATTTAAAGAAATGGAATAAATTTAAGATAAATTTAACTACAGGATCAAGAAAAGAATAAACAAGAGAATCCTTCAGAATAAGAATTTTGTAATCATTTGGCAAAAAATTTATTAACAATGCATAAACAATAATTATAATTCCGCCGCCTAACACAACCCTTAAAAGGAAATTGGGTAACACTAAAAGAAAATAACTGAATACAAAGGTCAAAATAAAACTTACAATGTTAGCAGGAAGATGAATAGGGATTTTAATATATTTCATATAAAGAGGAGTAAGAAAAGAGGAAAAATAAAATGCTATAACCAAAGAAATTAAAAGCACTATTTTATTAGAAAATATATCTTTTAAGCCCTTAATAGCCAAGCCCAAAATTGTAATAGCACATATTAAATCAAAGATCATGATCCCTACTCCTCATAAGTTATCATTACTCTTAAACTTTTACCACTCAATCCTACTTCTATTGCTTTATGAATTTCAGATAAAGGAAACTTATGAGAAACTACTTTTGAAACATTTATTCTTCCATCTTCTATTAAGCGTAATGCCCTACTATTTGTAAAAGGATTAACAAAAGATCCCATAATAGTCAACTCTCGATAATAAACGTCAAAAGGAGAAATACTTATCAAATCTTCCTTTGGAGAAACACCAAAAATGAGTACTTTTCCACCTCTTCTTACATTATTAATTGTCAACGATACAGTTTCTTTCTTTCCCACAGCTTCAATACCCACATCCACTCCTCTACCATTCGTTAACTCTTTAATAAAAGAAGAAACTTCATCAGATGGACTTAAAACATAAGACGCTCCAAGTTCCTTAGCTATTTTTCTTTTCCCTTCGTCTATCTCAACTACAATAACCGAACTTGCACCATAAAAATATGATAACTGAAGAAGTATCAAACCCAAAGCTCCTGCTCCAACTATAAGAACTGTATCTCCCAAATGAATACCTATTCTTTCAATTCCATGTAAAGCACATGCAACTGGTTCCATCATAGCTCCTTCTATAGGAGAAACCTTTTCTGAGAAAGAATATGCCTGTTTAAATGGAACCTTACAATACTCAGCAAACCCCCCATCCATATCAACTCCTATAGCCCTCAAATTTTCACATAGATGTATTTCTCCTCTTCTGCAGAAATAACAATGCCCACAAGCAATATTAGGATCAACAGCCACCAAATCACCCTCTTTTATGCCTAACACATTTCTCCCTACTTTAACTACTCTTCCAGCAAATTCATGTCCTCTTACAATATCGTCCTTCGCATAGCCTTTACCAGCAAAAATATGTAAATCAGTACCACATATTCCTGATGCAAGCACCTTAATTAATATCTCATCATCATTAACTAAAGGTTCTGGTTTATCTATTAAATTGATTTTCCCCTTTTTCCAAACAGCAGCAAGCATATTAAAACCTCCCGAAAATAGACAATTTAATTTTTATTTTACAATATAAAATCTATGTGGTAAAATTTTTAAAAAGTAAATTAATTTTATTTTTTCTTCCCCCTTAAAACTAATAAAAAAATCCATAATTAAAGGAGGGTAAAAGATGAGGTACAGAAAGATGAATAAAATTGATGTAACTGTTTCCTCATTAGGCTTTGGCGCTATGAGACTTCCCACTTTAGGTAGTGATTCTCAAATAGACGAGCCAAAAGCTATAGAATTGATTAGATATGCCATAGATCATGGGGTAAATTATGTGGATACCGCATATGGTTATCATGGTGGACAGAGCGAGATATTAGTTGGAAAAGCCTTAAAAGACGGTTATAGAGATAAAACATATCTTGCCACAAAACTACCTGTTTGGTTTGTTAACAAAAAAGAAGATATGGATCGACTCCTTAATGAACAACTGAAAAAATTAGACACAGATCATATAGATTTTTACTTGCTACATGCACTAAATAGAGAAAGCTGGCAAAAAGTGTACAACCTTGGTGTTCTTGAATGGGGAGAAAGGATGAAAGAAAAAAATCTAATAAGATTTTTTGGCTTTTCTTTCCATGATGACTTAGACACATTTAAAAAGATTATTGATGCTTACGATTGGGATTTTTGCCAAATTCAATATAACTATATGGATGTAGATTATCAAGCAGGAAGAGAAGGACTTTTATATGCCTATAATAAAGGGATAAATGTGGTCGTAATGGAACCTCTAAGAGGAGGCAGATTAGCAAGACCTCCTAAGGACGTCATGGATTTAATCAATAGCTACAAAATTAAAAGAAGCCCTGTGGAATGGGCTCTCCTATGGCTATGGAATCATAAAGAAATATCTACTGTACTTTCTGGTATGAGCACCTTAGAGCAAGTTAAAGAGAATATTGAAATTGCAGATAAGGCTGAAGTTGGTATTCTATCCCAAGAAGAGTTAGAATTTGTAGAAAAACTAAGACTTGCATTTCTTGGGAGGAAAGCTATTGATTGTACTCAATGTGGTTACTGTATGCCATGTCCATATGGGGTAAATATTCCAAGAAACTTTTTCCTATATAATGAAGGTATCAGATATGATGATTGGGGTGCTCCCCGTTGGGAATATAATTATTCCATGAGAGAAGAAGAAAGAGCAAGCAATTGTCAAGAATGCGGTGTATGTGAAACAAAATGTCCTCAACAATTACCCATAAGAGAACTCCTTAAGAAAGTACATGAGGCGTTAGCCCAAAAATAATAAGGGGAAGGGATTAACCCTTCCCCTTATATTTCTTTAAATGCTGAAGGACATATATCTTTTAAGATACATTCTTCACATTTTGGAGTTTTAGCTTTACATATGTTTCTTCCATGATGTATTAAAAGATAAGAAAAATTAGCCCATTCATCTCTTGGTACAATCTTCATCAAGTCTTGTTCCATTTTATCTCTATTTTTCTCTTTACTAAGATCTAATCTTTTAGAAAGTCTTGCCACATGTGTATCTATCACAATTCCTTCATTTTTGCCATAACCTGCTGAAAGAACCACATTAGCAGTTTTTCTCGCCACACCAGGGAGCTTTAATAATTCCTCCATAGTATCGGGAACTTTTCCACCATATTCCTCTACTATAATTTGGGCACAACTTTTTATAAATTTAGCCTTGTTTCTATAGTAATTTATGGATTTTATATCTTGTTCCAACTCCTCTTGAGGTACTTTTAAATAATCTTCAGGAGATTTATATTTTTTAAATAAATTTTCGGTAACCATATTAACTCTCTCATCAGTTGTTTGGGCCGAAAGAATTGTTGCAACTAAAAGTTCCCATGGATTAGAAAATTTTAGAGCTATTTTAGGCTCATAAACTCCTTTAAGTCTATTAATCAATTCCTTTACTCTTTCTTTCTTGTCCATAGTATAAAACCACCCCCAAAAATAAATAGCTATTAAAGTTTATCATAAACTTGTATAATCAATTAGTGAACTATAAAAAGTGAAAGGAGGCTTAAGAGTGGATATAAAAACTATACTAAAGAACCTATCAAATCTGGATGGTCCTTCAGGTTATGAATATAAAGTAATAGAGTATATAAAAACCGAAGCAGAAAAAATCCCAAATACTACCAACTATGTTGATAATCAGGGAAATCTTATCGTAAAAAGGGAAGGAAAAGGCAAAAAAATAGCCCTTTTTGCTCACACCGATGAAATAGGTTTTGTAATTACTAAGAAAGAATTAGGTAATTATTTCAGATTTCACACCTTTGGTGGAGTAGATCCTAAGATTGTAATTTCTCAAAGGCTGAGAATACATACAAAAAAAGGTATAGCTTATGGTGTGGTAGGAATGTTAGAACCTCATTTACAAACGGAAGAGATGAGACAAAGAGTTTTAACTTTTGATGACTTATTCATGGATGTGGTAGAAAATTCAGAATATGTATCTATAGGAGATTTAGCTACTTTTTCATCAGAGGCTTTTGAATTAAATGAAAAGTATGTAACGGGAAAAGCCTTAGACAATAGAGCAAGTTGTACTACTTTACTTTATACTTTATATCTTTTAAATCAATATGTAGTAGAAAATGAGGTATATTTTGTCTTTTCTGTAAGAGAAGAAGATGGAACTTCAGGAGCTTCTACTTCTGCATATCACATAAATCCTGATCTTGCTATAGTATTAGATGTAACTCATGGGGATATATATAGACCAGGTTATCCCAAAATTGAAACAGGTAAAGGTCCAGTATTAGATATTGGAACCATGGTTGATTATAAATATTTTGAAAAAATCAAAAATATCGCTGAAAAAATATCAGTAAACTACCAAATAGAACCAAATGGAGAACACAGTCATACTGATACAGACAGAATCCAAATAACAAGGGAAGGTATTCCAACTCTACTAATCTCTATACCCTTAAGATACATGCATACACCATATGAAGTAGTAAATATAAAAGATATAGAAGAAACGGCAAGACTTCTAAGTTATTTCATAGCTACTGGAGGTGAATAACTATGCTTTTAAAAGAACTCTCCAACCTTTGCGGGGTTTCTGGTTTTGAACAAGAGATAAGAAATTTTATAAAGGAAAAAATAAAAGATAAAGTAGATGATATAAAAGAGGATAAATTAGGAAACTTAATAGCATTCAAAGAGGGGAAAAATAATAAAAAGCTAATGTTAACAGCTCATATGGATGAGGTAGGATTTATCGTAAGTAATATAGAGGAAGACGGAAAAATTAGTATTATTCCCCTTGGATCCATAGATCCGAGAGTGGTTCTTGGTAAAAAAGTGGTAATTGGAGAGAAAAAAGTACCTGGAATTATTGGTTCAAAACCGGTCCATCTAATGACAGGTTATGAAGGCATTTCCTCTTTTGAAAATATAAAAGTTGATATTGGAGTTTCCAAAAAACAAGAGGCAGAAAACAAAGTAAAAATTGGTGATTTCGTTAGTTTTGCCCCCAATGCTATGCTACATAAAGATTGGATATCTGGAAAAGCATTGGATGATAGAGGAGGATGTTCCATACTTATAGATCTCATAGAGGCCAATATAGAACCCTTTTATAATACATATTTCACCTTTGTTATTCAAGAAGAGACAGGATTAAGAGGATCAGGGGTAGCTGCAAATCAGATAGACCCAGATTATGCCATAGTTATCGAAACTACTACATCAGGTGATAATCCAGAATTTCCTGAGGCAAGAAGATCAAGCGAACTTGGCAAAGGACCCGTGATTACACCAGCACATAGAGGATATGTAAATGATGAAAAACTTTTTAATTTTGCCATTAAAGTAGCTCAAGAAAATAATATTCCTTATCAAATAAAAAGAAGAACCGCAGGGGGTACTGACGCTGCAAGAATTGCCATAACCACTGGTACTCCCTCTTTAGTCATTTCCATTCCATCCCGTTATATTCATTCCCCAATGTGTGTGGCAAACCTTCAAGATTATCAAAATACTTTTAAACTCTTATCCATTATCATTACAAAGGAGGTAAATTAATGAAAGAGCTAATTAAAAAACTTACTACCACCCCTTCTCCCAGTGGAAGGGAAGAAAAGATAAAACAGACCATATTAGAAGAATTACAAGGATATATAGATGGATATAAAATAGACAAATTAGGAAATCTTATTGTATGGAAAAAGGGTAAAAAAGAAGGAAAAATTCTTTTAGATGCTCATATGGATGAAATAGGGGTTTTAGCTACTTATATAGATGACAAGGGATTTATAAGAATCGAGCCTATAGGGGGTGTATCTCCTTATAACCTCTTGGGAAGCAGTATTTTATTTCCAGAGATTGAAGGATTTGTAGGAGTAGAAGGAGAAACTTCAGAGGAGATGGCTAAAAATATTAAAAACCTTGATTTTGATAAGATATTTGTAGATATTGGAGCAAATAGTAAAGAGGAAGCTGAAAGTTTGGTTCCTCCTGGCACTTTTGGAGTTTATTCTTCATCTTTTAGAGACCTTGGAAATCGTGTAGTTTCAAAAGCTATGGATGATCGAGTTGGTTGTGCTATTATTATTGAAGTATTTAGGAGATCAACTCCCATTTATGATTTGTATGGAAGTTTTTCAGTACAAGAAGAAGTCGGCCTTGTAGGTGCAAGTGTCGTAGCTTTTGATATACAACCAGATGTAGCCATAGCTGTAGATGTAACAGCTCATTCTGATACCCCAAAAGGATTAAAAAGAATATCTTTAGAACTTGGCAAAGGCCCTGCAATAAAGATAAAAGATAGTGCATCCATAAGTGATAGAAGAATTGTAGAAAAATTAAGGTGTTTAGCAGAAAAAAATCAAATACCTTACCAAATTGAAATACTCCTAAGAGGGGGTACAAATGCTGCTGTCCTTCAAAGAACAAGAGCAGGAATTATAGCAGGAACACTATCTATTCCAACAAGATATGTCCACTCTCCTCACGAAATGATAGATATAAGAGATGTAGAAAATGCTGTAAGATTATTTAAAATCTTTGTAGAATCAGAGGATTCTATAAAATTATAAAATAATGGGGAGGAATAGAGGTATATTTCCTCCCCTTTTATTACTATTAACAAGATTAAAAATTATGCTTAAAATATTATCATGAATGTGGGGAAGAGGATTAGAGAATTAAGAAAAAAGAAAAATTTCAAATTAGAAGACTTGGCTCAAAAAACAGGTCTCTCTCTATCTTATATATCCTTAGTAGAACGAGGCTTAAAAAATCCATCATTAAAAGCTTTAGAAAAAATAGCAAAAGCTTTTAATGTGCCTACTTCTTATCTATTTTCAGGTGAAACTGAAGAAACCTTAGAAACTTTTCTCAGAGCTAACACCTCATTGGATGAAGAAGAAAGAAAAATGATAATTCAGTTAATAAAGTCATTAGAGAGTAGGAAAAATGTACGAGGATCTGACTAAAGAGATTTTAAGTTATTTCTTTATAAAGAAGCCACCTGTAAAACCTGACGTAATTGCTTATGGTTTAGGTTTTAATATAACATTCACCAAAGTCCCAACTCATAAAATATCTGGAATAATTTACAATAAAGAAATATTAATAAATTCATCAGATCCAATAGTAAGACAAAGATTTTCCTTAGCTCATGAGTTAGGACATTATTTCCTACATGATCAATCATCCACCATTTATAAATTTGATAAAGAATATATAAGAAAAGAACAAGAAGCAGATTTATTTGCTGCATCTCTTTTAATGCCCATATTTATGTTAGAGAATTATTTATATCTCCCGTTAGAGAAGATAGCCAAGATATTTCTTGTATCCAAAAAAGCAGTAGAATTAAGATTAAAAGTTATAACAATCTAATATAATCCTTATTTTCCAATGATTTAAAACTTCTTTAAAGATATCTTGACAAATTTAACATTATTTTAATATACTATTTTCGTTATTAACACGTGTAAAGTTTATTTTTTTTAAGATAATTAACACGTGTTATAAGGAGGTGATTAGAAAATTACAATAAATAATATTCCAAACTTTTCCATCAATGATTTTAAATATTAAAACAAGAAGGGGGAATAGAACTATGAAAAGGTTTTTATTGTTTGGATTACTTGTTGTGTTATTTATATATTCGTTTTCTTATGCTCAAGAAGTCACCTTCTATGGATATAGCGAAATAGGAGTCCATAGCGAATTTCTTAAAGACTCAAATGGAAATTATTCTAATACCTTCGGTCCTGTAAACCTTGATTATTGGAATACATACTTTAAAGTAAAAGCAGAACCATCGAGTTTTCTCGAAAGCTATTTTGAACTCAAAATGTATCCAAATTTCAGTAATTTATTTGATCCAGGAATAATTGAAGTACAAAAAGCCCATTTAACTGCAAAAAGTTCTTTGCTAAATCTTAGAGTTTATTATAAGGAAGACGCAACTCCCTTTGATGATCCCCTACTTTTAAATAAACCTGGAGATCTACCTGGATCTTCCTGGATATGGGGGAATGGATTTGAATTAATAGGAAAACTTTTTAATACAAATATCTTAGCTGGTATCAATTCTTCTGATCAAATTTCTTATTTAAGATTAAAAAGAAGCTTTGCTCCCCTTCTTATTGGTTTCACAGCAATGGGAACAAATTGGGGAGAAGCTAATAAAGGAAAGAGTCTGTTTGGTGTTGATGTTACTGGAAAAATCGGACCTGTAGATCTTAAAGCTGAAGGAATATATGGAAAATGTGTATGGGGACCTAACCCTACTGATTCAGAAGGTGGTTTTGTCTTCTTTGCTGACTTTTCTTCTCAAATTAATTCTATGATAAGAGTATATGGAACAGCTAAAAAAGTGGATTTTGGATATATTAATCAATTTGATTGGTTCAAAACAGATCAAACCCAATTAATTCCAGGAACAAGCAAATCAGCAGGTACCTATCTAAAACTTGGAGCATTTTTTACACCCCTTTCAAATCTTTCCATTGAACCTATAGTTGAGTTAACAAGTAGAGAGGATATAACAGAAAAAACAACAAAATTAACGGGTATTGTTACTTATAATCCTACAAAACAAATTTCCTTAAAAGGTACCCTTGTAAATAGCACTGTTAACAATACAAATTCCACCAGCATAACAGGTGAAGTAACAGTCACTCCTTCTTCTATACTTACTGTTTATGGAAAAGTTTACTATCCTTTAAATAGTAAATTATCAATATATGGAAACACAACCATTACTCCTCTTACAGACCTTACTTTCTATGGTGCACTATCATCTGATCTTAATTCCAATACTACCTGGATATATATTAAACCAAGTTATAAATTATCTAAAGATGTAACCTTAACAGGTATTTATCAATATAAAAAGATAGGAGATACAGAAACCCATACTACATATTATGTAAGCTTAAGTTTTAACAATGCAACATTATATTTTGGAAACGCTCCATCAGAAGAAGGAGCAACCAGTGATTTTGTAAAACAAATTGGAGCTAAAATTTCCTTTGATTTCTAAAAGAGAAAACAAAAAGGTGGGGAGTTAAACTCCCCACCTATAAAGGAGGTATAAAAATGAAAAGATATCTTATTTTAGTATTCTTAATTCTTCTTTCCTCTACTCTTTTTGCTGAATCTGTAAAATATCCATTAGTTTTTAATGACCCTGTAAATGATGATAAAGGACCTGGAACATACGTATACCCAACAGATGCTGTCTTTAAACCTGGAAGCTTTGATTTAACAAAAGTAGTAATTGATGCTGACAATGAAAATGTATACTTTAAAATTTCTTTTAGAGTTCCCATAGAAAACCCATGGGGAAGCCCTCTTGGCCTTTCCATTCAAACTATACATATTTATATTGATAAAGATGGAAAAGAAAATTCAGGTTTTAGAGATTTTATACCAGGAGTAAGGGCTCAAACCACTCTAAATAGTGCTTGGGATATGGCTATATTGGTAGAAGGTTGGCCTACCGAACTAAAGGCTTCTGTAAAGTCTGCAGTACCTGAAATGTATAAATACTGCATATTCCCTGCAAAGGGTGTAAGTGTGGAAGGAAATACCATTATAATTCCTGTACCTAAAAAGAGTTTAGGAGGAGATTTTGTGAAAGGCTGGGGCTTCCAAGTTTTTATCCTTGGACAAGAAGGTTTTCCAACACAAGATCCTGTATCATGCAGAATTAGAGAAGTACTATCTTCTCCACAACAATGGAGATTTGGTGGTGGCGATGATTTCTATGGAGATCCCAATATTATTGATTTATTAGATTATGAAGGAATAAATCAATATGAAGTATTAAGCAAATACAAAAGTGATGCTAAATACGAGAAGAATGTATATGCACAAATTCCCTTCATATACGTGAAATAATTAGGAGGGAGATTGTATATGAGAAAACTTTACTTAATCTTTTTGTGTTTGATACTTTTTATCAGTATAGGATTCTCGGAAAATATAACACAAATACCAGTAAACCCATATATCTCTAATGTAAAAAAAGTAGAAAAACCTTTATATTTAGCTATAATATGGCACAATCATCAACCTTTATATTATGATCCAATTGAGAATTTAAATATAATGCCATGGGTCAGAATGCATGCAATAAAAGATTACTATGATATGGCATATATACTAAAAAACTATCCTCAGATTAAAGCTAATTTTAATATGGTCCCCTCCCTCATATATCAATTAGATCTCTATGCCAATAAAGGATTAAAAGACAAATACTTAATTCTAACAGAGAAACCAGCTGATGAACTAACCCCAGAAGATAAAGACTTTATTTTAAGAAGATTTTTTGATGTAAACTGGGATAGAATAATAAAAAAATTCCCAAGATACTGGGAACTCCTAAATAAAAGAGGACAGTCGATAGATGATAATGTCATTTCAAAAGCAATCCAGAACTTTACAGTTCAAGATTTTAGAGATCTTCAAGTTTGGTTTAATTTGGCATGGTTTGATCCTGACTTTCAAACTTACGATAAAGATTTATCCAGATTAATACAAAAAGGAAAAGACTTTTCAGAAGAAGACAAAAAAATAGTAATTAATAAGCAGTACCAAATAATGTCAGAGATCATGAGATTATATTCAGAATTGCAAAAAAACAAACAGATAGAAGTTGCCACTACACCTTTCTTTCATCCTATAATGCCTCTACTATATAACATTAAATCTGCCAAAGAAGCAGTACAAGATATAAAGATACCAGACTTAAATATCAGCTATCCAGAAGATGTAGATGCTCAATTAAAAATGGCAGTAAATTACTATAAGAAATATTTTAAAGACAGCCCAAAAGGTTTATGGCCCTCTGAAGGCTCTGTAAGTCAAGAGATCATTTTTTCTGTAGTCAATAATGGCTTTCAATGGATGGCAAGTGATGAAGATGTTTTAGCAAAATCCTTAGGTGTTCCTATTACAAGAGATTCTAAAGGTAATGTTACAAATCCAGATGTTCTTTATAAACCATATATTGTAGAAGAACAAGGTAAAAAACTATATATGGTATTCAGAGATAAAAATTTATCAGACAAAATTGGATTTGTCTATAGCGGAATGAAAGGAGCTAATGCAGCAAAAGACTTTGTAAATTATTTAGAGAATATTTATGAAAGGACAAAAGATACAAAAGACCCATACTTGGTAACAGTAATCTTGGATGGAGAAAATTGTTGGGAATATTACGAAAATGACGGAAAAGAGTTTTTAAATTCACTATATAAATTATTATCTGATAACCCTTATATTGAGACTGTAAGAATATCAGATTTTTTAGACAAATTCCCACCTAAAGCTAAAATCAACAGATTACATGCTGGATCTTGGATTGATGGTACTTTTCTAACTTGGATAGGAGAAAATGAAGAAAACAAAGCATGGGAACTATTAGACAAAACAAGAACAAACTTAATATATGAGACAGTCAAACAAAAAAAGAAAATATCACCAGTACTAAATCCAGTTAATTTAAAATCAGATTTAGAAAAAGCATGGTTTGAATTATATGCAGCAGAAGGAAGTGATTGGTTCTGGTGGTATGGAGATGATCAGGATTCCACTAATGATATTGCTTTCGATGAGTTATTTAGAAAACATTTGATAAACATATACAAACTAATTAAAAAAGAAATCCCACCAGACTTACACTTACCTATAGTAAAGATAGGAGAAGAAAAACCTATTCAAAGTCTACAAAGAAAATTTACCCCCAAAATTGATGGAAAAATATATCCTCAAGATGAATGGAAAGATTCCGCTATATACAATGTAAAAATTGGAACAGGTACATTCGCAAAACCAGGTAAATTCTTAGAAAGGTTATACTTAGGCTTAGATAACGATGCTCTCTATTTCTTGATTGAAAGTAAAGAAACTCTAAAAAACCTGCTTAGAAAACCTTATTATTTAGCTATTTACTTTTCTAACCCATACCTAAAAGAAATAAATGTTTATTCAAGAAATTCAGATAAAAGCTTAGGATATGGTATAGGTTATGAAATATTAATAGATTTATCACAAATAAAAGATCTTGGAGAAATAGAAGTACCTCTAAATCAAGCCTTAGGCAATAATCAATGGAAAGAAATATCAAAAATAAAAGGAGGAATATCTGAGAAATATGTGGAAATAGGAATACCATTCAAATCCATGAAATTACAAGGCAGAGATCAAATTGCAATCAATGTGATCTTTGGCTCAGACAAACCTGAAGATATAGTCCCTTACTATATACCCATTTATGTAACAGTACCAGAAGCAAAATTAGACATAGTTTATTTCTCCATTGATGACCCACAGGGAGATGACTACGGTTGGGGAAGCATAGTTTATCCTACTGCTCCAGTATTTAAATCTGGAGTCTTTGACATAATTCATGTTGAAATGGGAAAAAGTAAAGAAGATATAGTATTCAGGATAAAAATTAGAGGGGATCTTGAAAATCCATGGGGTTCACCTACAGGGATTTCTGTACAAACAATTGACATTTATATTAACGATGGAAAAGAAGGTCCATACTATTATAAAGCATTACCTGGAAGGCAAGCTAATATACCTGAAGGATGGAATAAAGCAATATGGGCTGAAGGCTGGATACAGGAATTGATAATTCCTGTCTTAAACGAAAAAGGGAAGGTAGACTTAAAGGAAATTAAAGGAGTAGTACAAGTTACAGCAGATCCAACCGAAAGAACTATAATAATTTCAATACCAGAAAAATACTTGGGTACTGTAGATCCAAATTGGAAAATACTTATAATAATGTGCGGCCAGGAGGGATATCCAAGACCAGGAAATTGGAGAGTAAGAGAGGTTGAAGAAACAGCAAAACAATGGAGATTTGGTGGTGGTGACGACTTCTACGGAGATCCAAATATTATAGATATGATTGTTCCTCCTGGAATAAAACAAGAAGACATATTGTCTAAATGGAAAAGTAGTGATGAAGAAGAAAACGTATATGTAGATCTACCTTTGATCCCCCTTAGGGTTTTAATGACTCAATAATAAAGAAGGAGGGGATATAAGGCCCCTCCTTCTTGTTAATCTATCCTATTTTTACATCTTCACAAAAAAATCAATTAGATATAAAATTATTTTTTGTTATGGTAGGCAAGCCTCTTTTTAGGCATATTAAAAAAATATTATTAAAACATAAATGGAAGTATATCTCAGGAGCGTTCTTTCTGCTTCTTACGGATATTTTCCAACTAATCTCCCCTAAACTTTTAGGATGGGGTGTAGATTATCTTAATAAGGGATCATTATCTTTGAGAAACCTATTTTTAATATTTTTAGCTTTAATTATTTTTGCAATACTTACAGCCTTTTTTAGATATCTTTGGAGGATGCAAATTATTGCTACTTCTCGTCATATAGAAGCTCAAATAAGAGAAAAATACTTTACCCATCTTCAAACTTTATCATTAAACTACTTTAACTATCATAAAACTGGAGAGCTCATGGCTCTTGCTACCAACGATCTTGGAGCTGTAAGAGAGATGTTTGCTTTTGGTATCGTTATGCTCCTTGATACAATCTTTTTAGGTATTCTTTCTATTTTTTTCCTTATAAGCATAAGTCCCAAACTAACATTATACACAGCTATTCCTTTACCAATAATTACATCAACTATATCCATATTTGGAAAAATAACTCACAAAAGATTTAAATTGGTACAAGAAAGCTTTGCTAATCTAACGGATAAAACTGAAGAAACTATAGCAGGTATAAGGGTTGTAAGAGCTTACGTACAGGAAGAAAAAGAATTAGAGAATTTTTTAGTAAAAGCAAGAGATTTATTAAATAAAAATATAAATCTTGTTAAAGCATGGGGATTTATGTTTCCTACTATAGAACTATTAGCTAATCTATCTATGCTTCTTGTATTCTTCTTTGGAGGGTTGGAAGTTATAAAAGGAAATATCACCCTTGGTGACTTTATAGCCTTCAATTCCTATTTAGGCCTTTTGATATGGCCTATGAATGCCTTAGGATGGGTAATAAACAATTTCCAAAGAGGAAAAGCATCCTTAGAAAGAATAAATGAAGTACTTGATGAAATACCTGAAATAAGAGAACCTAAAAATGCAATAAAAAAAGAAAGGTTAAATGGAGAAATTATATTTAAGAATGTATTCTTTAAATATCCGTCAAGTAAAAACTGGCAACTTGAGGATATAAATATAGAAATAAAACCTGGAAAATTCCTTGGTATCACAGGTCCAGTAGGTTCAGGGAAAACCACCTTAGTAAGTCTCATATCAAGACTTTTTGATATACAAAAAGGAGAGATTCTAATAGATGATATTCCTATTAAAAATCTTTCTTTATATTTTCTCAGAAAAAACGTTGGATTTGTACCCCAAGATAGCTTCTTATTCTCAGATACTATTGCTAATAATATAAGATTTGGCAATCCTAATCTATCAGATAACGAGGTTAAAGAACTAATAAAAATCGTTGCATTAGAAGAAGATCTAAAAGATTTTCCAGACGGTATATATACAGTAGTAGGCGAAAGAGGTGTTACATTATCTGGAGGCCAAAAACAAAGAGTCGCAATTGCAAGAGCTTTAGCCATTAATCCCCCTATTTTAATCTTAGATGATGCTTTATCTGCTGTAGATGCTAATACAGAAAAACAGATTTTAAGTAATCTATTGGAAATAAGGAAAGATAAAAGTCTTATAGTAATAGCCCAAAGGCTATCAGTTATTCAAGAGGCAGATGAAATAATAGTGTTAAAAGATGGAAGGATTACGGAAAGAGGAGATCACAATAAATTAATGAGACTTGGTGGATATTATGCTGAGCTTTATGAACAACAACAATTAGAATCTAAGTTGGAGAGGGAAATAGATGAATCAGTTTTATGAAGAAGAAATATTAGGAAAAGCATATGATTCAAGAATAATGAAAAGATTATTAAAATATGCTAAACCTTACTTTTCTTATCTACTCTTTGCTCTATTTCTTATTATAATCATAACCATTTTAAAGCTTATAAATCCATATATTATAAAAACTGCCATAGATAAAAACATAAACCCCTTTGAAGTTATAAAGGTAGAAAATAGAGAGATAAGAGTATATTATATTGAAGATAATTTAGCCAAAACACTAATTAAAAAATATCCTTCTCTTATCAAACCTTTAAATGGGAAATATTATATTTCCCTTGAAGACATGCAAAAGATTGATATTAAGGACAGATTCTCATTGAGGTGGAAAAATATCTCGAATTTACAAAAAGCAGCTCTATTGTATCTTCTTATTATATTCATGATTTTCTTTCTAACATATATACAAGTCTATATCTTGAACTTAACATCTCAAAAAATAATATATGACCTAAGGAAAGAACTATTCCAGCATATATTAAAACTTCCTATGAGAATTTTTGATAGAAATCCTGTAGGAAGATTAGTAACAAGAGTAACTAATGATACTGAAACCCTTCAACAGATGTACAACTCTGTAATAACAAGTCTTGTAGTAGATATATTCTTGCTTACTGGACTTTCTATTGTAATGTTAAGCTTAAATTGGAAATTAGCTATTATATGTCTAATATCCCTTCCTATAGTAGGTTATATAAGTTTTCTATTTAAAAAATATGCGAGAGAAGCCTATAGAGCTTTTAGAATTAGACTTGCAAGATTGAATGCCTATTTAGCAGAACATATAAGCGGTATTAGAGTAACGCAACTTTTTGCAAGAGAAAAAGAGAATGAAAAAGAATTCAGAGAAATTAATAACTTACTTTTACAAGCAACTCTAAGAAACGTTTTCGTTAATGCCATATTTAGACCTATAGTTAGTGCCTTGGGAAGTTTTGTCTCTGCCTTTCTTATATTCTTTGGTGGCCTACAAATAATGGGAAATCAAATGAGTTTTGGAACTTTATTTTTATTCATATCTTATCTGGGAAGCTTTTTCCAACCAATTCAAGACTTAGCAGAAAAATATGATATAATGCAAGATGCTATGGCTTCTGCAGAAAGAATTTTTTTGCTTCTTGACGAACCGGAACATATAACAGAAACACCTAAGATTACAGTTCTAAAAAATATAAAAGGAAAAATAGAATTTAAAAATGTTTGGTTTGCTTATAATAGTGAATGGGTTTTAAAAGATTTATCCTTTACTATAGAACCGGGCGAAAAGGTAGCTTTCGTAGGTCATACAGGAGCAGGAAAAACTTCAATCATAAATCTGCTTACAAGGTTTTATGATATTCAAAAAGGAGAAATTCTTATAGATGATATTAATATAAAAGATATAGATCCAAAAGAATTAAGAAAACATATTGGTATAGTCCTTCAGGATGTACACCTCTTCGCTACTAATATTTTACAGAATATAAGATTAAATAAAGAGGATATTCCGGAAGAAAAAGTCATAGAAGCAGCAAAACTGGTTAATGCAGATAATTTTATAAGGGAACTTCCGCAAGGATACTATACTCCTGTTCAAGAAAGAGGAGCTACATTATCTTCTGGACAAAGGCAATTAATAGCCTTTGCAAGAGCATTAGTATTTGATCCTAAAATATTAATTTTAGATGAAGCTACAGCTAACATAGATACAGAAACAGAAAAATTAATCCAAGATGCAATAGAAAATCTCATAAAAGGGAGAACCAGTATAATTATTGCCCATAGATTATCTACAATAAAAAATGTGGATACTATTTATGTAATGCATAAAGGTAAGATTGTAGAAAAAGGAAGTCATAATGAACTCATAAAGAAAAAGGGACTTTATTACCATCTTTACAAACTCCAAAGTTTAAATTATGCTAACATATAGTTTTAATAAATAGAAAAATTTTTAAATCGTTTTAAAAGGAGTCCTTATCATATATGAAAAAACTAATCAGTTTAGGTATAATTTTTCTTAGTATATCTGCTGGTTTTTCTCAATTTATTGATCCTTACTTACTAAAAGAAATATCTCTTGGAGAAAATAGTGTAAATTATTTTCTAATTTATGAGAATTTTTTAATATATAACATAAAGGATCAATTAGCAATTTTAGATCTTAAAAACCTTAATGAGAACAAAATAAGAGTGAGATCAAAAAATGCAAGAGACTTTAACACAATTATCAAAGAATTTAAAATAATAGCTACTAAAACGATAGCTGTCGTTAACAATGAACCCTACGCTCTAATTTATAACTTTGAAAAAAATACATATACAGAGCTTCCATATAATTTGGAAAGTAACATAAAAATAAATAACAATTTTTGGTTTTCTATTTCGCAAAATATACAAAATATTTCCTTTTCAAATACCGGAAAATATATACTAGAGAAAAAACTCGTTGAAACTTACTTTCTTGGATTTATACCTACTGAGAATCATTATGAATATCGTATATTAAGCTATCCATCCCTAAAAGAATTAATCTTCTTTTCAACTCAAGATGATTTAGAAGAATCTCTGAATTTCTCTCCTAAGGATACTTTCTTAATGCTAGCAAACTCCTACAACCCTATGGACGATAAAAATGACGATATCTATGGACTTATCCTAATTGATCTTAAAAATATTAAAACGATACCTTTGTTTAAAGATGAGAAAATAATAAGTTACGATGTTTCAAAAAGTGATGATTTATTAGCAATTTCCTTTGAAAAAATGACTAAAGTTATAGACTTTAAAAATCTTTCAGAAATATTTTCTTATCCTATGGGTGGAAGTGTAAGGTTTACTGAAAAAAATGAATTTCTTATTATTGAAGGAACAAAGGTTTCCACCCTTATAGATATAAAAACAAAAGAAGTAATAAACACATATTTAGGGAATAATCTATGTATATCACCAAATGAAGAGTTTTTAGCGTATACTACTACCAATAATCCCTTCTCTTTAATAAAAGAAATTCAATTAGTTCATAGAAAATCAGGTACTCAGAAAAAAATAAGACTTAACAACGAATACTTCTTGGAGCATATGAAATTTTCTAAAGATGAAAAATTCTTCATCCTTTTATTATCTGGAAAGGATGGCTATAACATTAATATTTATAAAATACAACAATAACTATCTTAAAATTCTTGTAATAATCTTAACATCTCCCTATCTAACTTATGTCCATACCAATCCTCATATTCCACATCTTCTCTTTCAGAGTCAAGAATTCCAAAAGGTCCTTTAAAGTTCCAAAGAGCATAACCCATACCTCTTTCTTTAAATATTTCCAAAAGATCTCTCATCCAAGAAAGTACTACCTTATGAGGTGTATACTTAAAGGCTCCCATCTCTCCACAATGAACACCTATGCCTTTATCCATCAGACTTACCCATCTATCATAATGTTTTTCAAGCTTACCCCTATCCCAATATTCTCCGTAATGCCAAGCTCCAGGCCACCTAGGCTCAGGCCAGCTTTCCCCTCCCACCCAACTTGCTTTATAATGGGTAAGTCCCATAGGCAAATACCCTCTACAACTTTGTACAACATTAAGATCAATTAACTCAGGTAAAGGCTCATTTCCATAAGAGATGCCATCTATAATAATCAGCCTTTCATTATCAATCTTCCTTATAAAATCTACCGTTTTCCTTATTACCCTCTCATGATCAGTTCTTGTCATAATATCATCTGATACATAGGGTGGTTCATTAATCAAGTTAAAACTCAAATCTTTTGAGGATATACCTTTGTATCTTCTTGCAAAATATCCCCAATGGTAACAAAAAGCACTTAAAGCCTCCTCATCTTTCCATAAATTAAATTTCTCTTTTAATTCCTGATTAACACTGTAACCTGGACCACGATGAAAATTTAAACATATATGTACATGATATTTTTGGCCCCATGAAATTACCTTATCTATTTTTTCGAAGAACTCTTCCCTTATATAATAAATATCATCATCTTTTATCCAGAATCTATAATTTAGAGGAATTCTTACAAAATCAAATCCCCAGTCAGATATCCATTTAAAATCTTCTTCTTCAAAATCTTTATAATGATAATATGAAAACAAATTGGGTAAATTAAAACCCCTCCATCTTGGAATTACGTTTTTAGCCATATTTACCTCCTAAAAATTTAATTCTGGTATTAAAGCTCTTAATAAAGGAACTCTCCATTCATCTTTTTCAGGATCATAAACTCCGAATCCAGAGAAAAATTCCCAATATGCCCAAGCTATTCCTCTCTTTTCTGCAGATCTTGCCACAAAATCCGTCCATCTAACCCTTGATTCCATATCTGCTTTTGAGTATGCTCCAAATTCTCCCATATAAAGAGGTATATTTCCATGTTCTTTAGCCCAATTAACCGCTATATCAAGTTCCTTTTCTATCATCTGCTTTTCTTCATCTGTACCTAACCATCTAACTCCCACCGGTAAATCTATTTTTACCCATCCTGCTCCTTGATGTGTAAAATTAAAAGGATTATAATAATGAAAAGTTACTATAATATTTTTATCATTTTCAGGAATAATCAACTTATCAAGATTATAAAGGCTATTCCAATTATCAGGTCCTACTACAATTTTTCTATCAGGATTAGTCTTCCTAATAATTTCTATAGCTTCCTTTAAAAATTGATTCCATAAATTACTAAGCAAATTATAAGTAGGTTCATTCAATAATTCAAAATATAAATTATGAGGATAATCTTTATAGTGCTCTGATATTTGCCTCCATATAGCTAGAAATCTATCCTTTTCTTTCAGTGGATCTTGCATTATTTCATCATAATGATGGATATTTATAACTATATAAAGCCCATTATTAAAAGCTTGCTCTATAAGATGATCCACTCTATCAAAAATCTTTTTTTCTATATCATAGGGAGATTCCCTTTTTGAATATATACTCCATTTTATTGGAATCCTCACATGGTCAAAACCTACTTCTTTTACTAACTTAAAATATTCGTCTTTAATAACATGCCCACCCCATGCACCTTCAAAAGGCGCTTCTAAGGCATCTCCAAAATTTATACCACGCCTAATCGGAATATTCATTATAAATTTACCTCCTTAACAAACACATTTTATTTTTTAAAAACATCGATCATCTTATTTTTGTTTCTGGGATTAACACTTTTAAAAGATGTATTCTCCACATTTTATTTAACCCATCATATACTCCAAAACCTGCCGATGCAAAATCCCAATATGCCCAAGCTATTCCTCTCTTTTCTGCAGATCTTGCTACAAAATCCGTCCATCTCACCCTTGATTCCATATCCGCCCTAAAATATGCCCCAAACTCTCCCATCCACAATGGTACATTCCCATTTCTTTTTGCCCAGTCAACAGTAAAATCAAGTTCCCTCTCTATCATTTTCTTTTCTTGATCTGAACCAGTCCATCTAACACCTATTGGAAGCTGAGGCTGTACCCAATCTGCTCCTTGATGGGTAAAATTGAAAGGATTATAGTAATGAAAACTTACTACAAGATTTTTGTCTTCAGGAAGTTTTAAAAAAGAGATAGTGCTATAATTTGCCCAATTTGCTGTATCTACTACAATCTTCCTCGTTGGATTTGTCTTTCTAATTATCTTTATTGCTTCAGCCAAATATTCGTTCCAAATCTGAGGTGTAAGATTTGTATTTGGCTCGTTTAAAAGCTCAAACCATAATGTATCTGGATAATTTTTATAATGCTCTGCTATCTGATCCCATAACGCAAGAAACCTATCTTTGTGTTTTTCAGGATTTTGCATTATTTCATCATAATTATGGATATTTATTATTACATACAAGCTATTCTTAAAAGCAAGATCAATCACTTGATCCACTCTATTAAATATGTAATCCCTTATAGTATATGGGGGTTCATATAATGCATGACCATTCCATCTAACTGGAATTCTCACATGGTCAAAACCCGCTTTTTTTACTAAATCAAAATACTCATCCTTTACATATACCCCCCATGAACCTTCAAAAGGGGCCTCAAGACCAGTAAGATTAACTCCTCTTCTAATGGGTAATTTGGCTTGAGAATGGACTTCCTTAAAAGAAAAAGAGAGAACAAATAGGAAGATTAAGGAAAAAAGTAATATCTTCTTCATCAATAATCACTCTCCTTCCCCTAATAATTCTATTTTTATTGCCAAATCTCTTTCAAACTCAATAATAGGAATTACATTTTTATCTAAATCTAATTCCTTAATCTTTTCACCTCTATATGTGTCATAGTAGATTACTTTAATTGGGGGTTTTATTAATAATTCAATACTGCCTAAGAATTTCGAACTATCCATATTAGGAATATCTTTTTTATATTGATAGGCCTCTTTAGCATTATAAAGCCATAAAAGTATATATTTCTTACCTTGAAGTCCTATAACCTTAATCTCTCTATTATAGACGTTAAATTTATAATTTGTTAACCTTTCAAATTTTTCCTCTAAAAAATTTATATCCTTAACAAAATCCGCTAAAGCCCTATAATGAAAATAAAGATTATTAGGATGAATGTGATTATCCCACCACCAAGACATTGCAGTACCAGAAGCACCAGACAAAATGGTAGTCCAAATAGCATTATGTATAACATACCCATTAGGATCTACCCAAAGATCATTTCCACCAGCATCCAACCCAAATTCTCCCACAAGATGAGGTTTTCTATATTTTTCTTTATAAGCTATAAGAGATAATAGGGCATCAATATATCTATTGCTTTTATAAATATGAGTTTGTACAAAGTTTAATCCAGAGATACTGTCAATCTCAGGTTTTCCAGGAGAGAAAGCAAAACTTGTAGTTATTAGATGTTTCCAGGGATCAATACTATTAAGATATTTAGCCATATCTTCATGCCACTTTTTAACCTCTCCTATAACAAAAGCAGTTGGAGAAATAATATCTACCTCATTCCAAAATTCCCAAGCAAAAACATTAGTGCTATAACCATATCTTGCCACAATATATCTTAACTTATTTTTATAATATTTAATCATCTCATTATTAGTCCAAAAATCTTTGGGTTCTTTCAAGGGTCCTCCATTTTTTTCATAATGGGGTGTATGTTCCCAATATGGATATGCTCCTTCCTTCTGATATCTAAGTTCATTGTAACTGTCAAAACAAAACATTATGTACATATTTAATTTTTCCGCTAAATTTAATACATAATCAAGTTTCCACGCATTTTCAAGATCATATTCTTTAACAGATTCCCTTTCCAAAGCAAAAGTAGCCCATGAAGGTCCAAGCCAAACTCTAAAATAATTTCCACCATTTTCAGCACATTTAGGAAGCCATACATCGTAATCATAAGTACCCTTAGATGTTGCCCAACAAATGTTCGCCCCAATAGGTAAAAATTGTCTCCCATTATCAAACTTAAAATATCGCCAATTCTTTTCGCTAACCCTTATATACCCGGGTTTTTCAGATTCCTTTACATATATAGTATATTTATCTGATGAGACTTCTCTTCCTGTTTTATCTTTAACTTTTATAAAAAATTTATATGAGCCTATATTTATTGGAGAAAATCTTATTTTGAAATATGGATCCCCCACAGGAACCAAATATTCGTAATCATTTTTTAGTTCTCTTTTATATTCTTGATAGAAAAATCCTGGAACCCTATATTGATTACCATACTGATCTTCAAAAATTCCTTCTACATCTATTTCTTGGGGGTCAAAAGGATTCAAGTATGAACCCTGTAGAAAAATAGACACTTCAAATAAATTATACCTTCCTAATTCCATTTTAGAGATATCTATCCCTAATATATTCAAAGGTCTATTGTCTTTATATCTTGACTCATAAGATCCTATACTATTCCTTACACTACTTTCTTTCATACACCCACAAATAATTAATATTATTGACAAAATCAAAAACAATATGAAATCTCTCACAATTGAACCCCTCTCACCCCTTAAACACCTATACTAAATGACATGCCACAAAATGTCCTGGAGAAACCTCCCTTAAGGCAGGTTCTTGTTTTCTACATGTTTCCATCACATACTCACATCTGCTTTGGAATCTACAACCTTGAGGCAAGTCTATAGGAGAAGGTACTTCTCCCTTTAATGCTGAAAATCTTCTTTGCCTTTCCCCATCTCTCGGCATCTTAGGTACAGAAGCAAGAAGAGCTCTTGTATATGGATGCAATGGATTTGTATATAATTCTTCCTTTGGAGCCATTTCTACTATAGTACCAAGGTACATAACAGCAACTTTATCAGATAGGTATCTTACCACTGCCAAGTCGTGGGATATGAAAAGGTAAGATATCTTAAATCTTCTTTTTAGTTCATAAAGTAGGGAAACAATTTGAGCTTGTATAGATACATCCAATGAAGAAACAGGCTCGTCTGCAACAATAAATTTAGGATTTAAAGCAAGAGCTCTTGCTATTCCTACTCTTTGCTGTTGACCCCCAGAAAATTCATAAGGAAAAGCATCTATTACCTCTCTACCTAAACCTACTATTTCAAGAAGCTCTTCTACCGCTCTTCTTCTTTCTTCTCTTGTTCCTATATTGTGAATTATTAAAGGATCTTCTATGTTTTGTCCGACTGTCATCATAGGATTTAATGAAGCTAATGGGTCCTGAAAAATTATCTGCATAAATCTCCTCTTTTGCCTTAACTCTTCCCCCTTAAGCTTCCTCAAATCAGCCCCATCAAAAATTATCTCTCCAGCATCTGGTTCAATCAGTCTAAGTATAGATCTACCTAAGGTAGATTTTCCAGAACCACTTTCTCCCACGAGACCTAACGTTTCTCCTTGTTCTAAAGAAAAAGATACATTATCTACTGCTCTCAAAAACTTCTTTTTAACAGGAAAATACTTTTTTAAATTTTTAACAACTAAAAGTTCAGGCATTGAATTTTCCTCCCTTCACTAAATGACATGCCACATAATGTCCATCTTCTACTTCCTTATATTCTGGCTCTACTTCTCCACATATATCTTGAGCATATGGACACCTTGGATGGAACCTACAGCCAGATGGGGGATTCACAAGGCTTGGTGGGTTTCCAGGAATAGGTCTTAATGAACCCTCTTTTGCATTTATATCAAGAGTAGATGAAATTAAACCTTGAGAATATGGATGTAATGGATTTCTAATAAACTTCTCAGTAGATGCATACTCTGATATCTTTCCTGCATACATAACCATTATTGTATCAGCAAAATTCATAGCCAGTGTAATATCGTGAGTAATAAATATTACACTAGTTTTAAATTCTTCCTTCATGTCAGAAAGAAGATTCAATATTTGGGCTCTTACTGTAACATCCAAAGCTGTAGTAGGCTCATCAGCTATAACAAGCTTAGGATTACATGCAAGAGCTATTGCAATCATAACCCTTTGTCTCATCCCACCTGAAAATTGGAATGGATAATCCCAAACTCTCGTCTTATATTCAGGAATTCCTACAAGCCTTAAAAGTTCGATAGCTCTATCCCTTGCTTCCTTATCAGACATTACTTTATGCCACAAAATAGGTTCCATTATCTGGATACCTACTCTCATTATGGGGTTCAAACTGGTCATTGGATCTTGGAAAACAATAGAAATATCTTTACCCCTTACTTGTCTCAGTTCTTCTTTATTTAGTTTCAATAAATCCTTACCATCAAAAATAGCTTCTCCATCTACTATTCTTCCATTTCTTTTAATAAGCCTTAAAAGAGAAAGAACCGAAACAGTTTTTCCAGATCCACTTTCGCCCACAATCGCAAGAGTCTCCCCATAATTTACCTTATAACTTATACCATCAACCGCTTTTACAACACCATCATATCTATCAAAATAGGTCTTTAAATTATTAACTCTTAATAGTTCTGCCATGGCTTTATACCTCACTCCTTGGATTTAATGCATCTCTTAAACCATCACCTACATATGTAAAGGCAAGAAGAGTAAGAGCAAAAGTAAGTACTGGGAAGATCACCATATGAGGAAATCCCATTATATAACCAATTCCAGCTCCAATCATATTACCCCAAGAAGGCATTGGTGGTCTTACTCCCATTCCAATTAAAGCAAGACCTGCTTCAATCCATATTCCATTTGGTATACCAAAGGCTAAACTTACAATAATTGGTCCTAACATATTGGGAAGTATATATTTTCTAATAATATACGATTCTTTAGCTCCTAAAGCTCTTGCCGCTTCAACAAATTCTGCATGTTTTAGATACATAACCATACCTCTTATTAAACGAGCCATTCCTGCCCATCCTGTAAGTCCAACAGCAACAAGAATTGTAAAAAGACCTCTACCCATAACAGTAACTAAAATAACGTTAAAAAGGAAAGTAGGAAACGCATACATTATATCTGTTATTCTCATAAGGAGTGTATCTATCATTCCACCTCTATATCCTGCGATAGAGCCTATTATTACTCCAATAATAAGTACCACTATTTGGGAACCAAAACCCACTAACAGAGCATTTCTCATAGCATATAAATTTCTACTAAACATATCTCTTCCAAGGTCATCAGTACCCCACCAAAATTTGGCACTCGGCTTTTCAAAAGTATGAGCATAGTGGGGTTCATCATAAGGATAGGGAGCAATCCATGGGGTAAATATGGAGACAATTATTATTATGATAATATAGATTAATCCAGCAACTGCCATTTTATTTCTTTTAAATCTTCTCCAAGCAGAACTCCAATAGCTTGATCTTTTAACCTTTCTATTTATTGCAACTTCCATTTAGTAAAAACCTCCTTTTTCCTTTGAGCCTTTTATTCATATTTAATTCTTGGATCAAGAAATGCATATATAATATCAACCAACAAGTTCATTGACATTACAGAAAGAGAAAGGATAAAAGTAGATGTTACCAATAATGGATAATCTCTCATAGATGCAGCATTAACAAAGAGCTGACCAAGTCCAGGCACCCTAAATAGGTTTTCAATCCATACAGTACCTGTAAACAAAAAAGCAAGTTGAGGTCCAATAATAGTAACAATTGGAATCAAAGAGTTTCTTAAAGCATGTCTCATAATAACTGCTCTATCAGGTCCGCCTTTTGCATAAGCAGTTCTTATATAATCCTGATTAAGAACATCTAAAAGACTTGATCTCATAAATCTTGCAATTACTGCCATAGGACCTAAACCGACAGCTATAACGGGCATAATCATTTGTTTTGGAGATTCCCATCCCGATGAAGGAAGCCATCTTAACCAAACACTAAAAACAAGTACCATAATAACTCCAATCAAATAAGCTGGAATGATACTTCCAAGCATAGAGAAGAACATAGAAACATAATCTATCCATGTATTTCTTTTAAGAGCAGCAATAATTCCAAGAGGTATTCCAACAAGTACTGCAAGAGCCATAGATAAGATAGCAAGAGTAAAAGTAACTGGGAATCTTCGTGCAATCTGAACCTCAATAGGCTCATTAGGATTTGAAAAAGAAGGACCAAACTTAAATCTAAATGCATCTTTCAAATAATTCCAAATCTGTTTCCACAAAGGTACATTTAAACCATATTTTTCTTCAAACCCTTTTATTAAAACTTGCAATTGCTCAGGAGTTAATGTTGCAACTTTACCTGCGCTTGCCTGGAACTGAGCAATATTGAAAAAATCACCAGGTGCAAGCCACATAAGAATATATGTGATAATAATTACCACAACAATTGAGACAAAAATAGTAAAAAGCCTACGTATTATATACTTTATAAGCCCCATACTTTACCTCCTTTTAATAACAATTTAAAAAAGGGGAGGGCAATTATCCCTCCCCCTATTCTATCAAAAACTTAATCTATTTTTAATCCTTGAGATTTAGATATTTGAAATTGAAGAATCCAGGACCCCAAGAGAACTTATAGAGCATCAAACCTTCAAGTTTTGGATTCTTTACCCATTGAGCCTTTGCAAGATAAACTGGCACCATGTAGTATCTATCTTGCATACCCTGTAATGCATAATGGGCAATCTTAACTGCTTCACTAAATGGTCTATTTATAGCTCTAAATCTCCATCTATATGCTTGCTTACTTTCCTTGGAAAGGTTAAGATACCAGTTTTGGAATATTTCTTGCCCTGTAATTTCTCTTCCAGCAAGTCTCCAATAATTTGTCTTCTCTTCCTTTGTCTTTGCTGCCTTCCATTTTTCATATAATTCATCAAAACGCTCAAACCAGGTTGGTTTTCTTGCAATATCTTCTTTCCAAAGTTTTTCAGGTTCACTATCTACGATCTTCTTCCAAGTTTCATATAATGTCTTCCTCTTCTCAAGAAGTGGTGCCCAATCTGCCTGTGTTAAACCCCCATCTTTTCTTAACCAAGCATCATTTTCTTGGTTAAGCTCATGATATCTCTTCCTTGCAGAAGTTGGGAAGTCATAGAACCATATTGTATGATCAGAGTTCTTAAAGAGAGCTCCAATTTCCAAGTTGTTCATTGGGGCACCTATTACAGTAAATCCTGCCTTAGCATCTGGTGAGAATGATGGCCATACATAAGAGTTCCAATAAAGTCCAGACTCTACGTTTTCTATTATAACATTTATACCAAGATTCTTTTTCCATTGATCTACTATAAATTCTACAACAGGATCTCCGCCACCAGTTATGTAGAATACAAGAGTCTTAAGTCCTTTTCCTCCTGGATATCCTGCTTCAGCAAGTAGTTGTTGTGCCTTCTTTACATCAAATGGAATTGCCTTCATTTTGTCTCCTATTGGGTTACCATCTGGCCAATACTTGGCAAGAGGCAATGCCCTACCACCAAGTACATCTTTACAGAGTTTTTCTCTATCTATTGCCATTGCGAGAGCTTGTCTTAATTTAAGATTGTCCATTACAGGATCAAATCCACGAGACCATTGATAACCATTCCAGAAACAATCCATTACATCCTCATGAAATTCCTTGGAAAGTTTTGGATCTGCCATGACAAACCTATATTCTGCAACGTTTCCTATCATTGCTGCATCAAGCTCTCCTGCCATGTATTGTTGAAGTCCAAGTCCTCCGAACTTAAGCACAATCTTATCTACATTACCAGTTTCACCTACATATTTTGGATTTTTGACTAATACCATATCTTTACCAGGTGTCCATGATACTGGTATATATGGTCCATTTACTACTATTTTCCCGGGTCTCCACCAATTCTGTGGATCTGCCTCTACAGACTTCCTGTGAATTGGTACTCCCTGTGCTACGCAGAGCCATTCTTTCATATCGTATCTTGGTACATCAAGTCTAATTTCTAAGGTGTAATCATCAAGAGCTTTTACTCCAAGTTTACTTGGATCTTCCGCACCACTTTTTACTGCCCAGAAATTCTCAAAAAACTGAAGTGGTCCTGCCCACGCAGGTAAATCTTGAATCTTTGGACTTGCATAATATCTGAAAGACCACTCAAAATCTTTTGCTGTTACTGGATCTCCGTTAGACCATCTCTTATCTTTTCTTAATTTAAAAGTCCATACTTTATAATCTTTTGAAACCTTATAGCTTTGAGCAATAACAGGTACTACCTTTACTCCACCAAGTCCCTTAGGATCTGGTGCATATCCAAATAGACCTTCAAATATTGTACCTTGAGCTAATATATGTTGGGCTTGCCAATAGTAAGGAATTAATCCTGGTGTATCCCAATAAGGCAAGCTAACGACTTTTTCTTTTTGTCCACTTACCACTCCAGAAAGAAGAAGAACAGAAATCAAAACTAACAAGATAATTAAACCTTTTTTGTTACGCATCTAATCACTCCTCCCCCAAAAAGATTAAAGGTTCATTAAAGAAAAACGTTTTGAGAATTTGTTTTTGCTTAAATATCACCTCCTTAGCTCGCTGTGAATATTTTCAAAATAATTTTATCTTAAACTAATTTTTTTTGTCAATAGAATTTTAAGAAAAAATTAAGAAAATTACATTACTTTAAAGATTTCTATCTGAAAAAAACTTATTATTTTCAATTTGCTATAATTATTGTAAAGTTTGTATAATATCATACAAAAAAATAAAAAGGGGTGAAAAATAATTGAAAAAAGTAAAGATAAACATAAGAGACATAGCAAAACTTGCAAACGTATCAGTAGCAACTGTTTCAAGGGTTATTAATGGAAGTCCTAATGTTAGTGAAAAAACAAGAAAAAAAGTATTAAAAATTATTCAAGAATATGACTACCATCCCAGTGCTTTTGCTCAAAAATTATCAAAAGCGAGAACTCAAATTGTTTCTCTCATTATCCCATATGAAAGAGGGTTTATTCTTTCAGACGCCTTCTTTCCTCCTTTGATTAAAGGAATAACAGAAATATTAGATAGAAATGAATATAATATTATGTTATCAATGCTTGAAACACCCTATATTCCAGAAAAATATATATCTTTATATAAACAGGGTGTAGTAGATGGCTATATATTAGCAAACGTGAAAAAAGACGATCCTTTTCCTGAAATGTTATATAATGACAATATACCTTTTGTAAGTGTTGGCAAAGTTTCATCAAAACTTAAAAAATATCCATATGTAGATACTGATAACGTAAAAGGAGCATATGATGCCACTATTTATTTCTTAGAAAAAGGTCATAAACGTATAGCCCTTCTTAAAGGAAATAACACTCATAGCTTTATACAAGAAAGATATGAAGGCTATATTTTAGCATTAAAAAGATATGGAGTTAAACCTGATCCAAAATTAATAGTTGAAGAAAGCTTAACTATTGACGGTGGCTACAAAGCTATGAAGAAACTTTTAAAACTTGAAAATCCACCCAGTGCTGTGTTAGCTTGTAGCGACTACATGGCAATAGGAGCTATAAATGCTGCTATAGAAGAAAATTGGGAAGTACCAGATGATATATCCGTAATTGGTTTTGACGATCTATATATAGATGCAAGAATAGATCCACCTCTTGCTTCTGTAAGACAGGAAATTGAAGAGATGGGTCAAGAATCAGCAAGACTCTTCTTACATATTCTTGATAATCCTAACGATTACGAACCCAAAATTATACCAGCTACTTTTATATGGAGAAAATCCGCCGGATAATGTCAGATAATATCTTTTTCCTCTGAAATAATCTTTACATTACCTACACCAGCTTTAACCCTTAAATGTATTATTTCTTTACTGCTTTCTTTTCCTTGTTCTATATTCTTATCCACTGTTACCTTTCCAATTCCAGCTTCTGTTGTAAGATCTAAAACACTACCTTTTGGAATATATACACTTATATTACCTACTCCACCTTCTACTTCTACATAACAGGATCTCTTGGGTAAAAAAATTTTTATATTGCCTACTCCACCTTTCACTTCCAAATTATTTAACTTAAAATTTCTCATATCTAAGGTGCTATTTCCAACGCCTGAATTAAATACAAGATCTATATTAGTATTAGAATTGATTTCTATGTCTACTTCATCTAATTTACCTATTCTTCCAAAAAAAGGAATCTCTCTATCAAAATCTTCAAAATTAAGACATAAACTCAAACTACCATTTATTTCTTCATCTTTTACTTTATTAATCTTAAAACCTGTATTAGAATTTATATATATCAGATCTCCTTTATTATCTTTCTCAAAACCTCTTAACAATACATTTCTGTTACCAACAGAAATACTTAAACTAATAGATTTTAAATTCTCTCTAAAAGGATACCTCCATTCTCTATAAAAATTATGGCCTCTGTTCCTAAAATATTGACTACTATAAGGAGAGAAAAAGATTATTAGTATAACTAAGCCGATAATTATCAAAACTAAAACCCAACCAAACCATCTCTTTTCTCCTAATATTAAATCAAGTCCCCAAAAAATAAATATTAACGGCCAAAATCTAAGAAAATCTTTTAAATAGAACCTGATTATTTCTATCTCTGATAATAACAATAACACTCCTATTAATATCAAAAAAATTCCAAATATGGATACTCTTCTCATAATCTTTTCCTCCTTTTATTTTTTGAACATCAATAAAAATCCTATGATTATAAGAGTTAAAGCCAAAACAATATTAAAAGATATGGTAAAAAAGTTAAAAGTTTTTCCCAAAAAATAAACTCCTATAGCAAGAAGAATCCAACCTAAAAGTTCATTTTTATGAGCATATATATCCTTTCTTTCTAATTCTCCATCTTCCTGTGATCCTTCTTCATACCATGGAGCTTCTGGTATAACTATTGCACAAAGAAGGTATAAAAGAAAACTAAAAGGACCCAATATTAAGATGGAAAATATAAAAATTAGTCTAATAATAACTGGATCTATACCCAAATACTCACCTATACCACCACTTACACCAAGAAAAACCCTATTTTTTTTGCTTCTATAAAGTCTCTTCATTTTTAAAATCCCCCTTTCTTATAGATGTTGAATTGGCCCAGAAGGTGTTATATCATCATGTTCATTCTTCTCAGAAATATCAGGTTCTTCCGGTATTATAAGAGCAGAAAGAAAATATACTACAACAAGGGAAAAATTGAAGGCTATCAAAAAGAAAATAAAAATAAGCCTTATTATTGTTGGATCAATATTCAAATATTCTCCTATACCACCACATACACCAAGTATAACTCTGTTTTTCTTACTTCTATATAATCTTTTTTCCATAAATTTATCACCTCCTCTACATATAATACGAAGAAATATTAAAAAAGGTTGCCTTTTAATTAAGTTTTAAGAAAATTTTAACAATAACTCAAATTTCTCTTTTTAAAATATGTAGCAAAAATAAGAAAGGTAAGGTGATGGGTGTTGAATTATAAAAAGATACCAGTTTTGAGCTTAGGTTTAGCATTACTTATCTTGGGAAGTTATTTAAGTTTTTATCTACCCTTTACTTCAGTCCCATTTACTCTACAAGTATTATTTTTGTTTTTAATAAGTCTTTTCTTTTCACCTATGGAAACTTTCTATATTGTTTTCTCTTACCTAATATTAGGAGGTTTAGGGATTCCTGTATTCGCTGGAGGAAGAGGAGGCCTAAATATCCTTTTTGGAGCTACAGGAGGATATCTTTTTGGGTTCTTATTGGGAGGTATAACCATTTCTTTATTAAAAAGATATTCTGAGATCTTAGCCCTTATCTTTGGTATTTTTGTAATTTATTTATTAGGAAGCATGTGGCTTTCTATTGCTATAAAAATACCATATACAAAAGCAATCTTAACAGGAGTATTACCTTTTATACCCTATGACTTATTAAAAGGTATCATAGCACTAACAATATGGAACAAATTAAAAACTCACATAAAATCAAATAGTTAACTTCGCCAATATTTCTTCGGGTATAAGATCAGATACTTTTATTTCAGCAAGAGCCATAACTTCATCTGCACTACCATAATATATCAAAAGTTCATCGTCTAATTCTAAAATTTCATTGGAATCTTTGCTCTTTGGTACAACACCACAGGTAAATACCACATTAGGGACCCAACCAGTAGTTTCATATAGTTCTTCAGGTTGAAGAATAGGCTCTGATGATCTATATAAAATTTTTTCTGGATCTTCAAGAGATGTTAGTACAACTCCCAAACCATAGGCTCTTCTTCCCATCCAATTACCAACCCCATGATAAATATGAATCCACCCAAAACGTGTCTTTAGAGGTGGGGCTCCTGCCCCAATCTTTATACTATCCCAAGTATTAGGAGAAGGCATCAAAAAGGTTTTACCAACTTTTATACTTTTAGCTTTAAGCTCATCTGTATAAAGTATCTGCATATCAGGAGGTATTCTATGAATAAGAGCTACTTTCTTATCCAAAAGTTCTGGGAAAATTGTTACAAAATCATCCTCTTCTCTTTTACCATTTGAAAATTCCCTATTTCTTTCATTTACAACATAAAGTACTGCATCTTTATCTTCTAAGTACTTAAATATCGGGCCATTTCTCACCCAAGCATTATTCCATTCTTCAAAACTTTTAAATTTCTTTACCCCATCCAAAAAAGTATTTAAAGGTATCTTTGCCATAGCAAGCTGTACCACATCTCCATAAGCTGTATAGGTCATATATAACCAATCATCAATGAGAGTAATTCTTGGATCTTCAGTACCTCCTACCTCTCTAATCATTCCAAATGTTCTCTTCTGCCATTTTCTACGCTGTTCTGGCTTCTTTGGCATTTCATATTCTTCCTTAGGACCAAATATAGGATAGTCAAGTCTTCCTTCTTCTTTATAACCATCCTTTGACCACCACAATCCAATGCGAGAAACCCCATCTTCTCCCAAAGCTCTATAAAGCACATAAATAGTTCCATTAATTCTAATAGCTCCAGCATTATAAACTAACCTTTCCCATTTTATCTTCTTTCTGTTTATGTTTAAGTAAACATTTGGTCTTGCTCTAAATAATGGATTATTCTGAAATCTAATAGCCTTTTTAGATGCTCTATATTGGGGTGGTTCTAATAGTTCTCTAAAGATAAATAAAAATTGACTACCAACAAGTTCAGGAGAATGAGCATAGGCAAATGCTCTTGATGTACCGAGAATTATATCTCTTAGGTTTTTATTTTCAAATAATAGTTTTATTTTGTAAAAAAGATCATCTTTATTTTTAAACCTCAAAACACCTGTATAAAGCTCGGTTTTTGATATTCCCTTTATTTCTGTCCTTTCTTTACCATCAAATTTTATGGCTTCATTGTATAAAAAATTATTAAATATCTTATATTTTATAACGAGAGGTGTCCCCCAACCTATAAGTTTATAAACCTCAAAAGGTTCCACTTCATCTCCTCCATCCATAATAACCATTTCGGAAGCTCCCACGATTTGCAAATCATCATCCCATATTCCACCTAATATAACAGAATCCACATTAAGCTTATTTTTAGCAACAAATTTTTCAACCTTCAACTTCCTTTCATAAGTAGAAACTAAAACAACAATATAAAGATTTAATAAACTTTTTACATAAGAAAGATAAAATAGGACATTCTCAAAAGAATAATCGCCCATTACAAGAATTATCCTTTTATCTTGAGGAAATCCCAACTTTTCTCTTGAGATCTCCAAATTCTTTTTAAAAACAGGATAAGAAGGAAATTTTACCAAATATATATTTTTAGGCAAATATTCTTCCCAAAAAAAGGAAATAATTCCATCCCACTTATGTCTCCATATAGGATGATCAGAATTTTTAATTGTTTTAGGATAATTTAAAAAAAGAGTTTTTCCTTTAACATTTCTAATCTCTTCTAATAACATTCGCCATGGAATATGATCCTTAGGACTATCAACAATTAGATATATCTTAGAATTTATATCCCTAATTTTATAGTTATATTCAATTTCTACATTAAATCCTTCTTCTTTCCAATAATCAACTACTGGAGTTAAAAAATCATGAAACCCTAATAATGTTATTTTATCTCCCTTTCTTAATCCTGCCATCATAATACCTTCAACTCCTCCATCAAGTCTTTCTCTAATTCATTCCAAAGGATTATATTAATAGAATCTATAAAAAAATCAAGCCAAAAAAGTTACAAAAAAATCATGTATAATATTAAGCATGTGGTTAGAAATTATTTACAAAAGATTAATAAAAATCCTTCTTTTTTTATTTGTCATTGTTTACTTTACCCTTTCCAATACCTACGAAGAGGAATTTAAAAATCTATCCTTAGCTTTTGCAGGGGATCTTTTTCTCCAAAAACATTTATCAAATTCTTATTATGATCCATCAAGCAAGAAATATTATTTTCCTCCTGATATATTTGAAGAAATAGAGGAATATATTAGAAAAGATTTTTCTTCCATTGTGATTGATACTCCTATTGCCTCAAATATATTTCAAGTATCAGGTTACCCCCTATTTAACGCTCCAGTAGAAATTTTAGATCTTCTTAAAAAAAGTGGATTTAATATTATGATTCTGTCAACAAATCACATATTTGATAAGGGTGAAATAGGACTAACAGCTACAATAGAGAATATAAAAAAGAGAGGATTATATTATGTGGGTGCATATACCTCAGAAGAGGACAGTAAAAATTTCCTTGTTTTATCTAAAAACGGCATAAAAGTAGGAATTCTTGCATATACATTTAGCATCAACGGTTTTAGTTTACCTAAAAACAAAGAATATATGGTTAATCTCATAAATGAGGACAAAATCAAAGAAGATATAAGAAAGATAAAGAATTTAGTTGACTTTACAATCATTTATCTACATTGGGGATACATAGAATACTCTGAAAAACTTGAATCCTATCAAAAATCGCTTGCTAAAAAAATAATATCATGGGGTGGAGACTTGATAGTAGGAAGTCACCCCCATTCAGTAAGACCTTACGAGAAGATAAATGGAAAATGGTGTTTTTATTCATTGGGGAATTTTTTCACAGACCAATATGGACTAAATATACCTCAAGTAAAATTTGGATTAATATTAAATATAACATTGAACAAGTATAAAAATAAAACCTTTATCATTAGAAAAGAGATAATACCTATATTCATTTCAAAGACCACAAAGGATAAAAATAATCCTCATAGATATAAGGTTATAAAAGCAGAGAAAATAACTAATTTGACATATGTAGAATCTGATTCTAAAATATACCTAAAAAAAGTCCTTAATTATATATCGAAAGGGGAATAAATTTATGAGAGAAAAAGCTATGGCTATCCTTTTAATATTTATAGGTCTCCTTTTGCTCCTAAGTAATTTTGGGATTCTTTCAGGAAATCTCTTCCTTTTAATTATTAGTGCCATATTTTTGTTTTCATATTATAGATTTAACAGAAATATAGGATTTCTCATTCCAGGATGTATCTTATTAAGTATAGCTTTATTTAATATTTTACAATCCCTATACACTATCAACCCTGTATATATCATTTCATTTATAGGATTTGGATTTCTAATGATTTTCTTTATTCATTCATCTAAAAAAGAGTACTCCTATGCAGAAAAGTACTGGTCTATATATCCAGGAATCATCCTTATCTCTTTTGGTATCATACTAGGCTTAATATCAAAATCTCCAGAATATATAAGATATTTATTCCCCATACTTCTTATAATTATTGGAGCTTTACTACTTTTTCGTTCTATAAAATAATCAGTTTATCCTAATATTACATATTTCAAAAAGTAGACACTAAAGAAAATAAGAGAAAAAGATGCTAAATACAATATAATCTTGTATAATTTATTCCAAAGAGGAAGGGCTAAACCTTGTCCTACAAAGCCAATAAAAATATACCATACAAAATCAGAAAAGATATGGCCCACATAAAAACTTAAAATTCCCAACATAAAAAAACTCCTTGCTTGTCCGAGAAAAGTTACCCCTACTGTAACCCACCATATCAGCCAATAAGGATTTGATAAAGAAACAAGAGCTCCGGCTAAAGGAAGGGGAATTTTTATAGGATCAGAATTCTTTAGCTCTAAACTACTTTTTTTAATAAGTGATATAAATAGAGATATACCCATATAACTCAAAAATATACTTCCTAAAAAAGTAAAAATTTTTAAAAAAGTCGGATCTTGAAGAAAAGGTTGTAAACCTAAGAGCAGAAGTATAATAAGAACAGCTTCCAACATAGCATGCCCAAAAACTATTTTGATAGAGTCCTTCCAACCTTTAAGGCTACACTGTGTAATTACCATTGTCATCATAGGACCAGGAGCTGACGCCCCTGAAAATCCTACTACAAAACTAGTGATGAATAAATTAAATACAACCATTCTTCACACTCCATTCTATATTTAATCTTCTAAAATACTTCTTCATATTATCTAAAAAATTCTCTTCCACTTTTATAAGATGAGAATCACATTTACAGTCTGATGATCCAAAGCGAGGAACTTTCTCTCCATCTATCAAAGATGCAATCTTACATTCCCATTCTTTACAAAGATGATCATTATATAAGGCTTCTCTTACTCTAACAAAAGGAGATTCCAATAGATAGTCAATATGCCAATATAATTTTTTATTTTTACTAAGATGCCTTTTTATTCTTTTCTCCATACTATTTTGTGCTGATCCTACATAGATATAAAGGCCCCTATTAAATTTTATAACTCCAAGTCGCCCTACCCTACACTCTATATCTTTTTCTACCTCAACAACCAAAAGATATATTCCTTTCATAATTAAATTCTAATAACCTTATAAGAATTTGGTTCCAATCTGATTTTCATTTCTTTATCCTTATTTACTAATGTTACCTCAGTTCTATAGGATAAAAAGGACTCTAAAATACAATAACCATTATCATACAAAAACATTCCTATTTTTTCATCTCCTTTGAAATAAATACCTAATTTATTCAAAAATATTTTTCTTATTTCATTAAGTACCTCTATGGGTAACAGATAAATATCTGAATAATTATCGGGAATATTTAAAACATAGATCCTTCCCTTTCCATAAAAATCTCTGAGAAGAATAGGAAAATTATTTTCTCCATTAATTCCTACAATTATTGGCCAAGAAGAATTAGTGTGATACTCAATAATCGGGAAAATAATTTCCTTACGAGAATATACATATTTACTAAAACCAGTCATAGCAGGATCTATAGCAAATAAACTTAATAATACTTTTTTATCTGTATATTTTATTGATGTAAAATCCTCCATATTTCTACCCAATCTTCTCAAAAAACCAGATGTAATGATCACATCTCCACCACTAAGAAGAAAACTTTTTATTTTATTTAAAATTTCCTTATCTTCAGCAGAATTTTCAGGTAAAAATAAAATATTTGCATCATTTGGAAAATAAGGTGTAGGATCAAAGGGTATCCCAATCATTCCTAAATAAGAAGAGAGATGATTTTCACCATCAGAATGAAATGGATGATAAACCTTAACACCAATTGGGTTTCCTAACTCTGAAAGATATTCATCCAATTTCTCAAGCTCTAAGGAAAGGGAAGGAATAAAAGTTGATCTCCTTAAAGAACTAAAATCAAAAAGAGTAATTTCTTTAGCTTTAGAGAAAAGAGTAAGATGCGCTTGTTCTATATACTGATTTAAGTTACATTCAAAAGAATCAAACCATCCTCCTTTATTTTTCCCAGGCTTCACATTTTCGAACCATCTCATTAAATAATAACTTAAGTAACGAGGAAGATGTTGTTGTGTATATTTAGGATCTCTTGTCTCTGTCCCGGTATATAACTCATCAAAAATATCTTTTTGAGATTCAGGATTATAACCATTTTGATGATATGAATCTATCCAATTAGGATATTTTATAATCATATTAACCCTTGGATTTACTTTCTTAGCTGGTCCTACCACATAATTTTGAGATATCTCCGCCATTAAGTTAAGTCTATATTCTTTCCATGATAATTTTCCTTTTCTTTCTATACATTCAGGACAAGAACAACTTGTAAAATAAAAATCATCAAGAATAACCTCATCAAAAATTGAAGCAGTATACTCTACAATTTCTCTTAACCTATTTTTCAATATTTCGTTGGAATAACAAAATGTATGAAAAATTCTCAAATCATGAACCAGATCACCAGGAAGATCTATCGTAGTTGTGATTCCTCCCGATGTTTTAATTCCCTTTTTATCAAAAAACTCTTTTATTTCAAGAATTTTCTCCATAGGAACATCATCCTTTCCTCTATGAGTTTCCAGATATACTTTATTTATTTTTAAGTATCTTTCAAAAAAAGCAAAATCTTCCTCCAATTCTCTTAAAGAAACTTTATTTAAAAATGGGGCAGTACAATATATGGCCAGAGAAAAATTCTTATACATACTTAACCTCCCACAAATTCATAAATAAAATTTAAAATTTATTATTTCGTTATTATATTATTGAAAATAATTACCCACAATATATAATAGTGAATAAAATTTATATAGATAACTTACTTTCACTGAGGAGGAAAAAAATGGATTTAAAAAAAGTAAAAAATGAGGTAAAGAAACACCTTACAGAGAAAATTATACCTTTTTGGACAAAACTCATGGATAAAGAAAATGGAGGATACATAGGATATGTTTCTTTTGATTTAAAGAAAGACCCTTACGCTCACAAAAGCTTAGTTTTAACTACAAGAATATTATGGTTTTTTTCTGCTGTATACAATCTTACAAAAGAAGAAGATATTATTCCTTATATGAATCACGCTTACAACTTCTTAATACAAAAGTTTTGGGACCATAAAAACAAAGGTTTTTATTGGATGGTAGACTACAAAGGAGATCCTGTTGACAAAAGAAAACATATATATGGGCAAGCTTTTAGCATCTACGCATTATCAGAATTTTATAAATCCACAAAAAAGGATGAAGCTCTTAATATTGCATTGGAAACTTATAACCTCATAGAGGAAAAGTGTAAAGATGAATATGCTTATATAGAAGAGTTTGATGAATATTGGAATCCAAAGGAAAATAAAGCTATCAGTGAATATGGAGTAATAGCTGAAAAAAGCATGAATTCCCTACTTCATATATTGGAAGCTTATACTAATCTTTATACAACATGGCCTAATGAGAATCTTAAGAAAAATATAGAAAATCTTGTAATAATTTATAAAGATAAGATTATTAACCCAGAGACAAAACATTTAGGTGTTTTTTTTGATAGAAAATTGATTCCTATAATTGATGCCATTTCATACGGACATGATATTGAAGCAACCTGGTTATTAGATGAAGCTTTAAAATATATTGATGATACTAACCTTAAAGAAGAGATTAGTAGAATAACCTTAGAGATTGCTGAAAAAGTGTTAGAAGAAGCCTTTGAAAATGGTAGTTTAATTAATGAGAAAGTAAGAAATATCTTAGATAAAAGTAGAATTTGGTGGGTTGAAGCAGAAGCCTTAGTTGGTTTTTTAAATGCATATCAAAAATCAAGGGAAGAAAAATTTTTAAATGCAGTAATAGTACTTTGGGAATTTATTAAAAATTATATGGTAGATCAAAGAACAGAAAGTGAATGGTTCTGGAAGCTTGATGAAAATTATATTCCAGCTCCTATGCCTATAGCAGAACCCTGGAAATGTCCTTATCATAATGGAAGAATGTGTATAGAAGTAATAAAAAGAATAGATGGAGACTAATCTTTTTAGAGCATTAAAGAGCAGAAATTACAAGTTATATTTTACTGGTCAAGCAATCTCTCTTATTGGCACATGGATCCAATCTACAGCCTTGAGTTGGTTAGTTTATAGATTAACAAATTCATCAGTTTTATTAGGCACTATTGCTTTTTTATCCCAAATACCTAATACCTTTTTATCACCGATTATAGGTGTATTTTTAGATAGATTTAGTAAACATAGAATTCTCATAATAACCCAATTTTTACTTATGTTACAAGCTTTTATTTTATCTATTCTCACTCTTACAAATCAAATTCAAATTTGGCATATTCTTCTATTAAGCCTTATTTTAGGTATTTTTAATTCTATTGATGCTCCTACAAGGCAATCCTTCGTTATGGAGATGGTGGAAAGAGAAGAGGATCTAAGTAATGCTATTGCATTAAACTCCTTTTTATTTAATAGTGCTCGCTTAATAGGGCCAAGCATTGGAGGTTTTCTTATTTCATTTCTTGGGGAAGGAATATGCTTTACGATAAATGCAATTAGTTATTTAGCAGTTGTTATTGCTCTACTTTTCATGAGAGTAAAACCAATAACCTCAACAAGAACTTCCCATCTCGTTTCTGAACTAAAAGAGGGATTTTACTATGTCTTTAAAACATTAGTAGTAAGACACATTTTAATATTTATTGCATTATCAAGTTTACTTTCAGCAGTCTATAGTGTATTATTACCTATCTTTGCAAAAGATATACTGCATGGAGGCCCTGAAACTCTTGGAATACTAACTAGCTCAATAGGTGCAGGAGCGCTTTTTGGCGCTATATTCCTTGCAGGAAGGCAAAAAATAAAGGGTATTGAAAAAATTATAGCCCAATCTTTTGGTACAGCAGGTTTAGGCCTTTTAGCTTTTTCCTTATCAAGAAATTTATATTTATCCCTTTTATCATTATTCATAACTGGATTAAGTTTTATGCTTATTAGTGTTTGTAGTAATACATTAATCCAATCTATTATTGATAACCACATAAGAGGGAGAGTTATGAGTATCTATGTAATGTTCTTCATGGGAGCTATGCCTATCGGTAGTTATTTAGGAGGATACCTATCCAAGTTCGTAGGCCCAGTGTACACAATCCATTTAAGTAGTGTCTTATGTTTCGCATCTTGCATCTTGTATACTCATCGTCTCATCTCATTGAGATCCTATATTTATGAAATATTAGAAAAGAAACACCTAAATTAAGTGATTAAAAACTCTCCTTCTTTAAGTTCAAAACTAAACTCTTTTTTAAAAGTTTTAACAATAATCTTCTTTATAGAACTCTCATATCCCTTCTTTAAAAATTTTATACCTAAATATTGATTACCATCTTTCATAAATGTATAAAATTCAATCAAATTGAACTCTCCCTTTTCATAATTCCATGAGACTCCATCATCTTCATAATACAAAAACTTTCCTTCTCCTTGAGTAATTTTTAAATAAAGATTTTCTTGTTTCTTTTCTCCCACATAATTTTGCACATTCCACATAGGAATAATACTTCCCTCTTTTAAGAATAAAGGAATCCTATTTAAAGGAGCAAAAACTTTTATAATACTTCCCCCTCTATACCTTTTTCCAGTATAAAAATCAAACCAAAAACCCTTAGGAAGATATACCTCTCTTTCTCTTTTGCCCCTTAGGTATACTGGAGCTACAAGGATAAATGGACCAAACATAAATTCATCCTCATGAGATAAAACTTCTTCATCTTGGAATTCTAAAATAAAACTCCTAATTAATGGAATACCCTTTTCCTTTGCCTCATAAAACAAAGAATAAATATAGGGAATCAATTGGTACCTAAGATTAATATATTCTTTAGTAATTTTTTCTATTTCTTCTCCAAAACTCCATGGTTCTTGATCTCTTGTATTCTTAGCAGTATGTATCCTAAAAAAAGGATAGAAAACACCCAGCTGAATCCATCGTATAAAAAGCTCTTTCTCACAATCTCTCCAAAAACCCCCCACATCTTCACCAACAAAAGGAACTCCAGAGATCGATAAATTTTGAAGAGTTACTATACTGGAATAAAGATTCTCCCATGTACTTTTGTTGTCACCACACCACACTGCTGAATATTTCTGTATACCTGAAAAGCCAGCTCTACTCAATATAAAAGGTCTTACCTCTTTATTAATCTTTCTAAACCCCTCAAAAGTTGACTTTGTCATCAAAAGCCCATAAACATTATGTACTTTATTATGTATAAAAATTTCATCATCACCATGTACTACATCTTGAGGTAATGTCTTTTCTTTTATTTGCTTAATTCTTTCTTCAAAATTTTTAGCCTTAAATGGATCTGGAGGTTCTTTAAAATGAAAAACATGAAACAATAATTTCATCATGTAATAGCCAAATTTAGAAAAATTGGAGGGTTCATTCATGTCATTCCAAAAACCATATATACCGTTGTCTATAAACCATTTATGTTTTTCGCCCCACCATTTTCTAACCTTCTCCTTGAAAAAATCTGGGAATACTGTTTTCCCAGGCCATACATACCCTACAAAAATTTCTCCCGTTCTTTTCTTGCAAAAAAGTCCATCCTTTAACCCTTCAATATAAATCTTATACTTTTTATCTACCTTTATCCCAGGATCTATAATAATAACAACCTTAAAGCCTAATTTTTTTAAATCCTCAATCATCTTTTCAAAATTAGGAAACCTTTTTCTATTAACCGTAAATACCCTATAACCTTCCATATAATCAATATCTAAATATAAAGCATCACATGGAATATTCTTTTTTCTAAACAATTCAGCAATTTTATAAACCTTATCCTCTGAATCATAACTCCATCTGGATTGGTGTAAACCTAAAGACCATAAAGGGGGCATATAGCACCTACCTGTAAGATAAGTATAATTCTCTATAACTTCCTTAGGTGAAGGGCCGAATATAAAATAATAATCTAATTCATCATCTTCGGTAAAAAAATAATAGTAATTTTTACTTTCAAATCCCATATCAAAATAACTAAAAGCTGTACTATCATAAAAAAGCCCATAACTCAAATCTGAGTATGCAAGAAAAAAGGGATGGGATTGATACAATGGATCTCTCTCAAATTCATGATTTGGCTCATCTGTATTCCAGTTTATAATCTTTTTACCCTTTTTATTAAGCGACCCCAACCTTTCTCCAAATCCAAGAAAAGCTTTCTCTCTTCCCATCTCTTTATATGAATATATACCATTCCCTTTCTTAACATAACCCAAATCCATATAATCAGAGATTATTAAATTACCTTTCCTATCATATATTTGTATTTTACTTGGATTTTTATATATCCTAATATCCAAATCTGAAGTTAAAAAATAATGAGCCCTATTGTCCTCCCTATGTTCACAGTCGACTTCTTTAAATTTTTCCAGGTTAACGCAAAAAGAATAATTCTTCTTCCAAATTCTATCTTTTGAGAAATGAAATCTCACTATTTTGGAGGTTATAAATTCAATCTTGAGAAGTTCATTATTATATTCAACAATCTCCATATTCGTTAAATACCCCCTAAGGATATTCTTTGTAGTTTAGTTTAATATATTTTATAAAAAATAAAAAGGGGAGAAAATTATACTTTCTCCCCTTTCATTCAATAATCTTATTTATTGACCAATTAACCCATTTCTACTGTTACCTGATGAATTTTTCCATCATTAAAAACAGGTAATAAATTCCCTTCTATCTCTTTTCCATCCAATAATATTCTTTTAATACCTTTCGAGACTCCTTTACTATTTTCTATCTTTATATCATACACAGCACCCCTGAATTTTCTAACCACTCTAAATTCTTTCCAATCAGGAGGGATACAGGGATCTATTCTGAGACCATCATAATCCGGTCTTATACCCAATACAAATTGGGATATTAACACAAAAGCCCAAGATGCAGTACCAGTAAGCCATGAATTTTTACCTTCCCCATGTCTTTTAGCATCTTTTCCAGCTACCATTTGACAATACACATAAGGCTCCATTTTATGGATCTCACTTTCATCCTCAAAATATGCGGGTGTAATCTTCCTATATACCTCAAAGGCTCTTTTTCCTCTACCTATTACCGTCTCTCCTATACCTACCCAAGGATTATTATGGCAAAATATTCCTGCATTTTCCTTGTATCCTGGTGGATAAGAAGAGATCTCGCCCAATTCTATATAATATCTGGAATAAGCTGGCTGTTGTAAAACCATACCATATTGGGTATCTAAATACTTAATACAAGAATCTAAAGCAGATATAGCTCTCCCATCTTCTACTCCAATTCCTGCCATAGTACATATACCTTGAGGTTCAATAAATATCTTTCCTTCTTCACATTCTTTGCTTCCTACTTTTCTACCAAAGTAATCATAGGCCCTTAAAAACCATTCTCCATCCCATCCATACTTGTTAATCGCTTCAATCATTTGCTTTCTTGCTTCTTCAGCCCACTTAGCCTCTTCTTCCTCTCCCATTGCTTTACACATTCTTATATAATCTGGTGTAGCATATACAAAAAGCCCTGCTATAAATACTGACTCTGCAGTACCACCTTCTACATTAGAGGTAGTCTGGAAAGATTCATCAGGGGTTTTTGAGAAACAATTAAGATTAAGACAATCATTCCAGTCTGCTCTTCCTATAAGAGGCAAACCATGTGGTCCTAAATTATTTGTTACATGATGATAAGCTTTCTTAATATGTTCAAATAGTGTACCTTTCCTATTCTCATCATTATTATAAGGAATTATTTCTTTTAATATATTAAAATCCCCAGTCTCTTTTATATAAGCTCCTGTGGAAAGAATAATCCACAAAGGATCATCATTAAAACCACTTCCTATATCATTGTTCCCTCTCTTTGTCAATGGTTGATATTGATGATAACAACTCCCATCTTCAAACATAGTTGAAGCAAGATCCAAAATTCTCTCCCTTACTCTATTTGGAATCATATGAACAGAACCTAAGATATCTTGATTTGAATCTCTAAAACCTATTCCTCTACTTATTCCTGATTCAAAATATGATGCGCTTCTTGCCACATTAAAGGTAATCATACATTGATACTGATTCCATATATTAACCATCCTTGAAAGAATTTCATCATCATGATTAATTTGATATTTTGATAATATCTCGTCCCAATACTCTTTTAATTCTAAAAAGGCATTATCAACAGATTTTACATCTTTAAATCTTTCTATCATTTCATAAGCTCTTTTCTTGTTAATTACCCCTGGCCTTTCCCATTTTTCCTCATCAGGATTTTCAACATAACCTAATATAAATACAAAATCCTTAGATTCCCCAGGTTCTAAATTAACCTCAATATAATGAGATGCAATAGGTGCCCATCCTTCTGCCACTGAGTTAAATGCCCTTCCTTCAACAACAGCTCTTGGTTCATCAAAACCATTATACATACCTATAAATGTATCTCTGTCTGTATCAAAACCCTGAATTGGAACATTTACAGAATAAAAAGCAAAATGATTTCTTCTCTCCCTATATTCCGTCTTGTGATATATGACTGATCCTTCTACTTCTACTTCACCGGTAGAAAGATTTCTCTGAAAATTAGTTTGATCGTCCCAAGCATTCCATAGACACCATTCCACAAAAGAAAATAGCTTTAAATATCTCTTAGTATTAGAATTATTTTTTAATGTCAATTTATGTATCTCACCATTAAACCTCAAAGGTACAAAAAAAAGTATTTCAGCCGAAATTCCGTTCTTCTCCCCCAATATCTTTGTATATGATAGTCCATGCCTACACTCATATTTATCTAAATCCTTCTTCGTGGGCTTCCATGATGGATTCCAAAAATCTCCATCTTCCCAAATATAGAAATATCTTCCACCATTATCCAAAGGTACATTATTGTACCTAAATCTTAATATTCTTCTAAGCCTTGCATCCTTGTAGAAACAATAACCTCCTGCTGTATTTGAAATTATGGAAAAGAAATCCTCAACCCCCAAATAGTTAATCCAAGGAAACGGAGTTTGAGGGGTTGTTATAACATACTCCCTATTTTTATCATCAAAATATCCAAATCTCATTTTTAATTCTCCTCCTTTATCCCATAATTACTATTATCTCATTATCATCTTTCAAATCTTCTTCTAAAATAAAATTACCCTCAACCTCTCTTCCATTGAGGTTAATAGCTTTCACACCCTTCTGTACCCCATTTGGATTTTCCACTTTAATCCTCAATTTTTTACCCCTAAAGACTTTCTCTATATAAAATTCTTTCCAATGAGATGGTACACAAGGATCGATCACTATACCGTCATAATCAGGCTTAATTCCAAGTATTCCTTCTACAGCAGCTACCATCATGCTGGAGGCAGTACCAGTTAACCAATGAACATGTGCTCTCCCATGATAAGGACTATCCTTTCCTTCCACAAACTGACAATGGACATAAGGCTCTGCTTCCCTTATCTCTGCTTTATCATTCATATTGGCTGGATTTACTTCTTGATAATATTTGAAGGCTCTATCTCCATTACCAAGAATGGTCTCTGCTTTTATAAGCCATCCTTGGGGATGGCAGAAAATTCCTGCATTTTCCTTCATACCTGGATTGAAGAGAATCATTCTAAATACAGGAAATCCCCAAGTCCTTACAGGTGGATACATAATCATAGCTCCATAGTCAGTATTAAGTATTTTTTCCACATTATCCATTGAAATCTTTGCTTGTTCTTCTGTAGCCACCCCACTTAATACAGCCCAAACCTGTGGATTAAGCCAGAAACTCGCCTCATTGTTATTCTTAGACCCTATAACTTCATCTCCTATAAATCCTCTTACAAACCTGTCTCCTTCCCAAGCATATTTCTGTATGTTTTCATATAATTTAAGGGCTTCCTTTTCAGCCCATTCTACATCTTCTTTTTTACCTTTTCTTTCAGCAAACTCAGCAAATATCTTTAGTGCAAGATACAATTGCATGGATGCAAAAACTGTCTCTCCTTCTTCCCCAAGTCTTAAAGTATCATTCCAATCAGCATCTAATCCAAAAGTCAATCCGTGCTTACCTAATTTACTAAGAGAGAATAAAATACCTTTTCTTAAATGTTCATATACTGTATCTTCCCCATAATCAGAATAAGGTATTACTTCATCCAAAAATGCCAAATCTCCAGTTTCTTTAATGTATTGCCTTATGGTAATATACAGCCACAAATGGTCATCACATCTATATTCAGTGTATCCAGTTCTCTTTACATAATACGGATTATCCAATGATAAGCCTTGATTAGGTTTAATCTCATAATCAAAAAATACTAAAGGCAAAGCTACCCCTTTAGATGTTTGTCCCGCTAACATAAGTCTTAACCTTTTCTTTGCCTCTTGTGGTTCAAGATGAATTATTCCTTGTATATCTTGTACAGTATCTCTATATCCGTATCCATCCCTTTGCCCCACATAAATCATAGAGGCAGCTCTTGACCAGAAGAAAGTAATAAAACATTGATATGCATTCCATATATTAACCATAGTATCGAAGTTCTCGTCTGGAGTCTTAACTTTAAAGCCTTCAAGTTTTGATTGCCAATAATTCTTAAGTTCATTCCACTCCTTTTCAACTATACCTTTTTCTTTATATTTTGCCATGACCTGTCTACCTGTAGCTTCTGCTCCTTGACCAAGTACATATATTACTTCTCTTTCTTCTCCTGATTCTAAATCCAAAACAACTTGAGTACCAGCACAACTATTTTTACCATAATTTAGACTATTACTACACATTCCTCTTTCCACTGCAATAGGATTTGAGTAATCTCTATAACTTCCTATAAATATGTCTCTGTCACCATCATAAGAAACAACTTTCTCTCCAATCACTCCAAAAAATCTGTTAAATCTTCTACCACTTATTCCTTCTTCTTGAGGTATAACTCTACCAATCTCTGAATAATTTTCATTTATTGTCTGTATTATAAGATTATCTTTATAATAGGTTTTAGATATATAAAGGGTATATTGCATATTTACTAAATCTTGCGTTTCATTGGGTTCATTTGTAAATTCTGCATAACTAAAAAGGGAAATCTTTCTTCTTCTTCCACTATTATTTCTAACTTTTATTGCCCATACTTCATATAGTTCATTTAAGGGGACATAATATAAGGTCTCAGTTTCTATACCATCGTATTTTGAAGTTATAATCGTATAAAGAATACCATGTCTACATATAGATTCATACTTTGATAAATCTTTTTTTACAGGAAGCCAAGATGCGGACCAATAATCTCCATTCTCCATATCCCTAAGATATATATATCTTCCAGGAGCTGTGGTAGGTGGAACATTGAATCTTCCTCTTAATATTCTTCCGCTTGCCCCTGATTTGACGAAACTATAACCTTGAGCGTTATTAGTAATAATAGCTCCATATTCTAAAGATCCAAGATAATTAGTCCATTCCCTCGGAGTATCAGGCCTGGTAATAACATATTCTTTTCTCTCACTATCAAAATAGCCAAATCTCATGAATAAACCCCCTTATCTATTTAATTTTTCATAAACTTTATTAAGAAACCAGTTATAATTTCATCAAGAAACTTTTACTTAATATGTATAGTACAGACTTAGATAGCATATGTCAATAAGGGTATTAAACTAATTATAAAAAAGGCTGGAAAGATAATTTAATATCCTTCCAGCCCTTAAAAAATACCTTTTATAAAATTAAAATTTTATTACGATCTTGCCTTTTTAATTTCCTCTATATAATTTTTTGCTCTCTCTGTTAATATTTCGAATTTTTTCTCTGCAATAACCTTTTTATCTACCAAATTTCCCCCAACTCCTACAAAACAGGCACCAGCCTTAATGAATTCTCCCACATTTTCTAAACTTACTCCTCCTGTAGGAGATATTCTAATATATGGCATAGGTCCATGTATAGCTTTTATATATTTAGGTCCTAATGTATCTGCGGGAAAAAGCTTTACCACATCCGCTCCTTCTTCCCAAGCAGTTAATATCTCTGTAGGTGTATAAGCTCCAGAAACAGCTATTTTATCATACCTATGACATAAATTTATAATTTCTTTCTTTAAAACTGGAGAAACAATGAAATCTGCACCAGCGAGAATAGCCATTCTTGCAGTTTCAGGATCTAATACTGTACCCATACCAACTATGGCTTCTTTGCCAAGAGCCTTCTTCACTTTTGGCAAATATTCTATAGCTAAAGGGACTGTCATTGTAATCTCTAAAGAAATAACTCCTCCGTCATATAAAGCTTTAGTCACATCCAATAAATCTTCGGGAGAATCTGTTCTTATTACCGCCACTATTCCACATTCTATCATTCTTTCTAAAATATCATATCGCCCCATAATAATTCCTCCCCTTACCTTTTAGATTCCCTTATAATTTTCTCTACCGCTTTAATCCACTTATGATTAGGATCATCATTAATAATTGACTCCCTTATGTCTCCTGCAAGTATCCAGAGATAGTAGAGTTGGTATCCAGGAGCAGAAACTACAGGATGATACCCTCTGTTTATTAGGAGTAAGGAATTATCTTCTATCAAATAAACATTATCTATATCCCTTTCAGGTGTATAAACCCTTTGCAACCCAAATCCATTAGGAGGATTTAATTTATAAAAATATACCTCCTCCATCTTCACCTCTTCAGGATAATTATTGGTATCGTGCTTATGAGGTGGATAGCTGGACCAATTACCTGGAGGATTTATAGTCTCTCCAATTAATAACCTTTTTGCCTTTATTCTCCTATCAATAATATCCTTTACATCTCTCCTCCAATTATGTACTCCCACATCTCTAATTATCACGTCCCCAGGTTTGATTAATTTTACCTCTTCATCTGTTTTTACCCTTGTTTTGCAGATAGCAACCTCTATATTTTCCAAAGCTTCAATTTTCACCTCTTTATTATTAGGTATATAAAGTGCATAAGCATTTCCATCGAAAACATTTCTTCTTGCCCCTAAATTATCATATTTTATATCATCTATAGTTACATTAAGTTTACCTGTCAATATAATAAGGCCAATTTCATAATCTTTTGAATTAAAAGAATAGGAATCTCCTTTCTCTCCTTTAAATATATCTAATTCTATGTATTCCATTTCACCTGGTTTCACAAGGGAGTTTAAGCCTTTCTCAAGAATAACCTTTCTAAACATATTTACTCCTCCTTTTTTATCACTAAAAAATAATAGAGGCATTATTGAATGATATAATGATTAACTTTTTTTGTCAAGAGTAAAAATACAGCAAGCGTTTATTAAATCAATATTAAAAAATTAAGGGATTCCCCCTATAAAGGAATCCCCTAATAATGAATTTTTTGTTTATTATAAAATATTTATTGCAAATAATTAGACAAATGAAGTTCTAAATATAGATCATCATATCCGTAAGTTGTAGGATCCCCGTCACTATCTTTACTTCCTGAAATCTTCAAGATAGGATCATTGGTATTATCCCCAACAACAGAAGAAGATGCAGAAATCATAAGTTTATTATCTATATTTATATTATTTTCAAAGTCAACATATATAGCATAAATAGAAAACTTTCCGGTTAAAACTGGGAAATTGTTAAAATTACTTAATTTAACCACACCTACGTTTTCTAAAGACATTGTCAGTCCAATTTTATTTACTTTATTTGGATCTGTATAACCATATAAATAATAAGAAGATCTCAAACTTACAGGATAAGCACCATCAATACCATTTTTTATGTCCTTATTAAAAATAAAATACCCTTCTATACGCGCTCCCAACACTTGATTATTTAATTGAGAATACCCATCTAATACATATTCAAGTCTCTTTACTGAAGAATAATATCTTACTTTTAGGTAACTTCCAGTATCAATTTGTAACATATACCAACCATTAGCATCTGGCCCTTGCCATTCATTTGTAGGCTCAATTGTTATTTTCTCGAGTGGAGTCTTTATAGCTTCTTTTAATGACATGGATTTGCTAATCATTAGATTATTAAAGCTTCTACTAATTGGTGATACCAGTGAACTTCCTTGATTAAAAACAACACTTGGTATGTCCATATAAATATCTATGTTCTTGGCGTAATCCGAATCAGTATTAATTACAGTAGCATAAATATTGTTTAGTTGATCTTGGGTTAAATCTTTATCTGGTTGTGGCTCCTGTTTTACACAACCTGAAAGAAAAATCGCAAGGATGGCTATTAAGATTAATATCAAACATTTTTTCATGAACAATTAATCCTCCTTCCCCAAAATTTTATACATTATTATTATAGCAATATATCTTAAAGGGTGTATTAAAAAATTTTCAATTCCTAAAAACTAATTGTTGATATAATAAAATACACTTACAAAATTAATTTTAATTTCTTTAGGAGGTATATAAAAAAAGATGTGTAAAAAGATAACTTTTATTGGGGCTGGAAGTCTTGGATTTACAAGAAATTTAGTACGTGATCTCCTTACCTTTCCTTCTTTTCAAGATGCTCATATTTTTTTAATGGATATAGACGAGGAAAGATTGAATTATTCAAAATTGATGGTAGAAAAAATAGTAAAAGCTGGAAATTATCCTGCAAAAGTATTTGCCACATTAAATAGACAAGAAGCATTAGATGGAGCTGATGCAGTCATAATAACTATTCTCGTTGGTGGAGTACAAATTTGGAGACATGATATAGAAATACCTAAAAAATATGGTGTAGATATAAATGTAGGAGATACAAGAGGCCCCGCAGGAATTTTTAGGGCTCTAAGAACTATTCCTGTAATGATAGATATTGCTAAAGACATTGAGAAACATTGCCCAGAAGCAATAGTTTTAAACTATACAAACCCTATGGCAATGCTCATAAGAGCAGTACAAACAGTTTCTAAAATTAAAATCGTAGGACTATGCCATAGCGTACAAGGAACGGCTGAAATGCTTGCCCGCTGGATAGGAGCACCTATGAATGAAATTACTTATTTTTGCGCTGGAATAAATCATCAGGCCTGGTTTTTGAAATATGAATGGAAGGGAAAAGATGCCTATCCTCTTATTAGAGAAGCAATTTTAACAAGACCTGAAATTTATAAAGAAGAAATTGTAAGAAACGAAATGTTTTTACAATTAGGATATTATGTCACAGAATCTTCAGGGCACAATTCGGAATACAACCCTTGGTTTAGAAAAAGACAAGACCTTATTGAAAAATATTGTCTTCCAGGTACAGGATGGAATCCAGGAGAATGGGGTTATATATTAAAAGAATATCTTAAGAGAGAGAACACTTGGAGAAAAGAGGTTAAAGAGTGGATTGAGAAAGAACCAATCAACCTTGAAAGAGGGCATGAATATGCTGCATATATATTAAATGCTATTTTAGGCGATGGGACCATATTCGAATTTAATGGTAATATTAGGAATTTTGGTCTTATTGATAATTTACCTTATGGGGCTTGTGTAGAAGTACCTATTATTGCGTCAAAAAGAGGTTTCGATTCTATAAAGGTAGGTAATCTTCCACCTCAGGTTGCTATCTTAAACTACATAAACTCATCTTGTGAAGAATTAGCTGTAGAAGGATCTCTTGAAGGTGATCCTAAAAAGATATTCTATGCAATAGCTTATGATCCCCTTACATCAGCAGTTTTATCCTTAGCTGAAATAAAACAGATGGTAAAAGAGATGTTTGAAATTAATAAAGATTATCTTCCTCAATTTAAAAATTTTGAGATATAAAAAGGTAAAAAGATATGAACAAATTGTTAGCTTTAGTATCTGTAATAATATCTTGCCTCTTCTGGAGCATCTCTTTTTCTGTTTCCAAAATACTTCTAAATGAATATTCTCCTTTTGAACTATCCTTTATAAGATTTTTTCTTGCCTTTATATTTTCTGCTATTCTTTTTTATCCAAAGATTAGAAAAACTCCTTTGCATTGGAAATATCAAAAACCTCTATTTATAGCGGGAATGTTAGGGGTCACATTATATTTTGTCTTTGAAAACTCTGGTTTAAAATATACCGACGCTTCAGAAGGAGCCCTTATTGTGGGCTCCTTTCCTGCCTTGGGATTAATTGTAGAATTTCTCACCTCAAAAGAAAAAATACCAATGAATAGATTATGGGGTGTAGTACTTTCCATAATTGGAGTATTACTGATCATAGGAGATTCTGGAATTAACTTAAAATTTAACAATTTATTTGGTGATATTCTTGTACTTCTATCAGGGGTGATGTGGGTAATATACAATTGGGAAATAAAAAAGGTTAATCATCTTTACTCCCACGAAGTAATAACTACCTTCCAAATGCTATGGGAACCCTTTTATTTATTCCTTTTTTAACCTTTACAAGAATGCATATAAAAATTAATTTTCCTATTTTCTTATCACTTTTTTATTTATCATTCTTTTGTTCCGTATTAGGCTACCTACTTTACAACTATGGTTTAAAACATCTTTCTGTAAGTCAAGTTGTAAATCTCTTAAATTTAATTCCACTTTTCGGAGCTATTTGGGGTGTAATTTATTTAAAAGAGACCTTAAGTTTTTTAAAAATTATAGGCGGAATATTCATTATCTCAGGCGTTAGTCTATCATCTAAAAAATAATAAGAGCCTACCCTTTACTCGGGTAGGCTCTTTTCTAAAAATCTCTAACCAAAGATTTTATTTTTCAAGCTTTAAATTTCCAAAATAGGAAGCATTTCTCCAAGCCTCATTATCCCACTCATTCCATGCAACTATTCCAACTCTATTTGCAAACATATTTGCATCATTTACTTGTAAATCAAACCCAATTACCATTCCTTCACTTAATTTCCTTGTTCTCATCTTTACCTGAGCTTCTACAACATACCCAAAATCAGTCTTTCTTGTAGCTGTTACAAAATAGTCTTTAGAGGCATTAGTTCCAAAACTTTGATAATTATCGAAGTTTACTCTATACTGAGCATCATTGTTATCATACGAAGAAGCTTTCTCATTTCCTTCGTCCACAAATATCTCTACAGAATCTTGTTCCCAAGGATTAGTATTATCTTTATTTAAAAGAGAATCATAAACTTCTGCCAAAACATATATACTATCTTCATCCCACAATACTCTAAATTTAGCATAAGCTACTTTACCCTTTGTACCTGATACATATCTATCTGTTACATACTCATTGGCAGACTTCCAAACCTCATCCATTTGGGCATCAATTTTAGGTTTGCCATATTTAGCTACTGCAGTTTGTGTTTGTTGTCCGAGAGTCAAAGATGCTAAAATAAAAAGAACAAATAAGGATAAAATCAGAATAAAACTTAACTTTTTCATACCAACTCCCCCTTTAATAAAATTTTAATAAGAATTATAAAGTTAATTAAATAATTCTGTCAACCGTTCTTTTAATATTCCCTTACTCTAACTCTTCCGCAAATTGGCTCATATATAGATTGTAATAAAATCCTTTCTTTCTTATAAGTTGCTCATGAGTACCTCTTTCAATTATCTCCCCATTATACACAACCAAGATCATATCAGCATTTCTAATAGTGGACAATCTATGGGCTATAACAAAACTTGTCCTCCCTTTCATTAAGTTTAACATTGCATTCTGAATATACTTCTCTGTCATTGTATCTACATTACTAGTTGCTTCATCCAAGATCAATATCTTAGGATTAGCAAGAATAGCTCTTGCAATAGCTATAAGCTGTCTTTGTCCTTGGCTTAGGCCTCCCCCATCTTCCGAGAGAATTGTATCATAACCTTGAGGTAATTTAATGATAAAATCATGAGCATGGGCAAGTTTAGCTGCTTCTATAACCTCTTCATCAGTAGCATCCAATCTTCCATATCTGATATTCTCTTTTATAGATGTAGAAAAAAGAAGCGTATCTTGTAAAACAATTCCAAGATATGATCTTATATCCTTTCTTTTCATTCTTCTTATATCAATACCATCTATCAGAATTTGTCCTTCATCTACATCATAAAATCTTGCTACTAAACTTGCAATTGTAGTTTTTCCAGCACCTGTAGGCCCCACAAGAGCTATCACTTTCCCTTCTTTAACATAAAAGCTTACATTTTTAATAACAGGATTACCTTTTACATAAGAAAACCAAACGTTTTTAAATTCAACTTCTCCTTTGATATCTTTTATCTCCATTATATTGGGATCTTCTTTTTCTTCCTCTTCTTCAAGAACCTCAAAAATTCTTTCTGCACTGGCTATGGCTGATTGAATCATATTATATTGATTTGCAAGTTCATTAATAGGTCTTGTAAATTGTCTTGAATAATTGATAAATATAGTAATATCTCCTATAGATATCATCCTTTTAAAAGCAAAATAACCTCCAAATCCTGCAATTATTGCAAAACTTAAATTATTAAGAAGATTCATAAGTGGTCCAATTGAACCAGAAAAAACCTGAGCCCTTATTCCCACTTGAGTTAGTTCTTCATTTAAAGCCTCAAACCTTTTAATTTCCTTTTCTTCTCTATTAAATATTTTTATTACTTTTAAACCAGAAATATCCTCTTCTATCAAACCATTAAGTTTTCCTAAAAGAGTTTGGTTAGCATAAAAATAATTACGAGTTCTATGGGATATGAAGTTTGTTAACCAAATAGTTAAAGGAATGGTAATCAAACTAACAATTGTCATAGGAATACTTATTCTTAGCATCATAAATATAATGCCAATTAAAGTCGTAATACTGGAAAAAAACTGTATCACACTATTAGAAAGAACCATGCTTATATTATCTATATCGTTAGTAATTCTACTTATAATGTCCCCATAAGATCTTAAATCAAAAAACTTAATTGGTAGTCTATGAATTTTGCCAAAAAAATCCCTTCTCATTTCATAAACCAAATTTTGAGTGGTTTTCAACATTACATAACCTTGAATCCATCCAAGAAAGGATAATAAAAGATAGATTCCACCGAGAACTAATAGAAAGCTAAGAAAACCATCAAATCTTTTAGGAATTATATAAGTATCAATACCCTTACCTATGAGATAAGGACCTACAATTCCCAATATGGAAGAAATAAATGTCAAAATAAAAACAAAAATAAATCCCCACTTAAATTTTTTCATATATTTAAAGAGCTTTCTTAAAGTACCCCATGGATCTTTAATTTCTACTTTCTCAAAATTAAAATGTGGTCCTAATCTTCCAGGCCCACCAAATGGTCTTTCGCCTTCTCTACGCATACCTCATTACCTCTTCATCTATCTGAGATTTATAAATTTCCCTATAAAAATTATTTTCTTTAAGTAATTCAGAATGAGAACCAAATCCTACTATTACTCCTTTATCAAGTACTATTATCTTATCTACATTCATCATAGTACTAATTCTCTGAGCCACAATAAAAGTAGTACAGTTTCTTATTATCTCTCTCACTCCATGGATAATCTTTTGCTCTGTAACAAAATCAACAGCACTAGTGGCATCATCCAAAATCAGTATTTTAGGCTTTCTTACTAAAGCCCTTGCAATTGCAATTCTCTGTTTCTGACCTCCAGATAATGTAACTCCTCTCTCTCCTATAACAGTGTCATAACCTTGAGGAAGTCTTATAATAAACTCATGGGCCTGGGCAATTTTTGCAGCATTAATTATTTCTTCCTCATTAGCATCCTCTCTTCCCCAACATATATTCTCCCTTATAGTACCTGAAAAAAGTATAGTTTCTTGTGGAACCATGGATATAGCATCTCTAAGTATCTTAATATCCATATCTCTAATATCTTTTCCATCAATTAAGATTCTCCCTGAAGATATATCATAAAGTCTTGGGATAAGATTTACTAAAGTAGATTTACCAGAACCGGTTGTTCCAATTATCCCTATAACCTCACCCGGATTTACCTCAAAATTAATATCTTTTAGTACATATTCCTCTTTATTAGAATAGCTAAAATAGACATGTTCAAATTTGATCTTGCCTTCACTTATAGGGTTCTTATCTGCATTTTCTTTGCTTTGGATATCAATTTTCTCTTCCAAAACTTCTATAACCCTTGAAGCAGAAGCTGAAGCCCTTGATACAAACATTAAAATATTACCTATCATCATTAATGAGAACATAATCTGCCCTATATAGTTAATATATGCCATTACTTCCCCCACCTTCATACTTCCACGATTAACCAAAAGACCCCCAAACCAAAGTAATCCTAATATACTGAAATTCATAACTAACATGAAAAGAGGCATAGCAATTATTAACAACATAACAGCTTTAATAACTGCATTCATTAATAAAGAATTTGCATATCTAAATCTCTCTTTTTCATAATCTTCTCTTCTAAAAGCTCGCACCACCCTTATACCAACCAAATTTTCTCTTACCACGTTATTCATATAATCTATTCTTTTCTGGATCTCACCAAAAAGAGGGAAACTTTTCTTCATAATAACTAAAAAGGTAAGGATTAATATGGGGATAGAAAACAAAAAAATGACTGATAAACTTTTATTAAGGGAAAGAGCCATTATAATACCACCTATAAAAAGAAGAGGAGCTCTAACCATAATTCTTAAAGACATCATAACAAGAGTCTGAACTTGATTTACATCATTTGTTAATCTAGTTATCAAAGAAGAAGTATGAAATTTATCTATATTTTTAAAGGAAAATTTTTGTACTCTTTTGAATAATTCATTCCTTAGATCTCTACCAAAGTATTGGCTGGCTAAAGAGGAAAAAACTGTACAACCCACTCCACCTATCATTCCAATAAAAGCAATACCAAGCATTATGAGTCCAGTATTTAGAATTAAAGAAAAATTATTTTTTAAAATACCATTATCTACAATGTGGGCAAGAAGAGTTGGTTGATAAAGATCACATATCACCTCTATGAGCATAAAAATAGGGGCTAATATAGCAAAAAGAGTATAAGGCTTCAAATATTTTATAAGCTTCTTCATTTACCAAATCCTCCTATTATTCGTTTAACCTTCTTAGATTATCTATTACTCTCCTTAAAAAATTCATTAATTGATCCTTTTCCTCATCAGAAAAACCATTAAAACATTCCTCTTCCAATTGTCTATATATCTCTCTTAATCTACAAATAAATTTTTTTCCATCCTCAGTTAAATACACTTTCGTATATCTCTTATCTTTTTCATCCCTTTTACTTGAGACAAGACCTCTTTTTTTCATCCTTCTAAGAATTAGAGTGACGGTAGATGGCTTTATCTTTAATTCTTCTGCTATCTCCTTCTGAGTTAGGCCATTTTTTTCAGCCAAAAGAAGAAGAACAGGAGCTTGCCCCCTATAAACCTTTAGATCAGAAAGTAGCTTTTCTCTTCTCCTAAAATGCTCCTTTATTACACCTTTAAATAACCCATATAAAGACTCTTCTTTTCCATAAAACATATATCCACTCCAATAATTAGCTAACTAATAGTATATCAATTAAGTATATCCAATGTATATTTATTTTGAAAACTAAAAAACATAGATTTTTTATCATAAGCTAATTTCCTTACAACTATTCCTTACAACAAGCTCCGTAGCTATAATGACTTTTTTTGAATTTTTTCTATTTTTTTCTATCCTTTCTAACAATAAATTGATGGCTGTCTCAACTAAATCTTCAATAGGAATACTTATTGTAGTAAGAGGAGGATTCAAAAATTTAGATATAGATATATTGTTAAAACCAACAATACTTATATCTTCAGGTATCTTTAATGAAGCTTCAAATAAAGCCCTATAAACACCTATAGCCATCGAATCATTTGCCACAAAAATTGCTGTTGGATTTATATTATGTGCTAAAAGCTCCTTAGCAGCTTTATACCCTCCGTTAGGTGTATAATCTCCACGTTTTATATAATTCTCATTTATAGATAATCCCTTTTCCTTCACATATTTTCTAAAATAATATTCTCTTTTATCCATTATATCGCCACCTATAAAACCTATCTCCCTATGGCCTAAAGAAAACAAATAATCAATAGCATCTTTCACAGCTTGTTTCATATTTATAATTACGCAGTCTATTACTGGATTCTCAACATAAGCATCTAAAACTACAATATTAGAAGATTTGGTTAAAAGATTACTTAACTCTTCATTGTTAAGTACACCAATAATAGCTATTCCATTTATATCTTTTAAATCAATATTAAACATATCGTCTTTATGAATAGTTACAGTATCTATATTCATATATTTAGCAAGTTTTTCTAATATTACTCTTAGAGATAAATAATATAAATCTTGCATTTCTAAATCTTCAGAAATAGTCCTTATTATCAATAATCTACTTGTCCTTTTTCTTTTTTTAGGTTTTACTTCATAATTTAACTCTTCAGCCACTTCAAATATTTTTCTTTTTAATTCACTTGAGACGTTAAAAGTTTCATCATAATTTAATACACGAGAAACAGTAGTAATTGAAACTCCTAACCTATTCGCTATATCTTTAATTGTTACGTTGTTTTTACTTCTTTTCATATTAACTCTTTCCCCTTACCGACTTCCTATTAATGATATTACTAAATTCTTACTTTTTTCTCAACATAACCTAAAATCCGACTTATTCCAAAATAATTTTACTAAAAATATTGACATTTTACTAAAATTATTTTAAACTATTCTTAACATTACCTATAAAGGAGGTATATAAAATGGCCTCTAAAGAAAAAAGATCATTACCCAAAACCTTATTTTCCCTTCTTATTTTTCTTTTATTCATTACTATTTCATCACCCCAAAAAATAACCACAATAAGATTTGCAACATGGGATACTGGAGAGCTTTTTCAAATTGAACAAGCTATAGCCAAAAATTTTGAAAAACTATATCCTAATATTAAGGTACAAGTAGAAAGTTATGGCGATAATTTTGATCAAAAACTTGCAGCATCCTTTGGGGCCAAAAACCCACCAGATGTTATGTATATGTGGGATTTCCCAACTTATGCTGAATCTCTTTTACCGTTAGATGATTTAATTAAAAATGAAAAAAACATAAATCTGAACGATTACTATCCTGCAGTTCTCAACTATTGTAAATATGAAAATAAATATTATGGTCTACCTGTAGGATTCACAAGCCACGTAGTTTACTGGAATAAAGATTTATTCAAAAGAAATAATGTCCAACCCCCTTCTCCCAATTGGACCTGGGATGAATTAATAGATAAAGCTAAAAAAATAACCAATCCTTCGCAAAAAATCTACGGTTTTGCCTTTCCTATTAGTCCAGATCCTTATGATTTTGAACAATTCTTATGGAGTAATGGAGGAAGATATTGTAGTTTAGATGGAAAAGAAATAGAAGGATATTTAAACAGCAAAGAAATGATAGAAACTTTAGCCCTATTTACTAAGATGTTAAGAGAAGGTATTGCTGTTCTAACTGGCACCCAACAAATACAATCTGGAGGCGATTTATTCAAGGCAGGAAAAGTTGGTATGTTAGAAAGTGGCATATGGCGTCTACCCGAATTTCAAGAAGCAAAATTAAACTTTGGAGTTCATATTCTCCCAGCCTTTAAAGGGAAAAAAGTAAAAAGTATATTAAATGTTTCTGCTATATCAATAGCAAAAGATTCTAAAAATATAAAAGAAGCATGGGAATTTGTCAAATATTACAGTTACAACAAAGATGCAATAAAAATGAGAAAAGGAGATTTACCCACAAGAAAAAGTGTCGCATCTGAAATGGGATTCTTAAAAGATCCATACTATCAACCATTCTATAAAATGGTTGAAGCCTCTAAAGACACTGTACCTTCATTTAATCTCAATAGAAATATGAGAAAAGTATATGACGAATTAGCAGTAACAATAGAAAAGATATTCAGTGAACAAGCTGATGAAAATAAAATTAAAGAATATTTAAATGAACTTGTTACTAAATGTAAAAGATTTCTTAAGTAGCTAAAGATAATATTAAGAAATATGGGAGGAGATTTTGAAAGTCTCCTCCCATATCTCAGATAAAATGGAGGAAAAACAAAACCATGAAATACAATAAATATATTCCATATCTTTTTATCCTTCCCTGGATAATAGGATTACTATCATTCACTTTAGGGCCATTAATTTTCTCATGTATAATGAGCTTCTATGATTGGCCTATAGTAGGGAAAACCAATTTCATAGGTCTTAAAAATTATATAGACATGTTTCAAGATCCACTATTTTACAATGCTCTTAAAGCAACATTTAGATATGTCTTACTTTATGTTCCTTTGAATACCATCTTTGCATTATTTTGTGCAATACTAATTAACCCAAAATTTAGACTTACATCTATGTTTAAAGTATTGTTTTTTCTTCCAACTATAGTTTCAGGAGTAGCTATAGCTATAGTATGGTCATGGATCTATGATAAAGAATATGGAATTTTAAATTATTTTCTATCCTTATTGGGAATAAGTGGAATAAATTGGCTTGGGGATAGAAAATGGAGTATTGTTTCTTTGGTTATAGCCAGTTTATGGACTATGGGTAATACAATGCTTATATTTCTCGCTGCTCTTAAAAATGTTCCAATAGAATTATACGAAGCAGCTTATATAGATGGAGCAACTAACTGGCAAAGATTTTTGAAAATCACTTTACCAATGATATCTCCTTCCATCCTTTTTAATTTAATAACGACCCTAATAAGCGCATTTCAAGTTCTAACATTAGCCCTATTGTTGACAGGTGGAGGTCCAGCAAGAAGCTCCTACGTATTTGCTATGTATGTATACCACAATGCTTTTAGATACTCTCAATTAGGATACGCTGCTGCTAACGCTTGGTTTATGTTTATTATAATCTTTATTCTAACTATGATTTTATTTAAAACATCAAATTTATGGGTTTATTATGAGGCAGAATCATAAATAAAATAAAGGAGGTATTATTTTGAAAAGGTTGTTAGTTAGTTTAGGTTATTATATATTGATGATATTTCTATCAATATATTTTGTATTTCCTATAATTTGGATGATCATAAGCTCAGTAAAACCCTCAACTGAACTTTTTACTTATCCTCCTAAATTTATACCATCCTCATGGCATTTAGAAAATTTTAAAGAGGCCTGGAATGCACAACCATTTAATTTATATCTCAAAAACTCTTTACTCATTGTTATTTTCAATACTTTAGGTCAAATATTTTCATGCACACTCGTTGCCTATGGCTTTGCAAGATACAAATTTAAAGGAAGAGAACTTCTATTTACAATTCTATTGGCATCTATGATGATACCCTGGGATGTCACAATGATTCCTCAATATGTACTTTTCAAAGCCTTAAAATGGATAGACACTCTTAAACCCTTTATCATACCAGCATGGTTTGGAGGACCTTTCTATATTTTTCTTTTGAGACAATTTCTATTGACCATACCAAAAGAATTAGAAGAAGCTGCTGCCATAGATGGTGCAAATCCATTACAAACATTTACAAAAATTTTCTTACCACTTATGAAGCCCGCTATAGCTATATTAGCCATTTTTAATTTTGTAACTTGTTGGAATGACTTTTTAGGACCTTTAATATTTATAAATAATCCTCAAAAATACACTCTTATGTTAGGTGTAGCTCAGTTTAGAGGATTACATCACATTGAAATAAACAAAATCATGGCAATAACAACCATTGTATCATTACCACCATTGCTATGTTATATTTTGGCACAAAAATACTTTACTGAGGGAATTGCAAGTGTAGGAATAAAGAGGTGATTTAATGATAAAAAGCAAATATGAATTAAGTAAGATACCATTTACAAGAAGAGGATCTTATATAAGAATTTTACTTGATAAAGATGACAATATTTTAATCGGACATCTAACAGGTGGGGATGATGTTGAAAAAGAGATTATAAAAATCATTGTTAATGAAAAGATAAAAGATATTTCTATGTTACCGTATTTACTAAAGATAGAATACAAAGTTGGAGAATTATATATCTCTTTTAGTAATCCCAACATCTTAAAGATAAAAACTTACAAACTTCCTATTAAATTGGAATTTTTAACAAAAAGCTACGACTATGTAATTGAAAGAAACAATTCTTTAATAGAGTTTAATTGTTCTCATAGGAACAATTTATTTCTGTTTATAAAAATTGAAGAGGGAGAATACAAACTAATAAATAAATGGAATGGATTAAGAACAGAATATTCCATCCTCTCTATTACACCTATCAGAGAAAGTTGTGAATTAGCTGTTTTAGATTTTAAATGTGAAAATCCCCAATATACTATACCTTCCTTCGATGAGTCTGTAAACAAAACAAGAAAAGAATTTGAAGACTTTTCTTCGAAATTTAAGATAAGTAATAACAATTTTCAAATAACCTTAGCAAAATATATTCTTTGGGCAAATACAGTATCACCCAGAGGATTAATAAAATACGAAGGATATTTCTCTTCAAAAAATAAAATGACAAATATATGGAGTTGGGATGTATTGTTTACAATAATTCCAATTATAGAAAAATTTCCAGATTTAAGTTTTGATAATCTAAGAATTTTCTTCTCTATTCAGGGAGAAGATGGATTAATACCAGATTTTATAAACGACATATACTTTCATGAAAACTTCTGTAAACCCCCCATTATTGGATATATTTTTAAATACTTCCTAAAAAATAATCTTATAGCTTATGAAGATTTAAAAGAATTCTATGAACCTCTTAAGAGTTGGGGATTTTGGTGGTTAAATCACAGAGATGATGATAAAGACTTTCTTATTCAATATAATCATGGGAATGAAAGTGGTTGGGATAATTCAACAGTTTTCAAAAAAACTATACCTGTTGAATCTCCTGATTTAAATTCATATCTTATTATTCTATTTGATCTTCTATCTGATATGGCTCAAAAATTAAAAAGATATAATGATTACGTAAATTTTAAAGAAATTTCAGAAAAGTTATTTGACAAATTAATAAAATTATGGAATCAAAATGAATTTATTGTTTTTGATCAGAAACACAATATTGTAAACTGCAATAGCTTACAAAAATATATTCCTCTAATACTCACTAATAAACTTCCACTTAACATTATTGAAAAAATAATCATTAATATCCAGAAAAGATTTATTACCCAACATGGTCTTACCACAGAAGCAATAGATAGTCCAGATTTTGACCCAAAAGGATACTGGAGAGGCCCTATTTGGGGTCCCACCACATTTCTACTTACTTCTTCATTAGAAGATTTAAGCTTTAAAGAATTTTCTACAGATATTAAAACTAAATTTATAAAATTAGTTTTAAATAGCTATTTTAATGAAAATTTTGATCCAATAACAGGAGAAGGATTATGTGACACTGGATTTAGCTGGACTAGTAGTATATTTTTAAAATTCTTAGAAGAAATAGAAAAGGAGGGAATCTATGAAACTCTGGGAAAACTATAAAATCACTGGAATAAATGTTCTAAAACCAAGAGCATACTTTATACCTTTTACAGAATTAGAAAAAGCAAAAACTTATGAAAAAGGTTTAAGTATAGGATATAAACTCTTAAATGGAGTTTGGAAATTCATGTTTATTGAATCTCCAGAATATTCACCTAATAATTTCTGGACAGAAGAATTTGATGACACTAATTGGGATGAAATAATCGTACCATCACCCTGGGAAACTCAAGGTTACGATAAACCATACTATACAGATTTTCTTTACCTTTTCCCTATAAATCCACCTTATGTACCCACAAAAAATCCTTGTGGTATATATAGACGAAGATTTAATATCGACAAAAGTTGGTTGGAGAAAAGAATAATTTTAAGATTTCATGGTGTTTCTTCAGCTTTTAGTGTTTGGTTAAATGGAAAAGAAGTAGGATATAGTAAAGGGTCAAGATTAACTTCCGAATTTGATATAAGTCATGTTGTAAGAGAAAACGATAATTTAATTGTAGTTAGAGTATATAAATGGTCAGATTCAAGTTATTTAGAGGATCAGGATATGTGGAAACTTGGGGGAATCACAAGAGATGTAGAATTAATAGTTGAACCTGAGGATGGAATTTATGATTATTTTGTAATTCCGTATCTTGATGAAGATTATTCAAAAGGATCTTTAAATTTGAAAATTGAATTTAATAAAATTTTAGAAGACTATAAATTAAAGACAATATTAATGGATGAGGAGGAAATAATAATATCAGAAAATATATATGAGTTCTCAAAAAACAACTCTTTAGAATTAACCATAGGCAACCTTAAGATTAAAAAATGGTCAGATGAAGAACCATATCTTTATGATTTATTTATAGTCTTAGAAAAAGATGAAAAAGTTATAGAAGTAATTCCCCAAAAAGTAGGATTCAGAAAAATAGAAATAAAAGGAAATACCTTCACTTTGAACGGCAAAAAAATTAAATTAAAAGGAATAAATAGACATGAATTTCATCCTAAATTAGGATACTATACTCCTAAAGAAGTAGTAGAAAAAGACATAAAAATCCTTAAGCAACACAATTTTAATGCTATAAGAACGTCTCATTATCCAAATTCTCCATATTTTTATGATCTATGTGATAAATATGGAATTTATGTTATTGCTGAATGTGATTTAGAAACCCATGGATTTGAAATAATAAACAAATACAATTTCATCAGCAATAATCCAGAATGGAGATTATCCTTCGAAAATAGAATTGAAAGAACAGTACAAAGAGATAAGAACCACCCATCCATAATAATGTGGTCCTTAGGTAATGAATCTTCTTTTGGAGACAATTTTATTTATGCAGCCCAAAAGATAAAAAGTATTGATAAATCTCGCTTAATCCATTATGAGGGAGATAAAGATGCCAAAATTGTAGATATATATTCTACAATGTATACATGGATAGAACCAGAAAACTCCAATAGATCTCTTAAAGAAATAATTGAAAACACTAAGAAACCCTATATTCTTTGTGAATATGCACATGCTATGGGTACTGGTCCTGGAGGCCTAAAAGAATATGAAGAATTCATGGAAAATTATGATAATTTCCAGGGTGCATTTATTTGGGAATACTGCGATCATGGCCTATTAATAAAGAACAACGAAAATTTTATCTTTGGTGGGGATTTTCCAGAGGATTCAAATTTCTGTATTGATGGTCTCCTATTTCCTGATAGGAGTATTAAGCCAGGACTCTTAGAAGCTAAAAATGTATTTTCTCCAATCAAAATTAAACCTAAAGATTTAAACAAAGGGGAATTTATAGTAAAAAACTTATACTATTTTTCAGACCTATCAAACATTACCCTATCTGTAGAAATTTTTAGTTTAAACAAGATCCTATTTAATAAAACCATAAATAGTCTTAATATTGATCCTCAAGAAGAAAAAACCATAGTGATAGATGATATTCCACAAATACTTAAAAATTACAATGAAGAGATCTTTATAAACTTCGTCTTTCAACTTAAAGAAAATACAATTTGGGCACATAAAGGTCATGTTATCTCCTATTATCAATTTAAACTAAAAGAAAATAACAACACAAAACGTAAAATTATGACACCTAAAGATTATTCTATGGAAGAAAATGAACAATATATTACTATAAAAGGAGAAGATTTCAACATAAAATTCGATAAAGTAAATGCTAAATTAACTGATGGTTACAAAAATAGTTTCAAGTTACTATACAAGGGACCCTTTTTTAATTTATGGAGAGCTCCAATAGATAATGATAGAAATATAGTAAAAGATTATATCGAGAAATACAGACTACCATTTTTACAAGAGAGAATCGATAAAGTAAACATTACACCCCACAAAAGTTTTGTTGAAGTTTACGTAACTGCTACATATGGAACTTTAAATTCATCATGGTTATACATTTTAGAATATAAATATCTTATAATTCCGGATGGGAATATATATATAAAAATAAAAGGAAATACAGAGGGGGACAAGCATTTAGCACCTACAATGCTTCCTAAAATAGGCTTTAAATGGTACTTAGACAAAAATCTTGAAAAGGTATTATGGTATGGTAGAGGCCCTGAAATAAATTATCCAGATATGAAAGAAAGCTCTATAATAGGCATATATGAAAAAAATATAAATGACCTAATAATAAAATATATTAAACCTCAAGACGCCGGGAATAGAGAAGAATGCAGATTTGTAAGCCTAACAAATGAATTAGGATTTGGATTATTTGCTGGTTCAAAAACACCTTTTAGCTTTAGTGCATACTATTATGAAGATGAAGATTTACAAAAAACTAAATATTTTCATGAACTCCAAAAACGTAATTACATTGTTTTCAATACCGATTATAAACAAAATGCTTTAGGCAGCAATTCTTGTGGTCAAAATCAACTCAAAAAGTATAGATGTATATTTGAAAATTTTGAATTTAGTATATTGATATCCTTATTTAACAAGTACGAAATATCTGAAAAATCTAAATATCTTAATGATGTATTAATAGAGAATGAATGTTAAGGTATTAGCAATTATATTATTATTTCTATCTTCAATAATATGGGGAGGGGGATTTGTCGCAGTAAAAAATTGTACTCTTTATTTATCTTCTTCTTATATTATCTTTCTTAGATTCTCTATTGCATCTTTACTGCTATTTTTCATTTATTACAAAAGATTAATAAACACAGATCTTTTCTCAATTATTAAAGGCTTTATATTAGGAACCTTTTTATTTTTAGCTTTTTGGCTACAAACAGAAGGAATAAAATTCACAACTCCTGGCAGAAATGCTTTCTTCACAAGTACAAATGTCATAATAGTCCCTTTTTTATATTGGCCCCTAAGTAATAAAAAACCATCCCTAATTCATATTATAAGTGCCTTTATTTCCCTATTAGGAGTTCTTCTGCTCTTTTATAACGGTGAAAGATGGAATATAAATACAGGTGATATTCTCAGTCTATTTTGTGCCTTATTTTTTGCTCTACACATTATATACACTAAAAAATTTGTGAGTACCATAGATCCAATTTCTTTAACTTTTTACCAATTCTTATCTATATCATTATTATCTTTATTCACAATCATATTATACAAAGAATCATTAAGCATAATAATAGACAAAACTTTTATAATATCTTTAACTTACATTTCACTATTAAGTACTTTTATAGCTTATATTTTTCAAACCCTATCTCAAAAATACTTACACCCTAGTGTTGTTTCAATAATACTTAGTACAGAATCAGTATTTGGTTATTTCTTCTCCCATATTATTTTAGGAGAAGAAATTACTGTAAATACCATATTAGGTGGATTGTTGATTTTTATAAGTGTAATGATTGCCTCCTCAAAAGAGCCTTAGAGCTAATAGAATATCTTAACAAGTTTCTTTTTTAAAGCAGAATCATACCAAGCAGAAATCACCTTCATATCCTTTAACCCTTCAAATCCCGATGTTTTGGGATCCCTTTTATTCAAAATAGCATCCTCCATATCCTTTATTTCTGCCACATATTGATTCTCTCCATAAAAAGTATAAAGGGTAAAGTTGTTTTCTTTTCTTAAAATAACTTTACCATCGTATTCCTGATAAAGAGTATCTAACACATATAAAATTCCATCTCTACCCCTTATCTCAAAAGATACAGAAAGAGAAGTATCATAACTTGCATCCATGAGTACTAAAACCCCATCATCAAACTTTGCTACTGCTCCAGCATTTTGCTCTACTTCATACCCATAATTATCATTAATCGCACATATCTCAACGATTTTATTATTAGGTCTAAAAAAATGTAAAGTGTTAATTACATGAACCCCAATATCCATAACAGCTCCTCCACCTGCAAGTTTAAGATCATATCTCCACTTATCTCTATTTAAGTTAACAAAGGAAAAACTTGCTTTTACTATTCCAAGTTTTCCCACAATATTATCTTCTAAAAGTTTTTTTGCACCTATATTATAAGGATTAAATCTACCCATGTTAGCTATTCCAAGAACTACTTTATTTTTTTCACAAGCTCTTATCATTTCCTCTGCTTCTTCCACATTCATAGCCATAGGTTTCTCACAAAGAACATGAATACCCTTCTCCGCACATTTTATCGTTTGTTCTTTATGAAATTTGTTAGGAGTAGCTATATATACCACATCCACATCTTCTAAATCCTCAATTCTTTCGTAAATTTTAGCCCCGTATTTTTCAGCTAAATCTCTTGCCTTTTCAGAATTTGTTGTAACTATCGCAGTAAGCTTAGCACCCATTACCTCTTCAAGAGCCGGGAGAAATCTATCCCTTACAATCTGTCCAGTACCAATTACTGCCCATCTCATAATCTTTACCTCCTATGTATGGAATTCTAAAATATCTTCATCTTTTACTTGATAATTTTTCTCCACTGGAATTCCCTTTACACTACCATCTCTTGTATAAAGTTTTGCATATTTTAAATTTTTGGCTATATCTTTATGAATTAATTCAGCCACATCAAGCACTTTTGCTCCCTTCTCTAAAATATATGGATGTTGCAAATCTGGAGGATATCCGGGCTTTTTAGTATAGACTCTTACTACTTCTAAAGCATTAAATATCTCTCTCTTTGCTTCTTCCATATTAATTCCTTTCTCAGCAGAGATTAAGCACAACTTTAAATCGTCCTTTAATATACTAACATCTTCTTTTAATTCAGAAGGATCCAATAGATCAATTTTATTTATCAAAATCATTCCTCTAACCTCTTTTATAGGTGAATAAGGATCTTTACTAGGATTCTCAGAGACCAATTTAATCTTCCTATTCTGCAGCATTTCTTTAATCTTAACATATTCCTCTAAAATAGAACCTTGATCTGGGGAGAGAAAAATTAAGGTCAAATCTGAATTTCTTATAAGATTATACATCCATGAATCTGAATTTTCCCAAAAGGGCGGAAGATCTATAAGCTGAATTTGTATGTTTTCAAAAGGCATCATACCTACCACAGGATAAATAGTAGAAAAGGGGTAATCTGCCACAAAGCTTTGTACTCCTGTAAGAAGACTAAAAAACGAAGATTTTCCAGTATTAGGTGGACCTATTATAACAACCTGCCCTGCTCCTTCTTTTTCTATATAATCCCATGATCTACCACCACCTTTTTTTGACCTTTTTTCAGCTTCCTCCATAAGTTGAGAGAGTTTTCTTCTTAAATCTGCCTTCATTTTATCTGTACCTTTATGCTTTGGTAAAATAGCAAGCATCTCCTTAAGAGCTTGAATCTTATCCTCTATAGTTTTAGCTTCCCTAAATCTCTTTTCAGCCTCAAAATATTGTGGAGGAAGATTAGCAGGCATATGGATTACACCCCTTTTGCTTATTATACTTAAAAAATTATACACCAAAAAATTTCTTTTTTATATATAAAATGATATAATTAAAAATAAATTCTAATTAATTCTTTTGATAAAAACTGAACTAATTAGAAAATTTTTCCCTAAGGAGGCGATTCTATCTTTAGATTCTTCTTTTTTCTAAATTATCCTATTTTAAAAAATTTAAACGGAGGTAACCAATCAGTGAAGAAAATTATAATATGGCCAATAATTTTAATTCTCAGTATCTTTCTCTCTGGATGTAATCCACCACCAGAGAATCCATTGTTAGGAAGTTCAACTATCCAAGGAAATGTCTATTATTTTGATAAACCTGAGAATCAATCAAATAATATAAAAGTAAATCTAATACCGCAAACAGAAGATTCACCCCTGAATATAAATAATACCTACGTAGTTACAGGAAATAGTGGATCATATAAATTTCAAAATATACCAGCAGGTACTTACCTTATTTTAGCACAAGATATAGATAAAAATTATCAACCAGCCAACGTAATAGTGGAAGTCGCTGACAATCAAACTATTACTGCTGAAACAATGATATTAACCAAGGTTATAAAACACATAGTAATATTTAGAGAAACAGAAACAGGATGGTCAAATGCAGGAATTCCCTCTTCAGTAATAGGTGATATATTAACAACAGAAATTGGAATGACGGAAGGAACAAGTCAAAACCAGTTTGAATATAGAAGTATAAGAGATCAAAATCCAAACCTAAACTTAAATATAGGAGACCTAATAATTATTGAAGGAGATCAGCCTCAAGACTTCTATGACTTCTATACAAACAATATAGAAACCTTTAACAATTTCATAGCAAATGGTGGCACAATTTTTTGGATAGCATGTGATAATGGTTGGGCGTATGGAAACTATACTTCTCATCTTCCTGGAGGTGTTACTTGGAGGGATGCCTACGATTCCTACAATAACTTAGTATATTTTGAACATCCTATTACTAAAAATTTCCCAGAACAACTATACGGAAATTATGCAAGTCATGGTGGATTTGATAATTTAGATACCGCTAATATCGCTAACTTAATGATTTACATAAAAGAAAAAACAGGAGATGGTGTTAATACTTTTCCTACATATATAGAATATAGATATAATAAAGGTAGAGTTTTAGCTACCACAGCACCCTTAGAATGGTATGTAACAAATGGACCAACAGAAATTCCTGAAGGATTTAATACAACTTATAAAGACTTATTTAAACTAATGTTAGTAAGATCTTTGAGATATATCATGAATTTAAACGTAAGTCCTGATATCCCAATTTCTGAAACTATAAATGTTCAAATTCTAAAAGTAAATGGAGTTTCTCATAAGTAGATCATAAAACATATCAAATAGGGGAGGGAGTTTGCCCTCCCCTATTAAATTTCAAAAACCAATCGTTATATAATAGTATAAATTTCCAGATTCATTAGGGTTAGGAGTTCCTTGCCATACAGGGAAAGCATATCCTATGTTTAAAGAAAAGGGAATTTCAGCAACAGTAGTAAATCCATATTTAATTTCAAAACCAAGGCCTAACTTTAAATTATTCAATGAAACAACATTTATATCATCACATATCCCACCAAATTCCAAGAAAGTATTGAAATCTAAATTCCTCAATATAAACAGGTTAAAGTATTTTTTCTCTTGATCCCTAAGTATAGGTAAATCCCAATTAGCCAAAATTCTTAATTTAAATTTTCCTAAGTATTCATCTGTTAAAGATTTAAAATCAGAAAGAGACAACATCTCTTCATAATCTGGATTCCCATTGATATAACCCACTATTCCATCCAAACTCAAATAACTCTGAGGAAAAACTAAAAAATACTTATTAAAACCAGCTTGAATCCTATAAAAACTAAATCCAGTAGAAGAAAACGCCAATCTTAAATCAACATTACTTAAAAGTGCTCTTGAATAATAATCAGCAAATCTTTGAATCCCAAAATCGACATATAATTTATTATTAAGCATTTGATTATATAACAAGGAAAAGTTTAAGACATAGGCTTTATCCCAATAATTTCCACTTATACCAATATCAAATTTCCTCCATATATTTTTTGTATATGATATACCACCAGCTATCACATTAGGATCCATATACCATAACTGGAATAAAAAGGAATCATCTTTGGGAAGATTATAGATATAAGATAAACTAAATCCCTTGTAATCTTCTCCATAAAAACCTTCAAGAGATAGATTAAAATTCATAGGGTCATAAATTTCCAAATTATATGATGCATAATTTATCTTCCCTGTAGAAAGATCAATACTAAAAGACGGAACAGTGTTATAATAAACCACATATGCATCTAAAGAGGCTCTCCTCTTGGAAGTATAGATAATCTTCCTTGGATACCAATTATTAACTCTATTTGCATCTGGAATCTTAGAATCTGGATCAATTACTGCATACTTAAATGGAACTTCCAATGGCACATCTACATATCCTGATTCACCATCATAAATTACTCTTACAACTCCTGAACATATATCCCTTGAATTTACACTTTTTTCTCCCACTACTTCCAATTGCAAAGGCATATTTATATTACCATTATTTTTGATATATATTCTTACAAAATTCTTACCATCTTTATTAATATTCTCTACCCTATATATCTCATAGTCCACCTTTCCTTTAGAGTAAAACCAATCCTTAAAAAACTTATCACAATCTAATCCAAACTTATTTTTTAAGTAATTCTCTATTTCTGTAGTCTCCAAAATTTTGTACTTATAATCACTATACAATTCCCTTATTATTTCATCAAATTTTTCCTCTCCAACTTCAAAAGCTAAAGCCCTTAAAGCAAGATAACTCTTATTATATACCTTAGTACTATAACCATTTAAATAACTGTTCCAATAATCTTTAACTATTTCTTCATCCCATCCATCTTTTAAATACATTAAATATGGAAGTTCTGAATTCCACTCTCTTAAATTAAGTTCTCCAAAAACGTAATCTTTTAGAAGTTGTAAAAAGTAATCATCTCCTAAATCAGGAAATAGATTTCCACCTTTTGCCCCATACTTCCTTTCAAAATATGTAATAGAAAGATATTCAGCAAAACCTTCTGATATCCAATTTTCTTTATTTAAATCCATACCTATACCTATTCCCCACCAAAGATGAGCAAATTCATGAGCAATTAAATATTCTAAAAGTCTCTCCCAAAGGTAAGGAGTAATAAGATCTGATGAATAAAAAGCTGTATTACCTAAAATCACAAAACCATCAGCAGCCATTCCCCAAAAATTATTTATTTGCCCTTCAATTATATTAATTCTCCTATGTTCAGAACTTCCATAAACCTTAGAATAATAATCATAAACTTCTCTCGCAAAAGATGCTAAAATCCTTGCTTTATATTCTCTCCCAGGATAAAAGTACACGTATATTTCAGGGAATCTTCCATCTGCCAATCTATATACTTGATAATCTGGACTTATTGCAATAGGTAAGGATCTCCTTGGGCTATCATTTACCCCAATTACTCTTTTCCAATTTCCCTCTACTTCTTCTCTTACTTCATCCATACCTACTGCAACTTTGTATTCTTTTGGCACTAAGAGTTCAAGATAAAAATTACTTGAAACAAGTCTACCTCCTTTGTCCCATTCATCCTTTACATAAGGAATCTCATATGGAAACCACCCAAATCTCCATACAAAAGCATTTTTACAAAAAGCCATATCTCCTGCATAGGACTCTGGAAACTTGGTAGAAAAATATATAATTAAACCATAAGATTCTCCAGGACTGAGTTTCTCAGGAAGTATTACCTTCAAATAGTTATCCTTTAATGAATAATTTTGAAGAAGAACCTTTCCATTTTCTAAGGTATAACTTATATCCTTTCCTGAAAGATCGGTAACCCTTGATATATTAGTAAAACCTGGATCAAATCCCCTCACATATTCAGAATCTACCAATACTGGATGAATGTAAGGATTATTTTCCTTCAGAAGATTAGCAGGAAGATAAAAGTAAATCTCTGAAAGCTCTTTTTCAGTATTATTCACGTAATTTACTTCTACTTTTCCACTAATAATTCTTTCCTTAGGTGAAAGCTGAGCAAATACTTTGTAGCTGGATACATCAGCAAAAGATATTGATGAAATATAAAAAATTAAAATAAAGATTCCCAATAAGTATTTCCTCATATTAACCCTCCTCTCTTTAAATTTTTTAATAACATATTAAAAAACAACAACACTAATATTAGAAGGGAAGTCCCTATAATAAACAAGTACCAAATATTACGCATAAACATTTCATAAAAAGGATTAACAACTAACTTGAAAGATATTTCAGAACCAATATATATGGCCAATACTACCGATATTATTTGTAAGACCTCAAACCTCTTTTTAATAATTAAATACAGAGGTAACAATATATAGGGAACTATATAATTAAAAAACACTTCTAATAAAGGCAATTTCATAGGAAAACCAATACCTTCCCAAATGAAAGAAAAATCTGCTCCCAAGAATAAATTTGTAACCATACTACTGAAAAAGATCAAAGATAAAGATAGAAACATAGAGGATATGAATAAATATTTAAAGCGTCCAGCCTTTTTGTAATAATCCTTAGCTAATTTATAAGAGAAAATAAAAAGAAGCAAATCTGCCAAAGTACCTAATGGAAAAGACAACACACAAAGAACAGCTGCTAGAGGAAAATTTTTAAATGGATTTTCATCATATATACCACCTTCGTATCCCTGAACTTTTGGGGGTTCTGGAATCTCTCTATTAAGAATAATCGCAGGTAGTACAAAAATTCCATGTCCTCCTTCATGACAAAGTATATTAGTAATTGTAAATATAGGATTTAAGAGAATAAGCAAAAGAACAAGCAAAATATATTTTAACAAAGAGTTTTCTTTAATAATTTTGTTAACTAAAAACCACATCTTATTAAATTCCCTCATAATCACTATTTTATCTCCATTTTTTTCTCAAAAACCCAGGAGTTTAACATTAAAAAAGAGATAGTAACAATGATATCAAATAATATTACAAAAATATTAATACTATAGCTACCACCAGATACACTTATTGAGGTTTCTAATGAGCCAGTAATACTCTCAAAATTAAATTGAGGTAAATTAAAATTAAGACTGTATGGAAACCACTTACAAATTATAGCTCTTATTTTATCGCCAAAAACCAGAATAAGAATTACTATCATATAAAGCATCCTTTTAAAAGGATTTTTCTCTGAAGGAAGACCATTTGCAATAGGAAAGGTTGAAGCTAATATAACAACTTCCCATAAACCAGGAATTAGAAGTATTATGGTGTAAATTCCACCCCTTTGTAAATAATTGATAATTAGACTTTTAAATGCTGGATTCATATGATTAATTATTATTGTCATGAAGCTTAGATTTAAGATTAAAATATATAAGCTTTCTAATAATCCCATAAGCATTCTACGAATATAAATATATTTAGGATTAATTGGAATGGAGTAATAAAGAGATTTCATATCCTCTGATGCTAAACTTGTAATATTAAAAATCCCATTTAAAATTATTGACACCAATAACAATATAAAAGATAAAACAAAACCATCTTCAGGGGTTAAATTCCTAAAATAAAGATATCCTATAAAAAGACTGATGTATACCCCAATAGTTACAATAGTAATAATTAAATAATATCTCTTTTTTCCTAATATCCCATATTTAAATAAATTTAACATACCCGTAACCTCCCTTAAAATGTATTCCTAAATAATTTATCTATGGACATCTTCTTTTCTTCTCTAAGAGTCTCTGCTTTCCCATCAATTAGAATCTCCCCATTGGAGATAAATACAGCCCTATCAATAATAGACTCTACATCATCAATAAGATGAGTGGAAATTATCATTAAACTATCCTCTCTATAGTTCTTCAAAATACCAGTTAATATTCTTTCACGTGACGCTGGATCTATTCCTCCCAAAGGTTCATCCAAAAGATAGACCTTTGCTTTTCTTGAAATAGCAAGGCTCAAACATACTTTTTCTTGTTCACCTTTGGAAAGTTCTTTTATTTTACTCTCAAATTTTAAATCAAAGTACTCCAACAAATCCTTAAACTTTTTCTCTTCAAAATAAGGAAAAAAATCTTTATAAAAATTAAAGGCATCTTTAATCTTCATCCATGAAGGAAGCAAATTATTATCAGGTAAAAAAGAGACTATAGCTCTGGTATTATAGTTTATATCTTTACCGTCAACTTTTATACTCCCAGAAGAAGGTCTTAAAAATCCTATAATTAATTTTAATAAAGTGGTTTTCCCACTTCCATTAGGGCCAAAAAGCCCTACAATTTCTCCTAAATCTCCAGTCAAATTTACATTCTTTAATGCACATTTTTTTCCATAATATTTATACAAACCTTTAACCTCTAAAACTCCCATTTAATTAACCTCCTCCCAATATTTGGCTAATAGAAGATTCAAGTCTTCCTTAGATAAATTAATTTCCTTCATCTCCTTTATAAAAGCCTTTATCCTTTCACTTGCTAAATTTTCCTTCATCTCCATAAGTTTCTTTTCTTCACTGACCACAAAAGATCCTGTACCTCTAACAGTAACTATTATTCCTTCTCTCTCTAATTCTTGATAAACTCTCTGAACAGTATTAGGATTTACCTTTAATTCCAATGCCAACTCTCTTACTGAAGGCAATTTATCACCTCCTTTTAATTCACCCTTAATTATTTTTTTCTTAATCAGATCCATAATTTGAAGATATATAGGAATACGCTCATCAAAATCAGTCATTTTACACCTCCTTTCAATATGTATTACTGTATTAGTTATATAATACAGTACGACAATAAAATTTGTCAAGGGTATGATAGAATATTCAAGAAATATATAACGAAGAAAGGAGGAATGATTATTTTGAAGAAATCTAATTCTAACCTTTTCCTCTATCCCAAAATAAGATGGATTTATATACCCTTGGGAATAATCATATACATATGCTTAGGAACTGTATATTCATGGAGTGTTTTTAGAAAACCCTTAGAAAATCTTTTAAACATAACAGCAACCCAAAGCGGTATTCCTTATATGCTCTTTCTGTTTTTCTTTTCTCTTTTTATGGCTATTTCGGGAGGATTTATAAACAAATTTAAGCCTAAATATGTTATTATCTTTGGAGGTTTATTGGTTGGTTTAGGTTGGATTCTTTCTGGGTTTCTACCACAAATCAACTATATCTCAATAACATATGGGATAATAGCAGGAAGTGGCGTTGGAATAGTATATGGAGTACCCATTGCTGTAATATCAAGGTGGTTCCCAGACAAAAGAGGACTTTCTATGGGTCTTGTAATATCAGGCTTTGGATTATCTCCTCTTATAACTGCTCCCTTAGCAAGACAGCTAATAAGCTTATATGGACCCTTTAATACTTTTAAAATCTTAGGAGCTATTTTTATATTTTTAATTACTTTTACAGGATTTTTCTTTAAATTTCCTTCAGAAAAACTTGATTTAAAAAAAACTCAATCCACACAAAAGAGAATATTGTCTGAGTTAAATCCAAAAGAAATGTTAAAAAGTCCTAAATTTTATGGGCTATGGTTTTGCTATTTAATAGGAACCTTAATAGGATTAATGATTATTGGAATATCAAGTCCTGTGGGAGAAGAATTAGTAAAATTAGATCCAAATATTACTGCAAGACTTATATCTATTTTTGCTATTTTCAATGCTTTAGGTAGACCACTATTTGGTTGGATAACCGATAAACTACTACCCATGAAATCTGCAATTACCTCTTATATTTTGGTAATAATAGGTACTCTTCTTATGCTATTATCACAGGGTCGAAATCCAATTTTTTATATTATTTCTTTTTCGCTATTTTGGTTAATTCTCGGAGCTTGGCTCGCAATAGCTCCAGCATCTACCATCATTCTATTTGGAGAGAAAAATTATAGCAAAAATTACGGAATTGTCTTTACAGCTTATGGTTTCGGAGCTATTATAGGAGTTATGATTTCAGGGATGCTAAGGGATATTTTTGGCAGTTATTTATATGTTTTTTATTTATTAATAGTCTTGGGAATTTTAGGAATTATCATTGCTTCCACATTTTTAAAAGATAAATCAAATTTGTATGGGTAATTAAAAACATTAAGATGAAGGCAATGGTATTAAAAAGAATATGCGATCTTTCAGAATGTAACAATCCATTAGTACTTGAAGAGCTACCTATTCCATCACCTAAGGAAAAGGAGATTTTAATAAAGGTCTCTGCCTGTGGAGTATGTAGAACTGATCTGGATATTATTGAAGGAAGAACTCCTCCCACAAAACTTCCCATTATCTTGGGACATCAGATAGTTGGAAGAGTAGTTGAAAAGGGAGAAAAAGCCAAAAGATTTGAGATAGGAGATAGAGTTGGCATTGCATGGATAAACTCTTCTTGTGGTAAATGCAAATTCTGCTTTTCAGGACAAGAAAATTTATGTGATGAATTTAAAGCAACTGGAAGAGATGTGGATGGTGGTTATGCAGAATACGCCATAGTATCAGAAGATTTTGCATATAAAATTCCTGAAAATTACTCAGATGAAGAAGCTGCCCCTTTACTTTGTGCAGGAGCAGTAGGTTATAGATCTCTTAAACTTGCTCAAATAAAAGATGGAGATAATATTGGACTTTCTGGATTTGGGGCTTCAGGTCATTTAGTATTAAAAATGATAAAAGCTCTATATCCTAATTCTAAAATTTTTGTATTCTCAAGGAATGAAAAGGAAAGAATCTTTGCTAAAGAACTTTTAGCCTTTTGGACAGGAGATTTTGAAGAAGAAACACCAGAAAAATTGAAAGCAATAATAGATACTACTCCTGCTTGGAGACCTATTGTATTGGTCTTAAAAAATTTAGAAAAAGGAGGTCGACTTGTAATAAATGCCATAAGAAAAGAAGAAAAAGATAAAGAATTTCTTTTAAATATAAATTATGAAAGAGATTTATGGATGGAAAAGGAGATAAAATCAACAGCAAATGTAACAAGAAAAGATGTAGAAGAATTTTTAACTCTTGCTCAAAAGTTTAATTTTAAGCCAGAGGTTCAAATATATCCATTAGAATCTGCAAATTTAGCTCTTTTAGAATTAAAACAAGGTAAGATAAGAGGAGGAAAGGTATTAAAAATATGATAAAAATAGAAAATTTTACCGAAAGAAAGGAACATTTCCATTCAAGAGAAGTAAGAATTTTAGAATTTAACTTCTCCATATTAGAAGAATCCTATTACGATTTTTATATTTACTATACTTCTAAGGAATATCATTTAAAATGTTATTGCTTCCTAAACGATCTTGCCTTGGGAGAAGCTAATCTTTTTCCTAATGAAAATTACCGCCTCATGGGTGACCTAAAACTAAAAAAGGGAAATTATACCCTTTCCATAGGCCATATTCCAGAAGATTTTAAAATTCATCATATTGAGCTTTTTAAGAAAGAAAAAAGTAACTTTAAATTTCCTGAATTTAAGATTAGAAATAATTTAGCCAATTCTGCCAAGAAACTTTTAGAATTTTTTGAAAAAATATACTCCAAATACATAATTGCAGGTCAACATACAAATACGTCAGCAGGGCCTGAAATAGCCTACCTTGAATATATTACAGGTAAACTTCCTGCTTTAAGAGGTTTTGATCTTTTAAGTTATTCATCTAAAACAAGGACTGAAAACATGACACAAGATGCAATAATAGAGATAGAGGGAAATAAAGGCTCTATAGAAAAAGCCATAGAATGGGGTAAAGATTATAATGGAGTTGTAACTTTTTGCTGGCATTGGTATGCTCCAACAGGTGGAAAAGATAAAACATTTTATACAATTAACACTAACTTTGATCTAGAAGAAGCCTTAAAACCTGGAACAGAAGAAAATAAAGCATTGATGTTGGATATAGATTTAATAGCTAAGGAACTTTTAAAATTAAAATCAGCTAATATTCCTGTATTATGGAGACCACTACATGAAGCTGATGGGAAATGGTTTTGGTGGGGAGCAAAAGGACCCAAAGCTTACAAAGAACTATATTATCTTCTTTTTGACATTTTAACAAATAAATACGGATTAAATAATCTCCTTTGGATTTGGAATGCTCCTCATCAAGAATGGAAAATTGATGATGAGTATTATGATATAGCTGGTATAGATAACTATGTCCCTGCTGGAAATTATGGTCCTATGAAATTTTCTTATGATTATCTTTCCCATTTAACAGATTATAAAAAACCTCTTGCTTTAACCGAAAATGGACCTATACCCGATCCTGATTTACTTTTTGAATATGAGGCTTGTTTTTTATGGTTTATGCCATGGTTTGGTTCTTTTATATTCGATCATAACATTAATTCAAAAGAACATTTAATTAAAGTTTATAATCACGAACGTGTTATAACATTAGATAAATTTCAATGCTATAATAATTAATAAACATAGAGGGGAGGTATAAAATGAAACGCTTACTTATCTTAATTTTTCTCCTTCTTTTTATGATACCTATATTAGGGGCAGAACCACGCTATAAAGATGCTCTTATTCTTAGAGAACCTTCTTCTGCAGATATCAAAACTAAAAATCTTCCTCTTACTATGGAGCTTAATTTTTGGAATATTTCAAGCTATGAAGGAGAAACTTGGATGGCATTTTATGAAAAAGATGATACAGTAGAGTATTATGCAGACATAAAAAATATTGTATTAAAGGATAAAAATTCATGGGTACATGGATACCCAGAAGTCTATTATGGGTATAAACCATGGTCTGTTCGAGGAACATATTGCGAAAAACTTGTTCTTCCACAAAAAGTATCTAAATTCCCCGACATCTATTTTAACTTTAAATACTCTTTATGGCATGAAAGCTATCTACCAATAAATTTTGCCATGGAAACATGGATCACACGTGAAGAAAAACAAAAATCAGTTTCTTCTGGTGATATTGAAATGATGGTATGGCTATACGCCCAAAAATTAGGACCAGCTGGTAGAAAGGTTGCAGAAGTAAAGATTCCAATTATATATAATGGAAGGGTTAAAGATATAATTTGGGAGGTCTATGTATCTCCTATGTCATGGGATTATATAGCCTACAGATCAAAGGAGAATTTAAAGGAAGGAGAAGTAAAGATACCTATAAATGATTTTCTAAAAAATTTGAGAGATATTATTAAGCAATACTCTAAAAGAATTACTCCAGAACAGTTTGACCAAATGTACGTTACAGATTGGGAAATAGGAACTGAATTTGGAGATCCTTATACTACATCTGCAAAATTTGGATGGACATTTTCAAATTTTGATATAGAAAATAAATAAAAAAGAGGGGAGAATTACCTCTCCCCTCTTTCATACTTATACTTATACATCTTAAAATCAGCCCTACTTATTAATTCATAAGGTGAAGTAATATCTTCGGAAGAAGTCTCTATTCCATAACTTATTTTTATTTTTCCGTTGGTAGAATTATCAATATGCATTTTTATCCTTTCCACCACTTTTAAAGCATCATCATAATCAGCCTTTCTCAAAATTACAAGAAATTCATCTCCACCCCATCTAATAGCAGAATCGCTTTGTCTAATTGAATTTTTAATAATATTAGCAACTTCTTTCAATAAGTAATCACCATATAAATGTCCCAAAGTATCATTAATCTTTTTAAAAGAATCTATATCTATAAATACAACGCTAAATTTCTCTTTTTCTCTTACAAAGTCAGAAAAGGCTTCTTCTATTTTTCTTTCTCCATAAGATCTATTAAAAATACCTGTTAAAGGATCATAAATTCCATATTTTTTCTCCCAAAAGATAATAAAATTCTTAAGTATATTTCTCATAATAAAGAAGACTTTAGGAGAAGGTTTTTCTAAGGAATAAAGCTTAATTGTATACGGCATTCTTCTATAAGTAGGTCTTAAATGAGAATCATATAAAAGTCTATTTCCTTTCTCTAAGACTCTATCCCCTATATCTATCCTTACCATAAAATCTTCCAAAAAATCTGTCAAAATTCTATATATAATCTCCATAGCCTCTTCCTCTTCTCTTGCCTCCATCAGTGCTTTTCCCATATAAAGATCAAGAGCTCTTAATTTGGAGTGTTCTTGTATTATCTCCTTATAAGTATCACCCATCTTTTCTTTTATTTTATTTATCACATCTTCAATCCCAAGAAGAATAGCAAGCTCAAAAGCTTCCAATCTTACATATGGAAGAAATCCCATAAAAAATTCTCTCTTAACCATATATTCATCAAGAAGCATGTATGAATATAAAGCATCTAAAAACTCCCATCTTTCTAACATTTCATCAATGTAACCTATAAGATTAAAAAAACTTTCTCTTAGAATAAACCCCTTCAAGAAAACATGCAAAGGAAAGTCTGTAGGATATTCTCTTAATGACTTTGAAAGATCAAATCCTCTTTCAGCAGAAAGTTTCATATATAAGGTAATTATTTGTTCCTCCTTAGTATTAAGGACTTCTTCTTCAGAAATATCATATTCCTTATTTAGAAAAGTCTTTAATATCTTCACTAATATTTCACTCTCTTTTATATTTTTAATTTCTTCCAGTTTCTGAATTATTCTTTCCAAATCATTTAATTTTCCATAAGAAAGATATGATATTGCTAATCTCCTATAACCTGAATATAAAAAATAATCAAATTTAATATCCTCTAAAAGACTTTCAAGGATATTGATTAAACCTATCATTTCTTCATAATTACAATATTGAATCTTATTCTTTATAAGATTTCCTAAACTTATAACCACTAAATTTGGTGATAGATATTTTGAAAGCTCGTATGCCTTCAAAGAAGCAGAAATAGACGCTCTCGGACCGTTCAAGTAAGCCTTCAAATCCCCTATATTATTCAATAATTTATGCAAAATTACTTTGTCCTTTGTCTTATTTGCAAAAGAAAGGCCAGTCTCAAAAAAGGATAAAGCCTTCTCATATTTATTCTCTCCCATAGTCAAAAGTCCAAGCATGTTATAAAAATTAGCCAAATACTTAGGAGAAGATTTGAGATTTATAACTTGATCAAGATATTTGTTAAAAAGATATAATCCATCCTCAACCTTCTTAGATAAGAAATAATAACTTCCTATTCTTGAAAGAATCTCTGGGGTTTCATAAGATACAGAAATATCCATAAAATTATTCTTAATAATTTCTTCTGCCTCTTCATATTTACCAAGATAAGATAGACATCTAACCTTAGTTGCTAAATCTAATAAATTATTTTTTTCCAAATCATTTATAAGTTCTAAAGCCCAAGAAAATTCTTGGAAATTAATAAGTAGATCAATTAATTCCCTTCTGTAAAGATCCTTATTGGGTATCTCTTTTTGAAGAATCTCCTTTAGAATATTGCTTTTTCTCTGTAGATTATATGTACTTCTATATTCCTTAAGTTTAAATAAAGTCCAACTTCTTATATCATCCTCTGAAAGTAAAGCCAGTCTTCCCCATAAATCAGAGTAATTGTATGAAGAAAGCTTTTTAGCAAATTTCTCTCTTAAAACTTTTTCATCCTTTATATAGCTTCTAATATTATTAAGTACATCTTCTGAAGCAAATCTCCATAAAGGATATTCCCATTTTAGAATTCTGCTTTCAGCAAATTCCTTCATAAATTTAAGAGGGCCATAAATATCCTTAACAGCCTTTATAGTAGTAGAAGAAAATGTTTTACCCACTATGGTGAAAGTAAAAAGGGCATTTTTATCACTCTCAGAAAGGTTAGAGACTTTTTCATGTATAATCTCATCTAAAGGTTTAAATTGATTCACAAAAATAATTTCTGCATTATTCCAATTACCCTTACTTAAGTTATATAATTTTTTAGCTTCTTTAGGGGTAATATTAAAAGCCTTAGACATTTCATAAACTACAATACCTTCCTTAGTTATAGGTACAACATACTTATCAGGATTAAGCCTAAAACAATTCAAAGCAAAATCCTTCCCCGCAATTAAAAATCTTATATCATACTTTTTCCTTAAATAGGGGATTAGTTCTGAAAAAATTTCATTAAAATACAAGTATTCTTGCCAATTATCGAAAAACCAGTATTTTATAGTTTTACGTTCAAGAATTACCTTAATAATATCCAAAATTTGAGAGATCTCAGCATCTTTTGTGATTACCTCTTCAGCATCATAATCTTTCAAAAGACACAAAAACCTTGGATGTATATAACGCCTTAAAATAGGTCCAACTATATGACCCTTCTCTTCTAAAAACCTTTTTTTATCAATCAAATTAAGCAATGATAAGAAAAATTCACCAATAGGAGTCCTATGTGATGCATAATGAGTAAAGATAGATTGGGATTTTAATTTATTGTATAAAGACTTTAGTATATATGTTCTTCCACTTCCTTGTGGAAAATCTAAATATACTATTCTCTCCCTATCAAGGAGAGATTCTAAATAATTAATATTCTGCAAGATTAACCCCATTTATTTATTTTTATATCATTTATTAATTAAATTGTATCACAAATTCATTAAAGATTTAATTTCTTTTATCAAACATTGAGCCTCATAATTTAATCTTTTCTCCCCAAGTTTTTCATCTATACTTTTAAGAGCTTCTTTTGTAAGCCCAACCTTTACATCCACATTATTGCTTCCTATTCTATCAAGATCAACATAACCTAAATCTATACTCATCATTTCACTGCTTTCCTCTATTCCGGCATGCATAGGATTTGCTGATACAAGTTCCTCTGGATACTTTACCTTACCCCAATGCCATCCCAAAACCTTCATAACCCTGCCCCTATATTCACTTTCCAATCTCTCAATAACCTTGATCTGTTCTTTAGCCATATGTCCGCTACAAACTACTGCCATTTTAAATCCTGTTCTCTCTAAAAAGAAAAGTACATCACTAAGAAGATAATAAAGAACATCTTTTTTCACAAATACGCTTCCTGGAATTTTTTCTTCTGCAAACATCTCCATTCCCCATAAATTCTCTCCATTTTTTATCTTTATACCATCAGCACCTATAAATAAAGTAGGAAATAAAACTCCCCCTATTTCATCCCATACCAACTCCAATACTTTTCTTGCCCTAAAAGCATCGGTACCAAAAATCAAATGTTCTCCATGCCACTCTATAGGACTTATAGGTAAATAAACTATAGGTTTACTATTTAAAACTTCCCTTAGTTGATGGGGAAACATATTTTCATATCTATATTTCATCATATTCTTAACCCTCCTAAAATTTTTTCTCTAAAAATATTTTATCAGGGTCTATTTTTGTCACTTTATTATGGTACTCTCAAAATAAAAATTATAAGATTGTAAATAAAATAGAATAAGTAATAATGTATAAGTATAATTATAGTATAATTAGTATAATTATAAAAAGGGGGAAGATATGAGAATAAAATTAACATATGAAAGCCTAGATGGGGACATAATACTTCCAAAACATTATAACTACCATATTCAAGCTCTCATATACAAAACTTTTACCCCTGATCTTGCCACCAAACTTCATAATGTAGGTTTTCCCTTAGGAAAAAGAAGATTTAAACTTTTCACCTTTTCCCGCATATTAGAAAAAGGAATTCCCACAAAAGATAATGAAAAATTAATATTCAAAAGAAAAATAACCATATATTTCTCTTCTCCCATAGAAGATATAGTAGGGAATTTAGCTGAAAGAAGTTTTAAAGAAAGAGAATTTAAATTATGCAATAAAAAGATATACATCTCTCAGCTTGAAATAGTAACTACTCCAAAGATAGAAAATAAAGTAATAATTAAAGCTTTATCCCCTATTACCATATACAGCACTTTACATAAAAAGGATGGTGAAAAAATTGTACATTATTACAAACCAATTGATAAAGAATTCTCAAAACTTATTGAGAAAAACGCAAAGAAAAAATATCATCTTCTTTACGGAAAAGATGCAGAACAAATGTCTCTTGAAATAAAACCTTTAAAATTCTCAGTACAAGAAAACTTAAAAATTATAAAATTTAAGGACACCATTATAGAAGGATACACTGGCATCTACGAACTCCTAGGGGATCCAGAATTAATTTATCTCACCTACGAGACAGGCTTAGGAAATAAAAATTCAGCAGGATTTGGAATGTGGGAAATATGGAGAGGAAAGGAGAGTGATGAAGATGCTTGATGCGGTTAAAGAGATAGGAGATATATTACTAAAAAAGGATATCAAAAACCAGATTGAAATCCTTATAGAAGATCCAAACCCTAACCAAAAATATAATAACGTTTTTTGCTTAACTTTTGAAGAAAATGGTGAAATAAAGTATATAGGAATTGAACTTGAAGACTATGAATCAGACAAGAAAATAAAATACCTATACAGAAGCGGACCCTCTAACGGACCTAACTTTACACCTTCAACAAAAGTTACAGAGATAGAAAAAACTCTATACATTAAAGTTTTAAATTGGTTCAAAGATGTGTTTTCCCGAAAAAATTTAGAGCTATCCAAAGAGGAAAAAGAGTATTTAGAAAAGATTTATACAGTATTAAAAAATCACGAAAATGAAATAATTGAGGAATTTAAGCAAAAATCAAAAGACATTTCGAAAAAGGAAGGTATATTTCTAACCTTAAAATTCAAAAAAGAAGGAAAAACAGAATATATAGGAGACAAGGAGGTTTTTATAAAAACCTTAGAAAAATTGGTAAAAATAAAAGAGAGTAAAAAAGGTTCTAATATAGGCCAATGCTCTATATGCTTAGAGGAAAAAGAAGTTACCATAGGAGACGGTATATATGCCTTCTATACAATAGATAAACCAGGATTTATCTGTGGTGGTTTCAAAGAAAAAGAAGCATGGAAGAATTTTCCATTATGTGAAGATTGTAGACGAAGTTTAGAAAAAGGAAAAGAATACATTGAAAAAGAGCTTACTTTCAAAATGGCAGGAATTTCTTATCAACTTATTCCTAAATTCCTCTTAGGAAGGGAATTTATAAAAGAAGATGTTTATAATATATTTTTCGATACTCCAAAACTGCTATCTCTAAAGAAAAATACTGCCAAGAGATATCTTGGAGATGAAGAAGATATTTTACAGTATTTATCTGATACCGAAGATTACATTACTTTAAACTTTTTATTTATAGAAAGAAAACAAAGTGCAGAAAAAATCCTTGCACTCATAGAAGATGTTTTACCCTCTCGACTAAGAAGTATATTTAAAGCAAAAGAAAAAGTAGATAAGTTATTTAACACAGATTTCACTATGAGAAATCTATGGACATTCTTTTCAAAATCAGATCCTGACAAAAGAGAAACAGACCTTGTAAATTACTTTTTAGAAATTGTAGATCGCATATTCAAAGATAGATCCATAGACAAAAATTTCATATTTCAATTTTTTACGAGGAAAATAAGAACTCAGTATGTTAGAGATGAATATTTCTCCTATGTAGTAAAAGATGCCCTAATGTCACTTTTGTTTCTACTTTATTTAGATTTAATCCCTATGGAGGTGATAAATATGGAAGAAGAAAGATTATTTGAGCCTATATTTAAAAAATTTTCTCCAACTTTCAATCATCCTATTAAAAAGGGACTTTTCTTGCTCGGCGCCTTAACCCAAATGCTATTAAATGTACAATATTTAGAAAGAGGTAGTGATCCTTTTAGAAAACAACTAAAAAGTTTAAAAATGGAAGAAAAAGACTTTAAAGGGCTTCTTCCAAAAGTAATAAATAAATTACAAGAGTACGATTCCTTTGATATAGGAAAACAAAAATTAGCAGAAGAAGCTTCCTACTATCTACTTCTCGCTGGAGATAACTGGAAACTTTCAAATGATGAGCTTAATTTCTACTTTGCATGTGGTATGAACCTATTAGATGAACTAAAACCATATATTTATCCAGACAAAAAATAAAATAGGAGGTGTTTTAGATGGGTGTGCTAAAAAATAGATCTGAAATTCTTTTTCTCTATGACGTAACAGATGCAAATCCAAATGGTGATCCAATGGATGAAAACAAACCAAGAATAGATGAAGAAACAGGAACAAATATTGTTACAGACGTAAGACTTAAAAGAACAATAAGGGACTATTTATATGAATATAAAGGGTTAGAAGTTTTTGTCAGAGAAATAAGAGATGATAAAGGAGAACTAAAAACTAAAGAAGATAGATTAAAGGAATACAAAGATAATAACGAGATTATTGAAAAATGCATTGATATAAGACTCTTTGGAGCAACCACTGCAGTAGAAGGGAAAACCATGACTTTAACTGGACCAGTACAGTTTAAATTTGGAAGATCTCTTCATAAAGTTGATCTGACTTATATAAAAGGTACAACAGTCATGCCATCAAAATCAGGCAAAACTCAAGGTACATTTACTGAAAAATACATTCTTCCTTATTCTTTAATAGCCTTTTATGGAATAGTAAATGAAAATTTAGCAAAAGTCCAAAATATTCCCCTTACCGAAGAAGATATCGATCATATGTTAGAAGGAATTTGGCATGGTACAAAGAACCTGATATCTACCTCAAAATTTGGTCAAGTTCCAAGATTATTAATACAAATTATCTATAAACCTGACTCATATTTTTACATAGGCGAATTAGATAGAAGAATAAAACTTATATCAGATATAGAGGATGAAAAAATAAGAGATATATCCCAAGTAAAAATAGACATCACAGAACTAATAAAGGTATTAACGGAAAATAATAATAAAATTGAAAAAATCAGATATAAAGTAGACGAAAGAGTAAACTTAGTATTAGACGGTAAAGAAGTATCGTTAAATGAGTCTCTAAAAGATTTCCAAGCAGAAGAACTACCGATTTAGGAGATGATTTTTAATGAAAGTCTTGGTTTTTGATATTTTTGGAGAATTTGCCCATTTTAGAAAATTCTATACCACATCATCTCCCCTTTCCTTTCCTTTTCCTCCCCCTCCTACCATATTCGGTATGCTTGGAGCTATTTTAGGAATAGATAGAAAAGAATATTTAGAAACATTTTCCTTTAATAATTGCAAAATAGCATTGCAAATTATAAATCCTATTAAAAAGATAAGATTAGGCTTAAATTTGATAAACACAAAAGGAAACATTTGGATACCAGTCAAAAAGAAAAACCATGATGCAAGAACCCAGGTAAAAACAGAGTTTATTAAAAATCCAAGATATAGAATATATTTTTACCATAAGAATGAAGAATTATTTAATAAACTTGTAGGAAATATTAAAAACCATCGAAGTTATTACACATTCTCTTTAGGCCTTTCAGAACTTTTAGGAGATTTTCAGTTTGTTGGAATAAAAAACTTTACAGAGAAAGAGAATAATGAAATTTATGTATCCACAATAATCCCTATATCCCAAATATTAGAAAACAAAATAATTTTTGAGGAAGGAAAAAGCTATTTTAAAGAAAGAATTCCATTAATAATGAATAGTAATAGAATAGTAGAAAGATACGAAGATATCATCTTTGAAAGCCAAGGAAAACCCATCAAAGTTAAAATAGATAAATTTTATCAAGGAGAAGATGGAACAAATGTCATATTTCTCTAATTTATTTTCCCATCCAAATAAATATTTAGAAGTACACTTAAATAACACTATGAATCTTGCTATCAGTTTCTTAAACGATGTACCTATGGAAAACTTATTCCTATCAAAGGAACAACTACAAAAATTAATAAAAATTAATACTTTATCCCATGATATAGGAAAAGCTACAAGTTTTTTCCAAGAATATTTACTTTCTGGAGAGGAGGGAAGTAAAGAAACAAGGCACTCTCTCCTCTCCTCCTTCATTGCTTATTACATCACTAAGAAAGTTTTTGAAAAAGAAAATATTTCGGATAATATCAAAATAATACTCCCCATGTTCTCTTATATAAATGTTAAAAGGCATCATGGAAATTTTTTAGACATACTCATAGAAATTGATATTTCTGAAGAAGATAAAGAATTGCTCTATAGACAAATTGAAAGTATAGATGAAGACAAATTTAATATATTGATAAAAAATATTGATGAAGCTTTATTTAGTGAAATCACAAAAGATAAACTTAAAGATATCGTAGAAGCAGTATCAAAAGATATAAAGATTAAAAGAATAAAAATCAAAAACCTTAAACACGAAAATGCTACAGAATACTACTTATTAAATAACCTACTCTTCTCCCTCTTAATAGATGCAGACAAAAGTGAAGTAACTATAGGAAAGCCAGAAAGAAACCCCTTAGATATTCCATACATAGTAGTAGATCATTATAAAAAAGATTTAAAAACTGACAAAAAACCTATAAATGAGCTTCGAGAAAATGCATATCAAGAAGTAATAAACAAAAAGATTGACCTTGATCAAAAAATTTATTCTCTAACTCTCCCAACAGGTCTTGGAAAGACCTTCATTTCTTTTGCCTTCGCCCTTAAGCTAAGAGAAGAAATAAGAAAAAAGAAAGGATATACCCCAAGAATTATATACTCATTACCTTTCCTAAGTATTATAGAGCAAAATGCAAGTGTACTCGAAAAAGTCCTAATAAAGTATTTTGGAAACATAGATTCTACCATAGTATTAAAACATCACCACCTTTCGGAAATCTACTATACATACAATGACAATGAAATAGAGCCTGACCATGCAAAAATATTAATAGAAGGCTGGAATTCAGAGATAATAATAACTACATTTGTACAACTATTTCATACATTGATATCAAATAAAAATTCAAATCTAAGAAAATTACATAGAATATTTGGAAGTATTATCATATTAGACGAAGTACAATCTATTCCTATTAAATATTGGTACCTTTTAAGGGAAATATTTAAAGAACTTGTAGAAAAATTTAATACCTATATTATTTTCTCTACAGCAACTCAACCCCTTATATTTAAAAAGGACGAAACCCTCAACTTAACAAACGCTGAAGACTACTTTACAAAATTAAATCGCACAATATTAATTCCTCGTCTTAATGAATCTCTCTTATTAGAGGAATTCATTGAAAACATTGACATCAAACTTGACAAATCTTATATGTTTATCTTTAATACAATAAACTCAGCTCAAAAATTTTACAGTCTTTTAAAAGAAAAAACTAAGGAAGATATAGTTTTTCTTTCAAGCCACATAATACCAAAGGATCGTTTAGAAAGAATCGAGAGTATAAAAAAAGGAGAAAAAAGAATAGTGGTTACAACTCAATTAGTAGAAGCAGGTGTGGATATTGATTTAGATATTGTTTATAGAGATATTGCACCCTTGGATTCTATAAACCAATCAGCAGGAAGATGTAATAGAAACTGGTTAAAAGATATAGGAGAGGTATATCTATATTCATTACAAGATGATAAAAGAAGATATGCTTCATACATATATGACAAAATTCTTTTGGATGTTACTAACAATATTCTTAAAAAAGATGAAAAAATTGAAGAAGTAGAATTTCTCAACTATATACAAAATTATTTTTATGAGATTAATGAAAGAAAGGCCAAAGACATATCTAAAAACTTCTTGGATGCAATTTATTCATTAAGATATTCGGGATATACAGAAAATGAAAATGATAAATATATAGGTATTGAAGATTTCAAACTTATTGAAGAAGATCAACCCAAGATTGACGTATTTATAGAATTAAATGAAGAAGCAGAAAATCTATGGAATCAATATATAAAACTTAAAGAAATAAAAGATATTTATGAAAGAAGAATAGAATTCCTAAAAATAAAAAGTAATTTCTATAAATATGTAATATCAATCCCTGTAAGAGCAGAAAATCTACCAGCTATTGAATATGGCTTTGGATATATATCTAAGGATAATTTAGAAGATTTCTATGACAAAGAAACAGGATATAAAATTAAAAGCGGTATCCTACTCTGGTGAAATATTATTACAGGAAGTTTAATTGAGAGTTTCTTAATATGCGAAAGACAAGCATGGCTTATGGCCCATCAAATAACTCCAGACCAAGACCATCCATACTTAGAGCTTGGTAGATTAATAGATGAAGAAAGTTTTACAGACGAAAAGAAAAAAATAAGCTTAGAAAACATGATTATAGACCTTATAAAAACTGAAAATAAAACATTAATTTTAGGAGAGATAAAAAAGAGTTCAAAAGTGCAAGAAATCGCCAAAATTCAACTCGCTTTTTACCTATATTCTCTTAAAAATAACTATGGCATAAAAGCTGATGGATTACTTATATTTCCCAAAGAAAAAAGAAGAGTTAGAGTAGTATTAGACAAAGAATTGGAAGAGAAAATTGAGGACACTATTAAAAGGATCGAGATTGTCATATATAAGGGAAAACCCCCGTTACCCCAAAAAATTCCTTATTGTAAACTCTGTGCATATAGGGAGTTTTGCTGGTCATGAGCGAAAGTATATATATCTTTACCAGTGGAGAATTAAAAAGAAAGCATAACACTATATATTTTGAAACTTCTGATGGTCAGAAAAAATATTTACCAATAGAAAATGTAAGAGATTTGCATATATTTGGTGAAGTAACTTTAAATAAAGAAATATTAGAATATCTATCTCAAAAAGAAATAATTCTTCATTTTTACAATTACTATGAATATTATGTGGGAAGTTTTTATCCAAGGGAGCATTACAATTCAGGATATATGATTCTAAAACAAGCAGAATATTATTTAGATCAAGAAAAAAGACTAGAATTAGCAAAAAGTTTTGTAAAAGGAGCTATTGATAATATAAGAAAGGTTTTAAACTATTATACAAATAGAGGTAAAGATTTATTAAAACCTAAGATACAATCCATAGAAGATTTGGCTGAAGGTATTGAAGGTTGCAAAAAAGTAGATGAAATCATGGGATTAGAAGGTAATATAAGAGATATTTATTATTCTTGTTTCAATGATATTACAGAAAATGAGGATTTCTTCATTAAGGAAAGGACCAAAAGACCACCTTCTAATTATATGAACGCCCTTATAAGTTTTGGAAATTCCCTACTCTACACAGCAATCCTCTCTGAAATATACAAAACCCATTTAGATCCAAGAATAGGATATCTACATGCTACAAACTTCAGAAGATTTTCCCTTAATTTAGATATAGCAGAGATATTCAAACCAATAATTGTGGATAGAATTATCTTTTCTATGGTAAATAAAAAAGAGATAACACCTAAAGATTTTGACGAAAAATTGGAAGGTGTATACCTTAAGGAAAAAGGGATGAAACTCTTTGTGCAAAACTTTGAAGAAAAAATGAAAACTACTATTCAATATAAAGATTTAGGAAAAATCTCTTACAGAAGATTAATAAGATTAGAACTCTATAAACTTGAGAAACATTTATTAGGAGAAGAAAAATATTCTCCTTACATATCTCCTTGGTAAATGTATATAATAATGGTTTATGATGTAAATCAGAAAAGAGTTAATAAAGTACTAAATACAGCAAGAAAGTATTTAGAATGGATACAAAATTCTGTTCTTGAAGGAGAAATTACAGAAGCAAAATATGAAAGACTAAAAAGAGAAATAGAATTAATAATAGATGAGGAAGAAGATTCTGTTATTTTCTACATTATGAGAACCACAAAATATTCGGAAAGACAGATAATAGGAATAGAGAAAAATAAAAGAGAACAGATACTATAAAAGACTTTTATATATATCTAGCACTTTTCTTTTTAAAACTGGATGTATAAAGTCTGGCTCGAGCTCAGAGATAGGTCCCATAACAAAGATCCTATTATGGGCATCAGGATGAGGTATTATTAATTCTTCCGTTTCAATTATTAAATCATCATAAAATATAATATCCAAATCAATATTTCTCGGACCCCATTTAAAAATCCTTTTTCTTCCCAACTCTTCTTCAATTTTTAGCAGAACTTTTAATAAGGAAAATGGATCAAGATTTGTCTCTACCAAACAAACAGCATTTAAAAAACTGTCCTGATCTTTATATCCATAAGGTTCTGTTTCTATTATAGAAGACATTTTTAAAATATTAATTCCTATTTCTTTAATCTTTTCTATAGCTATTTCTATATTTTTTCTTTTATCACCTAAATTACTCCCTAATGCTATGAAGACCTTATGCATTTTATAGCCTCTATAACATCAATTACTCTCTTATTTTCCTTTACATCGTGAACTCTAACAATATCAACATCCTTAAGTGCACAAAGAGCTGTAACTCCAAGAGTACCCTCTAATCTTTCCTCAGGAGGAATATCACCTAAAACTTTTCCTATAAAACTTTTTCTTGAAGCTCCTATTAAAATAGGTTTTTTCAAACTTTTAAATTCAGTTATTCTGGCTAATATTTCTAAATTATCCTCATATCTCTTTCCAAAGCCTATACCCGGATCAATAATTACCTTATCCAGATCAACCCTATATCCCTCTGCATAATTTAATCTTTCTAAGAAAAACTCATATATTTCTTTAATTACATCATCATAATATGGATTTATTTGCATATCCTTAGGTGTACCTTTCATGTGCATTAAAACATAAGGAATTTTATATTCAGAAATAACTTTGACAAGATTATCGTCAAATCTAAACCCACTAATATCATTTATCATATCTGCCCCCAATTCAATTGCTTTTTCAGCTACTCTTGCTCTATAAGTATCCACTGAAATAAAAATATTTGAAAAATTTTCTCTAATTATCTTTACAGCAGGAATAACCCTATTAATTTCTTCCTCTTCATCTACAGGATCAGAGCCAGGTCTTGTTGATTGCCCCCCTATATCAATAATATCTACCTTGTTTTCTATCATATATTTAGCAGTATTTAAAATCTCTTCTAAATTTATCTTACGAGAATTGGCATAAAAAGAATCTGGGGTTACATTTATTATTCCCATTATTAAAGTTCTATCAAAAATTATTTTTCTCTTCCAAGGAGATTCAATATAAGATACTTTATCCTTCTCAAAAAAATTCTTTAAAAGATTATAAACTTTAGGAATATCGAAATAATTGATATTTTCCAATTTTTTAATAAGAATATCATAATGTTTTTTTGTCCCAAGAAGAATTACATCATTTTTGTTTATTCCACAATTAACAACATTTTTATGAACTACAACATCTCCTCCAATAGAAAGCATCTCCTGCTTCAAAATATTGGCAGTAGGAGAAGTAATGTCAAAAATCTTTAATGGAATAATTCTACTTTTTCTTAGAAAAATTGAAAAAGAATCAAAATGAGCTCCTACTTTTTCCATCTCTTTAATTAAAAAATCAAGTGTTAACTCCATTATCATTCTTTAGCCACCCCTTCTCTACACATGCAAAAGCTTCATGATTATGAATACTTTCAAAACTTATTACTTCCACCCTATACCACTCTATTCTTTTATCTTTATCCAAAATAAAAACTATATCTCTTACTACATCTTCTACAAATTTTGGATTATCATATGCCATTTCTGTAATATATTTTTCATCTGGACGTTTTAAAAGAGAATAAATTGGGGCACTTGCAGAACTCTCTGCTATTTCAACTAAATCCTCAAACCATATAAGTTTTTTCGACTTAACTTCTATATTTGCTATAGCTCTTTGATTATGAGCTCCAAATTCGCTTATCTCCTTAGAACAGGGACAAAGAGTATGAATAGGAACTTTTACCCCTACAACCATCTCCAAATCTTCAAAAAGCTCCGCCTCAATTATACATTCTATTTTATTAGGAGACTCCATTTGCGAAATTGGAGCCTTTTTCCATATAAAATAAGGGAAAGTAAGTTTTATATGGCTACTTTCTGCTTTTAACTTTGTCTTAACCTTCTGCAAAATTCTTTCTAAATTTTCAGGTCTAATTACATCAATTTCATTCAACACTTCTACAAACCTACTCATATGTGTACCTCTTAAATCGTGTCTAAGATCCACAGAAAGATCTATTTTTGCTATCGTATATTGGTGCCCTCTCCTTTGATCAAAAACCTTTATGGGATAATAAAAATTCTTAATCCCTACTTTTTTCAGGGATATACCTCTCTCATCTTTTTCATTTTGTACATCTTTTAAATTATCCACCTCTATATATCACTCCACTATCTGATGTTTCCCATATTTGTACCTCATAAAGAGAAAAATTTTTACCTCTTAATTTTCCTTCTAATTTATTCCAAACCCATATAGCTATATTCTCAGCTGTGGGTTGTGAGATTATATCATTTATATAACTATGATCCAGTACATCAATAATTTCCTTTTTCACGATATCCTTTAATTCTACAAAGTCCATAATCATACCTTCCTCATCAGGCTTACCTTCCAAAACTATTACTAATTCATAAGTATGTCCATGTAATCTCTCACACTTTCCTTTATAGCTTACTAAATTGTGAGCTGCATCAAATTTAAATTTTTTAATTAGAAACATTTTTTTACCCTACTCCTTACTTGATTTATATAAACCTCTTAATAAATCTCTATAGATTATACCATTTAAGTCAAAAATTTATAACTTCTCTATATCATCGTAAGTCTAAATTTTTGTTACATAAAAATCTCAATCAAATTAGGCTTATTCATATTTTTTTGAGATTGACAGAAAATGTAATAATTAGGGATAACCTTCTTTTATTGCACAACTTGATTCTTACTAATTTCTTAATGATTTTTTATCTCAAATATTTTCCAAAATAGTTCTTTACTTCATTAGAAAATATTTTAGCTTATTCTTAAAAACTATTTTTACAGTCTACCCCCGATAACCCCAAAACCCTGGGGGATCGACAGAAATATAAATTTTCACATCAAAACCTATTTACATCTAATTTTTCTCATGCTATACTACCAACAAAATTGTAGTGTACCTATAAGGGTAGTAATTTTTAGAGAGATCTTTTTTGGCCCTTTCTTCGGGTTTGTAGCGTACCTATAAGGGATTGAAACACATAATTTTAATATTTTCAGTGTTGACATGTGAAAGGTTTGTAGCGTACCTATAAGGGATTGAAACCTTTTTTCCCATTCTTATCCTCCATAAAGAATGAAAGGTTTGTAGCGTACCTATAAGGGATTGAAACTCGATCGCTTGAATATTACAATATATCTCGTCCTTGCTAGTTTGTAGCGTACCTATAAGGGATTGAAACCCTCCAGTTTTAATTTTTTCATACCGGTCTGGTCTGGTTTGTAGCGTACCTATAAGGGATTGAAACACCGGTCTGGTTCCGGTTTTGACCGGTTTGGTCTGAGTTTGTAGCGTACCTATAAGGGATTGAAACATACCCTCAAAAATATGTCAATACTCGCGAATATAGAGTTTGTAGCGTACCTATAAGGGATTGAAACTCTTCATTTAAAGTTCTAGGATATTCTGTATAAAATGGTTTGTAGCGTACCTATAAGGGATTGAAACTTCGAAAATTCGAATATACATCGAACGCTTGTATATATGTTTGTAGCGTACCTATAAGGGATTGAAACATACCCTCAAAAATATGTCAATACTCGCGAATATAGAGTTTGTAGCGTACCTATAAGGGATTGAAACTTTTTGCCTACCTCCCTTTTTCGATTTTCTGTCATAGGTTTGTAGCGTACCTATAAGGGATTGAAACGAAGCTACACCAGAAACTTATACAAGTACAAAGCATGTTTGTAGCGTACCTATAAGGGATTGAAACTTTTTCTCTCTTTCGCAAATTCGCATATTCGAAAATGTTTGTAGCGTACCTATAAGGGATTGAAACTAGTACAGAAACATGCGCACTGTACAGAACAGATATAGTTTGTAGCGTACCTATAAGGGATTGAAACGTTTTTCTGTTGCGTATCTTCCTTCTTGCGCATTTCAGTTTGTAGCGTACCTATAAGGGATTGAAACAGTGTATTGACATATTTGGGAGGGTATTGACAAAAAGTTTGTAGCGTACCTATAAGGGATTGAAACCTTGCAATCATAGGGAATGCGCGCAAACGCGCATTCCCGTTTGTAGCGTACCTATAAGGGATTGAAACTTCTCTGCCTCTATTACTGTAGCTATGTAGAAACCTGTTTGTAGCGTACCTATAAGGGATTGAAACTTTTTTTCCTCATACTTTCACCTCCAGAATTGTTTTGTTTGTAGCGTACCTATAAGGGATTGAAACCAAAAAACATAGAGTATGATACTCTATTGACAGAAACGTTTGTAGCGTACCTATAAGGGATTGAAACGATAAGGAGGTTGGGAAAATGAGAAAGTATGAATATAGTTTGTAGCGTACCTATAAGGGATTGAAACAAAGATGCGCTACAACACGACTATTACTTGTTGCCAGTTTGTAGCGTACCTATAAGGGATTGAAACTACCGTTTCCTTTAGGCTTGCAGTTCTCTGATGAACTGTTTGTAGCGTACCTATAAGGGATTGAAACGGCTTGCAATTCTCTGACGAACTGCAAGCCATCCTGGTTTGTAGCGTACCTATAAGGGATTGAAACATATCTGCCTCTGTCTCAATTTCTGTGACGATCACATGTTTGTAGCGTACCTATAAGGGATTGAAACCTGTAAGCAGATGGGAAAGGAATCAAAGAGAACCTGGTTTGTAGCGTACCTATAAGGGATTGAAACAGAATATGTAGAGTTGGGGGAATACAAAGTACAAGAGTTTGTAGCGTACCTATAAGGGATTGAAACACTATTGGGATAAATTAAATTGCGATGCACTCCCTGTTTGTAGCGTACCTATAAGGGATTGAAACTTTTTTTCCTCATACTTTCACCTCCAGAATTGTTTTGTTTGTAGCGTACCTATAAGGGATTGAAACCAAAAAACATAGAGTATGATACTCTATTGACAGAAACGTTTGTAGCGTACCTATAAGGGATTGAAACGATAAGGAGGTTGGGAAAATGAGAAAGTATGAATATAGTTTGTAGCGTACCTATAAGGGATTGAAACAAAGATGCGCTACAACACGACTATTACTTGTTGCCAGTTTGTAGCGTACCTATAAGGGATTGAAACTACCGTTTCCTTTAGGCTTGCAGTTCTCTGATGAACTGTTTGTAGCGTACCTATAAGGGATTGAAACGGCTTGCAATTCTCTGACGAACTGCAAGCCATCCTGGTTTGTAGCGTACCTATAAGGGATTGAAACATATCTGCCTCTGTCTCAATTTCTGTGACGATCACATGTTTGTAGCGTACCTATAAGGGATTGAAACCTGTAAGCAGATGGGAAAGGAATCAAAGAGAACCTGGTTTGTAGCGTACCTATAAGGGATTGAAACAGAATATGTAGAGTTGGGGGAATACAAAGTACAAGAGTTTGTAGCGTACCTATAAGGGATTGAAACACTATTGGGATAAATTAAATTGCGATGCACTCCCTGTTTGTAGCGTACCTATAAGGGATTGAAACATAAGAGGTAAATTAAGACGTATGCTCATACTCGATTGTTTGTAGCGTACCTATAAGGGATTGAAACGCACTTTTTCCTTTTTTTTTGGCAAATCTACTACAACGTTTGTAGCGTACCTATAAGGGATTGAAACCATGCCAAGACGGGATACACTTTCTGCCTACTTGTTTGTTTGTAGCGTACCTATAAGGGATTGAAACGATTTCTACAAATCGGAATATGTACAAAAAGAAGTATGTTTGTAGCGTACCTATAAGGGATTGAAACTCTCCTCTCGGGTAGGCTCCCGAGAGGAATCTCCCGGTTTGTAGCGTACCTATAAGGGATTGAAACTTCCTCGAGACTGATAAAAGTCTCGAGGAAGATATCGTTTGTAGCGTACCTATAAGGGATTGAAACTCTTTCTTAAGTGCAATAGCATTTGCTTTATCTTTGGTTTGTAGCGTACCTATAAGGGATTGAAACGCTTGAGCGAAAGCTCAGGCGAAAATCTCAAAAAAGTTTGTAGCGTACCTATAAGGGATTGAAAATGGTATACTGTACATAAAATGAAAGATAAAGCTAAATATTTAAAGAAAAAAAAATTCCAGCGATATTCTTAGCCCTAAAAAGGAAAAACACTCCTTTTATAGCTAAACTATTTGCCCTAATTACTATTACTTATGCTCTCTCTCCTATAGATTTTATTCCTGATTTTATTCCTATAATAGGCTATTTAGATGATTTAGTTATTCTTCCCCTATTAATTTCTCTAACTATAAAGGTAATTCCTAAAAATATAATAGAAGAATGTGAAAAAGGCATAGAAAAAAAAAGAAAATCTCCGCTTAAAAAAGAAATGGTATTTTAGTATTCCAATTATATTTCTATGGAGTGTAATCTTTTTAATAATAATCAAAAAGATATTTCAAAAATGGAAGTAAAATTAACATAAAAATCAATAAGATTTTTGTAAATATTTGTCATTAATGAATAAAAATATGTTAAAATGAAAAACATGGGGGAAAGAGTAATTATAAAAACCGAAGAGGATAAGGAATATACAATTCTCTCCTTTACCCTTAGTGAGAATATAGAACCATCTGTTCTTAGAGAAATAACACCCCCAAAGATTAATTCAAGAAAAGGTTTAATAATAAGTGGAAGAGGTCCTATATGGCTTTATGGCTTTTTAATTCATTATTACCACTCTACTCCATTTATTGCTGTATACGATCCAAGATTAGGAGCTGTTGTTATAGAAACACATGTACCTTCAATAAAAGTGGGGGATGTTTTAGATATCTATATTGATGGGGAGGGATAAACTTGGATGATAAAAAAATTCTGCTTTCCTCTTTATTTCACGATATAGGAAAAGTCTTAGAAAGGACTAAAAAATTTGAAAAACAAGAATTACCCCCAGAATTTCAGAAAATTTCTTATGGACACCCAAGATATTCTGCCTTATTAGTAAGAGTCATAAGAGAAAATTCAGACAAAAATTTTCCCAAGTTTTTAGTTGAAAATCTAACAGAAGAAGTAGAAGATATAGTTTTAAATCATCATAATCCTACTAATGAATACGGACTTATAGTACAAATTGCAGATTGGCTTTCTTCTTCAGAAAGAGAGGAAAAAGAAGAACAAAAAGGAGAGTACACAAATATACCATTATCAGCCCCCTTCAAAAGAATAGACGAAAATGCTGATGATCTTTTTTACCCGTTAACAACTTTAGAAAATATATTCCCTAAAAAAGAAGTAAAAATAGATCCATATGAATATGACAAACTCTTTAATGAATTTCTAAATAAACTCAAATATGTGGAAGATTTTGAACAACTTTTACTTCTTTATGAATATTACTTCTCCAATGTACCTGCTCAAACTGTAGGTTTTGAACCTGATATATCCATATATGATCATTCCAGAATTACAACAGCTCTTTCTCACATTTTATACAAAAATTATACAAATGGAATATTAACAAGAGAAGATTTAGAAAAAATAAAAAAAGGACTGCAATCACAAAAAAGAGATAATACTCAAGACAATATATTTGATAAAAAATTATTTACTTTTATAAACGGAGACCTTTCTGGAATCCAAAGTTTCCTTTTTAACGTCTCTTCAGAAAGGGCTGGCAGAATGTTAAAAGGAAAATCCATATTTTTAGATCTATTAACAAGATATTCGGCAAAATATATTCTTGAAAATACAGGATTTTCTCAGGTAAATGCTATATACATTGGAGGAGGTAATTTTGAACTTTTATTATCATACATTCCTGAAGATATCTTAAAAAAACTTAGATCTTTTATTATAGAAAATTTGTGGAAACTTCTTGAAGAAGACTTATATCTTGGTATTGAATGGAGTTACCTTTCTATAAACGACTTATTTAACTTTATTGAGAAAAAAAGAGAACTTAAAGATAAATTAGAGATAAGAAAAAAGAGTAGATTTAAAGAAATTGAAAATTTTTATGATCTAATCATCAGTCCCAAAAACGAAGATATTAAAGAAAGAGAACACTGTACAGTATGCGGTAAAAGAAAAATAGAAGATGCAAGTCCACAAGAAAGATGGTGTAGCACATGTAAATCTTTTATAGAGTTAGCCAATAAAGCCATAGAATCAGAATATCTCATAGAAGAAAAAATAGAAATAAATAAAAACTATCCTGAATCAGTATTTGATTTTTTTGAAACACTTGGCTATTCTTTATCTTTTTCCGAAGATCCTTTTAAATCTAAAAACACAAGAATATATAAACTTGAAGACATATCTATAGACAAAAATTTCATTCCTCATGGATTTCTTTTAGGCAGTTATCGAATAGAAATTACTGACTTTGAAAAAATAGCAAAAAGTAACATAAAAAAGATAGATAGTGAAGAATATGGTGATAAAAAACTTGCCTACTTAAAAATGGATGCAGACAACATGGGCTCTATATTCAAAGAACTTTCTGAAAAAGAAAAAGAACGAATCAAGAACAAAGAAACAACTATCTCCCTAACAAGATATGGTATATTGAGTAGAAGGATAGAATTATTTTTTGAAAAAGAAGTACTCAATTTAATAAAAGAATGTCAAAAACAAAAAGAAAATCAGACATCAGAAAAGGACAAAAAAGGATACATATATCCAGTATTTATAGGAGGAGATGATCTATTCATTATTGGTACATATGATGAAATAAATGAACTTGCATTAAAAATACACTCAAAATACAAAGAATATACAGGTTCTAAAAATGTATTCACAATATCAGGAAGTATATACTACTTGCCAGATAATTTCCCCCTAATAAGAGGAGCATCGTTAATAGAAGAAGGTTTAGAAAAGGCTAAAAGTTTTAAATATCCTGAAGAAGAAAAGCCTCAAAAAGGAAAGATATGTATAGAGGAAGACATATTAACCTATAGGGAATTTGAAGAAGCCTTGAAAATTTCTGAAAAATTAACAAAAGGAATTTTAAAAATGAGTAAAGAAAAATACTCAAGAGCTGTTATTTCAAAAATTCAAAGATCTATAAAAGGCTTTAATCCTCTTCTCGAAGCAAGCTTAAAAGGTAAGATAAGCCCTCCTGCAATATGGAGATTTATGTATTATTTAAGAGATTATAAAGATTTAGCAGAGAACTTATCTAAGATTCTTCTCACTAATCTCTTTGAAAGGGGGGAAGAAAAGATAAGAAATCCAAGATTAATAATAGTTGCTACTAAAATAGCCAAAATGAAAACAAGAAGGGGGCGTGAACAATGAATAACAATCCAATAAAAGAGAATAAATCTCTTGAATCTATATGGAAAGAAAACGTAACAAAAAAATTAGAGCAAAGTTTTTCAAACAAAATTTTAAACTTCGATAACTTGGAATTAGAAGAATTTAAAAAATTCAATAAACAAATACAAGATTATATGCAAGAAAGAGCCTCTAATATCACATCATCAAAGTTAAGAAAAATCTTTGAAATTATTAAAAAAGCCAAGTCTGTTACAGATCTTGTAATGGCTCTACCTTACTTAGCCTACTTAGTAGGAAGAGAAGATAGTAAATCCAAAAAAGAGGCTCTAGGTGAGATCTATATACTATTAAAAGAACCAATAATGCAGGCTACAGATGACAAAACCCATGTTAAAAATATTCAAAAATTTATGGAAACCCTTGTAGCATACCAGAAATTCTATGGTAAAGATTAATTTAAGGGGGGAGAATAATGAATAAATTCATAGGTAAATTATTTATAGAAGGTGAGATAACCTTAGTTACAGGCTTACACATAGGTGGATCTAAAGAAACAGGAGAGATTGGTGGACTTGATAACCCTGTAATTAAAACAGTCAAAGGTGTTCCTTACATACCCGGTTCTTCTCTAAAAGGTAAAATTAGATGTCTTCTTGAAAGAAAACATTTAAATTTAGAGAATGGTGATCCATGCGGTTGTGGTAAAGAAAATTGTGTAATTTGCAATCTTTTTGGTTCTCACTCAGCAAGAAATAAAACCTTAACCCGTTTAATTGTCAGAGATTCCTTCTTAGATGAAGAACATTTTAGAAAGGAATTTGGAGAGATATTAGAGGGTGAGTATACAGAAGAAAAAACTGAAAATATTATAGATAGAATAAGGGGTACAGCTTTACATCCAAGAACTATGGAGAGAGTTCCCGCAGGAGCAAGATTTAAATTCTCAAGTGCAATAAGTTTTTACGAAAAAGACAACATAAAAGAGTTAACTACTAGATTTATAGAAGGTTTAAGATTGCTGGAAGATGATTATCTGGGAGGAAGTGGCACCAGAGGTTATGGACAAATCAAATTTGAAAACCTTAATTTTTATGTAAAAAATGTTAACTCTTATATTGGAGATAATAAAAAGCAGCCTATCAACACAAACATAAAATCTTTAAGTGATATAGATATTAGCAAATTAATTGAAGAATTAGAAAGACAAATGAAGGTGAAAAAGAATGAGAGTTGAAATTTATAAGCTTTTTAGAGAAGGACCTATCGTATTACATATAGGGCTTAGAAGAATGGATAGAACCTCTCATTTAATTCACTCAGATACCCTTTTTTCTGCTCTTAGTAATTCATTATTTAAAATATTTGATGAGAATAAATTTAAGGAATTTGAAGAGAAATTAATAATTTCATCAGTATTTCCTGGATTAAAAGGACCTTCAAAAGATATACTTTTCTTACCAATGCCCAATATTCCCCTAAAACTAGAAGAAGATAAAGATCACAAAAAGTTTAAGAGATTTCAATGGATTTCTTGGAATGGGCTAAAAGAATTACTTAAAAATTACGATAAAGACAATGAAATAATCTATTTAAAGACAATAGAAAACTTAAAACCTATGAACTCAAAATTCTTAATCTCTAAAGAAGAATACGAAGAACTAAAAGAATTTAGGGAAAAAGATGAAAATATTATATTTATGGAAACAAATTTGGAGCCTAAAGTTTCTATACCAAGAGTTCCAACAATATCTGAAGAAAGAACACAAGGACTATATTTTCAAGAAAATTTAGAATTTTTTACTATCACTACTTCTACAGGAAAGAAACTTAAACCTTTTCTATATTTTCTAAAAACTAAAGATGATTCATTAAATGAAATATTTATTCCCGCCTTAAATCTTTTCATAGAGGAAGGTATTGGTGGGGAAAGAAGTACTGGAAAAGGACAATTTGACTTCTATGAAAAAGATGAATTAGATCTTCCAGATGATGGGGATTTTGAAATTACATTATCTCTAAGCTCGCCAAGAAAGGAAGAAGTAAACAATATTATATATTTTAATTTGGTAAAAAGGGATGGATTTATATATTATCAAAAACCAACAGGATATAGAAAAAAGACCCACTTCAAAATAGGAGAAGGATCCCTGGTAAGGACACCTTACAGAGGAGAAAATATAGATGTATCGCCAATAAAAGATATGAGAGTTATCTCCTATGGGAAATCTATTGGCTGGAAATTTTCATGAGGAAGGGGATTAAATATGAAGGTTAAAATAAAAACTATAACCCCTACTTTAATAAGAAGTGGTGAAGAGCTTTCCAATGTAACAGATTGTGTTATACAAGAAAATGAACTAAAAATAATAGATAAGGAAAAACTCTTAAATATATTTAAAGGAAAAGACCCCAAATCTTTTGTGGTTGAGCTTTCAAATACTATAATTAACGAAAAAAGAACTATCTATGATTTTCTAAATAACAAAAAAATTAACATAGATCAAGTAACAAAGTATACTCTTAAAGTTAAAAGCAAAATAGATCCTTTTGAGAGAAGAAGCATATATATGCCAATAACTACAGGAAATAAAGCATACATTCCAGGAAGTACTTTAAAAGGAATCATTAGAAGTGCTTTACTATTTTACTATTTTGAGAATCTAAGCAAAGAACAAAAACAACTTGATATAACCCAAAAAGAAATTGATAAGGCTTTAAGAGATGATCCATATGATCCATCTACAGACATAATGAAGTATATAATAGTAAAAGATACATCTAGTATTCCAATTACAGACTTAGAAGTCTATAAAATAGAAAGATTACCCCATAAAAAACTTTCTCAATACATCTTAGCAATACCAGGATCAAAAGAGTTTTATACAGAGATAAAGTTTAATATCTATAATAAAAATCTTCCTAATTTTTGGAATAAATTTTTTGAGAATAAAGATGATAACCTTTGGAAAGCTTTAAAAAATTATTCCCTATTATTAGTTAAAAAGGAAATAGAAATCTTAGAAAGATTAAAAAACAAAACTCAAGAAAATAAGGACCTATTTAATAACCTCATAGAACATTATAAAAAAATAGAAGAAAGATTGGAGAACAATAAAGTTGTTTATATTCCTATAGGATTCGGTAAAACTTATTATTTTAATTCCTTAGGATACTTTTTACCGGAAAGTGTTTTGAAAGATAAAGTAATAACAAAAAGAAATATATTACCAAAATTTTTCCCATCCACAAGATGGGCTTTAAAGTTAGGAGAAAAATATTACCCCTTAGGATGGTGTGTATTAGTAAGAGATGAGTAAATTAATATGTGCTCTTGTACCCAAGGGCGGAAACGAATATATCTATCATTTTAATGATAATAAAACCTCCAACAAAAAATCCTTTAAAGGGAATTCTACTATTGGAGCAATAACCCAATATCTTATCTCCCAAAATGAAGAATTTAAAATTCTCCTTTTAAGACCTGCATCCATTGACAAATACGAAGAAGAAAAGTTAATATCAGAACTTTTACAATATAACGTTCCTAAGGAAAATATTAAATGTGTTGAAGTTCCTGTAAAAGGAAATTATGAAAGTAAAAAATTCAATCTGAATAATCATATCATTACTGCAGATATTGCTTTTTTAGCAATACAAGATAGTACCGATGATGAAATAAGAGAAATAATTTTGGATGTATCAAGAGGACTAAATTTTCAGATTTTAGTTATCGTGGATGCATATAGAAGATTTCTTGTAGCTCAGCAAGCCAAAAACTATATTGATAAAGCTAAATGCCCAAAATTTTATTATGTATATCTTACTCCAGTGAATCTAAAGGAACAAGAGTATGAAGTAACCTTCGAGGAAACAAAAACACCTTTTTTCGTAGATTATTTTAAAAATGTAAACAAACTTCCTTTTAAATTTGACACAGATTACTACCCAGAATCTCTTCTCCTTTATCAAGAATTTAACTTCATTAAAGAAATAATTTCTTGTGTTAATGAATGTATATCTGCCATAAAAAAGGGATTTGCATTAGCCTTTCTTACCATAATAAATTGGAATAATATTGAAAAATTACTGAACCTATCCTATGAAAAAATTACTTTGAAAAGAATAAAAGAACTAATTGAGACCTTCTCAATAGAAAAAGATAATACTAAAGAAATAAAATTATGTATGGAATACTCTTTGGGAAATTTGTGGATCTACATTTATCTTCTTGAAACCTTTTATAAAATATATAAGGAATATGAAAACAAAATATATATAGAAGAACATAGAAAATGGGTAAAAATAGATACTCTAAAAAACTTTAACGAAAAGATAATCAAGAATCTTTTTAATGAATCCAGCGCATATACTTTACTTGATAACGAGTTAGAAAACTTCAAGAGGATATTTGAAAAAGGCGAAAAAGAAAGAAAATACCCTTCTTCAAATTTAGAAAGAAATTTTAATGCTCATGCTGGACTACTATACGAATTTATAGATCAAGATTATAAAAATTTAAGATTATCTTACAAATTAGGAGAAATTCTTGACAAAGATCATAAAAAGAAAATAGAAGATTACATAAAAGACTTTTTAAAAGTTTACACATAAAAAAATGAAAAACATACTTCTTTCTATCATAGGAATTGGTAGAAATCAAAGTGGAAAAGGGTACATAAAGACAAAATATAAATTTGAGAATGGACAAACCTACGAGACTGCTTTTTTTGGATCTGCTCTTTATCGATACTTATTTAATGAGAAGAATATAGATAAGTGGTATATCTTTGGAACAGACAAATCGTCGTGGTCTGAAATTATCGATACTATAGATGAAGATTATAAAAATAATTTAGAAGAACTATATTATAAAGTATGGGATGAAGAAAGATCTGGAATATCGAAAAACACTCTAAACGAGTGGCAAGAAAAACTTTCTAACTACATACCAGGTATAGAGCTAATAAATATAGACCCTTTAGATTACAAATTTTATGTAGAATTTTTAATAAAAAATCTCCCTGATGACGAGCTTTACATAATATTGGATATTACCCATGGTTATAGATTTATGCCATTTATCCTTAGTTTCTCTATAATGTACATAAAAAATTTTAAAAAGATCGTGGACTTAGATATATATTATGGAGCCCTGGAAATGAAAGGAGACGAAGCACCTGTCATAAAAATAGATTTTATAAATGAATTATTCAAATTGACCACATCTTATGAAATTTATAAATATTCAGGCTATTTTCCAGAAATCCTTAAAAATCTTGGTATTCAAAATACGGAAAATACATATTTTCAAATAGAGATGAACTGGAGACCCCAAAAAGAATTAAAAGAAATTACTGCAAAATTGGACAATATTGAAGAAAGCTATAAAACATTATGTGCAGAAAATATAAAGAAAGAATTACAACCTCTTCTTGAAAAGGAACTCTTAGAAGATCGAATGATAGAAAGAGCAAAATATTTTTTTGAGAAAAATCAATATCTGAAAAGCCTCATTTTGATATATGAAGCTATAACTATACGCATGCTAAAAAGATTAGGGATTACTAAAATTCATGATATACCCAACAGAAAAGAATTCTTAAGAGATAAAATTCCACAAATATTAAAAGAAAAATGGATGCAAGATAATTTTAAAATTTTAGAAGGAGTAAGAAATAGTGCTGTACATGGAAATATAAGAGACTCCTCTTTATATCAACATATAAAAGATAGAGAAAAATTTTCTGAACTTTTTAAATCATCATTAATTCTTTATGAAAAACTAAAAAAATAATCCTTTTAAAATTACTTTAATTGACTTTTATTTCACAATTAAGTAAAAAATAAATGCTATGTGGACAAAATTAGATTGCTATCCTTGCTTTTTAAAACAAGCTCTTTCTGCATTGAAAAGAGCCAATTTATCTGAAGAAAAAAAGATTGAGATAATAAGAAAAGCTGCTGAGTATATATCTACTTTATCTCCTACAGAATCACCAGCCTACAATACTTACCTTACATTTAAAAAAATCTATGAGATGGCAAATCTTAAAGATCCCTATTATGAGGAAAAGAAACATTACAATAACTTAGCCCTTAAGCTATATGATACCCTTAAAAATATTGTAGAAACTTCTGAAGACCCCCTCTATACAGCTATAAAGGTTGCAATATCTGGAAATATTATTGATCTTGGCATTCTTGATATATCCAAATTAAATTTAAGGGAATATATTAAAGATATCATAAATACACCTCTTGCTATAGATCATTATCACTATTTTAAACAAGAATTGGAAAAAACAGATGAGATTCTTTATCTTTTGGATAATGCAGGTGAAATAGTATTTGATAAAATTCTGATAGAAGAATTATCTAAAACAAAATTTATCATAAGTGTGGCAAATGAATACCCTATAATAAATGATGCCATACTCGAAGATGTAATAGAGGTTGGACTTAATAAGTACTCTAAAGTAATTACCACAGGATCAGGATCTGTAGGAAAGCCACCTGAGCTTGGATCCAATGAATATCAAGATATCTTTTATAATGCAAAATTAATAATATCGAAAGGGCAAGCCAATTATGAGGGATTAGAAGGAAGAGGCTACAATATATTCTTCCTTCTTAAGGCAAAATGTGAAATTGTAGCAAAGAATTTAGGTGTAGATGAAGGTGATTCAGTATTTTTATACGAAAAAGCTAATCAAAAGAGATAATAGCAAGAGATCTATCCAAAACTAAATTATATACTTTATCTCCAACAAAAACCCTTACAAAATAATAACTATTTTTTACTTCCACCTCTACTTGAACATCTTCCTCCTTTATTATTCCTTTAACCTTCATAAAATCTTTAATTACATCATTGATATTATCCTTTGAAACCTCTCCTACTCTATCCACTTCTCTTATTACATAGCCTGCTCCTCCCTCATCTCCTACAAACTCTACAGTAGCATAGATAAGATCTAAAGGTCTCAAATAATAACATAAAAGTAGATTTCTATTTTCAGTAAGAAGAAAAACCTTAGGATCAATATTTTTCAAAGAATAGGGAACAGCTAAAATCAAGTCTCCTTCTTTAACAAAATTTTTATATCCTTCTACTGATCTACTTTCTAATACTTCTAACACTAATTCCACATATGGAAATTTACCTAAGATTACACTTTTTACTCTTGCCAAAATCAAACTTTTATTTTCAATAATCGGCATACCTTGAGCAAAAGTATATTCCCAAAGCAAAAAGACACTCAAAACCATAATTATAAATCTTATTGTGTTCATTTCATTATACCCCCTTAATTTTACAAGCCCAAAAACCATAATTTTATTATATAATAATTAACATTGGAATTTTAAAATAAATGAGGGAGGTTCAAGATGCGAAGGGGTATATCAATTCTATTAACAACTATCATCTTCTTATTACTCTTATTTACATTTACCTTTGCCCACTCTTTCCCAATCACCAAAATACACATAATGCCACCTCATGAAAAACTTTTAGAAAAGAAAGTTGAGATACCAAAAATTCCCGAAGTAACACCCGAAAGTATTCCACAAGGAACAAGAATTTATGGAACTATTGAAAAGGCTCAAGGTATAGGAAAGGCTATCGTAATTCCAGTAGAATTTACAGATAAGCCCAAACAACCAGATGATGTTATTCCTTCGAACTACTTTAATATCCTTTTTAATAGCGAAGGTGCAGATTGGAGTACTATCAATCCATATAATGTGGGAAGTGTAAGAGAGTTTTATTTAGAAAATTCTTACAACCAATTTGATATAACAGCCACCATACTTCCATGGTATACAGCAAAATATACCTACACTACATATATAAATGATGGAGATTATGGTTTTTCCGGGGGAGTCTTTGTATTAGTTTCAGAGGTCTTGCAAAATGCAGTCAACAATGGTTATGATTTGAGAAATTATGATGTGATCTTTATTATCCATTCTGGCCAAGGAGCTGAGTGGACTGGAGATACAAATGATATATGGTCTCATGCCTCTGCAGTATACGTAACTATAGATGGTCAAAAAGTTCCGGTAAGATATACCATTCAACCAGAATACATGTTAGATTATGACTCTAATAACAATAATAATCCTGTAATTGTTCCTCAAACTGTAGGAGTTTTTGTGCATGAGATGGGGCATGCATTTGGTAAACTTCCCGACCTTTATGATAGAGATTACTCTTCATTAGGACTCGGGAGATGGAGTCTTATGGCAGGAGGATCATGGAATGGACCTACTGGTCCTGGAGGGTATAGCATTGGTGGTGGACCTTCCCACTTCGATGCTTGGAGTAAAATTCAGCTTGGATGGGTTACACCAATTGTACCAAAAGATAATTTGACTAATGTTACAATTCCACCTGTTGAAAAAGAATCAGTAGTATATAAACTTTGGACTGACGGAGAAGAAGGTCCTCAATACTTCTTATTGGAAAATAGACAAGCTATAGGATTTGATCGTTTCTTAAGAGGCTTTGGACTTCTTATTTACCATGTTGATGAAAAAATGAGAAATTATCAAAATGATGTTGAGTGGTATCCAGGACTTGATCCAACACTACACTATCTTGTAGCTCTTGAACAAGCAAATGGTTTATGGCAACTAGAAAAACGTCAATCTTCTGGAAATCCTGGACACCCATACCCTGGATCTACAGGAAATACTACCTTTGATGCTAATAGCACACCAAACAGTAATGCTTATGGAGAAATTCCCACAGGAGTCGCTGTAAGAAATATCTCAGTTTCAGGAGAAAATATTATTTGTGATATAGCTGTTAAGCAAGAGGCTGTACCATCTGCACCAACATTTATATCCCATTTTGCTTGGCTAAATGAGAATCCAAACACCTTAAGACCTCTCTTTAAGTGGGTAGCTCCAAATAGTACAGAAAGCCAACTTCAAGTAGCAGAAGATCCAAACTTTGAAAAGATAATCATTGATATAACTACAGACAAAACTGAATATAGACCAACTCTTGAAAAAACCTTATATCCAGGAACCACTTATTATGTAAGGGTAAGATCTAAAAACTCTATAGGTTACTCTCCATGGACAACAAAATCCTTCACAACCCCAACAACTCTTGAAGCCTTACTAGTATCCGATGACGGAGGAGAATATGGTATAGCTCCATATATTGAGAAAAGTTTAATAGACGCGAATATAAACTACTTTATAATAGATGTATTTAATGATAATGCCGTACCATCAGCAGATGATATGGCATTATTCAATTTTGTAGTATGGGCTGGAGATTGGGGAGCCATATACGATCCATCTATACAAGAGGAAATAATGAGATATTTAGATAATGGAGGAAAATTACTTATATCAAGTCAAGATCTTGGATGGGGATACTATGCAGGTTATATTGATCCTAAATTCTATAATCAATATTTAAAAGCAGAATTTGTACAAGATGATGTGGGTATATATTCTGTAAAAGGTTTAAGTAATACTCCATTTTCAAATATTTCTTTTAATATTAATACAAGAGACTCTGCTATGAACCAAGTATATCTTGATGAAATTGACCCATTAGAAGGAGCAGTACCTATTTTTATGTACGATCCTAATATTTCACCATCACCTATAATGCCTGAAATTAAAATACCAGAGAAAATAAAGGTTAAGAAATCACCATCCATTGTTAACAAGGTTACAGCCTCATCAGGTACAGCAGGCTTATATTATATAGATCCAGATAAACATTTCGGAGTAGTGTATTTAGCCTTTGGTTTAGAAGGAGTTGATCCATCAGTATCTGGAACAATAATGAAAAAAGTTAAAGATTTACTTACAAATCCTCCAAGCATAACTGCTACAGCAACTTCCGTATTTGATCCTTCAAAGAATGAAAATTGCAATATAAATATAACGGTATCAGATGAAATAGGCTATTCCTACTTAACAATAAAAGTTTACAGTACAATTAATGGCCAAAAGAATTTGTTAATTAAGACCTTAGAAAACAATACAAAGGTTATAAACGGTACCTATCAATATACATGGGACGGAAAAGATGAAAGTGGAGCTATTCAACCATACGGAAGATATTTAATAGAAATAATTGCTAAGGATGAGCTAAATAACACTACTAAAATAAGTTCTTACACAACTATACCTTCCTCTTTACCTTTATCTATCTTAAATGTCACAAAATTCACTAAATCCTTCAACCCTAAAGAAGGTCCTGCTGAAATTTTCTTTAATATAACCCAAAATGCTAATGTAAAATTTATAGTTTACGATCTTTCTGGCGTTAAACTTTATGAAAGAGATTTAGGATACTTGCCAGCTGGCAATTATAGCATCTTGTGGGATGGAGTAAATTGGAAAGGTCAAACGTTAAAGAATGGTCTATATCTATTCCAAATTGTGGCAAAATCAGATCAGGGTGAAGTAAGAATAAACAGATTTATAGGTATATTGAAATAATCTTGTCTAATTTGATAGGATATAAGGGAGGACAAAGGTTATGAAAAAAATAATTTTAATAAGTATAATTGGATTGTTTCTCTTATCTTATGCCTTTGCAAGTAGTACAGGGGGAGCTTTCTCCCCCATTATTCTTAATGCAAGATCAGCTGGTATAGGTGAAACCTATGTAGCTATTTCAGATGACTTAGGCGGTTTAGTTTATAATCCTGCTGGACTTACAAATATAGATATAGTAACAATTGGATTTAGCCACTTACAAATACCACAAGGATATACAAGAGTAGAATTTATTGGAGCAGGATTGAATATAAATGGGACAATAGTAGGAGCTGGTTTAGAAAGCAAAGGAATTACAAATGAGGAAGAACTCCTTTTCCCATTTCAAGAAAATGCAATAAGCTTAAATATTGCAAGAAAAATTCTTCCCAACTTAAGCTTAGGATTTAGAGGACATTTTTATTCAGCTACCCTTGATACTGCCAAAGCTACAGGTTTTGGATTTGATTTTGGAGCCATATATGAAGTTAATAATATGTTAAAAGTAGGTGCTTGTTGGTACAATCCCATAAGCTATCTTAAGTGGAGTACTGGAACAATAGAATCGGTAGGAAAGGAAGACTTAGTTTTAGGTACTGCCTTAATTTTAGACCTTAAATCGGTACTATTAACACTCGCATTGGATGTATCTCTATATGAGAAAATGTACTTTTATCAAAGATTGCACATAGGATCAGAAATAAAAATACCTGGAATACCTGTACTTTTCAGAACAGGATATAATGGCGAGAAAAACACCTTCAGTATAGGGATAGGACTTAATCTTAATAACATCCAGTTTGATTACGCCTTCTTGTATTCAAAAGACCTTTCTAATCAACATATCTTCGGGCTCTCATTAAAATATTAAAACTTTTAATAATAGATAAAGAAAAGGCCTCCCATAAAAGGGGAGGCCTTTTTATTTTATATAAATATGATAAAATTTTATAAAAGGATCATAAGGAGATAATTTATGTGTGGTAGATTTACCCTTATACAAGTAGAAAAAATACCTGAGAGATTTGATGTAAAAGTTTTAGGTGAAGTCAATTTAAGAAAAAGATACAATATTTCACCTGATCAACCCGTACCAATAGTTTTTCAAGAAAGTCCTAATAAATTAGAAGAAATGATATGGGGATTTATACCTCACTGGGCAAAAGAAAGACCAAAAGAAAGACCTATAAATGCAAGAGCAGAATCCCTTCTTGAAAAGGCCATGTTTAAAGATTCCTTTTTAAAGAGGCGTTGCTTAGTACCTTCTGACGGATTTTATGAATGGAAAAAAGTGGGTAAAGAAAAAATACCTTATTACATAAAAATGAAAGATAATTCTCTTTTTGCCTTTGCAGGGATCTATGATATTTGGATTAGTTCAGAAGGAAAGCCAATTAAAACATTTACCATAATAACAACAGAACCAAACGAACTGATTAAAAAAATTCATGAAAGAATGCCCGTAATACTAAGTAAAGAGGATGAGAAAATATGGGTAAACAAAGAAGAAAAAGATGTCAATAAACTTCTTTCTCTTCTAAAACCTTATCCTGCAGATGAAATGGAAGCATATCCTGTATCTAAAAAAGTTAACAATCCTCAAAATGACTCTGAGGACCTTATCAACCCTTTAAAAATCTTTTACTTAGGAAGGCAAAATAAGCTTGATCTTTAATTATGTTTCTCTACCCAGTCATAGATAGCATTATAAAATCTATCTTTATATTCCTCATCCTCAAAAAGTTCATGATATCCACCTGGAAATTCTATTAAATTCTTATCATTTATGGTAAGTTTTTTGAAAAATTCTCTTGCCCCATCTGGATCCACGTATCTATCCTCAGTAGGGACAAGAATTAAAGTTGGCACTTTCATATCCTTAGCCTTTTCATGAGCTAAACTGATATTCTCAATCATACTTAATCCAAGCCTAAAAGATATTTTACTATGCATAAGAGGATCGTTTGCAACTTTATTAATTACTTCTTTATTCCTGGATAAATACTCGGGATCTAATTTATTATTTATAGTAATATGTGGGAAAAGCCTACCAATACTTCTTGCCACAAAATTTGTCAATGGATCTACCTTAATTCCTAAGGCAGGAGCAGATACTACAAGACTTTTAATTCTATCTTGCCTTTCTTGAGCATATCTTACAGCAATAAGTCCCCCAAGACTATGCCCAAAAATATGAAACTTTGGAATACCAAAAGTAACCTCATCAATTACACTTAAAATCTCTTCAATTGTAGTATCTCCCCTTTTTCCATCACTTCTACCATGCCCCGGATGATCAAAGGTAACAACTCCATACCCCATATTTACAAAATCTTCTACCATTTTTCTATATCTTCCACTGTGCTCTCCAAGACCATGTACAATAACCACCCATCCCTTCTTTGGATTTCCCTCCTTTAATGAATAAATCATTTTTAAAAGCCCCCTTTATCTTGACAATTTACCACCCCACAAAAGGCTTTACTATAGTATAGACATAGAAAATTCCAGAAATAATAGAAACAATATCTTGCCAACCTTTTATAAATACCTCAGGAACAAATATAATATCATTCTCCCTTATTTCAATATCCAAATCACTTCTTCCTTTATTAACAATTTCATTCATGTTAATAGGAATAACTTGAGTTTTACCATCTATCTCCCTTACCACCGCTATTCTTTCAAGATCTGCCCTATCCTTTAACCCTCCTGCCATACTTATATATTCGGTAAGTTTTCGACCTTCCCTATATTCATAAGCAGCAGGATTGCTGACCTGTCCTAATACATAAACTAATCTTCTTTGCTCTGGTATATAGATAGTATCTCCATCTTCAAGTTCTAAATTATCTTTTTCAATTCCCTTTACAGCATTATCTACTCTAAACTCATAAATCACTTTTTTACCATTTTCTACTCTCTCTAATTGACCCTTCTCTCTTGATGCCTTTTCTGTAATTCCTCCTGCTTTTAACAAAATATCCCTTATTCTATCCCCAGCAACAATCTCATATATACCTGGATTCCTTACCTGCCCTACTATCTTTACACTCTTTGTTATAGGTGGTACGTATATCACATCCCCTGGATTCACCTTTATATCTTCTTCACTCTTCTCCCCTAATACAAGTACCCTATATAAGTCTACTACTACTTTGTTGTCCTCTCTTCCTCCTTTCCTTATCTCTATATTCCTTGTACTTCCATTCGGCAATACCCCTCCTGCTCTCCTTATTATCTCACTTACCTTCGCTCCCATTATCGCTTCTCCTACTACCTCCCCTCCCTCTTCTCCCTCCGCTACCATCTTCGCCTCTTCTACAAGTTGTATCGGCCCTGGCTTCCTTACAAATCCCAAAACATACACCCTCTTTTGCTCCCTTAGTACGGTTATCGCATCTCCATCCCTTAGCTCTATATTCGCCTCTTCTCTCTCCTTCTCATCTCCATATATCAATTTATATAAATTAAGCTCTATCCTCTCCCCACTTACCCTATCTAATACCGCATCATATAATGATGCACTCGCCGTTAGTCCTCCCGCCATATCTATTAAATCTTTTAATCTCTCTCCTCCTTTTATCTCATATATACCTGGATTCCTTACTTGCCCTACTATCTTTACACTCTTCCCAATTAGCGGAATATAAATAAAGTCTCCCTCTTCTATATATGGATTTTGTTCCAAATCTCCATATTTCAGAAATCTCATATAGTCTATATTAATTACTTTATCCCCTCTTTTTATCTGTATATTTCTCATAGATGCTGAAGACTTTAAACCTCCAGCAACCCTTATCACATCATCGAGAGTACTTATAGCAAGCACTCTGTATGCACCTGGATTTACTACTTCTCCTGTTATAACAATATTTACCTTTTTTATATTAATAATATCCACTATAATGTTAGACCTTGGATAAAATCTCATCAGTTGTTTTGCTATTTCCTGAGTTGCATCAGCTAATGTCTTATTTACAACTTTTATATTTCCTACAAGAGGCACTAATACATGCCCTGTTGGCGAAACAGCCAAGTTAAAACTCATAGTCTCGTTTGTTTCCCTTATTATGTATACCCTAAGAATATCTCCAGGCCCCAATAGATATTTCTCTGGATCAATAACCTTTCCAGAATATATACCTTCTACTCCAATTGCTCCTTCTTGGGCATAAGATAGTAAAAATATAACTAAAAAGAATAATACTAAAAAATAGACTTTCTTTCTCATCTTCTTCCCCCTTAATCACTCTTCACAGGAATATTTATTACATCTCCATCTTCAAGAAGAATATTAACACTCTCATCTTTATCTTTATAATATTTAGAAAGATCTAAATTAATTATTCGCTTTTTCTCTGTTATGTACCTTTCAATTATGATATTCTTAATATCAGCCCTTACTGTAAATCCTCCTGCCATCTCTATTAAATCCACAATCCTCTCCCCTGTCTTTATTTCATACATACCGGGCACCTTAACTTCTCCAAGCACTCTTACAGTCTTCTCTTTTAATGGTACATAGATGATATCTCCAGGCACTATCTTTATATTTTCTTCTTCTGTATCTCCTTTTATCAAAACTTTAAAAAGATCTATCTCTTTTATCAACTTATTATCCCTTATTACTTGAATCTTTCTTTGGCTTCCTACAGTAAGTATTCCTCCTGCCATTCTTATTAACTCACTCACTTTTGTATTTTCACTAATCTCTTCTAGAATTTGAGAAGTATAAGTTGCTCTTTCAGAAGTACCTTCTCTAATTATAAAAGATTTAGGATTTTGAACATAACCAAGTACATAAACCCTATTTGCTCTTTCTGGAACTACCAATGTATCTCCCTCATTTAAAACAATATTTTCTTTTTCATCTTTTTCATAAATCAATTTGTATAAATTAACTGAAATAATCTCCTTTTTATCTTTTCCCTGTCTCTCCACATAAGCTGAAAATAGATCTGCATTAGGGGTAAATCCACCAACTATATTTATTATATCCCTTAACATCTCACCCTCTTTTATTTCTATCATCCCCGGATTTTGTACTTCTCCAAAAACCTTTACTATTTTTTTAACAATAGGTACATATATTATATCTCCCTCTTTAATATCAGGATTTTCCTTTTCATCCCCAAATTTTACATATTTCAAATAATCTATTGAAATAATATTATTTCCTCTTTTTATCTGTATATTTCTCGTAGAAGCAGAAGATTTTAAACCCCCAGCAACCTTTATCACATCATCAAGAGTACTTAAAGCAGAAACTAAGTATGAACCAGGATTCAAAACCTCACCAGTTACAGAAATTTTCATATATCTTGGGAATATAAGTTCAAGTTCTACTTTACTTCTTGGATAATAAGCTAAAATCTTTCTTGAAACCTCTTTAGTTGCTTCTGCCAGAGTTAAACCAGCAACTTTGATACTTCCAGCCACAAGGAGATTTATAGATCCAGTTGGAGAAACAAAAAGCTCATATATTTCTGGCTCTCCTGTCTCTTTCAGAATATAAACTCTTAATTTATCTCCAACCCCAAGAACATATTTATCAGGGTATATGGGTCTTCCAAAGAATACATCTGAAGATAACCTTGAGGTTGTATAGGTTTGGGCTAAGGTAATTGAAAGTAAATAAAACATTCCCAGTATAATCAAAATAAATATTTTCCTCATCTTTATCCCCCAACTATTATATTTTCTCTTTATTTTAACATAAAAAATCAAATAAATTTAGAGAACAAATCGCATTACAAAAAACATACTTGAAAATTTTGAAATAAAAGGAAGGATTTTTTTAAATGAAAGAAATCAATAAAATTAGAATCTAACATCACGACTATTAATCTCAATGAAAGAAAGCCTGTAATTAGAGAAAGTTATAAAGATATCTAAAAAAGAAAGCACTCTTATTTTAAATGAATTTACTACTTTTGTCTTAAGAAATTATTCCAAGACTTTTGTCTCTAAAGCTAAAGGAAAAATTATAGCATTTAGAGTAGAAGTAAAAAGATATTTTGGCTATACACTAAATATAACAGATATGAGCTATGCCATGTAGGAAGCACAAGCTTTAGTATTTATTACCTTAAAAGAGATTAGAGAAAAATTACTTTTCCTTCTCTTGATATTATGAGAGAAAAAGGAATTAGAAATCCTAGAGCAAAAGTTTCTTGGGAAAGGGAGAAATTTAAGAATAAGTTAATGAAAAAGCATAAAAATTTAAAGCTAGCAGTGATAAAAAGGGAGATGAAAAGAGATTGGATAAAATTTATATTCATATAGAATATTATGTGAGGCAACAGGGAGAAACTAAATCTTCCTTTTAATCCTCTCAATTCAACAAGGTCCGTTTATGATATAACCTAATTGAGGAGAATATTAATATGGATAAACTTCAAGAGCTTATAAAGATTTGTAAAAAATACAATATTGCCCTTTGCTATCTTTTTGGAAGTCAGAAAGATAATGCATTAAAGATTTTAAAAAATGAAGAGGTAAAAATAAAAGATCCATTGGCAGATATAGATGTAGGAATAGTATTTGATAAAAATATTGATGATATACCAGAAAGATACAAACTGTACGCAAATATATATAATGAAATGGAAGATATATTTAAACCATATAAATTGGATTTAGTTTTTCTTCAGGAATGCCATTCAGTTTTCCAGTTTGAAGCTATAAAGGGAATATGTGTATACAGCATCTCTGATGATTTTAAAGAAAATTATGAAATGATGATACTGAGAAAATCAGCAGATTTCAAATATGTGTTAGATAAATTCTATGAGGAAGCATTTGAAAAATACAAGGTTAAAAAATGATAAATAAGAATTTTATAAATGAAAGATTATTAATGATAGACTCATTTCTAAAAGAACTATATAAATTAGCTGAATTAGATGAAGAAACTTTTTTATCTCAAAATCTTTATCCTGCAGCTTGTGAAAGTTTTCTGAGAAGAACTTTAGAAGCCATTTTTGATATTGGACGGCATATCTTATCAAAAAGTGGTTACATAGATCTTTCCTCAGAATATAAATCTATTGCTAAAGGATTAGTAGAAATAGGAGTAATAGACAAAAAGTTAGGAGAAAAACTAATTCAAATGGCGGGATATAGAAATAGATTAGTCCATATGTATCATTTAGTTAGCAATAAAGAGCTATATCAAATAATAAAATCAGATCTTAAAGATATAGAAAATTTTGTTCTCTCTGTTAAGGAGTATTTACCTAAATTTTAAAGTTAAGCTTCCTAAGTTAAAGATATCCAATTTTTCTTTTCCATTTATAAGGCTTCTCACTCAATATAATCTGTCTCTTATTTTGTGTGAATATTTATTTTTTATCTTTTCTTCTAAAAACAATCTTTGACTTCTTCTTTATTATCTTTGAAACGAAATATCCTAATCTTTCTTTTCTGAAATATTCCCATAATCAATACCTAAATCATTCTTTTTCAGTATTTTACCTCTTATAAAATTTAAAAAATCCCTAATTGCCTCCTCAGGATCATCTGAAATATAGCTCTCAATTACATCTTCCTCTAAACCATTATGAAAATGTTTTGGGAAAGTCTTTACTTTCTCCCAATTTCTATGAGGAGCATTATCGTGTCTATATATAGAATTATCAATAAATCTTCTCTCCCAATGATATGAATATCTTCCCACTAGCTTAAGAGAAAACCATATATCCAATAAACTACTATCTATTAAGAAAACTCTTATCTCATTTATATCAGGTAAATGATACATACTCTACAATGTCACTATATTCTGTTTCTATAATATCTCTGAGTTTTTCAGTATCTATAATCACTTTAATTCTTTCAAGATTTTATCTATCTCTTCTTTTTTAAATTCTAAATGATCTAGCCTTTTAAAATCTTCAAAAGAGTCTTTTTCCTCTATTTTCACTTTTTCATAAAGCCTTTCAAAATCCTCAATTGATGAAATCATATACTTATTCATAATCTTATAAATTTCTGCCTTTATCTCTTTTAATTTTCTTTCTAAAAAAGTTACCAAACTTTGTTTCATCAATTCATCTTCAGATAAACCAAGTTCTTTTGCTATAACCTTAATTTTTTCATTACTTAAAGGGAATATAGAAGTCATTAATTTCTCCTCCTATATTATCCTTCTTTTTTCTGCAAGAAAGCTTTTAGACTTTCCTTAATCATTAGCTATCTTCTTTTACCCTCAATTTAAATTATAGCACATTACATCTGATAACCTGTATGCTAAGCTGGGGGTTTTACAGAAAAGAAATGAGAAAGGTATGTAGAAGAGGAAGAAGTATGAGGGAGATGGTTAACAGAAGCATGAATTCTAAAGTATCCTACTTCCAATCTAAAAGGTCTAAAAACTTTATAGCATCACTAATTTAAAATACAATTTTGGCAGATAAGTTTAAAAGTATAGAAATATAGTTTCCTACTTTTCTATTAGTAATTCTTTATTAAGTATTCACAATAAACCTAAATTCTCTAAAATATCTATACTCTTTATTATAAAATCTTCAATGGATACCTCAGACTCATGAGGGATATGAAGCTCAGGACTTTCTATTGGATGTTCATGCATAAATCCACCTTCTCTATCTATTCCATAAATCCTATTATCTTTTACTACTAAAGCCAAATTAACTTTGTTTTTTCTAATATTCACATAAATCTGAATAAAAATATCATAAGAAAATCCTAATCTACATAAAAGTGTTATATCAGTATAATCTAAGAAGAGAAGATTTAAATCATATTTAACTTTCAAGCTATATATATTTTTTAATATTTCATCAATTGTCATTCAGATGTTAATTCTTTTATCTTCTCTTGTATATATCTAATTCCCTCAATAGCGTGTTCCCACTCCATAGCATCATTTTCTACATCCCAAGAGTACCCCTTTTCTTTCACTATACCCATCCTCTCAAATTCTTCAAATGACATATTATATTTCTTCTTCATTTTCTCATCTACAATTTTATACAAACGAAATCTTCTCTTATACTCTCTAAGAAGAATAGCTTTCAGTTCTTCTTTTGGAATCTTTTTTAATATACTCATTATTTCACCCCTTTTATTCTATTCAAAAAAAATGAAAATTATGTTAATTCATCTCAATTTAAATTATAGCACATTAATTATGACATTAATACAATAACAAGTTACGAATAAAAATCATTCAAATTATGAATTAAAATATAATCCCTTACTATTTATGAATAGGATCTAAAAAAAATCATTATAGATGAACCTCAAAAGGTTTCCTAATATTCTTTTAGCTTTAAAAAACACTGTAGATAAAACTCAGAGAAAGATGAAATTTATTCTTTCAGGCTCATCTACTTTGGAGGAAGAATTAGAAAGTGATTCTAAAATTAAAGTTAAACTAAAATTTAGAACAAATGATATATCAAAAATATCTAAGTAATATGGAACTTATTGATTTGATAAAATAAAATATAGTTTTAATGATAATATTCTATTAGAAGGAGGTATTTTAATGGATGATCTAAAACAATATTTATCAATACTTGCAGAAGAATATAAAAGTCTAAGAGAAGAAAGTAAGTAGGCAAGTATTAATATGTTTAGTGCCCTAAGTTGGGGTGCTGCTATTTTAGGTATTCTTATATCAGTAGGTTTTACCCAATGGAATAAACAACATGCTGTTGTTTTGTTAATTTTTTTATTGTAATCCCTATAATAGCAGCAATAGATATGTTTCTTTGGCTAGGCGAGGCCATGCGATTCAAAAGAGTAGGAGATTATATCTGTTTGATTGAACAGAAAGTTGGGATGATATTAGATAATTTCAAACAACAATATTCTATTAAGGAAAAGTTTTCTAACTTAAACAAAATAATTACAAATGTATAGTATAAATTGAGACTGTTCAAAATATAAATAAGGTTGAAAACAGGGGGATTAGTTATATAAAAAGATAGAGGAAAGAAAAAGAGATTAGCTTATTTTTACTTTTCAAATCTCCATAAAAGAGGTAATTATAAGTTAAAATTTGCTTATGATATAATCTAATTGAGGAGAATATTAATATGGATAAACTTCAAGAGCTTATAAAGATTTGTAAAAAATACAATATTGCCCTTTGCTATCTTTTTGGAAGTCAGAAAGATAATGCATTAAAGATTTTAAAAAATGAAGAGGTAAAAATAAAAGATCCATTGGCAGATATAGATGTAGGAATAGTATTTGATAAAAATATTGATGATATACCAGAAAGATACAAACTGTACGCAAATATATATAATGAAATGGAAGATATATTTAAACCCTACAAATTGGATTTAGTTTTTCTTCAGGAATGCCATTCAGTTTTCCAGTTTGAAGCTATAAAGGGAATATGTGTATACAGCATCTCTGATGATTTTAAAGAAAATTATGAAATGATGATACTGAGAAAATCAGCAGATTTCAAATATGTGTTAGATAAATTCTATGAGGAAGCATTTGAAAAATACAAGGTTAAAAAATGATAAATAAGAATTTTATAAATGAAAGATTATTAATGATAGACTCATTTCTAAAAGAACTATATAAATTAGCTGAATTAGATGAAGAAACTTTTTTATCTCAAAATCTTTATCCTGCAGCTTGTGAAAGTTTTCTGAGAAGAACTTTAGAAGCCATTTTTGATATTGGACGGCATATCTTATCAAAAAGTGGTTACATAGATCTTTCCTCAGAATATAAATCTATTGCTAAAGGATTAGTAGAAATAGGAGTAATAGACAAAAAGTTAGGAGAAAAACTAATTCAAATGGCGGGATATAGAAATAGATTAGTCCATATGTATCATTTAGTTAGCAATAAAGAGCTATATCAAATAATAAAATCAGATCTTAAAGATATAGAAAATTTTGTTCTCTCTGTTAAGGAGTATTTACCTAAATTTTAAAGTTAAGCTTCCTAAGTTAAAGATATCCAATTTTTCTTTTCCATTTATAAGGCTTCTCACTCAATATAATCTGTCTCTTATTTTGTGTGAATATTTATTTTTTATCTTTTCTTCTAAAAACAATCTTTGACTTCTTCTTTATTATCTTTGAAACGAAATATCCTAATCTTTCTTTTCTGAAATATTCCCATAATCAATACCTAAATCATTCTTTTTCAGTATTTTACCTCTTATAAAATTTAAAAAATCCCTAATTGCCTCCTCAGGATCATCTGAAATATAGCTCTCAATTACATCTTCCTCTAAACCATTATGAAAATGTTTTGGGAAAGTCTTTACTTTCTCCCAATTTCTATGAGGAGCATTATCGTGTCTATATATAGAATTATCAATAAATCTTCTCTCCCAATGATATGAATACTTTCCTGACTTTGAATAAAAAATATCTAAGAAACTTTCATCATAAAAGTATATGCGTAACTTCAATGGTTCTTGACTCTGTGTATAAATTATTTCTCCATATTCAACAATTGAACTAAACTCATTTAATATGATATCTAACAAATTAAGGTATATTTCTAATATTTTCTTCAATTATTTTAAGTGTCTCCTCAAGATTTTCTAAAAGAATTAAGTCCTCCCAGGCAGGATGTTCTGGCACTTCTTCTTTAAAGATCTTTTCCTCAAGTTCTCTTGAAGAGGTTACTTTATACCTATCAAGAATCTCTAAAATATCTATTTTTATCCTCCTTCTTTTTTCTTGCAAGAAAGCTTTTAAACTTTCCTTAGTAATATCCTCAAAATCAATACCTAAATCATTAGCTATCTTCTTTATTAATTCTTCAGTTATACTCATTTCTATCACCTCAACTTAAATTATAGCATATTACTTATTACTTCAATCAATAGTTTGCTTTTCCATAAGATTTGTATTAACATTCAAGTCATGAATAAAAATCATTCAGATTATGAATTAAAATACAATACCTTACTCTTAAAGAAATCTCTGAAAGTCTTACAGAAAGAACTATTTACTTTGAGATATTCCCTATGACATATCTATAAATTAAAGATCTTATATAAATAAATCTTTTAATTTATGTTAAGAAAACTTTACCAAAGAAGAGACTTTAGAAAGAGTTAATCCTATACCCTTTATCTTAAAAGGTTTCATGCTACCATTATTATATATAAATAATTTAGAATCTATCCTTGTATGGTGGGAAGGATATATAAAAAAACATAATTTATAAAGAAATCTTAAAGCTCTCTCTCAAATAGATAACCTTCTTGATTTTAGAAAACTTATATCAGCTTTAGCTCTAAGAAGTGGAAATATAATTAATCAAACGGAAATAGCAAGAGAAATAGGAATAAGTCAACCTACTGTTCATAGATATATAAAACTTATGGAAATCTTAAATATAATTAGAAAAGTCCCTGCAAATTTTTCCAACAGACTAAAAAGAATTATAAAATCACTAAAAATATTCTTTATAGATCCTGCTTTTTGTGCTTACCTATCATAATATCACAACAAAGAAAGCTTAAAAATTGCTTGTGAGTTTGGGAATTTCTTTGAGTCTGTGCTCTTTCTTAATCTTCAAGCATATTCAGAACTTATTATTCCAAAAGGAAAACTATATTATTACAGATCCATATCTGACAAAGAAGTAGATTTCATCATTGAATGGGGAAGAAAAATCCTTGCTTTTGAGATTAAACTTACAGAAAACCCTACTATGAAAGATATTAAGAATCTTTTAGACTTTATTAAAGAAAGCCCAAATTCTGTAAGAGGAGTGCTTATTTACAATGGAAATTCAATAAAATATCTTCACTCAAAAGTAATTGCTATTCCTTAGTGGTTATAATAATATATTAGTTTTTCTTTCCATAACTCTTGCCAAAGTTGACACAACTTCTTCTATTTCTTCCTCTTTTAAATTGTTATGAAAAGGTAATGCTAATGTTCTTTTTGAAATATTTTCTGTAATTGGAAGCATTCCTTCTTTTGTTCCAAACATTTCTCTTATATAGGGCTGTAAATGAATAGGAGAAAAATAGCCTCTTGCAGGAATTCCTTCCTTTTCCAATTCTTTTATTATTTCATCCCTATCCAATCCCTCTTTTAATGTTATCACATATACAAACCAGCTCATGCGAACATACGGTTTCACTATTGGAGGCCTCACCCATGAGAATTTTCTCAATTTCTCTGTATACATTCTTGCAACTCTTTCTCTTTTTTCCAAAAATGTTTCAATTCTTCTTAACTGTGAAACTCCAAGAGCTGCGGACATTTCATCCATCCTATAATTGTAACCCAATCTCTCATGTTCAAGCCATGCGGACATTTCACCTCTTCCCTGATTTCTTAAGCTCCTTGCCAATTTTGCTATTCCAGGATTATCTGTTACAATTATTCCACCTTCACCTGTTGTCATCTGTTTATTAGGATAAAATGCAAAACAAGCAGCATCTCCAAATTGCCCTATTTTCTTTCCCTTATATTCTGCACCCAAAGCCTCACAAGAATCATCTATAATTTTCAAGTTATACTTATCAGCAATTTCTAAAATCCTATCCCACTCTGCAGGATGACCAAAAATATCTACTGCCATGATAGCTTTTGTTTTTTTTGTAATCTTTCTCTCCAAATCATCTGGATCTAAATTATAAGTTTCAGGTTCTATATCAACAAAAACAGGTATCCCCTTCTCAAACAAAATAGCATTTACCGTTGCAGCAAAAGTAAAAGATGGTACTAAAACTTCATCTCCGAGACCTATTCCTAAGGCTCTTACTAAAATATGGAGTCCTGCAGTACCAGAGCTTACTGCCACTGCATACTTAACACCAATATAATCTGCCATTAATTCTTCAAACTCTTTTGCCTTAGGTCCCAAAGCAAGACGTCCAGATTTTAAAACTTCTAAAACCGCCTGTATATCATTCTCATCTAAATCAGGAGCAGACATAGGAATTTTTTCCATAGCTTCACCTCAAAAAATAGTCATTTATTTTTATTAACTCTTCAAAAATCCTAATTTATATCCTATATATAATAAAATGATCCATATCGCGATTCCAAATACAAAGCTAAAAATAGGAGTTAATAAATAAAATATAATTCCCATAATACCATTGATAATAGCAATAAGATAAATAATTAACACTGTACCAATATAATTATTAACAATATGGTAAAGTTTGTTATAAAAATGACCCAAGTCTGGAACAAATAAGGATTTACCAGCTAAGAAACGTCTTAATATTGTTAAAGCAGAATCGTATATAGGAATACTATAAATAAAAATAAGAGCCACAAGTGTAGAAAGATTTGTATGTGAGCTTAAGATTTTGAGACCTATGAGTCCTATAAATGCCCCAAGAAAAAGACTACCTCCATCTCCCATAAATATCTTAGCAGGGTGAAAATTAAAGAAAAGGAATCCTAAAACTGCTAAGGCTACTACCAACATTATATCTTTCATCCAATAACTTAAAAAAATTGAAACAATCAAAACAATACCCCCAGCAAGTCCATCCATTCCATCTATCTCATTTAGAGCATTTATTGATCCCACTATATAAAAAGTAGAGAAAAAAATATCTAATATATTTATACCAGTAAATCGCCATGAATTAATAACGCCTATTATTACAGCTAAGATAATCTCAATAATAAATTTTATCTTTTGAGGAATAGAAATTATATCATCAATAAAGCCGATAAGAAATATTAAACTAAGAAATATTATTTCAAAAAAATTTAAAACATTAGGAAATAAAACAAGTCCTAAAATAAAAGTTAAAAATATCCCTAATCCACCTGTTCTTGGCACAGGTACTCTATGAATCTTTTCGAATGATGGATTATCTATAATTCTTATCTTACGACCAAAGAAGATAGAAAGATATGTGGCCAGAAGAGAGAAGATAAAAAGGAAGATATAGTTCATTCTTTTACCCTCTCAAAAATATATCTATCCAATAAAGCTTTAAATGAACCTAATCCGTAAGAAATATGAAATATTGGAAATAAGAACAAGAGCAATAACTTTCTAATAAGAGATTTACCATCTTTTATAGAGAAGAAAAATAAAAAAAGAGTATATATAATTAAAGGCATCATATATATATATCTGATCCATAGTAAATTCGTAGAATTAGTTATTAGAATAATAAAAAGTAAAGATAGAAGATATAGAACAAAATAAAAAGGAACTTTATGCCTAAGGTAAGATCTTGAAGATGCAACAACCCAATAACCATCTCCAAATGCCTTTTTAATAAGTCCTGAAATATTATTTCTTACATAATATTTTATTTTCATATCTGGATGAGTAAGAAACTTATAACCTAGTTTTAAAATTCTATCGTGGAGATCTATATCCTGATTCCTCTTTAATGCTTCATTAAAATATCCAATCTCATCAAATATCCATTTCCAATAAAGTCCGAATACCGCAGTATCGGTATATTTAGGTTCTTTAACCCCGGTTCTAAAGGCAGAATTTCCCACCCCAAATTTTGAAGAGAAAAGATCTGCAATACTCTCCCCTATTTTCCCATCTCCTACATTTTCTAAAACTCCTCCCACACATACAACTTTCTCTTCCTTTCTTTTTAAAAGTTCTCTAACTCCTATCTCTACGTAATCTGGATAAATTTCACTATGGGTATCTATTCTACAGACAATTTCACCTTTAGCATTTTTTATACCTATATTCCATCCACTGGCTAATATATATTGAGGGTTATTTATCATACTTATACTAATACCTGTTCTTCTGAGTTCCTCTATCACTTTTTTTACTAACTCTCTGGTTCCATCGGAAGACATACCATCAACAATAATAATCTCTATTAATTCCTTAGGATAAGTCTGATTTAAAAGAGAATTAAGGCTTTTTTGTATGTAACTTCTCTCGTTTCTAACAACTATTAACAATGTTATAAAAGGTAAATATGAAATTTCTAACATTAATCGCTTATCTCTCCTTCCTAACTAATAAACTATATGCTACAGCCGTAGCCCAAAAAAACCATGTATAAGGAGCAGTTATATATTCATTAAATAAAAACATAATTAAAATTGTCAAATGGCCAACAAAAAACCCAATAGATAAATATACTTCCTTTTTACCTATAGTGTACAAAATAGTTTTATACAATACTTGTAATATTGAAAACAAAAACAGTACCAAAAAACTAAAACCTATAAGACCAAATTCTGCTAAATATGATAAATATAAACTATGTGGTTTTGCTGGAATAGTATTTTCATTAAAATAATATAAATAATTCTCTAAACCTAAACCTGTTCCTAATAGCCAATGTTCTTTAAATATTCTAATCGATTCTTTTATTAATAGATATCTTCTATAATCTGACTCTCCTTCTTTTATTTCTCCGAATTTGATCACTTTATTTACTGTCTCAAAACCAATTATTATTTTTTCTTTGAAGTGTGGTATATTAATCATCAAAATATACAATAATATTGTAACTAACAAAAATCTCAAAATTCTCCTTAACAAACTTAACAAGTTGATTCTATAAAAATTCACAATATGATATATAATATAATACATAAATAAACTAAATACAAGTCCTATATAGGCTGTTCTACTAAAAACAAGTATAATATTAATAAAAATTATAATAAAGATAATTAAAAATTTAAAAGTTTTATACATTCCATAATCTATTGCAGCTAAGATAATTGGTATAAAAGGTACAATTGAAAAAATATATCCATTCTTATTAATAAATGCCCAGGGATTTGCATCTCCAAATTTAAGAAATAAAAAACGAAATATTCCTATTAGAGAAATAATTGAAAACGTAAAAATTATATTTTTTAAGTAAGTTATAAAATTTTTTAAACATATATGCCTATTATATATTCTTATTAAAGAAAGAAAAGATAATACATAAAAAATCCACATAACTAAATAAATAAACCAACTCCTATAATTCTTTACAATTAAAACTGAAAACATACAATAAAATAAAATTCCATAAATTGAATACCTTATGAGAGAATTAATTTTTTCAATTCTAAATTTATTAAAGACGATAATAAATAAAAAAGTAATAATGAACAGCATATATCCCAATGGTATGCTAAATATAGTATAAGTATGCATCCCTTGATAAGGAATTATTATAAAAATAGAATTAAAAATCAAAGAAAAATTCCATAGATGTAATAATGAAAAACAACTAATCTTCATTTATTTAAACATTCCCTCATAATTAACAAAAATAATATTTTATTAAAATTTTAGAAAAACAAATTTTTATAATTCAATTATTTATTATTTTTTTAATTAACTCTATTTCTTTAGAAATTCTAACATCCCAATCCCAAATTTTTTCCTCTGCGAACAAAATTGCATTTCTAGACAATTCATCCCGCTTACTTGAATTATGGAGAAGTTCAAAAAGATATTTACTTGCTAAAGATATAATTACTTCTTCCGATTCATTCGGAACAATTAATCCATTAAATTCATGTTTAATAAAACTTGCAGTATCACCAGTATCACGAGTAATAATAGCCTTACCGAGTGATAAAGATTCTAATAATACATTTCCTACATTAGAATATTCATAAAAGAAAAGCAATATATCTGATGCTACAATGTATTCTAATGCCTTAATATGATTAGTTTGACCTGTAAAAAAAACTTTTGAATCCAAACTTAAATCATGACATAATTGTTTAAGATTCTCCATTTCTCTACCACTTCCAACTATTATAAGTCTAGAACTAACTAAAGCATTTTTATTTAGCATCTCTGAAAATACTTTTATAACAAGATCAATTCTCTTCCATTTAACAAGTCTTCCAACACTACTTACAATCAAAGTATGTTCTGGAATATTTAATTCGCTCTTTATTTCTTTCTTTATTTTATACTCTCTATCTTTTAAAGTTCTTAAAAGCGGTTTGTCAACACCATTAATCCAAAAATATACCTTTTTAGGAGGAATATTAAGCAACCTAGCTACCACATCACCTTTAGTACCATCATTTGTTATAATAAAAACATCCACAGGTGATTTAAATAAAAATATTTCTGGTAATGCGCTTATAAATTTTCTTAAAGACTTATAAATTAACTTCTGATATAAAAATGTTCCATAAACTCTTGAAATAACCTTAATACCAAATATTTTTCCTAGCAACGATGCTGGTATACTCATATAACCAGTTGAATATATTATATGTGGTCTATATAAAAAACAAACTACAGCGCCTATTACTATAATTTGGAACATTTGGAAAAAACGTTCTATTAATTTTAAAAATTTATATCTACTTCGAGGTTTATAAATTTTATAAAATATAAAATTCTGTCCTAATGATAGTGATGTATTCTTATTAGAAGGATATAAAAAATAAACTATAGCAATTTCAATAAACCTTTTGAGTATCATATAAAATGATGGTAAACCAGAAGGTTGTTGTCCATGGATAAGCCAAGAATCAATTCCTGAATAACTATCAGATATAAATAAAATCTTTATTTTTTCTAAATCTTTCATGTTAAATAGACCTAATTTTTATTGTTAACTTATCTCTTTGACACTTTCTATCTTTAAGAACCAAAACAGATATAACTTCAATCCATTCTTCACGTCAATCTTAGGTTTAAACCCTAGCAATTTTATTGCTTTTGAAATATCAGCTAAACTATGTCTTATATCCCCTTTCCTAAATGGCCCATAAATTGGCTCTATTTTTGAAATCCTTTTAGCTTTATCTTTATATCCATTACTACTAAGATATTCAACTATTACATCTTTTATCATTCTAAAAAGTTCATTCAATGAAGTTTGCTTTCCATATGCTATATTATATACTTTATTTAAAGCTTCAGGATTATCTGTTTCCATTGCAAGAATATTAGCTTGAACTACATTATCCACATGGCAAAAGTCTCTTGTAGTCTCCCCATCACCATAAATAACTGGTGATTTTTCATTAATTAAAGCATTAAAAAATTTAGGTATAACTGCTGCATAAGGTCCATAGGGATCTTGCTTTTTACCAAAAACATTAAAATAACGTAATCCTATAGTTTCCATTCCATAAATATTTGAAAAAACATTAGCATAAAGCTCATTTGTATATTTTGAAACTGCATAAGGAGAGAGAGGTTTACCTATTCTTTCTTCTACTTTAGGCAAATCTTGAATATCTCCATAAACAGAAGACGAAGAAGCATATACAAAACGCTTAATTCCATTTTTATATGCTGCCCATAACATATTCACAAAACCTGTAGCATTACACTGATGTGTAGTTAAAGGATCTTCTATTGAACGAGGAACAGAACCTACTGCAGCCTGATGAAGAACAACATCTACACCCTTACAAGCCTCAAGACAAACTTCTATATTTCTAATATCTCCCTCAATTAATTTAAATTTAGAATTTCTAAGAAATTCTTCTATATTTTCTTTCTTTCCTGTTATAAAATTATCCAAACAAACTACCTCATATCCTCTTTCAAGTAAAGCCTCACACAAATTAGACCCTATAAATCCTGCACCACCTGTTACTAAAACCTTCATTCATAACCTCCCATATTAATCATTATATTAACTACCTAAAGTTAACTATTTTTTATTTTAAATCTATTTATTAAAAACCTTAGAAATGATAGTTTCATTAACATTGGTAAATACACAAGAGGGTCCACAAAATACTTCCATCCTTATTTACCTAATATATATTCTTCTTCAAGAGCTAGTAATTTAGCAGCATAAAGGAGAGAAGCCTTTATATCATCTTTTGTAATAAATGGATATTCTTTAAGTATATCCTCTTCAGTATAACCATAGGCTAATTTTTCTAATATTATTTCAACAGTAAGCCTTGTACCTTTTATCACAGGTTTCCCCAACATTATTTGAGGATTCATTTCTATTCGCTCTAAAAGATTCTCTATCATTATTATTTCTCTCCTTTCAAGGGTATAAATCTAAACTTGTTATCAGAGATAATTTAGCCAAATCCAAAACCTCATTATCTCTCATGGTAGGATTACTTTCTGCTATCCAAATGATATTATATCCCATTTCTCGAATTAAATCTACTATTGCCTTTTCAACATTTACATCCGCAAGAAATTTGACTCTCATATACCTAATCTTATTTATAACTTTTTTCTTCTACTAGAATAATCTTCTTATCTTCCATTCTATATTCATTTCCACAACTTTTACAAATTGCTTCATTATTCTCATTAAAATCCAATCTTGCTCCACACTTACATACCCAGCCAATCTGTCTTGCTGGAACTCCTACTACAAGAGCATATGGCGGTACATCTTTTGTCACTACTGCTCCTGCTCCTATAAAGGCATATTCTCCTATTGTCACTCCACATACTATGGTAGCATTCGCACCAATAGTAGCTCCTCTTTTTACTAATGTTTTCCTAAATTCATGCTTCCTCTCAATAAATGCCCTTGGATTTATTACATTGGTAAATACACAAGAAGGTCCACAAAATACATCATCTTCTATTTCTACTCCTTCATAAACACTTACATTGTTTTGTATTTTTACATTATTGCCTATTTTTACATTTGGTCCCACCATTACATTTTGTCCAAGCACACAATTTTTACCTATTTTACTTCCACTTAATATATGACAAAAGTGCCAAATCTTTGTACCTTCTCCTATTTCTACTCCATCATCCACATAAGAGCTTTCATGTACAAAATATGGTTTATTATTTGACATATATCCCTCCATCATATTTAATTTAAGCTACTCTCACCTTTATTTGTCAACTTTATTGCCTGTTCAAGAACAGCTAATACCCTTAATCCTTCATAACCATCTGTTATTGGTCTTTTCCTTTCTTTAACACATTCTATAAAATGAAGAAGCTCTAATTTTAATGGTTCATTATTTTCGATAGCAATAACTTGCATTTCTTCCTTCTTAGCTATAGGGTATCCATTATTAAATTCTACTTTATGAGGGTATAAAAACAACTTTTCTTTAGTGGTATCATCAAATACAATCATACCTTTTGTACCTATTACTACTAATTTTTGTTCTTTAAAAGGATGCCACCAACTTACAAATATATGTCCTTTAATTCCATTACTAAACTCAAGAGATGCCCAAATTCCATCTTCAACCCCTTTTGTTATAAATCCAAACCCTTGAGAATATATATTAATAGGCATATCACCTACTATACTAAGAATCAAAGATATATCATGAGGGGCAAGACTCCACCATGCATTCTCATCCTTTCTAACCTTCCCTATATTTAATCTATGAGAATAAATATAAAGAATATTACCTATAGCACCATTTTTTATCAGTTCTTTCAATTTATTTACAGCTGGATGATACTGCAAAATGTGCCCTACCATAAGAATTTTTCCCTTTTCTTCCGCCAACTTAACTATATCTTCTCCTTCTCTTACAGATATAGCCATAGGTTTTTCTACAAATACATCCTTACCACACAATAGAGCTTTTTTGACCAATTCATAATGAGTTACTGCAGGAGTTGCTATAGCTACAGAAGTTATCTCTGGATTTTGAAAAATATCTTCTACTTTTTGAGTGTAATTTACATCTGGAAAATCTTTTTTTCTTTCTTCAATAACCTTTTCATCAAAGTCACATGCTGTATGAAGAACATTAAGTTCATACAAATTCCTTAATATGTTTTTACCCCAATATCCGAGCCCTATAAGTCCTATAAATTTATCCATTTTATCTATATTACCTATTCACCTATTATTCATTACCAACTTTTTCATATATCTCTATTTGAACTCCATATCCAAGTTTTTCTAAAAAATTTTTACAATCCTCCCATGCAAGACCAAAGGCTGGAACATTAGATAATCCAATATAACTAAATATCTCTTATTAAATCAAAATAACTTTCTTCAAAGTCTTCTTCCATTAAACATTTTTCAGCCCAATCCACAAGCTCATCTAAAGAAATTCTACTATAAAGATAATCTATAATTTTTTTGGCTAAATCTCTTCTTGTTATCATAAAAATACTAAAAACCTCCTAATTTTAATTAATTTACATCATTTTTATTAACTTTTCTATGGCCAAGATCTTCAGGATACTTTATGTGAACCTCTGTTAATTCCCCTTATCATTATAAATCTCTTGATAAAACTTTATAGTATTCTCATCAATATCAAACTTCTTTTACGTATTTAGCCCTCCATCCAGCCTTTCCTTTAATTTGATACCAATACTTTCTACCCATAAATACTCTTCCCAATTTTTAAATTTCTTTTCGTTAAGTTTTCTCTTATTATATTCCATCCCACATCTTCAGGTCATCGATATCTTCTCTTACAAGATTATTACTCTTTCATCTATATCAATTCCTCTTTTTCTCAATGCATTTCTTGTATCAACAATTCTTTTTGCATTATTATATATAGTATTATAATCTATATTATCATGATCTGTAACAATTAATATACAATCAGCATTTTTAACTTTTTCTTCTGTTAATTCGCATGACCTATACACTTTATCGTTACCATTTGCATTTATTTTTATCTCTGATATATAGGGATCATAATACTCCACTTCTCCACCAAGTCTTTCAAGTTCTGGAATAATCTTTAATGCTGGGGATTCTCTGGGATCTGCAATATTAGGTTTGTAAGATACTCCTATAATAAGTATCTTTGATCCGTTAACTGATTTTTTATCCTTATTAAGTGCTTCCATAACAAGTTGTACTACATATTTAGGCATACTATCATTAATTTCTCCAGCAAGCTCTATAAATCTCACCTCAAAATCATACTCTTTGGCCTTCCATGAGAGATAAAAGGGATCAATAGGAATGCAGTGACCTCCCAGTCCTGGTCCAGGATAAAAGGGCATAAAACCGTATGGTTTTGTTGATGCAGCTTGGATAACCTCCCATATATCAATACCCATCTTATTACACAATATTGCAAGCTCGTTTATGAAAGATATATTTACAAGTCGAAATATATTTTCAAGAAGTTTCTCCATTTCTGCCACTTTAGGCGAAGAAACCTTAAATACTTGTGAAACTATTAGGGAGTAGAGTTCTGCTGCTTTATCATTAGAAACCTGATTTATTCCTCCAACCACTTTTGGTATATCTTTTGTAGTAAACTTTTTATTTCCGGGATCTACCCTCTCTGGAGAAAAAGCAACATAGAAATCTTCTCCTGCTTTCAGTCCACTTTTTTCTAATATTGGTACCAAAACTTCTTCTGTAGTACCAGGATAAGTAGTACTTTCTAAGACAACTAACTGGCCTTTTTTTAATTCTTTGGATATCTCAGTCGCAACATTAACTATGTATGAAATATCAGGTTCTTTGTGAGGACCAAGAGGAGTTGGTACACATATAATTACTGCATCAGAATCTTTAACAGGTTCAAAATCAACATAAGCTTTTAAATTACCACTTCTTACAACTTGTAATAAATCATCACTTTTCACATCATCAATATATGATTTACCTTTATTTACCATTTCTACTTTCTTGGGATTTTGCTCAATCCCATGCACTATAACTCCAGCTCTTGCAAATTCCAAGGCTAATGGAAGTCCTACATAACCCAAGCCTACTACAGATATTTTTTTAAAGCTCATTTTTCAATCCTCCAGTTCTTTATTTAATTATTTAATTCTATATAATAGATGAATTCTCTAAAATCACCTACATTATTTAAAAATTCATACAAACGAGATAAGTCAATTTTCATATATTCATGTACAAGTAGGTTCCTCAAACCTATCATATTAATCAATCTTTTACCTAAATCTTCAGGTATATATCCATTTTTTATTAAAATCTCTATACATTCTCTATAATTTTTAGGACTTCCTAAATTATTACTACTTACTAAAGCACAAGATATATCTACTACTTCTTGAATACACTCTAAAATTCCATATCTCAATGCCCATTGTTTAATTTTGTCTTCTAAAACATCTTCTAATGAAGTATTTTTCCTAAATTCTTCTAATGTTATTAAATTTTCTTCTAATCTTTTTATTCTTTCTTTAATCATTTTCTTATTCCAAACTTTCTATTTTTTATTCTCTCTTTTAAATCTCTATCCATCATTTTTCTCAAATACTCTGTATCCATATATTCTATAAATGTCCTATATTTAAATTCAACAAATTTTTCCTTATTTATTACATAAATAGGCATTCCTTTTGAAATTATCTCAAAAGCCATAACAGGGTCCATCTTATAGAGATTATTTAGTATCACAATATCTACATTCTTCTCCAATTTAGTTTCTAATCGAGAAACTATATCTCCAATCTCCAAAAGTTCTAAATCTCTTTGTAAATGAATTGCAATATCAATATCGCTATCTTCTCTAAAATTTCCTTTAACTAAGGATCCAAATATTATTACAAAATCAACTGGATAGTCTATTATAATCTCTTTTAGCTCTTCTTTAGTTTTTTCAACAATATCTTTTTTCATAACCATCAAAGTAATTTATGAAATTTCCTTTATTACAACCTCTTTCATCTTTGGAGCAGAATAGTAATCACTAAAATCTACATAATCTCCTTCTTTAATATTTCTCTCAGCTTCTAATATTTTTTCTATGTTTGCTCCCACCAATGTATTCCATCCATATTTTACAGTCTCAATCCACTCAGTTTCATCCCTTAAAGTAATACAAGGTACTCTTAACCAAAATGCTTCTTTCTGTACTCCACCAGAATCTGTAAATATGGCAAAGGCATTCTTCTCCAAACTTATCATATCCAAGTATCCAACAGGATCTATTAATAAAATATTCTCATTGTCTAAATACTTATCTAAATTAAACTCCTTAATTCTGCTTCTTGTTCTGGGATGAATAGGAAATACAGCTTTTCTTCTAAATTGAGCTATAGCCAAAAGTATATTTTTTAACCTATCATAATTATCTGTGTTTTCAGCCCTATGAATAGTAAGAAGATAATATTCTTTAGGATTTAGCTTCAAGTTTTGTAATATTTTACTTTTTTCTTCACTCATTCTTGAAAAATACATAAGAGCATCAAACATTATATCTCCTACCAAATAAACTCCTTTTGTTATACCTTCTTTTTCCAAATTTTTAACTGCTGTCTCTGTAGGACAAAACAGTATATCAGAAAGATGGTCTGTCACAATTCTATTTATCTCCTCAGGCATCATTTTATTAAAACTTCTAAGTCCAGCCTCCACATGAGCTAATTTTATATGAAGTTTAGATGAAGCTAAAGCACCTGCCAAAGTAGAATTTGTATCTCCATAGACTATAACTAAATCTGGCTTTCTCTTCATAAGTACTTCTTCTATAGCTATTAACATTTTTCCTGTCTGCTCACCATGAGAACCTGATCCAATACCAAGATTGTAATCAGGCTCTGGAATTTCAAGTTCTTTAAAGAATATATCACTCATATTATCATCGTAATGCTGACCTGTATGTACAATTGTCTCTTTAAAACCTTCCTCTCTTAAGACTTTTGAAAGAGGAGCAAGTTTAATAAATTGTGGTCTTGCACCTACAATGGAGACTATATTAAGTCCCATCTAAATTCTCTTCCTTTCTTTATATAAACTTACCTCTTATCATAAAAGAAATATCATAATTTCTTTATAATCTATATAATCTATCAAATTTTCTATTTCAATTTCCTTTACAGGACACAAAAATTTATAAATCTAAATTATCATCAGACATAGCCAAAAATCATTACCACTAATAATAAAATCTCTTTCTAACAGTCTCTAATCCTTATGTTTTGAAATGTATAATCTATGATACTCCACTTTCTTTTATGACTTTTTTTGTTAAATTCATATCCTTTTTATATGTGGGAATTAATCCTATAATTACCCTTTCAATTTCTTTCTTTTCCCTTTTCTTTGCAGATTCCAGTAGTTCTTGTAGTTTTCTATTAAAAGTATTCCTATCAATACCCATACTTGAAACTATCTTATATATCTTAGGATGAGAAGTTTTTTCAATTTTTTCTTCCTTTTCCCAAAGTTCTTCTTTTAATTTTTCTCCAGGTCTAAGTCCAATTATCTTTATTCCTATATCATCAACCGAATGCCCAGAAAGTTCAATAAAGTTTTTTGCGAGATCTAAAATCTTTACTGGCTTTCCCATATCAAGCACAAAAACATCTCCAGAAGTTCCTATACTTCCTGCCTGAAGCACAAGTCCTACAGCCTCCGGAATAGTCATAAAATATCTTTCCATCTCAGGATCTGTAATAGTAATAGGGCCACCACTTTCAAGTTGTTTCTTAAAAACCTCCAGTACACTTCCTCTACTTCCTAAAACATTCCCAAATCTTACCGCAATAAAACTGGTTTTTGAATGACTATTGTAAAATTTAACTAACATCTCTCCTATTCTTTTTGTAGCTCCCATAATGTTAGCAGGATACACCGCCTTATCAGTAGATATAAAGATGAATTTCTCTGCTCCTACATGTATACTTGCATCCATGACATTTATGGTACCAAATACATTATTAAATATCGCTTCATCAGGATTTTCCTCCATAAGAGGCACATGTTTATGGGCTGCTGAATGAAATATTATCTGAGGCCTCTCCTTTTCAAAGACATAAAAAATTCTATCTCTATCCTTTATATCTGCTATATATGATTTTAAAGAAAGATCTGGATAATATTTTTTTAATTCCATTTCTATATTAAAAATACTATTTTCTCCTCTTCCAAGAAGAATAAGTTTTTCTGGCTCATATTTTGCTACTTGCCTACATATCTCAGAACCTATGGAACCTCCTGCACCAGTTACAAGAATTTTCTTATTTTTTATATATTCCCTTATTTTCTCCGAATCTAAGTTTATTACATCCCTTTCAAGCAGGTCCTCAATTCTTACATTTCTTATCTTGTTAATACTTACTCTGCCATCTATAAGCTCCCAAATACCAGGAAGTGTCTTTACGGGAATTTTCAATTTAGAAGCCATACCAACTATATCCCTTATTAAAGATGAGGGGGCTGAAGGTATAGCAATGAGTACCTCATGCACAGAATTATTCTTTGCAATCTGATGCAGAGAGAATATAGGTCCTAAAACCTTTACTCCATGAATTATTTTTCCAATTTTATTCTTATCATCATCAAGAAAGCCAACAACGTTATAATTTAACTCCTTATGGGTTTTAATCTCCCTTAATATTTTCTCTCCCGCATCACCAGCCCCAATGATAATTACATTTTTGTAATGATTATTTAGAGGTTTCGGATGTTTAAAAGTTTCATAAAACCATCTTATAAAAGCCCTTAATGAAAAAAGCATTATAAGAGACAAAACATAGGAGATTACAAATATAGAACGAGGATAACCCTCTAATGGAAATATCATACCTAAAAGATAAAAATTAAGCTTTTCAAAAGTAAGTGCAAGGGTTAAATCCTTTAATGCGTCTAAACTAAAATATTCCCAAAGAGTTCTATATATTTTAAATACTAAGAAATAAAACATAAAAAATATGATAATTTCCCTTAAAAGAGCGTACATTATAATTGGGATATACTTTTGGGGAATTGAAAATTCAAATCTTAGAAAAAAAGCAAGAAATATAGAAATTATAAAAAAAAACCAGTCCAATAAGATACGTACCCAAGTTTTTTTAATTATTCTAACCAATTCAACCCCCAACATATTTTATCTTTCTTAATCTACATTTTTTTGTTTATTATATCATAAAGAATGTAATTTAAAAGTGATTTTCGTCACTACTGACAATCTTCATAAATTTATTTTTAAATCATCTCATATTGCAAAAATTTTTCATTTGTGATAATATAAAATTGAAAATAATAATTATTTTAAAAAAGGAGGTGTAATTATGGAGAACCTTGAAAGAAAAGGGCTTCCACTTCTTGGTGAACCTTTCCCAGAAATGAAAGTTTTAACCACTCATGGTGAGAAAGTACTTCCTAATGACTATAAAGGTAAATGGTTTGTACTTTTTAGTCATCCTGCAGATTTTACTCCAGTATGTACAACTGAGTTTGTGGCCTTTCAAAAAAGATATGAAAAATTTAGAGCTCTCAATACAGAATTAATAGGTTTAAGTATTGACCAAGTCTTCAGTCACATAAAATGGGTTGAATGGATAAAAGAAAAGTTAGGCGTTGATATTGAATTCCCAATTATAGCAGATGATACAGGAAAGGTGGCAGAAAAGCTTGGTTTAATCCATCCAGGAAAAGGAACAAACACTGTAAGAGCTGTATTTGTCGTTGATGATAAGGGAATAATTAGATTAATACTTTACTATCCACAAGAAGTAGGAAGAAATATGGACGAGATTTTAAGAGCAGTAGAAGCATTACAGGTATCTGACAAATATGGAGTAGCCATGCCCGCTCACTGGCCAGATAGTGAAGTTGTTGGTAAAGACCATGTAATAATTCCTCCTGCAAAGGATGTAAAAACAGCCAATGAAAGACTTGAATCTGCTAAAAAAGGAGAAATTGAATGCTTTGATTGGTGGCTCTGCCATAAGAAATTAACAAGATAATAAAAAATAATAGTAGAAATTTAAATAAGGTATCCCCTAAACAGGGGATACCTTATTTTTTGATTCCTTTATACATTTTATTGAAATTAAAGTGGAAAGCAAAGAAACAAAGGTTAGAAAACGATACATACCTTTCAATCCAGAAATATCAGCTACAAATCCTGAGATTACAGGTCCAATTGTTGAAGATAAGGACATACCCATACTTAATAAACCTTGAGCAGTAGCCCTTTCTTCTGGATTAACTAAATCATTCATATAAACAACAGGGATAGTACCTATAACAGCAAAGGTTAAAGAGTGTAATAATTGAATTAAGATTATATGCCACGGATTAGTAGTTAATGTATAAAGAAAGATCCTTATAGGAAGAACAATAGAGGTAAATACTAATAAAGGTTTTCTTCCTACCTTATCAGATAAACGTCCCCAGATAAGCATAAAAGGAATTTCGGAAAAGGAGCTTGCTGAATAAGCAAAACTTATATGTTTACTTTCACCCCCTAAGGATCGAATTAAAAGATTCACATTAGAAGATGCTCCAAGAAGAGCTACGTAGTAAATAATGTAAAATAAAAGAAAATTTCTAACATCAGATCTTAAAATTAATCTCTTTATATTCCTAAAGTCAACCTTAGATACACTAATCTTAGAAGAAGGTTCTTTCACAATAAGAGTTATTGTTAAGCCTAACATATATATTAAACCAATCATAACAAACATAATCTTAGGCTCTACCAGTTTAGGATAAAAACCTGTAACAAGCATAAGTAATAAAAAACCTATACTTCCCCATATTCTTATAGAGGCATAATGGGTACCAGTATTTTCGGATATAGCATAGTCCATAACAAGTACATTAGCCATAGTAGTTATAGTACTTACAAAAACCCCTAAAAGAAAATAAACAAATATAAAAGTCCAAAAACTATTCAATTTAGGAAAAACAAGAGAGTAAAGAATAATAAGCATAATAAAGCTTAAAATAATAAATGGCTTTCTCTTCCCTATCTTATCTGATAAATAACCTATATATACCTGAAAAATAGTCCCAGAAAGCGATGAGATAGCAGATAAAAGCCCTATCATTCCAATAGAAAAACCTTTTATTTCTCTTAAATAAACAGGTACAAAGGAGAAGATAAATACCCAAGCAGAAAAGTATATAAAAAAGAATACTTTTAATAAAAAAATCTCTTTTTTCATAAGTTTTATTTTACATTTATGATAAACTATAAACAAGACCATCAAATCCACAAATATACCTTTTAGGAGGTGTCCATCATGAGAGATCGCTTAGAAAGGATAATAAAATACATGAATGATGCATTCCAAAAAGACAAAGGATTATGGTCTCACTCTGTAATGGATGTTCTTGAAAATGCCACTTCAAAAGAGGCAGTTTTTAAAAAGGAAAATACCCATAGTATTTGGGAGATAACAAATCATTTAATTTTTGGGAAAGAATATCTCTTAAGTATCCTTGAAGGAAAAGATCTTCCTTCCGAAGATGACTTTAAAACTCCCACTGATACCTCTGAAGAGGCTTGGAAAAATACAGTTAAAAGACTTGAAGACGCACATAATAAGCTTATAGAAATATTAAAAACCAAGAATGATGATGACCTTGATAAAAATATTGGAGAATATGGTACATTAGAAGACAATCTATATGGTATAATAAGTCATGACTGTTATCATGCTGGGCAGATAGTTTTTATTCTACAACTTATGGGAATTGAGTTATAGATGTTAACAAATTTTTAAAATAATTAATATAACTTTAACCCTTTTTGGTTGACACCATATTAAATATTTGATACCTTATTTAACGAAAGTTGATGTTATTAAAAAAGTTTAGGAATAAAAAGTAAGGTTAGTAAGTCTAAAAAAGTAAAAAGAGTAAGTTAGAGAAGACACCTCCCCCTCTCACCCCCTCCCCCTGAGTCCCCCCTCTCAGGGGGTTTATTTTTTTATGAGACAATTTCACTATTTCTTTCCTCCCAATAATTAAATTGGGACATAAACATATGATAATAAATTCCTTTCTTTTTCATAAGTTCCTCATGATTGCCTATCTCTAAAATCCTTCCGTTTTCAATAACTATAATTTTGTCAACATTTTGCACAGTAGATAGTCTATGAGCAATAATAATAGAAGTTCTTCCCTTAAGAAGGATCTCAATTCCCATTTGAAGTAATCTCTCAGTATAGGTATCTACACTCGCTGTTGCCTCATCAAGTATTATAATTTTAGGATTTGCAATAAGAGTTCTTGCTAAAGAAATTATTTGTCTTTGTCCTAAAGAAAGCCTCATACCTCGCTCATTAATGTTTGTATCATAACCCTTCTCCATATTAGAGATAAAATCATGGGCATAAACCTTCTTTGCTGTCTCAACTACTTCATCATAAGTAGCATCAAGTCTTCCATATTTTATATTTTCAAGAATAGTACCCGAGAATAAAAATGTATCCTGAAACATTACTGCGATCTGTTTTCTTAAGCTCTCTAATTTAATCTTTTTAATATTTATCCCATCAATAAGAATCTCTCCTTCTTGTGGATCATAAAATCTACATAACAGATTAACAATAGTACTTTTACCTGCACCTGTATGTCCAACAAGAGCCACTTTCTCCCCAGGTTTTATTTTAAAACTTACATTATCCAAAACCTTTCTCTTTCCATCATAAGAAAAGGAGACATTTCTAAATTCTATTTCTCCCTTTATATCAATATCTATTGCATCTTCTTCCTCTTTTATATTGGGCTCTATATCCATTATTTCAAATATTCTCTCCGCACTTGCCATGCCTATAACAAAATTGTTATATAAATTAGAAAGGTTCATTATAGGTCTCCAAAACATGCCTATATAGCTTGTAAATGCAATAAGAAGGCCTACAGAAATATCACCTGAATTTATCATCTTTACTCCAAAATAGAAGGTTATAACAGTACCTATTCCCCAAGAAAACTCCACCATAGGCCAGAATAAATCATTTATTCTCACAGCTCTAACAAAAGCCTGCCTTACATCCCACGCAAGCTCTGAGAATATATTTGCTCTATATTTTTCTGCTGTAAAATATTTAACAACTCTTATTCCAGAAAAGTTTTCATGAGTAAAAGCATTAAGGGTAGATCCCTTTTTCCTTACTACTTGCCATCTTTTTCTGCTTATGGTTTGTATTGAAAAAAGAACTACAAACAAAAGAGGCAGCATAGACATAGCGTATAAAGCAAGTTTTGAATTAAGATAAAACATTATTAACAAAGTAGCAATTATAGTAACAGAATCAGGTATAAGATTTGTAATACTCATATTAAAAAGATTTGCTAAAGAGTTTACGTCACTTATTATTCTCGCCAAAATTTTTCCCACTGGTCTTTCATCAAAAAAGGTAAAAGAAAGCTGTTGAATATGATTATACAAATCTTGCCTAATATTTAATAATATTCCATGGGTAATCTTTGACATTCTTTGAGTTCTTTTCTTAGCAGATATCATAGATATGAGATTTAAGACAATCATTAAAATGCCAACAAGAATTAATCCATTACTATCCTTATCTTTAATAAATCTATCAATAGCAAATTTTATAAAATAGGGATTTAGTAAATCGACCACCATAACTACAAAAATGAAAAATAATACTATAAAGACTTCTCTCTTATATGGCTTCAAATATTTAAAAAGCCTCTTAAGTATGTCTATACTTACCTTCTCTTCCAACTTTTCGTCTTCTCTTAATGCATAAGGCATTTAAACTAATTCCCCCTCAATAAAGGCAAATTTTCCGTACTGCTCTTGATAAATCTCATAATACCTACCCTTTTTTCTTAAAAGTTCCTCATGTTTTCCTCTTTCTATAATCTCTCCCTTATCAAGTACTATTATTTCATCAGCATTTTTTATTGCAGAAATCCTATGAGCAATAATAATTTTTGTTACTCCCTTATATTTCTCCAAAGATTTTTGAATATAAAGCTCTGTCTCCAAATCAAGAGCAGAAGTAGGATCATCAAGAATCAAAATCTTAGCAGATCTTACCAATGCACGAGCAATAGTTAGCCTTTGTTTCTGACCTCCAGAAAGGCCAAGACCTCTTTCTCCTATAACAGTATCAAGCTTTTCTGGTAGCCTCATTACAAAGTGATAGGATCTTGTATCCTTTAAAGCTTGTATTATTCTTTCATCATCTATATCCTTCCCAAGTTTTATATTCTCCCTTACTGTATCAGAGAAAAGAAATATATCTTGAGGAACATATGAAAGATGTTCTCTCAAAAATTTTAAATCAATTCTTCTTATATCAATACCATCTATTAATATCTCACCTTCCCAAGGCTCATAAAATCTTCCTAATAAGTTCACTAAAGTGGTCTTCCCAGAACCTGTGAGCCCAATAATACCAAGAGTTTCCTCAGGTTTTAGATGGAAACTAATTTTCTTTAACACATACTCATCTTTATATTTAAAAGATACATTCTTAAACTCTATTTCTCCCTTTATATCCCTAATATCTACTTTCTCAGTTATGTAAGGTCTTTCCGATCTCTCTTTAAATAACTTATCTATCTTCTTTAAGGAAGCCAAACACTGAGCTAACATATTAACAATCCAACCCCCTAATCTCACAGGCCATACAATCATAGAAACATACCATGAATAAGAAACTAACGTACCAATAGACATCTTTTCTGCAATTACTAAAAGTCCACCAATAGTAATAGATAAAGCTATTGAAAAATTAGTTAAAAATTCCATCCAAGGAAAATACTTTGCAAAAATATTTGCCTGTTTTACATTTAACTCATAATTTCTCATATTCTCTTTAAAAAACTTCTCTATCTCATATTTCTCTCTACCAAAGGATTTTACAACTCTTATTCCAGCTATATCTTCTTGAGCAGTAGTATTCATTCTAACCCCTTGATCTGATATCTCTCCATATACCTCATCATTTTCTTTTTCAAGTCTATAAGCTGTATAGCCGATAAAGGGAATTACGAGAAGTACTATTAAAGTTAATCTGAATTCAATAGAGAAAAGGATTATACTGGCGATAATAAAATAAAAAAGCTGTTCTATAAAAAAGACCAACCCAAAACCAAAAGTAAACCAAATATTTTCAATATCTTCTCTGATTCGGGACATAAGCTCACCAGTATTTATGCCATCAAAAAAAGAAAAAGGCAAAGTTTGAAGATGTTCGAAAAGATCCTTTCTCAGCTCATAAGCAAGTCTTGATCCACCTAAATCCATAAAATATTCTTTAAAGTATCCAAGAAATACTCTGGAAATTGTTATCAAAGTTAAGAATAGAAGTAATCGAGATAAAGGAGTTATATCTTTCCCTATAATTACTTTATCAACAAGCACTCCAACAATTTTAGGATTAAACATATCAAGAGATAAAGCCAAAATAGCGCAGAAAATAGCCGATAAAAAAAAGTGCAAGTTATTCTTTATATATTTCTTTAATCTCATCATATTAAATTACACCTTTATGAAATTTTATTTTTTTCAGTTACTTAGTAAGACAAGTTTATATTATATATTCCCTCATACAAAAATAAAACCCCTTTCGCCTTATTCATGACGAAAGGGGGAATTAGAAAAATAAGATTTTTACTAAGGTTATTTATTTAACAACATTAAGATTCAAGTCTATTACAGTGTCATTGTCATCAGGGGGAAGATCAGAAAAATAAGAAATCAAAATTTTTCCTATTAAGATTTCATTATCATCCTCAGAATGTGCTAAATTATCAAAGAATTCTAATACTAATTTACTAATTTTCTCGTCTCCTTTGTAATGAGAGATAATAGCATCAGGCAAAATATCAATGATCTTGGAATTTGGAGCTATATCCGAGGGTAAATCAATAGATAAAAGATTATTGGCCTTTAACATTGCCTCTACCCTTGATAAACCTTTCTTCATTAAATAACCCGCAAAATATTGTGGGATAATATTTTTTATCCCTGTCTTTAAAAAGTCATAAGCATAGTCTTGAAAAGAAATACCTTTTATATCGAAATCAATCTTTTCTACCTTTTTATTACCGACAATTAGTTTGTTATCCTCTGTTAATGTTATCATTCTGTAAGGACAAGGATATGTAACAAGAGAACCTGTCTCTATATCCAAGAGAAAATTACCATTTTGAAAATCCTTTCTCACTATATCTTGGGCATGGAAATGGCCAGTAAATATCACATTTAGTCCTTTTTCTGCAAATAATTTAGCTACTTCCTCATAATTATTTATAATATATTCAGGAAATAACATCTTTTGACCTTCGAAGTGTTCTAAAATACCATGATGCATCATTCCAAAAACAATTTTGTTTTCCTTTTTAGCAATTTCAACTTGTTTTAAAATCCAGTCTAAAGTCTCTTTCGATATTTCACCCTCTGTTTTTGAATATGGATTATATTTACATGCATCTATAGCGATTATCCTTACATCTTTTATAGGTTCAACTACATAACTTAAAGAATTATTATCCACAGCTATTGCCTCTTTATATCCAAATTCCCAGTAAATTTTCTTAAACTCTTCTGGTGTCACACTTTTTACAGCTTCTACCTTATCCCCATCATACTTGTAAGCATGATTATTATTTATATCATGATTACCATTTATAACATAAACTTTTTTACCGTTATCTTTTAGTTCCTTTAAATAATCAGCAAATTCAAGATGAGATATCTCTTCCCCATCTTTTGTCAAATCTCCTGGAATCAAAACAATATCCACATCACTACTTTTAAGATCTTCTATTACCGCCTTTAAAATAGCAGGACTTTCTAAGATCATCTTTCTATCCATCATAATATATTCTTCAAATTTAGGACCTCTTTTAATTAACAAGTTAGGGCTGAAGTAATGAGGATCAGAAAATATTGCTATTTTTGCTTTTACCTTTTCCATATTTGCCATTGCAGGATTTAAAAAATTAAATAAAGATAGAAGTAAAAAAACTAAAAGTAAACTCCCCATTACTAATACTACTGTTATACTTTTTTTCTTAAACATTAACTTACCCCCTTTTTAAAATTTTTTCATTTTCAAATATAAGGGAAGTACATTAAACATGGGTTTAAATACTCTTAAGAATTTATTGGAAGAGTTCAAAGATTTTTTAAAGAGGGAGATTATTTAATTCCCAAAATTCCTGATACTAATTTTAAACCTTTATCAATTAGACTCCAAATTTTTCTTGCCTCATCAATTTTCCATCTTTTTCCTAAATATAGATATAACATCACAACAATACCTATAGCAGAAAATAAATTAAAAGCAAGATAGATTTGTTTTGATGGTAAAACACAATCTAAAAATTTATAGATAAAAAACGCAAGCATACCTATAAGAGCTCCAGAAATCATAAATTTTATAATATCTCTTTTGGTCTCTTTTGAAAGAACTTCTCCTATTTTTAATCTAAAGGATCTGTAAAGCAGTACAAAAGAAATAAAAGAAGCTAAAGAAGTAGCAAGAGCAAGACCTCTATGGGCAAGAGGTTTAATAAATATAGTGTTTAATGCTATATTTGAAAGGAGAGCTAAAATAGAGTTAATAGTAGGTGTTTTTGTATCATGAAGGGCATAAAATCCTCTCACCATAATTAAATTAATACTCATAAATACTAATCCAATAGAATAGAAGGTTAACGATTCTGATGTCCTTTGGGTAGCAATAGCATCAAAAGCTCCTCTTTGAAAAGCAAGCTGGACTATAGGGGTTGAAAGAAATATGAGTCCAAAAGTGGCTGGAATAATAAAAAATAACAGTGCTCTTATGATTTTTTCTATAGATAGTTTGAATTTTTCTAAATTATCATTTTGAGCACTAAAAGCAAGGTCAGTATATATGGCTGTAGCGAGGGCATTTACAAATAAATTCATAGGAAGTTGATAAATTCTACTTGCATAATTCAAGGCTGATATACTACCTTCAGAGAGATAAGATCCAAAAATTCTATCCACTGCCATATTTAAGATTCCTACACTTTGTCCCAAGAATATAGGCCCTATAAGGATAAGCGCTTTTTTTAGACCCTCATATTTTAGATTAAACTCCCATCTTAAATTTACCCCAATTCTTTTAAGAGCTGGAATAAGAAGAATATATTGGACAAATACATTAGCAAGATAGCCCCATGGAAGTATGTAAGCCCCAAATATTTTATGAAATAAAAATATAGATATAATGAAAATAACACTTCCAAGTAGTCCTGCAAGATTTGGAATAAAAAAACTTTTTTGAGAATTATAAAGTCCAGTAATTAAACCATAAGTGCCCCAAAATATGATAGAAGGAAGCATAATATAGGTAAAACTTAAAGTAAGATTTCTTGTTTCTTGATTAAATCCTGGAGCCAAAATATTAACTATAAAGGGAGCTAAGAAGTACGCAAGAAGTGTAGTACCAATAAGGATTATCAATATGTCAGTAAGAAGAATAGAAGTAAACCTTTCTGCTTCTTCTTTTCCTTTCTTTTCTCTCCATTCAGCATAAAGAGGTATAAATACTGCTGATAATGCTCCTGAAATAAGTCCCGCAAGAACTCCAGGTATAGCTTGTGCCACTATAAAACTATCAGTAAATTTTTTTGCTCCAAAAAAGGCAGCAATCATCATTTCCCTTAAAAAGCCTATTATCCTACTAATAGTTGCAAGGATTGTAATCAAGATTGCTGCCTGAGTGACGTTTTGTCTAAATATTAAATTTTTAAACTTTTTCTTTAAACCACTATCCATAAACAGATGTAATTATACATCAAAAATAGAGAATTTAAAAAGATCACGATTAATAATTTTTAATATTTCTTAAATATTTCTTTGATATAATAATTCGTGAAAAAAATAACAATTTGTGGAGGTGATAGCTTGAAAAATATATCTAAACTAATCTTCACATTAACCATTCTTCTCTTTATTCTTTCAGCAAACACCTTTTCCCAAATTCAAGAGATAAATGTTTTAATACCTTTTGGACCATCTATAATTCCCTTTGCTCCTTTAATGTCAAGCAATAATCAAGTAGATATAAAATTTAACTTTATTATTTGGAGAACAATTGATGAACTGGCAATAAAAGTTAAAGATGGGAATTTTGATATATTGATTTCTCCTTTTGTAACCCTTGTAAATCTTCAAAATAAAGGAATTATTAAAGCAAGACATTTAGCCACATTTAACTGGGCTTCTTTTTATCTTGTTACTAATAAAAATAAGAAAGATTTTGTAGGAGAAAATATATATATCGCTCAAAAAGGATCAACCCAAGATATTATATTTTCTATTTATCTACAGGAAAAGAATTTAAAAGACAAAGTCCATATCTACTATTCTACACCTCAAGAAATAACCACACTTTTTATAGCTAAAAAGATAAATTATGCCCTACTTCCAGAACCCTATGTTTCCATGTGCCTTTCTGAAGGAGGATCTATAATCCTTGATATCCAAAGAGTATATAGAGATTTTAATAAAGCCCATCTTCCTATAACATCTATAGGTATTAATGAGAAAATAAGGAAAGATTTAGTAATAAAAATAGATAGAATTTTTAGGGATAATTTCAAGAAACTTCATGATAATCCAGATCCTTTTATAGAAAAAGCATCCAGTATATTGAAGATAGATAAAAATATAATAAACTTATCCTTTAAGAGACATTCCTTTAGATATCAAGGAAACTCAGCTAAAAAAGACTTATTAACATTTTTAAACTTTATTTTGGAAAAAACACCTCAAGTAATAGATAATAAATTGCCTAATGAAGAATTCTTTAAGATTTAAAATAATATTTTGGATTATATTTTTTATATTTTGGTACCTTATGGGGTTAAGGGTGAATTCCCCTGCCATATTCCCTTATCCCCATAAGGTAATCTTAAAGACCATTTCTTTACTTAGTGACACAGAATTTTTATACCACCTCAGTTTAACTATTATTAGATCATTAGTAGGCCTCTTTTTAGCCTTCTTTATAGGATTTATATTAGGAAACATAAAAAATAAAAAATTCTATGTGGGAATAAGGAATATAATAGATATTTTTCAGAGTAATCCTTTAATTATATGGATTACCTTAGCCTTACTATGGTTTGGTTTTGGAAGCAGAACTGTCATTTTTACTACCTTCATTATGCTATTTCCTAATCTTTATCTTCCTGTCTATCATGCTATTAAAAATGTCCCTACTGAATATATAGAACTTTTCAAAATATATCCCATCTCTAAAAAGGATTATATTACCAAATTCCTAATTCCTTATATTAAACCATTTATACTTCCAGTATTAGCAAATTCAACCATTTCATCCTTCAAAATATCAGCCATGTCTGAATTTTTTGCTACTAATAATGGAATAGGCTTTCTCTTAAGCTATGCAAAAACCTTTCTCAATACTGAATATATCTATGCCATATCTATATATCTCTTTATTATAAGTAAACTCTTAGAATACATATTTAGAAAAATGAATATCTTAAAGGAGGATCTTAAATCGTGACTGCAATTAATATTATAAACCTGAAAAAAAGTTTTGATGACAAAAAAGTATTAAATGGAATATTTTTGAAAGTAGAAGAAGGAGAAAAAATTGTAATCAAAGGCCCAAATGGCTGTGGTAAAACCACTCTTCTTAAAATTATTGCAGGCCTAATAAAACCTGATGAAGGTATTGTAGAAATAGGACCAGGCATTAAAATATCCTTTATGTTTCAAAATCCTATCTTTTTGCCCTGGTTAAATATGGAAGAGAATCTTAATTTAACTTGTAAAGATTCAGTAAAATTAAAAGAACTTATAGATTATTTTAAATTGAAAAATTACCTGAATCTATTTCCTCACCAACTTAGTGGAGGTTACCTGCAGATATTTTCTTTTGTAAGGACTCTTACTATTCCCCATAATTTATTACTCCTTGATGAACCCTTCAAATCTCTGGATATAAATCTGAAAGAAAAAGCTAAAGCCTTTCTTAAATATCATTTAGATAATAATAAAAAAACGACCCTCCTGATGGTTAGCCACCAGGAGGATAGAGAAGATAAAGAGATCGCAGATAAAATATTTAATCTTTTTTGATTTTTCGCTCTTTAACTTCTAACATGTGTTTTAAAGATAAAAGTCCAGAGGTTATATCCTCATTTCTCACAATTACATCCTCAGGTACCTTTATAAAAGTGGGTGCAAAATTCCAGATAGCCTTTATTCCATTCTCTACCAAAATATTGGCTACCTCTTGAGCAGATTCTTTAGGTACACACATTACACCTATCTCTACATTAAACTTTTTTATGACTCTTTCTAAATAATCCATAGGAAGAACTACTAAATCTCCAATTCTCTTTCCAATTTTATTGGGATCATTATCAAAGATACCAACAATTTCAATATTATAGTTAGCAAATCCGGGATAGTTTGTAATAGCAGTACCTAAATTTCCCGCTCCAACGATTATAACCTTAGTTGATTTTCCAATACCAAATAACCGATTTAATTCCTCCAGCAGATCCTTTACATTATAACCTACCTTAGGCTTCCCTTTGTACTCAAGATATGATAAATCTTTTCTTACTTGCTCTGGAAGAATGCCAAGTCTTTCTCCTATCTCTTCAGAAGAAATATATTCTTTTTTCTCCTCAGAAAGAAGTCTATGATATAATTTAAGCCTCTCTAAAGTAGCTTTTGGAAACATTATGAATTCTTTATTCTCCTTTAACATACCTTTTTAACATCTCCTTTATCTTATCAGTATTAGCCTCACTAATAAGTATATCATTTATCATAACATTGGGAGATTTGTCACAATTTTCTGTACAGAAAGTACCCACAACTTCAACATTTTTTGCCCAATCTTCTTTTCTTACCATTTCTATAAGATCAGAAAGAATTTTATATGACCCTTTCATATAACAAGAAGTCCCAAGACAAACCCTAACCTTTATTTTTTCTTCGTCAGGCAAAGGAAGAGTTAAGATTTCAATATCTTCTTCAGGAACTCTTCGTTTAGGCGAATAAGTGGTATGCAATAGACGATGAGTTTCGTGGCTTAAAGGATGCTTTAAGTATTTATTATATAGATCCATAAGGTATGGATTTTCTTGAGGAGTTTTTATTGGATTTACACTTACCATATCCTTTAGAATCTTAGCTCTATTTTTTCTTACTATAGTATCATTAGGATAAGGTTGTCCACCTCCACCTATACATCCATAACCACAAGCCATAACCTCTATAATATCTACTTGTAAAATTCCATCCTTTATATCTTTCATAACCTTTTTAGCATTACCTAAGTTAAATACTGCCATAGCCTTTACTTCCTTACCATCTCCAAGAGTTATATTGAAAAGTCTTATCCCCTTTTCTATTTCTTCCTCTTTGAATTCCTTAATCTTAACCTTATCATTTATTACAGAGAGTACAGTACCTAATACTCCTCCTGTTTTGCCAAAATCAAGTCCTCCCTGAGAATATAAATTAAAGGGCTTATCAAAGGCTTCAGGATTAAAATTCGATAATTTTATACCACTTGCTTTTATCATCTGTATAAGTTCCTTAGTTGTTAAAACCACATCCACTATTCCATTATGTTCCGGTCTTTCTGCTTCATACTTCTTAGCTGTACATGGCATGATGGATACTAAAAATATATCTTCTTTGGGTACCCCGATCTCCTTAGAGTATATCTCTTTTATAACAGTACCCAAGGCTTGTTGTGGGGATTTAACTGTTGATAAGTTATCTATATAGGCTGGAAAAAACTCTTCCACATATTTTGCCCATGCAGGACAGCAAGATGTAAGCTGAGGAAGTCTTTCTCCCTTCTCTAATCTATCTAAGAATTCGTGTGCCTCTTCATAGGCTACAAGATCAGCCCCAAAAGGTACTTCAAAAACCTTTACAAAACCTAACATCTTTAAAAATGAACTTACCCTTCCTGCTACAAAGAGATCTTTTTCCATTCCAAATTCTTCCTGAATAGCTGTCCTAACAGCAGGTGCCATCATACCAATTACAACTTTCTTCTTATTCTTTAATGCATTATAAACCTTATCTATGTCGTTCCTTACATAAAGAGCTCCTGTAGGACAATATGCGACACATTGACCACAATAAACACATTCAACATCTGCCAAACTATGTTCAAAGGCTGGTGTAACTTTTGATACAAAACCCCTTCCCGCAATATCTATGGCGGCAACCCCTTGAAGTTCTTCACAAACTCTAACACAGTCTCCACAAAGTATACATTTGGTATTATCCCTTACTACAGGAGAGAGCTTATCTACACCACCATCTTTTCTTACATTATCAAACCTTATTTCTCTTATACCAAAGGCTTCTGCATACTCTTGGAGTTTACAGCTTCCATTTCTTTCACATGTGGTACAATCTCTATTATGGGATGCCAAAAGAAGTTCTAATATACCTTTTCTTACCTCATATATTTCGGGAGTATTAGTTCTTATTATCATTCCTTCTTCTGGCTTTAAGTTACAAGATGTGACAATATTCTTCCCATTTACCTCCACTAAGCAAAGTCTGCAGGCCCCATAAATAGATGCTTCTGATAAATAACATAGATTAGGTATCTCAATGCCCACCTTCTTTAGAGCTTCAAGAAGGTTTCTCTCATTATCTCCTATTATTACTTCCCTTCCATCCACATATATCTTCATAATTATCTGCCTCCTTTATCTGATCTCTATAGCTTTAAATTTACATTTTTCAAAACAAAGTCCACACTTTACACATTTATCTTGATCAATTGAATAAGGCCTCCCTCTCTCTCCAGAAATAGCCCCCTGAGGACAAGATCTAGCACAAAGTCCACAACCCTTACATAGCTCCGGATTAATAACATATTTCTTAAGGGCAGTACACATTCCACTAAGACATATTCCTTCAATGTGAGAAACATATTCATTTCTAAATAATCTTAAAGTACTTAGGATAGGGTTTGGAGCAGTTTGTCCAAGCCCACATGCAGAGGCTGTCTTTATAAGATTAGCAAGAAATTCTAAATTTTCCAAATCTTGCCATGTACCCTTTCCTTGGGTAAACCTTTCAAGTATTCTATATGATTGCATCAATCCTTCTCTACACGGAATACATTTTCCACAAGATTCTCTCTTTGTAAAATCAAGGAAAAATCTTGCTACTTCTACCATACATGTCTTTTTAGAAAGTACTACAATACCACCAGAACCTACCATAGCACCAGCAGATTTTAAAGAATCATAATCTAAAGGAAGGTCTAAATAAGCATCTGATAGGCAAGCTCCAGATGGCCCTCCTATTTGTACTGCCTTAAACTCTTCACCCTCAGACAATCCCCCACATATATCAAAAAGAATCTGTCTTAATGTAGTGCCAAATTCCACCTCAATAATACCAGTAAGTTTCACAGGTCCAGTTACAGAGAACATTTTAGTCCCAGGAGAATTAGGCACTCCTCTTTTTCTATAATTTTCTACCCCATCTCTTATAATCTTTGGAACATTGGCGTAAGTTTCTACATTGTTAATAAGAGTAGGATATCCCCAAAGCCCAGTTTGAGCAGGATACGGAGGCCTTGGTCTTGGCACTCCTCTTTTCCCTTCAATAGAGGCTAATAGAGCTGTTTCTTCTCCACATACAAAAGCTCCAGCCCCTTCTTTTATCTCTATATCAAAAGAAAAATCTGTACCAAGAATATTATCTCCAATTAACCCCAATTTTTTAGCATCCTCTATTGCCTTTCTAAACATAGAAACCGCTACTGGATATTCAGCCCTAATATAAGCATAACCTTTTTGAGCCCCTATAGTGTATGCTGCAATAAGCATTCCTTCTAATACCGCATGAGGATCTCTTTCAAGTAGAGTTCTATTCATGAATGCACCTGGATCTCCCTCATCTCCATTACACACCACAAATTTTTTATCTCCCTTACTATTTTTTGTTATTTCCCATTTAACTCCCGTAGGAAAACCTGCTCCTCCTCTTCCACGAAGACCAGAAGCCTTGATCATCTGCACTACTTTATCTGGACTTTCTTCTTTTAATACTTTTAAGAAAGAAAGATACCCTCCTCTACCCATATAGTCATTTATGTTATCGCATTCACACTTTCCTATTTCTTCCATAATATAGAAGGATTGGGCCTTGAAAAATTTTGCATCCTCAAGACTAAATACCTTTTCAGAAGTAGCAGGATCAGTAAAAAGGAGTCTTTCAACTGTCCTACCCTTTAATATAGTTTCCTCAAATATTTCTTTTACATCTTCTGGTGTTACTTTTGAATAGAAATATCCATAAGGCATTACAATTACCCAAGGTCCATCAGAACATCTCCCACAGCATCCTGTTCTTTTAACATAAGATTCATCCCCCTCCAATTTTTGGAGTTTGGCATTAATATTGTTCTTTTCAAAAAGTTCTTTTAATGCAGAAAAAATTTTTAAAGCTCCTTTTGCTGCACAACCTGTACCTACACATACAAATACATTGAGACTTTCTAATCTTTTCTTTCTTTCTATTTTTTGCTGTTCAATATAATTTAAAGCCTCATCAATTGTCCTAAGCATTTTCCCTCTCCCTTTCTTTCAAATTTCTTATTATCTCTTTAACCTTTTCATGAGTAAGATTTCCGAAAACTTCTTCATTAATAACCATAGCAGGAGCAAGAGCACAAGCTCCTAAGCATCCTACCTGATCAAGACTAAACAAAAGATCTTCTGTAACCTCTCCAGGTCCAATACCTGTCTCTTCCTTTATTGCTTCTATCAACGATGTGGAACCTGCCATATGACATGCCGTACCATCACACACCAAGATGGTATATTTACCTTTTGGTTTTAAGGAGAACTGAGAATAAAAAGTAGCAACACCATATATTTTTGCAGGTGGTATATCAAGGGCTACACCAATATAATTGACCACATCTTCTGGTATATATCTATATTCTTTTTGTACATCCAAAAGAATTTTTATAAGATTGTCTTTGCGATACTCATGCTTTTTAAGAATCTCCTCTACTTTTGCAAAATTTCTTTTTAGTTTCATAAAAACCCTCCTAATTAGTAGTATTCAATACTTACAATCTTTCCTTTACTTTGCAAAATTTCTGCTATATCTTGAACAACTCTAACTTTTAATGATAAGTCATAACTAAATAAAGGATTTTGATAAGCAGGATTTATAGCTCCTCCCACTAAAAAATGTACGCTATCAGCCTTTTCCAATAAATCTATAATTAAACTGGCACCATAGCCCACATCTCTAATCTGCCCCGATAGATATCTGAAAACTTGCGTTAAAGTAATAATACCCTCTGTAACAAGATCAATTCCTTCCATATAACCTATAGGAGGAGAATTCTCAGATATAGTTTTTAAATCCAATCTCACCTCCTTACCAGTAATTTTGCTAACCACTTGAGCAGTAGAACCCCCACATATAATCTTATTTCCTTGTAAACTTAAAAATCTTTCTACTACTTCTTTATCACGATTAGGATCAGATGGAGGACCTACCATGATATTTACTTTACTGAATACTCTAAAATATAAGGCTGCCGCTAAAGCATCATCTCCCTTGATTCCCTTATCTAATCTCTTTGCTTTATCTATAAGGTGATAAACTATCTCTTTAGAAGACAATCTATAATGCATCAGATTTAAGATTTCTCGCTTTATATTATCAATTCCAAAACCCAAAGGATATAATTTAGTACCTAATCCAGCCTGAGAAATACCGTCTGTCATAATAAATAGGACATCTCCCTCTTGCGGATGAAGGGTGCTTTCAAATATTTCTCTTCCTTCTATCAAAACCTTCTTTTTAGAAAGCTCAAAGAAAATACCATTTCTAACAAAAAGTACTACAGGGAATTCATATTCAGCTATATAGAGTTGATTAGTATCAGCTCTATACAATGTACTGCAAAAATTGGCATAGCTTATTCCTCTCACTTTACATTTTGGAAGTGTTGCTAAAATACTTCTCACAACATCATCCAATCCCATATCATTAAAAAGCATAGTTGTTGCCATTGATGCAGTTAATGTGGAAAGAATACTTGCTTTTATTCCACTACCGAGACCATCAGAAACGGTAACAGCAACCCTATCTTCACCTTTTTTTATTTTTATAGTGTCTCCACAAACCTCTTCTCCTTCTTTATTTTTAAAGGCATAAGAAATATCACAGGTCAGCATTTTCTTTTTTCAAAAACTCCTTAAATTTAGCAAAATAACTTTTAGTCTCTGCTATAGATTCACCAAGAAGACTAGCAATTTCTTGAGCAAGAAGCATTTGTCTGTTAATTACTTCTTCGATCTTCTCCATACTTTCCTTTTTAAGGAGGTTTAATTCTTCTTCCTTTTCCTTTTCACCTGTAATATCAATAAGTAAAGATACCTTTCCTGACTGATCAGGAAGTATAAAAGTTTTTATAAAGAAAACATATCTCTTATCATCAATTAATATTTCTAATGGATTTTTACCCGATTCGATCTCCTCAAGGACGTAATCTAAAAGAGGTGATTTATCCTCAAAGAATTTCTCCCCAAATGGATTTAGATAAAGTAAAGTGTTATCTTTATATATAATTACAATACTCGGAAAATTTTCTATAATAGCATTACTTACAGAGCTTACTTTATCTAAAAGATAGGTAATACACATCTCCTTTTCAGCTTTCCCCAAAATAACTGCTATAGCCTTATCCCTACATGTAGCATATCCACAAGCCCCACAATTGAGTTCCTTCTTAGGATTATCCTTCCCCATCTCTCTTAAAACTGCCTTTATCTTTTCCTCAGGAATATCTATAACTTTCTTTTGGGGTTCAAATCTCTTTCTTATATTTAAGTCTATATCTTCCCAATTAATTACCTCTCCTTCTAAACTTTTCATCTTTTCAGTATAAGATATGATCCTTCTTCTCTTTTCCAAAAGAGTTAGATCTTTCCTAATAGCAGGTCCATTAATACACCCACCAAAACAGGCTGATGCCTCCACAAAAAATCCTTCTCCATAATTATTAATCTTCTCAAAAAGCCTAATAATGTTATCTACTCCCTCAACCACTAAATGATTCTCCCAATTACCATCAAGAGTTGAATTAATACCCCCACTTATTGGATATATTCGGGCTCTTTCAGGGAATGGAGCATTAGGAAATGATTCTTCAAAAGAATCTATATCAATATTATTTTTCTTAATAAAAATATCTAATTCTTCAAAAGTTAATATAAGATCCACATAATTTTCCCCATCTTTCTTTTTTGCTATACAAGGCCCTAAATATATCACAGGAAAATCGCCAAAATACTTTTTCATATATAGAGCATGTACATTCATGGGAGATAAGAAGGGTAAAAGATAAGGTATAACCTCAGGATAATATTTCTCTGCTAATTCGTATACTACAGGACAGGCTGTACTTATAGAAGTTTTACCTTTTCTTAAATTGACATATTTTTTATAGTAAAAGGAAACCATATCCGCACCTAAGGAAGTCTCTTGTATATATGTTGCTCCTAATTTCCTTAAAAAGGTAATAACTTTAAAAGGTTGATCAAAATGGGCAAAGAATGATGGAGCTATGGATATAAGAAAAGGTTTATCAATATATTTTTCTAAATCTTCTACATCAGTTCTATAGATCCTGGCATGTTGTGGACATATCTCAATACATGTACCACAGTATACACAATCATCATCTATAACTGATGATTTACCTTTATTAAACCTTATGGCTTTTACAGGACAATTCCTGAGACATTTATAACAATATTGACAATTGATCTCTTGTGTTAAGATAAGCTTATCCATATTCTACTCCTATATTGTTCATTTTTTAACGTTATTTTTTTCACAATATATTTTATTAACCTCGAAAATCTATGTCAAATTAAAAAAATATTAAGGGTTTTTAATTGTTATTAGTTACACTTTAAATTTTATAAATAACACAATTAATCAATAACTTGATAAGAGAGGAGAAAAGTATTATACTATGTACAAATTAAAAGCTTAAGAGGAAAGGGAGGTGTAAAAGAAAAGAGAAAATTTTTATTTTTTTTAAACTCCTTTGTAACCTTTTACATTTTTTAAAAGGGGGTTTATACTATGAAAAAGTTTTATGTGCTATTACTAATTTTAGCTTTTACTTTATTTGTTGCTGGATGTGCAGGTGCCCCGACAACATCAAAAGAGACTGAACAAGCAGTTACTGAAGTAAAGACCCCAGAAGGTACAGCAAAAGTTGTAAATGTAACAAAATTAGGCATCTTTGATGAATCTATCACGTTTTCTACACCATCTAATTGGTATATTGTGGTACAAGGAACAGCAGAAGTAGAAGAATATGGTGCTAAAAATGGAGTATTTTATGTAAAGATCAAGAATCCCGGCGATGCTTTCTGGCATATACAATTTGGAAGTCATGTACCACTCTCTGCTAATAAGAAGTATAAAATTACTTTTGAAGCAAAGGCCGATAATCCGAGAGATCTACAGATAAGAGCTATTCAAGATCAAACATGGGAAATAGTAGAACAAAAAGTTTTTGACCTTACCACTGAGATGCAAAAGTTTGAATGGGAATTTACCCCCAAAAAAGATGCCCACATAATAGTTTTTGATATGGGCAAAATAAGTGAAAAAAGTATTGCAACTACAATTTATCTGGATAACGTAGAATTAGAAGAAAATTAAAAGTAAAAGGGGGGAGGGAAATATATTTCCTCCCCCTTTTATCCCTTTAATATTTCATCTATCTTTCTTAATTCATCATCAGAAAAATCTAAATTCTTTATACTATTAACATTTTCTTCTATCTGAGACGGTTTACTTGCACCTATGATAACAGAAGTTACTACCTTTTTTCTTAGCACCCATGCTAAGGCAAGTTGAGCAACACTTTGTCCTCTTTCTTTGGCTATCTCTGAAAGTTTTTTAACCTTTTCAATCCTTTCAGGAGTAATATCACTTTCTTTTAAAAACACACCTGATTTTTTAACCCTCGAGTCATCAGGAATACCCCATAAGTATTTTTCAGTAAGAAGTCCTTGTGCCAATGGAGAAAAAATAGTAGCCCCTATTCCCAGGTCTTCCATTACAGGAAACAATTTTTCCTCTGGATATCTAAAGAACATGTTATACAAAATCTGATTCACAATTATCTTTACTCCCATTTTTGAAAGGGTTTCATAAGCTAATTTTGTTTCTTCAGGTCCATAATTTGATATGCCTACATAAAGAGCTTTGCCCTGTCTTACAATTTGATAAAGAGCCTCCATAGTCTCTTCTATAGGTGTCTCTGGATCTGGTCTGTGATGATAAAAAATGTCTATGTAATCTAAATTCATTCTCTTTAAACTTTGATCAAGACTTGCTATAAGATACTTTTTACTTCCCCAATCTCCATATGGTCCATCCCACATCTTATATCCAGCCTTTGTGGAAATCACAACTTCATCTCTATAACCTTTTAGATCAATTTTTAAAATTCTTCCAAAATTTTCTTCTGCAGATCCAGGAGGTGGCCCATAGTTATTAGCAAGATCAAAATGGGTAATACCAAGATCAAAAGCCTTCTTTACCATCTCTCTCATATTTTCAAAAGAATCATTATAACCAAAATTATGCCAGAAACCCAAAGATATCACAGGTAATTTTAAACCACTCTTTCCGCACCTTCTATAAATCATATTCTCATATCTACTTGGATTTGCTAAGTAAATCATAAAATACCCCCATTAAAATTACTATTTTATCGCCACACTTACATTATCAAAGAGAACTGATGGAAAAACTCCCATGCTGTATACATATGCCCTGTTTTCTATACCTACCACATTTTTCATAACCTCATAAATATTTCCAGCTACCATAGAATCTTTCACATGTCCTACAATCTCTCCATTTTCTACATATAATCCAGGAGAAAGTCCGATAGAGAAATCTCCATTAGGGATATTTCCGCTATGGGCACCTAAAGCTCCTGCCACTATAATGCCTTTATCTATTAATCTTATAAGATCGTAGAAGTTTTTATCTCCTGTTTGCATATAGAGATGCTCTAAAGAAGGAGATGGCCTTACTCTTATACTTTCTTGTCCCCAGTCTCCTGCTCTATAACCATGTCCTGTAGAATTTGTATTCATCTTTCCAGCATAATAAAGATCATAATAGAAGTTTCTCAGAATTCCATTTTCAACAATAGGCAATACTTTACATTCAACTCCTTCATCATCAAAGCTTCTTGCATTTGGTAAAAGATCATTCAAAGGATCATCATATATGGTTATTGAAGTATCAAAGATTAGCTCTCCAATTTTTCCTAATAAAGGCGTAGTTTTTTCATAGACATTCTTACCATTAGTAGCAAAAATTAGTCTCCACATTAGCACATACATGGTACTTGGTAAGAATAATACCTTCATTTTTCCACCCTTGGGTCTTACCTCTTTTTTAGAACTATTGTATAAAAAGGCAATATAATCAATGTCTTCTTGAGAAAATTCTCTAAACTTTTTATCTACAACTAACCTAACTATAGCAGAGTAGGAGCCTGGATACATAGCTTCTGCATGACAATAATATACAGAAGTCTTAACAGAATAATCTACTCCTTTGCTATTCAATATCCTTAAATTTGTAACTGCTTTATGAAGACCTACATTTATCTGAGTACCAGTTTTATGAGATAATATCTCAGAAATTCTTTTTCCTTCCTCCACCATCTGAGTATTTGTAAGGTTTTCTATCTCTGGATCATAAGTATTCAAACTTTTAATACCTTTTCTTTCTGGAAAATGGAACTCTACTTTTACATCTCCCTTTAAAGAGTGGATTGCATTTTGTATAAGGAGTTCTGGATCTATGAGATTTTTTGTATAAGAAAAACCCAATTTTCCATCTTTTATAATTCTAAGAGATATTCCTGATTGCATACTACTTTCTATATCTTTTAAACTACCATTTTCAAAAGATATATTTGAAACAGAATAATCTATATAATATATTTCCACCTCATCTGTATATTTTTTAGTCATATCCATCAATCTATCTAACATTTTATACACCTCCTATGACCACATTATTAACAAGAATATGGGGACCACCATGACAAGATCTTATATTTAATTGGCCTTTTCCACATCCTCCAACTTCTCCAAGCTCAAAATCATTACCCACTCCCACAATGTCCTTTAAGGTTTGATATAGATTACCTGAAATATTAATATCTCTTATCATCTTCCCTATCTTTCCATTTTTTACTTCAAAGCCATATTGAGCTCCAAAAGTAAAGTTTTCTCCAGAAGTTTGGCCACCTTTTGCATCCAGAATATAAAGACCATCTCCTAACTTTTCCAGTAGCTCTTCAAAGGTCATATCCTTAGGCTCTATAAATATATTTCCCATCCTTACTATAGGAGCATATCTATAATCTTCTGCCACACAATGTCCTGTTACAGGTTCACCAAATTCAGCAGAAGTCCTTCTTGAATGAAGTCTTCCTGAAAGAATACCATCTTTCAAAAGATATGTCCTCCTTGCCCTTACTCCCTCATCATCATATTTATAAAAACCTAATTGTCCTGGCATGGTAGGATCATCAATTATGGTTAAGATATCATTTCCAAGCTTAGCTCCAATCTTCATTTTTTCTCTCATAGATGGATTATCCTCTATAAGATCTGCTTCTGAAAAATGCCCAAAAGCTTCGTGAGTAAAAACCCCTGCCATATCAGGATTAAGAATCACATTGTATACACCTGCTTTTACAGGCTCGGCCTTTAAAAGATCAAGTACAATCTTTGTTTTCTTCTCAAAAACATCCTCCCTATTTCTTAGTTTATGAAATCCTGTACTTCCACCTATTCCTACCCTTACATTCTGTACAAGAGACCCTTCAAAACTTATCAAGGAACCTCTTATTTCACATGTAATAAGATCTTCTCTTATCTCTGTTCCTTCAGAACTAACAAAATATTTCTCCCTTATTACCTCCCAATAATGAAGATTTGTAGTTATATTATCAAACTTCAAAGGAATTTCATTATAGTGCTTTAAAAGTTCTAATTTTTCATCTATAGATATCTTTCTTGGATCTTCATCAAGAGGTGGAATAAAAATATCTTTAATTACTTCAACCTCTGCCAATTTAACTTTTTTCTTTGAATTCTTTGAAATTAAAATAGCATTCTCTAAGGCAATTTTTAAAGCCTTTTCAGCATCTTCCAACTTTGTAAAAGCAATAGAGGAAAATCCTCCATCTTTCAATACTCTTACTACATACCCATCACCAGAATTTTCTCCGAGTTGATATATCTCCCTCTTATTCATAACAATCTTTGTTTCCCACACCTTCTCATATCTTATATCCACATAATCTGCTGAAACTTTTGAAATAATCCCCCTTAGCATATCAAACATTCACTTTTCCCTCCTTTTTTCTTGAAAAATTATCTTCAAACCTATTCTTAAAGAGTATATCAGACTTATAAATAAAAAACATTAAAATCTTAAAATTTTTTCTTATTTATCTTATTTATATTGACACAAAAATTCCAAGTTTTCTCAATATATTAATTAATTTTTAAAAATTTTAATCATAAGAAAATTAGCTGATGTATTAAATTTCATTTCCAACTACAGAAAATTTTTCCTTAAATTCTTTAAAATTCATGTTTGAAGATTATTAAGAGATTTAATAAACTTTTATAAAAAAACAAAATGGGGGTGAATTAACATGGCTAAAAAATTAATCGTTACAGTTATTATATTATCTATACTAATAATATCTGGATGTGCAAAAACGGAAATTTCTCAGAAAAAAGAGCCATTATTGGAAATCTTAGAAGAAAATAAAATTAATACTTACTTACAAAAAATTCTTAAGGATATCTATGCCACAATAAACTACTCTTGGAAATTAACAAAATCCGATGAAGGGGCTACTTTATCAACCCCTTCTGAATTACCAAGAATTGCCGTAAAATCTCTTGAAATAAAAACGTTTGGATCTTTTACACCTCTTGTTGAAGGAGAAAAAATATTTTTGGCAGATAGAGGTGGAAAGGTTTATGCAATAAACGATTACACAGGAGAAGTGATATGGGGAGTAGAGGTATACGATGATAGAACCAACTTAGGGCCAAAATGGAAAGCCTTAGGTCTTTTTAGATTTGTAACAGCTTATGGATTAGGTAATCATCTTTATGTCGGAACTTCATCCTCTCCCTCTGGTGAAAAGAGTGGTTTCCTTATTGCCTTTGATAAAAATACAGGGAAAATTATTTGGAAGGTTCCTTTAGAGGCAGAAGATAAAACAACATCAGATCTATCCGTATCTTCAAACCTTCTTGTAGTAAATGAAAAAATATTATTAGGTTCTTCAGGTCCGGATGGATACGTTTTTTGTTTCAATAATAATGGAAAATTGCTATGGAAAGATAAAATAGGTGGAATAGTAAGAGGACTTGCCTATGGCGATGGGATTGTTTATGCAGTTTCAGAGCCAAAAACAGAAATACATGCCTTTGATGTAGAAACTGGCAAAAAAATTTGGGTTTATAAACATGAAAATATGTTAAGCACCCCTATTTTTAAGAACGGTAAATTAATCCTTATTGACTCCTCGGGAAATCTATTAATTTTATCATCTGAAGGAAAATTATTATTGAAAAAATTTTTAGGTTTAGGAGGAGATGTTAATAGTAATTCTTATTTGGCTTGTGGAGATTATATCTATACCCCCAGAACCTTAGGAGAGAGACCATTAAATCTTTATGTTATTGACTTTAATGGAAATATTATTGGGGAATTTAAGTTAGAAGAAAATGAGAATGCAGGATCCCCAGTTATCTCAAGAAAGATGGTTTTATTGCCAGTAGTGGGAAAAGATTATTCTAAAATTTACTTCTTATGGAATGGAATACACAAAATTGATGAATATAAGTTTAAATGTGAGGAAACATACATGCCAAAATTATGTGTTGCATATGGGAAAATATATACAATATTTAATTATGACAGAGCAAATCGCATATTAATAAAATTTGAGGACAAAGAAAAGCCAGAAATTTTAAAAGTAGAAGAAATAAAACAAAATGGAAATATTGAAATTAAAGTTTTAGCAAAAGACAATCAAAGTGGAATAAACAGAGTTTTAGTTTTTTATAAGAAGGACTCAGATTGGGACTACAAAGAGATGGAACTTGCAAGAAAATATTTTATAGAACCTATAGGAGGATACGGTTTTAATGAGGAAGAATATAATGTAAAAATTCCAGATGTAGAATATTTAATTATTGTAATAGATAATATAGGAAACTTTACTATTTATCAAAAATAAGATTAATTGTTAAGTAACATATTCGCCTATATCTTTTATTTTTATTTTTTCGAAAAGAAAATATTAAGAAAATATATTCCAGGGTTTATTAAATAAAATAAAAGAATTTGTCATCTCTAAAATTAGACCCTACTGATCTTTTTTTGACTCCTTTCTTTCATTTCCTTTAAAACCTTAAAAATAATAAAATAAAGAGAATTCTAAGATAAAAAACAAATAAAATTACTCAAAAAGTCAATGGGGATCTCTTTATAATTCTCATTAAATCTCCTCCTTAAATTATAAGTTTCGAAATTAAATATACATATCTTTAAATTTATCTGCAAAAAAGAAAAAACATGAAATATAATTAACATACTCCAATACTCAAAAATAATTATACTCCCCAAATACCAATATAAACCTCATAAAAAGCACTTCCACGTGTCTATACAACACAGGAGCTTACAGTACCATACGAGCAATTAGAAGGCCTTGCACTAACAAACATACTCGCAGAAGATAGAACATGAGCACTTACAGATATAACTTTACCAGTGCTATAATCATAATAAAAACTACCAAGAAGAGTTAATGTCCTACTAAACACCCAATATCCTGCATTATTACGATATTCCTTATAATCATATAAACTACCATATCTCATCCCTGAAGAAACATTATATTAGTAATATTTTTTAGCTTTGGTTTATAACTTTTCCATTTAATGAAATTATTATTTTCTTTTCTTTTCCTAAAACTTTTGCAGCATAATATGGGATATGATTATGCATGTCTTATCTCTCATAAACCTCTCAATATATTTATAAATCTTTCTCTCAACTGTCATATCAACTTCCGATGTGGCTTCATCAAGTATTAAAACATGTGGCTTCTTTAGTACAGCCCTTAAAAAGGCTATTATTTTCTTTTGTCCACCTGATATCTTTGCTCCTCTCTCTCCTATTATCGTGTTAAGTCCATCTTTAAATCCTTCCATAAAAATATCATAAAGCTCTGCTGTCTTTAAAAGATTAATGATTTCTTCATCCTTCACTTGTGGTATCGCATAGCCTACATTGTTTCTCACACTGTCGTTAAATAAAAATACATTTTGAGAAACAATACCAATTTTTTCTCTAAGAGATGACAGTTTTATGTCCTTTATATCTATTCCGTCTATTACAATTTCTCCCTCTAAAGGGTCATACATCCCTAAAAGTAACTTTATTAAGGTACTTTTTCCAGATCCATTAGGCCCTAAAATCACTACCTTCTCCCCTGGTTTTATGTGTAAATCTATCCCTTCTAAAACTTTCTTCTCTCCATCGTAAGAAAAAGAAATATTCTTAAATTGTATGTCTCCTATTAAATTTTTAAGCTCTATATTCCCTTCCTTCTCTTTCTCTGCTTCTAATATCTCTGATACTCTTTGAAGAGAAACAAAAGCTGGATACAAAGATAAACTAAATGTAGCCATACTTTGAATTGGACCATAAAGCTTTTGCAGGTATCCTACAAAAGCTAAATAGCTTCCAATCGTAAAAGAACCCTTTATTATATCCATCCCTCCTACCCATAAAATTAAAAGACCACCTAAAGCGATAATAACAAAATTTAACTCTCCAAAAATGGTAAAAAATATACTTTGTAATAAATTCTTCCTGGCAAGACCTTTAAATTCCTTTTTTACCTCTTCAGCTTCCCTTTCCTCAGTCCCAAATAGCCTCACAACCTCTACTCCTGAAACTTTCTCTTGTATCTTTCCCATAATATTTGCTGATCCCTCAAGAACATCCTTTGTCGCTGATACTAATCCTAAGGAAAATGCCCTTATAACTACATAATAAGCTGGAAGTATGGAAATAGCATAAAAAGTCAATTTTAAATTAAGATACATTAGCATTAAAAGGGCAAATACAAACTCAAAAAATCTTATCATCTGATTTATCACTGTAGATGAAAAGAAAAGACCAAGACCTTCCACGTTTTTCACTCTCTTATTTACACTATTTCGTGTAAAAAATATTTTTGATAAATTTTTAGGGATAAATGAAAATTTATGAAAAGGGATATAAATATAGTTTTATATTTAAGATAAAGACTATACTGGGGAAAATGAAAAATTGGAAAGTCATATTGATGAATATAAAATTTTATAGCAAAAAGGATTAAAAAGAGTAGCTTCTAGAAGGGGGAGTGAAAAATGGAAGTTATAGTTAAAAATCAAGAGATTAATTCTGTGAGTAGGTGGTGTGTATTTTTATGTGGAGCAGGATGTGGAGGTGGATGTGCAATAGGTTGTATGGGAGATACTCCAGGAATACCAATTGCTGATGTTATTGCTTCGCTAAGAGTTAGTTATTTTTCTTATAATTTAGCACAAAGATTTTAGGGATTGTTTGTTTAAATACCACTGTATAATAACACGGAAGGAGGGTCCATATGGAAATAATTAAAAGCAATACAGAAAAAGGATTTTGGAGATGCTTTGTAATATGTATGAGTGTTTGTGGGGTAGGATGTGCATTAGTGTGTTTATTAGATTCTGCATCACCAGTTTCTGATTTAGTAGTGTCCCAAAGAGCATCTCAAACAGGGACTACTGTTGGAGCTACTTCAAAGTAGTTTTAAAGAGTTTAATAAAACAGGAGAAAGGGATAATGGATTCACTGAGGTTTATTGAGTTTTCTACAGAGAATTGTGAGTATATTTATGATGATGTATTGGGAATCATTTTTCCTAAAGATAAGTACGAACATTTAGTAAAGGAATTAAATAATTATTTAGGTAATTGTCTTGACAATTGAGATTCGAAATATAAATATTTCGAAGAGTACTATGGTAAAAATGATATTTTTATAATTGAAGAAATAAAAGATTTTCTAAAACGAGATGGTTTTAGACAACTAATTTTAAATGTAACTGATGACTGTAACATGAAATGTAGATATTGTTATTATCATTCTGGATTTTATGATTATGCCCCTGTAGTAGAACATAGATCTATGAATATTGGGATTGCAATTAGAGCTGTTGATTTTTTTTTAAATAATATTGAAATTTACAGAAGGTATAATCCTTTCAGAAAGCCAGCAATAACTTTTTATGGTGGAGAACCGTTGTTAGAATTTGAGTTGATAAAAAATATAATAGAATATATTAAAAGTAAATATCATAATGTCGATGTCTTATATAATATGACTACAAATGGTATTTTGTTAAAAAAAGATATTGTGAAATTCATGGTAGAAAATAATGTTAATATAGCTGTTAGTCTTGATGGATATAAAGAGAATCATGACAGAAATAGAGTTTTTGTAAATGGAGATGGAACCTTTGATATAATAATGGCTAATTTATCGGAAATACGGGAAAACTATCCTAATTATTTTTATAATAATCTTTCTATTTTAGTTTGCTATGATTGGAAAACAGATTTATTTAAAATGGAAGAATTTTTTACGATTCATAAGAATGAATTACCTCCCCTTGGAAGAATTTCATTAGTATCTCCTTTTTTTACCAATTATTACGTTAGAAATTTTAGCAAAGGAGATTTTGAATCATATAAGAAACAATTAAGTGAGATCAAGAAAAAATACTTTAATCTAATAATAGATAGAAAAATATCACCATTTTTAGAAATATTTATAGGTAGTAGTTATAGACAATTATTACTAATTGAAAAAATTACAAGATCAAGGCCTGTATTCATATTATACACATCAACATGTATACCTGGTTCCAAATTGTGTGTAGATGTGAATGGAGAGTTTCATGTTTGTGAAAAAGTTAATTATAGTTTTCCAATAGGTGATGTATATAGGGGGATAGATTATAACAGTATTGTAAAGATGTTAAGGGAGTATAAAAAATGTATAATGGATAGTTGTAAAAATTGCCCTATAACCCGTTTATGTTCTATGTGTTTTGCTACTTTTATGAAAGATAGAACTTTTGATAAAGACCCTCCAGAAATTTGTGATAGATTGATTGACGAAGTAAAAAAAGAGTTGTCAGAATTATATAAGATTTTAGAGGAAAACCCAAGTTTCAATGTTGTTCTAAGTAATTTAAATAAGAAGCATTGGAAGAATATGTTTACTTTTATAGATTGTGAGTTGTAATTATGATTAATAATTACTATTTGAAGCTAAAACCAGAAATACATTATGTTAAGGGAATAAGAAAAGGAGCTTTATATGATCTTATCAAGGGTAGGTTAATAAGTCTTGACGAAAAAAAGGGTAAATTTATCGAGTTACTTGAAAAGAATTATAGTTTATCAAAAATAATAGAAATGGGAAATTTTGCTGAATCTGAAGTTGTTAATTTATTAGATTTCCTTTTTAGGGAAGATATAATAATAAAATGTGATAGTAAAACATACATAGACAAATATACTTATGGATTTCCTAAATTTTTGTTAGGTCAACCTTTGTTAAAAGTTCCTACGTTAGCCACAGCATATATTGAAGTATGCAATATTTGTAATTTGGAATGTTATTTTTGTAATGCTCCTAAATACTATGGATGTTTAGCTTGTACCAAATCAAATACTGATGACAATGTTTTAAAAGATAATATCTTTGAAATATTGTCATATTTAAATGATTTAAATTGTAAAAATATCGTTCTATTTGGTGGTAACCCTTTCTTGGATATAGAAAGCTTAAAAAATATTTGCCTTTTACTTATGAAATTTAATTTCCAAAAAATTATTGTATTGACAAATGGTTTTGAATTAAATAATAAGGAGGTTATTGATCTGATAAGATATTATAATTTACATATTTTCATTACTATTTTTTATCCTTTTAATATTTATGAAAGACTCTCAAAAGGTAAATATAGATTTAGAGAAGTATTAAAGAATATATTGAAATTAGATGAAACAGGAATAAATTACAATATAAGTTTAGTTTTGACTAAGAGTGTAAACATTTCTAATATATTAGAACAGTTAAAAGAAGACTTTGAAAGAAAAGATATCAATGCAATTCCCATATACTGTTATGATTTTTCATTGAGTAAAGATTTATTAAATCCTCCTTCAATTGCCGAATATGAATTAATGAAAATTTATAATCCATGCTTATATGGTAAGATAACTATAACCTACGATTGTAAATATCTTTTATGTCCTCTAATTAAAGACTATGTTTTGGGAAATATCAAAAATAAAGAGCTAATTGATATTTTAGAGGATTTAGAAAAATATTATAAAATTACAAAAGATAAAATAGAACCTTGCAAATATTGTGAATTTAGATATGCATGTTTGGATTGTAGGGCATATGAAGTTTTGAGAGGGAGCTCATTATATAAGACAAATTATTGCAATTATAATCCTTTATTAGGAGAATGGAGGTAGTTGGAAATGCATAATTATGTTGTCTACTGCGAAGGTTTAACCAAAAAATATAAAAGTAAGAATAGTGAAGTATTAGCTCTTAGCAGGGTTAGTTTTCACATAAAAGAAGGAGAGATATTTGGATATATAGGGCCAAATGGTGCAGGAAAAACTACTACTGTAAAGATACTTTTAGGACTGCTAAATTATGAAGGGGTAGCTAAGCTTTTTGGAACAGAGGTTGTTGATTTAGGGAAGCAAAAAGGAAAGATAGGTTTTATGTTGGAAGAGAGAGGATTATATGATTGGTTTACTGGTTATGATATGTTAGAATTTTATGCTCTTCTTTATGATATTCCAAAGTGTATAAGGATAAAAAGAATAAAAGAAGTATTAGAGTTAGTGGGTTTATCAGATAGGGCAAAAGATAAAATTAATACTTATTCTTTGGGTATGAGACAGCGATTATGTTTTGCAAGAGCTTTATTGAATGATCCTTATGTGCTTATCTTAGATGAACCTACCTTGGGTTTAGATGTTGATTATCAGAAATTGATAAAGTCTTATATTAAAGATTTAGCAAAAGAAAAAGGAGTTACTATATTTATTACATCCCATAATCTATATGATATATCTCAGCTTTGCGATAAGATCGCTATTATAAACAAGGGTAAAATTGTAGCATATGGTTCCTATGAAGAAATGCAAGATATATTTGGTAAAAAAGAGGTGTTGGTAAGGATAGATAAAAGATTGAATGAGGTAGAGAGAGATTTGAAAAATTTAGATTTTATTGTAGATCTAAAAGAGAGTAATGGTGGTATAAGAATATCTATTTCTAATAAAGAAAAAATACCTATATTAATAAATTTTCTAACAGAGAAAGGTATTAAGATTTTTGGTATAGAAGAGGTAAAAACTCCTTTAGAAGATATATATTTAGCCTTAACAAAGGAGGAATGATATGAAAGCTATATTATATAAAAATTTGAAGAATGGAATTTTTAGGAGATCATTTATATTAGCCTTAATGCCCTTTGCACTATTAATACCAATTTTAATTGAAGATAAGTATTCTATCTTATTCTCTCCCGAATTTAAAAACATGGCTATAGTTCTATGGGAGAAAATGATTTTTTATATACCATTTTTGTTTGCAATATCTTTTGGCAGCTATCTAATATGGGCAAATATATTTTCAGATTATTATTCTAAAAATATCTCAGTTTTTTTAGCAACCCCATTAAGACCTATAGAGTGGTGGTTAGGAGAGGTTTTATCTATATCTATTATAGTTTACTTAGGAAGTTTAATCAGTAGTTGTTTACTATATATTTTATTTTTGATTAATGGGGTTTCTCTATCTATTAACATCTTTACAGTTATATACTTTACCATCATAGTTCCTGTGTTTATATTAGGAATTAATTCATTTATGGGTTGTTTAAGTATAATGTTTGGGGGTTTTCTATTCATGAGATCCATAATATCTTACTTGTTTATTATTCCAATGACTTTCTTTTTATGGTTTTTAAATAATTATGTATTCGATTTTGAGAACCTTAATAATGCTAAGTTGAGTTTTATACCTCAGATGAGTCTAATTTTCTTTATTGTGGGAGTAATTCTTATTGTCATTTCATATATGCTTATAAGAAAAATAGATAATGAGAAGATAGTAACTAAAACAGTCTAAAAATGAGCAGTGAGAACTGAAATATTACTTTTTTTATCTTTGGTTATCTTGTAGTAATTTCTGCGATATTACACATAGGAAGGACCATTTTTCAGGGATATCAAGTTATTATTTTGCAAAGGTAAGCCAAGAAGTATTATCAAGTCTAAAGAGTGATTTATTTAGAAAGATTTTAAAGCTACCTTTTAGATTTTATGATGAGGCTCAGACAGGATATATATTAGCAAGAATAGGAGAAGTGGAAAATGAATAGAAAGACCCCCATCGTAGTAGACATAATCTCTAAATATGGTTCTTTTTCCTTGCCTTTTCTTTATTTTTCCCTTGAACATGAGAAAATAACATCTCCTTGTAAATATTATCTCCTTACCCTTAAACATATCTGGAATGGAAAATACCAAAAAGCTCTCTCTACAGTACAAAGGGGATTAACCCTCTGCAAGAATAATAAAACTCTCTATTTCCTTCTTCTATCTCAAAAACTTCTTATCTTAAAAAGAACTAACAAAAATAAAGAGGCAGATAATTTGTTTTTAAATCTTAAAAGAAATTTTACCAAAATCCCTAAGCATGCAAGAAAAATTGTTGCTACAACTCTTCTTAATTACTTTGCTTCATATATTCCTTACTCTAAGTTCTCTAAATTCCGTATCTTTGGAAAAATATATGAAGAAGATAATTCTGCAAAAACCTTTATTCTTATGGGGAAAGCAAAGGAGGAAATTAAAAAGAATAATCTTAGAAAAGGTGTAACTTTATATCTCGAAGCTTACAAAATTGCAAATCTAATACCTCATCCTACAGGCATCATTAATACTTTAAATGATTCTTCATGGTATCTTAAAGATTTACATCCTAAAATCTCTTCATATCTTTCCAATAAACTTGCCTATTTCCTTGGATTTTACAAAGAAGATTTACATAGATTTTTATATGTCCTCGATACAATATTTAAAGTACAATACATAAATTCAGACCTTAATATTTTTGAAACCTCTGATATTCTCGTATCTCTCGAAAAATCTTTAAATAAGCTATACCTCTCTGATGACAAATTAAAATATTATAAAGATACCATTGAGAGTGCTAAAAATTTTAAATTCTTTTATAATAATCTGTCTTACAATAAATCCAAACTTATTAATACCATTCTTTTAAAAGACTTACTTAAAACTAAATCGAAAAGAATAAAAAGCTCTACTATAAGAAAATTTCTTAAAAATAAGGACTATTATATGATTGACTTTGAAAATTCTCTTCCTATAATCCTTGAATACAAAAAGTTAAAAATAAATGAAGATTTTTACAATATATATAACCATTTCTATGAACTTTCAGATGAAACTAAAATTATTTTGTTCATCTCATCCTATATGGCACTTTTTAATAGAAAGAAAAATTTTCCATATCTTACCAAAAATGTTTTAATACTCTTTGAACTTTTTTCAAAAAATTGGAAGAACTTCTTCTCAGAATTTAAAAATAAATGGGAAATTAAAAGGTTTATCTCTTTTATGGGAAAGGACATTCATCCTTTCTTCTTAGCAAGAAGAACCCTTGCTGAAAGTTTTATTAATAACCTTTCTCCCAAAAATAGAAGTAAATTTATTAATTTCTACTTATCCCTCCCTGAGAAAGATAGAGAAATTATTGATATCTTTGTAAGAAATTATGTTAGATACAATAGAAAATGGGAATTTGATATTCCCCTAATATCAAATGGTTTGAATAATTTCATCGAAACTTATAAACTACAGAAAATTCCTTCCTATCTCTCTTTCTTTTCTTTTGATAAAAAGGAAAGAAAAAAATTTCAAAAAATAATTATTAGGATGAACAAAATTAGCAATTTTTGTTGATTAACTCCACTTTAATTATTCTCCCCTTATCAAGATAAACCACTTTATCAATTATTTCCCAAGGAATCTCTCTATGGGATATGATTATGCATGTCTTATCTCTCATAAACTTCTCTATATATTCATAAATCTTTCTCTCAACTGTCATATCAACTTCCGATGTGGCTTCATCAAGTATTAAAACATGTGGCTTCTTTAGTACAGCCCTTAAAAAGGCTATTATTTTCTTTTGTCCACCTGATATCTTTGCTCCTCTCTCTCCTATTATCGTGTTAAGTCCATCTTTAAATCCTTCCATAAAAATATCATAAAGCTCTGCTGTCTTTAAAAGATTAATGATTTCTTCATCCTTCACTTGTGGTATCGCATAGCCTACATTGTTTCTCACACTGTCGTTAAATAAAAATACATTTTGAGAAACAATACCAATTTTTTCTCTAAGAGATGACAGTTTTATGTCCTTTATATCTATTCCGTCTATTACAATTTCTCCCTCTAAAGGGTCATACATCCCTAAAAGTAACTTTATTAAGGTACTTTTTCCAGATCCATTAGGCCCTAAAATCACTACCTTCTCCCCTGGTTTTATGTGTAAATCTATCCCTTCTAAAACTTTCTTCTCTCCATCGTAAGAAAAAGAAATATTCTTAAATTGTATGTCTCCTATTAAATTTTTAAGCTCTATATTCCCTTCCTTCTCTTTCTCTGCTTCTAATATCTCTGATACTCTTTGAAGAGAAACAAAAGCTGGATACAAAGATAAACTAAATGTAGCCATACTTTGAATTGGACCATAAAGCTTTTGCAGGTATCCTACAAAAGCTAAATAGCTTCCAATCGTAAAAGAACCCTTTATTATATCCATCCCTCCTACCCATAAAATTAAAAGACCACCTAAAGCGATAATAACAAAATTTAACTCTCCAAAAATGGTAAAAAATATACTTTGTAATAAATTCTTCCTGGCAAGACCTTTAAATTCCTTTTTTACCTCTTCAGCTTCCCTTTCCTCAGTCCCAAATAGCCTCACAACCTCTACTCCTGAAACTTTCTCTTGTATCTTTCCCATAATATTTGCTGATCCCTCAAGAACATCCTTTGTCGCTGATACTAATCCTAAGGAAAATGCCCTTATAACTACATAATAAGCTGGAAGTATGGAAATAGCATAAAAAGTCAATTTTAAATTAAGATACATTAGCATTAAAAGGGCAAATACAAACTCAAAAAATCTTATCATCTGATTTATCACTGTAGATGAAAAGAAAAGACCAAGACCTTCCACTTCTCCTATTCTTGCTAATATATATCCTGTCTGAGCCTCATCATAAAATCTAAAAGGTAGCTTTAAAATCTTTCTAAATAAATCACTCTTTAGACTTGATAATACTTCCTGGCTTACCTTTGCAAAATAATAACTTGATATCCCTGAAAAAATGGTCCTTCCTATGTGTAATATCGCAGAAATTACTACAAGATAACCAAAAAATCTAATATCTTTATTTCCTAAGAATACATTGTCAAAAATAATTTTAGAAATATAAGGAATGGGAGTCGCAATTAAAGATGTAATTAAAAGAAACAAACTTGCAATAATAAAAGTTCTTATATGCTCCTTAATATAAGGAAAAAGGATCTTAAGCTTTGAGTAATTTATCTTTTCCTGAGATAAAAAAGGAATATCTGAATCCTTTTTATTCATCATTACACCCCTCTTACATTGATGTTAACATAATTTAGGGCCTTCTTTATTATAAATATATCAAAAACTATATGACTTTTAAATTTTGTAGGGATGAAAAAAATCACTTTCGTTGTTTATAAAAGGTATAGTTTATTACAAAAGATTAAGTTAAGATTATAAATAGGTTAATAGTGATTAAACAGATTTTTCCGCAGAAATAACCACAAAACTTCCCTCTCCAAAACCCTCCTTTGGTTTTTCTACCTCTTTAATATCCTCTAAATGCCTGAAGAGAGTTTGATAAAAAGTAAAATTCTTAAAATTATATTTCTTTAACAAATCTACAATTTCTTCTACTGAATAAAAATTAGCATATTTATAAAATTTATGTCCCTTTTCCTTTTTTTCTTGGTAGATTTTTCCAAGATAGCTATTTTTATCAATAATTCCTATAATTATCTTTCCTCCATCTTTGAGAACTCTTCTTGTTTCCTTTATCACCTCATGGGGATTTTCCACGAAACATATGGTAATAATAAGAGCTACATAATCAAATTTCTCATCAGAAAAGGGTAAATTCTCCCCCCTCCCTACAAAAGCCTTTATTCCCCTCTCTTTTGCAATACTTAGCATATTTTCAGATGGGTCTATCCCATATTCTATACCTAAGATTTCTGCAAATCTTCCTGTTCCAACTCCTATTTCAAGCCCTTTTTTACCTTTTGGAATAACCTTCTTTAAAGCTTCTACCTCTGAGAGATAGACCCACTTATTATCTTCATACCATTGATCATACTCTTTAAAAAACTCGTTAAATATCTCCATATCTATTTAGATAGAAATATTTTATTTATCGCTTCTTGGGCTGACATAACCACATGGTATACAGTGGGAGCACAAGTCAAATATGGATGAGTGGCCATTTGTAATGTCTCAAGTTCGGAGGCAGTCATTCTTTGCTGAATAGCAACACCTATTAGATTAATTAACTCAGCAAATGATGTTCCGCCAGCTACTTGTCCACCTAAAAGTACTCCAGAATATTTTGAAAAGATAAGCTTAACCTTCGTTTTATTAACACCAAGAAGTGTCCCTGGATGCTTATCAATACCATCTACCGAACCCACTACTACTTCAAATCCTTCTCTTTTGGCACTATTCTCAGTTAGTCCAGCAGAGGCTAATACTAAACCGTCTATATAAGTTGAATAAACAGCAATAGTACCTTTATTTTCCCTTATCAATTTTATTTGATATAAATTAGCTCCTGCTATCCTTGCCTCTGCAGTAGCAGTAGAAGCAAACATCACAGGTGTATTCCTACGGGTATAGAAATCTCTTTTTAAAGCACAATCACCTATAGCAAATATATCAGGATCTGAAGTTCTCATATATTCATCTACCCAGATAGCTCCATTATTTATAGTCTCTAAGCCCATCTCTTTTGCTAATGAAGAATTCGGTACTGCACCAATTCCAAGAATTACAACATCTACCTCGATCTCTCTTCCATCTTCAAGTTTTACCTTTCTTACTTTTTCATCACCCAGAAATTCCACTACCTTAGCATTAGTGAGAATATTTACTCCCTTGGACTTTAATTTTTCCTCAGCTAATATTGAAAACTCCTCATCAAAGGATTGGGCTAAAAGACGGGGGAGTAATTCAACCAAATATACAGTAATCCCTTCTAATTTAGATATCTCATCAGCTACTTCTACGCCTATAAATCCACCACCAACAATAAGAACATTTTTAGCTTTTCTTACCTCTTCTACTACTGTTTTAAGATAATCTAAATCCTTATAAATAGGGAAAATATTTTTCTTCTCAATACCAGGAATTTTAGGAATGATAGGAAGTGAACCCATAGCAAGCACTAATTTTTCATAATAATACTTATCACCATTTTTTGTCTCCACATATTTCCCTTCTCTATCAGCCTTTACTACCTCATCCACAATTACTTCTATTCCAGCATTTTCAAGAGACGTAAACCCCATTTTATTATCTTCTGGATTTTTCAAACTATAAAACATATAGGGAATACCGCATGGAACTACACTGTTCTTAACATTTTTTATAATTTTAATCTGCTTATCAGGATAGTATTTTTTAGCAGTTGAGGCACATACCATACCTGCAGGACCACCACCAACTATTAATACATCTGTTCTTTTTTCCATAACTTTAACCTCCATCCTATATTATTTTTTAAATAGTTTACCATAGATATAATTATTTGATAAATAAATTAATTTTGCAATAAAAATTATATCTAATATTAAACATTTATGTTAAAATATGCTAAAATAAAATTCAAGATGAAAATATTATAAAAATATATAAAAAGGAGCTTTACCATGCTTTTATCAATAATTAGCAAAATATTTCCTGTATTAATTTTATTTACCCTTGGACAATATTTTAAAAGAAGTGGATACTTAAGTCCTAATACATTAAGAGAAATTAAAACGTTAGTTGTTAACTTATTTTTACCCTCTTTAATTTTTCTCTCTTTTTCCCAAACAAATGTAGAATATAAGCATCTTTTAATTGCATTTACTATATTTGTTACATGTGGAGTTCTTCTTTTTATGGGTTATGGGATTAAAAGGGTTCTTAATATTAATTCAAAGTATTATCCTCTATTATTTACAGGATTTGAGGCAGGAATGCTTGGTTACTCAATTTTTACATTATTCTATGGCCCAGAAAATGTATTCAAATTTGCCCTTATAGACTTGGGACAAGTTACCTTTGTATTTTTTGTTATGGTTGGTATACTTACAAGCTTTAAAGATACTCAAAAACAAAGTTTTAAGAACATGCTCTCTTCTTTTATAAAAACACCTGTAATAATTGCTATTATCTTAGGAATTATATTTCAAAAAACTGGATTAATAAATATTTTTCAAGAAAATATACTTCTCTCTTCGCTCATAGAAACTTTAAAGCTTTTATCAAATATTACAGTACCTATGATTGCTTTAGTAATAGGATATGAGTTAGGATTCAAAAAGAAAAATCTCACCCTTACCATCTCTACAGTAGTATTAAGGCATATCATACTTTTGATCTTAGCCTTTATTCTTAATGAGATACTTATAATAAGACTCCTTCACTTGGATAAAATTTTTCAATCTGCCTTATTTACTATGTTTATATTACCAGCTCCCTTTATAATTCCATTATATATGAGAGATGAGGATAAAGAAGATGCAGAATTTATAGCAGGTGTTTTAGCTCTTAATACAATTATCTCAATAATCTTGTTTGTATTTGTTAACTACCTTCTAACATGATTTCAAGGTCTTTAATAAAATTCTCAATTTCTCCTTTCTCATATTTTATAAATTTTTCAATTAACTCCCATCTAAGATCAAGATATTAAATATGCTAATATATTTCTCATCTTTGTGATATCTGAGAGAGTAACAAAATTTATATTTTTTAAAAAACTCTATCTCTTTTAGAGAAAGAATTATCTCCCTGTAGGTATCTGGAAGGGTAATGTTAAATTCAGAAAGAATTATTTTAATTATATCTATTAATGCATTGGCAATATTTTCTATAATTCTCTCTATTATCCTTTGAGTATTTCTATCACTTTTGTAATCCTCATAAGTTATATTCTCATATCTTTTTAAATCTTGCATTTCCGTATTAATAAAATCTATTCTCTTAATTATTTTAATCTTATTTATATCTTTCATTCTCTCTTCTCATCTTGTATAGATCTAAAATAAAGTCCTTTAAGTCTATAGCTTCAGAGGATACCTCTAACATATAATCAGTATAAAAATCGTAATTTCTTATTATTATTTTTTCTCCTCTGATAGCCTCAAAAGCAACAAGAGGTTTCGCATTATTTAATACAATAAGGTCTATATCTTTTTTTAATAAATCCTCAAGTTCATCCCATATTTTTTCTACTTCTTTTATGTCATATTCCTTTAGATAAATAGCAATATCTATATCAGAATGTCTATGAACCTTTCCCTTGGATAAAGATCCAAAAAGAAAAGCCATTATCACATTTTCTTTTTTATTAAAATAATCTTTTAGTTTTTCTAAAATTTCTTCTTTCATAATTTAAGGTAAGAAAAATTGCTCTTTCTCTTCTTTATTCTCTATAAAAAATTCCTTTATCCATTCTAATATTTCATCTCTAACTTTTCTAAAGGCTGAAAGCTTCTCTTCATATGTACCTTCTACACTTGCTGGATCCATAAAACCTCTGTGAACATATTTTTTTCCACCAGGAAAATAGGGACAATTTTCCTTTGCATTATCACAAACTGTAACTACATAATCAAAGTTTTCTCCTTTAAATTCATCTATACTTTTGCTTTTATGATGAGAAATATCTACTCCTATCTCCTTTAGTACTTCTATAGCCAGAGGATTTACCTTAGAGGGATTAGTTCCTGCAGAAAAAGCTTGAAACCTATCTCCATACAAAGCATTCATAATACCTTCTGCCATCTGTGATCTTGCGGAGTTATGGGTACATATAAAAAGAACACGCTTTTTATCCATTGAATCACCTCTTGTTCAAGATTTTTATAGCCTCCTCTCCCGTACAATGATATGGGATTATATTCTCAATGTCAAATTTTTGAAGGCTATTTATTACTTTTTCTATTTTAGGAAAGGTAGATTTATAAAGATGAAAACCCCCTAATAAGAAGCTTTATTCTCTTATTAAATTTCTTTATTGCCTACTCCACTATATTAACAATTCCCCTATGAGCACATCCTGTGATCAAAGTTATACCGTCTCCCTCATCTATCACTAAATTTAATTCTTCTTCAAAAAAAATCTCTCTCTTTTTTGTCTCCTTTTAACACATAAAAATAAGGATCTGGTTCTTCAAAATTATTTCTAAAAGGTACAGGACCAAATACAAAAACATTATCAAAAATCTCCATAACTTCATCTTTAACGATAACAAAATCTAAAAATTCTTTTAAATTTTCCCAATTTATTCCCGTAAATCTATCATTACTATATTTTGGAAAAAAGCTTCTTCTCTAAGAATAACTTTATATTTCTTATTAAAAGGCAAAAGATGTTTTAGGCCTTCTGAATGGTCATAATGCCCATGACTTATAACTATACTTTCAACTTTTGATAAGTCTTTCCCTAATATATTTGCATTCCTAATAAATATATCACTTGCACCTGTATCAAAAAGGAGGGCTTTCCCCTCCCATTCAATTAATACGGAGAATCCATGCTCTGAAAAGAGAGGAGAAGAAAGCCTATCATCACATAAGACTGTTATTTTAGTCAAGAAGCTCTGAAACATTTCTAAGTTGACCCTTTAAGTAGAGTTCAATAGCTTTATCTACATTTGTCTCATCAGTCACATAAACTTCTATTCCAGCAGAAGTTAAATCATCATAAAGTCTTCTACCCATTCCATGAGATATTACAGCTTTACAATCTCTTAAATTTTCAATAATAGCTACATGAGTGTCATATTGATGATGAAGTCCCCTTTCACGTAAACCTCTTGCATGTCCAGTGAAAGTATTTGGAATATATTCTCTGCTTTTTACCTCACCATTTTCTATCTCAAAAATCACAAAACCCCTTGTTCTACCAAAATGAGAGGAAATAGTCTTTCCATCGTCAGAAGCAACTGCAATCTTAATAATATCTACCTCCCTTTTAAAAAATTTTCAATCTTATCAGTAATATCCAAAAATATCCTTGTAATTTCAGAATTTTTATCTTCTAAAATAAAAGGCACTCCTTTATCACCACTCTCACTAATCCTTGGATCTAAAGGTATCTTACCCAAAAAAGGGACTTTTAAATCTCTTGCAATTTTCTCTCCAGCCCCACTTCCAAGAATATCCACCCTTGTTCCACAATGAGGACAGACAAAACCACTCATATTCTCTACTATTCCTGTTACTGGCAAATTAAGAGCCTTTGCAAAGTTTACTGATCTTCTAACTACCCTTTCTGAAACCCCTGAAGGTATGGTTACAATAATAGCACCATCTAGATCTGGAAGTTCTTGAGCTATACTTAATGGTTCGTCTCCTGTACCTGGGGGGAGATCAATTATCAAATATTCAAGTTCTCCCCAGATAATATCTGATAAAAATTGCCTAATTAGTTGAGCTTTTAATGGTCCTCTCCAGATAATTGGAGAATCTTCATCTTGCACTACAAATCCAGCAGAAGCTACTTTAATCCCTAAGGGGCCTTCCACAGGAAGAATTCCTTCATCAGCTTGATATAATCTCTCTGCTGTAATATTAAATAATTTTGGGATACTGTATCCGTGTATATCAGCGTCTAATATCCCCACTTTTCCTTCAGATCTCTTCATAGCAAAAGCTATAGAGAGATTTGCAGAAAATGTACTTTTTCCTACTCCACCTTTCCCACTCATTATTACAATTTTATGTTGAATTTTACTCATTTTTTCTTTCATCTTTTCTTTTTCTTTATTAAAATCCTCACTTTTCATTCTTCCTTCTCCTCTATTAATCTATGATGATAGGATCCTTCTCTTATAAGAGCAGAGCCACAATTGGGACATCTCTCATCTCTGCAGGGAATCCCCTGGGTATGTATCTTTCTATACCCGCATTTAGGACATATACAAAAACCCTCAGAACCTAAGCCACTATGATCATGTATATGCTTCTTCATGCATAAATCACCTCTCTTCATTTTAGATTTACAAAATATTCAACTATGAAGAAATAAGGCAATTATAAGATAAATATCCCCAACATCCATTTCTAAACTCCTTCCTTAAATAAGTTAAATGTTTTTTACCTTTTATAAGGGGCGGGATAAACCCCGCCCCTTTCTTTTACTTAAGTTCTTCCAAGTGTCTCTTTATATCCTCAAGATCAGCCTCAAGATCTTTTTTCCAAGCTTCCAAAAGTTCCTTTTCTTCCTCCTTGGTAAGCCCAGAGTAAGGATAATATCCAGCACCTCTCCACCACCATCTACGACCCCAAAAAGACCATGGGCACCAAGGAGCTCCATAACCTCCGAAACCCCATCCACGACCTCTCCACCATCTCCACATATTTTACACCTCCTTTCCTTCAACAAATTCCAAAAATTTATCAATTCTATCTCTCATTTCCTTTATGTAATTTATTAACTCTTTTTTTACCATCTGTCCTTCAGGTGTAATTGAATAAACTCTCTTTGCAGGACCTTCTCCTGTCTCCCAACGAGATTTAATAAGACCTTCCATCTCCAGAATTCTAAGAATTCTATAACCTGTACCCATACCAGAAGGTCCTCTACAAAAGCAGAATTCAGGAAAATACTCATCAAGCATGTTTAAAAGCTCATACCCATGAAGATCCTTCTTAGATAGAGCAGAAAGCACAAAGACTCTGAGCCAAAATCCTGGGGCAAAACCCACATCTCTTTTTCCCATTCCTTGTCTAAATCCTTTCAAATATATTCACCTCCATATATATGCTACTTACATATATAAACCTAAAAAATATAAATGTCAATATTTAAAAATTAAAATTGGAAATATAGATAGTGGGGGTAGATTTAATTACCTTTTAATGAGGCTAAATCAAAATTAATCTTTTAAAAAAAGAAATATTTCTTCTATATCAGGAAGCTCTTTAAGAGGATATATTTTAAAAAAGATAATCTCTCCATCCTCATCTACAACTACATTCGCTCTTTCCGAAAATCCATATTCTTCTATGAATATGTTATATTTTTTGGCTACTTCCCCGTGCGGCCAAAAATCCGATAATATTCTCAACTTTTTTATTCCCAAACTGTCAGCCCAAGCCTTTTTAGATGGTACAGGATCCACGCTTATACCTACTGGTATTACATTAAGTTCAAGAAATCTTGCATAATTCTCTTCAAGAGATTGCATTTGTTTTGCACATACAGAAGTCCATGCCAAAGGATGAAAAGAAAGAAGTACCTTTTGTCCCCTAAAATCAGATAATTTAAATTCTTTTTCTTCTTGATCTTTTAATAAAAAATCTGGAGCCAACTCACCTATTTTGAGCCCTTTTTCTTTTGTCATGATACTCCCCCCTAAATAACAATTTATAGTATTTTAGCATGATTTCCATATTAATAGTAGATATTAAACCCTTATTCCTATTGTAATCCTATCTATAAATTCTTTAACAAGATCTAACCTTTCTAAGAGGGAGTAAAGCTTAAGAATATCTATTTCTATATATGGTCGTTTCAGAAGATCCCTATACTTCATAAGTTCCATAAGTTTTTCAACTATAATTCTATCCAATATTTTCATATCTCCTAACATGGCAATACATTCTTTAAAATTTGAAACACTTTCAATACCTTTCTCATTTAAATATGCACAGGCAATTTCACCTATTCCAGTAATACTTAAATATATTCCGTACTTTAAAGCATATTGTTTAATTTTATCCAATTTTAATTCATTTATATCAAAGTTTTTCTTCATGTATTCTAAAACTTCTAAGGTTTCATTCAACTTTTTAATTCTTTCTTTTATCATAAAGAATACCCTCCTATACATTTACAGAGGATAATTCTAAGGCTTTTCTTTCGTCATAATCTTTAAGTAGTTCTAAAATAATCTTTTCAGATCTATCCCATATTTTTCTTTCCACCTTATAATTTCCTTCGATAAAGCAAAAATCTATATATTCATAAAGTACTATCTCAAAAAGAGCGTCTTTCCCCCATCTTTTATTATAATACACATTATAAACTTCTCCATTATATATGAAAATTAATCCCTCATTATGGTTTATAGAAATCTCTAATATTCCTGTTTTATTAGAGTAGGTAAGAAATGAAATTAGGGTTATAAAATCAAGGGCTTCCAATTTACCTTCTAAAAACATAGCTTACTTACCCCCTTTTAATCTCATGGGGGGATAGATACTCTATCCCCCCTAAATTTTTTACTTTGATATAGATACAGAAAGTTCTTTACTTTCAGATGATAGAATATATTCTTTGAAAGGATCTATACCAATCAAACTGCAAAGCTTTTTATATAAATCTGTGTTATCATAATATCCTCTAAATATATGAGAACCAGCACCTATTGCATATACGGGTACAGGAGCTCCAGTATGGGAATAAGATGTAAAACCAATACCCGCTTTTTGATTCAAAATACGTGTAACCACAACTGTCAATGGATCATATCCTCCATATAATATATATGATCTATAGTCCTTAGGTCTTTTTTGAGAATCCATCATAGATACACTAAAGGCTTTTCTGATTTCTTCTATTTCATAATCATTAAGGGATAGTTGAAGCTTAATTTTTGCCTCCTTATCTCCTGACTTTGCCTTTTCTTCTAAAGCCTTCTTAGTGCTCTCATCAAGAATGGAAAGTCCATAATATTTTTCAATAAGTGGCAACAAATCTTCCAATTTAGCTTGATCTCCTGCTTTTACTCTGTAGTCTTGTACTATTTTTGAAAATTCGTCATAGGAGATTTTTTGATAAGAAAGAAGTTCTGGAAATACTTCATATTTTGTACCTGCAAAACCAATACTCATACCTCCAGTTTCATGATCTGCAGTAACTATGATAACAGTCTCAAAAGGATGCTTCTTGTAGAAATCTAAAGCAACTTTTATGGCCTCATTGAAATCTAAAACATCATATATAACACTCGCAGCATCATTAGCATGAGCTGCCCAGTCAATCTTTCCACCCTCAACCATTATAAAAAAGCCTTTTGGATTATCTAATACCTCAATAGCCTTTCTTGTAAAGTCAGCAAGAGAAAGTCCTATATTTGCTCCTCTAAGTCTATTTATTGCAAAAGGTAAAGCTTTGCTATTATCCAATATAGGATTAATAGCTATAACCTTATCATCCCCTTTTCCAATTAATCTGATATTTTCAATATTATCAACAATTTTATATCCTTTTTCCTTAGCTATTTCATATATATCCTTTTGTTTTCCATCTTTTCCTTTAGGCTGTAAGAATCCTCCACCCGCAAAATAATTAAAATTACTGTCCAAAAGTTCCAAAGCTATCTCATAATAATTGTTTCTGCTGGGTTGGTGAGCATACATACCAGCAGGAGTTGCGTGATCTATAGATACACTTGTCAAAACTCCTACTTTATATCCCATATCTCTTGCCATTTCTGCAATAGACTTATATTTTGTCTTGAGGGATGGATCCATATTTAATACACCATCGTAAGTTTTCTTTCCAGTAGCCATTGCAGTAATAGCAGAAGCAGAATCAGTGATATAACTGTCTGCAGCATAAGTAGTCATCCATCCTATATTAGGAAATCTGGTAAAATCAAGATTTTTAATAGATGGCTCTTTACTTTCTCTTTCTAAAAACATTTCTGTAGCATAAACATGATTCATTCCCATACCATCTCCAATAAACCAAAAAACATACTTAACTGGCCTACCTGAATAAAGGGTAACACTGTTGGACAAGGCATCTACCACATTAGAAGAAAAGAACAGAAAAGTAAAAAGAAGAAAGGAAAATAGCAGAATCTTTGAGAGAATCCTATCCATTTTACTCATATGAAGCACCCCCTTATTTAAAAATTTCTCAGTTTATAATTTAAATCACTGGTTTTAAATATTAGTTAAGGAATTATAAAATATTGATAACTATGTGTTAAAATAAAATTAACATATTTTATTAAGGGGGTTTACTAATGCATAAGAAAATAATAGTAGGATACTTCCCTGAATGGAAAGTAAAAGAGGAATATTTAAATTACTCTATAGAAGAACTTCCGTGGAACCTACTTACTCATATAAATTATGCCTTCATGAAAATAAAAGATGGAAGGGTCTCTCCCATCGATGAAAATCTATTCGCAAAAAACATGAAAACATTTAAAGAGTTGAAAGAAAAGCATAAAAATGTAAAAGTTTTAATATCCGTAGGAGGATGGACTGATTCAGGAGAATTTTCAGATGTAGCCCTTACTCGTGAGAGCAGATTAAATTTTGCTAAAAGTGCATTAGAAATTATAAGAGAATTCAGCTTGGATGGTATTGACATAGATTGGGAATTTCCAGTAGAAGGAGGCTTACCTACCAATAAGACAAGACCTGAGGATAAACAAAATTTTACATACCTTCTTAAAGATATAAGAGAGGAACTTTTAAAAGCAGAAGAAAAAGATAATAAACATTATTTATTAACCATAGCAGCCCCTGCAAGTTTTCAAATAATTCATAACACAGAACCAGATAAATATCAAATCTATTTAGACTTTATAAATTTAATGACTTACGATTTCCATGGTGTTTGGGATAAATATACCAATCATCATTCCCCCTTGTTTTCCAATCCTAAGGATCCTAATCCTCTAAGCAGAGAAAAAGCTAATTGCGATTTTGCAGTTAAAGAATATTTTAAATATGGTGTACCATCGAAAAAAATAATTCTTGGGGTTCCATTCTATGGGAAGGGATGGATATGTGAAGATGACGGAGATAATGGATTATTTGCAAAAGTTATAGGGATACCTATAGGTATTTATGACTCTGAAGATCATCCTTCAGGTAGCAATCCTTTCTTCTTCATAAAAGGAGTCTTAGAAAACAATCCTAATTATCTCAAGTTTAGAGATGAATATGCAAGGGTACCTTGGCTTTGGAATCCAAAGGAAAAAATCTTTTATACTTATGATGATGAAATATCTATAAAAGAAAAATGCAAATATGTTTTAAAAAATGGTCTAGGAGGAATTATGATATGGGAGATAACTGAGGATTACCCTTATAAAGGTAATACTTTATTAAAGATCATACATGAAAACTTTAAGGGGGAATAAATTATGGAAATAGTAAGATTAAATTCTTCATATATAGATGAACTCATCGAGCTTTGGAGTCAATCCTTTATACTTCCTTATGAACAGGTAAGCACTTGGGTAAATGAAAAAAACATCAGAAATTGCATAGGTGCTATCGAAAACGGGAAGTTAGTATCTGCATTAAGCATAAATGCATTAGAAGGTTATATTAGAAATGAAATTTTTTCTTTTTCAGGTATAGGTGGTGTCGCTACATTTCCAGAAAAAAGAGGAAAAAAACATGTTCATTGTTTATTAAAAGAAGCAATAAGAATATCAAAAGATGAGAAAAAGATTTTCTCTTCTTTATACCCCTTTTCTTTCGAATTTTATAGAAATTTTGGATGGGAACTTGGCGGATTTAAAAAAAGATATAAAATAAAAACTTCTCTCATACCAAGATACCAAGAAATAGAGAAAGTCAAAAGAATACCACTAAGTGAATGGAAGATAATAAAACCTATTTATGAAACCTATGCTAAGGGCTTTTCTGGAGCAATAAAAAGATCCGATGAACAATGGGAAAGTATTATCTTTAGGACAAAGAACCTTACCTACCTTTATATATATGAAGATCAAAAAATAGAAGGATATCTACTATATAATGTTGAAAAAACCAATATAAATAAAATTATAGTTAGAGAAATGATCTGTTTAAATAATTCCGCATATAAGGGATTTCTATCACTATTCTCAAGACAAGCTATGAATATAGAGGAAATAGAGATCACAACCCCATTAAACGATATACTTCCCTTTATTCTTCCTAATCCAAGCGTAGAATGTAATATTGAGCCTACATTTATGATAAGAATTGTTGATGTAGAAAAAGCCTTGTCAAAAATAAAATATAATGTGAAAGATAAGATTTCCATAAAGGTTAAAGATGAATATGCAGAATGGAATAACGGCGTATGGGAAATAGAGATCAATGATGAGGTAAAAGTTTTGAAAAAAGAAGATTCAGATTATGACTTATCCTTAAGTATTAATACTCTTTCCCAAATAATCTCAGGCATTTTATCACCAAAAACTGCCTATGAGTTAGGTCTTATAGAAATAAAAAATATTCCTATCCTTGAAAAGATGGAAAACCTATTTCCCGAACATCCTACCTTTTGCTGGGATTACTTTTAAAGAGTACTTTTACTAACCACATTAAAAATAGACAACTCTTTTATATCTTCTAAAATTCCTTCGGTATTAACCTTATTTTCTAAATCTTTTGAAATTCCATAAGTAATATTTTCAATTTTTAAAGAAAAGATATCTTTTCCAATTATCCAGGGTACTTTTCTCATATAATCTGGAAATGGTATATTAGCACTTGGAGATAGATCTAAATACTTACCAAAGATTTCTCTGTTTTTACCTAAATTAATACTTATATCTATATCTTTTAAAACCACATTTTTTATATTCTTATTCTTGCCATATATCAATATACCATTTTCTGATCGAGATTTTATATTACTTATACTCACATCCTCTATAGTATTACCATATTCAGGAGCTAATATTGCAATGGGTTCTCCTTTACCCCACCAAGTTCCTGCAAAGATCTTGGTTTCCATAATTATATTATTTATTATGATAGAACTTACATAACCAGATCTACCATTTGCAAAAATTCCTATCCCCCTATTTGAATTCCTTATGATTGAATTAGACAAAATAACATTCCTCACTTTACTATCAAGATGACCAATTCTTATTCCTGCTGATCTTGTTTCCATAACACAATTACTCACTATTACATTCTCACAAGGTATATCCCAATTAGTAATTCCAGTTATAGCTATACAGTCATCACCGCATACAAAATTGCTATTTGAGACCTTTATATTTCTTGATGAGCAAAAATGTAAACCATCACTATTAGGCACCCTCAAATTATTTATTATCTGTATACCATCCACTCTTATATCTTCTGATGAATTTATTGATACTGTCCAACAAGGAGAATCTTTTATAACAATATCTCTTATAGTAATGTTCTTACAATTATAAAAGAAAATAGGTTGTTTTGGACGATCTTTGGTTTTACATTCCGTTTCTTCAATCTGTTCCTCATTCAATGAAGATAATTCAGGGAAATTATTATGAGTTTTTGAAAAATCCATGAAACTTTCACCAGAAAGATCTATAATCCCCTTTCCTTCTACAGATATGTTTTTCTCTGATAAAGCATATAAAAATGATGTAACTTCACCCCATTCATTATGATAATAACCTATATTGTAATAATCATTAATATTTGATGAAGCCTTTAAAATAGAACCTTCCTCCAAATAAAGAGTTACATTGGATCTTAACCTCAAGGGTTTACATAAGTATATACCTTTAGGAATTATAACATTTCCCCATCCATGATCATAACAATAATCTATTGCCTCTTGAATTATCTTCGTATTATCTGTTTTTCCATCTCCTTTAGCACCTATTCTTGAAATATTTACTTCCATCAATAAAACCCCCAAACAAAGAAAAATAGAAATATATAAAGAGTACATAAAAAGGTGCCACAGGCTCAACGGACCCCTCAGTACTTCCCATCTGCACTTTACTGAGAACTTTCAGTCTCAGGCTTTAGCTCCAGGTTTCATGAGAGTACCAGGCTTTACCAATACTCTCATTACTCTCTGGCACCACCTGAGTACTCGGTAAGGAGGCTTGCTCCAAACCTTTCCCCAGCCCCTGAGACTTACTCCGTCCCAGCCAAGCGCATCTTGGGATTCCCTACGGACCCCTTGATGCCTGTGGCAATTATAATTTTAACACAATTTTAAATTTTGTCAATATGTTTTTAAAAAATTTTATTCTTGGTCTAAATTCTTCTCTCCTTCTCCCTTTACTTTTAATTACTTGCCTCACATCATCAATATCTTGTATCTTATTATTCTTACCCTTAAAACTCAAAAGTTTTAATAAAGAAAGAAAACCTTCTTAGATCTGTCTTTGTATCTATTCTTCCATCCTTCCAATCATCACATATTGCATGGGAAATTCCATAAAATCCTGCTACAGAATCAAGCCCAGGACATTTATAACGATCTTCTCTTTCTTTCCTTGTTAGACTCTTTGTACTCTGAGATATATAATCCTTCACATTAAAATCATCCTTCTTTAAATATAATTTTAAAAAATTGGAAATAAAATATATACATGTTTTATTCTACTATAAAAAGGAGATGATAAGATGAAAATTTCAGCAGTTATCTTTGATATGGATGGAATAATTTTTGACACAGAAAGATTGTACTATCAATTTTGGAAAACTGTTTTAAATAACTATGGATATGACCTAACAGAAGAAATTTATAAAGAGACTATAGGAGTAAATATTAGAGAAACAGAAAAAATCCTTAAAAAATATTATGGCAATAATCTACCTTTTACAGACATCTATCAAAAAGTTTTAGCATTAACCCAAGATCACATAGAAAATAATGGTGTACCAATTAAAGAGGGACTATTTGAATTAATATCTTTGTTAGAAGAAAGAAAAATCCCAAAAGGTATCGCCACATCTACCGAAAAGGCTAAAGCCTTTTATCTACTAAAAAAAGCAAGTATTATAGAAAAATTTGACACCATAATTTGTGGTGATGAGATAACAAAAAGTAAACCAGAACCTGATATCTTTCTAGAAGTTGCTAAAAAACTTAATGTAAATCCTTCTGAATGTATAGTTTTAGAAGATTCAGAAAATGGCATTTTAGGAGCTTACAGAGCTAATATGATCCCCTTTTTAGTATTGGATTTTAAGCACCCCAAAAAAGAAATTATGAATCTTGCTTACAAGGTTTTTAACTCCTTAATAGAAGTCAGAGAATATCTAAAAGAAATTCTATAAAATAATCTCATTTATTTATTTAACATAATCTTAACTTGCATTTTAATTTTTCATATGCTAATATGGGCAAATGGGAAAATTAAGGAGGTGAAACAATGATAAATACAACTGATAGGACTATCGAAGAGTTTAAAAGAATTCTTTCTGAAAATAATAAAGAAGGAGCTTGAATAAGAATATATTGGGTAGATCTTCTTACTGTGGAGGATCTCTCATACTTGAGATTATAGAAGAAGGAGAGTTAGAAGATAAAGTTATAGAAAAAGATGGAATAAAGATTTTCATAAATCAAGATTTATATGAAGATCTATCTTAAGTAATTATTGACTATAATGAAAGCTTCTTTATTGAAACTAAACAAGGTGAATTTCTCCTATGGAAAGATACGAAAGAATTTTTAAGGTCCTTTCTGATAATAAAAGGCTAAAGGTTTTTACCCTTCTTTTAAAGATGGGAAAAGAATATTATGTTTGTGAAATAGCAGATGCTCTTGAAGAATCCCATTACAATATTTCTAAATATTTGAATGAACTTAAAAGAGAAGGTTTAGTTAAGGAAAGGAGAATTGGAAGAGGAGTCTTATATTCTGTAAAAGAGGCAGAAGACGAATTCATGAAAAACATATATAAGGCTATATTAAGTATTCCCGACTCTTTTTTACTAAGAAATATGGAACTTCTAAACTTGAGAGTTTCTCTAAGACAAGAAAATAAATGTGTAATAGGAGTTAATGATCCGCGTTGGTTAGAAATAGCAAAAGGATTGAAATAAAAATAGAGAAAGAGACCACTTCAGAGATTGATAATGAAAAGATGGAGGTAAAGAGGTATGTCCAAAATTTGGTATCCTGTAATAGATTATGAAAAATGTATTGGATGTCTTGCTTGTGTAAATTTCTGTCCTCATGGGGTGTATGAAGAAAAAGATGGAAAACCATATGTAGTACACCCAGAAGAGTGCATAGACTTTTGCAAAGGCTGTTTAAAAGGAGCCTGCCCAGTTGGAGCTATTAGCTTTGTAGGAGATAAAGTAAAAATTATGACTGATGGAGGTGAAACTCAATGAAGGGATTACTTCTTTGTGTATGTCAGGGTACCTGTCCATCCTTCCAAAATATGAATATATTTGAAATTCTCAATACTATAAGAAGAGAGGGACTTGTAGATTTTGTGGCTATTCATCCTCAACTTTGTGCAGATGATGGTGACAATTTTTTAACTACCCTTACCGAAAGTAACGAGCTTATTGAAAAACTCTATGTAGCAGGATGTGACCCAAAGATGCAAACAAAAATGTTTAGAGATGCATTTGAAAGAGCAGGGTTTGATAGGACAAAACATATAGGAGTAGAGATAAGAAATATGAATACAGAAGAAGCTCTTGAGGCTATAAGAAAACTAATAAATGAATCATAAAATATTATTTTTTTTGAAAATCTTTTAAAACCCTCCTTTAAAAGGGAGGGTTTTATTTTTATATCATTCCTCTTTACTTAGAGTTTGCTCTAATGTTTATAATTAAATCAAACTTAAAAAGGAGAAGTGATCATATGAATCAAAAAATTCTTATTGTATATTATAGCTGGTCTGGAAATACTCGTAAGATAGCTGAGATTATACATAAATATGTAGATGGCACTCTAATTGAGATCATTCCAGAGAAACCCTATCCAAAGTCCTACAATGATACAGTTCAACAGGCTAAAAAAGAAATCAGAGAAGGATATAAACCTGCTATAAAAAACAAAATTGATAATATAGACGATTATAATATTATATTTATAGGTACACCCAATTGGTGGAGTACTATTGCACCTCCTATTGCAACTTTTTTATCACAATATGATCTTTCGGGTAAAACTATTGTACCATTTTGTACTCATGGTAGGGGTGGAAAAGGAAGAATTGTAGAAGATATCTCAAAGCTTTGCAATAATGCAAAATTTTTAGATTGTTTTTCTATATATGGTGGTGAATCAAGGGATTTAGAAAATAAAGTTGCAGAATGGCTTAAAAAGATTGGACTATTAAAATAAAGTTGGGAGGGATTTTTATGAAGATAAAAGAAGTAAGTGAAAAATATGGAATTCCTAAAGATACATTGCGATACTACGAGAAGATAGGATTAATTCTTCGTATAAAACGTAATAAAAATGAAGTTGGAGAATATACAGATGCAGACTGCAAATTAATTGAACTTATTAAACATATGAGAAGTGCAGGGTTTAGAAATAGAAGCTCTCATAGAATATGTAAAGCTTCTTCAAGAAGGTGATTCTACTTTAGAAGCAAGAAAGAAAATCCTGATAGAGCAAAGAGAAAAGCTTATAGCACGTATTGAGGCAATTCAAAAAGCAATAGACAAACTTAATTTTAAGATTGAATATTACGAGAGTCTTCTTTTATCCTTAGAGAGAGAGTTTAAAAAAGAAAAAATAACATCAAAGTAAAAAAAGAGGGAGGATTTGGCGTATGAAGCTTAGAAGACTTGGAAGAACAAATATTGAGGTTTTTCCTATAGCCTTTGGAGGAATACCTATCCAAAGAGTAAATGAAGAAACTGCTGTGAAAATTGTAAAAAGAGCCATAGAACTTGGAATTAATTTAATTGATACTGCAAGAGGTTATACCGACAGCGAAATAAAAATTGGAAAAGCCCTAAAAGGTATAGATAAAAAAGTATATTTATCATCAAAATCTGCTAATAGAACTAAAGATGGTATATATGAAGATGTAAAAATAAGTCTTAAAAATTTAGGGATAAACAAAATAGATATTTATCATATCCATGGTGTTAATGATTGGGAGACTTTAAAAAAAATATTTGAACCAGATGGGGCCTATTTTGGACTATTAAAGGCGAAAGAGGAAGGATTAATTGACTTTATAGCGGTATCAAGTCATAGCAACGATATATTAGCAGAATTAATAAAGACAGATAAATTTGATGTTATACAAGTTAGTTATAATTTTATAGAAATAGAACCCGAAGAGAAAATATTTCCTTTAGCTCTTGAAAAAGATATAGGAATAATAGCCATGAAGCCTATGGCAGGAGGAGTACTCCCGAATCCTCGCCTATCACTGAAATTTGTACTCCAAAAAGAATTTATAATACCAGATCCAGGAATAGAATCTATAGAAGAATTAGAAGAAGATGTAGAAGTAGCATTAAATCTTACACCTTTAACTCACGAGGAATGGGAAGAAATAGAGAGAACAAGAAAAGAGATAGGGACAACTTTTTGTAGAAAATGCGATTATTGTCAGCCATGTCCTCAAGGAATCCCAATATCTACAATCATAAGATCTGAGTCTTTTTTAAAAAGACTTCCTGAATCTACTATAAGGCAAGGATGGTTTTATGATGCTTATTTAAAAGCTCAAAATTGTACAAAATGTGGAATATGTACTACAAGATGTCCTTATAATCTTCCAATTCCTGATCTTATAGAAAAGAATGTAGCATTAGTAAAAGAATATTTAGGAGAATAAAAAAGGAGGAAGCCATTTCTGGCTTCCTCCTTATCCATATCTTATTAATACCGAACTTTATTAGTTAGTCTTAAGATTTAAACAAGGACAATTTTGATAATTTTGGAATCCTCTTCTACCACCTCTAACAATATTATTCCAAGGAGAATTTTGTAAATTTAGTACTTCTTTTCCATCAACACTCGCTTTTACTGCTTTAAACACATTAGTAACTGGAGATACAAAACCTTCCACTTCTATTTTACTTCCTACTTTCAAATCCTTAATTTGCAGCCAAGCAGGACCTAAAATTACTTCTTTGTCTCCAGACACTGTTTTTATCGTTACTGTAAGCGCTGGAGTATTTGTAATTTTGCTTACTGTACCAGATATCTTTGTAAGTTGAATATTTACATTAGCCATATAACCACCAAACTTCGGTCCATAGGCATAAGCTAATGAAAAAACACTATGAATCACTAAACTTAGAATTACTAAACCTTTGAATTTCATAATACTGCACCTCCATTTTTTATTTTTTTTCTCAAGGTTATCCTTGAGACTGAAAATAATTTTAAAAGTACAAACTTAGACAAAAATTAGAAAAAACTTAAAAATTGCTTAGAAAATTTTCACTTTATTTAAAAATTTTTCTGTGATAAGTTATTTAAAACAAAAGAAAGAAGGACGAATTATGAGGACATTTTTATTAGCAATACAAGGAGTTTTAGAAATAGTCATAATCTTAATAGTTGGATATTTCTTATCTAAAAAGAGCTGGTTTGATATAAATACTGCAGACCTTTTCGCTAAACTGGTTTTGAACTTATCACTACCACTAAATATGATTGTTAACCTTACTACTTTTTTTAAAAGAGAAGATTTGATCCATTCTGCTAAGGGACTCATTATTCCATTTTTATCTATTGTTACTTCTTATATTATAGGATATATATTAGCCCTCATATTTAAAACCAATAAATATAGAAGAGGACTATTAGCAGGAATGTTTTCTCTTTCTAATTCCATATTTATAGGCCTTCCTATGTCTCAGGCTCTTTTTGGAGAAATAGCCACTCCTTATACCCTTCTCTATTATATGGCAAATACAACTATATGGTGGACTATAGGCGTTTATGGCATTATATTAGATACTCAAGAAAAAATAGATAAAGGAATTTTTAATATGGAAACATTAAAAAGAGTATTTAATCCACCTTTTCTTGGTTTTCTTATAGGTGTAATTCTTATCTTTTCCAATTTAAAAATACCTTCTTTTATCTTTAATAGCTTTAAAATGATAGGAAATCTTACTACTCCGTTATCTCTCTTTTACGTAAGTATTATTATTTATCAAATGGGTTTTAAAAAATTTAATCTTGATAAAGATACCATCATCACATTCATAGGAAGATTTATAGTAACACCCTTATTAGTAATAATATTAAACCACTTTATTCCTCTTCCAAAAATCATGAGAGATGTTTTTGTCATAATGTCTGCCATGCCTGTAATGGTAAATTCTGCCATAGTCTCAAGAATATATGGAGGAGACTATGAATTTGCTGTAGTCATGATAACCTATACCACCCTTCTAAGTATCGTAATCATGCCATTTTACATGGTCTTAATTAAAATCATTTAGAGTTTATGATAAAATATAATTAATAATTACAAAATTTTTTGCGGATGTGGCGGAATGGCAGACGCGCAAGATTCAGGATCTTGTGGGGAAATGCCCCGTGGGGGTTCAAGTCCCCCCATCCGCACCAAATAAAATAGGGGGTATCAAGATGTTAGAAAAAATATCTTACATTATTCTCTTAATCATAGTTCTCACATATATAATAGCTATAATTTTAGGTTTCATTATGGCTTTTCCTGTTGGCATAATAGGTCTTTTAGTTATTATAGCTATGGGACTTCTATTTATAAAAGTATTAAAAGATAAATTTACAAGTAAAGGCAAAGAAGAAAAATATAAAGATATTAAATGGTAGGAGGTGTATATTATGATTATAACCACCACAGATTTTATTCCCGGATATGAGATCACTGAAATACTTGGAATTGTTAAAGGGAGTTCCGCAAGGGCAAGACATTTAGGAAAAGATATTTTAGCAAGTTTAAGAAATGTTGTAGGTGGAGAAGTAGTAGAATATACAAAATTAATCGGAGAAGCAAGAGAACAAGCTATAGATAGAATGAAAGAAGAAGCAAAAAGACTTAATGCAGATGCAATAATTGGAGTTAGATTTGGTACAACTCAAATCATGCAAGGTATTGCAGAAATACTTGCTTATGGTACAGCTGTGAAAATAAAGAAAAAGGAAATATAGTTGACAAAATTCTTTTAATATTATATAATTTCAAAAAGAAACTAAAAATGAGGAGGTGAACTTTAAGATGGTTTAAATAATATAAATAAATTATATTTTTTAGTTTCTTTCAAGAAGAAATATTTAGGGGGAAGTAAGTATGAAAAAGAATCTATTAAAAATCATCTTAATTATTCTCTTAATGGTATTAGTAGCTGGCTGTGCTCCAAAGGCACAAGCCCAACCTCAAGTTGAAAATCTTTTATCAAATGGAGATTTCTCAAATCCTCTAATCTACATATCTGAATCCTACCCTGAACTGCCAGATGGAAATTTTGATACACAAGGAACATGGCTATTTAGAACAGGAGATGGTGCTTCCGCAACTGGCACAGTGGAAAATGGAGTATTAAAAGTAGAAATAATAAATGGAGGGCCAAATTCCTGGTCAGTACAAGTGCTACAATCACCAATAAAGATAGAATATTTAGGAATATATGAGGTAAGCTTTGAGGCATGGGCAAGCAAAAATAGAAGAATAGGTGTTAAAGTAGGAGGAAATGCAAACAGAGGATGGACACCATATAACCCGGGACCATCTGGACAGGTAGATCAATCAGGAGGATACGCTATAAATATAACTACCACAAAACAAACCTACACTTTCCAATTCAAGATGGTATATGAAACCGATGAGAGAGCAAGATTTGAATTTCAATTAGGTCAAGATGATGGAACAATTTATATTGATAATGTAAGACTTGTCAAAGTTGGCACAGCTGAACCTCCTGCTCCTCCACCAGCATTAGGACAAAAATATTGGTATCAAACAGTATGGGAAGAAAACTTTGATTCTCTTGATGAAAATGTATGGAGCTTTGAAATTGGAAATGGACATGCCCAAGGAATTCCTGGATGGGGTAATGCTGAGCTTGAATACTATAAGAAAGAAAATGCATGGGTAGAAAATGGAGTTTTAATAATAGAAGCGAGAGAAGAAGATGTTTCTGATGATCACGGTACATATAACTATACATCTGCAAGAATGAAGACTCAAGGTAAATTCAATGTCAAATTTGGTAGAGTTGAGTTTAGAGCAAAGCTTCCAAAAGGAAAGGGAATATGGCCTGCTTTATGGATGCTTGGAGAAGATATTACCCAAGTTGGATGGCCTGCTTGTGGAGAGATAGATGTTATGGAGCTTTTGGGTCATGAACCAAACAAAGTATATGGTACAGTACATGGACCTGGATACTCTGGAGCAAGTAGTAAAGGAGGAAGCTATACTCTACCAAGTGGAGACTTTACGCAAGATTTCCATACATTTGCAGTTGAATGGGATCCGATAGGAATATCCTGGTATGTTGATGATATTAAATTCTTCACCATAACAAGACCTGAAATAGAACTTTACGGAAATTGGGTATTTGATCATCCTTTCTTTATCATAATGAACGTGGCAGTTGGTGGATATTGGCCCGGATATCCAGATGAAACTACAGAATTCCCTCAAAGAATGTATGTAGATTATATAAAGGTATATAAAGGTGTAACAATGGAAGAAATAAATAACGGTGACTTTAGCTTCCCATTTACTAATGATCAAGCAAATTGGCCAGATGACTGGTTCTTATGGTATGGATCACCTTATGGAATGGGAGGTACAGCAACAGCAGATATTGATACTACTAATAAGATTGCCACTATAAGTGTGGAAGATTACGGATGGGAGTCTTGGCATGTACAATTCAATCAATGGGTAGGACTTACAAAAGGAAAAACCTATAAACTTACTTTCACAGCTAAGGCAGATAATGCAAGAGACATAAATGTAAAATTCCTCCATCCAACAACATATGCTCTTTACGCAAATCAAAGTTTCAATTTAACCAATGATTGGCAAACCTTTGAATTACAATTTACATTCAATGCTGATTATCCTGCAGCAAATCTATCCTTTGAGCTTGGAAAAACGCAAAATCCAGCAACTGGAAATATATATTTTAAAGATGTCAAATTAGAATCTCAATAAAACTTCTCAGGTGGGAGGATAAAATCCTCCCACCTTCATTTTATGGTTCTACATAAACCCAAAGTTTATTTTTATACTTAGGATCTTTAGGATTTATACCCTTCCTCCTAAATAATTCACTTAAAGTAACAAACTCATACCCTTGCTTCTTAAGTTCTGGTATTATGATATCAAGGGCTTCTGGAGTTGGATGGGGTTCCGGTTGTACATCGTGAAGAAGAATAATTGCCCCATCTCTTATCCCTTTTAAGACATTGTTTGCTATATTCTCTGGAGTTCTATCACATCCAAACCAATCAAATCCAATTACTCCACTTACAAAAGGCATATCTATCACATCAAACATGGTCTTACTAATAGCTAAATTGGGTGGTCTAAAAAATGATGGTTTCTTACCTGTATACTTTTCTATTACTTCATTTGTACGAGCAATTTTATCTATTATTTCTTTTGGATCAGCTTTATCAAGGGGATTATAGTCCCAAGAATGATTCTCATATTCACAACCAAGGGAAAGTGCTCTATCAATTACTGATTTTGTAGTATCATTTATCCTAAATCCTACAACAAAAAAGGTTGCTGGTACTCCATATTTTTCCAGCCTATCAAGTACACGTGGTGTAAGTTTTGTATCAGGTCCATCATCAAAGGTAAGAGCACAAATCTTAATAGTATTTTGTACCGCAGAATTCACAGAAAAGAGACTTAAAGTGATTAAGATTAATGAAATAAATAACTTCTTCATAAACTACCCCTTTATTTTATAATAAAACATTTGCATAAACATTTTTCCGAAATTATATGACAAAACTCTTCTACAGTCAATCCTTCTTTAATTTTACCTTATGTTATCTGGATTATACACAAGAGTTGCTTTACCGTAAGTAACATAAAAGCCTCCAAAATTACCATAGGGGTATGGTTCACCCTTAAGTTCTCCTGATACAACTTTTTCTACTGCCTTTATCAAATCGAGAAGGTAATCACTGGAATAAGGCGTCATATTACACTGAGAAAGATGCCCATTATATATTTTCTCAAATTCATCAATTCTTTCACGTAATTTATATAAACTCTGAAGATATGAAGTTAATGGCAAACATCCCGGAAGCTGTAGCCAAGTATGTCCTGCTCCCAAAGCATCACCACTAAAAAGAAGTTTATTTTCTTTATCTAATACCACAATTGAACCTGGAGTATGTCCTGGTACTTCAATAACCTCTAATTTTCTATCACCTAATTCCAAGATTTCTCCATCTTTCACATCTTTAATCCTATCTGTCTTGATATTCATGCCAAAAATCTCTAATACTTTGAAGTCTTTATGACTCATGTAAACTTCATCAAATTGATCTATTTGCATAATATGGTCCCAATGAGCATGAGATATAATAACCTTTAATGGATTTTTAGTAATATTTTCCACAAAAAATCTAAGATCACCTTCTCCCATACCTGTGTCAAAAAGTACACTTTCCTTTTCTCCCTCTATTAAGTACATGCTATCATTCCTATAATCCGAAATATGCCAAACTTTTGGTTCAACGAGAGTAGAAACATATTCGTTTTTTTCCATCTTTAAACCTCCTCTTAAGAATTATTATTTATTATAGATTAACGTTTATTTTTTAATTTGACAGAAAAAATTTTTATGCATAAAATTTTATTAAAACGTTTGTATAAGCATTTCAATAAGGGGGGTTATATATGAGGAAAATCCAATGGATTGTACTCCTTTTAATCTTGTTAACCTTACTAAGTAATGGGCTTCTTGCCCAGAAAAAATATAATGAATCACCCATGCTTGAATCTCTTGTAAAACAAGGAAAACTTCCACCCATAGAAAAGAGACTTCCTAAAAATCCTGTTGTAATAAAACCTTATGAAGAAATTGGACAATATGGAGGAACTTGGAGAAGAGCTTGGCTTGGACCTGGAGATAGATGGGGAATAGCAAGATTATCAATATCAGCTGCAAACCTATTAAGATTTAGCTCCGATGGTAAAAAAGTATTACCATGGCTTGTAGATAAATACACTATATCTTCGGATGGAAGAGTATATACTTTCCATATAAGAGAAGGAATTAAATGGTCTGATGGCACCCCATTTACAACTGATGATGTCATATTTTGGTATGAAGATATTATCTGCAATAAAGAATTAACACCAACTATGCCAGCTCAATTTATATCTTCCAAAGGAGAGATTGCAAAATTCGAAAAAATAGATACATATACTTTTAGAATCGTATTTCCAGAACCTAAACCACTATTTATTTATGATATTCCAGCTCAGGGATGGTATATAGATAATACTTATGGTTCTCTTTCATATTACGCTCCTAAGCACTATTTAAAACAATTCCATCCTAAATATACTCCTCAAGATGAATTAGATAAGCTTGCAAAAGCTGGTGGTTTTAATAAATGGTATGATCTTTTCAAATTCAAGGCTGACTGGTTACAAAACCCTGATCTTCCGATGACATCTCCATGGAAAGTAGTAAGTAAATCTACCAATGATCCAGTATTTATAATGGAAAGAAACCCATACTACTTTGCTATAGATCCTCAAGGAAATCAATTGCCATATATAGATCGTATAGCACATTATTTAGTGAGTGACGCAGAAATGGTAAACATGAAGGCAGTAGCAGGAGAACTTGACATGATGGACAGACATACCAGACTTTCCAATTATACTTTATTCATGCAGAACAAGGATAAGGGAAATTATAGAATAATTCGTTGGAGATCAGCTGTAGGTGCTGATCCAGCTATATACCTAAATCAAAATGTAAAAGATCCTGTAAAGAGAAAACTTTTCCAAGATGTAAGATTTAGACAAGCCTTATCCCTTGCTATAAACAGGGATGAAATAAACAAAATCCTTTACTTAGGACTTGGAACTCCAATGCAGGCTGCAATACCTAAGGGAGCATCCTATTACGATCCAGGATGGGAAAAAGCCTATGCTCAATACGATCCTCAAAGAGCAAGAAAACTTCTTGATCTTATGGGGCTTAAAGTTGGAAAAGATGGGTTTAGAATAGGGCCAGATGGAAAACCTATAGAATTAATAATAAGCTTTACAACATATCCTGGAAATGCCAATATTAATGTGATGGAATTAATAAAGAGCTACTGGGAAGCTATCGGAATAAAAACTATAATTAAACAAATAGACAGAAGCTTATATACCACTAATTGTAACTCTGGAGATATAGAAATTGGAGTCTGGGTTATGGATAGATGTTCTAACTTCATTCTCAGTCCTGGAAGAATTTTAGGTACTATAACCGATGGTCCTTGGGCACCTCTTTATGCTAGATGGTATTGGACAAAAGGAAAAGAAGGAGAAGAACCAACAGGAGATATAAAGAAACTATATGATTTATGGGACGAAGTCAACCAAACCATAGATGCTAAAAAGAGAGATCAACTTATTAGGCAGATTGTAAGCCTACATAAGAAAAATATATGGATTATTGGTACTGTTGGGGCTCTCCCACAATTAGTAATAGTTAAAAATAATTTTAGAAATGTACCAGAAGATCTAATCAGTGATGCTCCTCTTTTCACTCCTCTAAACGCATTCCCAGAACAATTTTTCATAAAACAATAGTATCTAAATATATAAAACTTTCATCTTGTAGGGGGACTAAGGTCCCCCTCTTTTTTATCTTTACTTTTCAACTCAAAAGATTTGTGTTAAAATACATTTAGATATTTATCTAAATAATAGAAACATTAAAGTATGAGGTTTGATCTTTTATTCAAGGCCTTGAGTGATGAGACAAGAAGAGAGATATTAAAAATACTCTCCGAAAGAGACATGACTGCAGGAGAGATTGCTGAGAGATTTCAAAAATCATGGCCTACTATTTCCTACCATCTCGAGATATTAAAACAGGCAGAGCTTATAACTGAAGAAAAGAGAGGAAAATATATTGTCTATTCCCTAAATACCACTGTGTTTCAAGAGATTATTATGTGGTTTATGGACAATTTCATAAAGGAGGATAAAAAAACAAATGTATAGTTTAAAAGGCTCTATAAAAAAGGATATAGCAATTATTATACTAATTACCCTTATGTTTATTATTGGAATCTTTTTCTATCCTTATTTTCCTGAAAAAATCCCAATGCATTGGAACTTTAAAGGAGAAATAGATAGATATGGCTCAAAATTTGAAGGTCTTTTTGGCATACCTTTAATGAGTCTTGGTTTCTACTTATTATTTTTAGTACTTCCTTATTTAGATCCCAAAAAGGAAAATTATCAAAAATTCGAAAAAGTATATCAGATAATAAAATATGCCTATATCTTTTTTTTATTTACACTACAGATGGCGATCATTATAGTCACCTTAGGAGGTCCTAAAGATTTAATACCTAAAATAACACCAGCCTTAGTCGGACTTCTTTTCATCATATTAGGAAACTACATGCCAAGAATAAAGCCTAATTGGTTCGTAGGAATAAGAACCCCTTGGACCTTATCCAACGAAAAGGTATGGAAAAGAACCCATAGATTCGGAGGATACATATCTATTATTGGTGGAGTACCTATTATATTTACAGGCTTTCTACCACCACTTATGAATTTGATAATTCTCATATTATCAATACTTCTTATAGTTTTAGGTACCACTCTTTATTCCTTTATCCTTTACCAGAAATTAGAAAGAAAGGAGAAAAACTAAAATGGAATATTTAACTAAAAATTTTCCCTTATTATTACCTCTTATTATTATACAGATAATCTTTCAGTTTACAGCATTAATTGATTTAATAAAGAGAAACAAAGAAGAAATAAGATGGGAAAATAAGATTCCTTGGGTAATTATAATCTTGGCCTTGGGTATATTAGGACCAATTTTATATTTTATCTTTGGGAGAAAATCATGAATATAATTGAAACTTTTAACCTTTGTAAATATTACAAAAACAAAAAGGCATTAGATAATCTTAACTTAGAAGTGCCAGACGGAATAATCTTTGGATACTTAGGACCAAACGGTGCAGGAAAAACAACCACTATAAGGCTGTTATTAAATCTGGCAAAACCGACTAATGGTTACGCAATAATTATGGGAGAAAATATATTAAAAAGTAAAAATTATTTAAGAAAAATCGGATTTCTACCAGACGTACCAAATTTTTACAATTACTTTACAGCTAAAGAATACTTGAAAATATTAGCCGAAATATTAGGAGTAGATAAAAAAAGAGTAGATGAAGTACTCGAATTGGTTGATTTGAAAAATGAGAAAAAAAGAATTGGTACATTTTCAAGAGGTATGAAACAACGCCTTGGTATTGCTCAAACATTGCTCCATAACCCTAAACTTCTAATATTGGATGAACCTACATCAGCCCTTGATCCACAAGGCAGAAAGGAAATCTTGGATCTTATTAAATCTCTAAAAGGTAGTAAAACCATATTTTTCTCAACACACATTCTCTCAGATGTAGAAAAAATATGTGATAGAGTAGCTATAATAAAGGATGGAAAGCTTCTTCTTAATGAGAATGTAGAGGAACTTAAAAAGAGATATGCTAAAAGATTGATCACTATTGAAGTAGATAATAAAGATATACTATTGGAAAAACTTAAAGATAAACCTTGGGTTATAAATATTACAACTCACAATAAAAGCTTATTATTAAATATCAATAATATATCTATGGCACAGAAAGAAATTCCCAAAATTATTTCTGAGAATAACCTCTCATTAATACATTTTGAATTTCTTGAACCTACCATTGAAGACATATTCTTTGAGGTGATATCATGATATGGAAATTAATGAAAAAGGAATTAAAGGAGTTTTTAAAAACAGGAAAAATTTATGTTCTTCTTTTTTCCCTCCTATTCTTTGGAATTTCAAGTCCTATAATTGCTAAATTTACACCAGAAATTATAGAAAGTCTTGTCAAAAATCAAGAAATGCAAGGTCTCATAATACAACTTCCTCCTCCTACTTGGAAAGATGCTTTTATGCAGTTTTTCAAAAATTTAAATCAGATAGTATTTCTTATAATAGTTTTACTTTTCATTGGAAGTATCTCTGAAGAGAAAAATAAAAACACTGCAAGCATCTTTATTGCTTTAGGTATTGACAGAAAAAAATGGATACTTTCTAAATTCCTTTTTCAAATAATAATAACCTATACCTTTCTACTAGTCTCCTTTATAGCTTGTACCTATTATACATATTTCCTTTTTTCAAAATTTCCCATACAAAATTCACTTTCAGCTATGTTGCTATATTTTATCTATATCTTTTTTATTTTATCACTTATTATCTTCTCAAGCTCCTTAGGCAACAATTTCATTCAATCAGCAGGTATTTTCTTAGGAATATTTATTATTTTTAATCTTCTTTCTATATTTCCCAATATGGATCCATACAATCCTATGTCTCTCTCTTCTTTACAAAATGAATGGATCTTAAAAAGTGTAATATGGAAGGATGCATTAAAAAATATAACTTTCACCCTCATATATTCTTTCATCTTATTAATATCAGGAATAATATCTTTTGAAAGACAAGAGCTTTAAATGATATAATCTATCCCGAATATGATTGTAGGATTATTTAATGATTCCTTTCCTCCAGTAATAGATGGAGTAGCTATAACAGTTAAAAATTATGCATATTGGATAAACAAAAAACATGGTTTATCCTATGTAATTACTCCTGCATACCCTAAATATAAAGATAATGAAGAATTTGAAGTTATTAGGTACTTTTCATTACCTCTCATATTTAGACCCCCATATAGACTCGGAATTCCTTTTTTAGACATTAATACAATAAAAAAAATTGAGAAAATTCCTTTTGACATAATACATGCCCATTCTCCTTTCTCCACAGGACTCTTAGGGTTATATATAGCAAGAAAGAAAAAAATACCCATAGTAGCTACCTTTCATACAAAATATTATGATGATTTTAAATCCGCAACAAAATCTGATCTTATAAGCAAAATAGCAGTAAAACTAATAGTAGAATTCTATAACCAAGTAGATGAGGTTTGGACAGTAAATCATTCTACCGCAGAAACTTTAAGATCATATGGCTTCAAAAAAGATATAAAAATAATGCCTAATGGGACTGATTTTATTCCTCCTGAAAATCCTCAAGAATATAGAGAAAAAATAAATAAAATCCATAATTTAAAAGAAGACGAAATTTTATTTCTTTTTGTAGGACAAATAATAAAGCAAAAAAATATAGAGCTGTTATTGAAATCTTTCAAAATACTAAAAGACAGAGGCTATCACTTTAAAGCTATTCTTATAGGGACAGGAAAGGATGAGAAATATTTCAAAGACTTAACACATAAACTTAATCTTGATGAAATTGTAATATTTACTGGAAAAATTTTAGATCGAGAACTTCTAAAAGCATACTATGCAAGAGCAGATTTATTTACATTCCCATCCCTTTATGATACCTCTGCGATTGTTCTTCAAGAGGCTTCAGCTATCAAATGTCCTTCCTTGGTTATTGAGAATTCAAATATAGCAGAAGAGATTATAGATGGGTATAATGGCTTCTTATCCCAGAATGATCCATATATTTATGCTGAGAAAATCTCTCAAATAATCTCTGATAGAGAAAGATTAAAATCTGTTGGAGAGAATGCCCAAAAAACCCTTTATAAACCATGGGAAAAGATTGTTGATAAAGTAGTAGAAAGATATAAAAAGATATTAAACCTTCAAAAAGAACATATAAACTTATAGACATGGGAAAATTTTTTAATTACGATTAAAAATAGAAAAAAAACTTTTTAAGAAGAAAATTTTCTACAAATAAGAGATAAAGATAATCCCCAAAATATTGTAGTAAATATTTTTTTGTATAGTAAATATTTTTTTGTATATTACTATAAAAACAAATCAAAAAATCTATTGAAATTTTTCTTATTTTTTGCTATAAAAAAACTGAAGGTAGATTAAAATTATTTTAAAGCCTAAAGTTTTATAATATACGATTTTAAATGAATATAGAAGATTTGGTATTTTTAAATAGCATGAAAAATTAGATTTTAAAATAAGGAGGTGATAACATATCCCAAAATCGCAAGCCAAAAACTATAAATGGGGGGGTTATACCTATGCGTTTAAGAACATTTATCGCTATCTCTTTATTTTTGCTTCTTCTTTTAAATATTGGAACCAGCGTAGATTATCCCAGAAGACCAGTACAGATAATTGTTCCATGGTCTGCAGGTGGAGCAACAGACGTGCTCTTCAGAGCTATAGCCTCCGTATTTCCTAAATATGCCAATGGACAGCCATTAGTAGTGAATAATATTCCCGGTGGTGGAGCAGTTCCTGGTACTATAGAGTTCCTACGAGCAAAACCTGATGGCTATACCTTACTCTCCTTCGCAGCTCCTATACTAATAAAATCTCATATGGATCCTGTAAATTTTGATGTAAATTCTTTTGAGCCTGTAATTTTAATCGTCAATGACCCATGCTACATATTAGTAAGAAAAGACGCTCCTTGGAAAGATTTAAAAGAGTATGTAGAGTATGCAAAACAGAATCCAGGAAAAATTACCATAGGTAACGGAGGAGCAGGTGGAGGTACACATCTTGCAGCTCTTGCCTTTGAAAGTTTTACAAAGATTAAATTAACCCATGTTCCTTTTGAAGGTGGAGGTCCTGCCGTGACTGCTTTAGTTGGCGGACATATTAACTCTTACATGGGGGCTGCTCCAGAAGGTCTTAACAATGTAGATGCTGGACAATTAAGAATATTAGGGGTTTTTGGAGATAAAAGACTTGATAAATATCCTGACATACCTACTGCAAAAGAACAAGGATTCAATTTTAAATTTGGAATGTGGAGAGGAGTAGCTGTCCAGAAAGGTACCCCAAAAGAGATTGTAGATAGACTCCATACTATCTTCTTGAGATGTATGAGAGATCCAGATTTCGTAAAGAAGGCAAAAGAACTTTCCTTAACCTTAGAATATAGAGGACCATCTTCTTTCTCAAAATTCATACAAGATTACAATGCTTATTATGAAAATCTGATTAAAACAAATAAATTAGGAACCAAATATAAATATTAAAAACCTTCCCCCTACCCTTTATGGGTAGGGGGAATTTAAGATTTAGGAGGGTTATCTTTTATGAAATTAAAAATTAGCTGGGACACCAGAATTGGATTGGGAATAATTATTTTAGGAATTTTCATTCTTATTAATTCTTTTTCACTTCCAAAATCTCCCTTAGGACTTGGAGCTGGAGATTTTCCTATGATTATATCCTATGGCCTTATCATATGTGGTCTTCTATTAGTATATCAAGGAATTAAAAAGACAGAAGAAACAGTAAAGTTATACTCTTTTAAAGATTTAAAAAAGATATTTTTATTAACTCTTCTATGTTTTTTATATGTTTATCTTGTATCCTATATAGGTTTTCTGTATCTTACACCATTTTTAATGATGGCTACACTTTATCTTTTTGGATACAAAAAATGGATATTCGGGGTAATCATTAGTATTGTATTTACAATATTAGTTTATTATGTATTTTTTAGCATATTTAAAGTACCCTTACCACTTCCAAGTTTATTTTGATTAGAGGTGAAAGAAAAATGATTAACTATTGGTTAGAAGGCTTAAAAATTGCAATCCAACCTGGTAATTTAATCCTTATGTTAATTGGAACAGTAGGAGGAATCATAGTTGGCGCCCTCCCAGGTGTTACATCATCTATGGGGATAATATTATTACTTCCATTTACTTATTACTTAGATCCTAAATTAGCCCTTTTAATGTTAGCAGGAATGTATTCTGGCTCCATGTTTGGAGGTTCTATCTCAGCAATCCTTCTTGGAGTACCAGGGACTCCCTCCGCAGCAGCTACATTAATTGATGGCTATCCTTTAGGAAGACAAGGTAAGGCAGGGAAAGCTATATTTACAGCTTTAATTGCTTCTGTAAGTGGGGGCATTTTAAGTGGCATTATTTTAGCTTTATTAGCTCCTCAACTTGCAAATTTTGCCCTTAAATTTTCTCCCATAGACTATTTTGCTTTAGCAATCTTTGGATTATCAATCATTGCAAGTGTTTCTGGCAAAAATTTACTAAAAGGAATTATTTCGGGATTATTGGGTCTTTTTATCTCAACAGTAGGAATTGAAAATATAAGAGGCTCTACAAGATTTATCTTTGGAATACCATCTCTTTCTGCTGGATTTGAACTTTTACCAGTGTTAATAGGTATTTTTGCTATAACTGAGATTATGATGGAACTTGAGAAAGAAAAAGAGGAAATAATACCAAAACAAAAAATCTCAAACATATTTTTATCCAAAGAGGAATATAAATCTATAATAATACCTATATTGGTTGGAGCCATAATTGGCATAGCTTTAGGCATAATTCCAGGAACAGGAGGAACTATTGCTACTTATTTAGCATATAACCAATTACGAAGTTGGTCAAGAAAAAAGGAAAAATTTGGAAAAGGGGCTATTGAAGGTATAGCTGTTGTAGAATGTGCTAACAACTCAGTAACAGGTGGAGCTTTAGTTCCTACTCTCGCTCTAGGCGTACCAGGAGATGTGGTTACTGCTGTTATGCTCGGAGCCATGATCCTTATAGGAGTTAGACCTGGACCACTTCTTTTCCAATCTACTCCTGACCTTGTGTACTCCTTTTTTGCAGGTTGGTTTATAATTCAATTTCTTATGTTAATAACAGGATTCATATCTACTTTAATTGCTCCATACATATTAGAAGTTCCAAAGAAAATACTAATGCCAATTATATTGATATTCGCAATTATTGGGTCTTTTGCCATTAGAAATAGCTTATATGATGTTGGAGTAGCAATAGCCTTTGGACTCTTTGGATATTTCATGAGAAAACATGCCTTTCCTTCAACCCCTTTAATCTTAGGATTGATATTAGGACCTATGGCTGAGCAAAACTTAAACAGAGCACTAATCCTATCCGGAAATGATTGGACTATTATGTTTAGAAGCCCCATTTCGTTACTTCTTCTTGTATTATCAGTACTCTCAATAGTTTTTGCAGTATTTCCTACAAGAAAAGGAAGTAAAAGGTAAGGAGGTTAAAAATGGAAAGAAAACAGGAAGTAAAAATAAAGTTAGAGAAAGTTAGAAAATTTATGGAAGAAAATAAATTGTCAGCTATGCTCATTAAGAAACAACCAAATTTCTCATGGATAACAGCAGGTGGAGTAAATTTTGTAGGAATAGCAACAGAGATGGGAGTCACATCAGTATTAATTACTCGTAATGATCAATTTGTAATTGCTAATAAGATTGAGGCACGAAGAATGAAAGATGAAGAAGTAGGAGATATTGGCTTTGAAGTTCTTGAATATGAATGGTATGAAGACAAAGAGATGGAAATAGTAAGAAATATAGTCAAAAACGGAGAAATAGGATGTGATATAGTTCTTCCAGGCACACAATTTGTAGAAAATTCCTTTAGAAAACTTCGCTTTGAGCTTACAGAGGGAGAAATAGAAAGGTATATATTCTTAGGAGAAAAATTATCAAGAATAGTAGAAGAAGTGCTGATGTATGAAACAAAACCTGGCGATACAGAATTAGAAGTAGCAGGAAAAATATCAGCCAAATTATGGAAAGAAGGAATAGAACCTACAGCTTTTATGGTTTCCTCTGACGAAAGAATTAAAAATTATAGACATCCCATATCCAAAAACAAAAAAATAGAAAAATATGTTATGGCGTCAGTAAATGCTCGATACAAAGGTTTAATTGCCACTATTACCCGCATGGTATATTTTGGGAACTTACCAGAAAGTCTAAAGAAACAATATAGAGACAATGTAGAAATCGAATGCATTATGATTGCTAAAACTAAGATTGGAGAAGAAATGAGAGTTTCAGTTTTAGCAGCTATAGAAGAGTATGAAAAAAGAGGATACAAAGATGAATGGAAACTACATCACCAAGGAGGATGCATAGGTTATTATCCCAGAGAGATAAGAGTAACACCATCTACCCCAGATAGAATTTTAAAAAATCAGGCTTTTTGCTGGAATCCTTCTATTTCAGGTACTAAATCAGAAGATGGATTTATAGTAACAGAGAAAGGACTATTAATGATTACAAAACCAATTATTTTCCCCACTATAAATTTGGAAATAGAGGGAATAAATTTTGTTAGACCGGATATTCTGGTAATATCGTAAAGGAGGGGCCTTATGGAAAAGGCAAGGATAGGACTTGTAGGTACAGGTTTTATAGCTAAAATTCATATAGCTGCATATAAAGAAATTGCTCCATATGCACAAATAGCAGGGATTTGTTCCAGAAAAAAAGAGAACGCAGAGAACTTTGCAAGAGAACATAATATTCCTAAAGTATTTGATAATTTTGAGGAATTATGTACTTCTCCTGATATAGATATAGTTGATATATGCACACCTACCAACCTACATGATGAAGTAATAATTTGTGCTGCTAAAAATAAAAAAAATGTGATATGCGAAAAACCTCTTACTGGGTATTTTGGAGAAGACAGTGAAAAGGAATTTGTCGGCATAGAAGTACCAAAGAGTCATATGTATAAAAAGGTATTAGAAAAAATAGAGAAAGTAGAAAAAGCCATTAAAGAAAATAATATAAAGTTTATGTACGGTGAAAATTTAATATACGCTCCCTCTATTGAGAAAATGAAAAGAATGATATCAGCTTCTTCCTCTACTATCTTAGAAATTCGGGCAGAATGTAGCCATTCTGGCTCTCATGCAAGTTATGCTAAGCTCTGGAGAACATCAGGCGGAGGAAGCCTGATGAGACTTGGGTCTCATCCTGTAGCTGTTGTTCTTCATTTAAAATATTATGAGGGAATCCAAAGATATGGAAAACCTATTAAAGCAAAATCTGTGTTAGCAGAGATAGGAAATCTTACCAAGATAGAACCTTTTATAAGAGAAGAAAAGCACTACGTAGCAACTGCCTGGGAAGATGTAGAGGACTGGTCAATCCTTATAATCAATTTTGAGGATGGAACAAAAGGAATTATATTCTCCAATGATATTAGTTTGGGAGGTCTAAAAAATTGGATTCAAGTATCTCTATCCAAAGGTCAGATATATGCAAATATAAATCCAAACAATATGATGGTAGCCTACGCTCCTGAAAAGGAAATTTGGAAAGATGAATATATTGCTGAAAAAATAGAAACAAAAGAAGGCTGGAATTTTCCATCCCCTGATGATTTCTGGACCAGAGGCTTTCCTCAAGAATTAAAGAACTTTGCTATATCAGTAATAGAAGATAAAGAACCTATATCAAATTTTGAACTTGCTAAGGAAACTATAAAAGTAATATATGCAGGATATCTATCAAGTGAAGAAGGAAGAAAAATAGAGCTTTAAAAAATAAGGCTGGGAAGAAATCAAGAATGTTCTTCCCAGCCTTAAAATAAATAATAGGGGGGTTCTATATGAAGAAATATTTTATCTTAATTTTAACCCTTTGTGTAGTATTTGCCATAAACAATATCAATGCTCAAAACATTACTACTATAAAAGCAGCTACACCTTTCCCCAAGGGACATATCATAACTGATGCTATGGAAAACTTTAAGTCTATAATTGAAGCAGAAACAAAAGGAAGAATAAGAATAGAACTACAAATTGCCCAAGATACAGAAGAAGGCGTAAATGACAAATGTGCAAAAGGAGAAGTCGACATGCAATTCACTGGTGGCAGAGCCTTAGAAGTATTTGCTCCACAATACTTCTTTATAAATGCTCCCTTTGTTTTAAAAGATTACGAACATTTCTTCCGCCTAATGAAAGGACCAATTGGAGAAAAAGCTAAAGCAGAGATCTTAACAAAAGGTAAAATGTATACTCTTGGATATCTATATCGAGGCTATAGACAAATGACCTCTAACAAACCAATACTTGGACTAAAAGACTTAGAAGGGCTAAAACTCAGACTTCCTGTAGTACCAACTTGGATTAAAGTTTGGGAAGCCCTTGGCACTAAGCCAGTCCCTGTACCTCTCACAGGATTATATCAAGCCCTAAAAGAAGGGACAGCTGAAGCTTCTGAAGGTGATCTTACTCAGATATCTGGATATAAATTATACGAAGTACAAAAATATCTCATAATCACAAATCACCTTGTTTCCTTCGGATGGGTACACATGTATAAACCAACCTTTGATAGGCTAACCCTTTCAGATCAACAATTATTTAGAGAAACAGTTGAAAAGGTATGTGACCAAGCCACTAAAAAACTCTTTGAAAACGAAAATAACATACTAAAGTCTCTTATAGAAAATGGTATGACAGTGATCTATTTAGATTCTAAAACAATGCAACAAATAAGAGAAAAAGCAAAACCAGCTGTTGAAGAGCTCTTTAAAACAACATGGCCTGTAACAACATGGGAAGAAGTCTTAAAACAATAAAAGAAAGCCATTGAAAATTATGGAAAATTTAAAGAGGCTGGCATATGCCAGCCTCTTTTATAAATAAAAAAGGAGGTGAGCTTATGGGACTTAAAGGAGATATCTCAACAATGTCCATGTGGGAAATATTCCAGTTAATCTCCATTAGCAAAAAAACGGCAAACTTCAATTAGAATACAATGAGAATCTGGCAGAAGTTTATTTTTCAGAGGGAAAAATAGTTTATGCAAAGTCTGGAAAATTAGAAGGTATAGATGCCCTAATAGATATATTCTTATGGTCAAAAGGAAATTTTAATTTTTTACAGAACATCAACCCACCCAAATCTACCATGACATTAGATATTTTTGAAGTTTTATTTCAACTGGATACATATGTGGATAAAATGAATTATTTCTCTGATTTTATTTTAGTACCGATAAATATGGAGGATTTATCTGAAGAAGAATACAAAATTGTTTCTATTCTTGATGGAATAAAAAACGTTAAGGAAATTATAGGAGAATACAAAGGAATAAAAACAGAAGGATTAGAAAATATAATAAAGCTCAATAAAGACAAAAAGATCATAAGAATTACTGATGATACTAATATCTTCTGGTTTTATCTCTTTTGTCGTATATGGGATTATTTAATAAAAGAATCCAATAAACTAAAAATTAATGAACAAAAATTAAGAGATTTTGCCAGAAAATTTATAGATAGAAGTGGATCATATCTTAAAGAGATTTTTAAGGAGATAATTTCACCTTATAATATCTCCCCTCTTCATTTTTATAAATACATTAAAGAGGAAACTATCAACCAAGAAGATATAGAAAATGTTTATGAAAACTTGATTTATGATGAAAAGATTCCTTGGGACCATATCTATAAAACTATAAAAGATTTTTCTCACAAAGCCATACAAGATTTTGTAAAAGACTTTCTGATAAAACTCTTTTCCATAGAAGAACCTTTATACAAAAAATATCTTGACTTAAATACAAATCACTTATATCAAAACTTTAGTGACAATCAACTAAGAGACCTATACATATATAATGGAGAGATATCTTCTTTGGAGGAAGAAATCCTTTCATGGTTTTTGAATGGTAATAGAAATTTAGAAACTTTTGTAAGAGATTTTATCTTTGACGAGAAAAAGAACCTAATTATTTTCAGCAAACTAATAGATGAAGGTAAAATTATTTCTATATTTGGAAAAGAAAAGTCGACAATTATACATAAATTTATTGAACTTTGGAAAGATATTAAAAATGAATACAAAAATAATAGTAAATATATAGAAATTTACAAAAAAGTGCGAGAGTTTATAGATAAAGATTCAAGAGATACAAGATTTATAGTAGAAAAGATTATAGAAGACTATCCCATCAATTGGAGGTATATCTTAAATAAACTTACATTAATTTCAGAGGAAGAAGTGAAATTGTTTACATATGATATTTTATCTTTATTTGAAGTAAGTAATAATCCCAAATTAAAAGATAAGATATCGACTCTTAAAGCTTCCCTATAATAGTAATAAATAAGGGAAGCCCGAAGGCTTCCCTTATTTTGATACGGTAATGGGGGTAGGTGACCTCTATACAATCCTTGATGTTAAATAGTTTACTACAGGAGATTCAATTATTAAATACTCAACTTCTAAATTTTTTACATTTCTTTCTTCCTTCTTTATAGTCTTTATCTCTTTTTCACTTAATGTTGGAATTATATTAACCTGTTTAAGGATTGCTTTCATTTAGCATCCCTCCTTTTTCATTGTTTTCGAGTACTATTATAATTTACCCGTGTTAATATAAATTTAAAAGTTAATTAAATTTATTTTAAGTAAATTTAAGCACAATTTAAAATAAAATAGTTACATAAAAAATAATACTTAAAAAAATGATAAGATTCTTTAATAAGGCAATAGCTTTCCTTTGTATGTTTTAAAAATCAGTATTGACAATATAATTATATAAATGTTAGAATTCCTAAAATAAATTTTTGAAAATTACTAAGGGAGGTGCATAATTTATGTCCTTTTCTAAACCTAATTTCTCAGAAGCCACTTTGACCCGCCTTCGTCTAAAAGATTATTCTCCATTTAGTGGAATGTGTGTCACCTGTTTGGATGGATGTCCTGGATATTGTGAAATTGCAAAATCAGCTGTAAGAGGAAGAGAATATATTTATCCAAAGCCTTACGGTAAAGTAACATCAGCCTCCGAAAAAGACTACCCAATAGATTTTTCCCACTTCAATATCAATGGTACCTGTGTCGGAGCTCAAGGAGTAGAACCAGATCCTGATAAAGCAACTTTTCCTGCAGTAGACATAGAAACAAAAATAGGTAACATTAAATTAAGAGGTCCATGGTTTACTACAGGTCTCGGATCTACCTTCATCGCAAGAGATAACTGGGAAGGCGTCGCTATTGGATCTGCCCTCTTCGGTACAATGGTAGGAGTCGGTGAAAATGTATGTGGTGTAGATCCAGATGCTGAATTCAAGAATGGAAAAGTTGTAAGATCTCCTGAAATGGAAAGAAGAATTAAATTATTTAAAGAATGGCAAAAAGATGGTTATGGTGGAGTTATAGTTCAAGAAAATGTAGAAGATTCAAGACTTGGTACATTGGAATATGTGATTGAAAGTTTAGGAATAGAATTTGTAGAGATAAAATGGGGACAAGGAGCAAAAGATATAGGAGGAGAAATAAAACTCTCTGATATTAAGAGAGCAAAACAGTTAAAAGATAGAGGATATATTGTTTTCCCTGATCCAGATGATCCTGTAATTCAAGAGTTATTTGCAAAGGGTGGAATTAAGGAGTTTGAAAGACATTCAAGACTTGGTATGGCATCAGTAGAGGGATTTGTAAAAAGAGCAGATGAACTCAGAAAAAGAGGAGCCAAATATATATCATTAAAGACAGGAGCTTATAGACCAAAAGATCTTGCCCTTGCTTTGAGAGCAGCATCTGAAGGTAAGGCAGATTTACTAATTGTAGATGGCGCTGGCGGTGGAACTGGAATGAGTCCATGGAGAATGATGAATGAATGGGGTATTCCTACCGTCTACTTGGAAGCTTTAACCTACAAATATGCAAAGATGTTAGCAGAAAAAGGGAAACATGTACCTGCAATAGCAATAGCTGGTGGATTTACCTTAGAAGATCACATCTTTAAAGGTCTTGCATTAGGAGCTCCATATGTAAAGCTTGTGGCTATGGGAAGAGCCACACTTACTGCAGCTATGGTAGGAAAAACTCTTGGAAACTTAATTAAGAGTGGAAATATACCAAAAGATTATGCAGAGTATGGTAATGATGTAGAAGAAATCTTTGTAGCAGTTGCAGAAATGAAAAAACTCTTTGGAGAAGATTGGAAAAAGATTCCACCAGCAGCCCTTGCAGTTTATGGATATTTTGATAGATTAGCTGTCGGCTTAAAACAATTTATGGCAGGAGCAAGAAAATTTAAGCTTGAATTTATCTCAAGAGATGATATTGTAGCTCTTACAAAAGAAGCTGCGGAAGTTACAGGTATAACCTATGTAATGGATCTTGATCACGATGAAAGTATGAAAATCTTATTCGATTAAGAAATAAGAAAATAAAGAGGGGATAGGGATAATTTTTTAATCCTTATCCCCTCTTATCCTTTTAGTTTCTCTTTTTTAATTCTTTTTTGTTCATACATGATTTCATCGGCTTTTTGAAGAAGATCTTCTAAAGAAACAGGATTCTTAGGATCATAGGTCACAATTCCTATACTTATAGATATCTTATAGGGTCTATCTTGCTTGCTATTGAATTCTTCTATCTTTTCTAAAAGCCTTTTAAGGACTATTTCTTTATGATTTTCTTCCCCTATAATACCCATAATTACAAATTCATCTCCACCAAACCTTGCTATAAGGTCGTTCTGTCTAAGGGTTTCTCTCAAAATATTAGCTAAATCAATAAGGGCTTGATCTCCCACCTGATGTCCATATTTATCATTTATTTCTTTCATGTGATCAAGATCAATAAACATAACAATTATCTTTTTATTTAATCTATTAGCTATAGAGAAGGTATGCTCTGCCAGAGTCATAAATCCACGTCGGTTGTAAAGGCCCGTTAGAGCATCGGTTATAGAGAGTAACTTTAATTCTTCTTCTAACTTCTTCCTATAAGTTATATCAAGAATTGATAGGAGTATTGATTTTTTACCTTTATAAAGAACATTAACCATAGAGATCTCTAAATATGCTATTTCGTTATTTATTTTTCTTATTCTAATTTCATCTATTATATATTCAAAAGTATTTTCTAATATCTGATTATACCTTTCCAAAAATCTATTTTTGTCCTCTTCATAAACATATTTTGTAAAATCATTTAGAGTTTCAAGTCTTGGTGGATAACCAAGGATCTCAACAAACCTTGAATTAGTGTATATGAATTTATTATCTTGTAATAAAGAAACACCAGTAAGAGACTGTTCTGCTAAAACTCTATACCTGGCCTCAGATTCCCTTAACGCTTCTAATAGCTCAATATTCTCAAAGATTATGGCAGCTTGCATAGTAAGTGTTTCTAAATTGAGAATATCATCCTGTTTAAAAGAATTCCTTTCAAGAGACTCTAAAACTAATATGCCTAATACCTTCTCTTTACCTAATATAGGAACAGCTAAGACAGAATTTGATACTGGATTAACACATTTTATATCTGTTTCCCCAGTATAAGGTATATAAATAGTTCTCCTTTCACTAAGAACTTTTTTTAAAATACAAGAAGGGCTTTCTAAGTCTTTTGAATAATCTAATACACTTTTTGTAGATCTTTTCAGAAGAAAATTACCATCTTTTATCAAAAAAAGATAAACAAAGGGAGCATTACTTATTTTTATAGCTCCTTCAAAAAGTTTATCAAATAATTCTTCCCTATCTAAGGTAAAAATAGATTTTTGAATATCATTTAAAACCTTTAAACTTCTTATTTGCTTTTTATAATTTTCTTCCCTTTTTACCCTATCTGTTACGTCTTCAATTATCGCTATTATGCCTTTTTCTACATTTCCCTCTAAAAGAGGAAACATCTGTACAGTTTGTTGCATATATTTATATTCTTCATCCTTTATTTCAATAGGTATAAGGTATTTATGAAATCTTTGAGAAAGAATAACTGAACTTCCTTGCAATACCTGCTGAAAATAATTTTCAAATCTTTTAATCTGGGGAACTACCTCAAAAATATTTTGGCCAATGATATTTTCTTTTTTTATTCCTGTATTTACTTCAAGCCACTTATTCCAAAATATAACTTTAAAATTGGTATCTGTAATGAAGATACCCCATATACTGTATTCTTCAAGCCATGTAATGAGACTACTAAGAAAAAGTTCATTCATATTTATCCAATCTTTTCAAGGCTTTCCAAAAGTCTTTCTAAGGAAGAGACTCCCAAGATTATTACCAAATATCCCTTTATACTACTATCTCTCACCTTAAACTGAGTTATAGCTATTAAGGCATATTTTAACTCCTCTTGAGATATTACAAGAGTGTCAAGCATCACATTGAGAGCTTCTAGATGGATTTTAGGAACAGAAAAGGTAATATGAAGCTGCAATAAGTTTCCAAACATTCCAAGACATGCATTAAGTAGAATATTTCCTATCTCCATTAATACTTCTTTTAAAGATGGGGTCAAATAATCAACTTCCAAATCTTCTCCAGATAATAGGTTTGTAAGTTTTACAGCACCCTGATAGTCTAGAAGAAGAAGTGCATCTCCTGCTACAGGTCCTGAGAATATCTGGTGTACTGTAGTCACATCGCCATTAATCTCTTTCATGAGCCTACCCTGCAATTCACCAATAGGAACTATATCTACCTTAGGTGGTTCCAATAAAACTCTGTCTCCTGTAATCTCTGATAAAGAGGCTGCAGCTCTTGAGAAAGCAATATTAATAAGCTCGGAAAGAGCATCTTTTTGATTCTCATTTAAGATCATATCTTATCCTCCCGAAATTTTCTTAAGAATGTTTAAAACCTCTTCCTCAACAACTGGCTTATTTAAAAAAGCAGTAGCCCCTTTTTGCGTGGCAAGCTCTTTCGTTTGTCTTTGTATATCAGCTGAAACTATTATAACCTTCGCAGAGTTATCTATTTCCTTAATTTTTTCAAGAACCTCAAGCCCATTTAATCCCTCCATAGTAAGATCCAAAAATACCACATCAGGCTTCTCAAGATAAAATTTTTCCAACCCCTCTATACCACTTCCTGCCTCAATTATTTCATGATTTTCCTTTTCTAATACTCTTTTCAAAATCCTTCTTGCAAGACTTGAATCATCAATAAGAAGAATTTTCATTATTGCTTCCCCCCATAACAAAATTTATTATCTCTTCCGCCATATTATAAAGAGGAATACTTTTATCACTTAATCCTCTCTCTTCGACAGCTCTTGGCATGCCGTAAATTATACATGTTTCCTCAGATTCGGTAAATACAATTCCCCCTTTTGATTTTATTACTTCTACCCCTAAGAGTCCATCATTTCCCATCCCTGTCATTATAATACCAAGAGTTCTACTACCAAATATTTCTCCTGCAGATTTAAACAAAACATCTGCTGAAGGTCTATGAAGAGTATCTAAAGGTTTTAAATCCAGTCTCACCAAAACCTTATCATCCATTTTTTCAAAGAACATATGTTTGCCTGCAGGTGCAATATACACCTTTCCTCCCTGTAAGATATCACCATCTTCCGCTTCTTTGACCTCTAATTCAGATATTTCATTTAATTTTTCTGCAAAAATTTCTGTATATCCTATTGGCATATGAATAACAATAGCTATTGGAACTGGAAAATCCCTTGGAAATTTTGGTATTAAATACCTCAAAGCCTGTGGGCCTCCAGTAGAGATTCCAATAACCACAACATCTACTCTGGTCTTTTTAATTTCTTTTTTAATCTCTAATTTAGGTGTGGGTGAGCTGATAACTTTTTTGACTTTTTCAAGAGATATCATACTTGCATTCTTCACTTTTTCTATAAGCTCATTGGATATCTCGTAGATCTTTTCAGAGGCTAATGCAGTGGGTTTCTGTATAATATCTACTGCACCTAAATTAAGAGCCTCAATAGCTAAATCTCCTGTCTCACTTGCTATACTTACTATTACAACAGGAAGAGGTCTTCTTTTCATTTGTTCCTTTAAGAAGCCAATACCATCAAGTCTCGGCATAATAAGGTCCAAGGTTACTACATCAGGTTTTAATTCTTCCACCTTTTCAAGAGCTTCTTCTCCATCTCGTGCAGTCCCTACTACCTCAATAAAAGGACTTTTAGAGAGAATATTAGTTAATACTTTTCTTACAAAAGCAGAATCATCTACAACCAGTACTCGGATTATTCTATCTGGATTATTTTTTGACATATACAAAAGCACCTCCAATAATTTGTAAATCAAAGGAATGGGAAAATCTAAGTAAGGACTCTGATAATCCAATAAAGAGATAACCAGGATTTTCCATATTCTCTTCAAATATCCTTATAACTTTCTGTATTATGTCATCAGAAAAATATATAAAAACATTTTTACAAAAAATAATCTTTGACTTCGATAAATCCACTATCTCTTGCTTACTTACCAAATTTGCTTTTTTCCATATAACCTTTTTATGTATATCTGGTATTATTTTATACCCATTTTCTACTTTTATAAAATATTTATCAATTAAATCATTTGGAAAATTTCTAAAAGACCTTTCTTTATAAATTCCTTTTTTAGCCTTTTCTAAAGCAGAATTACTTATATCGCTTGCAAATATTTCTATTCGCATCTTATCAAACCAACCCTTTTCATTTAAAACAATAGCTATAGACAACGGTTCCTCTCCTGTAGCACATGCACTACTCCATATCTTTACATATCTTTCCCCTTTTTCATAAAGATCAGGAATAATATGTTCAGATAAAACTTTTAAATGTTCATATTCTCTGAAGAAATAGGTCTCTTGCACAGAAAGAGCATCAGCTATTTTATCCCATTCCTCTTTTCCCTCAGGGTCATATTTTAAGAAATAGTAATAATCAACAAAGTTAGTAAAATTCCTTTCTAAAGCAAGGGGAGTAAGTTTATCTGCTAAAATATCTTTCTTCGAATCATCGTAATATATTCCAATTTTATCTTTGATTAAATCTCTGAGAAGAGAAAAAGAATTTCCAGGAAAATCTAAAGTCTCTTGATAGAAAATCATATTTCCCTACCTTCTAATATATTTTTTACAATTTGTATAATTTCAGAATCCTTCTCTTCTAACAAGAAGTCCTTAAGGATTTTATATTCTTCTATTGAACCCAAATTGTGTAAAGAAAATATAGCTTGAATTTTTACATCCCTATCATCGTCTTTTAAAAATTGAGCAATATATTTTGTAACCCCTTTCCTTTTTCTCTCTAAAGCAAGAATCAAAGCTTTCTTTTCTATTTTTGTTATATTGTTACATGCTTTCAATAAATTTGGGATTTCTTCTAAAGGTATTTGAGAAAGAGTATCAATAGCCATATCTCGCTTATCAGCATATAAACTGAGAGACAATATAGCCCTATAACTTTCTAAGATACCCATTTGTAAAAAGGCCAAAAGAGCTTCTTTTATTATATCCTTATCATTTTCTGTTATAGTGCACCAAAGTATATTTTGTATCACTATAGGATTTTTCTTATTTTTTAACGCTCTTATTGCTTCTTTTTTTAAATCTTTATCTCTGGAGTTAAGAAATTGCAAAAGCAAAGGTATGGTCTCAGGATGATCTATGTTACCAAGAGCAGATATGGAATTTAATATTAAGTCTTTGTTATCAGAGTCTAAAAATTTTTGGATTAAAGGTATAGCTCTTTTATTTCCTATCTTTCCTAAGGATTCAATAATAATAGCCTTTACTAACTCTGACTCCTCTCTGTGTAATAAATCTTCAAGCAAATCAATAATATAGGGAGGATTATGGAAAACTAAGGATTTTACTGCATAATAAAGGAGAGGAATCTTTTAATGCTATCTCTATTAATGGTAATGCTTTTTCTTTTTCTATATATATTAAAGCTCTTGCTATCACTTCCCTTATTTTTCTTTTCTCTTTTTCTAAACCACTTTTAAGAATCTCAAAAATTCTTTCATCATCAAAAAATACTATATTCTCATATACTGCTTTCCTTATTTCTTCATTATCCTCTTCCAAAAGTTTTATTAAGTCGTCTTTATACTCTTCATATCCAAAATATCCTATTATCTTTATAGCAGATTCCTTTTCATAACAATTATTACTTACTAAGAGTTCTTTTACCCTTTCTCTCATTTCAGGATGCCCCAAAGAATTCAAGGCAGATATTATTGACTGTCTTATATAGGGATTAGGATGTCCTAATTTCTTAATTAATGGATCAAAAGCCCTTCTATCTCCTATTTTGGCCAACGCTCCTGCACAAACAATTGTAAGATTTTCGTCTTCTAATTGTTCTAATATGTAAGGTACTGCCTTTTTACTTCCTATTCTTCCTAAGGCCATAATAGCTAAGGTTTTTATCTCTATATCTTCATCCCTTAAGCTTTCTATAAGCAAATCCTCTATTTCTTTTCCATATTTAATAAGCACCTCAATAATTTCATTTCTCACGTTTGGATTTCCAATAAACTTTATTAAATATCTTTCCACAGTAGGATCCTTAAGGTAGGCAAGAATAGGTATGATGTTTTTTAGAGTTTCCTCTCTAAGTTTAAAAATAAAATCTAAAACATTTTTTAACCCTTGGGGTGTTAAATTGTCCTTTATCTCTTTAGCAATATATTCACCCTCTTCGTATATGTTCTCATATCTTCTATATATTTTTCCTAAGGCCTCTAAAATATCTTCTATATATTCAGGCGATTGATTTAAATGATTTACAAGTATTTTTACTGAATTTTTATCTCCCAATTCTCCTAAAATCTCTATTACGTGAGGTTTAAAGAGTTCATCTTCAAAATAAGGATAGATTTTCTCAATAATAGTTGGATCATTTATTTCTTTTAAGGCATTTAAAATCGCTACTCCTAAATAATAGTTTTTACTTTCAAGAAATTTCAAAAGATAAGGTACTGCTTTTTGAGATTTTTTATTCCCCAATCCTTCTATAGCTGAAAACACCACATTAGGATTACTATCTGAAAGGGCAGATATTAAAAGATCCTCTGCTTCTTCAAAATTAATATTTGAAAGTATCTGAACTGTATAGAGTCTTAAATCTGGATCTTTATCCTTCAACATTTGAGAAAGGGCATATAAAATATCTAAATCAGTAGTGGAGGATAGAATTTGAATCACACTATTCAATACACTCAAATTTCGGTATTCTTCTTTCATTCTCTTTAAAAGTTCATAAGCAAATTTTCCACTTTTTTTCTTTATCTCTTCCACCGCAATCTTTCTTACTTTCCAACTTTCATCATTAATAGCTTCTACTATTCCTTCATCTTCCATTTGACTTAACTTCTTTAAAGCCAAAATTCTCTCCTTTTCATCAGGGCTTTTCAGTTTCTCTTTTAACTCCATTTCTTCTTCTAAAATCTGAGTAACATCCTCAATAGTTATTATCAAACCTACAACCTCTTTCTCTGTCTTTAGCGGGGCAATAGTAACTCTCTGTCTCATTTTATCAAAATACTTGGAAGGATAGGATAGTTCAATAGGTATAAGATACTTGTGAAATCTTGTAGATAGAATTCTTACCACACCATTTTGAAGTACTTCTTCAAAGATTTTAGTGATACCTCTATCTATCAAATCAGGATATATCTCAGTGATTAATTTTCCAACTATATCCTCTCTTGGAATTTTTGTTTTTTCTTCTAACCAACTATTCCAGTAAGTAATTATAAGATTTCTATCAGTAGTAAGAATACCATAATTTTCTTTATCCTCCATTTTCTCTTTCCTCCATTTTATCCATACCTTCTTGTATCTTAGAAATACTCTTTGATAGAGCCTCTAAATTACTAATATTTCTCTTATTAGCTTCTGCTATTTCTTTTATCTGTTTTGCTATTTTGGTTATATTTTCAAACACATTTTTATTGGCAATAACTTGTTCATCCATTCCTTTCTTTATACTATTAAGTTGTTTCCTTATCATCTCTATAGCCTTCACAATTTGAGATGATGCAATAGCTTGCTCAGATATTGCCTTACTTATACTATTAATTAATTTACCTAATCTTTCAGTTTCTTTCGCAATTTGATCACTGGCAATAGACTGTTCTTGCATAGCTTTTGCAGTGTTTAATGAAATTTTTCTCATTGAATCCACTGCTTGTACAATCTGGTTAGCTCCTTTTGCTTGCTCCTCTGTAGCCTTTTGTACTAAGCTTGCAAGTCTCGAGGTTGCTTGCCCTGATCTTAATATTTCCCTGGCAGCTTTTGATTGTTCCTGCATAGCTTCAGTTATTTGTTTTGTTATTCTCCTAATATTGTTTACATTTTGTACTATAGAATGGGCTGTTTTATTTTGCTCTGAGGTTGCCTTTGCAATCTCTTCTGATTGTTTAGAGGTAATATTTACGGTATTAACCATATTTTGACCTGCCACCAACTCTTCCTCACTGGCTCTTGCTATTTGAGAAATCATAAGAGTTGTCTCCTCTATTCCAGAAAGAATTCTCTTTAAAGCATTAGCTCCTTCTTCTGAAAGATTTGTGCTTTCCTCTACTACTCTTAGTCCCTCCTTAGAAGCTGACACAGCTTCTTAGGCCACTTCTTGCAAATTTCTTATAATCTTTCCAATATCAGAAGTAGCCTTTGTAGCTCTTTCTGCCAAATTTCTTATCTCCTCTGCAACCACAGCAAAACCTCTGCCTGCTTCTCCAGCTCTTGCTGCCTCTATGGAAGCATTTAAGGAAAGAAGATTAGTTCTTTCAGCTATAAGGTCTATAGTATCCACTATTTCATTAATTTCTCCTGCCCTTTTTCCCATTTCTTTAATTACCGATGATATTTGTTCCATCACATTTCTTATCTTATTGATACCTTGAATAGCTTTTTCAATTGTAATTCCCCCTTCTTTTGCCTCTCTCTCAAGTCTCTTTGAGGTTTCATCAGCTCTTTTTGTAATATCCACTACCGATCTTATAGACTTATCAAGCTGTATAGCACTTGTGGCACTATTTTGTACCGCTGAAGTTATATCTTCAGCTCTCTTTGCCACATTCTCTATAGATCTTGCCATCTCTTCTATAGCAGTTGCTATTTGTTCCACTGATGAAGATAAATTTTCAACTGAAGCTGTTACCTCTTCAATAGAGGAGGCCATCTCATTTATAGAAGAAGTTGTTATTTCTGCAGACTGCAAAAGTTCTTTTGCATTATCTGCTACTTGCTGAATTGAACGAGATATTTCCTCTATAGAGGATGCCGTCTGTGTTACTGCAGAGGCAAGAGAATCAACATCAGCCGTAACCCCTTTTATAGATTGGGACATTTCCGTGATACTTGCAGAAATCTCTTGAGATGATGTAGCCATCTCTTGGGACATCTGATTTACACTCTGGATCGAATTAGACAATTCCTCTATACTTGCTGAAATTTCCTCTACTGCAGAAGAAAAACTTTCAAGGTTTTCTTTGAGTTCCTCTATAGAAGTAGAAAGTTCATTAGTAGAAGATATGATATTTTCTGTTGAAGAAGTTATATTTTCTGATTCAATTGTTATTATCTTCAAATCTTCAGTCAATTTTTCTAATTTATCCAAATCTAACTCCTCACTTTTTCTCCTTCTCATCTTCTAAGCCTCCTTCTTTTAGAATCTCTTTAGGATTTAATATCAAAATTAATCTATCTCCAAGATTAGCAATTCCCTCCAAAAATTTTTCCGATATACCAAAAATATTTTCAAAAGATTCTTGAATCTTATCTGGTGGTATAGAGATATATTCACGAGCAGAATCTACAATAAGCCCTACCTCTTTATCTTCTATTTTAATAACAATCATTCTTGTTTTTATATCATACGGAATTCTCTCTAATCCCATTCTTGCCCTTAAATTAATTACTGGTATTACTTTTCCCCGAGAAAGGGTAACACCATCAACATAAGGTGTTGCATTAGGCACAAGGGTAATATTCTCCACCATCTCTATCTGCTGAATATACTTACTTTTTATACCGTAAAAGGTTTCACCTATTTTAAAAACCACATAAGAATTTTCTTCATCAATGATGTAAAACACTTTTTTCACTCCTTCCCTTTAGAAGTCCATCTATATTTAAAATCAGTACAACTTTTCCATCCCCAAAATCTGTTCCCCCCCATAATGGCAGGATTTTTAAGTATAATAGGATCCGTAATAGATCTTACTACTGCCTCTTTCACACTTATTACCTTATCAACTCCTATTCCAATATCTTGATTTTCCTTTGTTACAATAAGAAGATGATATTTCTCTTTCTTCTCTGTAGGAAGGTTAAAAATCTCAGAAATAAATAATACAGGAATACTTTTGGCTCTATAGGGAATCATTTTTATCCCTTTGAACCTTACAATATCCTCATTTTTTACCTCTATGATCTCCTTTATATAGGATTGAGGAATAGCATATCTTTCTTTTCCTACCTCTACCAATACTGAATCCAAAATAGCAAGAGTTAAAGGAAGTTTCAAAATAAATCTTGTGCCTTTATCTTTCTCACTACTCAAATAAAGATTACCACCCAATTCCTGGATGGTATTTTTCACTACAGACATACCTACTCCTCTTCCGCTTTCTCTATCTGCCGAATCTCGTGTGGAAAAATCTGGAGAACATATAATTTCTAACACCTTTTCATCCGAATTTAATTCATCTCTACCTCTTATCATTCCAAGCTCTAACGCCTTATCCGCTATTTTATCTCTATCTATTCCTTTACCGTCGTCTTCTACTTCAATAATCACATTATCTCCAGAAGTATAAGCTCTTAAATATATATTCCCATAAGGATCTTTACCCTTTTCCAATCTATCTTTCTCTTCCTCAATTCCATGACTTACAGCATTCCTTACAAGATGTAAAAGAGGATCTATTAATCTTTCCACGATATACTTGTCAAGTTCCGTTTCTTTTCCCAATATATGTAGATTTATTTTTTTCTTGCTTTCTCTAATAAGATCTCTTATAACAAACTGCATTCTTTCAAAAGCTTCTCCTATGGGTACTAATCTGACTTTCATAAGACTTTCTCTTAAATTTCTTAAATTCTTATCTAAAAGTCTTATGGTCTCAGAAAGTCTACTTTGCATTATTGGTGATACTACCGATTCTATTTCTTTAAAATCTTCTTGTAATCTTGACTTTGTAATTACCAATTCTCCCACAATCCTCATAAGTTCATCTAATTTGGAAAGATCCACTCTTATAAATGTGGTAGGAGAAAGGGTAGTTGGAACAGATTTTACTTTTTCCTCTAATCTTCCTTTTTCTTCTTCAGGATAATATTGAATATTCAACTCTTTAAGAAATTCTAAATTTGATTCATCATCACAAGAGAACAAAAACTCAAAATATATCTTTTTATCCTTATCCACTTGTGGTATGGCTTTAAGTAATTTGGTCTTCTCTTGAAGATTTTTTCTTAAAAATTCTACATTTATACCTTTTTCAGATAGTTCTTGAGAAGGATAAAAACAATTTTATATACCCTTTCTTCTTTTTTCTTTTCTACCTCTTCCTTAAATTCCTTAGGAGTCTCATCATGAGTAGTGAGTACCTTTAACTTGGAAAGTGCCTCTTCTATATCAGGAATTTCTTTATTCTCCTTTTTGCACAAAATGACTTCTTCCAATAGCTTTACACCATCTCTAAGTAATAAAAGATCTTCTTCTTTAAAACTCTTTTTTCCAGTCCTCAGCAATTTAAGATAACTTTCCAATTGATGTGATAATTTTTCAGCTTGCAATATACCTACCATGGCAGAAAGACCTTTTATGGTATGAAAACTTCTAAAAAGCTCATTTATTATCTCCTCATTAATTACTTCTTTGTCTAAATAATCTTCTAAAGCAATAAGATTTTTCTTTATTGATAATAGGTGTTCATCACATTCAGCAAAATAATCTTGCAATAAAGAATCTAAAAACTCCTTATCATCTTTCATCTAATTTCACTCCTTAAACAAAAACCTCTTAACATTATCCAAAAGTTCCTGGGGATTAAAGGGTTTTACCACATACAAATTAGCTCCTTCTTTTATAGCTGTTTCCTTCATTTCTTCGTCTCCACGAGTAGTTAATATAATTACAGGAATATCTTTATATAAATCATGCTTTCTCATGAATTTCAAAACCTCAATTCCATGCATATCTGGCATATTAAGATCAAGAATCACTAAATCAATCTTTTTTAATGCAAGTTTTTCAAGAGCAAATAAACCATTTTCAGCTTCCTCAAACTGAACCTTGGGAATCTTTGATAATACAGTCATAAGCATTTTACGGATAGTCTTAGAATCATCCACTAATAATATTGTCTTCATATATTCTTTTCCCCCAATTTTTTCTATTATTTCGTCAATATGAGAAAACAGCTCTGACTTTGAAATAAAGCCATCTGCTCCTACTTCATTACTTGCCTTTCTGTATTCCTCGTTATCATATAAAGTTAAAATAATTGTTTTAGGTGGATTCTCCATTTTTTTTATTTCCTTTATAGTGGCAAAACCATCCATATCTGGCATAACTATATCCACAAAAACAAGATCAGGTTTTTTTTCTCTCACAATTCTTATTCCTTCTTGGCCTGAATTAGCAAAACCTACAACTTCAAAATTCTCTTCTTCCAAAATCTTTACTGCAGAATTTATAAAATCTTTACTATCATCAATAAGCACTACTTTATACATTTTTCTACTTCATCCCCCTTGTAAAAGGATAGAATAGATATGGATATAAATCTATAAGGATTTTCCTTAAGATTTTTTAGGGAAAGTTCTTATGGGTACATATAAATTAAATATCAGTTAATCCATGTTTAATGGCATATTTTACAAGTCCGGGTATATCATATATTCCTAACTTATCCATAATTTGAGATTTATGAGTTTCAACGGTCTTTACACTTAAGTTTAGTTTATTAGCTATTTCTTTAGTAGAATATCCCTCTGCTATTAACTTAAGAATCTCCTTTTGACGTTCTGTAAGAACCTCTAATGGGTTTTCAAGGAGATCTAAATAATCCTTTACTAACATTTGAGCTATCTTAGGACTAATGTATATATTACCTTCATATACTGATTTAATTGCGAATTCCAATTCAATGAAGGAGGAATCTTTTAATATATAACCTTTAGCCCCATATCTAAAGGCTTCTCTTACATATTCTTTAGAAAAATGCATAGATAAAATAATTATCTTGGTTTCAGGTGAAATTTCTTTAATCTTCTCACAAAATCTTATTCCAGAAACCTTTGGCATTGAAATATCAAGTATTAAAACATCTGGTTTAAGATCGGATGTTTTTAATAACGTTTCTTCTCCATCTCCTGTCTCTGCAATTACCTCTATGCCCTCAACATCCTTTAAAAGAGATTTAATCCCTTCTCTTACCAAAGTATGGTCATCAGCAATTATAATTTTTATACTCATATATTTCTCTCTAAAGGAATATTAATTTTTATTTCTGTACCCTTTTGGATTTCACTTTTAATCTCAATTCTTCCGTTAAGTAGTTCAACCCTTTCCTTTATACCAAGAAGCCCTAAAGCCCTCCCTTTACTAATATCCTTAAAAACCTGTTTTATATCAAATCCTTTTCCATTATCTTTAATAAATATCTCAATTTCATCATCTTCTTGTATTACTCTTAATAAAACCTCTGTAGCTTCAGCATGTCTCACAACATTAGTTAGACCTTCTTGAATTATTCTGAAGATAGTTATAGAAAAATCTTTAGGAATATCCTTTTGTTCAAGTTTCAAGGAGAGTTCTATATTTAGATTACTTTTTTCCTTAATTTTATCTACAAGCCATTTTATAGCCGAAATTAGTCCTAAATCATCAATAAGGGAAGGTCTTAAGTTTAAAGAAATATCTCTTACCTCTTCTATAGCTCTATTTATTAAATTTATATTTTCTTCTATTTGCCCTTCAAAATCTTTACCTATTTTCCTCTTTAGTAATTCCAGGTTAATCTTTATAGCAGTAAGTATTTGCCCTATTTCATCATGTAACTCTCTTGCAATCTTTTTTCTCTCTTCTTCTTGAGCCTTTATTAAATATCTGCTAAGATTTACCCAATCACTACTGTCCTTTGAGTTTTCAAAAGATTTTTCTTTTTCAGAAGATATAATCTTCACCCCTTAATTATTTAACTTCTTAAAAATTTATATAATAAATTATAACTAATTTCAACTAAGTATCATTATCAGAAATAATCACTATAACTATATCATTCACATTTGTATGCGTAGGTCCAACTTTGATTAAATCACCCAACTTATCGAAAAAATGATATGAATCATTATTTAGAAGATATAATACTGGATCTAATCCTAATTCTCGTGCCCTTTTAAGAGTAGTAGTATCGGCATATGCTCCAGCTGCATCACAAGGACCATCTCTTCCATCTGTGGCAAAAGCCATCATATAAACCTTCTCTAAATCATCTATTTCAATAGCAAAAGATAAAGCAAGTTCTTGATTCCTACCCCCTAAGCCACTGCCCTTTATAGTAACTGTTGTTTCACCCCCAAAAATAAGAGCACATGGTGAAGAAATAGGATTTCCTGAATATTTTATCTCTCTAACTATACCTGCAATTACCTTAGCTACTTCTCTCGCCTCACCCTCTAAAAAACCTGAAACAAGAATAGTATTGAAACCTAATTCCTTTAACCTCTGCATCACTTTCTCTAAATAATCCCTATTAGAAAGGATAATCAAAGCATAATGCCTACTGTCGATAGATTTTGGAGTCTCTGGAATATCTCCTGCCATTCCCTTCTTTATAAGCTCTTTAACCCTATCTGGTATCTTTTCCCATAAATCATATTTAATAAAAATATTGTAAACATCTTGATATGTGGTAGGATCAGGAACAGTAGGACCAGAAGCAATACTATCCAATGGATTTCCAAGAACATCAGATATTATTAAAGTAACAATTGTTCCTTTACATATATCAGCAAGTTGTCCACCTTTTATCTTGCTTAAATGCTTTCTGACAGCATTTATCTCTTGTATTCTGGCAGAACATGATAACAAAAGTTTAGTGGTCTCTATCTTATCCTCAAGCAATATCCCATCTCTTGGTAATGGAAGAAGAGCTGATCCTCCACCCGATAATAAGAATACTAATATATCCCCTTCCTCCATACTTTTTACAAAATCATAAATTTTCTCGGCAGCTTTAACCCCATTCTCATCGGGTATAGGATGAGAGGAATGTATAACCTCAATATTTCCCTCAAAAGATCCCTCATATCCATAAGGTACTACTACATATCCTTTATTTATCAGATCTCCTAAGATTTCTATAATCCCCTCGGTCATTGTAAAAGATGCTTTACCAACAGCAAGAAGATATACTTTGCTTTTTATTTCAAACTTTCTCTCCTTTACCTTTAACAATTTATATTCTGGATCATAGGAAACATATTTTTTAATTGCATCTTTTGGATTCAAACTTCTTATAGTATCTATAATGATATTTTGTAATAAATTTTTCACATTCTTTTATTTCATGACCTCCCTTTTTCTCAAAAAGATTAATATAATAATATTTACTGCTAAAACTATTATAAATACTGCAAGATATAGAATCGAAGGTCGGAATTCAAAAATAGATATAAATCTTTCTTTTCTTTCCACAAGATTAAAAGATGATGTATTTCCAAGTTTTGTCATTATGAAAACTTGTCCATAAATCTTTCCTATATTCCTTATATCATCTAAAAAATTATTAAACTTAATAAGAGAACTTTCGTCATTGTATAAGATAACATATAGTTTCCCATTTCCTCCAAGAGGAGAATAATCAGATTGCATAACTATATCTGTTGTAAAACCATCGAAGAATATACCTAAATCTTTTTTAAATATAAATTTATTACCTTCTGGTTTTACCCATAGATTTTTCTCAATTTTCCTTAATCTATCATCATAGAAACTACCTATAAAGAAGATATCCTTATCCTTCATTTCCTCTTTCAATTCATTCCCTAAAATTACTTTAAAGTTATAAATATTACCTGTGTTTTGCGAAATCTTTCCTATCAATGTAGCCATTAAAGATATTTCGTAAGGAGTTGGATTTTGAGGAAACCATATATAGATATCCTGGTAATTTCCACTCCATATGTTCCTCAAATTAGGATATTCTTCCGCATAACCTTTATTTAAGTAAATAACAGAATCACCATCTATCTTTGTCCATGCAATCTCATCATACCTTTTATCACAATCCCCATCTTTCAATGCATGATAAACTTTTATTTCAATATTCCATTCCTTTTCTTTCAAAAGATCCTTAGGAAAATATGCTTTTAATCTTCCACTTTCTATATTCCCACCATATAACCTTTCTGCTTTTACAGGAATCCCGTTAATATACAGAGTTATACCTGATTTCTCGGGATCTAATACAGGAGAATGGGAAAATTTTAGCTCTATATAAGAACCTGTCTGTATTGATTGATAACCTATAGGTAATTTTAAGGAGAAAGAAAAACTTTGATGATGGGCTCCTGAAATTACCACATTACTATAACTAAGATCCTTTAAAGTCAAAACCTTCTTACTTTCAATTTCTCTTTCAGATAAAGAAGGCTCCGAGGTTATGATAACAGGATTTGTCTCTGTTAATTTTACCTGCTCAGGATTCAATAGATATTTTATAGACTTTTCAATACCCTTTCCTTTACCAGAAATATATATTTGCAAATTATCATTGTATTTAGCTAAATATAATAAACCTGAATCCTCATCTATGTTAGTAAAACTTTTATCATTAAAAATTCTCCATCTTTCTAAACTTCCAATTAATATTTGATTTTCTCCTTTTTTAACATAAGGATCATCCAAAAACACCCTAAAAGAAAGCCTTTTATATCTCTCCTTTATCGAAAGATTATTTACAAGCTTAAAGAGAATATCTAAATTTTGATTTGATACCTCATTTAAATAGATATTGGAATTAATCACTTTTAGAGATAATAAATCCATAAAGGGATAAGGGAAATAAGAAATTTTATAAGGCTTATCTGATGTTTCAAGATGTAAAATAGAAGTATTGTTAATGATGAACCAATTAGCATCATTATCCAAATCCTTACAAGGTCCCTCAATATTTCTTTGTCTTGTAGAAATTGTTAATTCATTGAAGCCGTGCTTTAATCTCCTTACAGGAATCTTAACAGTAAGTTTCACATAGTTTCCTTCTTTTTTTACAATAGAACTACTGGATATAGGATATCCATTTATTAAAATGGTAAAAAAAGACTCATTAGACTTTATGGTCTCTGAATAAAAGTAATTTAGATTTAAATAACACTTGTCCAATATATTTACACCTTCCGGAATATAAAACCAAAAAGAGTACCTATTTAAAGGTAAATTAAGAAGAACATCTTGAGAGGTTATAGGTAAATTGTACACTTTTATATTATCATAGCCAAAAACAGGAACCATCATTAATATTATGAGAAAAAGAAACAAACATCTCCTCATTATTCTGAACTCCTTTCTGTTTTATACCATTTCACAGTTTTACCTGTTATTCTATCTTTAAGAGTAAAATAGATTGCCCTGATAACAACAAAAAGCCATAATTGACAGTATGTAAAATACATAAGACATATAAGTAGAAGATTTTTTAAATTACCTTCTCCCCTTTCCAAGCTCAAAGATATAAAAGTCTCAGTTATAAAAAGTAAATATGCTAATATCCATATAGTAAATAGAGGCCCTCCCAAATGAAGTTTTATAACTTTTAAAAGCCCCAACCCAAAAATAATATCTGATATTAAAATGGCAGAAAAAGCCACAAGATAGATGTAAGAGAAATAAATAATATCAAAAGCAATTTTGCTTCTTAAACTAAATATATTCTTCAAATACTGAGCAATAACAGAAATATTACCTCTTGCCCATCTTGTTCTTTGTTTTATCCAAATCTTTAATCTTTCTGGCTCTTGCTCCCAAGTTACTGCTTGTGGTATCCATTTTATTCTATATCCCTCCTTATATATCCTTATAGTAAGCTCTGTGTCCTCAGTAAGGGAATGAATATTCCATCCTCCAATTTTTTCCAAAAGGTCTTTCCTAATTATAAAATTGGTACCAGGAATAGTAGTAAGACCTAAAAAATAGTTTCTTGAAGCTTGAATAAGCCACTGGAAACTAAGTGTTTCTATATTTATAAACCTTGTAAGAAGATTTTTATCTTTATTTCTCGTTCTAAACTTTCCTACCACTGCTCCAAGATTATCATCCTTAATTATAAATCTCACTAAATTATAAATTGCTTTTCTTTCTGGAGTATTATCAGCATCATAAACCAATATATAATCTCCCTTCGCTATCTTTAATCCTTGATTTAGAGCATTTGATTTACCCTTAGCTCCTAAGGGGGGCTTAATCTCAAGTACTTTAAGATTTGGATATAACTTTTGTTTCTCTTTTAATACTTCTCCTGTCCCATCAGTAGAATTATCATTAATCACTATGATTTCAAATTTATCACGAGGATAATAAGCCCTCGCTATAGCATCTACTGTATTGCCTATAACCTTTTCCTCATTATGAGCAGGCACCAAAACAGAGATAAAAGGATACTCTTTTATCTCTTCATCTTCTTCAAAGTCTAAACTTATAAGAAAATAGCGATATCCAAAATAGGTTAGCAAGATATGATATAAAAGAACAGACCAAGTCATTACCATGGATATTACAAAAGCATAATCCCAGAAAGTCAGAACTTTCACTGCCTTTTTCCCCTCTCATATAATCTGATTCTGGAAAACACAAGATAAAGAATAATAACAATAAAACTTGTTACTACGAATATCAATATAATTCTTAAATATTCAACAAATTTTTCAAAAAACCTTTCTAATCTACTTTTTGAATACGGCAATACATTGCTTACAACAACTTTTTTCCCATTTTTATTCATTATTATTAAATTATTATTCTCCACATGATATGGCTCTTTTAAAAGATCAAGAAAATCATAACCCAAATCTTTCAAACCCAGTATAAGCCTTTCTATGTCTTCCCTATCTAAATATATAGGTATAGAAATTCCTAATATGGCATCCCTCAAAGCCAAAAAATCTTTTGCTTTTCTTAAAATTAAATTCACATTCTTTGGATCCTTTGGATTATAAAAGCCTGCATTTATTGGATAGATAAGTGTATACAATCTTTTTGTAAAGATCAGATCATCACCGAGAAGGATCCTAAAGAATTTTGCAGCATCAATATATCTCTCTTTATAAGGTACACCGTAAAATTTAAAAGCAATGGGATGTATTCCATAACTTGCCAAAAGATTTAAATCACTATTTATCTTTGAATCGTAGTTTTTCTCATAATAACTTCCCTGTATTATACCAATATTACTATTTTCTATTTCCAATAATACCTTACTAAGCTTTTCATTATCACTAAGATAATATAATTTTCCATCCTTTTTTACTGTGGGATACACCACTATAGAATAAGGAATCTGATGACAACAGACCGTTTGAAGTTTTCCTTGAAGGAGAGATGCATCAGTAAAAGGATTTATTTCATCAATAATTATAAGAGCTTTTTTAAAAGAAGGATGCTTAATTCCTAAAATATCATGTAAAAGATCTAAAAAAACTATTCCAGTACTATCTCTAAAATCTAATCTCCCAAAATAATAAAGATTGTCCACTCGAAATACATAAGGAAAATTATTTAAATCATCAGATACATAAGACAATACATTGGCTTTTTTAGGAAGAACTATATGAATAAAAGTTTGAGGATCAAAAGAAAGTTTATAACCCTTATAACTTAACTCTATAAAGCCGTATCTTTTTCCTACATCCTTGAATTCACTACATCCTATATATTTTGCAAACTGATCTATATTTTCCTCAATCCAAACAATCTTTTTACTCTTTGAAATCTCTTTTAAAAAATCCCTTTTTAAGAGCTTCTCTTGAAACCCCAAATATATAACAAGATCATATTGGGTTACATCAGGTAAAAGCTCTTCACTATTTACAGATCCTACATATACTCCATAGTGGGACAAATATTCTTCTAACTGATTCCCAATTGGATAGTCTTCTCCTATTCTTGAAAAACTGTCATAGATTACTAATACTCTCTTAGTCTCCTCTGCAAAGGAGAGGGTTAAAATAATTAAGATAAGAAAGATAAGAATTATCTTAAACTTATACATCATATTTACTACTATCTTTTGCTCTTTCCCAAATAATCAGTGTATCTTCACCTTCCTGGAATTCTGCCTCACCAATTTTAATTTTTAATGATATAACCCTTCTTTTTCCTCCTATTTCAACAATGATCTTATCCAAAGCTCTATGAAGTTTCTCCTTTACTATTTTTACGGAATTGATATCAGCATCTGGCAATATGATGCCCAAAACTCCATCTTCTATTCTTCCTTTTATGTCTGTAGTCCTTGTATTCTTTAAGATTTCATTTGCAATTACCCTTAAGATACTCTTATATCCATCCTCTCCATATATATTCTTCAATTCCTTCCAATCCACAATATTAATGTAAAGTATAGAAAAAGTCTCCTTATACCTTTGTGCCCTCTTAATCTCTTCTTCTAATCTCTGAAAAAACCCAAAAGGATTATAAAATCCAGTAACATCATCTAATAAAACCAATTTTTCCCTTTCCTCAAATTCTCTAAGCCTTTCCTTCAAAACCCTAAATTCCCTCTCCAAACTTCCCGAAAGAAAAGCTCCTACAGGAAACGAAACTAACCAAAAAGCATATTCCAATTTAAACTCAGAAATAGTATTCAATACTATAATGGAATATAAGAGATAGGATCCGTACCCAAAAACTAAAAATAAAGAAGTAATTAAGCCAGCTACTATCCTAAGATTATAGGCTATCAACATATTCAAAATAAGAGCAGAAAACAATAAGTAATTAATAAAATTTACATTATAGCTAGTACTAAATATTACTATTAGAATTAAAAGCCAAAAAATTAACAAAAGGCTAAAAATAAGATTATCTTTCATAAAATTCCTTTCCATCTACTCCTCCATATAACTTAATGTCAATAATACTTCTAATTGATCAAAAGCATAATAGACCTTCCCTAAAAAATCTCCGTAACCCGAAGAAGATCTACCGCTAAATTTTTCAACAAAATTTAATATCCTCTTAGCCCCTATTCTATCATTACAAAAAATAAATAACCTTGCTAAAATAGCATATATTGCTACATTCTCTTCATCTTTTAGCACTTTATGATCCATATAGAATGTATTTAATTTGTTATAGTTATTTATTTCATTTTTTACAAACTCTAAAAAGCCTTTTATTTTATTCGTATCATCAAAATTTATAGCAGTAATTACCTGTTCCAACATATTTAGAGGATAATAGGTCTTATAGGAGAAAGTAAAGAAGTCAAATTCCTTAGGGAAAAAGGGACTATTTATGGATACGGAGTTTTCAAGAATCTTTTTTGATGTAATGTAGTATTTATTAAAGGAGGGCAATATTTCAGCTATCTTTTTCAATTTCCTAAGATCTAAATAGAATAGAGAAATTTTATTAGCTTTTTCTTTCATATTTCCATCATAATAATCTACAAAAAATTCTCCTGATGAATTAAATTTCAATATTCCATCTGCTACTTTTTCTCCCATTTCCATATACTTTTTATCCTTAAAAGTATCATAAGCACATAAAAGAGCATACAAGATCCTTATAGAGTCTATTAAAGCAGTACTATTATCAGGTCTCAAGTTTAACCTATTTATCCTCCAATATAGATATCCTTCTTTACTATAAAAATATTTATCTACTATTGAAAGAAGAATATCAAAAAGATTTTTGTCTCCCCTTAATAAAGCATATTCCATTAATTCCCCATAGGATTCCAGAAGGGAATATTCCAAAGGCTTTCCATTTTCTATTTTTGATATGATAAATCCCCTGTTATCAATAAAATCTCTTCTAATAAAACTTAATAGTTCTTTCTCTTTATATGATACACTCCTTTCCAAAGCTTTAAGTTCATTTTTTAATTTAAATCCATAATAATAATAATCTTTTATTTGAAAGATAATAATAATCAATATAATAGAAAACAGGAGAATTAAGAATAAATTTCTTATTTTATTTACCCCATAATTTTAAATACTAAAGGATAATCTAATTTATCATAATCTGGAATATGTATTCTAAGACCCTTCTCATCTCTTTCAAATCCAATTTCTCCTATTCCCAAAATCTCTACCTTCTTAACTTCTTTATTATATAAAGTTAGATTTGTACTAAGAGACTTTATTAAGGCTTCTCCTTTTGTAGGCTTTTCCATTAAAATAGCATAAAGATCATCTCCCTTTGTAGTAAATCTAAAATCTTCTCCTGTATAACTTATTTCCTTTTCACTAAAAGGCCCATGAGCTTCTTTTGTAGGACCTTCACCATAAATTTTCCATGGTCTTGTACCATAAATAGCAGGACCATTTTTAAGAAGCCAATTACCTATCTTTAAAAGAATCTCACGAGCAATATCAGGTATAGTTCCATCAGCTTTAGGACCTACATTTAAAAGAAAATTCCCATTTTTACTTACAATATCTATGAGTTCCCAAATAAGTTCTTTAGCTGATTTATAGATATCATTTTCTATATATCCCCAAGAAAGACGAGAGATGGAGGTATCTGTCTGCCAATATATGGGATCAATATCTCCAAGCTTTCCTCTTTCTATATCCCATACTGCACATTCTCTCGGTACCGCATAATTTTTATAATTTATTACTACTCCTCTTCCCCATTGATAGGCTCTATTGTAATAATAGGCAAAAAATTTCTTTAAATAAGGTTCGAAGGCAGGTTGCTCTATCCACCAATCAAAATAAATAAGCTGAGGCTGATATCTGTCTACAATCTCAAAAAGCCTTAAAAGCCAATCCTCTAAAAATTCTTCTGTAGGTTGCATACTTTCAGGCTGGGCAGGTCCATATAGGTCAAAATAATTCCTATCTCTTACATCAGAGTCAAATTTCATTCCCTCATGTAAAAACCACCAATGTTCTGCCCTATGATAGGAAACTCCAAAGGTAAGATAATTTTCTCTCACTGCTTTAGCAAGTTCTCCAATAATATCTCTTTGAGGTCCCATTTTACTGGCACACCATCGGGTATAGCTACAATCATACATAGCAAAACCATCGTGATGTTCTGCAACAGGTACTACATACTTAGCACCTGCCTTTTTAAAAAGATCTGCCCATTCATATGGGTCAAACTTCTCTGCCTTAAAAAGAGGAATAAAATCTTTATATCCAAACTTTTTATGGTCTCCATAAGTTTTCAAGTGATGTTCATATTCTTTTGTACCCTTTATGTACATGTTTCTTGGATACCATTCATTACCAAAGGCAGGCACTGCATAGACACCAAAATGTATAAATATCCCAAATTTAGCATCCTTATACCAATCCGGAATCCTATAATTTTTCAAGGATTCCCAAGTAGGCTCAAAAGGTCCTTCTGGCATTTTATACCTCATAGGTTGACCTCCTTAATAATTTATTTAAATAATCTCTTTCACTGCTTTTTCAATTCTTCTAAGGCCTTCTTCAAGAATACTACGGGGACAAGCAAAGTTAAGACGGGCAAACCCTTCCCCTGATTTACCAAAGATATAGCCATCATCAAGACCAACCTTCGCATTTTTTCGGAGGAATTCGCTTAAAGTATACTTATCCATACCAAGTTCTCTAAAATCAAGCCATGCAAGGTATGTACCTTCAGGTTTTATAACTTTGACCTTTGGAATTCTCTTCTCCACGTAATCCATAAGAAACTTGAGATTTCCTTCAAGATATTCAAGAAGCTGTGAAAGCCAATCATCACCATAACGAAATGCAGCTTCTGTTGCTACAAGTCCAAAAGGATTTGGATTTGATAAAAGTTTACCTTTTGCTTCAATAAATCTCCTACGGAGTTTTTTGTTTGGAATAATTATGATAGAGGTTTCTAATCCTGCAATATTAAAAGTCTTACTTCCTGAAATAAGGGTAATAGAGTTATCTGCAAACTCTTCTGATATGGATGCAAAAGGAATATGTCTATGACCTGTATAAACAATTTCACAATGAATTTCATCAGAAATGACAACAACTTCATTTTTAATTAAAATCTCGCCAATCTTTGTTAACTCCTCTTTTGTGTAAACTCGTCCCACAGGATTGTGTGGATTACATAAAATCATTGCCTTAATACGATTTGAGCCTGTAAATATCCCATCCTTGCCTAAAAATTTATCCTCAAGATAATCAAAATCAATTTCATAATGATAGTTTACAAGTTTTAAATCATTACTTACAATATGAGCCCCATTATCCCTTATTGCACTGAAAAATGGATAATATACTGGTTCTTGTACGAGTACACTATCCCCAATAGAGGTAATTGCTTTTATTGCTATATATAAAGCAGAAACCGTACCAGGCGTAAAAATAAGCCACTCAGGTTTAACATCCCAGTTAAACTTTGACTTAATTCTTTCAATCACTGCATCTATAAGAGATTCAGGAATAGTAGTATATCCATAAATTGCATGTTCAGCCCTTTTCAAAATTGCTTCGTATATAGGCCTCGCAACTTCAAAATCCATATCTGCAATCCACATGGGAAGAACATCTTTATCCCCAAATATATCATGAACAGCATCCCACTTTAATGAGGCTGTATTTCGTCTATTTATAACTTTATCAAAGTTATATTTCATAACTGCCTCCGACAAAATTTATTTTACAACATTATAAAGCATAATGTACTAAAAAACATACTTAACCATTGGTATTGTCTCATTAGTTGTACAAATCTTTGAGAGGTATTTTAAATTTATTTCACAAGGAGGTCAAAAAGCTACTTAAACACCTTTTGGAAAACCTCATGCTTGGAAAGCAATATTAACTTTTTGAATTATCCGAAGGAGATAAGACAATTTATATACACAACAGATCAACTTTGAGAGGCTATTATACTTGATTTTTTAAGATGGGAGATTAAACTCAAAGAGATTAAGGGACTTAAGGGAGTGTAAAATGGATACTATACCCTTTAAATAAAATTTTACATAATAAAAGAGATGCTACGAAACCATTTATTAATATTTCAATTCAGAATCTACAATTTTTTCAAACTTTCTTCTATTTTCAAACTTTCTTCTATTATGATAATATCTATTATAGATAATACTTTCTGAAAAAAGGAGAAAATTTTAATGTTAAAAGATGTAATAATATTCATAATAAGCTTATTCTTTCTAATAAAAGGATCCGATAAATTTACTGAATATTTAAAAATAATAGGGATAAAACTAAGAGTAAAAGATTTCGTTATTAGCCTTATACTAGCAAGTATTGCCACAACACTTCCTGAAATCATAGTATCCATAATCTCCTCATTAAAGGGAAATAGTAATTTAGCTCTTGGTAATGCCTTAGGAAGTGTTATTGTTAATACCGCCTTAATTCTTGGTATATGTTCTCTCATATCTCCCATGAAAGTGGATGATTTAGCGTGGAAAAATTCATTTTTTTTATTATTTATTAATTTCCTCTTATTTTTATTAATGTTTGATATGAAAATATCAAGATTTGAAGGCTTTATTTTATTAATCCTGTATGCTATATTTATCTATATAATTTATAGGGTTAAAGGAGACAACAAGTCTGAAAATTACCAAGACCAAAACTCAGCAATAAAAATTTTTATACTTATGATACTTAGTATAGGAGTAGTTATTGTTAGTTCAAGATTTTTAGTAGAGAGTAGTATAAATATTGCTCGCTTTCTCAATATTTCAGAACTTATAATAGGCCTTACATTAGTAGCATTAGGTACTTCTCTTCCAGAACTTGCTAATTCTGTTATTTCAACAATAAAAAAAGTGCCAGATATAGGAGTTGGAAATATAATAGGTGCAAGTATACTAAATGTATTAGTGGTGATAGGAATAGCATCTATAATAAATCCCATAAAAGTTGATCAAAAATTTATCACTTATATAATGCCAGTAATACTAATCACCTTACTTGCATTGAGTATATCTCTTAAAAGGGATAACATTATAGGAAAGAAAACAGGGCTTATCCTTCTTTCTTTATATTTCATTTCTATAATACTAAATTTTATTTTTTAAAATTAGGAATAATTACAAAATTTTTATGTCTAACATATTATGGGAAGAATCTAATCCATAAAAAGGGAGGTAGAGAAGATATGAACAAGAATCTTCCAAAATGGTTTCCTTACGTAATTGTGGTGATTATCATGGTAATAATTATAGGAGTGATTATCTCAACCACAGGGAAAAAGGCTCCTGAGCAAGGATCCACTCCTGAGACCCCTGCTGTTACTTCTCCTGTGGAGACTGTAAAGGAAAAAACACCAGATGAAGAGGCGTATGAAAAGGCAAGAGAATTATATTATGATGCTAAATATAAAGAAGCTATTGAAGCATATAGAAAGTTTATAAAAGACTTTCCTGACAGTGAATACGCAGACGATGCCCAATATGAAATTGCATTAAGCTATGAATTCCTTGAAGATTACAAAAAGGCTATAGAAGAGTATGAAAAATTAATTAAAAATTATCCTAATAGTGAATATGTGGAATCTGCAAAATCATCAATAGATTATTTAAAGGATTATTTGAAACAATAAAAAAATAAAGCCCCCTATTCTATTTAGGGGGCTTTTCTCTAAAACCTAATCTTTATTTCTTTTATACCTTTATTTGGCTTAATTAATATACCTTTATCTGTCTTTTCTAAACTACCGCCTTCTACCTTTTCTATCTCATATGTATTAAATAAAAGTACAGAAAACATCTTTCCAGAATCCTTTTCTACATTTATTACTATCTCATCTTTATCTTTTAACAAATTCACCTTTAATTCTACTTCTCTTTGCTGATTATATATTTCACAGACTGATACTTTCCCATCTTGAGGTTCAAAAACATACAAAGTCACACCATCTGCATAGTCATAATCAGTTCTTTCCTTATTATTCCCAATAGCAATTATGCTTCCAGGTCTTGCCATAAGAGGTAAAGAGAAATAATCATACTTTTCTTTGTACCACTTACCCCCTTCTTTTCTCTCTCCTGTTATAAGATTTGTCCATATACCTACATTAGGAAGATAATATTCCACTTCTCCCGTTTCTGAAAATATGGGAGCTACAAGTAAAGAATCTCCAAGCATATATTGTCTATCTAAGAAATGACAAGTAGGATCTTCTTCAAATTCAAGAAGCATAGCTCTCATCATTGGAATTCCTTTATTTACTGCTTCTACCGCTTTTGCAAAAAGATAAGGCATTAATTGGCATTTTAAATTTACAAAAAATCTCAATACATCTACAGCTTCTTCGTCATATAACCATGGAACCTTATAATCATGATTTCCATGAAGTCTTGAATGGGAAGAAAGAAGTCCAAATGCTACCCATCTCTTATAAAGATCAGGAGTAGCAGAACTATCAAATCCTGCAATATCATGACTCCAAAAGGCAAATCCACAAAGACCTAAGGAAAGTCCTCCTCTTAATGTCTCTGCCATGGACTCATAAGTAGATAAACAATCTCCACCCCAATGTACTGGAAATTTCTGACTTCCCGCAGTAGCTGATCTGGCAAACACTATAGCATTTTCCTCTCCAAGCTCCTCCTTTAATGCTTCAAAAACAGTTTTGTTATATAGATAGGTATAAAAATTATGCATCTTTTCAGGATCTGATCCATCATAATAAACCACATCTGTAGGTATCCTTTCTCCAAAATCTGTCTTAAAAACATCAACACCCATTCTAATAAGCTCTTTTAACTTATTAGCATACCATTTTCTTGCAGATGGATTTGTAAAGTCCACAATTCCCATGCCCGGTTGCCATTCATCAGTTTGCCATACATCACCGTGAGGCTTCTTTAAGAGATAACCCTTCTCTTTTCCTTCCTCAAAGAGTTTTGATCTTTGAGCTATATAGGGATTAATCCATACACATATTTTCAAGCCTCTATCTTTTAACCTTTTCAACATATCTTCGGGATTAGGAAACACTCTTTGATCCCATTCAAAATCAACCCAATGATATTCTTTCATCCAAAAACAATCAAAATGGAAAACATGTAAAGGTATATTTCTCTCCTTCATTCCATCAATAAAACTTGTTACCGTTTTTTCATCGTAATTGGTTGTGAAAGACGTGGTAAGCCAAAGTCCAAAAGACCAAGAAGGAGGAAGAGCAGGCCTTCCTGTAAGAAGGGTATAATTTTCAATTACTTCCTTTAAATTTTCTCCTGCAACTATAAAGTAATTTATCTTTTCACCCTTTACACTAAATTGCACCCTTTCAACATTCTCTGTAGCTATCTCAAAAGAAACCCTCTCTGGATGATTTACAAAAACTCCATAATCTCTATTTGTTATATAAAAAGGTATATTTTTATATGTTTGATCTGAAATAGTTCCTGCATCAGCATTCCACATATCCACCTGTTGCCCATTTTTTATAAAAGGACTAAATCTTTCTCCAAGGCCATATACCAATTCCCCTACAGAAAGATCTAATTGCTCTACCATATAAGGAGTCTTGTTTTCATCAATAGCATAAGCCATATGCTTGAATCCAGAAGACGTCAATTTCTTATCTTTCCAGAAGAAGGTATATTTAAACACTCCTTTTTTATTAATTTCCACCCTAAGATTTCCAGACTTTAATATGATCACATCCTCTTTATCTAATATCTCAGGTTTAAAATTTTTATCTTTATTTAACTCGAAAGATGGTCCTTTCTCTACCACCCCTTTAAAATGGTACGATATCACCTCTATAACATTAGGAAATGGAGCTGAAAAATGAATTTCTAAAAGAGGACCAAATAGAGTTTCTCCCCTATTTCTAACAAAGGTATAAGGTGCATATACTATAACTTCTTTTTCCTTAACTTCGTAATCCCAAACCATGAAAGGATAATGTATTCTTATACCTTCTCTAATACGCCAATGCCCATCAGTAAATCTCATAAAATCATCCTCCTCACTCAAATTTCAACCAATTTATTTTTACTTCCTTTTCTCCTCTTATATACATATCTTGTTTACCTAAAATATTCTCATCTAAAACAAAAACAATTTCTTCCCATTCATTAAAAGTATCTATTACATCAAAAGAAAATTCTTTATCAATTTTGCTAAAATATAAAAACATTTTGGAATTTTTGGTAGTAGATATTTCCATCCTTATCCTTTGAGAGGGTCTATAAAAATTTAAATCCTGAAATAGTATCCATGAATCTTCTTTAGGAAAGATTACATAAGTTTCTTCCCAATTTCTTTTTGTATTGAAAACTAAATTGTATCCATCATCAAAATTAAAAGCTTTTATTCTCTCAAAAGGATCTCTATCTTCAATTTCCTCTCCCCCCACATAAATTCTTCCTCTTAATCTTATATCCTCTGATGAAGCACCAACTAAAATCTCGTATTCTCCTTTCTCAACTAAATACTTCTCTTTTCTCACATCCCATATAAAAAGCTCCGAAACAGGTACTGTAAATTCAACCTTAACCTTTTCTCCCTTTGGAATAAATATCCTTTGAAAACCTTTTAACTGAAGCTTTGGCCTTTTTATCTTTGAATTAATAGCTCTAACATAAACTTGTGGTACCTCATCAGAATCCATATCTCCGACATTTCTAATCTCAAAACTAAGCCTTATTTCATCTTTTATTCCATAATTTTTAGAATTTAAAAATAAATTACTATATTCAAATTCAGTATAAGAAAGTCCATGTCCAAAAGGAAAGAGGGGTTCTTTATCAAAATACATATAGGTTCTCTTTTCCCTTATTACATCATAATCTATCATGGGAGGTATATCATTTACAGATTTATACCATGTAATACATAATCTTCCTGCCGGAGAATAATTTCCAATTAATACATCTGCTATAGCATTTCCCATTTCTTGTCCCCCATGGGAAGACCATAAAATGGCTGGTATATGCTCCTTTGCCCAGTTAATAGCGTAAGGATAACTACTAATTATTAAAAGCACTGTGTTAGGATTTACTTTATAAATCTCTCTAACAAGTTTCTCTTGGTGATCTGGTAAAACAATGTCTACTCTATCTTCTCCTTCTCTTCCATTTACTAAAGGATTATTTCCTACACATAATACTACTAAATCGGATTCTTTTGCTATATTGCAAGATTTTTCTATACCATCTTCTAATTTCTCAATTATAAATTTTTCCTCTGGAAGGTTTTTAAAACTATCTTTGAATTTAATCAAATTTCCATTCTCTTCATCTATATAAAGATATTTTCCATGCCAAGTCTTAATATAGAAGGTACCATCTCCTAAGGAATCTATTTGGAAAAGTTCCTTTACAAACCACCCAAATACTTCTTCTGATGCAGACAGGATAGAAAAATTAGAGTCATCACAAGTTAAGTATTTGTTATTTGCTAAAGATTGCAGGCTTTTATTGCCCCATCCCCAATCTATAAATCTAAATTTTTCCCTTGGGCCAATTTCTTCACTTATAGCCCATAAAGGACTGATCTCTGATTCTATAACTCTCAAATATTTATTATTTTTTACCGATTTTATTGCAATAATATCATAGGAATCATAATATTTTATTTCCTTATTATATAATCTGTTTACTATTCCTTGGAGAATAGAAACTTTATATGGATAAGTACCACTATACCAATCATTATAGTTTTTATTGGCTAAAGGACCTATGACCGCAATATTATTTATTTTTTCTTTATTTATAGGAAGGAATTTATTCTGATTCTTTAAAAGTACAATAGATTTAAGAGCAGATTGATATGCAAGCTGAGAATGCTCCTTATCACATATTTTGTTAGGAGAAACATAAAATTTTTTACTTATTTCTTCATCAAATTCACCAAGTCTAAATCTTACACGAAGGGTATTAAAAACAGCCCTATCAATATCCTCTTCAGTTATTAATCCCCTTTCAAGAGCTTTCCATGCTGATTCTATAACAAGATCAGGATCATCAGTAAAGGCATCAATTCCAGCTTTCAGAGCATAAGCCATTGTCTCGTAATGATTATCAAAAGTTTTATGTGAGGTAACTGTTTGACTAAAATCTGCAGCATCAGTTACTACATATCCACTTAATCCAAATTTCTCTTTTAAAACCTTCTTTACTATTGGATTTACTATACAAGGTACACCATTTACAGCATTGTAAGCAGTCATTATTCCCATAGCTTTTCCCTTTTCTATAACCCTCCTAAAAACATCTAAGTAATATTCATACATATTTCTGGGATCAATATTGGCGGAAAATTTATCTCTATCCTTCTCATTATTATTAGCAAAGAAGTGCTTAGGAGTCATTGCGGTTTTAAGATATACTTCATCATCTCCTTGCATACCTTGTATATATGCACTTGCCATTTCTCCAGCAAGATAAGGATCTTCACCATAACCTTCTTCCATCCTACCCCATCTTGGATCTCTTTCCATATCTACAGTAGGAGCCCAAAGCATAAGTCCCCCAATCTTTCCCCTCATATAGTAGTAAGCTCGAGCCTCTAATGAGACCACTTCTCCTATTTTTTTCATAAGATCTCTATCAAAGGAAGATACAAGACCAATAGGTTGAGGAAACACAGTGGCTTTTCCCAACCAAGCTACACCATGAGCGGATTCCCCACCTATATGAAACTCTCTTATATCTAATCTGGGTATTGGTGCTTGTCTGGTAGGAAGCAACTTAATCTTTTCTTCAAGGGTAAGAAGAGAGAGAAGATTTTTTACTCTTTCATCAATAGGGAATAAAGGGTTCTTAAAAATATATTCATCTGCCATAAAATATTTAAAGCCTCCTTCACAAAATAATTTTAATTTAGGATTATATAATGATACATGAAAATAATAAATTGCAAGATTTTACTAATTTGAGTTAAATTCATAGTATAAATAGCTATTCACCAATTATTTTTACAAGTACTCTTTTTCTCCTCATTCCATCAAACTCACCATAAAAAACCTGCTCCCATGGACCTAAATCAAGCTTACCATCAGTAATTGCTATTACCACTTCTCTTCCCATTATGGTACGCTTTAAATGTGCATCAGCATTATTTTCACCCACATTATGGTAATATTGATTATATGGTTTTTCAGGAGCAAGCTTTTCTAACCATATTTCAAAATCTTTTAAAAGACCTGGCTCATCATCATTGATAAAAACACTTGCAGTAATATGCATAGCATTACAAAGAAGAAGCCCCTCTTTAATTCCACTCTCATCTACACATTTTTGCAAGGTATCTGTGATATTCACAAACCCCCTTCTTGTTGGAAGATTAAACCACAATTCTTTTCTATAGGTCTTCATACCTTTGATCCCTCCTTAAATTATAAAAATGCTATAATTATATTACAAATTTATAAAGGAGTATTAGGCAATGAGTAAAACCTTTAGAGATTTATCCCTTGAAGAAAAAAGAAAATATATAGAAGTCCGAAAAAGACTTGAGGAAGAAGAAAAAAAGCTTTTAGACATAAGATATGAAAAGGCATTAAATTTAGCAAAAGAAATCTCTGAAATTCTTTATAAAAAATATAAAGCTAAGAAGGTATTATTAGTGGGATCTCTTAAAGATAAAGAATTATTTACAAAATGGTCTGATATAGATTTAGCTGTATCAGGAATATCTGATAAAGATTATTTTAAAGCAATATCTGAAGTTTTATCTTTAAACACAGATTTTAAAATAGATATTATTGATTTGGATAGCTGTGAAGAAGAAATTAGACTTAGTCTTGAGAGAGAAGGTATATTACTATGAAAAAAATGTATTTATTAATTTCAAGTAGGATAAAAAATGAAATTATAGAGATAGAAGAAACAATTAAAAGAGCACAAAAAGCCTGGGAATTAATTGAAGAAGAGGATTCGCTATATATAGATAGTGTAGCACTAAACCTTCATAACTTTTATAGTGGTTTAGAGAGAATTTTTAGTTTAATCGCTAAAGAGATAGATGGGAAAATTATAGAAACACCAGATTGGCACAAAGAACTTTTACTCCAAATGTCTATAGAAATTCCTTATGTAAGACCTGCAATTATTTCTAAAGAGCTCAAAGAAAAACTTGAAAACTACAGAGCTTTTAGACATGTTGTTAGAAATATATACGCCTATAAGCTAAAACCTGAAAAGATAAGAGATCTTATAACAAATCTTCCTATAATATGGGAAGAAACTAAAAAGTATCTTTTAGACTTTTGCAACTTTTTAGAGATGCAATGAATTTACCACTTTATCTATAATATTTTTTGCCTCATCTATATCATCAAAGGATACATCTTTGTGAGTCACAAATCTTAAAGTCTCTTCATCAAAACTTGTAGCAAGTAGTCCATAGTCTTTGAACCTTTTAATCAAATCAGAAGCCTTAAAACCATTTTTTATTTTTACCTTTAAAATATTGGTTTCTGGCTTTTTAATGTCAAAAATTGGTATAGTTTTGAGAAAATCATATAAATTGTAAGCCTTCCTATGATCCTCCTCTAAGCGATCTATCATATTATCTAAAGCCCAAAGACCACAAGCAGCAACAACTCCAGCCTGCCTCAAGCCCCCACCCAACCTTTGCCTATTTTTTCTTGCCCTCTCAATAAAATTTGAAGATCCCACAAGAAGAGAACCCATAGGGCAAGAAAGACCCTTGGAAAGACAAAACATCACTGAATCGGCATATTTAGCTATCTCCTTTGCAGGAACCTTTAAATAAACGGAAACATTAAAAATTCTTGCCCCATCAAGATGAATAGGTATGTTATATTCTCTACTTAATTCATATACCTCTTTCATATAATCTAAAGGAAGTACCTTTCCTCCAGCCCTATTGTGAGTATTTTCTAAAACAATTAAAGAGGTTTTTGGAAATACCTTTCCTTGTGGTCTAATCGCTTTTCTAATCTTTTCTACAGGCATCATTCCATCTTCACCTTGAATAAGGAATGGTTGCACCCCAGCATTTCCTGCCATCCCACCTGCTTCATAATAGTACATATGGGATTCTGCCTCAAGAATAACCTCGTCTCCTCTTGATGTCCAAGAAAGAAGAGCCACCTGATTCCCCATAGTTCCTGAGACTACAAAAAGAGCGGATTCTTTACCTAAAAGCTCTGCTGCTTTTTTTTCTAATAGATTTACTGTAGGGTCCTCACCATACCCATCATCACCTACTTCAGCCAAATACATCGCTTTTCTCATCTCTTCTGTGGGCTTTGTAACAGTATCACTTCTTAAATCAATAATTTTCAATTTTTTCACCTCCCCCTAAAATACTTCTCTTTCAAAAATTTATATCTTATTTTACTATCTTGATTTTTAAAATGAAAAAGAAAATTTGAAAGAATTTAACAAATAGATGATAATATTGCCAGACTATAAATTTATAAGTATAATTAAAATAAAGCTTAATTAGGGGGTGAAAGGATGAACATCGGGAAGACTGACGCCATCATTAGGGTGATCGTTGGTATGATTTTACCTCATCTTACAAAATGGGGAATTGTTTCAGGGACTGCTTGGGGTATAATCTTACATATAATAGGGTTTATTTTAGTATTTACTGCGGCCGTAAGATATTGTCCTCTCTATAAACTTATAAATAAATCTACAGCTTAAAAAAAAGAGGGGGATTTTCTCCCCCCCTTTTAAAATCTATTTATAACTATCTTTCCTGCCTTTTTCTCTTTTAAAAGTTTTAATCCTTCATTTATTTCTTCTAAGGATATCCTATGAGTTATCATTTCTCTGAAAATATCCTCATGTTTTTCTATGAATGTTACAGCCTTTCTAAAGTGTCTTGCATCACTTACCCATACCCCTTGAACATTCAAATTCTTTGAAGAGATATCATAAAAATCTATGGGTATTTTATCTTGAGGTGTAGCAATTCCAACTATTAAATATGTACCACCTTTTCTAAGTAATTTTATCCCTTCAGTTATAGCACTATTAAAACCAGTAGCCTCAATTACCACATCTGCTCCTTTTCCGTATGTTACATCATATACTTTTTTTATTCTTTCTTCCTCAGTAAACTCGTCTCTTTTTATTACAAGATCAATACCTATCTTTTGAGCTACCTCTATTCTTTTTAGGCTTCCCGTTATAAGCACTACATTTTTAGCTCCCTGATACTTAGCTAAAGCAGCAGAAAAAAGCCCCAAAGGTCCTCCCCCTTGAACCACCACAGTACTACCTAACAGGTTATCCTTCAAATAGTCAAAGGCATGAACTGCTGTAGCTCCTGAACAACCAGCTATCACCATTGTTTCTAAATCTACTTTTAAAGAAAGTTTTATGACTTCAGTTTTTTCTTCTAATATTATGTACTCACTAAATGCTCCAAGAAGATAGGGGTATTCCGAAAATGATCTATTAATTCCATAAACTTTTCGGTTTTCACATAAAAATGGCTCATTTAATACTTTACAGTAGAAACATTCTCCACACACAATCCCTCTATTCCAAATAATTAGATCTCCTTTCCTTAATGATACCCCATTAAGATCCTTCTTTTCTCCATTAATTTCTACTACTTCTCCTACCCCTTCATGACCTAAAATTATAGGCAAAGGCACTCTGGGATCCTTTCCCTCTATGATGTGCAGATCTGATCCACAAACACCTGATGCGACTAATTTTACTAAAAGTCCACCAGAAGGAATTTCAGGTATCTCTACACTTTTCAAAACTAAGGGTTTATTAAATTCTTCCAGAACTGCAACCTTAGCCTTCATAGTTTTTAGGTCTTATAGGTTCTTTTATTTCATATTTTAACTCTCCATCTCTTTTATAAAATATTATGTACTTATTCCATTCAGGTCTTTTAGGAAGGAAATCCATAACAGGGGGATTGAACTTTTTAAATCTTAAATGAGGACCTCTACTTTCATCCCTTATTAAAATAGCATTTAAAATTAATTCCGCAATATCTAACATATTTAAAGTCTCATAGTAATAGAAGATCCCATTCTCATCCAAGGAAACACCCTCTTTTTTAATTTCTTTTATTAAAGATATACCTTTTTTAATATCTTCTTCCATTCTAACTAAAAATCCATATTCAGATACAATATCTCTGATCTTTTCCCTAACTAACTTTGAGGGTAAACCCCTTTGAGAAATTCTTTCTTCCACCTCATCCAAATTAAAATCTACAAAATCTACTTTAGAAGCGTATTGAACTGCATTTTCTCCCGCTATTTTACCAAATACTTGAGTATCAAGGAGTGAATTTCCCCCAGGACGATTGGCACCATGTTGCCCACCTGCTACTTCTCCAGCAGCATAAAGCCCTTCTAAACTTGCTCTTGCATCTTCCCTTATTTTTACCCCTCCTTGAAAATGTTGAAGAGCATTTTGTATGAGAAGTAATTCCCTGGAAAGATCTATATTATAATTTTTCAGCCATTCAATAATTGAAGGATTTATTAATTTAAGCCTTTCATAGGGAGTAGTATCTTTAAAAATCTCTTTTCCAATCTTTTCACTCCATTTCAATATTTCTTCTGGAATACTTTCATAAGATAAGTAAGATGGATTTTCCATAAAATTCATATATACTTTGTGGCCTTGTTTTATATGATGATAGACAGCCAAATCAATTACCTTTGTAGGTGATTCGTAAGATACTGGCCAACGAGCTCCCTTTTTAAACTCAAGAACACAAAGATTAGCTTTATCCTCTTCTGAAAGATAATCTAACAAAAATTCTCTACCATTTTCATCCACTATCTTAGGCAAAGCTCTAAACATACTTCCTGATTCAGCAAAGAGAATCTGAGGATGGCATATACCAATCTGCATAAACTCCATATTAACCATTTGAGCCCCAGCTCTTAAAGATATTGCATATCCATCACCTGTCATTTCTGAAGTAAATACATTTTGACGATATAAAGATCCTGCTCCACCTGTAGCAATCACAAAAGCCTTTCCCTTAATAATTATTTTTTCTTGCGTACTCATATCTATAGCTTTTGCTCCAACAACCCTATTATCTTTGACTATAAGATCATAAACCATTACATTTTCATAAGTCTCAATATTTGTTTCTCTTATCTTCTTAGCTAACGCTTTAGCTATCTCAATAGAAGTGTTTGGTCCTACATAACACGCCCTGGGATATTCGGAACCATCGGTAAGAAATTGATCAATCTTTCCATCGTGGGTTCTGACAAAAGGTACCCCTATAGATATAAGGTAGTTAATAGCTTCTTCACTATTTTTAGCCAATATTTCAGCCAGATTGTAATCCGATACTTCTCCTCCGATCTTATATATATCCATAGCATGATAAATATAATTATTTTGTATAGGTAATGTATAGGATAATGTAGCATGAAAAGCCATTCTATCTGAAAAGGCATTAGCAGTTACGCCACCTTTGCCAATCGGTTTCTTAGATAATAAGATAATTTTCAAATTTGGATTTTTTTCATAAGCAGTTAAAGCAGATCTAAGACCTGCCCCTCCAGCACCTATAACTATCACATCACCCTTAATTACTTTCATTGTCTTTCCTCCTTGGTATTATGCGTATTGCTTTTACAGGGCAAAGCTTTACACATAAACCACAACCATTACATAAATCAGTAATAATATATTTTCCATTTTTCTCGATTGGAGCATCATAAATACATACCTTCTTACATATCCCACAAGAGGTGCAAAGATTTTCATCTATATATGCTTCATAAAGATGTCTTCTATCAATATCATTATTCCCAAGAATAACCTTCCCTGAAACTTTCCCCCTAAACTCTAAAGGACTTGTATAATTCTTTTTCTCCATGAATCTCTTTAATCCTTCTAATATTTTTGAAATGATTTCATAACCCATAAGATAGACCACACTGCATATTTGAACAACATCAGCACCAGTTAGTATATACTTAGCCACATCATCTCCACTCCCCACTCCTCCAGAGCCTGCAATTGATAATTTCAAATGAGGACGAGAGGTTGCAATCCATCTCAGAACATAATTAAATGCCCAAGGACCACCATGTCCAGCATAACCACCATGTAAAATAGGCTTTTCTGTATCAAGATCTATATCAAGACCCGTTAACCTATTAAACATAACAACTCCGTTAACCCCAATATCTTCCAAAATTTTAGCTATTGCCAGAGGAGATGAAAGTTGCATAGGCAGTTTTACAATTATGGGAATATTTACATTTTCTCTTACCATTTTCGCCACTCTCAAGATAGTATCATCCACATCTTGTCCTCTAAAGGATATGGATGCATGAGGACAAGAGACATTAAGTTCAAGAGCAGGAGCACCTACTTCTTCCGCCATCTTTGAATATTTAAACCAACCCTCATCGGTTATACAATTTATACTGGGGATTACTGGTATAGATAAGGTATTTAAGGCCTTACTAATCTCCTTAAAATATTCTTCAGGACCAAAAGGGCTTGCCTGCTCAAAGGAATAAAATGTCTGAGATCTAAGAGGTCCCATGGTCCTATTTATTATCTCAAATCGAGGAGTAGGTGATATCCTACATATTTCTTCCTCAAAAAGAGATTTTACCACCACCGCCCCTGCTCCATTTTCTTCACATTTTTTCATATTTTTAACATTTTCTGTAAGTCCTGAAGACGCAATAATAATAGGATTTTTAAGCTTCAATCCTACATAATTGCAAGATAAGTCCATACAAATTTCCTCCTTTATTTCTTACCCCTTAAAGCATTAGATATTTTCTCGCAAGTTTTCAAAAGTTCAGAGAGATACATATCTTTATTTTCCTCTACCGATAAGTAGTATCCAGATATAGAGACTGCAGCTACAACCCTCTGAGAAAAATCAAAGATAGGAGCACCAATACATTTTATTCCTCTTTCATTTTCCTCATTATCAAAAGCATATCCTTGATTCCTAACCTTCTGCAATTCTTCTCTTAATTTATTAGGGTCTGTAATAGTTTTATCTGTTCTTGGAATCAAAGGTACCTTCTTAAGATAATCCTCTATATAATCGTCGGAACTAAAGGCAAGAAGAACTTTACCAAAACTCGTTGAATAAAGAGGCATTCTCATACCTATTCTTGACATCATAGGAAGAGTCCCTGGACCTTCTACTTTGTCAATATACACTCCTTCATATCCATCTTTTATAGTTAAATGTACTGTCTGCTTTGTGTTCTCCATTAACTCAATAAGGTAAGGACGAGCAATATCTCTTAAATCAAGACTTTGAAGAATATAGGAAGAAAGTTCAAGAATTCTAAATCCTGGCTTATATAATCCTGCAGGTGTCTTTCTAACATATCCCTTATCAATTAAAGTTGACAGATAACGATGTACAGTAGATATGTGAAGCCCAATCTCCTCCGATATCTCTTTTAAAGAAACCTCTCTTCCAGCCAAAATTATATATTCAAGAATATCTAAAGTTTGCCCTGCAGATCCAATACCTATTTTAGATTTCATCTTTCTACACTCCATTCATTATTAAAAGATTCTAAAAACCCTTCTAAAGTCTCTTCATCCAATGCTAAAAAGTCACCAAATACACTCATCTTTAGTGATGCTAATATATTTCCATATTTGGCACATTCTTCAAGAGTTTTACCCTTTAAATACCCATAGAGAAAACCAGCAACAAATGCATCTCCCGCCCCAATTCTATCTACCATATCTGTAGATAAAGCCTTTTGAAGAAAATATTTATCCCCATAAAGTACAGAACATCCTTCTTCCCCTCTTGTAAGGACATAAATTTTTTCCTTTCCAAACCTCTTCTGAAGATTATATAAAATTTTATCATCTTCTACATTATTTCCAAAGAGTAACTTGTAATCTTCTTTCTTAATAAAAAGTATATCTACAAAGGGAATCACTATATCTAAGAATCTACGACATTCTTCTACACCCCATAACTTTTGTCTAAAATTTACATCAAAGGATAATTTTTGACTCTCTTTTTTGGATGTACAGATCTTTATCACATTATTTTTACATATCTCACTTAAGCTGGGAGTTATTCCAGTAAGATGAATAAGTTTGGCTTTTTTTAGATAATCAAGATCACTATCAGAAAGAGGAGTTAAGGAAAAAGAAGAATTTTTTCTATCATAAAGCACTTTTATGCCTTTTGTTCTATGATGAAGCTCCACAAAATACATTCCCATTCTTCCTTCTGATATAAGCCTCACCCTATTTGTTCCAACACCATATTTTCTAAGCTCACTTAAAGCTCTATAACCCAAAAAATTGTTAGGAAAAAAAGATATAAACTCAGTTTTTAATCCTAACAAAGAAAGGGAGATAAGAACATTAGCCTCTGTACCACCTATTTCCACGTTCCAAGTATTACTACTTAGAAAAGTACGATATCTCTCAGGGGTGATTCTTACCATCACCTCACCATAAGAAATAATATCCACCATATTTCCTCCCTCTTTCTATGGATTTATTCCCTAAACTTTACTACATACATCTCACTATTAGCAGTACTAAAAGACTCAGATCTACCTACGATCACTACATAATCAAGATCATATATAGCTCCCCAACCCTCATCCAAATCCGCTCCACCAAAAAACTTCTCCCAAATAAGATCCCCATCCTCATTAATCTTCACCACATATACATCACTATTTCCTGCCCCTTTAGAATTAGATCCGCCTACTATCAAATATCCCTTTTCATCTTTAGAAGGCATAATAAGGAAGCCCGTCTCATAACCTTTACCACCATAAGTTTTCTCCCATATTTTGTTTCCATCTTTGTCTATCTTTATTACATATAGATCAGGATTATCAGAAAAAGAATTGGAGTTTCCAACAATCATATAACCATCCCTGCAAGAAGTAATACTGTATGCATAATCAAATCCCTTACCCCCAAAAACCTTATCCCAAATCAAGTTTCCTTTTTTATCCACTTTTATTACATATATATCCTGAGATTCTGAAAAAGAATTAGATATCCCTACAGCCACATAACCATCTTTATCAGACACTACCCCATATCCATATTCACTCATTTTATCTCCAAATGCTTTTTCCCAAAGCTTATTACCCTTACCATCGATTTTTAATAGATAAAGATCATATTGCCCTTTTCCAAAAGAATTAGTCCTTCCAACTATGACAAAATTACCATCAGAATCCTTTGTCACTCTCCAACCTTCTTCAAAACCTTTACCGCCAAAAGTTTTTTGCCATAAGAGATCTCCATTTTCATCTATCTTTAACACATATACATCACTATTTCCTGCTCCCAAAGATCTGGTACCACCAACAACAAGATATCCATCCTCTGCCTCATTTATAGAATAGGCATAATCATCCTTAGACCCGCCATAAAATTTCTCCCAAACTTTTTCCCCTTTTCTGTCTATCTTAAGAATATAAACATCTTTTCCTCCACTACCAAAAGATGAAGTCTCTCCTACAAGAATATATCCATCCTTACTTTTAACTATTCCATAACCTTTTTCACTTTTTTCACCACCATATACACTCTGCCCAAAATCCAACATTTCTTTTTCTTGAGAAAAAGAAATAACAAACAGAGAAAAGAAAGTTAAAAAGAAAATCAAAAACCTTTTCATAAACCCTCTCCTTTAAGGTAAAAGTACCTTCTTTCCTGCTCCTGCTCCTTTTTCCAATAGATATGGAATCACGTCAGCTTCATCTAATTCATATTCATAAGGAATATTAAAGTCCTCCAATTCTTGAGTTATATTATTTTCTCCACATTCCCAGTAAAAATTATTAGACTCTTTTATATACCCATCCTGTGGACTTTCAAACTGAGTAGTCATTGGAATTTTTACATTCTCAAAATAGTTATTTTCTACAATAACTTTTGCCCCCATTCTGGATGCAATACCATAAAGAAGTATATTTTTATAATAGTTATTAAAGATATGGACAGCCCCAAATCTTACAGAAGGATTTCTTGAATTAGTATTTCTAAAGATATTATGGTGATAAGTTACCCTTGCATCTACATCTACCGTAGAGCTATCACTACTACCTACTTGAGTACATTTCCAACTATTCTCAAAAATATTCCATGAAACAGTGACTCCTTGAGATCCTTTGATAATATCTAATAATGCATCAACTCTATCCTTTTCTTTTTCTCTTTCTGGTACCACAATCATATCACTGGTTAATGTGCAGTGATCTATCCAAACGTTTTTAGAGTTTTCAACAGTTATGGCATCATTTTTAGGATTTTCAAAAGTATTTTTAATGGTTAAGTTTCTGATAATTACATTACTTACTCCTTTTAAATATAAGCCCCAGCCAACAATACCTGCATCTTCTGTTATACCAATAATAGTCTTATTAGATTCAATAGTAATCTGACCCTGTTCTTTACTAGTATCTATAATTCCTTTTACAAGAATAATATATGGATCTTTATCTTGTGCATACTTTTTAAAATCATTAATATTATCAACAGTTACAACTTTTCCACCTTGCCCACCTGTTGTCCCTGCCCCAAAACCTACTGGCTTATCATCAAGAGTAAGTATAGTTTCATCTATATTTTCTTGAGAGAAACCAAAACTCATTAATAAAGCAATAATTAGTAATAGAATAAAAAGTTTCTTCATGACTCTATACCTCCTTTATTTTTCTTCAAAATATTTTAGAAATCTTTTTGTACCATCAATCATTCTATCAAAAAGTTCTTTGGCTTTAGAATGATTTAATCTTGACTCTACTAATGGATCATTATAAAAAGCCCTGAAAGCAAGCTTTAGATCTTTTTCCAAAACTGCTTGAAGGATCATTTCTTGATTCATAATATGCCTCAAAACCCATGAATTCACATCATTAGGTAATTTTCCTGCATATATAGGTAGTATATTATCTCTTGTTATATATACATTGGTTTCAACTATCACATCTCTTGGTACTCCATCCATCTGCCCAACATTAGGATAATTAACATTAGTTATGAAATCGGAAAGCCCAAGAAGAGCTTTCATTATTTGGACTCCTACCTCTCCAGAAGGTTTAATAGGAAATTCCATCTCTCCTTTAGCAAGTTTTTGACTCATCTCATAAAGTTCTTTTGCTTGCTGTCTTCTAAAGGATACAGGAGTTAAAGAAAACTTCCATTCTTTTACCTTTTCAGGATTTTCCAAATACCAGTAAGCAGGGAAAAACTCCGCTAAATGCCTATCACCAGCAGCTGCAATTATTCCATATCTTTTATAAAGATCAAATTTTACCCTATTAGCAGAGGCAAAATAATCCCAAGTCCATCTACCTTTCTCTTCTTCATAACCTTCATAATAATATTTCTCGGCAAATTCACCATAAATGGGTAATAGATCCATATTTCTGTAGGAAATCTTATCTACCCATGTAAAATGATTAATTCCTAAAACATTTTGTTTTATCTCAGAAAGTGAGACATCAATATTCTCCTTTTCCTTTAACATGAGAGACAAAATCTTAGGGATTTTAAAAACTTCATGACAACAACCTATTGCTTTTATCTTAGGAAATACTGTATATAGAGTCCTCACACAAAGAGCCATAGGGTTTGTGTAATTAATAACCCAGGAAGTGGGAGAATATTTTCTAATAGCCTCAGCAAATTCCATATATATAGGAATAGTTCTTAAAGCTCTTATAACTCCTCCAGGTCCAGGTGTATCTCCTACTGATTGATAAATACCATACTCCTCTGGAAGATGCACATCTATTTCCATCTCATCCAATGTACCTGGAAGAATGGAAATAACTATAAAATCTGCACCTTCTAATGCTTCCCCTATCTCCTTTACCGCTTTATATCTCCATTTACTTTTAGCAGACTTCTGTTCACTTATTCTATTTCCAATAATCTCATTAATTTTTGCAGCCTCAAAATTTATATCATAAAGTCTCACTTCTCCAGAAAAACTCTCTTCAAGAGCAAGATCTGCCATAAACTTCCAAGCCCAACCCTTAGATCCTCCTCCTATGTATGCTATCTTTACATCATTCATTTTTTTAATTCCTCCTCTCCTCTATCCTCTAAGCCCTGACGTGGTTACACCTTGTACAATATATTTCTGGAAGAATACAAATAATATAAGCACAGGAAGTAAAGATAACGTAGACATAGCAAAAACTGCTCCCCAATTAGTTACTGCAGAAGGATCTGAAAAAGCTCTTAACGCTACTGAGACTGGATATTTTTCAGGACTATTTAAATATACCAAAGGTCCCATAAAATCATTCCACGCCCAATAGAAAGAGAATATGGTAGCGGTAGTAATTACTGGTTTTAAGTTGGGAAGAATAATATGATAAAAAATACCAAATCTTCCTGCCCCATCAATAAAGGCAGATTCATCAAGTTCCTTAGGTATTCCTCTAACAAATTGCATAATCATAAATATAAAGAAAGGCCCTCCAAGAAAAGCTGGTACTATAAGAGGTTTAAATGTATTTATCCATCCAAGTTTAGAAAATAAAATATACCTGGGTACAATCTGAACCTGCATAGGAAGCATCAATGTAAGAATTATAGTAGTAAATATGATTTTTCTTCCTGCAAAAGGAATTCTGGCAAGTCCATATGCTACAAGAGTTGAAGATATAACTGTTCCAATAGTATTAAGACCTGCTAATATAAAGGAGTTTTTAAAGAATGTAGCAAAAGTTATACCACCAAATCCCCCCCATCCTTCTATATAGTTATTTATTGTAGGTTCCTTAGGTATAAGATTTAAAACATCACTAAAAATCTCCCACGGCTGTTTAAAAGAACTACTTAACATCCACAAGGCTGGATATACCATAATGAAGGCAAGAAAAGTAACAAAGGTATAATAAATTATATTATTCAAAGTTTTCCTTTTCACTTATACTCCCTCCTCTGCTTCATAATAAACCCAACGATTAGAGGTCTTGAAAATGATAATAGTAAATAAGCCAACTAAAGCTAACATAAACCAGGCAAGGGCTGAAGCATAACCCATTTCAAAATCATTAAAAGCCTTCCTATACATGTAAACTGCATAGAACAAAGTTGAATCTAATGGACCTCCCTGAGTAATAATATAGGACTGTGTAAAAGCCATAAAACCATGTATCATCTGGTTAATAAGATTAAAAAGAATAACTGGTGTAATCATAGGAAGAGTAATAGATGTGAGTCTTTTCCAAAAACTTGCACCATCAATAGTCGCAGCTTCATAAAGCTCAGTAGGAACCTGTTTTAACGCTGCCAAAAATATTAACATGGGAGATCCAAACTGCCAAACTGCAAGTAAAATAAGAGTCCATATAGCAGTACGAATATCTCCAAGCCAGTTTATACCATGAATTCCAAAAATAGAAAGAAATGCATTAACAATTCCATCATATCCCCATATCTGTCTCCAAACTACCGCTATAGCTACACTTCCTCCAATAAGAGAAGGTATATAATAGATAGCACGATATAAATTAAGAATTTTACTTTCTTTCATACTAAATATAAGAGCAACAATAAAAGCAAAAATAAGCCTCAATGGCACCTCGAATAAAACATATTTAAAAGTTGCTTTTGTAGCACTCCAAAATCTGGGATCTTGAGTAAACATTCTTATCCAATTCTGAAAACCAATCCATCTTGGTGAAGTCAAGATGTCATATCTGGTAAACGAAAGGTATAAAGAAGTTACAAGGGGAAAAATTATAAAGGCAATAAAACCTATCAACCAAGGACTTACAAAAATATATCCCATAAGTAGATCATGTTTTTTCTTTTTAGTAAGTTTTTTCATAAATCTCTTATTACCTCCTCAAAATATAATAGGGAAGGGAGTTTGCCTCCCTTCCCTAAATAAAATTTACTTACCTCTTTAATATCTGTATTACTTGTTCTCTGAACTTCTTTGCTGCTTCTTCTGGGGTAATCTTCTTATACATAATCTGGTCATATAGAGGAGTGTAAACATTATTATAAATCTCTTGCCATCTTTCAGGATCAGGTGCTGGAGTTGGAGCTCCATATTTTTCAACTATAGATATGAAATTAAATATTTCTTTCTCCACTGGAGAAAGAAGAGGTTTTAGTGCAAGTTGTACTCTCTTGGAAATAGGTACTCCCCTTTCTGCCATTAATATCTTTGCTGCTTCAATATCATTAATAAAGAAGTCTATAAAAGTTGCAGCTTCTTTGGGATATTTAGTTTTTGCATTTATTGCGAAAAACATGGAAGGCTTTAAGAAATTACCTACTTTTCCTTTAAGTGTAGGAAGCATATAAAGTCTTAATTGTTTTCCTTTTAAAGCTTTACTCATAGCAGTAAGCTGGTTACTCCATGTAAATTGCATAGCAGATTTTCCAAGACAAATGAATCTTTGCTCAGGGCTTACACTTCCTCTTGCTATTTCTACATCTCTTGATGGAATTACACCCTCATCTTGTAGTTCAAGAAGCATTCTATAGAAGTTGGCATAAACATTATCATCTTCATATCCAAGAGATTTTCCATCGTCACTAAATAGATAGCCACCATTCTCTATAGTCCATACTCTAAATACATTATGGTCTCCTAAGTTTTCTGCTGCTCCATATATTCCAAGTTTTCTATGAATTATCCTTGCAATTCTCTTGAAATCTTCCCATGTCCATAAAGTTGGAGGTAAAGGTACACCTGCTTTTCTGAAAATTTCAGGATCAATAGCAAATGCTTGAGAGTTATTACCCAAGTTTATAGCATAAAGTTTTCCCTTTAACTTTCCTGAATCTACTATACTTTTTGCTACATCCTTGAGATTTATCACTCCTTGGGCTACTAAATCATCCAAAGGAAGCAAAAATCCTTTTTCTACCCATCCCCTTAAATAGGCATGATCCTGTTGCATTATATCTGGTAAATTACCACCGGCAGCCATAGTAGTAAGCTTTGTATAATACTCTGACCATCCAGTATACTCAGCTACTATCTTTATGTTAGGATACTTCTTTTGGAATAAATCAATAACTTTTAAAGTTCTATTATGTCTATCCTGAGAGCCCCACCAAATAATTCTTAAAGTAACCTGCTGTTGAGCTGGAGAAATGGCTAATAAGAAACAGACTAAAACTAATAAGATCATCAGTAATCTAAAATTTCTTCTCATTTTTAATCCCCCCAAACTAAGTTTTTTAATAAAAGAAAATCAAAGCAAAGCTAAAAATTTTTTTATTTCTTTATACACCTCCTTTGTATATTATGAAATTCATTTGTATTATATTATAACCATATCATTAAAATTTTTCAAGCAAATTTTAAATTAAGGTTAAAAATCCCCTTGAGAGTTGAGTTTCGTAATTAATACATCTCCTAAGGATGCTCCCCAAGATCTGGTTAGTCCAGCCAAAATATATCCATTATCCTCTGTTTCTATTATTGTTTTACCATCATCATCTCCGTCTCCATCGTATACTTTTTGCCATAATAAGTTACCATCAGAGTCTAATCTAATTAAATATACAGCTGTTCCGGTAGTTCCAAATGATCTTGTACTTCCCGATATTATATATCCTCCATCTGATGTTGTTCTTATACATCCACCTTCATCTCCCGAATCTCCACCATAATACCTTTCCCAAAGCATATCACCATTAGGATCAACCTTGATAATATAAACATCACTATAGTTACTATAAGAAAGTGTAGATCCAACTAATATGAAGTTTCCATCCTTTGTCTTCTCAATTCTATTTCCCACATCATCTTTTGTTCCTCCATAAGTTTTATACCAAATTACATTTCCATTCTTATCAAATTTTACAAGTACTACATCCTTACTCCCATTACCAAAAGACATAGTATATCCTAACACCAAATATCCGTCTTCTACTTCTACTACCGAACTTGCCTCATCAAAATTCCTTCCACCCCATGTTTTACTCCATATAAGATTTCCATTAGGATCTAATTTGAGAACATAAAAATCAGAGTTTCCTTGCCCAAAAGACCTTGTCCATCCCACAAAAATATAATTTCCATCACTATCCTCAATAACCTGTCTTCCGCCATCCATATCTATTCCACCGAAATTTTTAGCCCAAGCAAGATTTCCTTTTGCATCATACTTTATTGCAAAAAGATCCTTTGAAATTCCTGTAGCATAAGAATAGCTTTCACCTAAAAGTAAAAGTCCTCCATCACTAGTTTCTATTACACTTTGAGCATTATCATCTCTTTCACCAAAAAAGAATATCTCCCAAAGAATATTTCCCCATTTATCAATCTTTAGAAAATAAAAATCATCTTCTCCATTAATATTCTTAGAATTGCTCATTCCTGCAAGAATGTAATTTCCATCCTTTGTTTTTATAATATCATTAACATATTCATTGCCTGAATATCCATGAATCTTTCTCCAGGTAGTTTTAGGAGTAAAATAAGTACATCCTGAAATAAAAATAATCAGAAGTACTACAAATAACATCTTCAAATATAGATATCTTTTCATTTTGTTACCTCCTTTTAACCAATAAAACGACAAGGTTTCAACGGGGAGTCCCTAAAAGGACCCCCCTATTATTACTCATACTTAACTATAATCTTTCCAGCTCCTGCCTTCTCTAAGATTACGCTTGGCAGGTTAATAGGATCTTCAGGTGAGTAGTTATAAGGTATCCAATTGGATATATTTAGCCACTCATCTGCTCTATCTCTGAAATCGTAATTAATACCATCTGTCAGTTGATCTAAAGTAGGTAAGTTTTTCTGAGGAGTACCACTCTCTATATAGATATTTGTATCTCCGTTTTCTGGATCCTCTTTAGAAAAAACAATAAACCCTGGAGGAGAATTATATGTACCTGAGGCAGGAATCTGAACTCTCTCAAAGTAATTATATTCTACAAGAGCTCTTACAGCACATGTACCATTAGGACCAAGCTGAACATCAGTATAATAATTATTGAAAATATGTACTATTCCATACCTCATTCTGGGATTTCTTCCAGCGGTACCATTGAAAAAGTTATGATGATAAGTAACCCTTAAATAATCAGCATCATCTGATAATTTATCATCACTCCCTACTATACTCACACCTTTTGCTCCTACATTCTCAAATCTATTCCAAGAAAGGGTTACATAATTTCCTTGTCTTGTTATATCTACATTACTATCAACAGCCGATTTAAAAGTGCAATGATCAATCCAGATATTTGAGGAACCCCACCATATAGATATATTATCATCAGGAGCATTTTCAAAAGTTATATTTCTTATAACAATATTTTTTTCTGGATCTCCCTGTCTTCCAATTCTTATACTTATTCCAGAAATAGTTGCACCATCTCCAAGCCCAAGTATAGTTTTATTAGATGCAATATTAATTGTATTTAAATATTTGGGATCTATAAGATAATAACTTGGAGTATATGTTATAGTACCATCCACAAGAACAACTCTTGGAGTATCATCAGCATGATAAACAGCATCAAAAAATTCAAAGTAATCATGTACTACAACAACTTCTCCCCCAGCACCACCAGTAGTCCTCTGCCCAATAGTTGCAAAACCAATCATAGGTTCATCATATCCTTCAATTGTTATCTTTTTAGTTGTAGGTTGTCCTCCAGTAGATGGAGCTCCACATCCTGCTATTACTAAAATGAAAAGAAATATTAAGATTAAAATTAGATATCTTTTTAAACTTCTCATTTTGATAAACCCCCTTGTTTTCAGAAACTTAGTGAAACTACATCCTCAAAAGTTAAAGGAACAGTAGTATCAAACCATCCATACCCAAAGTTCCAATTCTTATAGATTCTCAAGGTATTAGAGATTTTTCCCATGGTATAACTTAACCTAAAATAAAACACATCGTAATCTCTGAAAGAGGTATATCTTCCATACAAGGTATCTATATTACCAAAATTCTGAGGAGGCAAAGCAAGTGAAAGATACATATAGTTAGCAGAATCAGGAGCCAAGAAATAGGCACCATTTAAAGTCATTTTAGGTACAATATCTTTTAAATCAAACTCTAATTTATATCCCCCATCACCTCTATAATATCCTGACAAAGTTAAATTTGGTATAGGTTTCAAAGATCCACCAATAGCCCATTGTCTTGAATTATTCCCATATTCAAAGAACAAATTTAATAATGATAATGGAGATACTTCAGCTCCCACAACATATGTTTCAACCATGTTAAGCATATCTTTGTCGTATAAACCATAAATATTCAATCCCATCAACTTCGCAGAAATAGGGGAAGTCTCAATCTTAAGGGTTAATCTTCCAAGATTAAAATCTACATCAGATTCAATTTGCCTTGGAATATAGGTGGCAGTAAATTTTATGGGTTTATTCAAAGATACTTTAACTCCATTAATTCCTCCTAACCTACTGTATAAAAGAGAATCAAAAAGTGCTCTTGTTCCCTCTATATTTAAGTAATATTTAGTAAAATACACATTTAAAGCTCCTAATAAATTTGAAATATTTAAATAGCTTCTCCAACCTCCATCTCTTATATCAAGATAAGCATCAATATTAGTTTCTTTATAGCTAAATTGTAGAGAATAATTAGGATTAAAATTGAGCTTTTTAGAATCAGGATAATATTTTGTAGAAAACTCTACTTTATTATAGATATTAACTTGGGCAAATGCAGGTCCCAAAAGCATTAATAATATTATTAAAAATATTATTTTTCTCATATTTACCCCCCTTTCATTAGCCTTCCTAATTCTCATAAAGATTTAAAATAAAACTTTCTACATCCCAATTTCCCAAAAAAATCTCTTTTGAATATAGAGTTATATCATCTCCTTCAAGCTGTCGCCGTTTATTATTAACAACAGCCCCCGGACCATAATTTTGATACTCAAAAAATCTCTCTGTATCTGGATAGAACCAAATAATCTCACCTGTATTAGGATCCTTAGAACTCATCGCAGTCCATCCATCAAGATGGATATGTTGATCTAAATAGCAATTTCTAAATACCACATTTGAATTAACACTATAAGGATCTGAACTAGGGTGCCATGGTCTTCCCAAATATACTGAATTAGGTTCTGTAATATTTGTTAACAATTTACAGTTAATAAACAAAAATCCCAGATTTCCAATCTTTGTACTTGCTGCCGTAATGTAACCCTTTGGTGTTATTCCAGGACGATCTATAGAGAAAATTACACAATTTTCAAAAACTGCTTTTCCATCTCCAAAAATAAAATCCACATCTCCTTCTATATAACAATCAACAAAATAATGGATTCCTCCTCTTACATATAAAGTATCTTGATTTCCAATAAATTTACAATTTTTAAAAACAGCTTTATTTGATTGGGTAAGAACAGCTACCGCCTGCTTACTTGTAATAGTAGTATTAAGCTCATCAAAAGAATTTTCAAATGTTATATTTTCTGCTGTAAAACCAGTTGCACTACTATTTATAGTAACACTTGCACTATTTGATGTTCCTACAGTACCTCCCCCCGGCAATGGTGTTCCTGCAGCAAGATCATAATAAATTTTTGTTGTATTAACATCTTCACCTATCAAACTAACATTGGGAAATCCAATATTAACTTTTTCATAATAATCTCCGCTTCTGACAAATACATATACTCTTTGGTTATTGTAATTACTCTGATTTAGCATTATATAAGTAATAGCATTTTTAACACTCTTAAAATACTTCCTTCCATTTATTTCCATTCCTTCTTCACCTTGATAATTCTTGTCAACCACTATTTGAACTTTCGGAAGAAATAGAATATTTTCATATTTATATTCCAATATTTCACCTTTCTTATTTCTTATCTCAATTCTCAAAGAATTACCCCTCGACTTTTCAAATGAAAATTGAATAGAGTTACTTACTTTTCCTTTTATTTCTTTATCCTTGTATACTTCCTTGTCATTCAAATAAAGGCTTAAATAAGCATCTTGATTAGGTATAACTTCTATAACATATGGATTATCTATCACCACAGATTTTGGAGAATTATTTATAATTACATTAAATTGCTCCTCAATCTGTTCAGCAGAACATCCAGTTATTATAAAAACAGAAATTATAAATATCAATAAAAAGATTCTTCGAAACATGTTATTTTGTACCTCCTGTAAAACCTTCTAAAATGGAGAGGGCTTATTCTTGAGCCCTCTCCATACACTTTTTTTAAGGATTCAAATTGAAACCTTCAGGAAGTTTTACCTCATTTGGAGCAAAGGCCCCCTCAAAGGTCCAGAATATCCAGTCAAGCTGACTTTTATACAAGTTAGAAGCTGAAGTTGAAGTATCACCAAGCCTCATAAACTGAGGATCAGGTGGAGTAGAAGGAGCAGCATTTATAATACCTTCAAGAACTGGAGTAGAATTATTATCTACATATAATTTGGCATATAAGCCATCTACAGTGTAATTTACAGTAAACCAATATATATGCCAATCGGTAGTAGTCATGGTATAGGAAGCTAAAGTTGATGTCCCATTTAATATTCTCACTTGAGTTGGATTAGTTTGAATCTCAAAACCTCCTCTATATAAAGCGGTCTGAATATCGAGGGTCCATGCTCTTGTCACATTTGTTCCTACATCTCCTTTAGCTTTGAGTACTATTGTCATACTGAAGGAATTTGGAGCACAAGCTTCAAAATTATACCTGAAACTTGGTGTTGCACCAGCAGTATATGTAGTATCAAATATTAAGATTCCATCCTGTACTGTACAGAAGTTTTGCATCGGATAATTTGCATTTCCATCTATCCATCCACTTGGAAATTCAAAAGTGTTAGTCCAATCATGAGTGCCCCATGTAGGTGAGTATAATGGTACTATAGAAACTTCATTGGAATAATCACTATCTCCTGCAGAGTTATATGCCTTTACTCTGTAATAATAAGTTGTACCTGGAGTTAATCCTGTATCGTTATATGTATTTACATTTGCACCTACTGTTGCTATTTCAGACCATTCTCCATCTAATGTTTTTCTTTCAATCTTAAATCCTTCTTCATTATTAGAATTATCTTTCCATGCAAGTCTCACTTCGGTACCTGAAACAACTTCTGCAGTCAAATCTGTTGGAGCATTCGGTTTAGTAGGCTGTGGTTGAGGCTGTTCTGTTTTAGGAGTACATCCACTTACTAACAAGATTATTAAAATAACAATCAAAATAAGACTTAAATTTCTTACTTTTTTCATAACTTTTGCCCCCCTTAAGAATTTATTTTTCAAGAAAGAAAATATTTAGTAATTCACACCCCCTTTCTTTTAAAAGTTAATCTTTCCAACACCTGCATATTGAGTAACAATTTCTTTTACCTTATCAGCTGGCGTAATAGTATAGTTATAAGGAGGAGTATAAGAACATGTAGAAGTTGTAGGCATACTACCTGAACAGTTAACAAAAATATTACCTACTACATCCCAAAATCCAATTTCTTGACTGTCCCAAGATCCTATAGGATTTCTTACATTTTCAAAATAGTTATGCTCTATCCTTAATTTTGCACCCATTCGTGAATTAATAGCTGAACTTGAAATATCTTGATAATAATTACTATAGATATGCCCTTCCCCAAATCTAAAACTTGGTAATCTCGAATTACAATTTCTAAACCAGTTATGGTGGTAAGTAATAGTCCTATTGTAATTATCAGAATCAGAACTTCCTATTAGACTTGTCTTCCAACTATCATGAAAATAGCACCAAGAAATAGTAACATAATCTACAGCCCCATTAATATCTAAAAGCCCATCGTAATAATCTTTATCAATCCCTTGGAATTGATTATAAAATTCACAATGATCAATCCATATATTTCTTGAAGGACCTTCAATTGTAATACAATCTGGTCCTTGACTTGCTATATTAGGGTCTTTAACATGATGAATCCTAAGATTACGAATTATTATATTGTTAGCATTATTAATTTTTATTCCAACTCCATTTAGTTCCCCATTTGTACCTACGCCAATAATGGATATTCTTGACACATTTTTTACATATATCACATACTTTCCTGAACTATTTTCTGGAGTTATAATTCCATTAACATATATTATCCTTGGCCCTCCTTTATTTATTTCATTTTGCAAGCTAATTCCATCACTTACATAAACAACCTCTCCTCCTTCACCACCTGTAGTACCCCCACCTAAGGTTGCAAAACCTATTAATGAGAAATCAACACCATTATCAATTGGGGCAACAAAAACAAAAGCTACATTAGAATATTCACTCTCTACATTTGAATAATATGCCTTTACCCTATAAGAGTAAGTATTTCCACAGGTAACATCATTGTCAACATAAACATTAATATCTGAGGTTACAGATCCTATTTCTATCCAATTACCATTATCATTTTTCTCTATCTTATATCCTTCCTCTATCTCAGATCTATCTTCCCAAATTAACTTAACCTTTCCATCCGATGTTACACCAGCCGATAGATTAGTAGGAGCAATAATAACGGGAGTAATACAAACAAACTCATTTGAATATGAACTACTACCATAAGCATTATATGCTTTTACTCTATAATAGTATTTCCATCCTGGAGTTAAACCTACATCAATATAACTTGTAATATTAGCTTGAATATTCTTAACCTCTTGCCAAGTATCTCCCTCTTTTTTTCTTTCAAGAATAAATCCTAATTCATCATTAGATTTATCTTCCCACATTAATCTAACCCTTACCTCAGATAGAACTAAACCAGTTAGATTTTTAGGTGGATTAGGAACACTTGTAGAAACATTATTAACTTTCGGTGAACATCCACTTGAAAGAATGAACATGAAAAATAATAGTAAACCAACTTTTATATTTAAATTAGCAACTTTAAACTTCATTATAAACCCCCTTTGCACATTATACAATAACATTGCATTTTAGTAACAAAATTATATACTTATGAATTTTTTAAGTCAAGAAAAAAATAAAAGATATTCAGAGTAATATATGGATATATAAAATACTTTAATTATAAGTTTATAAAAAATTCAATATTTTGTTATAGCAAAAAAAGGAGAGCCCAAAAGGCCCTCCTCTAATAAAACTATACTCTTTTAAATCAAAATATTAGAACTTTAATTCTGCAGAACCCTCCCAAAGTCCGTGAATATTACAATAGGATAAAGCAAAAATTTTTCCATCTTTTTGAGTCTTAAAAACAAATTCTACTATTGGATCTGTGTAAACAGTACTTGTATCTGGACCCTGTGTGGATGCCCCATGAGATGTAAATTCAAATCTTCCAAGCTGATATGGATACTTCTCTCCCTCTGGCAAGAAATATACTTCAATCCAAGCAATAAAATGAGAAGATGTATTGGGATGTGGAATCTCTTTTCCTACAGAAACCCTTACTTTAACCCCTTTTTCTCTATCCTTTTCAAGTATATCTATCACAGGAACATGTTTTTCTCTTGTCCAGTCGGCTTCTTGTAAAAGTTCCTTCAATTTTTCCATAATTTATCCCTCCCAACTTAAAATTATTATATTTTATTTTATATCTTTTTGAGAGGGATTTCAATCTAAAAGAAAAAGGTTTCTTAAATTATATTTGTAATCTCCTTATATCTCTCATACATTTTTTGCCATTTCTCAGTATCCTTTGGATAATAAGTTTTCATATCAGAAGAGGATTCAATAATTTCTCTTGCTTTTTTTATATCTTTTATTGCTCCCTTTGTTATAGCTTGTACTACTATATTCCCTAAAGAAGTTGCTTCAACAGGTCCAGTAATAACTTGTATACCAAGAACATCAGCAGTAAATTGTGAAAGTAATTGGTTTTGTGAGCCTCCTCCCACAATATGTAAAACTTTGATCTTCTTCTTTAAAATTCTCTCAAGATCATCAAAGACCTCTTTATACCTAAAAGCAAGAGATTCCAATATACATCTTGCTATTTCTCCTTTTTTCTCAGGTATACCTTGATGGGTTTTATAGCAATAATCTTGAATTGCTTTTACCATGCTCGGTGGATTTAAAAACGATACATCATCAGGGTTTATAAAATATTTAAAGGGTTCTTCCTCTTCAGCCAATTTAGTAATCTCAGAATATGATAGGTCACACCCTTCTTTAGCCCATTCTCTTTTTACTCTCTGTAAAAGCCAAAGTCCCATTATGTTTTTCAAAAATCTATAAGTCTTACCATAACCACCTTCATTAGTAAAATTTGCCTTAAAAGATTCTTCATTTATAATAGGTTCTTTAAGTTCAACCCCCATCAATGACCATGTTCCTGAACTAATATATGCCCAATCTTCACCTTTTCCAGGAACTCCCACTACAGCACATCCTGTATCATGTTCACAAGGGGCAATTACAGAAACATCCTTAACATTTAATTCTTCTTGAATCCCTCTGTATAACTTACCTATCTCTGTACCAGAAGGAACTATAGTGGGCATTATGTACTTAGGAATATTAAATTTATTCAAGATTTCTTCTTCCCAATCATCTTTAAAAGGATTATACATCTGAGAAGTAGTTGCAATAGAGAACTCAGTTATCATCTCTCCCGTCAACATAAAATTAAATAGATCAGGCATAAATAACAGTTTATGAGAAGAATTAAAGAGAGAAGATTTTTCATGCACCATACTATAGAGTTGAAATAAGGTATTAATTTGCATTATTTGTATTCCTGTCAATTTATAAATTTCTTCTTTAGACATTACTCTAAAAGCCTTTTCAAGAATCCCATCTGTCCTATGATCCCTATAGCATACAGGAATCCCTGCTAAATAACCTTCCTTCGTAACCAATCCAAAATCTACACCCCATGTATCTATCCCTATACTTTCTATATCTTTATATTTAGAAAAAGCCTTACTCAAACCCTCTTTAATATCTTGAAACATCTGTGTAACATTCCAGTAAAGTCTCCCAAGAATATCAACAGGCCTATTTACAAACCTATGAATCTCTTCAAGAGTTATTCTATTATCCTTCAAGGTTCCCAACATAATTCTTCCGCTTTCTGCCCCAAGATCAATAGCAATAAACCTTCTCTCTTTCATATTTATCACCTCATACTCTCTCTTTAACAACCTTTTCCATATAACCACTTTCTCGAAAAGTCTTCAATGGATCAAGAGGAACTCCCATTTCTTCTCTTACTTTATAAATTAATGGCATAACATCAGTATCAAAGGCTTTTACCAAGGTATTTTCTGCCATGACAATATCACATTCCTCTTGATATTTTCTTAACAATTTTCTGTTTACAATTAAAGCTTTTGCATAAGTTTTAAATATATTTTCAACACTTTGTATCATCTCTTCTATTTTGTTCTTAAGGTTGTGAGATTCATCTATCATATATGCAATATTCATCTTTAAACCATCTTCTTCCGCAGAAACCAGTTCATTAAATATCAAAAATAATTCATAAGGATTTATAGAGCCAGTAGTAAGATCATCATCTGCATACTTTTTATTGTTAAAATGGAATCCCCCAAGTTTTCCTTCATCTACAAGAATAGCAACAATCTGCTCTATATTTGTCCCGAGAGGATGATGTCCTAAGTCTACAAGTACATAAGCCCTATCTCCAAGCTTTCTTGAAAGAATCATTGCTGTTCCCCAGTCAGGAATATCCGTATGATAAAAAGCAGGTTCAAAAAACTTATACTCTATAAGAAGCCTCATATCGGAATCCAAATAAGAATATACTTCTCTTAAGCTTTCTTCTAATCTATGTTTTCTCTTTCTAAAGTCATCTTGCCCAGGATGATTAGTACCATCAGCAAGCCAAAGGGAAATATCTTTAGATCCAAGTCTTTTAGCTATTTCTATGCATTCTTTAATATGATTTATAGCCTTCTCCCTTACTTTTTTATCAACATGAGTTAAACTTCCTAACTTATACTCATCATCTTGAAATAGATTTGGATTAATTGCACCTGGTTTAACTCCAAGAGATTCAGCATATTTTAATAGTTCATCCCAATCATCATACATATCCCATGGTATATGAAGAGCAACTGTAGGACATATTCCAGTTAATTTATGCACCATAGCAGCATCTTGCAACTTTTCCTTTACATTTCTTGCAGATCCTTTTTGCTTAAATGCAGCAAATCGGGTTCCAGAATCAGCATAACCCCAAGAAGGAGTTTCGACCCTAAAATTCTTTAACTTCCTCTCAACCCCCTCTACATCTATACCTTCATCTTCTAACATATTCCTTAAAATCTCATACCTTTTTTCATAATTTATCATAGTATTACCCCCTATATATTTTTATTTTTCTATTTATTTTTTCAAATTTAATTTTCATTTTTTATTGTTTTTATGTTTTATTTTTATCACAAAAAAAAGTTATGGTCAATAATAAATAAAATCAATCTTTGATGTAGATTTGTGTAATATTGCCATCATTTTTCTATTGTTGAGAGTATAAAAACTATGAATTCAGAAAAAACCTTGGTAACCCTCCTCTAAATTGCCGAGAAGGATTACCAAGGTACTTAAGTGGCCTTTTTATGGTAAAGAAATAAGTACTTACTAACTCTTAGTGGGAATAGTGCTCTTTCATCTCTTTATTAAAAGGTAAATTTAAAATTTCATCTATAACTTCCTTTACTCGTTCATATGATCTTGTTCTTGGATCTCTTATCAAAACTTCTTCCAATACTCTTCTATCACCAGTAACAAATGCTTCTATAGCAAATTCCATTCTCATAATTCGAGGTGTTAAATAAAATTTCTTAACTCTATCTGTTAAATCAGGCTTAATCTCTTCAAGATGTATTCCATTATCATCTACTATTACTGGAACTTCCACCACCACATCCTTAGGAATATCAGAGATAATTCCATTATTAAGGATATTTAAAACTAATCTCTGTTTTTCCCCATTTACAATTGCATTAATAAAAGGAATTTGTTGTTCACCACTCAAACTTTCCCTTTTAAGTTCAGGGAAAACATCCAAAAGATTTACTTTATCATCTTTTGATAATTCAATAAGCCTTCTCTTATAAACTCTTAAAGCTTCATAGAATTTAGGCCTTTCTATCTCATTATCTATGCATCCAAATTTACCATACCATTTCTTTTTCGTCTCTAAATCATAATGATATTTCCAACTTCCATTTCTACATGTATCTCCAATGGGCATCATCCCATAAAATCTATACATATCTATAGATGCAGGACTTAATTGGGCATCCCATGGATTTTTAGGTTCCCATTTTGATGAATTTTCCTCTATCCATTTATCAATAAGAGGATATGCATTCTCACCATTGTATAAAAATCTATTTAGCCAAATACCATGATTTACTCCAGCAACTTGCCAATCCACTTTTTTAGGATCCAAATTTAAAGTTTCTATCAAATCAAAAACTCCACCATAACCATGACAAAAACCTATTATTTTTGTATTAGTCTGGCGTAAGACAAGCTGAGTAATTTCAAAAACAGGATTTGCAGTCTGCATCATATAAGCAGAAGGAGCATATTTTTCTATCACCTTTGCTATATCAAGAGAAAGTTTTAATTGATTATAGTTAGTAAAAGTATAATAATCAGAAACCATATTAAACTCTTGACTATCTATACCCCGATAATAACCATGTTTCTCTCCAACCTCTCTCATAATTTCATATTGTACATATCCATCTTCATGCCCCTCAGCCCTTGCAAGAGCAGTATTAATAACAAAGCTTGCTCCTTCTACAGCAAATCTTAAGTCTGTAGTTTTCTCTATCCTAAGATTTGCTCCAAGTACATCATTAATTTTTTTTGCAAGATTGTATACAGCATTCAATCTTTCTTCATCAATATCCATTAATGATACAGAAGAATCATTTAATCCCTTTACTTTACAAAGATCTGAAATAAGAGTTAAGGTATACCTGACACTTCCTGCTCCTACAAAAGCAATCTTAATATTTGCCATTTTTAGACCTCCCAATTTTAATTATTAAGAATTCTATAACTTTGATACAGAGGTAGTAGCAATACCTGTCTCCATATACTTTTGGAAAAATATAAAAATAATAAAAATAGGAATAAGCGACAGAACTGACATAGCAAAAACAGCTCCCCAATTTGTAATAGTTGTAGGATCAGCAAAAGCCTTTAAAGCAAGAGCTACAGGGTATAACTCTGGTTTATTTAAATACAATAAGGGTCCCATAAAATCATCCCATGTCCAATAAAAAGCAAAGATTACACTGGTGATTAAAGCAGGTTTTAATCCTGGCAAGATAATGTACCAAAATATTTGATATTTACTAGCCCCATCAATAGATGCAGCCTCATCATATTCATAGGGAATTCCTCTTATAAACTGCATCATCAAAAAAATAAAAAAAGGACCCCCAAAAAAGGCAGGAACAATTAAGGGTTTAAAGGAATTAACCCAACCAAGTTTATAAAAAAGTATATATCGTGGAACAATAAGAACTTGTCCTGGAAGAAGTAAGGTTAACATTATAGTTGTAAACCAAAAATTTCTTCCCGGAAAAGCGATTCTTGAAAGTCCATAGGCAATCATGGTTGATGATATAACTATACCAATAGTTACTCCAGTGGATAAAATAAAAGAATTTTTAAAAAAAGTAGCAAAGGTTATACCTCCAAATCCTTCCCATCCCTCTATATAATTCTCAATCATAAATTTTTTAGGAATAAGTGATGTCATATCTGAAAATATCTCCTGATGCGTTTTAAATGACGAACCTATCAACCAAAGTAGTGGATAAATCATTACAAAGGCAAAAATACTAATTAGGATATAATAAATTACATAAAAAGTTAAAGTTTTCTTTATCATAAATTACTTAACCTCCCATGCCTCATAATATACCCATTTTTTAGAAGTTTTAAACAAAATAAAAGTCACGACTGCTACCACAACTAATAAGAACCAAGCCATTGCAGATGCATATCCCATATCATAATCTCTAAAAGCCTTTTGATATACATAAAGAGCATAAAATAGAGTAGTATCTAAAGGTGCTCCTCCTGTTATAATATAAGCTTGTGTAAAAACCATAAATCCTCCAATTGTTTGCATAACAAGATTAAAAAATATAACAGGACTTAAAAGGGGCAATGTTATTTTGAATATCTGTCTCCAAAATCCTGCCCCATCTATACTTGCAGCCTCATATAGTTCTACAGGTATCTGTTTTAACCCTGCTAAAAATATAAGCATAGGAGATCCAAATTGCCACATTGCAAGTAAAATTAAAGTCCATATTGCAAAACGAGGATCACCAAGCCACATAATCTTTTCTGAATACCCCAAAATATTCTGTAATATATAATTTACAAGTCCATCCATACCAAAAATTTGTTTCCACATTACTGCTACTGCAACACTTCCCCCAACAAGAGAAGGTACATAATATATAGCCCTATATAATCTAATTATCTTATGTTCTGAAAGATTTAATACCAAAGCAACGATAAAAGCAAACAGTAATCTAAAAGGAACAGCAAAGACCACATATTTAAGAGTTGCTCTCAGTGCATTATAAAAACGCCTATCCTCAAAAAACATTCTATACCAATTATCAAAACCTATAAATTTAGGAGTACTTAATACATCATACTTAGTAAAAGATAAAAGAAAAGAAGCCACAAGTGGAAACAAAATAAATGCTAAAAAACCTATAATCCATGGAGAAATAAAAAAATATCCTGCTAAGATATTGGATCTTTTTTTCTTAGATAGCCTCATAATATTATCTACTCCCCTTATAAAGTATAAAAGGGGGAGAATTTTATTATTCTCCCCCTAAAACATTAATTACCTATTCAATATTTTCTCTGCTTCTTTCTTAAGAGTATCATAGGCCTCCTCTAATCCAATCTTCTTGTATCTAATTTGCTCCCATATAGGAGCTATAACATTATTTGATATCTCTGCATGTTTAGGAATATCAGGAGGAGGTGTAGGCGATCCTTCTTTTTCAGCAAGTCTTACAAAAGCAAAAGCCTCTTTCTGAGAAGCCTCAATATATGGTTTTAAGAAAGTTTGTACTCTACTTGAAATAGGAACTCCTCTTTCTGCTTTCATAATCTTATGAGCATCTAAATTGTTAGTAAAGAAATCAATAAACATAGCTGCCTCTTTAGGATATCTTGTCCTGGAATAAATAGAGAAAAACATGGAAGCTTTAAGATAGGTACCAGATTTTGATTTTTTATCAAGCCTTGGGAAAAGAACCATCTTTAAAGGTCTGCCAGCAGCTTTTGATATAGCAATAAGCTGATTACTCCAAGCAAGAGACATGGCAGATTTCTTTTTAACAATAAATTGATCTTCAACTCCAAGACCTGTCCTTGAAACATCCACTGTTACATCTGGAGCAGCACCCGCATTCTCTATATCAAGCATCATTTTCCACCATTTTACAAATGTGTCTTTACTAAAACCTATGGACTTACCATCTTGAGAATATAACCATTCTCCATTCTCAATTAACCAAATTTTGAAGCATTCTATTTGACCTGTAAAGCCTTCAACACCATAAATACAAAGTTTTTTCTTTATTTGTATAACTGTATTTTTAAATTCCTCCCAAGTCCAATCATTTTTTGGAAGAGGAAAACCAGCTTGTTTGAATAATTCAGGATCATAAACAAGACCAAGAGCATTAACACCAAGATTTATACCATAAAGTCTACTATTTACTATTCCAGGCTTTATATAATTAGTAGCCACATCTTTTAGATTTATTACATTATCCTTAACAAAATCATCAAGAGGTAAAAGTAATCCTCTATTTACCCATTCAGTAATATATTGATAATCATGTTGTATTACATCAGGTAAGTTTCCAGCTGCAGCCTGTGTATTAAGTTTCGTCCAGTAATCACTCCATGATGTATATTCTGGCGTTATTTTAATATTGGGATATCTTTTTTCAAACAGCTTGATTACTTCAAGAGTCTGATTATGTCTGGTTTGGCTTCCCCACCAAGCAACCCTTAAATTTATAGGCTGTTGAGAATAATTAACTGTCAAAACGATGAGAAGAAGTAACAAAAAAACTAAAACCCCTTTAAACTTCATAAATCTAACCCCCTTTTAATATTATTTAGGAGAGATTTTTTAAATTTACAGATCACCCCCTTTAATATTATGCAAAGATTTTGTATATTTTTACGTCTATATTTTATTTTTATTTTTCATTTCTGTCAAGATTTTTTTCATTATCAATGTCATGATATAATAAATTCATGATTAATCTAGAGAAAAAGATAGCATTAATAACAGGAGCAAGTAGAGGGATTGGAGAAGAAATTGCAAGAAGGCTTGCAAAGGAAAAGGTTAATCTTGCTCTTATAGCAAGAGATGAAAATAAATTAAAAAAAATAAAAGATGAATTATCAAAAGAAAATATTGATATATTTATTTTACCAATAGATTTGACAGAAAATAACGCTCCAAAGTTTGTTATTGATAAAGTAACTAAATATTTTGGGGGATTAGATATATTAATAAATAATGCTGGAACAGCTCTTTCCAAACCTTTATTAGAAACGTCAGAGGAAGAATGGGATAATTTAATGACAATTAATGCTAAGGTTCCTTATTTTTTATGTAAATATGCCATACCTTATTTGAAAAACTCAGAAATTCCAACTATTATAAATATATCTTCAGTAGTAGGCTACAAAGGATATGTAAATCAAAGTGCCTATACTGCATCTAAACATGCACTTCACGGATTCACAAAAGTCCTTGCTCAAGAAGTGCATGAATATGATATAAGGGTACATTTAATATCTCCAGGGGGAGTTGCCACTGATCTTGTTAACAAAGTTAGACCTGATCTTAAAAAATCATTCCTCATACAACCCTATGAAATTGCAGAAATTATTGTATTTCTATTAAGATTTAGAAATAATGCAGTTATTGACGAAATCCAAGTAAGACGAAGAGATAATATTCCTTGGAAATAGTTTAAAATTTATCCTTTAATAATTTTTTTCTATATTTTTCAACTTCTAAATTATCAATTTCATCTATTTGTTCTTTTGTAAAGAAGCGCATCTTTCCAAAAAGTTTTGCTACAAAAATTACTTTAATTGAAGATTCAATAAGTAAAGTTCTATATAACGCCTCTTTTAAATTACTTCCAACTGTAACAAGACCATGATTCTTTACTAAAACCCCATTATGATTTTTTATAATCTCACCTACTGCCTCAGCAAACTCTTTACCTCCAGGAACTACATACTCAATTACTGGAATCTCTCCTCCAAGGAGAGCAACCATATCAGGAGTAAAAGGTTTTAGAGATTCATCTTGAAAAGCATATGCAATAGCATATACAGGATGGGTATGAATCACTGCCATTACATCTTCCCTTTGCTTATAGCACTCAAGATGCATCCAAATTTCTGAGGAAGGCCTTTTATCACCGTCTACAACATTTCCAGAATCTATTTCTACTCCTATATAGTCCTCTTCTATAGCATCTTCAAAGGAAGATCCACTTGCTTTTATATATATTCTATCTCCAAGCCTTGCACTTATATTTCCTCCAGGCCCAACAATTAAGCTTTCCATAGAAATTCTTTTTCCTATCTCTATAAGTTCTTTTTTAAGTTTTGCCACATCAGAATTCATAATAAATTCCTCCCTTAGGAATATAATTTCGTAGATAATCAGAGGTCTTTTTAAGCTCTTCTAATACCTTTTCCTCAGTTTTTGTGGAAGGTGGAATAACTTCAACTATAAGTACTATTTTATCTACTGGGTTTAAATATTTAGATACAGGATTTTCTTTATAATTTTCAAAAGACGACTTTATTGCAGAAAGCACCTTCTCAATTTTGACATGTCCAATAGAATTATATTCTTCTGTAAATGGCCAATGACTACTTGAATCTGGCTTTGTCTGTTGTAAATGAATAATGGGAGAAAAACAAGCAAATCTTCTTAACCATTCTTCGTAGGAAAGATCGTCTCCTGTAAGTCCGTAATGCATACCAGCCTGATGGCCCACATCAATAGTTAAGTAAACAGGAACCCCTTCATTATCTTTATTTACTTCAATAAGAAATTCTTCAGCCTCTTTTAATGTCCATGGTTTTTCACTTGGTATATACATCTGTTCATTAGAAATGCCTAAAAGCCCCTTATCTTTAGCAATCTTAGCAAGTTCCTTAAAAGTATTATAAACGTAATTAATTCTTTCTCTTTTTTTGCTATTATCTTGCAATACTTCTACAGAAATAGCATCCCAATGTCCTCCAAGATATTTTGCCCCCATCTCCCTTACAATATCCATGGCAGATATGATCCATTCTTTCATTTTCTTTCTAACTCTTTCATCACTATGAGACAAACCATGGAACCTATGGGTTGCCATCCCTGTATAGTAGTCCCATATATCTACATCATATTTTTCTGAATACTCCTTTATTTTCTTTGCTGTCTCTATTTGATATTCCTTATCGCCACTAAAGAAGGGATCTAAAACATCACTACAGAAAGAATGGTAATCATACCCAAGTTCTTTTGTAAGCCTTATAAAATTTTCAGGTTCTTCCCACCTTCTTGTTAAAAAGGCTCCATTAACACCAATATCTATATGTACTCTCATTTCTTCACCTCATCTCTACCCCACCACTAACATTAACAGCATCTCCAGTAATATAGGATGCCTCATCACTGGCAAGAAATACTACCACATTTGCCACATCATCATAAGTACATGCTCTTCCAAGGGGAACCTGTTTTAAATACCTTTCTCTTACCTCTTCTTTGCTTATCCCTAATCTCTTTGCATATTGATCATATAGACTTTCTTTCCACAAAGGTGAATCCAGAAGATCTCCAGGACAAACAGCTATCACTCTTACATTATATGGAGCCAAATCTAATGCAATACTCTGAGTAAAACCTATTCCTCCAAATTTAGATGCAGAATAAGCAGAATTCCTAAAACTCCCTTTTTTACCAGATTTTGAATTAATCTGTATTATGACACCTGATCTTTGTCTCACCATAACCTTTGCCGCCTCTCTCGCACAGAGAAAATAGCCTGTCAAATTTACATCAATAACCTTTTTCCAATCCTCAAGAGGAAATTCAGTAATATCATGAGCTATCAATATTCCAGCATTAGCAACCATTATATCAAGTTTTCCAAAAACCTCAACCGTCTTTTCTACCATATTTTTCACATCTTCCTCATTAGTTACATCACATTTTATAGCTAATGCCCTTCTTTTATATTCCTCTTCAATTCTTCTTACCACTTCTTGAGCCTTATCTATTTTTATGTCAGCAACAGTAACATCACAACCTTCCTTAGCAAGCCTATAAGCAAGAGCCTCACCAAGCCCTTGAGCTGCTCCAGTAACAATTGCTACTCTATCTTTTAATCTTTGGCAATCACACATCTATTTTCTCCCCCTTTTTCAATATATAATCTTCTGCTTCTTTACACCACCATCCATTATTCTCTTTAACAATTTGATATAGATCTCTATAAATATCTCTTAATTCGGTAGGACCTTCAATGCTTAATCTTTCAAAATCATCAATATCTGACAAAGGAAACTTTATGTGGGTGTAGATTAATTTCTTTCCTCCAGGAATATTGGGAAAATTTAAAAGCACATCCCTTGCCACATTCAAACCCCCAACATGTGTAATCATAGGAGAAGGATCTATAATGCCTTTCTGAATAAGATCTAAAGCTATCTTCATATCATTAGCATTTCCCCCAGATGTAGCCACAAAATGATGCTTATCATAATGAACCTTATAGAAATTAACACATGCGGTAAAATTATGGTCTGTTGGTCCTGCAAAAAAGTTTAGACATCCATCTCTGTCAAGTAGAGAGTCTGCTTCCTCAACTAATTTAGGACTGGGATATAATACAAAGATATCATCATATTTCACTTCTTTATATGATTGATCTTTTGTAGGATTAATAAATCTAATATCTATGCCCTTTTCTTTAATCTTATCTACAGGAAAAGCTCTAACAGCCCTTTGAAGCTTAGAATCATCAATATCAGTAATAATTAACAATCCGGGATTTTGAGGACCATAAATAAGATAAGCAAGAAAAGCAAGACCCATAGGACCTGCTCCACCTAAAATCGCAGTTTTACCTCCAGGCTTTATACCCATTATATGCTCATATGAATTTTCCTTTGTATGATATTGAGCATTAACAGCACCAACCACACAAGACAGAGGTTCCACTAAGGATGCCTTATAGAAAGCATCTCCTTCATATATTAAAAGACAATCTTGTTCCATCACTTCATTAGGAATAATGACCCTTGTAGCAAGCCCCCCTAAATATTTGTATGAATAACCAGGAGCACTTAATACACCTACAGGACCTTTTTCATATAAAAGGGCAGGTTGAATAGTAAACTTTTGTCCTTCTTTATATTTATCTTTCCATTTTTCTCCAATTTTTAAAATAATACCTGCCATTTCATGTCCCACAATAACAGGGTTTTTATCAATATCCTTTGGTACTCTCGGATGCTCTGACCCCTGCACTATCTCTTTATAAGTAGATGGACAGCTGGTATCTGAAATTATCTCTGCAAGTATTTCATCTTCTTTAATATCGGGAAGCCCAAATTTTTCAAGCCTAAGATCCATCTTTCCATACATTCTTAAAGCTATGGTTTCCATTTTTATTATCCTCCTAAGTTAATAACAGATTAGGATTCTCAAGAAATTCTTTTATCTTTACAAGAAATTTAGCACCATAAGCCCCATCTATTACTCTATGGTCTGCTGAAAGTGTAATATCCATCATTTTCCTAATCATTATCTCACCATTTACAGGAACCACTCTATCTTGAATAGCCCCAAAAGTAACTATAGCAACTTCAGGTGGATTAATTATAGCTAATATGGACTTTATTCCAAAAACTCCTACATTATTTACTGTTATACTTCTATTAGATATATCTTCAACTCTCAGTTTTCTATTTCTTGCCTTCTCTATCAATAAAATCCTTTCTTCATATATCTGAAGAATATTTTTCTTATCAGCATTTTTAATTACAGGCACCACTACACCTTCATCCCCTAAAGCGACCGCAAAACCAACATTTATCTCCTCTAAAAGTTCTATTTCTGTTTCCTTAAAACGAGAATTTATTAAAGGGAAATCCTTTATAGAGGATGCTACAGCCTTGATAATAAAATCATCATAAGATATTTTTACATTATTTTTATTTATAAACTCTTCTCTCACATTCACTAAGTTTGTAGCATCCGTCTCTAACTCAGCATAAAAATGAGGTATATTTTGCTTACTCTTCAAAAGTCTCTCAGCTATAGTCCTTCTTGTAGTACCCAAAAGTATCTTTTTAATCTCATTATCTCCACTCAAAATTTATGCCCCCTTACTCTGGAATTTCCTCATCTAAGGTATCAGTAACATAAGCAAGAACAGTACCTACAGGAACTGTCTCTCCTTCTTTTACTAATATTTTTCTTAAATAACCATCATATTCACTCTCTATCTCCATTATTGCCTTTTCCACCTCTATCTCTAATAATGGTTCTCCTTTCTGTATTTTTTCTCCTTCTTTCTTAAGCCAAGTAGTGACAGTTCCATTTTCCATTACATCACTAACCTTTGGCATAACAATGTTCTTCACCATCCTTATCCTTCCTCCTTTCTAAAATAACTGTTTAATCTCATCTATTATTCTCTTATCATTGGGAAGGTAAGCTTTTTCAAGAACTGGAGAGGCTGGGGGGGGACAATAAGGAGCCCCTATCCTCAATGGTGGTCTCTCCAAATATGAATTTGCTTTTTCAAAAAGTTGAGTAATTATTTCAGCTGATAATGACATAAACTCTACTGCTTGAGTTACAATCGCAAATCTTCTTGTCCTTTTTACCGAATCTATTATAGTATCCATATCCAAAGGATAGAGACTTCTTAAATCTATAACCTCCAATTCAATTCCTTCCTTTTCTAACTCTTCTGATGCCTTTAAAACCGCATATAACATGGCTGACCATGAAACTACCGTTACACTTTTATCGTAATTCTTAGCTTTTCTTTTAATATCTGCCTTCCCTAATGGAATTATGTAATCCTCTTTTGGTACTTTTCTTTTCGAAAGAGATAGAAGTAATGGATCTTGAAGAAGATTTTGATGCTCTATATAAATCACAGGATTTTTATCCCTTATAGCTGATATTAAAAGCCCCTTTGCATCATAAGCATCTGATGGAGCAACAATTTTCAATCCTGGAAAATGGGTTAATATGGACTCAATACTTTGAGAGTGTTGTCCAGCATATCCTTTACCACCACCAATAGTAGTTATTATAGTAAGAGGTATTTCTGCTTGACCACCAGTCATATAACGCATCTTAGCAGCTTGGTTTGCCACTTGATCTAAAGCAATTAAAATAAAATCAATATACATGATCTCAACAATAGGTCTCAATCCTCTCATAGCAGCACCAATTCCTGTTCCTACTATTGCAGCTTCTGATATAGCAGTGTTAAATATCCTATCTCTCCCAAATATTTCCAATAAACCTTTTGTTTCTCCAAAAGAACCACCATAATCCGCAATATCCTCTCCCCACATGAGTATCCTTGCATCTCTCTTCATTTCTTGATACAAGGCTTCAATTATAGCCTCTTTATAATTTATCTCTATCTCTGGATCCCTATCTTTAAAGGCTGGTTCTTTTAACACAGTAACGTTTCTAAACTTTTCAGGTACATAATCGTCAATAGGAGCATCATTAAATACATATAGAGTCATTTGTTTAGGATCAGGATTGGGAGATTCTATTACCTTTCCTGCTATTTCTTCATTCTTTTTGCGAGCCTCTCTCTTGAGATTTTCTACTTCTTCTTCTGTAAGTACCTCAGCCCTTATCAATTCCTTTGCAAAATTTTCTACAGGATCATATTTTTTCCATTCTTGAAGCTCATCATATGTACGATATGTACCATCTTCTGGTTTTTCCAATGTATCACTTAAAGAATGTCCCACAAATCTATATCCCCAAAACTCAAGCAAAATAGGTCCATCACCATTTCTTGCCTTTTCCACTGCTCTTTTTACCGCATCTCTTACAGCAAGCACATTCATAGCATTTACAACTTCAGCATGCATTCCCTTTTTGTTATAAGCAAATCCTCTTTCTGCAATATAATCTATTCCCGTGACCTCTCCCTTTTGTTGACCTGATTCTCCATATTGGTTATTCATAACCATAAATATGACTGGTACACCAAACTTTTTCTTCATCAATCCATTAGTGAATTGAGCCATACAAGACATATTCAATGCCTCATGAGCTATACCCGTATTCATAGCCCCATCTCCAATAAAACATAGGGTTACTTTTCCATCCTCCATATATCTTGACGCCATAGCAGATCCTACTGCAATTCCCATACTACCTCCAACTATGGCATTCGCCCCTAAATGACCTACACTGAAGTCCGCAATATGCATGGATCCTCCTCTTCCCTTACATGCCCCCCATTCCTTTCCAAATAGTTCTCCTATAGCCTTAAAGAGTTCTATATCAAGAGCGTATTGATATAAAATATTTTTATTTTTGTTCTTCCAGTCATAACCTAAAAAATTGGCAATCTCTTTGTTACTTTCTATAAAAGAAAAAAGCTCCTCTTCTGACATATCTTTTAATCCAAAGTAACTTTTAGCTATTGCATCCCCATGTCCTCTATGAGTACTTGTTATATAATCATCCTTCTTAATAACTGATATTCCACCTGTAGGTACTGCTTCCTGTCCTATAGATAGATGAGTGGCTCCTATATATAAATAGCGTATATTCCCATACTTCCCTTTATTTGCCCTTAATTCATATATCATCTCTTCAAAATTTCTAATCATAAGCATACATTTAAAAAGATCAATACTTTCTTCCCTTGTTATTGTTCCCTCTTTTAATTCATCCTTAAGGGATTTATTATATTGAAACTTTGGGACTTTCCCACCAACCTCAATATATCCTGGTTCAAATTCTGGGAATACTTTTATCTCTTTTGGCAACTTTAGCACCTCCTTTTTATTTTTCTTTTATTTATTTTCATTCTTCATTTTCATTTCTTTTTCTTTTATATTAACATTACCCCCTTAAATGTCAAGCATAAAAACATTAAAGAAATATTAATTAATCGATATTCCAAGGAATAGCAGTCATATAGGCAAGATTGGGTTGTCTTGTGTCTAATCTTGAATGTTGCACTACAATTTTTACATTACTCTCCACTTTAATTGCAAAAGGTACATCTCTTTCTAGCTTCACCCCAAGAATTTCTTCTGATCTATCCAATCTTACATGCCATGTTCTCTTTGCAGGCACAACTATCTCCTTTGACTCTATTGGATCTCTATCTTCAAAATAGAAGGTGAATTTAACAGTAGCAGGTTTATCATTTACATTTAAAATACATGTAGACTCATGACTTGGTAAATTAACATCACCCACACCCGGTAAATATGCATCTGGTATAAGCCAAATCTTAGCACCAAGTTCTCTCTCCATTTATTAAACACCCCTTTTTCAAGATTTTACAAGTTTTCTTCTTTGCTCTATAAAGTTAGAAATTAAAATCGTTGATACTAATAATAATCCAAGTATAATAGTTATCACTTGGCTTGGTATATTTAAAAGATTAAGACTATAAGTGAGATATCCAAGTAAGAATAGAGAAAGTACAACCCCAATCATATTTCCAGATCCACCCAATATGCTTACTCCCCCTAAAACCACCGTTGCTATAACTTCAAGTTCTAAACCACTACCTATGTCAGGCCTTATACTGCTTAATCTTGATGTTAAAAATATAGTTCCTAAACCTGACATAAAACCTATAAGAGTGAATAATATTATTTTTATTTTTTCTACTGGTATACCTGAAAATTTACATGCTTGCTCATTGTTCCCTGTAGCATATATGTATCTTCCCAAAGTGGTTTTATGTAATATAAAGCCAAAAATAAAAGCAAAAATAATATATACTACTAATGAAAAGGGGATGGGAGTGTTTCCTATGTACCCTTGTCCTAAGTACATAAAACTTTCAGATTCAATTCCTACTGCTGTGTCTTGTAATAAAATATAAGCTATTCCTCTATAGAGAGCATAAGTACCAAGAGTTATTGCTATAGCAGGTAACCTAAATCTAACAATTAGATAACCATTTAAAAATCCTCCTAAAGTAGCTATTAGTAGCCCTATTAAAACACAAATCCAAATATTAGTACCTGCTCTATGAAGGACACCCATAAAAGCAGATGTCATTCCCATATTTGATGCTACTGAGATATCTATATTTCCACTAATAATAATATACGCCATAGCAAGGGAGATTAATCCTTTCTCCATAAAATTAGTGGTGTTATCAAGTAGGTTTACTATATCTAAAAAATAAGGAGACAAAATACTGCTTATTACAAATACTAATATAATCAATATAAGTAAGATTATTTCCCAAGTAATTTTAATTTTTAACTTCATGATCTCCTCCTATACCTTTTTTGAGTTCTTTCTGCTATCAAGGAATCTATTACTATTGCAGTCAAAAACATAAGTCCTTGTAGAGCAAGCTTATAGAAGGGAGAAATTCTCATAATATTTAATCCATTTACTATCATGGTCAACAATAATACCCCTAAAACAACCCCTCCTATTTTTCCTGATCCTCCAGTAGTTTTTGCTCCACCTATAACTACAGCCGAAATAGCAGATAATTCAAACCCTACAGCAGCACTACTTTCGGCAGAGGCAAATCTTGATGTATATAAAACACCACTTAGACCTGATAAAATTCCTGATATTAGATAGACTAAAAAAAGCACTTTTGTTTTATCTATACCAATATAGACCGCAGATTGGGGATTATTACCTACTGCATATATACTTCTTCCTATAGATTTGTAGTTAAGTATATAGTAAAAAAGAAGAAAAACTATAAAAGCATAAATAATCAATATAGGAATACCAAAAACTTCCACCCTTGTTAAGAGCTTATAACCTTCAGGCATTTCATGAGCATTAACCCACTTTCCCTGACTTATAATATAAACAAGTCCTCTAAAAATATACATGGTAGAGAGAGTGGCTATAATCGGGATTACCCTACCTTTTGCTACAAATAAACCGTTTATAGCCCCACATATACCCCCAATAATAATACCTAAAATTGGTGCTAAAATAACCGGAAGATTAGGCAAATCTCTATATAGCATAGAGACAATCATACCTGTCAAGGCAAGATTAGAGCCAACAGAAAGATCTATTCCCCCAGTCAAAATTACCATCATTTCTCCTATAGCCACAATGTTCAATATAGATGCATCAAGAAGAATATAACGAATATTCTCCCAGGTCACAAAATATGGATTTCTTATGGCTATAATTAGACCAAAAAAGAAAAGAGGAAATATTATGCCTATCTCTCTCAACCTTGATATATTACTATCTTTCTTTATTCCACTCATAGTATCTAACTCTGTCATAAACAGCCTCCTTTTATCGTTAACTCTTTACCAGATGTCCTCTTCCCAGAGCTAATGACAAAATCTTTTCTTGAGTTGCTTCCTTTCTTGAAAGACTTCCCACTAATCTTCCCTCATGCATCACCAAAATCCTATCACTCATACCTATTACCTCAGGCATTTCTGAAGAAATAAGTATTATTCCATAACCTTCTTTAACCAATTTATTGATTAGGTTATAAATAGCTACTTTAGCTCCCACATCTACACCTCTTGTAGGTTCATCCAAAATAAGAATCCTTGGATTTGTAGCAAGCCACTTAGCAAGGACAACCTTTTGTTGATTTCCTCCAGATAAATTCATAACTTTTTGTCTGAATCCAGTAGCTCTAATATCTAACAATTCATAGTATCTTTTTGTAAGAGTTTCTTCTTCTTGTTTATTAATAACTCCTTTATTGGCTAAACTTTGTAAAATAGGAAGAGTAACATTACATACAATATCCATAGGTAAAAGTAGTCCATGCTGATGCCTGTCTTCAGGAACATAGACTATTCCATGAGTTATAGCATCTTTAGGACTACTTATTTCTACCTCTTTTTCTCTTATATATATCCTACCTCTGTCTTTTTTTCTTATTCCAAATAAAGTTTGAGCAACCTCTGTTCTTCCAGAACCTACGAGTCCTGCTATTCCTAAAACCTCTCCTTCATAAAGTTCAAAGGAAATATCATAAAATTCCCCATGTTTTGTTAATCCTTCTACCTTAAGCAGAATATTACCCTTTTTAGCTTCTACCTTAGGATACATATCCTCTAATTTTCTTCCTACCATCATTTGAATCAACTCATCCATATTTGTATCTTTTACATCTCTTGTTCCTATATACTGTCCATCTCTTAGTACTGTTACTCTATCAGCTATTTCAAAAACCTCTTCCAACCTATGAGAAATAAATATAATAGAAGTGCCCTTATGCTTAAGATTTCTTATAATATTAAAAAGTCTTTGGGTTTCTTCTAAGGTCAAGGAAGAAGTAGGTTCATCCATAATTAAAATCTTAGGATTTATGGATAAAACTCTTGCAATTTCTACCAATTGCCTTTCAGCTATACTGAGATTTTTTACAGGAACCTTAGGATTCAATTCTATCCCTAAGGAGTTTAATAAATTCTCAGCTTCTTTATATAGGTTCTTCCAATCAATATTTTTAAAAAATGGACTATATTTATAATGGCCTATAAATATATTCTCAGCCACACTCAATTCCGGAAATAAGGCAAGCTCCTGGAAAACAGCAGCAATACCATATTTTTGAGCATCCATAGAATTTTTCAGATGGATTTTCTTTCCTTCTAAAATAATCTCTCCACTATCAGGTTGCAATACACCACTTATAATTTTAATCAAAGTAGACTTTCCAGCCCCATTTTCTCCCAATAAAGCATGAATTTCTCCTCTTTTTAAATTAAAATCAACATTTTGTAAAACTGGTTTTGTTCCTGTATAAGTTTTATATATTCCAAAAACCTCTAATACATAATCGCTCATATGCTTTATTAACCCCTTCTTTCAATAAAAATATAAGAAGGGGAGAGATTCTCCCCCTCCTTTTTAATTAGTATACTTTTGACCAATAATCTATATTAGATGCATCAAATACAAATGGAGGTCCAAGAATTATCATTCTTCCACCATTGCCTTCATCAACTATTTTTCTTTCTCCAAGCCTACCCAAATTAACTTTCTCTCCTACATTACCCTTTATCTCTTTTGTTAACAAACGATAAGTAGCATATATTGTTGCATAACCTAAATCTATAGGATTCCATAAAGCAAAAGCTTTACATGTTCCCCTCTTCACATATTCAGCCATTTCACTTGGTAAACCAAGACCTGTCAACTGCACTTTTCCAGAGAGTCCTGCATCTTCAATAGCACGAGCAGCAGCTGCAATACCCACTGTCGTTGGTGCAATTATTCCCTTTAAGTTTGGATAAGATTTAAATAATCCCATTGCTTCATTATAACTTTTCTCTCTAATATCATCTCCATACACTATGGCCACAAGCTTCATCTTACTATATTCTGGTTTTTTGAGTTCTTCTTTCATCCATTCTATCCACGTATTTTGATTAGCCATGGTAGAGGCAGCACTTAGTACAGCAATTTCGCCCTCATAATTTATCATCTTAGCTAAAAGTTGAACTTGAATTCTTCCTATTTGCTCCATATCTGCCTGATTTACAAAAAGCTTTCTTCCTTGAGGTTTCACAGCAGAATCAAAAGTCACAATTGGAATACCTCTGAGTTGAGCCTTTCTACATACTGGAACTAAAGCATCGGGATCATTGGCAGAAACACAAATTGCACTAACTTTTTGAGCAATCATTGAGTTAATAATATCAATTTGCCCTTGAACGCTTGACGCAGCTGGAGATTGATATAAAACAGTAATTCCTAATTCTTTTGCAGCCTCTTGAGCTCCTTTATTTACTGCTTCAAAAAATGGGTTACCAGCAGTTTTACATACTAACCCAATAACAAATTTTTTTTGAGAAAATCCTTGTGTACCTAAGGTAAGAAGAACAATTAATAAAACGGTCAAAAACTTTTTCATAAATAATCCCCCCTAATTAAAAGATTTTTATATATCCGCTTGAAATCTTAGATACTTAACTACTCACCTCCCCTCTTTAGCATAAATTTTCATCTTCTTTTATCTTTTTCTTTCATTTATTTTTATTTTTTATTTTACATATAATATGTATTTTTGTCAAAAAATTGAAAGACATCAAAAAACAGTAAGAATCTTAACAATAAGAATATATTTTTCATAGAAAAGGAAAAAAACATTTAGATTAGTTTATCTATTTTATCTATAAAGTTTTTATATTCATTGACAAAATAAGTTAAAAATGATATTAAATAAACAGTATAATTAAAAATAATTCAAAATATATAAAAAAACATATTGTGGAGGGAAAAATGGAGATTAAAGTTAAATACCCTAATCAAGAGAATTTCAAAAAATTTGGAACCTTAATAGTTCCTCCTTTTAATAATCCTCCTGCAGCAAAATCAGAAGTCTTTAACTATTATCACAACATCGCTGACATTTCATCTCTCGGAAGTGAGGGATGTTTAGGATATTTAGAAATCAGAAGAGATTTCAATAGAGATTTTATCTTAGAAAAAATAGAAAGACATAAGCAAACCTTGGAAGCCTTTATTCCTATATCGGGAGTTGGAATAATTTGCCTTGCTCCTGCAACTCATGGGAAAAATATACCTGATTTAAATTCCATAGAAGCTTTCTGGATAGACAGCACAGTATCTTTTGTCCTTAATGAGGGAGTATGGCACTGGTTACCTTATCCTATTACTCCTGAGCTAAGATTTATATTGGTATTAAAAAAGCCAACAGTAGAAAAAGATATTGAAATTGTAGATTTGCCTAATAAAATAAAAATAAATCTCTAAAAAAAGATAGTAATAAAGAAGGGGAAGGCTTTTTTGCCTTCCCCTTCTTTATTTACCTTTTTCTATCTCTTACTCGTATAGACACTCTCTTATCTTAGGATCATCAATATTTGTCTTATCATACCAATAGAAACCACTGTCTATGAATTTTGGTAACTTTTCACCCTTAATCGCTTTTACAGCAGCCTCAACAGCCATATAACCCATTCCAACTGGATTTTGGGTTATAGCACCTTTCATTAAACCAGATTTAATTGCTTCAATCTGCAGTTTTCCAGAGTCATATCCTATCACTACTATCTTTCCTACCTTATTCATCTCTCTAACTGCATTAATTACTCCAATAGCAGACCCTTCATTCGCTCCAAAAATACCCTTCAATCTTGGATGAGCTTGTATAATAGCTTTTGTTAGATCTGTAGATTTAAGATGATCACCACCACCATATTGAATATCAACTATTTTTATTAATGGATACTTTTGTTTAATCCTATTTACAAATCCATCTCTTCTATCAATTCCAGTTCTACTTGTTTGGTCATGTACTACTAAAGCAACTTCACCAATCCTTCCTATAAATTCTGCCATCTTATCAGCAGCATGACCCGCAGCCTTTATATTATCTGTTGCAACTGTTGTTACAGGAATATCACTATCTACTCCAGAGTCAAATCCAATTACAGGAATACCCATTTGACGTGCTTTCTCAAGATATGGTATAACTGCTTTGCTATCAAGAGCTGCAATACAAAGAGCTGCAGGTTTCTTAGCAAGAGCTGCTTGAAGCATTTCAATCTGTTTATCTACCATTGCTTCAGATTCTGGACCTTCAAAGGTTATAGTTACGCCTAAATCCTTTGCTGCTTTTTCAGCACCACTTTTTACTGCTTGCCAGAACTGATGCTGGAACCCTTTGGAGACCATAGCAATGTATGGTCTTTGGGCGGACGTAATGGAAAGACCAATAAGGAAAATGAACATTAAGGATACAATTAGGAAGCGCTTCATTTTTTAAACCTCCCCCGTTAAAGGATTTTTTATAATATTTGCCTTTTGGGCAAATATTACCCAGATTATCATATCTCTCTGCTCCTTCTCATCATATCAAGATAAACAGCACCAATAACTATAATTCCACTTACTACAATCTGCCATTCTTGAGGTACAGAGAGAATTCTTAAACCATTAGTTAAAGTACTCATAATTAATGCACCTATGACTGTTCCTATTATAGAGCCCTCTCCACCCCTCAATGATGTGCCTCCTATTACTACAGCTGCAATAGCATCCAATTCATATCCTTGACCTAAAGCTGGTTGTGCAGAATTTAATCTTGAAGCCATTATGACACCAGCAATACCCACAAAAGTTCCACATAAGGAGTATATTATTATCTTCCATTTATCAACATTCAGACCTGATAATCTTGCTGCATCTTCATTGCTTCCTATAGCAAAGGTATATCTTCCAAGAGCGGTTCTGTTGAGAAGAATATTCGCAATAATTATGAAAAGGATAAACCACAAAATCGCATTAGGGAATTCTCCGATACCTGGTATTATTTTTCCTATAATAGAACCCATAGCAATCTTATTAAATATAGGAGCATCCATAAAGTAAATTGGTTTACAGCCTGATATAACCAAAGCCAAACCTTTTGCAATCATCATCATACCCAGAGTTGCAATAAAAGGAGGTAATTTCATTTTTGATATAACAAACCCATTAATAAAACCAGCTAAGGTACCTGTTAATATTCCCCCTAAAACACCAATAAATACTGGTAATTTCCAAAAAGATATAAAAACACCACTCATCACAGAGGATATAGTCATAACAGTACCTATAGAAAGGTCAATACCACCTGTTATAATAACAAAGGTTACACCAAGAGCGAGAAGACCATTTACACAAGTAGCAAGCAAAATCGCAACCACATTTTCATAAGTCAAAAAATTAGGTGATGCAATTGAGAAAAAGGTAAAAAGCAAAAAGAGACTTGCAAACATTAAAATTTGTCTTAGTCCACTCTTAGAGAAAATAGTTGATAATTTATTAACCATTTAAATTAAAACCTCCTTTTGGTCTTCATACATGGTAGCATATTTCAATATTTTCTCCTCAGTGGCTTCATCAGAATTCAGAATCCCTGTTATTCTGCCTTCACACATAACCGCAATTCTATGACTCATTCTTAATATTTCAGGAAGCTCCGAGGAGATCATTATAATTGATTTTCCTTCTTTTATTAATTCATTAATAAGCTTATATATTTCATTTTTCGCTCCCACATCTATACCTCTCGTAGGTTCATCAAAGATGAGTATGTCACAATTTCTTAAAAGCCATTTTGCGACTACAACCTTTTGTTGATTTCCTCCAGATAAATTCATAACCTTTTGCCTAATAGATGGTGTCCTTATCTTTAACCTCTGAACATATTCATTTGAAACTTTCTCTGCCTTTTTATCATCAACAAAACCTAATGCTTTTAAAAATTCACTCATAGAAGGCAAAATTATATTTGTCTTCACATCCAAATTTGGCATTAAACCATATCTTTTCCTATCCTCAGATAGATATCCAATACCGTGCTTTATAGCATCCCATGGATTTTTAATATTAACTTTTTTAGATTTTACGTATATTTCTCCGGAATTGATAGGATCGGCACCAAATATTGCTCTTGCTAACTCTGTCCTTCCAGCTCCTATTAATCCTGCAAATCCTAAGATTTCCCCTTTTCTTAATTCAAAATTAATATTTTTTAATATCTTTCCTCTTCTTAAGTTTCTAACAGCTAAGACAATTTCAGCCCCTTCCTCTACTTCTTTTTCTCTAAGAGTCTCATAAATCTCTCTACCCACCATCATGCTTATAATCTTATCAATGGTCACATTTTCTATGTTTTCTGTTCCTATATATTGTCCATCTCTCATTACAGTTACTCTATCAGCTATTTGTTTTAATTCTTCCAATCTATGGGAAATATAAATTATCCCTATTCCTTGAGATTTTAACTTTCTTATGATACTAAATAACTCTTCTGTTTCCGCTTCACTTAAAGCAGCTGTTGGCTCATCAAAAATTATTACCTCTGAATTAAATGATAAGGCTTTAGCAATTTCAACCATTTGCTGTTTACCAACAGTTAATTCTGAAACTTTTACTTTTGGATCCACTTTTAAATGAAGCATATCTAAAAGTTCTTTTGTTCTTTTATTAATCTCGTCATCATCTAAGAATATTGGTATATTTTTCTTTTTTGGTTCTCTACCTATAAAAATATTTTGAGCTACTGTGAGATGAGGCATTAAATTTAATTCTTGGAAAACCATACTTATACCCATCTCTTGTGCAACACGAGGATTAGGAATGTCTACCTCTTTTCCTTTATATACAATCCTTCCTGAATCCTTTCTATAAGCTCCAACTAATATCTTCATTAATGTAGACTTCCCCGCTCCATTTTCTCCAACCAATGCATGTACCTCACCACGTTTCAGCTCAAAATAAGCATTCTTTAAAGCTTGTACCCCAGGAAAGCTTTTATTTATATTTTCCATTAAGACTAAGGTTTCAGTATTTATAGTTTCATCCCCCTTATTTAAAATTTATTATCCTCTTACTTTTTTATAGAGTGGTCCAAAGTTTAAACAGGCTCTGAAATCAGCTCCTTCTAAATCTTGAGTACCAAACATAGACCAAGCACTTGGTCTAAATATTCTATCTTCCTCCACATTATGCATACAAACAGGAATCCTTAAAATGGAAGCAAGGGTTATGAAAAGATCACCCACATGCCCATAAGTAATAGCACAGTGATTTGCCCCCCAATTTTCCATTACTGAGTAAACACTTTTAAAGGCACCCTTTCCAGTAAGCTTAGGCACAAACCATGTAGTTGGCCAAGTTGGATCTGTTCTTCTATCCAGAATATCATGAACATGGGGAGGAAGTTCCACTGTGTAACCCTCTGCAATCTGTAAAACAGGGCCAAGCCCCTTAACTATATTTAATCTACTTATAGTTACTGGCATGCCTCCTCTTGTAGTAAAGTCCGTAGAAAAACCACCACCCCTAAAATATCCAAGGTTAGCATAACAGAATTTAGTGACATTAATACATTTCAAAACTTCCTCATCAGTTATCTCCCAGAATGGCTTTATAGCTGGTTTTCCATCTATTTCTTGTTCTCCTGTACCGTCAAGAGCAGCAGGTCCAGAATTTATTAAATGAATTACTCCATTTTGGGCTAAACCTTCAGGCTTCCATCCTGTAACCCTATATATTGCTTCAGGGCTCCAATAAGTTCTAACATCAGCAAAAATCTGAGCAGTGTTAGTTAGAAGATGACCAAATAACATACATACTCCATTGAGACTATCATTCTCTGTTGCCAATATATAAGGTTGTCTTAATCCATTCCAATCAAAAGATGAATTTAAAATAGCCTCTGGAAAATCACCATTTGGAAAATGATCTGTCCATTGTCTTTGCCCTTGAAATCCCGCTACAATAGCATTATGTCCTAAACTTTCTTCAGGATAACCAAGTTCTTCTAACTTTTTATTTCCAACCATTAAATCTCTGATTATTAACGTCATCTTCACTACAAATTCCCATACTTCCTGCTTTTTCTTCTCATCAACCCTTTTTTCAGGTGGATTAGGATCTTCCCCCTCTTTCAAATATTTTTTAACCCACTCCATTGCTCTGTTGAATTCTTCTTCATCATAAATCTTTCTTTCAATCCTACGAATTATTTCTGTCATATCAACATACTCAACCCTCATCCCTAAATAATCCTCAAAGAAGTCAGGATCAACAATAGATCCTGCAATTCCCATAGAGACACTACCTATAGAAAGATAAGACTTGTTTTTCATAATAGCTACTGCTAAAGCACTCTTTACAAACTTAATTATCTTTTCTTTTACGTCAGAGGGGATAGTGTAATCATCTCTATCTTGAACGTCTTTTCCATAAATCTTAAATACTGGAAGCCCTTTTTGATTGTGAGCAGCTGAAACTGCTGCAAGATAAACTGCTCCTGGTCTTTCTGTACCATTAAATCCCCAAACAGCCTTTGGAATATCAAGACTCATATCCATTGTTTCCGCTCCATAACACCAACAAGGAGTAACAGTTATAGATACTCCCACTCCTTCTTTTCTAAAGAGCTCATCTGCCATTCTTGCTTCTGCAACTCCTCCAATACATCTTTCTGGGATTACACATTTAACTTTTTCTCCATTGAGAAGATAAACATTATTTTCAATAAACTCTGCAACTGCCTTTGCAAGATTCATAGTTTGATCTTCTAAAGTCTCTCTTACACCCCCATATCTTCCATCTATAGTTGGACGAATTCCTACCTTAGGGTAATCCTCTATAAACCTTTTTTCACCAACTCTAATAGGAAATAATCTACTCATAGAAAATATCCTCCCCTCTTAATTAATTCTTAGGTGGAGCTGTAGACTTCCTTATAATTAATTCAGGAGTCAACATAATCTCTCTTTTTTCTTGTATCTTATCTATATTCTCTATTCTCCTTATTAAAAGTTCCGCAGCCAAAACTCCCATTGTATAGGCTGGCTGTTTTACTACAGTAAGAAAAGGATATACCTCAGACAAACTCTCAATATCATCAAAAGAAACAAGAGAAATATCATCTGGAATTTCCAATCCTTTTTCTTTAATTGCCAACATAGCACCAATAGCCATTAAATTGTTACCCCCAAAAACAGCTGTTGGAGGATCTTTTATCTCTAATAACTCTTTTGTTAATCTATATCCATCTTCCTTAGAGAATTTAGATCTCTCGCTAATTTTTATTAAACTATCATCAATAGGAATTTTTGCCTCGTTCAAAGCCTTTTTATATCCTTCTACTCTATCTCTTGCTGTAGAAATAAATGTACTTCCAACCACAATTCCTATTCTCTTATGCCCTAATTCAATTAAATGTTTTGTTAACAAATATGCCCCATATACACTATCTCCTCTTACAATATCTAAGTCATTAACACCTTCAATCGTTCTATCAATCAAGACTATAGGTATATTTTTAAGGAATAAAGATTTTAAGGGAGCTCTTTTCCCAGACGCAGAGGCATAGATAACACCATCTACTTTACTTTTAGCCAAAACTTCTACATACATTAATTCTTTTTCAGGATTTTCATCTGTACTACATATTATTACTGTGTAATGTTCAGAAATTGCAGTATCCTCTACACCACGAGCAATTGTTGTAAAAAATGGGTTTGTTATATCAGAGATCACAAGTCCTATAGTAGAAGTTTTCTTTAATACCAAGCTTCTTGCAACAGAATTAGGAACATAGCCTAATTCTTCAATAGCTTTTAAGACCTTCTTTCGGGTACTTTCACTTACATTTTTACTCCCATTAATAACCCTTGAAACGGTCATTACTGATACTCCAGCCCTTTTAGCCACATCTTTAATAGTTACCAATCTTAGATCCCCCTATTCATTTACTACTTTTATGTTAACGGTAACATAATACTATAAAAATTAAAAATCGTCAATAAGATTAAAAAATTAAAAATTAGCGAATCCTTAAATATAGCTTATTTAAAGCTATAACAAAGATAAATATTATTCTCCATAAAGCATAACTTAGATGGGACCTATACATCTAAATATACAAGATGAAATTATATAACTTTTGAACAAAAACTTTTTATAATTTATTCCAGAAAAATATGGCTAAAGGTTAAGAAGAATCTGATACGTAAGGGAATTTCCCCTTTTTTGACAATCACCAATTTTTTATGTTATTATCCAGAAATAAAATAATTAGGTGATATAAATTATGCTTCCTGATGAAAGAAGATCCAAAATACTTGAGCTTTTAGAAAAAGAAAGAAGTATCAAAGTTAACGACTTAGTTAAATTATTTAATGTAACAGGAGCTACAATAAGAAGAGACCTTGAAGCCTTAGAAAAAGAGGGTTTTCTTAAGAGAACACATGGTGGAGCAATACTACCTCATAGTTTTTCCTTTGAACCTCTTTTTACTACTAAAAAAAGACAAAACCTTAAAGAAAAAATGGCAATTGGGAAAAAGGCTGCAGAGATCATAAACGATGGTGAATCCATATTTATTGAAGCAGGAAGTACTACATTACAAATAGCAAAAAATATAAAAAATAAACATGATCTTACAGTGCTTACCAATTCAATAGAAGTAGCAAGAGAACTTCTGAACGCAAGAGGCGTAGAAGTAATACTAACAGGCGGTGTTCTTAGAAAAGAGACTATTGCTCTCATTGGACCATTGGCAGAAAGGGTTTTAAGAGAATTTAGAGTTGATAAGGTATTTTTAGGTATATCTGGAATTATACCTTCAAAAGGTATGTATACAGCAAGTATAGCTGAATCCCAAATTAAAAAATTAATCATAGAGATGGGAAGAGAAATTATAGGAGTAGCAGATCATAGTAAATTTGGAAAGGAATGTTTCTCATTCGTAGCACCCACAAATGTTATGCATAAAATTATCATTGATGATAATGTTCCACCCCATTATATAGAAGAGCTTAAAAAAGAAGGAATAGAAGTTATAACTGTACATCCCGAAGAATAATAAACCCATAACCCCACTATGGTATAATTTTTTAAAATAAACCCTAAAAAGAAAGGAGTATGTCTTATGTTAGAGGGGAAAAAATTTGCTGTTTTTAATGTAGCAAATAAGAAAAGTATTGCTTGGGCTATTTCTCAATCTATAATGAAATTTGGAGGAGAGGTAATTATTGGGTATCAAAATGAAAGATTAAGAGAAAATGTAGAAGAATTAATAGCTGGCTTAAATCCAAAACCACTTATTGTAGAATGTGATGTATCAAAAGATGAAAATATTGAAAAGGTAGCTGAGGAAATTGAGAAAAATGTAGGGAAGATAGATGGATTTGTACATTCTATAGCCTATGCACCATCAGATGCTTTAAAAAATCCCTTTGTTGAAACCTCTAAAGATGCTTTCTTAACTGCCATAGAAATAAGTGTATATTCCTTTGTAGCTATGACCAGAATATTCAAAAGAATATTAAACAAACCTGCCAGTATAATTACCCTAAGCTATTATGGGGCTGAAAAGGTAGTTCCTAATTATAATGTGATGGGAGTTGCAAAAGCAGCATTAGAAGCTTCAGTTAGATATTTAGCCTATGATTTAGGAGAAGAAAATATAAGGGTAAATGCTATCTCAGCAGGACCATTAAACACCTTAGCTGCAAGAGGTATAGCTAAATTTAGTGACATGCTTGAATATCACAGAGAAAAAGCACCTTTAAAAAGAAATATTGAACATAGAGAAGTAGGAGATTCTGCAGTTTTTCTTTTAAGCGATCTTGCATCTGGAATTACAGGAGAAGTTCTCTATGTAGATGCAGGATACAATATTATGGGTATATAAATTTTGAGGAAGAAATAAATGAAATTACCAGAACTTAGAATTGGGGATTTAGTAGCCAAAATACCAATAGTACAAGGAGGTATGGCTGTTGGAATATCTCTTTCAGGACTTGCATCAGCTGTAGCAGAGGCAGGAGGTATAGGCGTAATTGGTACAGCAGGTATTGGTATGGATGAACCAGATTTTTTTGAAAATTTTATTGAAGCTAATATTAGAGCGTTAAGAAATGAAATAAGAAAAGCAAAAGAAAAAACAAAGGGTATAATTGGAGTAAATATAATGGTAGCCCTTTCTAATTTTGCAGATATGGTAAAAACTTCAATAGAAGAAAAGGTAGATATTATTTTTTCAGGGGCCGGTCTTCCTTTAGACCTTCCTAAATATCTTATAAAAGGAGCAGTTACAAAATTGGTCCCAATTGTCTCCTCGGCAAGGGCAGCTAAAATCATAGCCAAAAGCTGGATTGAAAAGTACAATTATGTACCTGATGCCTTTGTAGTAGAGGGGCCATTAGCAGGGGGTCATTTAGGATTTAAGAAGGAAGAATTAGAAGACCCTAATGTAACCTTAGAGAATAGATTAAAAGAAGTATTAGATGAGATAAAAATCTTAGAAGAAAAATATGATAAAGAAATTCCTGTAATTGCAGGTGGTGGTATATATGATGGAAAAGATATAGCAAAATTCATTAAATTAGGGGCGAGTGGCGTACAGATAGCTACAAGGTTTGTAGCTACCTATGAATGCGATGCGGATGAAAAATTCAAACAAGAATACTTAAGGGCTAAAAAAGAGGACGTAGTTATTATAAAAAGTCCAGTAGGGCTTCCTGGAAGAGCCATAAAAAATGAGTTTTTAGAGGCAGTTGAAAGGGGAGAAAAGAAACCATACAAATGTGTATTTCAATGCATAAGGACATGTGATTATAAAAATACTCCATATTGCATAGCCTTGGCATTACTAAATGCCAAAAAGGGAAACTTAAAAGCAGGATTTGCTTTTGCAGGAGCTAATGCTTACAGGGTTGACAAAATTGTAAGTGTAAAAGATCTGATTAATGAATTAGTAAAAGAGGCGGAAGAGAATTTATGAAAGCTATAGATTTTACATTAAAAGATCAAAATGGAAAAGATTGGCGTCTCTCAGACTTTAAGGGTAAATGGGTAGTACTGTATTTTTATCCAAAAGATATGACATCAGGTTGTACAAAAGAAGCTGTAAATTTCTCAGAAAAGATCGAAGAATTCAATAAAAGGAATGTAGAAGTCGTGGGAATAAGCAAAGATTCTATAGAAAGTCATAAAAAGTTTGTGGAAAAAAATAATTTAAAAATTACTCTCCTTTCTGATCCAAATGTAGAGGTAATTAAACTATATGGGGCATGGGGAAAGAAGAAAATGTATGGTAAAGAGACGGAAGGCCCAATAAGAAGCACCTTTATTATCTCTCCAGAGGGAGAGATTGTATATTCATGGAAAAATGTAAAAGTAGATGGACACGTAGAAGAGGTACTCAGTAAATTAGACGAACTGATAGAAAAGAAATAACGTTATAATTTTTCCTCTACTACTTTATTCCTTAATACACCTACTTTTTCTACTAAACACTCCACCACATCTCCAGGATTTATAGGAGCAATACCTGAAGGTGTACCAGTAGCTATAATATCTCCAGCCTCTAAGGTTAGATGTTTGGAAATGTAAGAAATAATTTGGGGAATTTTAAAGAGCATATTTTTAGTATTATCCTTCTGTCTTACTTCCCCATTTACCCTAAGTTCTATATTTAGGTTATGAGGTTCTTTTAAATCCTCTTTGAATACTAAAAAAGGGCCTATAGGACAAAAAGTATCAAAACTTTTGGATCTAAACCAAGGATTAGTATTTTGAAAATCTTCTGCCTGCATGTCTCTAGCAGTAACATCATTTACTATAGTATAGCCAAGAACATAGTCCCAAGCATCCTCTTCTTTAATATATTTACCTTTCTTCTTTATTATCACTCCTAATTCTACTTCAGGATCTACCCTTGTAAGGAATGAGGGATAAACTATTTTATCCTCGTGTCCAATAAGGGAAGATGGTGCTTTACTAAAAAAGACAGGCTCCTTAGGTATTTTATGTCCTAACTCTTTTGCATGTTCAGAATAATTTCTGCCTAAGGCAAGAATTTTTTGAGGCTTTAATATGGGAGGAAGGTACTTAAATTTTTCTTCTGTAAGGGTATAAATAAAATTATGCTCAAGAATAAAATCAAACACTTTCCTCAAATATTCACGAAGATCATCTATATAAAGAAGATCATCAATTTTATCCACATTCTTAGAAGTCTTTTCATATATGGATGAATATATATGGATAGCTTTAGAAATGTTTAACATTTTATCTTCATAAAAAAGGCCAACAAAATTTCTCTCTCCAGCCTTACAATTGGCAATCTTCATAAGCCTTCCTCCTTTTTTATCTAAAACTTGAAGATAATTATATCATATACTTTACATTTATAAATTTATATGGTATAGTTAATCCTGCAACTAAGGTTATCTATATGTTTAGATTTTTGAAAAAAGAAGACAAAAGTAAAAGAAAATGCTTGAGAATCCTTTGGACCCACCAAATGAGTTCTCAAGCATTTTTATTTTCCAGAAAGAGAGGTGAAGTGTACCGAGCAGTATCCTATTGTTCCAAGTTCTCAGGGGTTCTGGAAACGCTCCCGTAAAAAGCTTTCCCAATTTAAAAAATCTAAAACTTTCCATGAGGTGAAAAAATGAGTAAGACTTTGTATGTTGGTAATTTACCTTGGTCTACAACAGAAGAAGAGCTAAAATCTATATTCTCAAATCACGGGACTGTATATTCTGCAAGAATTATCTCTGACAGAAATACGGGAAGATCTAAGGGATTTGGATTTGTTGAAGTAGATGACAATTCTGCTGCAAAAATGATAGCTGAACTTAACAACACAGAAGTAAAAGGAAGAAAAATTGTTGTTAATGAAGCAAAACCAAGGGAAGAAAGACCACGCGAAAGAAGAAATCGTGGTCAATAGTTTAGACTAATCTAAAATATTAAAATAAAAGACCCCTCCCAAAGGAGGGGTCTTTTATTTAGGTATATAATAATATTAATAAAAGAAGTAAAAATTGGAGGTAAGAGACATATATGAAGAAGTGGAAAATATTTTCAATAGGAATTCTAATACTCCTATTAGTACTTATAGCAGTAGGAGTTGGTGGATATTATTATATCCAAGGAAGTTATAACTACACTCCTACTAAAAATTATCCTTCTTTGGATAAAGTAGATCTCTTAGATGTAGCTCTAAATCATGTGGATAAAATAAATGTGGTTCTGCTCGGTGTAGATGAAAGGAAAGATGATCCTGGAAGATCAGATACCATAATGATTTCTTCCTTAGATCTTAAAAATAAAAAGGTATATATACTATCTATTCCAAGAGATACAAGGGTAAATATACCTAATTATGGATATACAAAGATTAATCATGCCTATGCTTATGGAGGAATTGATCTATCTCTGAAAACCATTGAAGAATTTATCGGTATTCCTATACATTACTATGTAAAGGTAAACTTTCAACAATTTGAAAAGTTTATAGATGCCATAGGCGGTATAGATATAGAAGTAGAAAAAAGGATGTATTATAGGGATAAAACAGATAAATTCCTTGTAGATCTTAATCCTGGTCTTCATCATTTAAATGGTAAAGAGGCTTTAGGATATGTAAGATTTAGACATGATTTAATGGGAGACTTAGGAAGAATAGAAAGACAACAAAAATTTTTAAAAGCCTTATTTAAACAAGCAAAAGAGAAGGTAAACCTTATTAATCTTCCCTATTACATATCACTTGCTGGCTCTATTCTTTCTACCAATATCTCTCTTATGGAGGGTTTAGTGATAGCAAGTAAGTTCTTGGATATAACTGAAGAAGATATTAATACTTTTCTAATGCCTGGAACTCCAGAAAATATTAATGGAATAAGTTATATAATTCCCGATAGAAACAAGTTAGATGAGATATTAAATCAATATTTTAGAGTTAATAATACAAAGGAGGGGTGATGAATTTCTTGGAAAGCAGAGAAAAAGCCTTAAGAGTTGCTCAGATTGTATCGGAGAAAAAGGGAGAGAATATAGTAATTATTGATGTCTCAAAAGCATTAGGTATAACCGATTTTATAATAATATGCACAGGTGCTACTCCACTTCAAAGAAAAGCAATTCAGAGAACTATAGAAGAAGAAATGGAAAAACTTGGATTTACACCAAGAGGAGTAGAAGGAAGAGAAGGTACTGGATGGACCCTTCTTGATTACTACGATCTCATAGTTCATATTTTCTCTCCCAGAGCAAGAGAGTTTTATGGTCTTGAGGAACTTTACCAGAATCTACCGAAAATAACAGAATTTTAGAATAAGAGATTAAATGTTTCATATCCCTATAGAATGGGAAGAGACCGCAAGAGAGCTCCTAAATAAGAAGGGTACTATTCTTGTCTTAGGACTCACAAATGCTGGTAAAAGTACATTTGTAAAATATCTTGCAGATTTGGGAATTCAGAATGGATTAAAAGTAGCAGTAATTAATTCCGATTTAGGACAAGCGGATATTGGTTTACCAGGTACCATTTCTCTTATCTATCCAGAAGGAGAACTATCAAGCTCAGAAAATATATTTGTAGATAGTTGGTACTTTGTAGGGGAAATTACCCCTGTAGGAAAATTTTTACAAGTAATAACAGGAGTAAGAAAGCTTCTTGATGAAGCAAAAGAAAAGGCAGATTTGATAATTATAAATACCTGTGGCCTTGTACAAGGAAGATTAGGAAAAATTTTAAAATACTACAAAACCTCTCTTATTAATCCAGATTTTATTGTAGGAATATACTTTTTAAATGAATTAGACTCATTATTAAAAATTATAGGAAGATTTGCCAAAAAGGTTTATAAAGTACCAAGAAGTCCATATGCAAGAGAAAGAGGGCCAGAAGAAAGAAAAGAATTCAGGGAAAAAAGATATGAAAAATATTTTCAAGATAGCAAAATCTTAGTTTTTCCTCTTTTCTTAGTTTACTCAATAGACAAACATGTGGATTTCACAAAAGAAGATTATAGAGAAAGGTTGGTAGGTCTTTTAGATAAAAGGGAGAAATTACTTTCCTTAGGAATTGTGAAGAACATAGATCTGGAAAAAAGAATCATATATATATTTACACCTTTAAAAAATCCTCAAGAAGTAAAAAGAATTGAAATTGGAGGAATAAAACTTAAAATTATTAAAGAAACACAATAAAGGAGGAAGGCAAAAAGCCTTCCTCCTTATATTTCTCTATCTTCTTAAAGCAATATGTACTACACTTCCTAAAGGTACCTTTACTGCCTCCATAATAGCCTCTGGAAGAGTAGGATGGGTATGTATGGTATCTGCCACATCATCAAGAGTAAGATTGTTCTTAATAGCAAGAGCAAGTTCTGCTATCATTACAGAGGCTTCTGGACCCACTATTTGAGCTCCTATAAGTACCTTATCCTCTTTTCTTGCAACCACCTTTACAAGTCCATCAGTAGCATTCATGGTAACAGCCTTACCATTAGCAGTAAATGGAAATTCTCCTATTAGCACTTCCATACCTTGTTCCTTTGCTTCTTCCTCAGTTAAACCACAAACTGCAATTTCTGGATTAGAGAATATAGCCCATGGTAGTACTCTATAATCCATTTTCTTTTCTTCCCCCGCAATAATCTCAGCAACTACTTCTCCTTCTTTCATGGCCTTATGAGCAAGTAAAAGACCACCTATCACATCTCCAATAGCATATATATTATCCACATTTGTTCTTAGATATTCGTTAACTACTATTCTACCTTTTTCAGTATTTATTCCTACATTTTCAAGACCTATATTATCCGAATTTAATTTTCTTCCAATAGAGACAAGCACTTTCTCACTTTCTATAGTTTCTCCTGTGGATAAAGTAGAATATACTTTACTATCCTTAACCTCTATATTCTCTATTTTTGCCCCTGTCTTAATCTCAATTCCCTTTTTACTTAAAATTCTTTGTAGAAGAGCAGCAATCTTCTTATCCTTCAAAGTAGGTACTACTTGAGGCATCATTTCCACAATAGTTACTTTGGAACCAAAAGCATTATAAAAGTTTGCAAACTCTATACCGATAGCTCCTGCCCCTACAATGAGTATATCCTTAGGGATTTCTCTTAATCTTAAAGCATCATCGGATGTGAGTACATTTACACCATCAATCTTAAAAGATGGAATTATAGCAGGCTCTGATCCTGTAGCAATAACAATATTATCTCCTTTAATTAATTCTTTTCCTTCCTTTGTTTCTACTTCTACTGTGGTATTATCAAGAATTTTCCCCTTTCCTTTTTTCAAAGTAATTTTTCTTGACTTGAATAGGTATTCTATACCTGTTACTAATTTCTTAACTACATTTTCTTTCCAATCATATATTCCATTCACATCATATCCAAAAGAATCAACCTTTATTCCAAGTATATGTCCTTCTTTAATACTGTTATAAATCTCTGCACTCTTTAAAAGAGCTTTTGTAGGTATACAACCTCTATTTAAGCAAGTTCCCCCTAAATCTCTTTCTTCTATCACACATACTTTCTTTCCTAAATCTGCTGCTCTAATTGCTCCTACATAACCTCCAGAGCCTCCGCCTAAAAAAATTACATCATACTTTTCCATTTACTTGGGCCTCCTTAAGATATAATCAATTCGTTCTTTTCAATTAATTCTACCCAACCATTATAATCTATACAACTGTATATGCTATCTTCTTCCCTATATCCCCTGGCTTCTAAGTCTTCCTTTAATGTATACACAGAAACACCATCTTTTAAATATTCTTTACTTTTTTCATTTATAGCCCAAAATATCCCATCTTGCACCAAAATAATAACATCTCCTGGTTTTGTAATTTCCCACATCCTTTTGCTTATATTTTCAACAGGACTTTTCTTAATTACTATAAGTGCCATTTTTTACCACCTCATTTAGAAGAAAATTACTCTATCAAAAGAATGTATAAAATCAGAAAGATTATCCTTTGAAATGATATTTACCTTCCATTTAGGTTCCAGATCTTCTTCCTTTACCTTTCTACTCTCCAAATCTTCCTTCACTACATATACAGGAGTTCCATACCTCTCCAAATATTTAAAAGAGAGAGAAAGAGAAAGACATCCAAGATTCTCAGGGTGAGTATTTTGGTTGACTGCAACCACAGCATCTTCCATTAATAGAATAGAAGGCTCTAAATCTTCACCATACATACCAAAAGCACTACGAAGAGCTTCGTTTACCCAAATAGATCCTCCTGGACTTTGATATACGACCAATAAAACCTTTTTCATTTCTATTCCTCCTACGGCATCAAATTTATATATCTATCTGCATTAAAAATTAAAGATGCCATTTCAGGAACCCCAGAAAATTTAGGACCTTCAACAGTATTCTCAGAAGATAAACCTCTATAATCAGCACACAATCCACAAATATGAATCTCTACCCCTTTTTCTGACAACTCTTTCATCTTTAAAGGAATATTTCTATCTACTCTAAGAGGTTTAACTTTTGAATTTACAGAAAGAACTGAATCAGCAAAAAGAAATATGGATACTTTATGCCCTCTATTCAAAGCTGCTTCTGCTAAATGGATTGCTGTATCTAAATCCTCATATGTATAGGGGGGAACATTTACTTGTATAGCAATATGCATAGTATTTTATTCACCTCACTCATTGTTTCCTTTGATATAGATACCAATACATAAACCAATTTCCTAAAACAAAGAAAATAGTAGCCAAAATAGAACTTAAAGCAAGATGAGGAAGACCAGAAAGAACATGACCTATATTACACCCTGCAGCAACTCCTGCTCCAAATCCCATTAAAATACCACCCGCTATAACCTGAACATAAGTCTTAGGATCTTTTGGAACCCTTAATTTGAACTCCTTATAAGCTAAAGTAGATATAAATGCTCCAACAATTATGCCGAGAACTTCCATTCCTATCCAATTATAGCTTGTTTCTGTTGTCGTTGCCCTTAACAAATTGATCCATCCTCCAGTAATACCTAAAGCATATGTCTTTTGAGAAAGATAACCAATGATTCCTACTATTCCAAGAGCTATACCACCTGTAATATAATTAAGCCCTGTAGTTTGTCTTTCAGTAGTCTTGGTACCCCATATATAGATAGCTAAAATAATTGCCCAAATTATAGCTATAATCCATGGATTAATCCCCAAAAGAGTTGCAAGAGTAGGATTTACCTTTCCATCTACTGCATTATATATACCTGGATCTTGTAAGTTAACAGTTATGGGCTTACCAAACCATGAATTCACAAAATTTAATTTTCCTCCTCTTACAGCAGAAGCTGTTATTCCAAAGGAAAGACCTGCTAATATAGAGGTTATATAACCCTCTCCAATTCTATATGTAACACCACTTGCACAACCACCAGCCAGTACCATTCCCATTCCAAATAAGAATCCACCTACAATCTGAGCAAGTGGGATAAAGGGTAAGGGATTAAGTTTAATAAATCCTAAGGAAGCTACCAAATGAAATCCTATAGTTTCTACTAATATAGCTAATGCTGCCATTTTAAGTAGATAATTATCCTTACTAAATTTAACATCTCTAAAAGCAGAATTAAAACACATTCTTGATCTCTGTAAAACAACTCCAAAAAGTATTCCTACTAAAAGCCCTTGCCAAATCATAAATCTCACAACCTCCTTCTATAGTTTTTTAATAAGAATTCTCCATTCACTGGGACCTATCTCTTCAATTGTAAGGACTTCCCCTCCAACCTCTTTTACCCCTTGAGGAATTCTTTCTTTTGAAAGAGCGTAATCGATAAGTACTTCAAGAACCTCTCCAGATTGCATCGTCTTTAACTTTCTCTTTGTTTCCACATCTGGTACAGGACAAACTTCTCCTCTGACATCCAAGGTATAATTAGGTTTTACATCCATTCTAAAATCCCTCCTTTAATATTGTTAAAAATTTAACAATACATATATTACAATAGAAATTATAGCATTTCAATAATACAACACTTATTAAATTTCACAAATTCTATAGAAATATACATTTATTTTTGATCTTTTATCCACAAAGCTATATCTTTAATTACATATTCTGGTATGTTCCCTACCTTGTTATATTCATCTGGCGTACTTTTTCCCGTACCTTCCATGAATAAGTGATTTAATTTAGGATATAACTTTAATGTAATATTCTCTTTGTTAGATAATACACTCCAACCCTCAAAGTCTTTTATAGTTACTTGATAATCCCTTTCTCCTTGCATAATTATGGCAGAAATATTTAATTCAGAAAGAGTTTTAACTGGGTCATGATTTTTTAAATCCAAAAAGTATTTAACAGGAGCACCTAATATATTCATGGATAAAGGGTATTTTGTTGCTATTTCTGGATCCTTTAATTTTTCAATTTCCTTTTTTATCAATTCAAGTTGCTCCTTCTCCTTCTCATCTATTTTGCCATCTAAATTAGCAATATAATTAATTTGTTCCCATATTAAATCTTCTAATGGTCTTGTAGGTCCTGCCATGATAATAATTCCCTTCACATCCTTACTTAGGCTTGCTATTCTTGGTGCAAGCATTCCTCCTAAGCTATGTCCTAAAATAAATATCTTTGATTTATCAATTTCTTCTTGAGTCTTAACAAACTCTATGGCATAAAGAACATCTTCTATCACTTCTTCCATTACTGTGAAACCATCTTCATACTTAGAAAATTCTTGAGGATATACCTTTGTTCTTTTATCATATCTCAAAGTAGCAATCCCAAAACTTGAAAGCCCCCATGCCAAATCCCTAAATATCTTATTAGGTCCTATCGTCTCATCCATATCATTTGGACCACTTCCATGGACAAATATGACTACTGGGAATGGCCCTTCTCCTTTTGGTATAGTAAGCTTTCCAGGGAGAACAAAATCTTTACCAATTTTTAAATCCTTTTCTTCAAAAGCCTCAAGATTTACATATGGTGGTGGAGTGTTAAAGCTTTTTATTTGGGCGGGTAAAAAGAATAAACCAACAATATTTTTATTTAGAAAAACCATCTTGATATCTATATAAGCATTAGAAAATTTTGTTGTTAAGTATATAATTTTATAATTTCCAGATTCTTCAGTTCTTTCCTCAATTATACCCTCATAATTTCCTACTCCTTTTATTAGACTCTCCCATATCTCTTTCAACGAAGAAGAGATAACAGCAGATACTGAAGAATCAAAATATCCTACCGTCTTTTCATAATCACCTTGAGACATAAGATATACAAAATCCTTGGCTATGGATATCTCTTCTTGGGCAAAGGTCATAGTTATAATAGTAATAAGAGAAAGAATAAGGATAATATATCTTCTCATAAAATATTCCCCCTTTAAAATTATATGTTCAATAACCTATTATACTCCTTATAATTTTTCCCCTCTCCCTCCCAAATACTCCTTCAATCAGCTATTAAGGTCCTCTACTAATTTATAAAAAAGTTTTTCTACCTCTTCTGGATCTGCCCCTCTTCTTACATAATAGAATATCATTCTTCTCAAACAATCATTTCTTAAATAATTTTCTGGCCTATTTATCGCAGATATATATGATGGTATAGAAAATCTGTTTTCAAGTTCCAATAAAAATTTTTGAAGTTTTTCCCATGCCACAGGATCATCTAAGATATCACCAATAGTGGAATTAATATGATACTTTCTCTTAATTTGTTTTGTAGATTTCACAAATACTGTATCTTTGAGTACTATATCCCTGGATGATCTTCCTATTAGTATCTCAAACTCTCCTGTCTCTACGTACCAGTCCTTTATCTCTACGTTATAGTAAGCAAAAGCTCTCTTATCAAGTTCAAAAGTAACCTCTTTTTCTTCCTTTGGCTCAAGCTCTACCTTTACAAATCCTTTTAGCTCTTTATCTGGTCTTATTACACTACTTTTTACATCCCTTACGTAAAGCTGTACTACTTCTTTACCTTTCATCCCTCCTGTATTCTTTACCTTTACCCTTACCTTCAATATCTCTTCATCAGTCATCTCTTTCTTGTCTAAAATTAGATCTGAATATTCAAAAGTTGTATAAGAGAGGCCATGTCCAAAGGGAAAGAGTACTTCCATCTCCTTCTTGTCATAGTATCTGTATCCTACAAAGATTCCTTCTCTATACTCTACCTTGTCTCCTTCCCCTGGGAAAAAGAGATAGGAGGGATTATCACTTAATTTCTTTGGGAAGGTTTCAGGAAGCTTTCCTGATGGACTTACAACTCCAAAAAGTACATCTGCCACTGCTCCTCCCCAGGCTTGTCCTCCTCTGTAGGTCTCAAGTATTGCCTTTACCTTATCTACCCATGGCATCTCTACTGGTGCTCCATTGCTTAGTACCACTACTACATTTTTGTTTATCTTTGCTATCTCCTCTATTAATCTGTTGTGATTCTCGGGCATCTTCATGTTAGGCCTGTCAAATCCTTCCGATTCGTATCTTTCAGGAAGTCCTGCAAAGATTACTACTACATCTGATTTCTTTGCTACTTCTTTTGCTTCTTCTATGAGGTTTTCATCTACTTCATCAGTCTCTATTTTGTATCCATCTGCATAAAGTGTCTCTGCTTTTCCTTCCAAAAGTTTCTTTATCTCTTCTACTGCATCATCTACCATGGTTGGGTTTACGTGGGCACTTCCTCCTCCTTGTATTTGAGGTTTTCTTGCAAAGGCTCCTATTAAACCTATCCTTCCTTCTTTCTTTAATGGTAAGATCTTTTCTTCATTCTTAAGAAGGACAAAGCATTCTCTTGCTACTTCTCTGGCAAGCCTATGATGGGCTTCTTTGTCATATGTGGCATTCTCTTTTTTATTCTCTATAGCCTTGAAGACAATGCTTAGTATTCTTTCTACTGCTTCGTCCAAAATCTCTTCTTTTAGTTCTCCTTTCTTTACTGCTTCTATGATCTTTTTGTCTCCCCAACCTCCATCATAAGGCATCTGTAAATCAAGTCCTGCTGATAGTCCTTTTACTCTGTCATTTACAGCTCCCCAGTCTGATACTACAAATCCTTCAAATCCCCATTCTTCTCTTAATACCTTTGTTAAAAGAAATTCATTTTCAGAGGCATATACTCCATTTACTCGGTTGTAAGAGCACATTACTGTCCATGGTTTTGCTTCTTTTACTGCCTTCTCAAAACTGGCTAAGTAGATCTCTCTTAATGTTCTTTCATCTACTTCTGCACTTACTGTAAGTCTTCTGTGTTCTTGGTTGTTAGCTGCAAAGTGTTTTATAGATGTTCCTACTCCTTCACTTTGTACTCCTTTTATGAAGTGTTTGGCCATCTCTGATGAGAGAAGTGGATCTTCAGAATAGTATTCAAAGTTTCTTCCACAAAGGGGAGATCTTTTTATATTTACTCCAGGTCCAAGTAGAATTTGTACATTTTCTGCCTGGCATTCTTCTCCAATAGCTTTTCCTACTCTCTCAATTAGATCCCTATCCCAAGAGGCAGAAAGGCATGATGCTGGTGGAAAACAGGTGGCAGGTACAGTCTTGCTGAACATGGTCTCTTCTTTTCTAAGTCCATGGGGACCATCAGACATTCTTATTGATGGTATGCCAAGTCTTTCAATGGGTTTTGTGTGCCAGAAATCAAGTCCAGAGCATAAAGAGGCTTTTTCTTCAAGAGTCATCTGTGAGATAAGTTTTTTTATATCCCTCTCCATTTAATATACCTCCTTACAATTTAAACTATTCTTTTCTTGCTAACTTTAAAGGTTTGCTCTTTTCTTTTTTCATAAAAATATATTGATCATAAATAAGCTCTACAAAAGATCTATCAACCCCCTCAACATACTCTGGGCTTATACCTTCTTCAAAAGATACTAAAACTTTATCAATAGTCTCATAGTCAACTCCCAAAGAAAATTCATCTGTAATTCCTGGTAATAGATCTGGAGAAGGAGGTTTATTAATAATCTTTTCTGGGACCTTCAACAACTTTGCGAGCTCTCTGACTTCCGTCTTATATAGATGAGATAATGGTGCTACATCAGCAGCATCATCCCCATACTTTACATAGTATCCTAAAAGTTCCTCTGTAAGATTAGTACAACCTACTACGAGAAAATTCTTTTTTTCTGCATAAAAATATAGGAGAATCATCCTCAATCTATGCTTTATCCTATAGTACGCAATACCCTCATAAAACCACCTAAATCTTTTACTATTCACTTTACCTCTTTGGGCAAAAAATATAGGTTTACCTAAGGATTTAGAATACTCCTCATAGAGATATCTTACCGCTTTTTTCTTAAGTGGTCTTAAAAGAAGCCAAAAAAGAGGAATAATCTTGTATACCCCTAGCACCCAAAGAGTATTTGTCAAACTAAATACTTTGTAGGGAACATCTAAGTTTCTAACTAAAAATAAGGCATCTCTAAGGGAAGAAGGCTCAGAATCCATTTCAGGCATAATAAGAGCAAAAATCTTATCTTTGCCTACAGCTTCCAATAAAAGATACAATACAACAGCAGAATCAAGTCCTCCACTAACCCCTATAACATATCCATTCTTTCCCTCTTCGTCTAACTTTTCTCTTAAAAACTTTATTATTCTGTTTTTCTCTTCTAATAAATTCATCTTAAGAAATCTCTTTATATCTTCCCTTTAACAATAATATAATATTGAAAGTTCTTAACCACAATAAGGAGGTTTGGAAAGTATGTATAAAAAAGTTGCTATTGTAACTGGAGGAGGGCAAGGAATTGGAAAAGCCATAGCCAAAAAATTCTTGGAAAATAGCATCTCAGTAGTAATCGCAGAGATTGATGAAGAAGCAGGAAGAGAAACGGAAGAAGAATATTCATCCTTGGGAGAGATAAAATTTATTAAGACTGATGTATCCAATGAAGAAGAAGTCAGAAATATGATAGAAGAGACTATCAAAATCTTTGGAAGGATTAACTATCTTATCAATAATGCTGGAATTGGAATAAACAAACATATATCAGAACTCACTTTAGAAGAATGGAATAGAGTCTTAGGAGTAAACCTAACAGGAGCCTTTTTATGTAGTAAATATGCCTATCCTTATCTCAAAAAGGAAAAAGGGGTAATTATAAATATTGCATCCACAAGAGCTTTTATGTCAGAGCCAAATACGGAAGCTTATTCAGCCTCAAAAGGTGGAATTTATGCATTAACTCACGCCCTTGCTATAAGTCTTGGTCCTGATATAAGGGTAAATTGTATAAGTCCTGGCTGGATTGAAGTATCAGAGTGGAAGAAAAAGAGCTTAAGAAAACCCGCAGAGCTTACAGAGCTTGATCACAAACAACATCCCGTAGGAAGAGTAGGAAGACCTGAAGATATAGCAAGTCTTGTCCTATACCTAATATCAGATGACGCAGGATTTATTACAGGAGCAAACTTTATAGTTGATGGTGGAATGACAAGAAAAATGATTTATTTATGAACTACTTTAACAACTTATCAATGGGAAAAGGTATCTTGTTTTTATTTTTCAAAATAAATTCCCTATTTTTCCTATCTCTATATTGTACCAAAGCTCTTTGAAGTCTTCTTTCTTCATAGGTTTTTGCCACATATATTTTTTCCTTTCTATCAGGATGATACTCCGTATAAAATGCACAAGATGCTGGAGTTAGTGGCAATGGAGTATAATCCTGAATTTGCTCTAAATAATGGCCCAATCCTTTCACATAAATAGCAAGATCCCATGCATCCTTCAGTGTAGCTCCAGGATGAGAAGATATAAAATATGGAATAGCATATATCTCTTTCTTCAATTTTCTTTTTATTCCTTCAAATACTGCTATAAAACTTTCATAAACCTCAAACTTAGGCTTCTTCATAATCTCAAGGACATTATTTTTCACATGTTCTGGTGCTACAGACATATGTCCTCCAATATATCCTTCTTTTATGATCTCTCTTATATAATCTGTATCCTTTAATGCAAGATCATATCTTATTCCTGATGCTATGAAGACATGTTTTATTTTAGGAATATCTTTTATCTTTTTAAGAAGTCTTAGCTGAGGAGAAAAGTCAACTACAAGACTTGGACATATCTCAGGAAATAAACAATCTCTGTTAGTGCAAGATCCAGGTATACCATAAACCTTACATCTCAAACTATACATATTGGCAGTAGGTCCACCAACATCTGAAATTGTTCCATTGAATATCTTATGTTGAGAAAGATTATAGGCTTCCTTTAATATAGAGTCTTCACTACGAGATATTACTTGCCATCCTTGGTGAAGATTAAGAGAACAAAAAGTACAACTTCCAAAACAACCTCTATGGGAAATTATAGAAGTTTTTACTGTTTCAAAAGCTGGAATCTTTTCTTTATATGAAGGATGAGGAAGTCTTTGAAAAGGTAGAGAATATATTAAATCTAAATCTTTCTCCGAATATTCCATAGGAGGATTTTGTACAATATATCTTTTTCCATCCCTTTGTATCAAAGTCTTTCTCTTTTTCATCCCATTTAATAACATTCTATTAAAATCATGATATCTATCTTTATCCTGAGAGACCTCTTCAAAGGAGGGAAGCATTACATAATCTTTTAATATTCCTTTTTCTACAAACTCTTTAAACTCTTTCTCACTAAGGGAATAAAGAATTCCTGGCACAATATATATATCATGCCAAGATTTACCCTTTGCAAGAAGTTTTGCAATCTCTACTACTTGTTTTTCCCCCATTCCATAAACAATAATCTTTGCTCTCGAATCTAACAAAATAGAATGTCTAATCTTGTCATCCCAATAATCATAATGAGAAAATCGTCTTAAGCTTGCTTCAAGTCCCCCTAATACAATAGGTACATCAGGATACAATTCATGTACTACATTAGCATATACAATAACTGCTCTATCAGGCCTTTTACCATAAGTTCCTGATGGAGTATAGGCATCTTCCTTACGTCTTAATTTATTTGGAGTACAATTAGCCACCATAGAATCTACAGAACCTGAAGTAATACCAAAAAAAAGTCTTGGCCTCCCAAGTATTTTAAAAGAGTTTTTATCTCTCCAGTCAGGCTGAGGAATTATACCAACCTTAAAGCCATGATACTCTAGAACTCTACCAATCACAGAAGATCCAAAAGAAGGATGATCCACATAAGCATCTCCTGTAACAATTATTACATCCAATTCATCCCAACCTTTTCTCCTTACCTCATCAAGATTTACAGGTAAAAAATTAAACATCAGTACTCACACCTACAATTCTTATCTATGTTTCTATCTTCAGTCTCAAGTTCAATAGTTGAGTGATCTATCTCAAATTTACATTTTAAAAGCTTTCTTACCTCTTCCGCAATCCTTTCAGCCTTAGAAAGCATTTGATCCTCTAATACTACATGAGCAGAAAAAAGCAAATCTTTACTTGATATCTGCCATAAATGAATATGATGTACATTCTTAACTCCTGGTATCTTTGATATCTCTGAAACAACACTTTCTATATTTATGCCTTTTGGAGTACCTTCCATCAAAATATGAATAGTATCCTTTAAAAGATATATTGAATTATAAAAAATGAAAACTGCTATGAGAAGAGATATTATAGTATCTATATAATATAGTTTATAAAAAATTATAAAAATAGCTCCAACTATAACTCCAACAGAAGACAAAGCATCAGATAAAAGATGTAAAAAAGCCCCTTTAACATTTAAATTACGTTTGGAATCCTCATGAAGAACATAAGCTCCCAAAATATTACCTACAAGTCCAATAATACCTATAATAAATGTTTGTAAACCCTGTACTTCCTTGGGAGATCTCCATCTATGAAAAGCCTCTAAAATCAAAAATAAAAATATAATAACTAGTAAAATCCCATTTAAAAGAGCAGCAAGAATTTCAATCCTTCTGTATCCGTAAGTATGGTATTTGTTACTCTTTTTATTTTTTGAAATAAGTTCTGCAAGATAACTTATCACTAAAGCAAAAAAATCATTTACGTTATGTAAAGCATCACTTACTAAAGCAAGACTTCCAGAGATAACACCCCCTATAATCTCTAAAAGTGCCATGGACAGATTTAAAAACATAGCAATTAAAATCTTTCTTGCCATAAAATTTACCTCCAATATTGTAAATATTCCTTAGTATTATCTACAAATATTCTCTTTGTAATCAAGAGATTCTTTTATTATATACCAATTTAATTTTTCACCATTAAAAAAAATTATGTTATGATAGTATTAAGAATTTTAGGGGGAGGTGAAAAATTAATTTCTCTTCTCCTATTACCCTATTGAAATATCACTATTAAAAGGAGGAAATTTAAAATGTTTAAAAATTTTTTCTTTTTGTCTTAATTATTCTAATCCTATTCTCCCTATCATTAAAACTTTCTTTAGCTCAGACCCAGGAAATAATTAAAGGGAATTTACCTTTAAATGGAGCTGTTATAAGTAATTTAAAATCACCCATAAAAACTGACATATGGGAAATTTCCCTAAGTTCTGATGGCCTCCTTATATTAACATTAACATCGGACAAAACTCTAAATGTAAATATATTCTTATATGATACTGATGGTAAAAAAGAAATTGCTCGGGCAGAAGATAGTATAAGAAATGAAAAACTGGTAATAAGAAAAGCTTTAAAACAAGGTAAGTATTATGTAAAGGTAACCCGATGGTATGAAGAACATCAAGGAAATTACACGCTAACAAACAAATTCGAAAAGGATCCTTTAAAAAATGATATTGAGCCCAATGATAATGTAGACCTAAAACAAGGAATAGACGAGGCAAAAAATATTGAAATAAATTCCGAAATCACAGGGCATTTAGGATATTATGGAAATGGTAGTCAGGATAGAAATGATAGATTTAAAATAACCCTACCTTCAGATGGTTATTTGGAAATAACTATCACAAACGATGATTCTTTAACTACTTATGCTTTCCTCTATGATGTAAATGGAAAAAGAGAAATTTTGAGAAATGAAACAAGAAATAGGAGTTATAAACTAATATATCCCAATCTAAAAGCTGGAACATATTATTTATTAATATCAAGTCTTTGGGACATCCATTACGGTGGCTATACTATAGAAAATAAATTTATACCTCAAAACATTAAAGGAGACAAAGAACCAAACGATAACATTAATAATGCTGTAGATGTAAGTATTCCATCTGTAATCTCAGGAACTTTAGGATATTATGGAAATGAAAAACAAGATAGAGATGACTTCTTCAAATTCCATATTCCTCAAGAAATGGACTTAGATATATATCTTACAGAAGAACCCACATTGATTACTTACATCTTCATTTATAATGAAAATAAACAAGAAATAGCAAGAAATGACATAGGAGTTTCTGATTACCAAATCTCTTTAAAATTAAAACCTGGCACATACTATATACAAGTAAATAGCATAGGAAACCACCTTTATGGTGGATACTACATAGGATTAAATAGACAAGTTCCATCCCTTTTTATAGAAACTCCTAAAAAAGCAGAAGAAGAAACAGCAAATATAATAAAAATAACAAATCCTATCAATAATCATACATATGCAGTTATAGATAAAAATCTAAGCTGGGAAGAAGCAAAAGATTTTTGCGAAAATATGGGAGGACATCTCGCCACTATTACATCCTTAAGAAGAACAAAGATTTATTGAATTTCTCCTATCTATTTATGGTAAACAAAATGATTACTTCTTAGGAGCTAAATATGAAGAAAGAGAAAGAAAATTTAAATGGGTAACTGAAGAACCATTTGTATTCTACAATTGGGACACTGGGGAGCCCAATAACTTGGAAGTAGAAAAATATTTAATAATATATAAAACGTTAGAAAAATTTGGAAAATGGGGAAATGTGCCAACTATCCAAAAGGGCTTTATCTGTGAATGGGAATAGATAACAAGCGAAATTTGTAATCATTATAAAGCCTCGGATTCAAATCCGAGGCTTTCTTTTTATAATAACGGTTACAATTATATAAAATAAATATTTATTATTGTATAAATGTGTTATTAAATGTAAAATAATTACAAAAAAAAGAAAGGGGGCATTTTATTGCAAAAATATATTACTCTTATCTTTATACTGCTCTTAACTATTTCCATATCTATTTCTCAATCAGAAATAACTATCCAAGCAGAAAATGGAATATTGAAAGGTACTTTCGTAGCAAAAACAATTTCAGGATATCAAGGCAGTGGATATGTGGATGGGTTCGATCAAGATGGTGATTCTTGCACCGTCACTGTAGAGGTACCAGAAGATGGTATGTATGAGATTATAATTGGATATGCAGCTCCATATGGATATAAAGAAAATTCCCTCTACGTAAATGGAGCCTTCCAAACAAATATAAAATTTAACCCATCTCAAAGCTTCACTACTGTATCAGGAGGATTAATACCATTGAAGAAAGGGAAAAATACCATAAGTATTGTAAAAAGTTGGGGATGGTTTTTGCTGGATTATTTTAAGATAAAAAAGGCGGAAATCCCAGCATTAAATCCTACTAATAAGCTGATAACTCCAAATCCATCTCCTGAAGCTCAGAAATTAATGGATTACCTAATAAATATTTATGGAAAATATACCTTATCAGGACAACAAGGCTATAAAGACTCCTTTTATATCTGGACCTTAACTGATAAATTTCCAGCCATATGTGGTTTTGATATGATAGATTACTCTCCCTCAAGAGTTGAAAGAGGAGCATCTTCCAGGGATGTTGAAGATGCTATAGATTGGTGGAAAATGGGAGGAATTGTACAATTTCAATGGCATTGGAATGCTCCAAAGGGACTCTATGATGTACCTGGAAAGGAATGGTGGAGAGGCTTTTATACGCAAGCCACAAGTTTCGATCTTGAATATGCGATGAATCATCCAGAATCTGAAGATTACAAGCTTTTAATAAGAGATATAGATGCTATAGCAGTACAACTAAAGAGACTACAAGAAGCAAAGGTTCCCGTCCTTTGGAGACCTCTCCATGAAGCTGAAGGAAGATGGTTTTGGTGGGGAGCAAAAGGTCCAGAACCATGCAAAAAATTATGGAGACTTCTTTTTGATAGACTTGTTAATTATCATAAAATAAACAATCTAATATGGATCTGGACCACTACTGATTCTCCTTCTGCCCTTGACTGGTACCCTGGAGATGTATACGTAGATATAGTCGGAGCTGATATATATCTAAAAGACAAAGATTATTCACCCTCTACAGGCATGTTCTACAATATTGTAAAACTTTTTGGTGGTAAAAAATTAGTAGCCATGACGGAAACAGGAACTATACCAGATCCTGATGCTATGGTTAAGGAGAAAGCTTACTGGGCATGGTTTATGACTTGGAGTGGATTCGAAAGTGATCCAAATAAAAATGAGCCCTCTCATATCAAAAAAGTCTTCAATCATCCTTTCGTTATAACAAAAGACGAGCTTCCTAAATTTATAGAAGAATAAAAAAATCCCCAAGGCTTTTTAGCCTTGGGGAACTTTTTCTTAATCTATTTTAATTTAGAAAGTTCTTGTTTTGCTAAAGATACTGACTCTTCATGAGTTTTTAAGAGCCATGGATGAGGAGGGCTATCTATAACCTTTTGAAACATTTCTTTTGCCAGATCCTTTTTATTTTTAAGATACAAATAACCAAGCTCTAAGTAAATATTAGGATAAATAGGAGTATATTTTAAGGCTTCTTTCATATAATATTCTGCCTTTCCATAATTATATAGGGGAAATGGTACATCCCTATATCTCATTCCCATAGCAAGAAGGGCAAAAGTTTTATATAAAGGATCTTCAAGAATCTCTATTGCTTTGCTTATATACCTATCAAAGTCTCCCAACATAAAAAGGCTTTGTATAATACCTTTATATTGGGCAAGCCTACCAATAGCTGCACCTGCGATATACCAGGCTCTTCCATTTTTGTCATCAAGTTTTATTGCTTTTTCCGCATAACTCCTTGCTTTTTCATACATTTTTTCTTTATCCTTTCCAATAACTCCCCAATGTCCATACTCTAAATATGCATCTGCAAGTACCGTAAGAAGATAAGAATCTTTTTGAAGATTAGAGTCCTTTTCAAGTTCAGAGATAAGAGATATGATTTTGTTTACATCTCTATCTCTTCTTGCCTCATAAAAAAGATTATTAGCAGTCTGAAAATCCATAGAAAGTGAGATATTAAAAAGTAATATTAAAGAGAGAATTACAAAAAAGATTTTTCTCATATACTACCTCCCCCTAAACTATTTTTCAGAGATAACAATCATTCTACGGGAAGAAATAGAAAGAGAACTACTATCATATCCTCCCAAGAATTTTATCACTTTTAATCCTACCATCTCCAAAAGTAGTTTAATCTCTGTAGGTGTATATACTCTTATAAAAAATGGCTTTTCCTTTATCTTACCATCTCTTATTATTATTCTCCTTGCATAAATTCTACTCTCCGTAATATCTATAAAATTAAAATCAATCATATAATTCCCTTCTTTTTCTATAACAGTATAAGGTAAAAAATTCCTAAGAATAAAATCCCTATTACTTATATCAAGCAAAAATTTTCCACCTTTTTTAAGTGATCTTGCAGTATTTTTAAGAATCTTAAAATTTTCCTCATCTTCATAATATCCAAAGGAAGTAAACATAGATATTATCACATCAAACTCTTCATTATAATCCATATCTCTAACATCCTTTAAAATATAATTAACCTTCACTCCCAACCTTTCTGCATCCTTTTTTGCCATATCCAAAAATTTCTCATTTATATCCAATCCAGTAACATCATGCCCTAATAATGCAAGTCTATTTGCATGCCTTCCATATCCACAAGCCATATCAAGAATCTTTTTTTGTTCTTTTAAATCAAGTTCCCTTCTTATAAAATCTACCTCTATTTGTGTCATTTCCTCATTAAGCATATCTTCATAAAAATATATGTAGTCTTCTGGGTCGAAAATTTCCTCCCAGTTAGGCTTAAAACTTTTCTCCATAAAAAAAATAACCTCCCTTTTGAAGGCTATAATTCTAAAAAATTATACAATAAAAACTATAAAAAACCATCTATTCTATTAATGAGTATATTAACTATTTATACACTTTAAGGTGTAAAAGGTTCTTTATAGAGAGGCAAAAATAAAAAGCCCCCCTTTCGGGGGGCTTATTTTTTACTTCCTTCCTGTTGGCTTCAAGAATGGTAACATGTACTTGAAGTTAGGCCAATGATGATATGGTATACAATATGGATTTTCCGCTGTTGGATAATTGGTCCAGTAGTATTCATCATACCCTACTACTCCTGGATATGTGAATGTTGGAATTGTTGGCATATCTTGAGCTACTATCTTTAATCCTTCCATTCCTAATGCCTTGTTCTTTGGAGAATCCCAACTTACTTTTTGCATTTCTTTTATGATTTGGTCAAGTTTTGGATTGGTCCATCTACATTGATGGCCTGGATAGTATTCACCAAGTGGTCTGTAATATGCTGAATCAAATTGCTCAAGAGTTCTGTATAAGTCTGGATGTCCACCCCATGGCTCTCTTGCTGGCCATTGTCCTGATGTGGATACTTCAAAATCACCTACGTTCATTAATGTTCCGTCATTTTCTGTAGCATATACCTCAGTATCTATTCCAAACTTCTTCCACACTTGAGATAATGCAAAGGCATTCCTGAAGTTAACTGATGCTGGGTTGGGTGGTGTTAATATGGTGATCTTCCATGGTTTACCTTCTGGTGTTAACCATTTTCCATCTTTATCTCTCTTGAATCCATTCTTTATAAGTAATTTCTCCGCCACATCTGGTGCATACTTATACCAACCTAATCCAAATATCTTTCTAATTTCATTAGGATCACTTGGTACATTGTATCCTCTCTTCTTTGCATATTCTGCTATCCTCATTGGTACATCTGGATCATATACTTTAAATGGTTTTCCGTCTACTGTAATTGTTAGATTCTTTAACCATGGTTCAAGTGGCTTGAAGTACCATTCCATATAAGCTGGAGTTGCAGGTATATGTAAGGCTGATACTGTTACTGCTCCGTCATAAGCAAGTCCTACATACTCTACTATATCTATTGCTAATGTTAATGCCCATCTCACTTCCTTATTATTCCATGGAGCCTTTGCATTGTTAAATATTACTCCACTTACACATGGGTCTACGTTCACTATGTATGGAAATTCTTTTCTATATGCCCTTGCATATTTATTTGTTGATAATACCGATCTCAATCCTTCCATAGTTAGATCTGCCATGTCTAATTGATGGTTATTCATTGCAAGTACTTGTTTTTCTGTTGGTCCATAGTAATAGAAGAGTACATATTTAGGTTGTGGCATTCCAAAGAGTTTTCCTGTTGGTGTCCTTTGCCAGTCTTCTCTTCTCTGCCAGAGTACCCAGTATCCACCTGGATCATAGCTATGTAATACATATGGTCCAGAACTTATTGGTGGTTTGAAATCAAAGGATATAGGATCTTTTACTTTCTCAAAAACATGTTTGGGTAATGGCCTACAAGCTCCCCATCTATCTAAGAAATAGGCATGGAATCTGGCATTGGGCTTCTTCAATTCAAATACTACAGTATATTTGTCTGTTTTGTATACTCTTTTTACATATTCAGTAAAAGTAGCATTGTATCCTAATTCCTGATATTTCATAATAAGTTCTACAGTATACACCAAGTCATCAGCTGTGAATTCTACTCCATCACTCCAGTAGCATCCCTCTCTTAATTTTACTACCATCTTTGTAAAATCACTGTTATATATTGGCTTTTCTTTTGCAAGAGCATTTATAACCTTTCCAGTTGCTGGATCTACTATCCATATTGGTTCAAGCATTAATTGTTGTATTCCTCTATCGGGTGATCTCCATGTGGCTGGCCATACATTGAAGTTGTCTGGTGATCCAATTCTTCCACTCAATATATTAGCTACTATAGTTTCATTTCTTGGTACATTTGGTCCTAATTGTGAAAAGGCTGTTTGAGATAATGTGAATACCATTAACAACACTAAACTCAAGAAAACTAACTTCTTCATAAAATCACTAACCCCCTAACTTAATTTTTTGAGAAACGTTTTGATACATAGAGAAAAAACCTTTTTTTCTTCTTTTTCCACCTCCCTTTAAAAACTTATACGCAATCGTTTGTAGAATATTATATACCTAAAATTAAAAAAATACAATAAAATTTTTAATCAAAAAATACTTTACTTATTTATATACAACATACTCTCAATAATTACAGAAAAGGAAAGTAAAAGAAAGGATAAAAGATAAAAAATATCTACCCAATTAGATATACCATAATTCCCAAATATATATGAAAAAACAATATCAGCAATTGTACATGCAGATATACCAAGAATAAAGTAAGCATAACTCTTCGCTACTTTACCACCCCAAAATTGAATCATAAGCACAAAAGCTAAAACCAGTAAAATAAAATCACCAAGAAGATAAAAAACATTTAAGGTCTTCTCAAGCCAATGAGTGTTAGAAACTAAAATCGGAAGTACAACTTGCTGAATAAGAAGGCCTAAAAATACCAATGATATTATTATAATCATAAACTTTTCAGAAGGATTTAACTCAATCCTCAAAAGCCTTATAAAATAGGAAAGAAACATGAAGGCAAGAAGATAAAAAAGAGCATAAAAAATATCAGATATACCAGGAAAAGGAGCCTCTTGATTCAAAAATATGGCATAAAAATTCCAAATTGTATCACCTACGAAGAGAAAGATTAAGCTCAAAACCAAGAAAAACCAGCCAATCCAACCTTTCCATCTACGGTCCACTTTAAGAAAGTAATAAAGGGCAATTCCCAAAGAGAGAGTAATGGAAAACTGATAAAGAATTGGATAGAATCTTTGTTCCACCAACAAGAAACTTACACCTAAAAATACTAAAAATGGAAGTAAAAAGAGAATAATAAATAAAATACTAAGCCTTTTATATGTCGTATTCAAAATCCCTTCCCCCTTTCAAAACTCAATATTCTCTGGATTCAACCTATCAAGAAGCTCAATTATTACCTTATCATTCTGATTTCCTTCCAAAAACTTCTTATAAGCTTGCATATATTTTTGCTTAACGAATTTCTCACCCCATATACCAGCAAGCTCTCTATTTATTCTTGCTATAAGTTCAACAACCTCCTTCTCTACCTCATCATAACTTTCCATAATTTCATTTTTAACTGTAAAATTGTTATTTGAACATATTAATGATTTCTCTAATATCTTTAAATTTTTTAATAAACTTTCCATATTTTTAATATACATTCCAAATTCAGTGTAGTAATTAATCACGTAATTAACATATTCCAATAACTTTTTTGTCCAAGAAGTTATATCTTCTTCTATAAAGCTAAACTTCAAAGAAGGAATATTTAATCTTTCAAATTCCTCTTCTCTTACTTGATAGAAACTAAGAAGATTTTCTTTATTCTCAAAAAACTCAGAAATAGAAAGTTCATCTTTTAAAATCCCATCCCTTTCTTGATAACAACCTAAAAATTTACCTTTACTAAATAAAAAATGAATCTTATCAGAAGGACTTTCAATCAATATATGAGATATGGTGTTTTCTTTTTTGGCTTCCTCCACTAATTTATCGGCCACAAAGAGATAGGTTTCTTCCTGAAAAATTTTAGGAGTAGAAAAATAACTTATTAAAATAGACAAAACTATCTCTTTTTCAAGAGAATAAAGAGATATTAAATTGGATCTTGCAATAAAATCATTTACAAATATCTCAATAGAAGCATTATCTTCTGCCAAAATCTCTGTTTCTCTAATAGTGTATGCTTTAGGTACAACACCATTATAAATTAATATCTCTGTTATAAAATTAGAGCTTTCCCCCCAAAGCACACCATTAAATTTTTCCAATCTAAACCATGAAATAAGTTCTTTAATATTTATCAGAAATGCAGGGGTCTTAATATAAATCTCTTTCCCAATAGGAAACTTCACCTTAATACATCCCCTTCCCCTTATTCAATAAATATCTATATCCTAAAAGGGAATTTCCTTACCATCTTTGAAAAATTTTCCTGTTACTTCAAAAGGCATAGTAACAAGAGCCAAAGCTCCCTTTGCAGAATCTTTTGGGCTTCCAGGGGCATTAGGCCCACCCATATCCGTCTTTACCCATCCAGGATCTAAAGCATTGACAGCAACCTTTCCTTTCAATTCATTAGCAAGAAGCACGGTAAGACCATTTAGTGCAAATTTACTTAATCTATAGCTTGCAATATCATACATCTCTCTTAAAGCTGAAAAAGTACCTGCTCCAGAGCTAACATTCACTATTCTTGGCTCATTACCTTTAAGAAGAAAAGGTACCATAGCCCTTATAAGATAATACGGAGCATAAAGATTCACTTGAAAAGTTTTTTCCAATATATCCTTATCTTCTTCTAAAAATCCTCCATAAGCTAACATTACCCCAGCATTATTAATAAGAATATCCAAAGCATTCCATTTATTTTTGACAAACTCTACCACCTTTTCTTCAAAACCCATTTGGGATATATCTAATACAAGACCTTCAAAATCCCCCAATTTCTTAAATTCTGACTCTGCTTCTCTTAATCTCTTCTCATCCCTCGAAATACCAATTATACTTGCCCCTTCTTCTAAAAATAACTTTACAATCTCATAACCAACACCTCGGGAAGCTCCTGTTATCAACACCCTTTTCCCCTCAAGTACTCTACCCATTATATATTTACCTCCAATCATTCTCTAACTTATATACTAACATCATTATAACACATTACCTTATAATTTCTTTTACAATTGAAAAAATAAAATCTTATTGGTATAATTACTAAAATTCAAAATGGGTTCTAAGGAGGATAAGAAGCTTTGCTTAGACAGAATTTCTTAGAAGAACTTAAAAAATTAGAAAACTCACTTGTAGAAATGGGCTCTACTGTAAAGGATATGCTTGAAAAAAGTAAAAAAGCCATAATAGATAAAGATGAGGCTTTAGCAAAACAAGTTATAGATATGGATGATATTGTAGACAAATACAATTGGAGTATAGAGAACAACTGTCTCAAGCTTCTTGCTCTTCAGCAACCTATGGCTCATGATCTTAGAGTAATTGCTGCTGCAATGAAAATTATAAGTGATATAGAAAGAATGGGAGATTATTGTGTAGATATAGCCAAATTCACTATTGAACTAATCAAGTTACCCCTATTGCCATTAAACAAAAATTTAACAAACATGTTTGAACTAGTTGAAAAAATGCTCTGTGATTCACTGGATGCCTTTATTAACAGAGATATTAACTTTATACTAAGTGTGGTAGACCAAGATGACGCTATTGATAGAACATATTACCGAATATATGATGAGGTTATAGAAGAGATCGAACATGCACCTGAGACTGCCCCTCAGCAAGTAAAATATCTTATGATTGCAAGATTCTTAGAAAGAATAGCAGACCATATAACCAATATAGCAGAAAGAATATATTATATGGAAACAGGAGAATTAAAAGAGCTTCACGAATAAATTAGCCAAACTTTCCTGTAATATACTCTTCAGTAAGCTTTTTCTTTGGATTTGTAAAAATCTCAGCAGTAGGTCCTATCTCAATAACTTCTCCAAGGTACATGAATACCGTCTCATCTGATACTCTTGCTGCTTGTTGCATATTGTGAGTAACAATTATTATTGTGACTTCCTTTTTCAATTCCCTTATAGTCTCTTCTATTCTATATGTAGATATGGGGTCTAAAGCTGATGTAGGCTCATCCATAAGTAATACCTCGGGTTGCACAGCTAAGGCTCTTGCTATACAAACTCTTTGTTGTTGCCCGCCTGATAGGCTAGAAGGATACTCCCTTAATCTATTCTTAACCTCTTCCCAAATTCCAGCAAGTCTTAAACTTCTTTCCACAATTTCATCCTTTTCTGATTTTGAAAGTCTTTTATTGTTCAAGATATATCCTGCAATTACATTATCATAAATAGTCATATTAGAAAAAAGATTTGGTCTTTGAAAAACCATTCCAATTCTTCTTCTTACAATAACAGGATCCACATCCTTACCATATATATTTAAATTACCCAAAAAGATGTTACCTTCAACTCTTGCACCAGGAGACAATTCATGCAATCTATTAAAACATCTAAGAAGAGTGGTCTTTCCACAACCTGATGGTCCAATAATAGCTGAAATATATTTCTCTTTAATAGAAAGATTAATATTTTTAAGGACATGCATAGACCCAAACCATGCATTTAAATTTTCGACCCTTATCTTATCCAATGCACATTCCTCCCTTAATGTTTTCCTTTTTTACTCGCATATATTCGGGCAATTATATTTAAAATCAAAATAATAGTAACAAGAACAAGGGCTGATGCAAAAGCTTTATTTCTCCAATCATCATATGGAGATGTGGCATAATTAAAGATGGTTACAGTAAGGCTTCCAATTGGCTTAGTCAAGCTAAGACTCCAATATACATTATTAAATGAAGTAAAAAGTAAAGGCGCAGTTTCTCCCATAACTCTTGCTACTGCGATCATTATTCCTGTTACTATACCACTGGATGCAGAAGGAATAACCACTCTCAAAATTGTTTTCCACTTTGGCACTCCCAAGGCATAAGCTGCTTCTCTTACAGAGATAGGCACCATTTTTAAAGATTCTTCTGTAGATTTAGCTATAACAGGAAGCATTATTATAGATAAAGCTATACTTCCGGCAAGAGCTGAAAAGGTCCTCATAGGGATAACAATTATAGTATAAACAAAGACACCTATGATTAAAGTTGGAAAACTGGTAAGTACCTCTGTTAAAAATTTAGCCCACCATGCAAGCTTTCCTAAATGATATTCTGTAATAGCTATAGCAATCATCATACCTATAGGCACTCCAATTAAAGATGCCACTAAAGTAAGAATTAATGTACCTACAATAGCATTTGCAACTCCACCACCCGGAACACCTGGAGGCTTGGGAAGCTCTAAAAAAAGACTGAAATTTATATATCTAATACCCTTTATAAATACATCCCCTAAAATCCAAAAAAGAAATAAAGATCCAATAAGGAATGTTATCATGCTTATGGTTAACATTACTCTATTTATTATCTTTCTTGTCCTATAATTCATTCTTTAACAATCCTCTTCAATATATAGTATCGAGCAAACCCCATTATTAGAAAAGTGATTAAGAATAAAATTAAAGCGAGTTCCATAAGTACAGAAAGCTTTAACTCACCTGTTGCCTCTGCAAACTGATTTATAATTACACTGGTTATAGTAACTCCAGGAGAGAAGAGGGATATGGATATATCATGAAAATTTCCAATTACCATAGTTACAGCTACAGCCTCACCAAGAGCCCTACCAAGCCCTAAAATTCCTGCTGCAAAAATTCCTGACTTTGCATTACCCAAAACTACCTTTGATATAACCTCCCATTTAGTCATACCAAGAGCATATCCTGCCTCCCTCTGATCCATAGGGACTGCCATTAATATCTCACGAGACAAAGAAGATATGGTTGGAATGATCATAATAGAAAGAACAACTCCAGCAGTAAGATAACCTACTCCCATAGGATATCCTTGGAAGAATGGTAAAAATCCAAGGATTCTTTGAATAAAAGGACCTATCTTAAGTTGAAGTAAGGGAGCTAAAACAAAAAGTCCCCACATACCATAAATTAAACTTGGTATTGCCCCTAAAAGCTCAATAATAAAAGAAAAAATACGTTTTAAAAAAATAGGAGCAAGCTCCGAGATAAATATAGCAATTCCAATACTTATAGGAAAGGCAATAAGAAGAGCAAGAAAAGATGTAACCAATGTACCATATATAGCAGGTAAAGCACCATACTTATCTGCCACAGGGTCCCATATCTTATCTATTACAAATTTAAATCCAAATTTCTTTATACTGGGGATAGAATAAATAACTAATGATATAAAGAGGGATATAACAAGAATAACAAGTAGAAGACTTGCAAAAATGGCAAGACCTTTAAAAATTTTATCTCCTATACTTTTACTCATATATTTCTTCACCCATAAAAACTAAACTACCCTTATTTTAATTTTAGAAAAATCAATCGTAAAGTAAATTAAAAAAATTTTAAAGTAATATCATCTAATATGTTAAAAAACAAATCCATTGTCTCCACCAAATTTTCTCTTTTTATCTTTTCTCTTGTGTCAGACTTTTGATGAAGATCAGGAATATATCCCTCTGAATCACTTCTTATAAAAAAGAAAACAGGAATCTTAAGAAGATGAAAGATATATTGATCCGAATCGGACAGATAATAATTCTCTACAAAATTTGCAGGTACACTCAATTTTTTAATATATTTCTCAGCATACGTATTATAACCTACTATTAAGAATTTTCCCCTTCCTACACAGTCTAAATTTACATTTAAAAATATATTTTCAAGAGGAATAGGAGAATTTTCCACAAAGTATTTTGCTCCTAAAAGTCCCTTCTCCTCTGCATTTGTCACTAAGAATAATATATTAAAAGGATAATCATTACCTTTTTCCAATATTAATTTTGCTATCTCCATTAAAACCCCAACGCCTGAGGCATTATCATTGGCACCTGGAAAAAAGGTGTTATCAGGCTCTTTTCCCACATGATCTACATGGGCAGAAATTAATAAAACTTTCTCACTTTTTATCTTTGATGGTACATAAAAAATAAGATTATAGGCTTTCTCTAATCTTTTATCATATTCAATCCTATAATAACCTATTACTTTTTGTTTCTTATCTAAAAGATCCTTTATATTCTGAAATATTTGAGAAGAAATATAGATTACAGGTAGATTACTATTTTGAAAGAACAAGGATTTTTCAAAAATCAATTCCGTCATATCCTTTGGTATACCCAATATTACTCCCTTTGCACCATAAATAGAGGCAACAACCTGAGACTTCGTAACTCCATTCCTATAATCTGTAAGCCAAAAACTATCTTTAATATTTTTAACATCCCCTTCAATAGGAGCTTCTACTTTCCAGCTTCCCGAAAATCTATCTCTAAAATCTTCCCTATATTTAAATTTCTTTAACTCCTGATTATACTTTATAGCAAATTCGGGCATATCCCTTAGCTCATAAACTTCTACAGGAAAATCTTGCAAAAAATAATTACTAACATTTATCTTATCTAATTCCGAAGACAAAAAATTAATAGCCTCCCTATTTTCTAATGTACCTGCTTGTCTACCCATATATTTTTTATCAGAAAGTTCATAAATCACATTTAGTGCATAATCTCCCTTAACATAAGAAGATAAAGAGGAAATAAAAAGAAGAAAAAAGGATAAAATCAAGATTATAATTCTCATGCGTTTGTACTCCTTTTATCTATCTCTTTAAGAAGTATCAAGGCAGAATTTAAAAGAGAATAGGTATCCATATCCTGAGGAATTGTCTGAGACTTAAATTTTTCAATGTAATTCTCTAAATCAGAGATCAAAGAATACACATCAATTTTAGGAGTAACCCTTGGAGTTATAATTTCTTTCTTTTCTAAATCTAAGGTTTGGGCATAGGTAGGAATAATAGTCTTTCTTCCTCTAAGTTGTAATAACTGTCCAAGGGTTTGAGAAGCCTTAGGCTCTCCATGAACTATGATAAAAGTAGGATCACCTTGAAAATTATCTGTCCAAGTTAAAAGATCCTTTTGATCTGCATGAGCAGAAAATCCATTTATGGTATGAATTTTAGCCCTAACTGTTATTTCCTCTCCCATCACATGTACCTTCCTCTCGCCATCTACAATCCTTCTTCCCAATGTCCCCTCTGCCTGATAACCTACAAAAATCAAATGGGTATTTTCTTTCCACAAATTATGTTTCAAATGGTGAAGAATTCTTCCTCCCGTACACATTCCACTTCCTGCAATAACAACTCCTATATCAAGATCATTTATACTTTTTGATTCCTCAGGAGTAGACAAAAATTTTAAATTTTTTAATTGAAAAGGGCTTATTCCTTCAAGAAAATATTTCTGAATTTCTCCCGAAAGAAGATTACTATGCCTTTCATAAACTTCTGTTACCTTTTTTCCCATAGGACTATCAAAAAATATAGGAATTTTTGTTAAGATTGGGTATTTATAGGATAAAAGCATAATTTCATATATTACCCTTTGAGCCCTATCTACCACAAAGGAAGGTATAAGTACCTTACCTCCACTATTTAAAGCATCTAAGATAACTGATTCAAATTCTTTTCTCGTATCTTCCAAAGACTTATGAAGTCTATCACCATAGGTAGATTCAATTACTACATAATCTGCTCCCTCAATAATAGGTGGAGTTCCTTCCATTACATTGTTTTGTGGCCCTATATCTCCAGAAAAAACTATCTTAGTATTATCTCCCCATACCTCTAAGGAGGATGCGCCAAGAATATGGGCAGAATCCCTAAACCTAACCTTTATATCATTAAGATCTAACATTTCATCATAAGGCACTGGTTCAAAAAGCTTCATGGCCATTTCTACTTCTTTTTCTGTATAAAGAGGCTCTATAGGAGGCTTACCCGATCTAAGATTTTTCCTATTTATTCTTTCCACTTCCTCTTTCATAAGTTTTACAGTATCCAGCCATAGAATTTCACAAAGTTCTATAGTAGGATAGGTAGCGTATATTTTACCCTTGAATCCTTCCTTTACAAGCTTAGGAATCCTTCCCGAATGATCCAAATGGGCATGAGTAAGAATTACTCCAGAAATCTCCTTAGGATCAAAAGTAAAAGGTACTGCATTTTCATTTTCAGATTTTCCCTGAAATATACCACAATCTACAATATATTTCTTATTATTCTCCAAGAGAAAGCAAGAGCCTGTAACCTCGCCTGCAGCCCCTAAAAAAGTTATTATCAAAGTATCACCCTCTTTACTATTTAATTTTCCATTCTACCTGTCCACAAATGAAACATTCATGACATCTGATACAATGAGGAGAATTAGGATCCTTATTAACCTCTATATTTACAGGACATTTTGTCTTACATAAACTACAAGAAGGACAGGTGGGCTTTACTTCTAAATGATAAAAGGAAATTTTATTGAAAACAGAAAGGATAGTACCAAGAGGACATATAAATCTACAAAAAAGACGAGATATAAACATGGAAGAAACAATAAATAAGATAAGAAATAGAATCTTAATGGCAAACAAAAAACCAATAAGATTTCTAAGAGGTGGATGTATTAAGACTTGAGGTATTCCTGCCTCCAAGGTGCCTGCAGGACAAAGCTTACAAAACCATGGTTCAAGAGTAAAATAGGGGATCAAAATTACAAGAATAATAAGAATACTCCATCTTATAAAAGTAGCAAATCTATTTTCTATCCTTATCTTTCTCACTGGAATTTTATAAAGAAGGTCTTGAATAAAACCAAAGGGACAAAGCCAGCCACAAAAATATCTCCCAAGAAGTAAACCCGAAAGAAAAAGAATACCAAGAGTAAAAAAGGGAAATTGATGAAGCACTATAAAATGCTGAAGAGTACCAATAGGACAAGCAAAACTTGCTAATGGACAAGAATAACAATTAAAAACTGGCACAGGTATATGCTTACCCCAAGGAGCTAAAAAATAGGAATTCACAATAAGAAGACTTATTATCTGCCAAAGACTCCGTTTTTTAGATATACTCTTTTTCTTCATGAGATAAATTATACTACAAAAAGTCATTATCTAAGCCTTTTTGAAGTATAATTATAAATCAATGTGGCAGAACTCTCTCCCTTCACCTTTACATAAAATACAAAAGTATTTTTATCTATCTTCTCATAAGAGAAATTAGAAGAAACAATCTCCACACTATCTTCATAAATATATTCCTTTACCTCTACAGTCACATCCTCCTTTTTACTATTTCTTATCTCTACTGAAACCTTTGCTTCCTTTATCTCATATTTTCCTTCAACTCTCTGCTTACTCTCCAAAACCTTTCTCTCTCCTTTTATATCAAAATCAATTCCTTGTATTACTTCTATTTTTTCTCCAACTGCTATATTGGGTATACTGCTTTCCCCTAAAAAGATTACCTTATTTCCTACCATTTCAAAAATTTTAAGACTTCCCATAGGTATAGGAATCCCAAGCCCATTCTCTTTTTTATTCTCTATATTCCATAAAATATAAACTTTTCCATTTTGAAAAGCATATCTCTTAATAGCATTATTTATCTCTGCATCTATAATAGGGATAATTTTCGTACCCCCTTTAGCTAAACTATATTCACCTGAAAGATCAAATAATTTATAACCTTCTACTTCTTTTAACTCTGTCTCAGAGGGAACCCGCATAGCAAGAACGCTTAAACCTTTTTCCTGTAGCATTTCCTGAGGTCCTCTCTCTATATTTATTTCCCCTGCCAAAACAGAAAGCTTTATTTTTTGAAAACTCATATCAGATTTATTTTGTAGATAAATATCAGAAGAAAATCTTAATTTATCTTTATCAATAAAAAAGGAATGAACAGCATTCCAATTAATATTTGGAAGAATATAAACAATCTTTAAAGTATCAATCATATCTTCAGAAGAATAGATAAAAATACCAGATGGAGGATACAATACCTCCAAAATTCTATTTCCCTTACTTGAATATATAAAAAAGTTCCCCGCACCTACGCTCTGAGGAACTTCATCTAAGGCTATAAAATTGACTCCTTTTGTTAGTTTTACCTCTTTTTCAAGAGATACTACAGCAAAATTTCTCTGATAAACAATTAAATTCTGAGAAAAGGAAAAGGAGAGAATAAAAAGCATAAAAATAATCAAAAATATGGATATTTTTTTCATTATTATTTACCCCCTATAAAGAAATTTTCTAAATTATAACATATTTTTATGTCACCCACTCTTAGGATTTATTTAATAGAATCCCAAAAGAAAGGAGGTAAAAAAATGGCAGTACAAAGTTTACCTTATAATTCCCGACTTATTCTTAGAGTACAGGTAGGAATCCAGCAAGGAAACCCCGTATTAAGAAACAGAAGCTTCAACAATGTAAAAGCAGATGTACCAGATGAGGCAGTATATACAGTAGCTCAAGCTTTGGGATCCCTTCAAAAATTTCCACTAGTTAAAGTTGTAAGAACCAATGATGAAGAGTTATCTGAAATCTAAAAATAAGGAGGTATAAAGATGGCCACTTATTCCACAAGAAAATATGTGAGAATGATATTTAGAGACAGTGGAGGAAGCAACTTTACCATAAGAATTTCTGATCCTAAGGATGACTTAACAGAATCCCAGATTTTAAGCGCTATGGACACAATAATAAATCAAAATATATTTCAAGGAAAAACAGGAGATCTGGTAGAAAAAGTTGACGCAAGAATAATAGAAACGAATATTAGCGATTACTACGACTAAAATTAAAGGGTGGAGGTAATACCTCCACCCAAAAAAAAGGAGAGTTAAATATGTTTGAAAACTTAGTAAAAAGAGTACAATTTAAATTTAGCTTCTTATATCAAACCTTTCCAAGCTATACATGCAAAATATGTGGCCAAAAGAAAAATTTTGTATTTTTTATAGATGAAAATCCTGTATGTCCAGAATGTTTACCCATATTTTTTGAAAAACATCTAATCCCATTGATTATCTCAAAAGTAATAATAGGACTTGAACATAAGGAGGACAAAAATGCCTGAAATAAATGATATTAAAATATCTAAAAACTTCTACCTTAAAGATTTTCAATGCCCATGTTGTAAAAAGGTAATAATACACCCATCTCTTCTTGATGAAATGGAAAAATTATCTGCCATGGTAAAAGGTAAAATAAAAATTACAAGTGGATATCGTTGTGAAAAACACAACAAAGAAGTAGGAGGAGTACCAAATTCAAAACATATGAAAGGACTTGCTTGTGATATCACAGCCACAGATCTACAAGAAGTATATAACATAGCAAAAAAATTAAAATTCTCCTTCGTTAAACTTGACGAAAAAAAGAAATATATCCATATGGAGGTGTAAGCCTTGGAAGATATATATCAATTAATAAGCAATCTTGGATTTCCCATAGTTGTGTCTTTAATACTTTTATTAAGAATAGAGACAAGACTTGAAAACCTAACAAAAGCTATCAATGAACTATCCCAAGCAATACTTAGCTTATCTAAAAATTAAACCATAAAATCAGCCTGGGATCAATTAAATATCTCAGGCTGATATTTTGTTACATATAAACTCAAAGAAAAATAAGATTTCTCAAAAACTCTTTAAGATCGACAAAAAATGTAACAATTAAGAGCAACACACTTTTATTGCTAGAATTGATATTTACTAACTTCTTAATGATTTTTAACCTAAAAATTTTTCATAAATAGTTCTTTACCCTATTAGAAAATATTTTAGCTTATTCTTAAAAACTATTTTTACAGTCTACCCCCGATAACCCCAAAACCCTGGAGGATCGACAGAAATGTAAATTTTCACATCAAAACCTATTTACATCTAATTTTTCTCATGCTATACTACCAACAAAATTGTAGCGTACCTATAAGGGTAGTGATTTTTAGAGAGATCTTTTTTAGCCCTTTCTACGGGTTTGTAGCGTACCTATAAGGGATTGAAACATACCCATGCCTAAAGGAGGTGTGTAAAAGTGGGCATGTTTGTAGCGTACCTATAAGGGATTGAAACTCGTGCATCCTCGAAATGCTATATTCATATTTTACTTTTTTACTGTTTGTAGCGTACCTATAAGGGATTGAAACTGTACAGATGCGCATTTTGAAGAATGGAAATGTAGTAGTTTGTAGCGTACCTATAAGGGATTGAAACACATAATTTTAATACTTTTAGTGTTGCAATATGGAAGAGTTTGTAGCGTACCTATAAGGGATTGAAACATGAACCGAGAAGTAGATCTTATAGATTTTGCGCCAGGTTTGTAGCGTACCTATAAGGGATTGAAACCCTCCTCTTAGTTGTTCTACAACTATTCTATAGCAGTTTGTAGCGTACCTATAAGGGATTGAAACACATATCACAAAGGCACTTGGATTTTAAGACTTGACAGTTTGTAGCGTACCTATAAGGGATTGAAACGCAACTCGTAATCTGACTCTGTATACCCTCGTACCCGTTTGTAGCGTACCTATAAGGGATTGAAACTCTCTCTTGCTACCGTGAATGATATCTTTCCACTCTCGTTTGTAGCGTACCTATAAGGGATTGAAACTATCCTCCTTCCCTGTAGAAATCCACACATCCCTTCAAGTTTGTAGCGTACCTATAAGGGATTGAAACTTGACAGAAACAAAAAAACAAGGAGGGATAGAAAAATGGTTTGTAGCGTACCTATAAGGGATTGAAACATACTCGCGAATATAGATATTACCTTGCACCGCGTTTGTTTGTAGCGTACCTATAAGGGATTGAAACCGCCCGGCTACATATGACGCCCCATTTCCGTATTTATGGTTTGTAGCGTACCTATAAGGGATTGAAACACCCTTTTCCGCCTGTCTGGGCGGAAAAAGGAAACGCATGTTTGTAGCGTACCTATAAGGGATTGAAACGTTCGAACTCTACAGAAATATCCCAAACTTTGTTATGTTTGTAGCGTACCTATAAGGGATTGAAACCTCCATTCCCTCCTACCTTAAACACTACTTCAAGTTGGTTTGTAGCGTACCTATAAGGGATTGAAACAACTATTTCTTAGACTTTGTAGAAGAGACATTTGATGTTTGTAGCGTACCTATAAGGGATTGAAACAAAGCTTTGAAGAGATCAGCGAGTCTATGCTCAACCGGTTTGTAGCGTACCTATAAGGGATTGAAACGTTATTTGAAGTTTACTATTCAGGCTTAAAAACAAAGTTTGTAGCGTACCTATAAGGGATTGAAACATTTGGAGCGCCTTACATACTCATCCGCCTTTTCCCAGTTTGTAGCGTACCTATAAGGGATTGAAACTCTTTTATTTTCCCGAAACTCCTTTTCGAAATCTTGGTTTGTAGCGTACCTATAAGGGATTGAAACCCCGAGACCTCCTCGGAAGACAAAGAAGTCCTGGCGTGGTTTGTAGCGTACCTATAAGGGATTGAAACACATATGAAATGTGGGTGTGATAACATATGGGTAAAAGTTTGTAGCGTACCTATAAGGGATTGAAACCGTCTATTCCTGCTTCCTCTGAAATCTCTTCTATTTGTTTGTAGCGTACCTATAAGGGATTGAAACTAAAAACTATTGTATCTTTTTGTAATTCTCTCTAAGAGGTTTGTAGCGTACCTATAAGGGATTGAAACTCTTTTTTTATGATCCCAATAATAAACTTCTTTCTTTGTTTGTAGCGTACCTATAAGGGATTGAAACTTACCCAACAGGTTAGGGAACTTGGTGCAGGAGTATGTTTGTAGCGTACCTATAAGGGATTGAAACCATTAGGAATGTTGAAAAATTCTCGAGGGGTATTCCGTTTGTAGCGTACCTATAAGGGATTGAAACCTCCATTCCCTCCTACCTTAAACACTACTTCAAGTTGGTTTGTAGCGTACCTATAAGGGATTGAAACAACTATTTCTTAGACTTTGTAGAAGAGACATTTGATGTTTGTAGCGTACCTATAAGGGATTGAAACAAAGCTTTGAAGAGATCAGCGAGTCTATGCTCAACCGGTTTGTAGCGTACCTATAAGGGATTGAAACGTTATTTGAAGTTTACTATTCAGGCTTAAAAACAAAGTTTGTAGCGTACCTATAAGGGATTGAAACATTTGGAGCGCCTTACATACTCATCCGCCTTTTCCCAGTTTGTAGCGTACCTATAAGGGATTGAAACTCTTTTATTTTCCCGAAACTCCTTTTCGAAATCTTGGTTTGTAGCGTACCTATAAGGGATTGAAACCCCGAGACCTCCTCGGAAGACAAAGAAGTCCTGGCGTGGTTTGTAGCGTACCTATAAGGGATTGAAACACATATGAAATGTGGGTGTGATAACATATGGGTAAAAGTTTGTAGCGTACCTATAAGGGATTGAAACTTCTATCCCTCCTTCAATTTTGTTTTCTGTCAATAGGTTTGTAGCGTACCTATAAGGGATTGAAACCGTCTATTCCTGCTTCCTCTGAAATCTCTTCTATTTGTTTGTAGCGTACCTATAAGGGATTGAAACTAAAAACTATTGTATCTTTTTGTAATTCTCTCTAAGAGGTTTGTAGCGTACCTATAAGGGATTGAAACATATGTCTTGTTCTCGCAAGCTCTCTTTCCAGATTTGTTTGTAGCGTACCTATAAGGGATTGAAACTTTTCCCGAAACTCCTTTTTGAAACCTGTATCCTCTTGTTTGTAGCGTACCTATAAGGGATTGAAACAAGAAATATTCTCATAAAAGAAAAGGAGGTGAAAAAGTTTGTAGCGTACCTATAAGGGATTGAAACTTTATTTTTTTTCTTTTTGCGAAAACGGAAAACACGGTTTGTAGCGTACCTATAAGGGATTGAAACTAATTCCCCGTTTTCGGGGATTGGCTCACATATGTAAGGTTTGTAGCGTACCTATAAGGGATTGAAACTTTTTCTCTCTTTCGCAAATATACATATTCGAATTTGTTTGTAGCGTACCTATAAGGGATTGAAACAAATTTGAAAAAGGGAGGTTTTTAAAAATGAAAAGAGTTTGTAGCGTACCTATAAGGGATTGAAACTGCGTTTCTTCCCAGTCTTGCAGAAAAGCTTCCCAGTTTGTAGCGTACCTATAAGGGATTGAAACTCACACAAGAAGATTGTGTGATGAGATGGGATTGGGTTTGTAGCGTACCTATAAGGGATTGAAACTAATTTGGCTTTTAGGGTTGATAGAAAGTCCCTTCTTGTTTGTAGCGTACCTATAAGGGATTGAAACTGTACAGATCCCTTATGTCCATGTACAGTTTTGGTGAGTTTGTAGCGTACCTATAAGGGATTGAAACTACCTATCCTCTCCTATGATAGAAACAACAAACCTGTTTGTAGCGTACCTATAAGGGATTGAAACTATGTCAACTACCTACAAAAAAAGATGTTTCCTATAGTTTGTAGCGTACCTATAAGGGATTGAAACTGCGACCAGTGCTGGGAGTGGGAGAACTGCAAAGATGTTTGTAGCGTACCTATAAGGGATTGAAACTTTGCTAGCCAAATAGGACCTAAATAAGTCTTCCCGCGTTTGTAGCGTACCTATAAGGGATTGAAACAAATCTCTCTCTTCCTCATTTCAAAAACCTCCTTATTGGTTTGTAGCGTACCTATAAGGGATTGAAACTCCTGCTGGGATTTGGGAGACCTCTGCGGCCTCCCAAGGTTTGTAGCGTACCTATAAGGGATTGAAACACCCAGTCGTACTTTGAGCTCCATTTTTGTAGTTGTCGTTTGTAGCGTACCTATAAGGGATTGAAACCACTGTGCTCTTCAGAAAGATCTCCTGCTTCATCCCGTTTGTAGCGTACCTATAAGGGATTGAAACATACCACATATTTTGTGCCTTCCTTACCGCAATTCCAGTTTGTAGCGTACCTATAAGGGATTGAAACCGCAAAGATTATAAAAGTAGTATTAAAAATATATAATAAACTGAATTGTGAAGAAGGTTAAAAAAGTACCGAGAAGAGACCAAAGAAGAATTTAAGCTTCGCTTTATGGGCAGTATTTCCATATGATAGCTTGTTAAAATATTGAAGAGGAAATCAAGAGAATTAAAATAGAAGGTAAGAAAAAGAAACACAGAATGAAAATTAATGATTGATTAGAAAATGAGGAGAAAAAGAATAATAAAAATATTGCATTTAAAAATAGTTATAAGTTATTATTATTATTAAAAAAGTTGTGGAGGTGTACTTCATGGATAAACCTTTAGTAGGAATTATTATGGGAAGTGATAGTGATCTTCCTGTAGTTAGAGAGACTGCTGAGATCTTAGAAAAATTTGGAATACCTTTCGAAATAACTATACTTTCTGCACATAGAACTCCAGAAAGAGCTTTTCAATATGCAAAAGAAGCAGAAAAAAGAGGTATAGAAGTAATAATTGCTGCTGCAGGAGGTGCAGCTCATCTCCCAGGAGTTATTGCTGCCCTTACTCCTCTACCCGTAATTGGTATTCCTATAAAGACCTCATCTTTGAATGGTTTAGATTCTCTTTTATCTATAGTACAGATGCCTTCTGGAATTCCTGTAGCCACTGTTGCCATAAATGGAGCAAAGAACGCAGGGATTTTAGCAATTGAGATATTAGGAGTGAAATATCCAGAATTAAGAGAAAAAATGAAAGAATACAAAGAAAAAATGAAAGAAGAAGTAGAGAATAAAGCAAAAGAATTAGAAAGTTTAGGATATAAAAAGTATTTAGAGAAGAATAATTAAACATGCTAAATAAAATAAAAGATCTATTTAGAAATCACAAACCCAGTCTGGGTGCTTTAGAGATATTAAAATACATTGGACCAGGCTTTCTTGTAACAGTAGGTTTTATTGATCCTGGAAACTGGGCTTCTAATATGTCAGCAGGTTCTCAATTTGGATATACTTTACTTTGGATGGTAACCCTCTCTACCATCATGCTCATATTTCTACAACACAATGCAGCTCACCTTGGGATTGCTACTGGTCTATGTCTTTCTGAATCAGTAGCCAAATACTTTTCAAAGAAAACAAGTTATTTCATACTTATTACAGCAATGCTTGCCTCTATATCCACCGCTCTTGCAGAAATCTTAGGGGCAGCAATAGGCCTCAATATGCTTTTCAATCTTCCAATCAATATAGGTGCAACCCTTACGACACTCCTTGTAATATATATGTTGATATCAAATAATTATAGAAAACTTGAGAAATATATTATAGGATTTGTATCGCTTATAGGTCTTTCTTTCTTATTCGAATTATCATTAGTAAAAATTAATTGGAAAAGTGCAGTTATAGGTTGGACGGTACCTTCCTTTCCTCCTAATTCTATCCCCATAATTATGAGTGTTATGGGGGCTGTAGTTATGCCTCATAACTTATTCTTACATTCGGAAATAATTCAAAGTAGACAGTGGAACTTAGAAGAAGAAAATATAATAAAAAAGCAATTAAAATATGAATACCTTGATACCATATTAGCTATGATTGTAGGATGGGCTATAAATAGCTCTATGATTCTTATTGCAGCAGAAACCTTTTATAAGAATAACACCATAATTACAGAACTTCCCCAAGCCTACATAACCTTAAAACCTCTCCTTGGAAATTTAGCTTCTACGATTTTTGCAGTAGCTCTTTTATTTTCCGGATTCTCATCCTCCATAACAGCAGCTATGGCGGGTGGAAGTATATGGGCCGGAATATCCCATGAGCCTTTTGATCTAAAAGATAATCATACTCGTATAGGAATATCCATAACCCTCATAGGTGCTTTACTTATACTTTTCTTCATATCTGATCCATTCCAAGGACTTATATGGAGCCAAATAATGCTAAGTATTCAACTTCCCTTTACCATCTTTCCCCTTATAAAATTGACCTCATCAAGAAATGTGATGGGTAAATTTGCGAATTCTAAGTGGGATAATGCAATACTCATTTTAATCGGTACAATAGTTACAATTTTGAACCTTATTTTACTTCTTAGCTTGATTGGTATTAACTTATTTTAATAATTAATGACAAAAAAGGATTTAAAGTTAACAATAGAGCCCGTCCCAGAAAGTGCTTGGGGAGAAAATCTTAGAAAATATCTACCTAAGGAAGTATGGGATAGAATAAGAAAAGAAGTATTTAGAAGGGCAAATTACAAGTGTAGCATATGTGGTAAAAGAGGTAAACTCCACTGTCACGAAGTATGGGAATATGATGACCAGAATCATATCTTAAAGTTAAAGGGATTTATGGCTCTTTGTGAAAATTGTCATCTGATAAAACATTGGGGAATGGCCACTATACTTGCAAGCGAAGGTAAAATAAAACTGGAAGATCTTATAAATCATTTTATGGAAGTAAATAATTGTAATAGAACAACTTTTGAAGAACATAAAAAAGAAGCAATTCAAAAATTTAATGAGAGATCAAGATATGAATGGATCATAGATATAAGCATATTAAAATCGAAAGATTAATAAAAATATGGATAAAGAGAGAATAAGAAAAATTAACAATAAAGATATAAATAAAAATGGTAAATTTGTCTTATATTATATGTCATTAAGTCAAAGAGAAGACCAAAATCACAGTTTAGAATTTTCAGTATATATTTCTAATCAACTGAAAAAGCCTTTAGTTGTATATTTTCCGATTTCTGACATGTATAAGTTTTCCAATATTAGATATTACAGATTTATGTTAGAAGGTATATTAAAGACAAAGAAAAATATAGAAGAAAGAGGCATTCAATTTATCATTGAAAAGATTAGCCCCCCTTACAAGAAAGTAATAAATAGCTCCCAGAATTATGTGGCTGTCATATTAGATAAAGGATATTTAAGGCATCCTCGAAAAATAAATAAAGAGATAGCAGACAATTCTGAAGTCTCAGTATTTGAAATAGAAAGTGATGTAATTGTACCTATTGAAATTGCCTCTTCAAAACAAGAAACCTATGCTTCGACTATAAGGCCTAAGATTTTTAATTTATTAAATATATATCTCAAACCCTTAGAAAAGTTAACACCAAAAGTTAAATCATATGGATATGATTTTGGCTTTAATCCTTTATCAATTCAAAATGTAGATGAAATATTAAAGATATTATCTATTGACAATTCAGTATCAACAGTTGAGAAATATTTTAAGAGCGGAAGCGATGAAGCAGAAAAAAGGTTGAAAGATTTCATAGAAAACAAACTATATAAATATAAAGAATTAAGATCTAATCCCGCATATGATTATCAATCAAATCTAAGTCCATATTTACATTTTGGACAGATATCTCCCATTAAAATTGTCCTTGAAGTTCTTAAAAATTATGATTTTAATGACGAAAATGTCCAAAGCTTTTTTAATGAATTAATTATCTGGAGAGAGCTTGCAAGAAATTTCTGTTACTACAATCCTTTTTATAACCAATATCAAGGCATTCCAGAATGGGCTAAATATACCTTGGAGCAACATCTCTCTGATAAAAGAGATTATATCTATAATTTGGAAGACTTGGAGAAAGCAAAAACCCACGATATATATTGGAATACAGCGCAAAAAGAATTATTGAAAACAGGAAAAATGCATGGCTATATGAGAATGTATTGGGCCAAAAAAGTTATCGAATGGACCTTACATCCCAAGCGAGCCTTTGATTTCATTTGTTATTTAAATGATAAATATTCCTTAGATGGTAGAGATCCTAATGGATATTCAGGTATATCTTGGTGTCTTGGATCCCATGATAGACCTTTTCAAGAAAGAAAAATCTTTGGAAAGGTCAGATATATGAGCAAAAGGGGATTAGAAGAAAAATTCGACATAAAAAAATACATAGAAAGAGTAAATAATATTTAAATTCCCTTATATTTAATAACCCACTTCATCTTTTATTGTCTTTAAATGTTCCATAGCAGACTTTTCCCAAGAAAAGTTTCTTACTCTTTCGTATCCTTTCCTTTTTATTTCCTCTCTTAAATTCTGATCTTTTAAAACCCTAATAATTCCTTCTGCTATATCTTCTACATCATAAGGATTCACATAATATACCGCATCACCACAAACTTCTAACAATGGAGGAATCTTAGAAACCACAGAAGGACATCCACAAGCCATAGCCTCAAGAGGCGGTAGCCCAAATCCTTCATAAAAAGATGGAAAAACAAAAAGATCAGCAAGATTATACAAAATAGGAAGATCTTCATTGTCTACATATCCAGTAAAAATTACCTTATCCTTGAGATATTTATTATTTAATATTTTGAAAATCTCTTTATCTCCTTTTATAAAACCCTCTTTTTTACCCGTAATTACCAAAAATATATCCCTTTCATCTCTTATAATCCTTTCAAAAGCTCTCAATAATCCTTTTAGATTCTTATGAGGTTTTACATTTCCCACAAAAAATAGAAATTTATCAGGTAGATTATACTTATTCTTTATCTTTATTTTTTCCTCATTAGGACATACTTTAAATCTCTTTGTATCTATCCCATTATATATTACCTTTATCTTTTCTCCTTTTACCTTTGTATATTTTAATATCTCAGATTTTGAGAATTGAGACACTGTAATTATCAAATCTGAAAATCTGACTGCGGAGTTTATAAGAAGCTTAGCATAATTTCTTTCAAAAAGATTATATAAATCCTTAAAAACTAAATGAAAAACATCATGTACAGTAACAATTCTTTTTTTCGTCCTTACAGGAAATATAGGTACATTAAAATGGGGGGACCAAAAAACATCAACATCTTTCACTTTTAAAATATACTCTACTTGCTCCCAAGGAAAATATATAGAAGATTTCATGGGAATTACAGTTACATCAGAAATATCAATATATTTATTTATTTTTTCTTTGTCTCCTAAAAGATATAAAATTAGGTTTTCCTTCAAAAAAGGAATCAGGTTTTGAAGATATGTACCTATACCTGAAGAATCAATCATTCTTGCATCAATAAGAATTTTAAGCATCTCTATAATCTTTCTCTAATATAGCCCTAATTATCAATTTCAATCTATCTATTTGTCTTCTTCTAATTCTATTTAAAATAATGCCAATAAAACTTAAATAAACTAAGGGTAGATACAACGGATAAAATTTCTTGGTAAAGAGAATTCTATTTCTAATACCATAAAAATCAGATAATTTACTCTTTTTAAGCCCCTTCGAATCTGAGCCAATACTTCCTCCCTCTTTATGATATACTTTACTCTTCCAACAATATATTATTTCATATCCCTTTCTTTTTGCCCTCTCTGACCAATCCAGATCTTCAAAATATAAAAAATATTGTTCGTCCATTAAACCTACGTCTTCCAAAAACTCCTTAGTAACAAACATACTTGCACCTATGACATAATCAATCTTGATTCCATCTCTGTCATATTGGCCTTTATCTTCTTCAAAACCACCTATATGTTTTGTTAATGCAAAAAACTTATTATATTTTCCACCTATTCCCTGAAGTATGTTAGGATTATAGTAATAGAGAAGTTTAGATCCAATAATCCCTATTTTCTTTCCACTATTCTTATATTTTTCAGCACACTCTACCAGATATCTTAAAGAGTCATTATCTACAATAATATCATTATTTAATATCCATATATAAGAAAAATCTCTTTTTTCTAAGGCATATTTAATACCTCTGTTTACACCATTAGCATATCCCAAATTCTTTTCAACCTTAATATACACTAAAGGATAAAGAAAAGAATCTAATCTAAACTCTTTAATTTCATCATTAACTACATATTCCTCAATTAATCTAATGTTCTTACTTTTCAGCCAATCTTTTATAGGATTCTCTAAATTTGACTGTGGATTGTTATTAACAATAATCAATTGAAAATTTGGATAAGAAATATATAAAAAACTCTCAATAAACTTTAGAGTATCATCAATCCCAGAGTAATAAACGACATTCACATAAACTTTATCATTATAGTTCATAACTTACCAATCCTTTCCACTTTTTAATAAAATCCCCTAAAACTATTTCCTTTTTAAAATTTTTACCTAACTCTTTAGCTTTAGAAGATAAAATAATCTTTTCACCCTTAGGCAAGTAGAAATATTCTATAATTTTTTTAGCAACTTTTTCTGAATCCAAAGGCAAAATAAAATCTTCTCTTAATTCTCTTATTATTTCCTTTGTGCCAGTATATTCTGAAATTATACATGGAATTCCCCCCAGTAGAGCTTCTAGATTACTGACAGGAAAAGTATCTCCTCTTCCTAAATGTACATAAAGAGATGTTTTTTGTATGTATTCATAAATATCAGAAAAACCCACAAAATTTACTCCTTCACAACTGAATTTATCTCTTATCTTATTATCCCAATTACCTAAGATAAAAAGCTGAGAATCTTTAAACTCTCTTTTTGCAATTTTAAAAGCCTCTACTAACAGATCCAAACCTTTATAGAAGTAATCTGGACCATTTCCTATGAATAGTATATTATGATTAAATTCATTTTTAATAGGAATGTTCAAAAGATATTTATATCTTTCTTCATTAATAAAAGGATATACAACTATATATTTAGCATTAGGGTAGATTTCCTTTAAAATATCTTTTTCCATGCTACCTATACATATAAACAAATCTACCTTAGGTATTGCTAATAGATGCAAAAACCTTTCTAAAAAATTCATTCTTTTTATTTTTATATAAAATAATTTAGGGTCTGCTGAAATATTAATAATAGTCTTCTTAAATCTTTTGATAGAAAGAAGCTTAAATAATGAAGGTATTAAAAAAGTTCCTTCACATAATAAAATATCATCTGATGATGAATTAAGAGTATAATTCAAATATGAAAAGATTCTTTTAAGAGTACTATTTTTATTACTTAATATATCTAAATCTACAGCACCTACAACATCAGCCAAACCTTTATGGAAAGAATGTGGAGCATAAAATAAAAAATAAATGTTCCTGTATCTACTCATACTTCTTTAAATAAAAAAAGGAATAATCTCCATATACCTTATTATTTCTCTCTCCCTAACTTTTCTTTTACTCTGTATTACTACTCTTTGCCTTATAGTATCTCTAAACTCTCTTATATTCCAAACTAATGCCCTTATATAAGATTTAAAATATCCAGAATTAAAAGAAGAAGCCGTCTTGAAAGAAACAGTAAGAAATTTGATTAATACATTTAAAGATAAAAACATAATAATATTAATTAATGAATAATTTTTAATTAAAACTCTAAGTTTATTTCTATAGTCCAAATAAAATGTATCGAGATTAAATTTTTTAGTAGTCTGTGATCCCTTATGATAACATATTGCGTCTAAACAAACTTTAATATCATATCCTAATAACCTTGCTTGCCAAGATAGATCTGCATCTTCAAAGTATGCATATAATTTTTCATCAAACAATTTTCCATCCTTATCAATCCCTAAAATTAAATCTTTGCTTATTAGAAGACATGCACCACTTAAATAAAAAAGTTTACTCCTTTTTAAGTTTTTTATAGGTCTTGTATTACCTATAACATCACAAGAAAAACCCAAATTATCTATCGAAAGATCATAGTAATTATAAATTTTGGGTTGAATTAAACCCACATCCTTTCCTGCTATCTTTATCAAATTTGTCAAAAGATTCCTATCTACAACCACATCATTACTAATTATTAGAATATAGTCTGGATCTAACTTTCTAATTGCAAATTGAATACCTATGTTATTTCCTTTATCAAAACCATAATTTTCTTTGGTTTTTATTAAAAATAGTCTTTTGTTATATAAATCTAAAGCAACAATTTCCTCTAAGTCCTTTATATCTATGTTTTCTTCTTCAGAAAACTCTAAGATTTTAATAGGTTTATTATCAAAATTGTAATGAAAATAATTTGAATTAACCTTTATTTTACCCTCACAATACTCTTTTATTCTCTCCACAGAATCATCAAAAGATCCATTATCTACTAATATAACATCATAATTATCGTAATTTAACTGGAAAAGAGATTCTAAGCATTCAACAGCATCTCTCCAACCATTCCAGTTAAGTAAGACAATAGAGATTTTAGGCTGATCTTGAATACTGTTTTTTATATTTTTATACATTACCCCTTTTATTAATAAATTCCTTAAACTTTTCTATTATATATTCTATATGCTCCCTATTTATGCCTGGCCAAACTCCTATCCAAAATGTATCCTGCATAATTTTATCTGTATTCTTCAATTCTCCTACAACCCTGTATTTAATTTCGTTATATACAAAGGCTGGCTGTCGTAAAATATTTCCTGCAAAAAGTAATCTTGTTTCTACACCACTTCCTTCTAAAAACTCCAATAATTCTTTCCTTTTAAACGGGGCATTATCTTTTATAGTTAATATAAAACCAAACCAACTTGGTTCTGCATGATCAAGCCATTGAGGAAGTATAAAATATTCATCTAATTTCTCCTTTTTAAATCCTTCATATAACATATTAAAATTCTCTTTTCTTTTTTCAATAAAATAAGGAAGTTTCTTTAATTGGGATAATCCTAATGCTGCTTGAAAATCCGTTGCTTTTAAATTATAACCTAAATGAGAATATATATATTTATGATCATATCCCAAAGGAAGATCACCAAGTTTCCAGCTAAATCTTTTTCCACATGTATTATCTTTTCCAGGTGGGCACCAACAATCTCTCCCCCAATCTCTATAGGACAATATTATTCTGTATAAATTAGGATCATCTGTTAAAACTGCACCTCCTTCCCCCATTGTTATATGATGGGCAGGATAAAAACTTACTGTCGCTATATCTCCAAATGTTCCAGTATACTTTCCTCTATACTTTGATCCTAAAGAATCACAATTATCCTCTATAATCCATAAATCGTACTTATCTGCTATTTCTTTAACTCTATCCAAGTTAAAAGGATTACCTAAGGTATGAGCCAAAAATATGGCTTTCGTCCTATCCGTAATTGCATTTTCTAACTGTTTAATATTTACATTATAGGTTCCTAAATCTACGTCTAAAAATACAGGTATAAGATTATTTTGTACAATTGGAGAAATAGTAGTTGGGAAACCTGCTGCAACTGTAATAACCTCATCTCCTGGCTTTAATCTCCTATCTCCTAATTTATAAGAAGTAAGGGCAGATATGGCTATTAAATTAGCAGATGATCCCGAATTCACTAAAGCACAATATTTTCTTCCTAAAAATTTAGGAAATTCTTTTTCAAATTCATCAGCAAATCTTCCTGCTGTTAACCACAGATCTAAGGAAGCATCTATAAGATTGTCCAAATCATCTTCATCTAGTACTTTACCCGACGGGGGAATTGTTTTGAGTATCTTATTTTTGTGAAAATTAGAGAAATATATATTTCCCGCATATTTTACAAATTCTCGCAAAATCCTATCAAGGCATTCTTTTTTGACCCTACCTATTTTTTTACATGACTTTTGAGGTACACTATAAAGTCTATATAGCCTCATCCAAAAATCCCCTGGTAAACTACTCTCTTCTATTTCCTCTTGCCTTATACATATCCCACCAATATTCTCGCCAATAGTTATTAAAGCCCCCAAAACATTATTTTCTTTGTTATCTATAACAAATAAATAATTTCCTTGACTATTTGTCTCTTCTAATGGAAGATTACAAAAACAAATATCTCCAGCTTCCAAAGTACAATCTCCTCCTTTACTCTCCTTTTTCCTGCCTCTTTCTTATATAGTTCTGTATTTCCATAAGAGAATATGCATACATATCCTGGGAATACCCATCATAATATCTTTTATACCAATTTACCGTCCTTTTTAATGCTTCATTTATGTCATACACAGGATACCAATTCAACAAAAAGTGGGCCTTACTACAATCAAGTTTTAAAAGCGTAGCCTCATGAAAATCATCTTCCTTTTCCAAAATCTCATATTCCCCTTCCCCCCAATATTCTATTACCTTTTTCGTAACCTCCTCTACTGTTAAAATATCTGTATCTGAAGGTCCAAAATTCCATGCTCCACTAAACTTTTCTCTGTTTTCTAACATTTTAACACCTAAAAGAAGATATCCATAAAGAGGTTCTAAAACATATTGCCATGGTCTTATTGCCTTTGGTTTCCTAATCTTTATAGCTTCTCCTTTTGACAATGCCCTTATACAGTCTGGAATTAGTCTATCTTCTTGCCAATCTCCTCCCCCTATAACATTACCTGCTCTAACGGAAGATAAAGCAATTCCTAAATTATCCATAAAACTTCTCTTATAAACTGATACAATTAGTTCAACGCATCCTTTACTTGAACTATAAGGATCATATCCACCCATAGGATCAATTTCTCTGTATCCATAAAACCACTCTTTATTTTCATAACATTTATCACTTGTTACAATAATTGCAACTTTTACACTATCAGTATCTCTAACAGCCTCCAATAAATTAACTGTACCCATAACATTTACTTCATAAGTATAACGAGGAGCTATATAAGAATACCTTACTAAAGGTTGGGCAGCTAAGTGAAAAACTATATCTGGCTTATATTTTCTAAATACTTTTCTAAGACTTTCTTCATCTCTTATGTCACCTACAATATGAATTATTCTTTCTTTTAAATTTAAAATCTCAAATAGTGAGGGATTAGTAGGGGGTTCTAAGGAATAACCTATTACCTCAGCACCTAATTCACTTAGCCATAGTGTAAGCCAAGACCCTTTAAACCCAGTATGTCCTGTCACTAATACTTTTCTGCCTCTATAGTTTTGAAAAATATTAGCCATGTTTCAATGACCAATCATAAGGTATTTTATCTGTAAAAGGATCTAACCTTATTATTTCTTCTGGATCATGGGGTATAGAGGCACAATTTGCAACTATAGCAGTTTTAGTACCTATTCCTTTAAAACCATTCCATATCATAGGAGGAATTTTTACTAATAAATAATTTTCTTCTCCCATAAATATCTCCATCAAATTACCTCTTGTTGGGGAATCTTCTCTATCATCATATAAAACAAGTTTTATCATCCCTTGAATCACAGCATAATTCAATATCATCTTCTTATGAAGGTGCCAACCTTTTATAACCCCAGGATATACTAAAGAAAAGTATATCTCTCCAAAATTTTCAAAAATAGGGTCATCAGCCCTTAACATGTGATATATTACTCCTCTTTCATCCGGAATCTTAGTTAACTGTTTTATATATACTCCTTGGATGTAATTACCTTTTACTCCTTTAATTTTTAAAAAGTCCTTATCTCCAAAATCCATTTTTTTCACCTTCCCATACTATAACATTCAAAAGTTTCTTCTAATCCCTTTTCTAAATCGTATTTAGGTATCCACTTCAAAAAATTTATAGTACTTGATATATCTGCTTTACTATAAAAAACCTCATTATTTGAATAAGGTATTTTTCCCCAATTAACTTTTATCTTTTTACCAGAAATCTTTTCCAGCAGACGTATTAATTCACGTAAAGTATGCGTAATTCCTGTTCCTATATCAAAACTTTGATATATACCTTTCATGTTAATAATATAGTTCATAGCTTTTATATATGCCTCAACAATATCTTTAACATAAATAAAATCTAAGGATTGAAAGCCCTCTGTCATGTCTATTTCCTCATCATTAATTACCTTTTTTATTAAGTAAGGTATCAACTTATTAGGATTATCTTTATAACCATAAGGAGAAAAGATCCTCAAAGTAATAGCTTTAATACCATAATTAAAAGCATAAAATTTTAAAATTTCTTCAAAAGCCAGCTTAGTGGAAGCATATAAATTAAAAGGATACGATATATTCTGAAAACCATAACTATAAACTTTTTCAAAAAATGTACCAGTATTTATAAAATACCTAACCCCTATGGAAGCCATACTTTCTAATATTTTAGTGGGAAATCCTATATTTGATTCCAGCATAAAAGGTAAATCACTATAGTTGTGATATTTCCTATAGTATGTTGCTAAGTGAATTACCACATCAGGTTTTATATCTTTTACTATTTCCATTATATCTTCTTTATCTATATCAAAAGCCCTTATTTTACTTATATACTCCTTTATTCTCCATATATCTGATGTGCTTCTCTTTAATATAAATATTTCATGTATATTGTTTTTTATTAAATTTTCTACCAAATGAGATCCTATAAAACCTGTGGCACCTGTAATTAAAACCTTCATTCAGTCCACACCTTCCATGGAGGATTACCACTATTCCAAAGTTCCTCTAACTCTCTTTTATCCCTTAGTGTATCCATAGGCTTCCAGAATCCATAATGCTTATACGCTACAAGCTGTCCATCTCTTGCCAATTTTACCAAAGATTCTCTCTCCCAAATAGTATCATCACTATATATATACTCAAAAATTTCAGGTTCTAAAACAAAAAAACCACCATTTATCCAAGCTTTATCTCCTTTTGGTTTTTCTTCAAAACTTATCACAAGATTTTCATCACTGATATCTAAAGCCCCAAATCTACCCGAAGGTTGTACTGCAGTAACAGTAGCATATTTACCATGCTTTCTGTGAAAATCCAAAAGTTCTCTTAAGTTAATATCCCCAACCCCATCACCATATGTAGCCATAAACGTTTCATTTCCTATATACTTTTGTACTCTTTTTATCCTTCCTCCTGTCTGTGTATTTAATCCCGTATCAACAAGAGTTACTCTCCAAGGTTCACAATAGTTATTATGTACTTCTATTGTATTTTCCTTTAGAGAAATAGTAATATCACTATTGTGGATAAAGTAATTTGCAAAATATTCCTTAATCATATATCCCTTATATCCAAGACAGATTATAAAATCATTAAATCCGTAAGCGGAATATATTTTCATAATATGCCAAAGTATAGGTTTACCACCTATTTCAACCATAGGTTTTGGCCTTAAATCTGTTTCCTCACTTAACCTTGTCCCAAAACCCCCAGCTAAAATCACTACTTTCACCTTAAACTTCTCCTTTCCCCAATTCTTTCCCTAATTTATCAGAAAGTTCCCCCTCATCCTCATATCTTATTATAGTAGCATCTTTTATTCCTTTCAAAAGGACCGAAAGTTTTACATCCTTTTTAGCCAAAAGTATTATTCTTTTCCCTTCCATATAGGCAAGCATTATCTCCATTCCTACTCCATGGCTTGGTTTGGAAACTTCTGCCAAAATTATATCCGAGGCCTTAACTCCCATAGTATCTCTGATAAATACATCTTGGGGAGATATATCTGTATCAACTCCTGAAAGCACCCAAGGAGAAGTAAGTTCAAAGCCAAGATCTTGTATTAAATTAGCCAATTTTTTCGTAAGTTCATTATTGTAGTAATTTATGATAGGTACAGCAAGATATATCTTTTTCATATTTACATCTTCCAGCTTATTAATTCTAACAAAATTCCCTCAGGACCATAAAAATATGCATATTTTCCATCAGGAAATTCCAAAGGTCCTAAAACAAATTCAATGCCCTTTGATCTTAAATATTCACAAGTTTTATCTATATCATCCACAAAAAAAGCAATATGTTCTACTCCTGTCTTTTTCCTATCTTCCCATTTTTTCTTTTCCATATAAATTGGGGGGTCATCTGGTGCTATTAATTCCAACATTGAACTATCCATATTTAAGAAGATAATTCTTGCCTTTTCTCCTTCATCATAAAAATCCAACTTTACATTAAAACCTAATATATCGCTATAAAATCTAATATTTTCATCTACATCCTTTACAATAATGGATATGTGGTCAAGCTTAATATTCACAGTACACCTCCCCCAAATTTTATTTTTTTCTGCGTTATTAAAATATTTATTTTTGTTCTTTCATATTCTAAGGATAATATTAACATTTTATCAAAAGTATCATCAAGCCTTTTATTGTATAGGTAAATCCTTATTCCTTAATTAACTTGGGGATAAGGGATATTATTTTAAAAAATTTAGTCAACTATATTGACTAAATAAAAAGTTAATGATATAATTCCCCAAAAGTCAACTTAGTTGACTAATTTATAGGGAGGTGTTTTAAATGTCTTTCTCAAAACCCAAATTTAGGACCCTTCTATTAGTAATTGCGGTTTTACTATTACTCAGTACCTTTATGAGTTTTGCTCAAAGTACAGTTAAATTAAGAGTAGTTACATACTTCACAGGAGAGGATCCTTTCTCCCCTGCTTGGAAAGAAGCCATGGCTCTTTTTAAGCAGAAATATCCAAATGTAGAGATTATAGATGAAGCTGTTCCTACCGCTAATGATGCTATAAGAACAAAGGTAAAAACAGATTTTGCTACAGATAACGAGCCCGATGTTATGTTCTTCTTTACTGGAGCTGATGCTGTACCATTATTAAAGACTGGGAAAGTATATGCTTGGGATGAAGAAATAGAAAAGGATAAAAAATGGAGCGATAATTTCAATAAAGCTGCATTAAAATTCACAACATACAAAGGAGATATCAAAGAATATAATGGAAAGATCTATGCATTACCAACAATTGGTTTCTACGAAGGACTTTTTGTCAATAAAGATCTTTTTGAGAAATATAATCTTGCTCTCCCTACTGAGTGGAGTAAATTCACTAAAGCTATTAGCATTTTGAAGTCTAAGAATATTATCCCAATTGCTGGATCAATTCTTGAATCCTATTACTTAATTGAGACTTTTGTTCTTTCCGCTGGGGGTCCAGAAGGTCACGATACTCCATTCCATCCATCTTGGGAGACAGGATTAAACTACATTAGACAAGTATATAAATTGGGAGCATTTCCTAAGGATGCACTTACTATAAAAGATGATCAAGCTCGTGAACTTTTCTATACTAAGAAGGCTGGTATGATGGTTAATGGATCATGGTGTGTAGGAGGCTTAAAAGATAAAGAAAATACTGTTATTATGCCTCTTCCAGTAGTTCCTGGTGGAAAAGCTCATCCCACTGACATAATCGGTGGTTTTGGATCTGGTTGGTATGTTAGCAAAAAGGCAAATGCAGAAAAGAAAGGTCTTCCTGTTGAATTTGTAAAATTCATGACATCTCCAGAGATTGTAGCCAAATTTGTATCCATAGCAGGAGTTCCTGCAGTAAAAGTTAATCTTACTGGTCTTTCACCTGCTGCAAAAAGTGGATTTGATATGATGGCAAAAGCAAGAGCTATCTGTATGCCAATTGATGCTCAAATTGTACCAGAAGCCTTTACAAAGATAAGATTAGGACTTTCCTATGTAGTTACAGGAGAAAGATCAGCAAAGGATCTACTAAAAGAAGCAAAAGAAATTCATGAAAGAGCACAAAAGTAATACTTACTCCCCCTTTATATAAATCTTTTGGGGGGAGGGGGACAAAAAGCCCTCTCCCCCTTTTGATTTTTGTTTTTAAGGAGGTAATAATATGCAGGAGAAATATACAAAAAAATATAAATTATGGTTTCTTTTACCAAGTTTAATCATCATAGGCATATTTATATACTATGCCCTTTTTGCTACTTTTTATTACAGTTTATTTAATTGGAGAGATTTTTCAAAATACAAATCTTTTATAGGAATAGAAAATTATAAGTATCTTTTCAGAGATATATCCTTTATTAAAGCCATAAAAAATACTTTTATACTGCTCCTTTTTGCTGTTGTCTTTCAAATAGGAATAGCTCTTGTCTTAGCCCTTATTGTAGATACTTTAAGAAGAGGATATAAATTTTTTAGAACCATTTATCTTTTTCCAGTAATAATTTCAGGAAGCGCAATAGGTCTTTTATTCTATCTTATGTATAGCTATGATTATGGGCTTCTTAATTCTTTACTTTCCCTCTTAGGTAAAGAAAAGGTTTTATGGATTACCCCCAAAACTGCCTTATGGGCAGTACTTATACCTGTCATATGGCAATATGTAGGTTTCTATTTTGTCATCATTTTATCTGCTCTATATCAAATTCCTCAAAGTATTCATGATGCTGCAAAAATAGATGGATTCAGTGAGTTTAAAAAAGCCTTTTATATTTCTATTCCCCTTATATGGGATGTCTTAGCTGTATGTATTTCTTTAGTAATTATAGGTACATTTAAGGTTTTTGATGTGGTCTATGTGATAACAGGAGGAGGCCCTATGGATGCAAGTCAAGTCTTAGGTACCTACCTTTATACTGTGGCCTTTACAGGACAAAATCAAGGATATGCAAGTGCTATAGGTACTGTTATTATATTCCTTGGTATAATTCTCTCTCTTATAGCCCAGATAATAACCAAAAGAGAAAGAATTATATATCAGGCTTAAGGAGGAATCAAAATGAGAAAATTATATTCTCTTTTGAAATATACATTATTAATCTTATGGGGACTAACCACATTATTCCCCATATATTGGGTAATGATAAATTCCTTTAAACCCACAAGTGAAATATTGCTAAACCCATTATCTTTTCCAACAAGTTTTCATATAGAAAATTATCTTCAACTTTCAAACTACGGAAATATAAATTTCTTAAAGGGATTTAAAAATAGTGCAATTATTTCTTTTAGCACAACTTTACTGGTACTATTTTTAGGAAGTCTTGCATCTTATGCTATTGCCAGACTTAACTTTAAAAGAGCAAATTTAATAAATTCCTTCCTCGTAGGAGCCCAATTAGTACCTGCCTTCTCCATAGTAATTCCTGCCCTTATTGTTTTCAAAACAGTTCGTCTTTCTGGAAGTTATCTTTCCCTAATACTTCTTCAAACCGCTTGTTTTCTCCCCTTCTCCATCCTTACTATTACCAGCTTTATGAAATCTATACCAGTAGAATTGGAAGAGGCAGCATATATAGATGGAGCATCTGTACTTCAAACCTTTCTAAAAATCATATTACCTACCTCCATACCTGCCCTTGTCACAGCCGGAATATTTGTATTTCTTTGGTCTTACAATGACCTCTTTATGTCTCTTATTCTCCTTCCCTTAAGAGAGAAACAACCTATCTGTGTATTACTCTCCCTGGTATCCAGCGCTTACGGAACCAATTATGGGGCTATGATGGCAGCCCTTTTTGTTACTATTATCCCAGTAGTTGTTATTTATACTTTTCTACAAGAATATATTGTAAGGGGACTTATGTCAGGAGCTGGAATAAGATAAAGGATTTGATATACTAATATATATCTTTCTTTTTGGGGAGGTATAAGATGGTAAAATATGAGTTTCCCAAGAATTTTTATTGGGGTACTGCCACTTCATCTCACCAAATAGAAGGGGGTAATATTTACAACGATTGGTGGGAGTTTGAAAGTCAAGGAAAAGTCAAAGATGGACAGATATCAGGATCTGCTTGTGATAGCTGGAACAGATATAGAGAAGATTTTGACCTAATACAAAAGTTAAATAATAATGCCTATAGATTTTCCATTGAATGGAGTAGAATAGAGCCTGAAGAAGGAAAATTCAATGAAGAAGCATTAAACAGATACAAAGATATGATCATCTCTTTAAGAAAAAGAAATATAGAGCCCTTTGTTACACTTCATCATTTTACAAATCCCCTATGGATAGCTAAAAAAGGAGGTTGGCTAAATCCAGAAACTATTGATTATTATTTAAGATATGTGGAAAAAGTAGTAGGTGAATTTAAAGATCTTGTGAAATATTACATGACCATAAATGAGCCCAATGCCTATGCCTTTATGGCATATCTTTATGGAGAATTTCCTCCCCAGGAAAAGAGCCTAAAAAAGATGTTAAAAGTACTAAATAATATGGTAAAAGCCCATGCTAAAGTCTATAAATTAATCCATGATATAAGAAAAGATGCAGAAGTAAGTATAGCTTATAATGTACTCCTTATTGAGCCTTTGAATTCCAAATCTTTTATAGACAGGAAAATTGCAAGTTTTGCAGACAGAATATATAATCGGGTTTTCATAGAAACCCTTATTACTGGTAAATTCTCCTCCCCTCTCTTAAAAGAAAATATCCCATATGCAAAAGATACATTGGACTACTTAGGAATAAATTATTACACAAGAATTTTAATGGGAATTAAGACCTTTTTTAACCCTTCCATAAATACAGCTACCAATAATGAAAGATCAGATTTTGGATGGGAAATCTATCCAGAAGGCTTCTATAAAGTAGTTAAAAGATTTTGGGAGCTTACAAAAAAACCCATCTATATTACCGAAAATGGTATCTCAGATGCCCAAGATGACAGAAGGCCAAAATACTTAATATCCCATTTAATAGCATTACATAAAGCAATAAAAGAAGGAGTAGATGTAAGGGGATATTTTCATTGGAGTCTTATGGATAATTTTGAGTGGGCAGAAGGGTTTAAACAAAGATTTGGGCTTTTTGAGACAAACTTTGATACAAAAGAGAGAATCTGGAGAAAAAGTGCAGAATTATACTCTAAAATAGCGAAAAATAATGGAATTACAGAGGATATGGAATCTCTTTATTAATATCATATCTCCAAAAATCTTTCCAAAAGTCTGGAAACTTAGCTTTAAAATCCATATTCTCCTTCTTTACAGGATGGAGGAGGGTTAATTTATAACAGTGAAGAAATATCTTGTCTTTAAAGATTTTACCCCCTCCATATTTTTCATCTCCCAAAATAGGATGACCTATTTTTGAAAGCTGTACTCTTAGTTGATGCTTTCTTCCTGTATAAGGTATAAGCTTTACTAATGACATATTTTTATCCTCATCTATTACTTCATAAAATGTTAGAGCCTCTTTACCCAAGGAACCATCTGATACAATCTTTGCCTTTTTCTCAGGTTCCTCCCAATGAATATAATCTTTTAAAATACCACTTTTTTCTCTAAAAATGCCCTTTACTAACGCTAAATATATTTTCTCTACTTTTCTTTCTCTAAAAGCCTCTGAAAGCCTGCCCGCTGATTTGCTATTCCTGGCAAAAACTATTACTCCAGACACAGGCTTATCTAATCTATGCACTATAGCTAAAAAGACATTACCAGGTTTTTTATATTTAATCTTAATATATTCTTTTGCAGCTTGTAAAAGAGTCTTCTTTCCTGTAATATCTCCTTGTACAAGGATACCTGCAGGTTTATTTAAAACAAGTAAATGATTATCTTCAAACAATATATCAAGATTTAAAAAGTCTGCCACTTTAAAACCTCATGGAGTTCCTTTTTCTTTGGCCTTTGGGGTATCTCCGCAGGATAACCTACTGCAAGCATAACCATAAGTTCCAGATTATCAGGACAATTAACAAGTCTCTTAACATCCTCAGAATGAGCTTTTTTGTACGAATTTATCCAACAAGTACCCAATCCATATGCTTGTGCAGAAATAATAATATTTTCTGCAGCTGCACAGGCATCCTCTAATGCTGTCTCTGCATCTTTTTCACAAAAGATCAAAATTCCAGCTCCTGCCTCTTTCAAAAACCTACCCCATGGCGTCACATCTGCCAATTTCTCTTTAAGAGCTTTATCTGTTACTACTAAAAAAACCCATGGCTGTCTGTTATATCCAGAAGGTGCCAATCTGCCACAATCCACAAGATCCTCTAAAATTTCCTTTGGTACTTCCTTATCTAAATATTTTCTCACACTTACCCTTGATTTAATAACTTTAATAGTCTCAAGCATGATAAAATCCCTCCCAATTTTTCTTTCTCCCTTATTGTATCATATGATAAAATAAAACATGAGCTTGAAACTTACTTTCTTTGATGGAGTAAGTTGTATAGGGGGAAATAAAATACTCTTAGAAGAGGATGAATCTGCCCTTATTTTAGATTTCGGCATTAATTTCAATGACGAGAATAAATACTTTGATGAATTCTTAAGACCAAGAAGTTATTTAGGAATTTATGATCTTTTCCATCTAAACCTTATACCCCCTTTGAAAGGAGTATACAGAGAAGATTTAATAATCCCAGAAATTTGGGAAAACTTTAAAAATCATCCATGGTATCGGGAAATAAATCCTATAGCTATTCTTGTATCCCACGCCCACTTAGATCATGTAGGATACCTTTCCTATCTCCATGAGGATATACCTATTATTACATCCCTTATATCATCCCTTATCATAAAAAGCTTAGAAGATACGAGCAGAATAATATCTGATCTATGCTTAATAAGGAGAAAAACCCAAGAAAACGGAGTCTTAAAAACAGAAAGAAACAAATTTATAAAAAGACCATATATCACCTTTGGTAATGGATCAATATCTAAGATAGAAGAATTTTGGAATAAGCTTGAAAGAAAGGATAAAAGAAACATTGATATAGAAAATAAACCAATTAACATAATAGACTATGAAACTTATAAGATAGGTTCTTTTGAGATTACTTACTTTCCTGTAGACCACTCTATACCGGGAGCAGTAAGTTTTGCCATAAATACAAAAATAGGCTGGGTTGTATATACAGGAGATCTGAGATTACATGGAAGAAACAAAGATCATTCAGAAAAATTTATTGAAAAATTAAAGGAAATACCAATAAAAGTCCTAATATGTGAAGGTACCCATCCAAAAGTAGATCGCCTATATACTGAAGAAGATGTTAAAGAAAATATATATCACATTGTTAAAAACTCAAAAGGATATATAATTGCTGATTTTGGAGCAAGAAATATTGATCGATTAATGAGTTTTCTGGAAATAGCAAAAGAGGTAGGAAAAAGACTTGTATTAACCCTAAAGGATATATATCTCTTGGAAGCTCTATCCTTGGTTGGATATCCTGACCCTAAGGAAGATGAATACATAACCTTTTACAAAAAACCAAAAGGTTCCTATGAAACGTGGGAAGAGAACCTTTTAGATAGACATGATATTCAAGGAAAAGGTATCTCCGCAAAAGAAATAAGAAACAATCCTGATGATTTTATCCTCTGTATGTCTTACTATGACTTTCATATTCTACTTGATATATTACCCCATGGTGGTACTTATATATTCTCCTCCAGCGAAGCTTTTAATGAAGAGATGAAAATAGATCAAAAAAAGATAGAAAATTGGCTAAATTACTTCCACATAGAGATAAGGGGAAACTTGGTAGAAAAAAGAGAAGAATCTCCTTTTCATGCCAGTGGACATATTCATGGTGATGGAATAATAAAGCTTGTTGATTATGCGAAACCAGAATACTTAATACCTATACACACAGAAAGGGATAAAAATATAGACTTTTTTGACCAATTTAAGGATTTTTGCAAAGTAATCTACCCAAAGAAAGGAGAGACTATAACAATTATATGAATAAGAAGTATAAAACCAAAATTATTCCTAAAAATTTTTACAAAAAATTGTTAGAGCATATTACTGATGGTATTTATTTTGTAGATACCAATAGAAAAATCATATATTGGAACAAATCAGCAGAAATAATTACAGGATACAAAAAGAAAGAAATTATAGGAAAATACTGCCATGATAATATCCTTAGACATATAGATGAAAAGGGAAATGAGCTATGTCTTTCAGAGTGTCCCTTAGTTTATGCTATAAAAGAAGATAAAATTGTAGAAAAACAAGTTTTTCTTCATCGTAAGGACGGAGTAAGATTACCAGTACTTGTAAGTGTAAATCCCATAAAAGCTAAGAATGGGGAAATTATAGGGGCAGTTGAAATTTTCAGAGAGACTTCCGAAACTTTACATTTAAAGAAAATGGTAAGTGAACTTTATCGAAAAACTTATATAGATGAACTTACAGAAATTCCCAACCGAAGATTCTTAGATTACTATTTAGATTTGAAGATAAATGAATTCCAAAAATATCATCATAGCTTTGGAGTACTTTTTATAGATATAGATGATTTTAAGAAAATTAATGATACTTATGGACATAAGATAGGAGATATGGTATTAAAAACCGTTGCTGAAACGTTAAAAAATAATATAAGAGCTACAGATATGGTAGGAAGATATGGGGGAGAAGAATTTATTGTGGTATATTCTGATTTGGAAAAAAAGAATATTTTATATCAGCTTGCTGAAAAATTAAGAATCTTAGTAAAAAATTCACATATACATTTGGAAGAAAAAATTCTAAATGTCACCGTATCCATAGGAGGAACCTTAGTAAAGGAAGATGATAATAAGGAGAAAATCATAGAAAGAGCAGATAACTTAATGTATCAAGCCAAAAAAGAAGGGAAAGATAGAGTTATTGTTAACTAAAAAATAAAATAAAAATCAAACCTTTTGGGTAAAATCTATAAAAAGACAGAAAGTATAAGGCTTAACCTGTTTAAAAAAATTTTTAAATAATTTAACAAAAGTTTTTTTGACAAAAAAATTTGGATTGTGTTAAAATTTTGGAGATTATGGAAGAAAAAGTGTCGTTACTTGGATTTTTGCTTGCTTTTTCAGAAAACTTGGACAATCAGGTACCTGAAAAAAGGAGACATTCCTCTCGGGTAGCTAACATTTCTTTCTTCATAGCAGATAAACTGAATTTATCGGAAAAGGAGAAATATAACCTAATAATATCTGCTCTTTTACACGATGCTGGAAATGGTAACAATAATTTTAAAAACTCTTCCAAAGAGATAGACGAGCATGCCTTGAAAGGAAGCCTTTTTATATCTGATATACCCTTCTTAGAAAATATTTCCAAAATCATAAAATATCACCATATAGCATGGGATTTTGGGAAAGGAAATATATATAAAGAAGAACCTGTACCTATGGAGAGCCAAATCTTATTTCTTGCTGAATTTATAGATCATAAATTAAATAAGCAAAAATATATATTAAAGGAAAAAAACAAGATTATCAAAAGGGTAAAGGAAGAAGGAGAAAAATTATTTAACAAAGATGTAATGGAGGCTTTCTTATCCCTATCTAACAAGGAATCTTTTTGGTTTGAGGTAAATTATGATACCCCATCTCCTGAAGATTTCTCCTGTGATTTAAAATTAGATATAGATGGTCTTTTACTACTTTCGAAAGCTGTAGCAAGAATCGTAGACTATAGAAGTAAGATTCAGGTTAGACATTCAAGAAATGTAACCAATGTTGCCTCCTATTTATCAGAAAAATTAGGCTATGATTCAGAAATGATTAAGAAAATAAAAATAGCAGGATATCTACATGACATAGGAAAGGTAGCATTACCCCCTTCCATACTTTTAAAGCAAGAAAAATTATCTAAAAAAGATACCGATTATATTAAAATACATCCTTTTAAAACCTATCTTACCCTTAAAAAGGGACTTCCATACGAAGATATTACTATATGGGCTTCATATCACCATGAAAAATTAAATGGAAAAGGTTATCCTTTTAGAGTATCAGGAGAGAGTATCCCAATTCCTGCAAGGATAATCACTATATCCGATATTTATTCAGCTCTCTTAGAGAATAGACCCTATAGATTGGGGCTTTCAGAAAATAAAGTATTAAGTTATATGAAGAAATTAGCTACTGAAAAATATATAGACAAGGAAATCTTTTCCATAATAATAGAAAATAAAGAGGAAGTTTCCTCTGTTATAAAACTATAATTTTTTTAAAACCTGGTATATTCCACATTTAAGATATAACGATTCTGGATGGGAAAAAAGAATAGGATGATCTTTTGCCTGATATCTAAACTCTACAAGTCGCAATATTCTGTTTGCATCATAGCTTGCAGATTCAATTACTTTTTGGAATATTTCCGGTATAACATGCTGAGAACATGAACAAGTGATAAGAAAACCTCCATCCCTTATTATTTTCATAGCCCTAAGATTAATCTCCTTATACCCTCTTAAAGCATTATCAAGATTCCTCTGGGATTTTGCAAAGGCAGGAGGATCAAGAATCACCACATCAAAATTTCTACCCTCTTTATGAAAATTTTTCAAAAGATGGAAGGCATTCTCCTCAACAAATTCTATCTTATCTAAAAATCCATTTAACTTAGCATTTTCCTTGGCTAATTCAAGAGCTATCTTGGAAGAATCTACCGCTAAAACTCTTTTAGCTCCATATTTTAAAGCATGAAGAGAAAAAGACCCTGTATAACAAAATACATCAAGAACCTCTGCCCCATCTACCAAACCTTTTAAAGCCCTCCTATTTTCTCTCTGATCCAAAAAATATCCTGTCTTCTGACCATCCTCTACATCTACCAATATCTTTACTTCATTTTCATTAATTATTACCTTAGGATCAAAATCTCCCTTTATAGGACCCTTTATTTGAGGAAGGCCCTCTATTTCTCTTACAGGCACATCATTTCTTTCATATATTCCCCGAGGATTAAAAATTTCATCTAATACTTCAACTATTATCTCCTTAAATCTATCAATACCAAGGGTTAATGTCTGTATAACAAGAATATCCTCAAATTTATCTACAATAAGTCCTGGAAGAAAATCAGACTCTGCAAAAACCACTCTACAAGATGAGGTTTCCACAACTTTTTTTCTGTATTCCCATGCCCTAATAATTCTTTCTCTAAAAAAATCCCTATTTATTTCTTCTTCTTTCCTTGTAAGTATTCTTACCCTTATCTTTGAATTAGGATTTATATATCCCCTACCTATAAAGCTATTACTGCTATCATAAATATCTACTATATCTCCAGGATTTATCTCCCCTAAAATCTTAGAGATCTCATTGGCATAGATCCATGGATTACCCCTTACAATCTTTGTATGAACACCCTTTTTAAGAATAACCTTCTTAATCTCTTTCATGGAGATACAGAATTTTTTGAGCCAGGTGTGGCATAAATATAATAATATTTTCCATCATATCCTTGGACACTATAACACAACTTAGTAGAAGATGCGAAATTGGAAGAATCATATAAAAGACCTAAAAGCCCTACATTCTTTAATTCCAAAGAATAATACTTCTCTGTATTACCATCAAGAACAGGTTGACCGCCCATCGAGGAGTTGTAATATACATCACATACCCGAATAACTCTATCACTAATGTTTCGATTCTCTAATAAAGTTAAAGTATAAGAATCGTTAGGTAGTTCACCAAAAGATGGTCCTAATCCATTATTTGAAACTTTAGCATAATTTATACCAGATAACCCATACCAATCCAAAATATTTGCAGAAGTTCCACTAACCACCATATACCCTCCAGGCATAAGAGTCCATGTTTCACTTACAAGGCTCATAATAGGATTCGAAGAAGTATATACAGCATAGTTATTAAACCAATTTACATATTCAACAGATATAGTAGAATACGTGGGATTGTGGATCTCAATATATTCCATCATTCTTTGATCTGACGTATTCCACCTTTGTATGGTACAAGGAGAAGGATAATACATAATCTCAGATATTACTAATTTAGGCATAAGGCAATATGCTACATACGCTACATTTCCTTGGAAGGTTATATAATTTAAATTAGAAGAGTTTGTCCAATTAGATGCATCTTGTGTTGGCAAAGAAAGAGACTTTCTAACCATGGAATACCATACTCTAAATCGTCCTGAGGTACTTCCAGGTTGACCACCCCAAGAAGATGTAAAACTTATTTGGTCAACAATTCTTCCAAAACTATCTTTTATTACAACAGTATCTCCACCACTATTTAAACTTAATCCACCATTTCCAAGTCCAGAACTATTTGTCTTTATATAAATAGCATATTCTGGTAAAGGGAAATAATAAGAATTGATTAAATTAGAGTTCCTTGTTCCTATAACAGCAGACTTTCCTGGAAATAAAGTCCACGTATTGTTTACTGATACTGAAAATAGATTTCCATTAATACTCCATCCCCTTAGATCAATAGGATTTTGAGTATTATTGTAAATTACAACGAACTGGAGATCTGCTGTTACAATATTATTCCCTAATTTATCCTTTGTAGGAGGAACATACATTATCTCTGTTATCACAACTCCGCCCAAATTTGTTGGTAAATCTGCCCTCAATCCCACATTGCTTGAATACTTCATTCCATTTGTCATAGTTAAGGTAAATATAATGAACCTTATTTCACGAAGATTGGAAGTATAAGTATTATCAAGCCTTGTACCTGTAAAAGTTATGTTCTCAATAGGTCCTGCAAGAATCTGTCCATCAAGGGCAAAATATTTTTTACCATCAGCACCTACTACTATGGAGTATGTATGAGTCACACCTGTACTAAGATTTATAGTAAGAGTATTTGTACTCATATATAAGATTTCCCTTCCCTGCCTTATATCCCTGGCAAGCCTATCAAGAATTATCTGAGCATTAGAAAATATTTCATTTTCTTCTGATTTCCCAAAGAATAAATCCAGGCTTTTGGTAAATAAATTTGAAAGGAATAGGACAATAAGTCCTAAGATAAAGATTGCTACCATTACCTCTATGAAAGTCAACCCCTTACTTCTCATGTTAATATTATATATCAAGGATTTTATGAATTAAACTATTAAATATTTACTTTTTTAGTAGGAGATGTTAGAATAACAGAAGTTAAAATTAAAAAGGAGGTATATAGTAATGGGAAAAGTTACTTTTAAGGCTGAGGGAAAATGGCTTGGTAACCTCAAAGTAGAGGCAAAAATTAGGGATAAATTCATCATTAACATGGATGAGCCACCCTCTCTTGGAGGTGAAGACACTGCTCCAAACCCAGTAGAAGTAGTATTAGCAGCCCTAATTGGATGCTTAGGAATTGTAATTCAGGTAATAGCTAAAGAGAAAAATATCCCTCTCCAGAATGTAGAGATTTATACAGAAGGTGATCTTGATCCAAGAGGATTTATGGGAGATCCCAATATAAGAGCTGGATATGATGAAGTAAGAGTAAGGGTTAAGATTGAAACCCCCGTAGACAAGGCAAAAATTGAAGAGCTCATGAAAGAAGTAGAAAGAAGATGTCCTGTCTCGGATATCATTAAGAATCCTGTAAATCTAAAGATATCCTTAGAATAATTTATGCACTAACGAGAACTTTATAAAGTTCTCTTCTATGGGTATAAATGATAATAATAAAATTGACTAAAAAGAAATATAAGATATAAATATCTCCAGTAAGAACCTTATAAGTTACAAAGGGAATTAAGCACAAAAAACCATAAAATACCTTGAGAGCATCCTCTTCGGGGGATGCTCCATGCCATTTTGTAAGATTAAATATAAACATGGAAAGACCTAAAAAAAGTGGTCCTTGAAGACCGGTTACTACTGTCCAAGCACCAAAAGAAACTGATATAGCCTTTCCCCCTTTACCTCCAAGAAAGGGAGAGAAAACATGACCCAGTATTCCTGCCAAAGCAGCTGTTGTTATTATAAACCTATCTTTTAGATCCCTATATTTTATAAACCAAAGAAGAGGAAACATTCCCTTAAGATAATCAAGAAGCACACCCAATATTCCTATTTTCCAATTTGTAGAAATCCAGAGATTGTAAGCTCCTGGATTACCATCCCTTACCTTTGTTAAATCTATATTAAGAAGCTTGGCTATAAAATAGGAATACATCATAGATCCTGAGAGAAATTGAAGAAAAATTATCATCAAACTATCCCACATTTATTCTTCTCCCCTTCCAGGAAACAGATTTTAAAAAGGATCCCCTTACTGTGGAATAGATAAGTACGAAGATAAAGAAAAGAAAATGTAAAGGATAAAGAAAGGAATCTAAAATATTATAATTTCCTAATTTCTTTGTAAATATGTAGAGCTGAAAAACAAAAAGCAGATAAAAAATATTAAAAATACCATCATAAAAATAACTTCCTAACATTCCATAAAACCAAGCTAAAAGATATAAAACCTTCCTAATACTCAAAGAATATATAGCTTGAAAAGTATTCTTCGTAAATCCCTCTAATAAATCCCAAAAACCTCCAGGATACATCCTAAATTTTACATGATCTCCCCCAAGAAGGTTTGTAACGCTTATTCCATTTTTCATACAAAGATTTCCAAAATAAAAATCCTCCACTACTTTATCTCTTATCTCTAAATGTCCTCCAACTCTCTCATAATCTTCTCTGGATATAAGCATCACCGGACCATATGCCCCTTCCTTACCAAAGGAAGACATGGTAATAACTGCTCCAAGATTAAATATAAAATTCAAATGCTCATAAAACCTTTCAAATCTTTGATATGGCCAACAAGATACCAATCCTTTATATTTTTCATAACTTGTTAAAAGAACCTCTATAAAATCTTCTCTTGGTTCCACATCAGCATCAAGAAATAAAAGCAATTCACCTTTTGATTCTAAATATCCATTCCATATTGCCCAGTTCTTTCCTACCCATCCTGCTGGTGGCTCTTCATGTAAAGACACTACCTTTACATTAAATCTTCTTGCTACCTCTTCTGTATTATCCTCAGAATTGTCATTTACAACTATGATTTCATAAGGTCTGTAAGTTTGCCTTTCAAGAAGAGAAAGAAGCTTGGGAAGATTTCTTTCTTCATTTCTTGCAGGGATGATAACAGAGATCTTATAGTCCCTTGATATCAGACCTTCCCTCTTAAGAAATTTAAGAGCCTTATAGTACAACCACCCTATACCCCATGAAAATAGATAAAGTATACCCCTCATTTCAAAAATATTATAAACAAAAAAGAAGGAGAATACAATATATCAATGATGAAACAAACTCAGAATGTGCAAGCATTGGTGTGTACGTATAAAAATCCATGATGCTAACTCCAGAGATGAAGATCTTAGATTAGGCTGAGATTGAAATATTTTTATAATTATTATAAAATTTATAATATGAAGGCGAGGGGTTTTAATTTATTGGAGCTCATAATTACCATTTCTATCATTGCTATTTTGGTTGCCATAGCGATCCCATTATATTTTGATGCCATAAAACAAGCCAAAAGAAATGCTCAACTTGAGAACATGAGAATTATAAAAACATCCTTAGAATTATATTACTTAAAAAATGGAGTCTATCCAGATGGAGGATCTGATCCTACTGGAGATGCCTGGGCCTTTACAACCTATTTTTTTAATAATCCTCAATATTTTCCAGAACCCTTAATATGCCCATATAACAATAAACCATACAATGTAATCTTTTGGCAGGATTATTATACTGACTGGGATTCTATTTGGGACTGGATAGAAAGTACTAATAATTATCATCATATATATTACAGGTCTGATAACCCTACTAAAAATTACGCCCTTACTTATTACTCTCGTTGATTAAAAACCCAAAAGTATAGTAAGATAACTAAATAGATAGATATTTTGAATATAAGGAGGGATTTTTGTGCCCAAGGTATTAATCATATATGATAGTGTTTCTGGTAATACAAAAAAGATGGCAGAAGAAGTGGAAAAAGGAGTAAAAGAAGTAGAAGGAGTTGAGGTTACTCTAAAGCACGTAGATGAAGCAAAACCTGAAGATCTTTTAAATTACGATGGAATTATAGTTGGATCTCCAGCTTATTGTGGTACCCTTACATGGAAACTTAAAAAATTCTTTGATGAAAGTGTTAGCGTAGCATGGGGAAAAGTAAAAGGAAAAATTGGAGCAGCCTTTTCCTCTTCAGGAGGACTTGGAGGAGGCAACGAAGCTACTCTCTATTCCATATTAACCATTCTTATGAATTATGGATACTTAGTATTTGGACTTCCAGACTACTCAGCTCCAGGTGTTACAGCCCATTATGGAGCTGTCTCTGTTGGATATCCAAAGGAAGCAGAACAAAAAGCTTGCAGACTTCTTGGTAAACAGATGGCAGAATATGTAAAGATGATAAGTTGTGGAAAGGAGAAATAAAATGAAGGTTAAATTTTTACTAAGTCCAATAGCCTATGATGTGGAAAATAAATTAAGAGAAGCAAAAGAATACTTTGGAAAATATATCACTTTAGAAGAAAGTGAAAATCCTGATGCTTTAATATTACTTACAGGAGGAACTGAAGAGCTGTCTATACCTTATTTAAAAGATGGCCTTTATCTACTTCCTTTTGGTACTTTTAACGGCTTAGCTGCAAGTTTAGAGATACAGGCATATGCCAAAGAAAAGGGAATAAAAACCATATTAATTCCAAATCCTGAAGAAAAGACTATGAAAATTTTAAAAACCCTTGATGAGATAAAAAATAAAAACATAGGGATCATAGGAAAACCAAGTGATTGGCTAATAAAAAGTGGAAATTATGATATATTGAAAGAGTTAGGATTAAATATCATAGAAATTTCTCTTACCGAGGTAGAAGAAAACATGGAAGAAGACACAGAACTTGCCAATAAAATATGGAACTTATCAAAAGAAAAAAAGATATCTTTTAAAGAACTGATAAAAGCAACCAAAATTTATTCAGCCTTAAAGAAAATTATCCGAAAATACGACCTAATTGCCCTTACAATAAGATGTTTTGATCTTGCTATAAACCTTAAAATTACAGGATGTCTTGCCTTATCTTTACTGAATGCGGAGGGAATTATAGCAAGTTGTGAAGGAGATACAGAAGCTCTTGCTACCATGCTATTTTCCTATAAATTAACTGGAAAAACACCATTCATGGCTAATTTGGCAAGGATAGATGATGATACATATACTTTTGCTCACTGTACAATTGCAGTAAATGTTCCTGAATATTTTAATCTTAACACCCATTTCGAAACCTTGAGTAGTGTAGGTATAGAAGGACATATAAAAACAGACAAAATTACCATATTAAGACTTGGGAAAAATCATAAATTTACTGTATTTACCGGAGAAGTAGTAGAAAAATCTTGGGAAAATAATATGTGCAGAACTCAAATATCTGTAAGGATAAAGGAAGAAAGATTCTTAAAAAACCCCATCGGCAATCATTTTATTATCCTCTTAGGGGATGAGGAAGATCTCATAAGTAAATTGGAAAAGATTGGATGGGAAAGAGTATGAAAAGAAAAGTATTAATAACAGGTAGTAAAGGTTTTTTAGGAAGCTATTTTTCAAAAGAGTTTGAGGAAGAGGAAATAATTCCTATAAGTCATCAAGATATGAACATCGAAGATAAAGATACAATTGATAAAATTATAAAAATAAAACCAGACTTAGTAATACATCCTGCAGCCATAAGATCTCCAGACATATGTGAGGAAGATAAAGAAAAAGCATGGAAAGTGAATGCAATAGGTACCAAACATTTAGCCATTGCTTGTGCTCTTTTAGATATACCTTTTATTTATATAAGTACTGATTATGTTTTCTCAGGAGACAAAGATACCCCATACACAGAATTTGACCCACCAAATCCTATAAATACCTACGGAAAAACCAAATTATATGGAGAGATTTTTACAAGAGAATTTTGTAAAAAATATTTCATCATAAGAACTTCTTATGTATTCGGTGAATATGGAAATAATGCTCTAACCCAGATATATAATACCTTAAAAGAAGGAAGAGAAGTTCATCTCAGTAATTATCATTTTGCATCTTGTACCTATGCAAAAGACTTAGTAAGAAAAGTAAAAGAGCTTTCCTATACCCAACTTTTCGGTACATATCATATTGTCAATAAAGGAACCATTACAAGATGTGACTTTGCATGTAAAGTAGCAGAAATAGCGGGCTTTTCAAAAGACAAGATTATTCCACTTAATCCAGAAAACTTTAAAGCACCTGCTAAAAGACCACTTTATTCTGTATTAAGAAATTATATCTTAGAGCTTTATAATATGGATGATATGCCTTACTATGAAGAATCCTTAAAAAAAGCAATAAATAACTTATCATAATTCATAGAAAATTTTTCTTACCTGATCCATATCAATAATTTTATTGTTTAATCTAGCTTCTTCAGCAGAAAAAGCCATAAGATGGCTTTCAATAGACTCTTCTATGTTTGATAATGTATCTTTTACCTCTCCCTTCAGTACTTTAACAAACTCGTCTATAATTCCCTCATCACCACCACTATGCCCTACCATATCTCTAAAAGGTAAATTGAGACTTATCATTTCTTTTCCTTTACCAAAGTATTTCACTTCAATAACATTATTATCTAAATCCCCATAAATCTCTCCATGAGTACAATAAATATTAATTTTTCTTGTAATTTTCTCTGTAAATGCTGTCATGGTAAAGGTTGCATATATGGAATTTTCAAATTTTAACGAAACAACTTGATGGTCTACCACATTATTATCAGAGAAATAAACACACCTTCCATAGGGACCTTCTCTTAAGGCTTTAAGCCTTCCTTCTAACGATAAATCTTCAGATATCACAGAAACAGGCCAACCTGTATAATCTACAAGATAAATTTTCTTAGCATCATAAGGACAATCATCAATCTTACAATCTAAACACCTTTCTACTGCTCCAGAAGGAGCTTTCTCCTTCCTAAAATGTACTAATTCTCCATAGGATGATAAATATTTAACCTTTTCTCCCACTAAAAAGAGAAGAATATCTAAATCATGACAACTTTTAGCAAGAATAGAAGGAGCTGATGTATCTTTATTTCTCCAATTTCCCCTTACAAAACTATGGGCAAAATGAAAAAAGCCAATATTTTCCACAAGATTAATACCCACAAGATCTCCGATTACCTTTTTCTTCAAAAGCTCCCGCAACTTTTGAAAAAAGGGAGTATATCTTAAAACATGAGCTACAGTTATACTTGCATTATATTTTTTGGCCTCTCCATAAAGATCTTTGATCTCTCCCATATTTACTCCAATTGGTTTCTCAAGAAGAATTTTATATCCCTTCTTTATAGCACTCTTTGCAGGTGCTACATGCATTCTATCCATAGTAGTAATTATTACACCATCAGCAAATTTTTCTCTCTCAAAAACCTCTTCCCAACTTTTAAATTGATATTCCTTTGGTATATTATGTTCTCTCGCAAACCTTTCCCTTCTTATATCATTTGGTTCTGCTACCGCTACAACCTTTATATCAGGCCTTTTCAAAATAATCCTTCCATAGGCTTCATAGCCTCTATTTCCAGCCCCTATCATTATTACACTCACCTTATCCATTTTCCTCACTCCTTTCTATCTTCTTTAGATTCTCAATAAAACTATTATCAGGATAATATCCATGATAGTTAACATAGGCATAAACAATAGCTCCAAGGACTGGAGAAAGTTGGGGAGGTCTTACCTTGTATCCTTCTTCATGAAGGGCCTTTATAAATTCTGTCCTCATAATTTCATTCTTTTCAATTACACTTCCACTATATGTTACAACTGGATACATAAGTCTTAACTTCTTCTTTACTGTAACCACTGTTAAAACTAATTCCTTTGCAGACTCCTTAAATATTTTTATAGCCTTTTTCTCTCCTTTTAAAGCTATCTCATAGGTAATCTTTGCTACTGATGCTATCTCTGACCTTTTATCCTTATTAGGATCATATATAAAGTTGATAAAATCTAAAGTATCTTTTAGACCTAATTCTTCAAAAAGCATTATGGAAAGTAATGACTTTTTAGACCTTCCATCAAGTTCTTTACTTACTTCCCTCAGAGTTTCTACCCCTATATAATAGGCACTTCCCTCATCTCCGATAATACTTCCCCATCCACTTACTCTTACTTCTCTATTTCCTTTTCTTCCGTAAGCAATAGTTCCTGTTCCTGCCACTAAATGGATTCCATCCCTTGCTAAATTCCCACCAGCCCAACCTACTACTACATCATTTACAATAAAATTAGGCTCAATTTGTACCTCTTCTTTTATTATCTTTCTTAACATTTTTATATCATCTCTAAATTCACCAACCGCAGGAAGTCCAAAACAAGATATAGTCTCTTCTGGTTTTATTTCACTCAATAATGGAGTTAAAAGTTCCCTTATGTTTTTCCTAAAAATCACTTCCCCATTTTCTAGTATATTGGTAGGCCCCGAAATATTTTTAAATACAAGCTTACCCTTATCATCTACAATACAAGCTAAGGTTTTTGTACCTCCTCCATCAACTCCAAGATAATACATACTTAAACCTACCCCTCTATTTTATACTTACCTTTAATATATTATTTTCTTCAATTATCTCACCTATTTTATTATCAGGATCTGCCTTTAAATATAGTTCGGATATATCAATCCCTTTAGGAAATTTATATTCTATCTCTTTAACTTCATTAGGTTTTAATTCATCCACAAAGAATTTTTCCAAAACATTATTATTAGAATCAAGAACCCAAACTTCCACATTTTTTGCAGATAAGAGTCCGGCATTTCCTATTCTAAAATATATTCTATCTTTCTTTTTTGTGATTTCATATTTTCCAAAATGAATTTCTGGCTTATTTGGATAACCTATAAAAAGTACTCTTGCTCCTTGAAAACCAAACTTTTGCTGTATAAAAGGAACATCAGGATCATTATCATACATTTCTTCCTTCTTTATTTTTACCTCGTAAGTTTTAAAGACCTCACTATCTCCAACAGGTATGGAGGCAATAAATGGCCAGTTTTGTCCATTATATGTTGTTATTTTTAATGCCAAATCCTGTACTCCTCCATCATAAATAGTAACATAGAATATGGAGTCCTTTTTCTCTTTAAAAGTCAAAATTACTCCTGCGCTCCACCCCTCACACTTTCTTGCAAAAGTACCATAAATATTTTCCAAATCTTTCCATCCATCCCCATATATATAATTCTTATCATTTTTTCCCATAATTACTAATTGATCTATATTATCTGTAGTATATTCCCTTGGTTTAACAGGTTTACTTAAATCATATATTTTTGAAATGTATAAATCAGTAATTGCACCTAAAATACCGTATTTTTGCCATTGATTCTTAATATAATTGATAAGATCTATATCATCTTCTTCACTATAATCTAAAGCTAATATAATATACCCATATTTTTCTGCAAGATCCTTTTGCCTTTTTACTAAAGCATCTAATATGACATTTTTCTCATATTTTCCTGAAACAAAATTATATCCACTAGCAAAATCTTCCCATAAAACTGCATCTATATATTTTCCTGTATTTTCAAGAAGTTGAAACCCTCTATTTTGTATTAAAATAGCATTAGGAAAAGTATCTCTTATCCTTTTCACCAGGTTTACCATTCCAGGTCTTGTGTCTGGATAAATAACTGCTGTATCTAAGGTGTCTAAGAAAAAGCCATCATATTCTTTTTCATTGATTAAATTTTTCATCTTATTCAATACAAGATTTTGCCAAAAATCACACCTTGCATCAATAAACCATGAGTTCCAGTTTTCATTTTTCCCAAGAACACAATTTTTGGGTATACCGATAGTATTTGGATCCACATCTGATTCACCAATAGTAACATATACTACTACCTTTATTCCCTTACTTCTTAAATATTGTACTTCCTCCTTTGTAAGGGTATAATCTTGTATTACTACAAGATCATATTTCTCTAATTTATCCACATTGCCTTTACCGTAAAAGAACACAAAATTCTTTATATCCTTCAAGGGATTCTTTCTTAAACCATTATCAGCCCAAATATCATTTTCTATATACAAAAGAATAAGGAGTAAAAATAATACTAAAAAAAATCTTGAAAACCTCCTCATAAATTCTCACCTCTTTTAAATAAAAAGGGGATAAGGAGAATTCCCCCTTATCCCCATTAAATTTATTTCGTTAGAACTTTTCCAATGGATCTACTAAAATTAAGTTACCCCAGAAAGTTGGATTACCCCAGTTAGGACTTGATCCAGGAGCAGAACTCATCATCATTTCCTGATCTAACTTACCAGGAGTATCAGTATCGCTAGGAGAGAATGCAAATCCCATAAGAAGATTAGGCTCAGGTTTTACCTTTAATAATGTCCATGGAATTGCAAATTCCAAGGTATATCCTCCATCTATCTTCTTTGCAGCAAGTTGTACTTTTTTAACATCTTCTGTAAGAACAGGTGGAGTCCATACCCAAACTTCAGGATCTAAAAGATCAAAATCTCCAGGGCTTATTCCAAATTGAAAATCGTCTTTATTGTTTTTCTTATCTTCAAAATCTCCTTGAAGATCAGTATCAAACCAGAGCTCTAAGTGGTCTCCCTGCCAAATATTTTCACCAGTAGCAAGCTGTACAATACTTTCATCCTTTACTATAGCTCCAATATAAAGGTAATTCTTATCCCATACCATGTAATATACTACTGATAGATCATCGGGTCCTTTCCAATTTTCGGGAATATAATCTACATCTTGCTTTAATCCCACATAATATCTTGGAGATAAGAAATATTCAGAAACTGAAACATCTCCGTCTACCTTAGGTGGTGTAGTTACATAAGGAGCATAATGGGTCCATGTTCCCTGTCTTAATTTTATATTTTCACCAAAGGATATACTCACCACTATAAGAAGAATTAAGGAAATCACTAAAAACCTTTTCATTTAAAAACACCTCCTATATTTCTTAAATAGTATTGAAAATAGAAATTTTAAATATTTTTTTATCACCCCCTACTTATTTAACTTATCCCAAGCTTCTTTTAATATTTTGTTTACTCTTTCTTCTGCTGTCTTGGCTGCTTTCTCTATATCTACCCTCCCTTGCCATGCATATCCTAAGGTGGTCTCTAACATATTGTTCCACTCAAGCCAGGATGGAGTAAAATTTAATGACTTTAATTGTCCTTTCTCATATAACTCAAATATCTTTAACGCCGGCCTTATATTCTCCTCATCAAAATATACCCTCGTCTTTGTCTTCAATGCTGGTATGGCCTGATACCCTTTACCCATTATCTCCTGCCCTTTCGGTCCTACCGCAAACTTTATAAACTCCCATGCCTCCCTGGGATATTTCGACTTCGAGTATATGGCTAAGGATAACTGGTTTACTGTCATGTGCCTACCCGCTGGACCACTTGGTATTGGTGCTATCCCCCACCTAAAAGGTAATTTCTTATACCCCACTATAAAGGATGTGATCCCTGTGGTCATCGCAAAATTCCCTGTCATAAATGGGTCTGCTAATCCTTGCATAAAACTCTCTGATGGACATACCTTATATTTATACCTTATATCATACATGAACTTTAATCCCTCCAAAGATTTAGGATTTGAGTATATTACACATGCTCTCCTATCCTTTGTTAATATCTCTCCCCCTGCACTCCATATGATGGGATACAATCCTCCTTCACCCCATGTTGGTATATATAAACCCCAAATCTCTGGAGTTCCATCTTTATTCTCATCTATTGTTAACTTTTTTGCTGCATCCAACCATTTATTCCAGTTCCATGTCCAATCAGGATATCTTACCTTATACTTGTCAAATAAATCTTTGTTGTAATACATTACACCTCCAATGGTAATATCCCTTACCATAGCATACTTCTTACCATTCCATTCACATACCTCAGGATCATAGTAATAGTTTTTTAGATTTATCTCTTTATTCATCCAATCAGTAATATCTAAAAATACACCTTTCGAGGCTAAATCAATAAAATAAGCACCATCCATGAGTATTACATCAGGAGCATTTCCTGCAGCAATCCTATTTTGTAGCTGTTGCCAATAAGCTCCCCATGCTGCCGATTCTAATCTTACAAAGATCTTATTCTGGGATTGGTTAAAAGATTCAACTATCTTTTTCTCTATCTCTATTTCCTTTAGATCTCCCCACCTCATGTAGACTATCTCTATTCTGTTTTGAGCCTCCAAAGGTATAATTAAAAGGAGACTTACAAGAAGCACACTTAAGAACCTTAATTTTTTCATTTTTTCTTAACCTCCCCTTCATTTATTTAATACCAGCTTGAAGCATAATACCCTCAATAATGAACTTTTGAGTAAATAAAAATAAGATTAAAATAGGCACAACAGCTATCGTGGCACCTACCATTATATAATTCCAATACCCAAAACTTTGTCCTTGAAGAAAGGAAAGACCAGCAGTTAAAGTCATTTTGTTAACATCATTAAGATAAATCAAAGGACCAAGAAAGTAATTCCATTGATTAATAAAGGTTAAAAGTCCCACAGTTACCGTAACAGGCAAAGATAGAGGAACATATACATTTTTAAATATGTACCAGAAGGACGCTCCATCAATTTTAGCTGCATCTAGATAAGATTGCGGTATACTCCTATAATATTGTCTCAAAAGAAATATCATATAAGGAGCTCCTGTAAAAGTTGGAACCCATAATGGTTTTAATGTATTTATCCAACCTAAATATCTAAAAAGTATATATTGAGGAATCATTGTAGTATGAAAAGGAACCATCATAGTTAAAAGAAGAAGAGAGAACCAAAAACTCTTTCCTTTAAAGTTTATAACTGCAAAAGCAAAAGCTATAATAGAAGAAGAAACTAATACCCCTATAGTGGACATTACAGAAAGAAACATAGAGTTTTTGAACCACGCCCATACAGGAGCCATCTGAAAGAGTTCACTATAATTTTCCCAACGAACCTTAGAAGGGAAAATGGTAGGAGGAAATTTAAATATTTCTCCCCAATCCTTTAAAGAGGTAAAAAACATCCAAAGAAAAGGTAAAAGCATAATAATACTTAAGGCTATCAGGATCACCATTATTATATAATCAGCTAACATTGATCTTTTCATTTTCTCTAATCTCCTTCACCATAAAAGACATATTTCTTTTCTAATTTAAACTCTATATAGGTAACTAAAAGGATAACATTAGTAAGAACCCATGATATAGCGGATGCTTTTCCAATTTTAAAGTATTGAAATGCATTTTGGAAAAGATAATAAACGATAGTCAAGCTATGTTCATCAGGTCTTCCATTAGTAGCAATATAGGATATATCAAAAACTTGGAAAGCCCATATAAAGGAGGTAACAATAACAAAAAAGGTTGTTGGAGATATAAGCGGTAAGGTAATCTTAAAAAAGATATCCCACTGATTTGCTCCATCTATCTCTGCAGCCTCATATATCTGGGGATCAATTGCTTGTAAACCTGCTGTAAAAAGAACAATATTATATCCTAAACCTCCCCAAACTGATATAATTATCAAAGATGGAATAATCCAATTTGGATCTCCTAACCAATTAGGTCCATTTATTAAAAACAATTTTTTAAGAAGAAAATTAACCACTCCCACAGTAGGATGTAAAAGCCATACCCAAACAACAGTATTAGCAACCGCAGGAGTAATCGAGGGAATAAAATATATGGATCTTAAAAATGAAAATATTCCTTTTGGTCTATTCATAAGATAAGCTAATAATAGAGATAGGAATGTCACTATAGGAACAGAAAAGCTAAAAATTAATGTGTTCCTAAAAGATTTCCAAAACATATCATCTTGAAGAAGATTTATAAAATTGCCAAGCCCTATAAATTTAGGAGGAACAATAAGATCCCATTCAGCAAAAGCCAAGAATATAGAGAAAAGTAATGGTCCAAGGCCAAAGAAAATCAACCCAAATAACCAAGGGCTTAAAAATATATAACCTACTATATTCTCAATTTTAGAGGCTTTTGTATTTTTCATTGTAAAATACCTCACTTATTTAACTTATCCCAAGCTTCTTTTAATATTTTGTTTACTCTTTCTTCTGCTGTCTTGGCTGCTTTCTCTATATCTACCCTCCCTTGCCATGCATATCCTAAGGTGGTCTCTAACATATTGTTCCACTCAAGCCAGGATGGAGTAAAATTTAATGACTTTAATTGTCCTTTCTCATATAACTCAAATATCTTTAACGCCGGCCTTATATTCTCCTCATCAAAATATACCCTCGTCTTTGTCTTCAATGCTGGTATGGCCTGATACCCTTTACCCATTATCTCCTGCCCTTTCGGTCCTACCGCAAACTTTATAAACTCCCATGCCTCCCTGGGATATTTCGACTTCGAGTATATGGCTAAGGATAACTGGTTTACTGTCATGTGCCTACCCGCTGGACCACTTGGTATTGGTGCTATCCCCCACCTAAAAGGTAATTTCTTATACCCCACTATAAAGGATGTGATCCCTGTGGTCATCGCAAAATTCCCTGTCATAAATGGGTCTGCTAATCCTTGCATAAAACTCTCTGATGGACATACCTTATATTTATACCTTATATCATACATGAACTTTAATCCCTCCAAAGATTTAGGATTTGAGTATATTACACATGCTCTCCTATCCTTTGTTAATATCTCTCCCCCTGCACTCCATATGATGGGATACAATCCTCCTTCACCCCATGTTGGTATATATAAACCCCAAATCTCTGGAGTTCCATCTTTATTCTCATCTATTGTTAACTTTTTTGCTGCATCCAACCATTTATTCCAGTTCCATGTCCAATCAGGATATCTTACCTTATACTTGTCAAATAAATCTTTGTTGTAATACATTACACCTCCAATGGTAATATCCCTTACCATAGCATACTTCTTACCATTCCATTCACATACCTCAGGATCATAGTAATAGTTTTTTAGATTTATCTCTTTATTCATCCAATCAGTAATATCTAAAAATACACCTTTCGAGGCTAAATCAATAAAATAAGCACCATCCATGAGTATTACATCAGGAGCATTTCCTGCAGCAATCCTATTTTGTAGCTGTTGCCAATAAGCTCCCCATGCTGTCGATTCTAATCTTACAAAGATCTTATTCTGGGATTGGTTAAAAGATTCAACTATCTTTTTCTCTATCTCTATTTCCTTTAGATCTCCCCACCTCATGTAGACTATCTCTATTTTACTTTGTCCAAATAAAGGTAGGCCTATCAAAATCAAAGTTATCAATAGAAAAATAAATCTCTTCATTCTTTAACCCCCTTTAAAACTTCACTACTTTGGAAAGATTTCTTGGACTTTCCACATTTATATTCTTATAATAAGCTATCTTTAAGCCAAGAATCTGTCCCCATAATACCTTAAGGAAGATGCTTTCTGGCAAATAAGATACAGGAATGTGATCTCCATTATCCCCAATAGTAATAACCTTTGCTCCATAAGATTCTAATTCTTGTATAAGATCTTCTTCTTCTTTTAATCCTCTTCTAAAGAGAGATACTAAAAAACCCTCTTCTACTAGTGATTTAGGACCATGTCTATATTCAAAAGTAGAATAAGCCTCTACCTTTGATAGAGACATTTCTTCCAGTTTTAAGGCAGATTCTCTAGCAATTCCCTCTTCCACTCCAAGTCCCAAAAAGACATAATGTTTAAAATTTAGATTCTCTTCAGCTATCTCTTCCATTTTTTGAATAATCTCAGGTGTCTTTTGCACAAGCTTTCTATAAGTATTAAAACCTTCTCCCATCATATAACTTGCAATAAGTTCTAAAGACAAAAGAATTCCAGAGAAAGATTTTGTCATCACAATAGAATCTTCCCTAAAAGGAAGTACTATGCTTACATCAGATATTTTTGTTAAAGAACTCTCGGGTTCCAAAGTTATGCCTAAGGTTGGAATATTCATTTTTCTAAAAACTTTTCCTGCTCTAATCACTTCTGTTGATTCTCCTGATCGAGATATTAAAATAGCTGATCTTTTTAAAGATTTATTTCCTATATTCTCATGGTATGCAAAATATATTTCTCCCCCAGGAAGAAATTTTGTCTCCTTCCCTGTTTTTAATGTAAAAAATCTACTAGCAGAAAGGCTTAAATATAAGGATGTACCACATCCTATAAAATAAATTAGATCATTTTCCAAGATAAAAGATGGTATCTTTTCCTTAGCAAGGTAATTCTCCACATATTCAAGGGTAAGAGGCAAAATTTCAACTTGTTCTTTTATCTCCTTTTCTACTAAAGACATTTTTTACCTCCTTTATCTTGAGGATTAATACCTCTTTTTTAACTTTTGATCATTTATAGCCCATATATTGATTGTTTTTAGATTATTATAGATAGTATTTGATAGTTTGTCAATGTTTTCAAAAAATAAATTTATCACAAACGTTCTTCTTTGATTGACAAAAAATACACTAAGTTTATAATTTTTACTAAAAATAATTATCACATAATTAAATAAACAAGGAGGTGCAAAAAATGAAAGAAATCTTGTAATTTATTTACCATATTCCTCCAAGAATTCTTTTTGGACCAGGTAGTCTAGAAAAATTAAGAAATGAAAAATTACCAGGGGAAAAAGCCCTTATTGTTATCTCTGCAGGTGGCTCTATGAAAAAACTTGGATATTTAGATAGACTTATTGATATATTAAAGAGTTTAAAAGTTGAATATGTGGTTTTTGATAAAATTCTTCCTAACACAGAAAAACCTGTCCTACAAAGAGTTACAATAACTACTACAGCTGGTACTGATACAGAAACAGATCCCTGGAAAGTTATAAGCAATGTTGAGAACAATGAAAAATTAGAAGGATTCATTGTAAATATATTAGAAGGACTAATTATGAGCTTGGAAGCACATCATTCGCTTTTTGTTTCCAAATTAATAGAAAGATACATACAGCTCGCGAAAGCTATGGGGTTGACATAGATTCTCTTCCCTATGAGGAAAGACCATATGCCTTTGTAAAAGCTATGAAAAAATTACAAGAAGAATGTGGAGTAGGCAATTTAAAGATGTCTGACTATGGAATAAGGAGGGATGAAATTGAGAAATTAGCAGATAATGCTATAAAAACTATGGGAGGACTTTTTGAAAGGGATCCATATAAATTGAGCTTTGAAGAAACTACTGAGATATTAAGAAAAGCATACCAATAAAAACGGATAAAAACTTATGGGAGGAGATTATATCATGAATAAGATTCCTGTAATTCTTGATACCGATATAGGCACCGATATTGATGATACATGGGCTCTTATTATGCTTATTAACTCTCCTGAACTGGATGTTAAATTAATAACTACAGTAAGTGGAGATACTATTTATAGGGCAAAAATTATTGCCAAAATACTTAAAATAGCAGGAAAAAAAATACCAATTGGTATAGGTATAGGAGATCCTAAAAACTCTTTGAATTTTCAAGAACCTTTTGTAAGAGATTTTGATATAAATTCCTACGAAGGAGAAATATATGAAGACGGTATTCAAGCTATGGTTGATCTAATAAAAAATTCAGAAGAACCTATTACTATAGTATCTATAGGGCCTGCTACAAATATAGCAAAAGCAATAGAAATCTACCCTGATCTACCTAAAAAATGTAATTTTGTTGGAATGCATGGAAGTATATATAAAGGATATGGAGGTAAAGATGGGAGAGATCCAGAGGCTAATGTAAAGTCTGACGTCCTTTCCCTTAGAAGAGTTTTCTCATCTAATTTTATAAGTAAGCTCATAACTCCTCTTGATACATGTGGTTTAGTTTTCTTAGATGGAGAAAGATACAAAAAGATATATAATTCAGAAAAACCCATTCTAAAAGCCTTAATAGAAAATTATAAAATATGGGCAAAACTTGTAACATGGACAAAAGTTGATTCAGAAAATCACTCATCAACACTTTTTGATACCGTTGCTGTGTACTTAGCATATTCTCACGAATTTCTTGAAATTGAGCCGATAAAAATAAAGGTCACTGATGATGGATATACAGTGCCAGATGAAAAGGGAGATGAAATATTAGTAGCTATAAGATGGAAAGATCTAAATGCCTTCCTTGATCATTTGGTAGAGAGATTAATGGGAGAGGAATAAGAAGTAAGAAGAAAGAGCCCGTAGCCTATGAGCTACGGGCTCAATTTACTTTAATCCTATTAATAAGGAATCACCATTGAATGGAGACATTTTAATTATTGTTTCACCTTCTGATTTTTTAACTTCTGGCACAAAAAATTTTCTTTCTATAAGCTCTATTCCTTCCCATTCATAATCCTCATCTAACCTCAATCTTATATTAAAATTATATGGATTATATATTACAATTTTGTTTCTTCCTTTAGATACTCTTATCTCTTGGGTTTCATTTATGAGTAAATCATTTGCTGGTTCTATATCATATAATCCATACTTTTCAAAAACCCATTTGGCAAAACTCAAATCATAAACTCCGGGAAACACTAAGGCATTTCTCCAATAATAAGGAGGTAAATATTCTGAAAGAGAATATTCAGCTAATCCTTTCTCCCAGGACCATATACCATGAGCTCCATATGTTACTCCAGCCTTTGCACCAGAGAGGAGACTTTGCCATACAGCCTTTCTTACATCATTCCTTGTAAATCTTCCATATACATTATAATTTCCTATAGATCCTATTCCTTCATAACATGGCTCTCCATTAACAATAGGCCTCTTAACTTTTTTATTATAAAATTTAAGGGCTGTTTCATATGCCCAATGCATTTTATCTTTAAAATGACAAGATTGATACATATAAAAATCATAGTAAGGAGAATTAATTATTTCCTCTGGTACATCAGCATAACCACCACAAAGATGCAATGTCGTTAAAGAATTTGGAGCATATTTTTTAGCCATCTCTAATGCCTTTAAATAGTATTCTGTTGCTCCCTCTCCTTCAAAATTAGTATCACCAGATATGATAAATATAGGATTATAATCCTTAAACTTGTTTATCACATAATATAGATACTCCTCTAAATTTTCCCTGGGTATAACGTGAGAGACACCTTTTTCTGCTAACATCTTAGATAACCAATTATCTGGTACGTAATTTGCCCAAAGTATTACTAAAGCAGGAATTAGGTTTCTTTCAATCATCATCTCTACCATGTTTCTTGCTCTTTCAAAATACTTTTCATTTATCTTATTAAAATTCCATTTTCCATTAGGAAATACTTCAAAGGGATCCATATAAATATCGGTAGTACTCCTATCCCATTGAGGAAGAACATCAATTTGGATAGTATTAAATCCTTGTAATCTTCTATAATTTAAATAATCTTTCCATTCCTCTATGGTGATATTCGTAAAGGCACTCCAGCAAGTATCTGCAAAATAGAAAAACACTTTTCCATCTTTAATAAAATAATCCTTTGTATCAGATATCCTTATATACCCCATATATAACCCCCATTATTTAGAATTAGAGAATAGCCAATCTACTACCTCTTCACTCTCATAAGCAGGCACCCAAGATGCATGAGGATGATACCCTATAGATTCAAGATAATCCTTAGGAAATTCTGTATATTTAACCTTTCCTCCTATATCAACCAATTTTCTTACTATCTCACGAGATAAGAAAACAGGCACTAATGGGTCGTCCTCCGCATGAAATACCCACATTGGAATATCCTTTATTCTATCTACTCTATTTAAATCTCCCCCACCGCATATGGGAATAGCTGCCGCAAAGAGTTCGGGATGCTCCATAAGAATAGCAAAAGTACCATATCCTCCCATAGAAAGTCCAGTTATATATATTCTATTTTTATCAATATTATACTTAGATATTAAATCCTTAATAAGATTTGCTACAGCCAAAAGCTCTTTATTCGCCTTAAAAGGATTTCCACCAGTAATAAGTCCTGTCCAACTACTATAAGGAGGACATTGAGGAGCAAGTACAAAACAAGGATGCTCTGCTTGATGTCCAGGCTCTGCCCAAACTATAGCCCCTCTATTGCCTGCAAGAGGCAAATAATTATCATTTCCCCTTTCTCCCGCTCCATGGAGAAAGACTACAAGAGGATATACTTTAGAAGAATCAGTATTCTTAGGGATAAATAAACGGTATGGTAGATCTACATTTAGCTCCTTATCATGATATAATTCCGCTATAAAATCATCAATAATCAAATGTTTCTCATGGGTATTTTCCAAAGAAAAGGTTGGAATCTTCTTACCATCAATAGAATATATATCAGTCTTCTGAGTTACTAAATACTCTAATTTATGCCTACCCGTTAAAAACCTATTGTTATCAAAATATGTTGTAATAGCATTCATATCCTTGGGATCTAACTCTATAATTACATATCTTCCTCTATTGGCAAAAAAATTCATTACTAATCTTCCATCTGAATTTGCATATACCCTTTTTACAGTTCTTTTTCCCATATTACCAATCTTTGACTCAACTTCAAAGATGTTTGGAGCTAATCTATTCCCATCTACTTCATAAGCATATTCAATAACTACAGCATAAACCTTTTCTCCTTCAGGAAAAACTTTGGTAACCAAAGTAATACTTTTAACCTCATCCATAGAAAAACTCACCTCCAATAATAATAGAACTAAGAGTAAAAAAATAAAAATTTTACTTCTCATTCTTTACACCCCCAATAATAGATATTTACTGACTATTTTATCATAAAATTAAAAAAAATATTATTAAAAAGTTTTCTAACTCCAATCTAGATTTTCCAATTCATCTTGCGATTTAATTTTAGGAAATACGCTATTCATAATCTTATTCTTATAGCAAAAAATTAGTTATTGATATTTACTTTTTCATTATATATAATATACCTGTGCCTTAGTTTTTAATAAAAATTTTACTTAAAAGAGGGGGTGCAACCCTTGAAAAAAGTATTTTTAGTCTTAGCCATCCTCTTGGTACTTTTCTCCTTTACTGGTACATCAGCCCAAGTACTACCCCAAGGTATACCCAGAGACAAAACTTTAATTCTACCATTTCTTTTTGCTCCTTTACCTGTACCAGGTAATTGGAACCAGTGGGCAGGATGGAGAGCCCAAAACTGTGGTCTTCACCAATTTGTAACAGAGCCGTTATGGACATTAAACCCAGATGTAGTAAAGGGTGGAATTATAAATGCTTTAGCTTCCGAAGGTCCAATATACAATAAAGATTTTACAAGACTTGTTATTAAATTAAGAAAAGGTATCTACTGGAGTGATGGTGTTGAATTTACGGCAGATGATGTAGTGTTTACAATTCAAAAAGTAAAAGAAACAGAAGGACTCGATTATCATGGTGCAATGCAAGATGTTAAAAGAGTTTATGCTACTGACAGATATACAGTAGTTGTAGATCTTAATAAACCAAACGCCAGATTCCATACCTTCTTCTTAGAAAGATGGGGAGCTCTTAGACCCATGCCTAAGCATATATTTAGCAAAGTAAAAGACATACTTACCTATGATTTTAACCCACCAGTAAGCTTAGGTCCTTATGTATATGTAAGCCATGATCCTGCTGGTTACTGGGTACTTTGGAAAAAGAGAATAGATTGGCAAAGAACTGTCACAGGACAATTATTTGGAGAACCTAAACCAGAGTATGTATTATTTATCCATTATGGACCTCCTGAAAAACAAAATATGGCTATGTTAAGACATGAACTCGATGCTATCCAAGGGACCGCAGAGCAAATGCTAACAATGCTAAAGATGAGTAATACAACACGAAGTTATCGTGATACATGGCCATATATTGACCCAAGAGATATCTCTACAAGAGGACCTGCCTTTAACCATTTAGTATTCCCTTATAATAATAAAGATGTAAGATGGGCTCTTGCTTTATCAATTGACATCGTAGAATTAGCCATATCAACATATAACGGAATGGTGGCTATGACCCCTGGACTTCCTCTTGTGGTAGGTAAAAACTTCTACGACTGGTACTTCAAACCATTAGAAGCATGGTTAAAGAATCTTACCCTTGATATCGGTGGTGGAGAAAAATTCAAACCATGGGATCCAGATGCTCCCTGGAGACTCCTTGATTGGGCAAAGAAAAACTATAAGGTAGATATTGATCCTAAAAATAAGGAAGAAGTACAACTAACATTAGGATACGGTTGGTGGAAATATGCTCCTGAAGTAGCTGAGAAATTACTAGTAAAGAATGGATTCAAGAAAATAGGAGGAAAATGGCATCTACCTGATGGAAAACCATGGAAGATAACCATATTAAGAGGGCCTGATCCCACTGATATGTCAAACATTGTAATTCTTGGAGTTGCAGAACAATGGAAGAAATTTGGAATTGATGTTGTATTTAATGTATCTGCAGCAGCTGCAACTCTTGCCTTAAATGGACAATTTGAAGTATTAAATACAGGACATGGTGGGTTTGCTGGTGAACCTTGGGGATTACATCCTGACCTCTATCTATGCTTCAATGCTATGAACAGTAAGTACGTAAGACCTGTTGGAGAACCCACACTTGGATGGGCATGCAGATGGAGCGATCCAAGAATGGATAAGATAATCTCTTCTCTTGAAAAAACTCGCTGGAGTGATCTTGCCACTATCAAAAAGCTTGGTCTTGAAGGTTTAAAACTTCAAATAGAAGAAATGGTTGCTATTCCTTGTTTCAATTGTCCTATTGCTATTGTCTTTGATGAATATTACTGGACCAATTGGCCAAGCCCTAAGAATGACTACGCACGTTGTGATAACTTCACAACTTGGCCTCAATTAAAATATATTCTCCATCAAATTAGACCAACAGGAAGAAAGTAAACATTGATTATAGGTCAGGCAAGGTTAACACCTTGCCTGACCTTCAATAAAAGGAGGAATAAAGGAGAAATGTCTTTTATAAAAAGATATTTAATACCAAGATTAATCCAATATGTAATAGTAACTTTTCTTGGTTTAACTGCAATATTCATTTTCCCACGTCTCCTTCCTGTAGATCCAGTTAAGCAACAACTTACTCAATATCAAACCTTTGGAGTATATGTTTCTCCTGAACAACAAGAAGAAATAATCAAAACCCTTAAACAATTGTATGGTCTGGAAGGAACCCTTTGGGACCAGTATATAATGTTTTGGAAAAGATTTTTTAGTGGAAACTTTGGTCCTTCTCTTTCTCGATTCCCAACACCTGTAAATCAACTCCTTGCTATGGCTCTTCCATGGACCTTAGGGCTTCTTTCTGTAACAACCATTTTAAGTTGGATAATAGCAGTCATTGCAGGGGGTATTGTAGGATATTTTAGAAAAAAGTGGATGGAAGCTATTGATATATTAATCATGATTATAAGACCTATACCTTATTATATAACTGCTCTTATATTTCTTATTTTATTTTCCTATATATTCCCCATATTTCCCTTAGGGGGAGGTATAGGGGTAGGAAGAACTTTGTCTTTTAACCTACAAACTATTTTAAACATAATAAAACATGCCACTTTACCAGCCTTAACTCTTCTTGTAGTGGGAATAGCCTGGCAATTTCAAAGTATGAAATTAATTGTTCAAAGCATACAGACAGAAGATCACGTAATATATGCAAAAACAGCAGGAGTAGATGAGAAAAATATAGTTTTTAGCCATATCATAAAGAATGCCATGTTACCTATGATAACCCAATTAGGACTACAATTTGGAGGAATATTTAGTGGGGCATTAATCACAGAGATGGTCTTCACCTATCCAGGAATTGGGCAGATTTTATATGATGCCATAATGAGAGCTGATTATAATTTAATTATGGGAATTATGTGTATATCTGTGGTAGCAGTTACCACATCAGTTTTATTTTTAGATCTTATTTATCCTTTCTTTGATCCAAGAGTGCGTTATAGATAATAAACTTAATTCTCATCGGAGGATGAAAAAAGTGAATACTGTTAAAAGCTTAATTTATGATCTTTTTAAAGACTATAGATTTGTTGTCGCCTTCATTATTATTTGCATATTTATTCTTTTAGTTATCCTTTCCTTTTTCTCACCTTATAATCCACAAAGGATGTATCAAGTACCTTCTGGCCTACCACCATCTTTTAAGTATCCTTTAGGTACTAATTGGTTAGGACAAGATGTATTTTGGCAACTTACCTTTGCTGTAAAAAATTCTCTCATAATCGCATTAGTTACTGCTTTTTTCTCAAGAATAATTGCAGTAATTATAGGAATTTTAGCAGGCTACAAAGGTGGGACAACCGACAGAGTCATAACTACAATAGGAGACACAACCATGGTACTTCCCTTCTTAATAATTCTTATAGCCATATCTATGATTCTTAAAGACTGGACAAATAACTTCTTTAATTTAGGAATACTATTAGCTTTCTTTTCATGGGCTTGGGATGCAAGGGTAATTAGATCACAAGTTTTAAGTTTAAGAGAAAGAGAATTTGTAAAAGTAGCAGTACTCTCAGGTATGCCCACTATAAGAATTATTAGAAAACAGCTTTTACCCCATGTACTACCAATAGTCTTTACCACATTTATAAACAATATGTCTTGGGCTATTGGTATGGAGATCACTCTTGCATATCTTGGCCTTGGTATAGATCCTACAGTACCTACCATAGGTACCATGCTCCAGACAGCCATATATAGGCAGGCTCTATTCATGGGGCTTTGGTGGTGGCTTCTTACTCCTATAGTTACTGCTATTCTTCTTTTTGTTGCTTTATATTGGATATCAGTAAGCTTAAGTGAATATTTAGATCCAAGAGCCCGATTCCAAAGAATTGGCTTTGGAAAATAACAAATATTTAGACTCACGCCATTTATGGAGGAAGATTAAAAATGGAAAAAGTATTGGAGGTTAAAAATCTAAAAAAGATATATTCAATAGGAAGTATATTTTCAAAAGTTAAAATAACTGCAGTTGATAATGTATCCTTTTATATAAATAAAGCTGAAACATTTACCCTTGCAGGAGAAAGTGGTTGCGGAAAAACTACCACAGCTAAAATAATTTTAGGATTTGAAGAACCAACTTCTGGAGATATCATTATAGAAGATAAACCTATTCAAAAGAATAAATTTCAAGATTTTAGAAAAAAGGTCCAAGCAGTATTCCAGAACCCCTTTGAAAGCTTTAATCCTCTTCTAACTATAGATGATATTTTCTATGAGACTGTATTTAACTACGAAATGGCTAAAAATAAATCTCATGCGGAAGAGATAATCAATGAGAAATTAAAAGCAGTAGGACTATCTTTTGATGAAATAAACGGTAGATATCCTACTGAACTTTCTGGAGGACAACTTCAGAGAGCATCCATTGCAAGATCTCTTTTAACCAATCCATCTATATTAATAGCAGATGAGCCAGTTTCAATGGTAGATGCATCCTTAAGAATGTCAATAGTAAATCTTTTCTCAAAATTAAAGAAAGAAACAGGACTAAGCGTTCTATACATAACCCATGATCTTGCCACTGCCTATTATGTTAGTGAGCGAATTGCAATAATGTTTCGAGGAAATATTGTAGAAATGGGACCTGTAGATAAAGTACTAATTCATCCTAAACATCCTTATACTCAACTTCTCATAGAGTCTATACCTGAAGCCGATCCAGATAAAAAATGGAAAAGAAAAATAAGTATTGCAGATACTGAATATACAGAATACCTTAAAACAGGTTGTAAATTTGCAGGAAGATGCCAAAATGTAATGGAGACTTGTAAAAAAGAAGAGCCAAAAGAAGTAACGGTGGATAATGTGATAGTTAAGTGCCACCTATATAATGGGAGGAGAGCATAAAAATGAGCGAAGTATTAAAAACTGAAAATTTAAAAGCCTTTTATATCCTGGAATATTGGGGAGAAAAGAGAGTAATTAAAGCAGTCAATAATGTTAACCTCAGTATAAAACAAAATGAAATATATGGTATTGCAGGAGAAAGCGGTTGTGGAAAATCTACTCTTTTAAAAGCATTACTTGCTAACTTAGACCCTCCACTCCAACTTATAGATGGAAAATTATTTTACAAAACAAATGGAGATTTTATTGACGTTTTTTCTCTTACCAAAAAAGAGATTAAAAATTTAAGATGGTCCTTCATCTCTTATATACCCCAAGGGTCCATGCATGTATTAAACCCTGTTAAAAAAGTAAAAGATTCCTTTTTAGAAATTTTAGAAAGTCATATAAAAGCAAAGGATATAAAAGAATACTTTGATCTAATGAGAGAACATTTAAAAGATTTAGGGCTATCTCCTGAAATATTAGAAGCCTATCCCCATCAACTTTCAGGAGGAATGCGTCAAAGAGTTGTAATCGCTCTTGCAACCCTACTGCATCCTCAAGTGATATTAGCAGACGAACCAACTACTGCCTTAGACGTTGTGGCCCAAAGAGCTGTCATTCAGCTACTCAAAGATATCCAAGAAACATTTAAAAATACCATTATTATAGTAACCCATGATATGGGTATACATGCTCAACTAACTACAAGAATGTCTATAATGTATGCAGGAAAAATAATTGAAGAGGCACCAACTCAAGAAATATTTAAAAATCCTATCCATCCCTACACCAAATATCTCATACAATCTCTCCCTAAAATAGGAGAAAAAGAACAAAGAGAAGGTATATCTGGAAGTCCACCATCACTAATATACCCACCACCAGGATGTGCTTTTCATCCCAGATGTCCAGAAGCAAAACCAGAATGTGCTGAAGAAGAACCAAAACTTATAGAAGTTTCTCCTCAACATAAAGTTGCCTGTTTTCCAAATTAGTTTTACAAAGGAGGTATTAATATGCAAAAGATAAATATAGATAGATCATGGGAATACTTAGAAAGTCCTCTTAACTATATTGACTCTGTTATGAGAGAAAAAAACTGGATTCCAGTAGATTTGCCCCATGACATAGCTATTGAAAAGGAAAGAAGAGAAGAAAATCCGTCAGGACCTGACGAAGGATTTACCGCTGGATGTAGCCTATTTTACAAAAAAGAGTTAGATTTTGGAAAAGAATACAAAGATAAAAATATAATTTTGGAGTTTGAAGGAATAATGGGAATCTCTGAAATATTTATAAATGGTTTCTTAGTAAAGAAACATTTTTATGGGTATACAAGCTTCCTTGTAGATATAACTAAGTATGTAAAAATTGGAGAAAAGAATATCCTTATTGTGCATGTAGAAAATACCCATAAACCGAGTTCTCGTTGGTATGCAGGAACAGGTATTTATAGACATGTTTGGCTACATGTAGGAGATAAAGTCTATATAAAACCATGGGAATTTCATATAACATACGACATATTAAATAATGAAAAGGCTATTATATATCCCAAAGTTATATTAAAAAACACCGATGACAAAGTTCAAAATGGAAAATTAGTCTTTGAAATCTTCTCAAAAAATAACGAGTTAATAAAATCAAAAGAGATAGATTTTTATTTAGATTCAAAAGAAGAAAAAGAATTTAGAACAGATATAGAACTTTCTAATTTTATCTTTTGGGATATAGAAAATCCTTATCTCTATAAAATCAGAGCAAGAGTAATAAAAAACAATAAAGAAATTGACACATCTGAGACCGAATTTGGTATTAGAAGTATAAGTATATCTCCTGAGGAAGGGCTTAAACTCAATGGTAGACCAATAAAACTAAAGGGTGGATGTATACATCATGACCATGGGATTTTAGGAAGCAAAAGTTATGACAGAGCTGAAGAAAGAAAGGTAGAAATTCTTAAAAATAATGGATTTAACGCTGTAAGGCTCGCCCACAATCCCTATGCTCCCTCTTTCTTATCTGCTTGCGATAGGCTAGGACTATTAGTAATTGACGAATTCTTTGATGTTTGGACATGCGGCAAAAAATCCTATGATTACCACCTATATTTTGAAAAATGCTGGGAAGAAGAGGTAGAAAGCACTATAAAAAGAGATTTCAATCACCCCTCCATCATTATGTGGTCTATAGGGAATGAAGTTACATGGGGATCTGGAATAGACTGGGAAAGAGAAGAAGGATACTCAAGCATATATGAATGGAGTGATAAATTAGCTAAAAAAGTAAAAGAGCTTGATCCTACAAGATTTGTTACTTCTGCCTTTTGTGGACTTTCTTTTGAAAGTATAAATGTAGAAGATATGGAGGAAGACAATATTGTCCTTTTAGGTATATGGAAGGGCAATGAGGAAACAAAAGAAAGATGGGGAGAAATAACAAAGAGATTCTTTAAACTCTTAGATGTGGCAGGATATAACTATAAGATTGAAAGGTATGCGTACGATAGGATTAAATATAAAGATCGTATAATATGTGGCACTGAGACATTCCCTTACACCATGTATGATAACTGGAAAGAAACATTAGAAAATTCAAATGTTATTGGAGATTTTGTATGGACTGCCATTGACTATCTTGGAGAGGCAGGAATCGGAAGAGTATCTATAGATAGAGAAGAAGCCAATAATTTCTTAGGAAAATATCCATGGTTTTTAGCAAATTGTGGAGATATTGATATATGCGGAGAAAAGAGGCCCCAATCTTATTACAGAGATATAGTATGGAGAAATAGAAAAGATCCTATTATATTTGCACTTCCTCCAGAACTTTACGGGAAAAAATTATACATGAGAGCATGGTCATGGGAACCAGTAGAAAGAATCTATAACTTTAAAGGATATGAAGGAAAACCTATAAGAATATATATTTATGCAGATGCTGATGAAGTAGAACTCTTTCTAAATGGAAAATCTCTTGGAAGAAAATTATCAGGAGAAAAAGTAAAATTCAAGACTATTTATGATATTACTTATGAACCTGGTGTATTGGAAGTAATAGCTTATAAAGATGGAAAAGAGGTTGGTAGAGATCGATTGGAAACTACTTCTGATCCTTCAAAGTTAATACTTATTCCTGATAGAAAAGAACTAATTTCTTATGGAGATCTATGCTATGTAAAAATTATAGCTGTGGATGAAAAAGGCTTGGAAGTACCCGATGCAGATAATAAAATAACAGTAGAAGTAAAGGGAAGTGGAAAATTAATAGCCCTTGGAAATTCGGATCCATTTTTCCATGGATCTTTTGTAAGCTCTCTTGGATATCTATATAAAGGGAAAGCCTTGGCTGTCATAAAGAGTATTGAAGAAGAAGGAGAGATTTATATAAAGGTATCGGGAGACATGCTAAAAAGCTCAGAAGAAAAAATTTACATTAAAAAGGAAAGACCATAAACCATATTAAAGAATTGATAATTATCTATATAAAATAGAAAATAGAAACCTGAAGGGGAAAGGTTGTCCATTATTTTAAACCTTCCAAAGTTGATTTGTGTTAACTTTTCAATATTTGATGAAAACAAACTATAATAATATCTTATAAAAAGGGATTTATACTCTTCTTTGAAAGATAGTTCCATAACGAATTCATCCTTTTCCCCTTTATGAGCTATACCTATATTTAATTCCAAAGGAAGAAGTTGAATAAAGTCTTTACAACCCTCATAGCCACTTATTAAAGGTCTAAAGACAATATAGCCATTCTCATCCACATACTCTCTATCAGTAGATGTCTTAGCCTCAGTATATGGAATATGGAACCAAAAAATTTTTCCCCATAAATCTTGAATATTTATATAAAAGGAAAAATTTTCAAAGGGACTAAAAACAATCTCAAAATCAAAGGAATAACCTATGCCTTTACCCTTTGCATTATCCATACGTGTATAAAGTAAATTTTTGTTATAAATATAATCAAGTAAAAGATCAAAGCTATATGTTACCTCATCTATCCTGGAAAAATTACCTTTCAAAACACCATTTTGATAATCAAGGCCTATGTATAATTTAGGACTGAAATTCAGAGCCAAAAAATCTCCAAGATCCACCCTTCTTTTCATATAAATACCACCTACAGAATACCCTTTAATCTCTCCATAAATATCATAATCACCTACTGATAGATCATTATTAATCAATCCCTTTATAAAATTCAACGTGGAATTATTAATATAACCATAGTATTCACTATAGAATAAAGCTCCTATTTCAAATCCCTTAAAAGAAACTTTCATTTGATTCCCATACAACATGAACATATGATTCTTTAGATTTGTGTTTATATCTCCATTTAAAATACCATCCCCAGAAATACTAATAAAATTACTTAAAGATATACTACTAAAAGAAAAGAATGCATCACTTGAAAAGGAAAAACCATAACAAATCTTAATAACAAAAAAGAATATCAGAGGGATCAATTTTAACTTCATAGAACTAAAAGGGGAGAGGACATCCTCTCCCCTAAAAATCTTTTTTAAAATATAGATTCTATATATCCATCAATATACTTAACCATGGGAACACCATTTAAAAGATAAAGATCAGCAAGTTTAATACCAGCATTATTTTTTATAGTACCTGTAAATACATCATCTCCACTTTGATTCCCATCTACTGTAAAGCTAACAATTAATCCATCTTGATTATTCAAAGTAACATTTAATATTCTTGTTGATTCGTTATAAGATGATACAGGACTCTGAGGCGTCTTAAGCCATACCTTTGAACCATCAGGATTTGTCCTTTCATATCCTGCATTTATAACATAAACTTGATATGTATCATGTCTTATCCCAAGATTTGCATCGATTTTTGGTCTTTGAGGAGCTTCTATATGACCTGTAAAATTGGCATTCCACTTAGGGAAATTATTAGGACCATACTCCTCATAAGGATTATAACTTTCTGGATTTAAATATTCACCTGTAATAGTACCTGTAAAGTAAGCACCAGTTGGCTGACCATTCATCATCTCTCTAAAGGTTCCTGTAAAGGAGATATTCTTGGGAGGATTTTGAGTATTACCATTCTGATAGGTTACATGTACAAATGTTATATCAAGACTTCCTTCTGCCTGTGCTGTTGTAGTGGTAATTTGTCCAGAAACATATATTCTCTTCAAATAAGATAACCATCTCTCTTGATTTTGATCATACCATTCTCCAAACTCTGCATAAAGTTTCCTGTTATTATTTCTTAAATCGATATTTAAATAGGGTGAAGTAATCATACCAGTAATTGTTATTGTGGCAGGGAAATTAGAATTGGCAAGTTTTGTTGCTGTATAGTTTCCATTTATACTCATATTACCATCATTAGTTCCCATAGTAACATTTAACTCTCCATTTGTTGGGAAATTATTAGCATCAAAATTAACTGTAAGGTTACCATCATCAATTAGAGAATTACCTTTATATCCTTGAAAAGCTATCTGAATCGAGGATGAATTTTCCCATTGATTAACATCAGCAGTTATATGGAGAACATAACCTATCTCTGTATACTCAAAGGTATATGTTCCTGGTGGAGATGCTTGAGATACACAAGATAAAATAAATCCTATTCTGTCTATTGTTTCACTAAGATCTGGAACAATCTTCTCATGTATTTCTTCAGATAATCTATTAAATGGTGTATCAACTATTCCAGGAACCCCTATGCCTTTATAGTCATGAATTGTAAGTATGGTATTTCTTAAATCAGCTACTAACAACTTTGCCTTTGTTACATCTCCACTCTGAGTTGTAGTAAATTTCCAAGTTGGTCCATCTGTTTGAGCTCCTTTACTGTCCTTTGCAATTACTTTCCAATAATAGGTGGTATTATAATTTAAATTTTTTACCTGATAGCTACTTGTAGGGTGATTTTTCACTAACATTCCTAAATTATTTTGATTTACTCCAAAGTAAACATCAAATACTAAAGGATCGTTGTCTGGATCTGAGCACTCCCAGCTTAGAATAACCTCCGTAGGAACATTATTTTCATTATCTTGTGGATTTGGATTAGCAGGAACACTTGGTGGATTATTCGTTTGTCCTTCAGCTTGAGTAGTAAAGCTCCATACTGGTCCTTCCTTGACACCACCCTTTCCATCCTTTGCTACTACTTTCCAATAATACGTAGTATTGAATGCTAAATCCATTATATGATAACTCGTAGAGTTATGATTCTCTTTAATACAATATAGAGAATTAGCATTTGTTCCAAAGTAAATATCAAATACTAAAGGATCACCATCTGGATCTGAACACTGCCAACTCAATACTGGATCAAGAACTACAGAAGTTGCACCATCTGGAGGATTTGGATTATATGGAGTATTGGGAGGATTATTAGTAGGTTTTGGAGTACAACCTCCTATCAGCAATACTAAAAGAATTAATATAAAGAGTTTTCTAATAATCATGAGAATCATCCCCCTCTCCATTATTTTTTAAAATTTTGATATTATTTTATCACATTAATAAAATCAAAAAAGTGATTTAGATCACTTTTTCTAAATTTTCTAAAATAAAAAAGCAGAAAAATATCTCGTTAAAATAAAAAAATTAAAATCTACTCTTTGTTTCTCTGAAAAGATGCCCATATACCTAAAGCACAAAGTAAAGTAAAGATGTATAAAAGTATTCTAAAGGCATACATAAAATCAAGAGAAAATTCCAAACCTGACATATCCTTCAATAAAATAGAAAAAACAGAATTAACAAGTGCCATGCTAAAGGTCTGCCCTAAAACTCTCATGGTTGCTAAAGTAGAAGAAGCTACACCATATAGACTTCTATCCACACTCCCCATAATAGCATTGGTATTAGGCGAGGAAAAAAGTGCAAAACCAAAACCTAAGAAAAATCCAGATAGAGAGATAAGAAAAATTGGAGTATTAGGAGAAAGAAAAGATAAGAAAAATATAACTATAGAGATTATCAACATACCCAAAGAAGCTATTATACCTGGATCTTTCCTATCTGATAATCTTCCTGCCCATGGAGAAAATATAACCTGCGAAATCGGCTGAAAGGATAGTAAAAAACCTGCAATATGAGGAGCAATATATTTTACACTTTGGAGATATATACTCAAAAGGAAAGAAAGGGCAGATGTAGCACCATAGTTTATAAAAGCTGATAAATTTGAAAATATAAATCTTCTATTCCTAAAAAGATTTATAGGAAATATAGGATTAGATATCTTCTTTTCTACGTAATAAAATAAAAACAATAAATAAGCTCCAAATAAAATACCCATGATTCCCAATTCATTCTTCAGATTTGAAAGTCCTAATAAAATAAAAGTAACAGAAAAGGCATAAAGAAAAGATCCTAAAAGATCAAATTTCACACTACTTTGTCCTTCCAATTCTTCCTCTACAAAAAGACTCATTATAAAAGAAATCATCCCTAATATTAAAGTAAATATAAAAATACTTCTCCAGGAAAAATACTTAGTAAGAAAACCTCCTAAGGATGGTCCCAAAGACAAACCTAAATACACAGATGTAACATAATATCCTAAATTTTTACCTCTCTCAGATGATAATGAAATAGACGATACTAAGGCTGGGGTTGTGGCAAAAAGAATAGATCCTCCAAACCCCTGAATAATCCTTGAAAATGCGAGAATATCATAATTAAAAGATAATATACTTATTAAGGCTCCAATAGAAAATACAAATAATCCTATAGAAAATAATTTCTTTCTTCCGTAAATATCAGCAATCTTACCAAAAGGAAGAAGTAAAAAAGCATTTGAAAGAAGATATAAAGTAGACAACCAGCTTAAGGAAACAGTATAAAGATAAAATTCCTTGCCAATAGCAGGTAAAGCCACATTAATAGCAGAGGCAGAAAAGGAAGTAATAAAAGAGCCAAGAAGTACAGCTATAAAAAGTTTATTTCTCATATCTTACCTCTTTAATCTTTCCTCAAAAGTCTTAAATATCTTCTTATTAAATATGTCTCTAAGAAAAACAAACTAATATCTTCATTTCTTTTCCTCTAATTTTTTAAATAATTTTTTAAAATTTTAACACAACCTCAAGAGTTTCAAAAGGTATAAATTTCAATTCCTTTTTATAACTCTTAAATTTTAACCACCCTTTTTGTATAATAGTAACAAGATTGTCTCAATTTGGACTTTTAGTCCATTTATCTAAGAGGTGAGATAGCTGATTAAAAAAATACTTAAGATAATATTCTTGATATTTTTTGTCTTTTGGGAAATATTTTCTATCTCTTATTCCTTTACTTTTGCAGTAATTGGTGATAGAGCAGGAAGACCTGTAAAGGGAGTATTTGAGAGAAATTTTTCTGAAATTTTAAAAAGAAAACCAGATTTTATTATTCAATTGGGAGATATCTTAGATAATAGTAGTGAAGAGGAATATAATTTTTTAAGAAATCTTATAAAAGATGTCAAAATTCCCATTTATTTTGTCCCTGGAAATCACGATCTAAAGGGTGATCCCAAAGGTGAAAAGTATCAAGCCTTTACAGGAAGACCTCTTTATTATTATTTTGATTACGAAAACTCAAGATTTATAATTCTTAATAATTCTTCAGGAAAAATAGGAAAAGAACAAATGAATTGGCTTATTAACATATTAAAAAACACAGATAAAAAATATAAATTTGTTTTCATGCATCAGCCCATTATATCTCCCAGTTTTTTCTTCTTATTTCATAAGGCAGATCCTTTTGAGTCTAAGGAACTTATGAGAATTTTTGAAGAATATAAAGTAAATTATGTCTTTTCAGGACATATTCATATGTACTATAGAAAGGTAATAAATGGAGTAACCTATATAATTTCAGGAATTGGAGGGGCTCGCCCTTACGTATCAACAGAAATTGATGAAGGGAAACCCCATTTTATCTTGTTAGAGGTTACAGATAAAGGAATAAAAGAAGAAGTAATCAGACTTTCCTGGTAGATTCCCTTAAGATAAGCTCAACATCTAAGGTAATATTGCTATATTTTAACCTTCCCTTTATTGTATTTATTAACATATGAGCAGAAAATGAACCAAGTTCATACATTGGTCTTCTTACAGTTGTAAGCTTAGGTTGTACATATTGGGCTAAGTTTATATCATCAAATCCCACAATGGATATATGGTCAGGAATTTTAAAACCTTCTTCTTGCAAAGCTTTCATCGCTCCAATTGCCATTTCATCGTTAGAGGAGAAAAATGCAGTAGGCATTTCTCCTTTTTTCCTTGAGATAAACTCTTTCATTGCTTTATAACCTGATTCCTCAGTAAAATTACCTTGAATAATTAAATCTTCATATACTTTTAATCCAAATTTTTCCATTGCTTTTACAAATCCTTTATATCTTTCTTTATTATCATAAGAATCTGGAGGACCACTAATAAAACCAATCTTCCTATGATTTAATTCAATAAGATGTCTTACTGCTTCAAAAGCACCCTTCTCGTTATCTATAAGAACACTACATACATTAACTTCTTCTAATTTCCTATCTAAAAGGACCAAGGGTATGTTTTCTTCTACAAGCTCTTTAATATCATCATTTGAGACCACAGGAGTCATTATTATGGCACCATTAAATATTTTTTCTTTTAAAAAAACCAAGGAAGATGGTCTTCCATGACCAGATTCGCAAAATATGACTAAATTATATCCCAAAATATGAGCCACATCTAGGATTCCCTGAACCAATTTATCATAAAAGGGGCCATTAATTTCATGAACTATAAGGGCTATCAAATCAGTTCTTAGCTTTTTTAAATTTTGAGCAAATTTATTAGGGATATAATTTAACTCCTTTGCAGCTTTTAAAACCTTCTCTCTTGTTTTTTCACTTACCTTATTACTATTATTCAATGCATAAGAAGCAGTAGAAATAGAAACACCCGCAAGCTTTGCCACATCTTTTATAGTGACCAAATAAAATCCCTCCTTTTAAAGAAACGTTTTTTATAATTTTATACAGTTTTTTTCAAATCTTCAAGGATTTTTATAAAGAATAAATAGAAATACTAAAATTTTAAAGTTAAATTATTTACAAAATTTACTCTTGACAGAAGAAAAATTTAAAATAAAATTAAAGTAGAAACGTTTCATATTTTTTTCAAAATAAATTATATATGAGAGGATAAAATGAAAGAGAAACTTTTCGAAAATAAATATGGTTATTTTACTGAAAATGGGAAGGAGTATGTCATAAAAACTCCACAAACTCCTAAACCTTGGATAAATGTTATCAGTAATGGAGATTATGGTATTGTTATATCTAACACAGGTTCTGGATATAGCTTTAGGACTCATGCATCTCTAAATAGAATAACTCGCTGGAATCAAGATCTTATAAAAGATGATTTTGGAAAATATATATATGTAAGAGATAACAAGAAAAAAATTTTTTGGTCCATACCTTGGAAACCTGTATGTTCAGATTATGAAAATTTTGAAGCCATATATGGCTTTGGCTACTCTATATTTAAAACAAAATATTACAATATAACTTTTGAATTAACTCTTTTTGTCCCTTTAAAGGATCCATTAGAAATATGGATTCTTAAAATAATAAACGAAGATAAAAAGAAAAAAGACCTTTCTCTTTTTACTTATCTTGAATGGAATCTTGGATCCGCTCCTGATTGGCATAGAGAATTTCATAGAACCTTTATTGAAACCTATTTTAACAAAGAAAAAAACTATATCTATTCAAGGAAAAGATTATGGGAAATCCCTAATGAGAAAGGAGAACATTGGAACAAAGATTGGGATTATACGGCTTTCCATTGGGTAAACTATCCTGTAAGTGAAGCAGAAGGCTCAAAAGAAGAGTTTATAGGAATGTATAGGGACTTGGTCTCTCCTAAGGCACTTATTGAGGGAAGATTAACAAATACTTTTGGAAAGTGGGAAGATGATATCGCATCTTTGAAAATTGATATAAAACTTGATCCTTGTGAAGAAAAAATCTTAATCTTTTCCCTTGGAGCAGTAAAGAATAACTCTGAGGAAAATATTGAAAAAATTTTAGAAAAATACAATACAAAAGAAAAAGTAGAGAAAGCCTTAGGAGATGTTAAAAAGATGTGGGAAGACTTATTATCTGGTTTTTATGTAGAGACAAAAGATCCAGCTTTCAATATTATGAATAATTACTGGCTAAAATATCAAGCCATTTCTGGAAGACTTTGGGCAAGAACAGCATATTACCAATTAGGCGGAGCTTATGGTTTTAGAGACCAATTACAGGATAGTCAGATATTTTTGTATCTTGATCCTAAAAAAACTTTTGATCAGATAAAACTTCATGCAAAACATCAATTTTCCGATGGATATGTTTATCATTGGTGGCATCCTATTAGTAAGATAGGACATAGAAATGAGATATCTGACAATAGACTTTGGCTTCCCTTTTTAGTTATTAGATATTTAAAAAATACAGATGATTGGTCTATCCTTAAAGAAATCATCCCATATATAGATAGCGGTGAAGGAACAATATATGAACACTGCTATAAAGCCATTGATCTAAGTTTAAAGAAATTTAGTCCTCGAGGACTTCCATTAATAGGAAATGGGGATTGGAATGATGGAATGAATGCAGTAGGAACAGAAGGAAAGGGTGAAAGTATATGGTTAGGGCACTTTCTATATGGAATACTTCTTGATTTTTCTTATGTGGCAGAAAAAGAAAAAGATTTTGATAGAGCAGAATATTATAGAGAAAGAGCAAAAGAACTTAAAGAAGCAATTAATAAATATGGATGGGACGGAGAATGGTATATAAGAGCCTTTAAGGATAATGGCGAGCCAATTGGAAGTAAATCATGTGAGGAAGGAAAAATATTTTTAAATGCACAAAGTTGGGCAATTTTAAATGATTCTGCAGAAGAGAACAAAAAAGAAAAAGCTTATGAATCTATGAAAAAATATCTTTTTAGAGAATATGGTCCTTTACTGCTATATCCTGCTTATACAAAACCTAATCCACAAATTGGATATCTTACAAGATATGCACCTGGAGTTAGAGAGAATGGGGGACTGTATACCCATGCAGGATGTTGGGCAGTCTTAGCAGTATGCAAAGTAAAAGATAAGATTGCTTACGAGATTTATAAAAGTTTTATGCCCATTTATAGAGGAATGAACCCTGATCTATACCAAGTAGAACCTTATGTAACATGTGGAAATGTAGATGGTCCAGATTCAAAATATTTTGGAAGAGGAGGATGGAGCTGGTATACAGGATCTGCAACTTGGTATTTCATAGCGGGAATAGAAGGAATCTTAGGAATAATTCCAACCTGGGAAGGTTTAAAAATCTCTCCAAACATTCCTGAAAACTGGGATGAAGTAAAAGTTAAAAGATTATTTAGAGGAAAAATTTATGAGATTTATATAAGAAGAAAGGGAAAATTTGAAATCTTTTTAGATGGTAAAAAAATTAATGGGGACACTATTAATTATCAAGGGCCTAAGAATCCTGTTTTTGTAGAAGTAAATATTTAAAAGGGGGTGAGAAAAATTAAAAGATTTTTGTTCCTTTTATAAACAAAAATAAGGGGGGTTTTTTATGAAAAGATTTTTAATGATTATTTTAATATTAATTTTTCTTGGAAATCTCTCTTTTTCTTTTGATTATGTAAATCCTATGGATGAAATAACAGGATTAAGCGATGATAATACAGGAGCAAAATTTGAAAAAAGCATAGAATACGTAGCAGATGGAAAACATTCTATAAAAATTATTCCTTCAGGAAAATCTGATGAAACAAAAATAGCATTCCAAATATCTGGAGAGATATTATCAAAATGGGCAGAAAAAGATTTATTAAAGATATCAGTTTTCATTAAAAAATCTGCAGAAACAAAACCCAACAAATTCTTCCTTGGAATAGCAGATGTAACTACTGATTGGGCTTGGGTTGATGGTGTTTTCTCAGAAAGTAAAGCAGTAGATGGATGGAACGTAGTAGAATTTAAGCTTTCTCCCAAAATGAAGGATGTTAAATCTGATGGAAAATACATGCTATATTTTGCATTTATTGAGGAAAAGGATGGAAAGAAAATTCCCATAAAGGACCCTTTCTATGTAGATAAAGTAGTTATTGAATCCTTCGAGGAAACCAAAGAATTATACATATGGAGCATGGATACATTATCTGAGATAAAAACATTTGATAATGATAATACAGGAGCAGTTTTTGAACTAAGCGATATTTATGTTGCAAATGGTACAAATTCTATGAAGGTAATACCTAATGGAAAGAGCCTTGAAACAAAGGTAGCATTATGGCTTCCAAAGAATATGATAAGCATATGGAATGAAAGTGATAAAGTAATTATGAAAGTATACATTCCAGAAGAAATGAAGATTAAGCCTGAAATGTTCTTTATGGGAATGGGAGATCTTACAAAAGGCTGGGAATGGGTAGATGGTACATTCTCAAATACAAAAGTTACAGAAGGATGGAATGACATAGAATTTGTACTTACTCCAAAGATGAAAAGCTTGGCAGAGAATGGGAAATATAAAGTTTATCTTGCCTTTGCAGGATATGATGAAAAAAGAAATAAAGTTCCATTAGTGGATGCATTCTATATTGATGGATTATATGTAAGTTATGTTGGAGAATTTGCATATATATGGACTATGGATACAAAAGAGGAGATTGAAACCTTCAATAACGACAATACTGGAGCGGTTTTTGAACTAAATACTGAATATGTAATTCAGGGAAATGCTTCAATGAAGGTAATTCCAGATGGTAAGAATTTAGAGACAAAGTTAGCAATGCCTATACCAAAAGATAAGATTGAGATATGGAATAAAGGAGGAAACAAGATTATACTTAATTTATATATTCCACCAGAGATGAAAATTAACCAGAAATGTTCTTCCTTGGAATGGCAGATCTTACAAAAGAATGGAGATGGGTCGGAGGAGTATTTTCAAGCACAAAACCCACTGATGGATGGAATGCTATAACCTTTGAACTTGCAGGAGAAATGACAAGACCAGAAGTCGGTGGAAAATATATGGTTTACCTTGCCTTTGCAGGATATGATGAAAACAGAAATAAAATACCTTTGACAGAACCATTCTATATAGATGGACTTTTCATGAAGATAGAGAAGAAGAAATTAACAAGAGAAGATCTTCTTGCAAAAGCAGATCCTAAGATAAAAGAAGAAGTAACAAGACTTTTAGATTTAAGTGATAATGCATTATTAGACGAAATCCAGAAAAAGACCTTCCAATACTTCTGGAATGAGGCAAATCCAGAAAATGGGCTAATAAAAGATAGAAGCACAGCAGATTCACCATCAAGTATAGCAGCTGTAGGATTTGGGTTAACTGCAATTCCTATAGCAATTGAAAGAGGATGGATAACAAAGACAGAAGGGTATAACAGAGTACTTACCACTTTAAAGAGCTTTGCAGAAGGAAAAGTAGAAGGATATAATGGTTTCTTCTATCACTTTGTAGATATGAAGACAGGAAAAAGAGTATGGAACTGCGAATTATCATCTATTGATACTGCTCTATTTCTTGCTGGTGTAATCTTTGTAGGAGAATACTTCAAAGGAACAGAGATAGAATCACTTGCAGATAAAATATACAGAAATGTTAATTGGCAATGGATGCTTGCAGGTGGAAGCACCTTATCTATGGGATGGAAGCCTGAAGGTGGTTTTCTCGGAGGGAGATGGGGAGATAACTTTGATGAAGGAATTCTTGCCACTCTCTTAGCTATAGGTTCACCTACATATCCTATTCCAGTTTCTGCATGGGATCTATATTCAAGACCTATAAATGACACATACATCTCATTTAAAGATGAAGTACTCTTTGTCTATCTATATCCCAATATTTGGATAGACTTTAGGAATAAGGAAGACAAATATGCAAATTACTTTAATAATGCAGCAGCTGCAGCAAGATACAATTACATGTTTACCTTCCTAAGAAAGAGTGAGTATCAAACATATGATGATGATATATGGGGACTTTCCGCAGGTGATGGTCCCGGAGGATACAGGGCCTATGGAGCATCAGAAGGAAATCACGATGGAACTATAGTTCCTTATGCATCCATCGGAGCACTACCTTTTGTTCCAGATCTTAGTATGAAGGCTATAAAAGGAATGTTATCTAAGCATGGACCACTAATCTGGGGTAAATATGGATTTGTCAGTGGATTTAATGTGGATGAAAATTGGTATTCTAAAGAACACATAGGGATTGATCAAGGGACTATTTTACTCATGATAGAAAACTATAGAACAGGTATGGTTTGGAAATACTTTATGCAAAATAAATACGTAAGAGATGCAATGAGAAAGATAGGATTCAAGTATAAGAGGGCAGATTATGCAGTTACTCCTTGGTATAAAGAAGAATATGAAAAGAAAGCCTTAGAGGCAAAGATGAAGTCTACACAAGCAGTTAAAATAGAATCTTCTCCAAAGATTGATGGAATTTTTGAAGATTTATGGAAATTAGCAATTGAGAATAAAGTTACTGAAGATATGAATGTACCAGGATTTACAAAAGTAGATAAGAAAAAACAAATTCTTCATAGTAACTTCTATGCTTTGTGGGATAATGAATATCTATATCTTTATGCTAAGGTCTATGATGAATATTTAGTAATAAATATAGCCCCTACAGATATTGGAGCATTCTATAGAACAGATTCCATAGAATTTTACCTTAATCCATTAGTTGCAGGCTCCAATGCAGGAATATTTAAGATTGCAATTTTACCTTTTGATACCACAGGAAATGTTCAAGCGGTAAGACATGAAGATGCAAATCCCGGAGATATAAAAGTTGTAGCACCAGAAGTAAAAGTTGCTTCTAAGAGGACTGACTATGGATATGATATAGAAGTTGCCATACCCTGGAAATATTTAGGTGTAATCCCTAAAGAGGGAATAAAAATTGGATTCTGTCATACCATACATAATTCTAATAAGCAAGATGCAGGTATTGGTGCATATGTAAGAGAAAATATGCTATCTTGGGTTGATCTCCCTGAGATATGGGCACATCCTGAAAACTGGGGAACCTTAGAGCTTAAGTAAAAAATTTAGGGGGGAGAAACTCCCCCCTATAAAAAGGCCTTGGGGGTGTAAGAAATGAGAAGAAATTTATTAATAATTATGATCCTCTTAATAATTTTAAGCTCTTTTTCCCTCTCTCAAGTTAAAACAATAAAAATTTGGGCTATGGGAGAAGAGGCAAAAAATCTAAACATTATGGCAGAAAAATTCACAAAGGAGACAGGCATAAAAGTTGATGTCCAACCTCTTCCATGGACTGCAGCTTTTAGTAAGATCTTAACAGGAGTTGCTGGAAGACAGGTCCCAGATCTTGCTATGATGGGAACTACTTGGATGGCACCCTTTTCCGCTATGGGAGCTTTTGAGGATCTTGGAAGCTATATTGCTAAATCTAAAGTAGTTAAGCCTGAAAATTTCTTTGCAGGCTCATGGGAAACTGTAGTTTATAACAATAAAGTATATGGAGTACCATGGTATGTAGATGTGAGGGTACTTTATTATAGAACAGATATGCTTAAAGAAGTAGGATATAACAAGGCACCAGATACATGGGATGAACTTTATGATGCAATTAAAAAACTTTCCCAAAAATATGGCGTAGGGAAAACAGGAATAGGTCTTTCTCCAACAGAAGCTGCAAACTTTATGCCCTTCGTTTGGCAGAATGGTGGAGATATTATTGACAAGAATAAGAATATCCTTGTTAAGAATCCAGAATTTATAGAAGCTTTAGAATTCTATTCCAGATTCTTCAAAGAAAATCTTGTAGCAAAAGGTGGGGCAAATGTCTTTGTAGATTTTGAATCAGGACTTCTCCCAATGTTCTTTTCAGGTCCATGGATGGTTTCCATGATAAAGGAGCAGGTTCCCAAAATTACGGGGAAATGGACAGTTTCAATAATGCCAAAGAAAAAGACAAGAACATCTTTTGTAGGAGGATCAAACTGGGTAATATTCAAGGATTCAAAAAACAAAAAAGAAGCTTGGAGCTTTATAGAGTTTATGACAAGATCTGAAAACCAATTGGAGTGGTATAAGATTTTAAGATCGCTTCCTGCATTAAAAGAAGTATGGGAAAGGCCTGAACTTTCTAACGACCCAATAACAAGGGTATTCAGAGAGCAATTAGATGATGCAAAATCTACACCTATAGTTCCAGAATGGGATAAGATTGAAACCGCCTTAGGGAGAAGAGTAGAAGAGGTATGTCTCGGAAATAGAGATGTTAAAGAAGGAGTAGAACTTCTTTACAAAGATTTACAGAAGATATTGAGGAAGTAAAGAATGGGGCTGGAATTATCCAGCCCCTATCTAATTTTAAGGGGGTATCTTTATATAATGAAGAATAAAATCTGGGAGATATTTTTATTTATTGGTCCATCTTTACTCCTTTTGTTAGTCTTTACTGTTCTTCCTGTAATAACATCTTTATTTTTAAGCATAACAGATTTTAATGCTTATTCTTTTTTGGATTGGAGTAAAACAAAAATTATCTGGTTCCAAAATTTTATAGATGTCTTGCATGATGACTTATTTTGGAAAGCAGTCCTAAATACATTTTATGCCTTTATTCTTGCTTATCCTTTAACTATCTTTTTTTCTTTGCTTTTTGCATTTCTCTTAAATAGAGAGGAAACTTATTTTAAAAATTTCTTTCGCCTACTTATTTATCTTCCATCTGTTACAAGTACTATTGCCATAGCGGTAGTATGGTCATGGATATTAAATCCTAAATATGGCCTTTTGAATTGGTTTTTAGGACTTTTTGGATTACCACCTCAGGAATGGCTCTCTGATACAAGATGGGCAATGTTTGTAGTAGTTTCCCTTGTAGTATGGAAGGCAATAGGTCCTAATATGCTCCTTTTTATCGCAGGGCTTCAAGGAATTCCCGAAGAATTATACGAATCAGCTGAAATTGATGGGGCAAATAGATGGCAACAATTTTGGTATATTACTCTTCCAGGATTAAGACCAGTACTTCTATTTGTATCAGTTATGTTAGGAATTGGCTATTTACAATTATTTGAAGAACCTTATATGTTAACAGGAGGAGGACCCTTAAATTCTACCCTTTCCATAGTTTTATATCTATATCAAAAAGGTTTTAGAGCCTTTGAATTTGGATACGCTTCCTCTGTTGCGCTTATTTTATTTGTTATGATCTTCGGCCTAACTTATATTCAAATGAAAATGAGAGTTTTTCAGGATTAGAGGTGAAAATATGAGAAAAAGAAAAGTAGGTATACTTCAGCAAATCTTAGTTCATGGATTTTTAATTATAGCTTCTATTGTTACCGCAACTCCCTTTTTTTGGATGCTTATTACATCTTTTAAAACTCCTGGAGAAATATACACAATTCCTCCCAAATTCATTCCATCAGAAATTACCCTTAAAAATTATATAGATCTTTTTAAAGGAATAAATTTTTGGAGACCTCTCTTAAATACTCTAATTATTGTTACCATTGCACCACCTCTTTCTATTCTTCTTAATTCAATGGCGGGATACGCCTTTTCTAAATTTAGATTTAGAGGAAGAGATACTTTAATATTTCTTATTTTAGCTACTATGATGATTCCGGGTCAAATGACATTGATTCCTGCATATTTAATAGTAAGAATTCTTAACATGCTAAATACATATCAAGGGATTATAATTCCAGGTCTTGTGGGAGCAGGAAGTATATTTTTCTGGAGACAATTTATAAAAGGAATACCTGATGATTTAATAGAGTCTGCTAAAATAGATGGAGCAAACGAAATTTTTATCTATTTTAAAATAATTTTACCTCTTTCTACACCATTTTTTATAACTTCTTTTGTTTTTGCATTTATTGGAGCATGGAACTCTTTTCTTTGGCCTCTTATTGTAGCAACTGATGAAAGCATGTACACATTACCTGTTGCAGTATCAGTTATTGCAGGACAGTATGGAGAAAACATTGGAACAATTCTTGCAGGATCAACTATTGTTGTCTTTCCTATACTCATTGTCTTCTTAATTGCTCAAAGATATGTAATAAAAGGAATCGCTATGACAGGTTTAAAATTTTAGCCTATAATAAATGATAATTCCCTTACAAAAATATATCATAACCCTCCCTTAATCTGGGAGGGTTATAATTTATTAAGGTTTCTTTATTCCTACCCCTTCCAATTTTTAAAAAATTATCAATTTACTACCTTAATAATTCCTATGGAAAAATTTAAAAAAAGGACTTTAAAAGGAATTACCACACCCTTTAATACTTCATGCATTGTTAAATTAAGGAGAAGAAGATATATAATTATAAATGAAAATATAGTTTTTTAGTTAACCTCCTCCTTCTCACCTTAAAAATATAGAAAAATATTGAAATTAGGAGGAATTAATATGGTAAATTTAGACAATGAAGTAATAAAAACTATATTGAAGAAGAAAAATTAAAAATTATACTTGAATGCGCCATTTACGCCCCTTCTGCAAGAAATGGTCAACCATGGTTCTTTACAGTAATTCAAAATAAAGCCTTTTTAAACAAAATAAATGAAGATTTAAGGCAAATTATGCTTTCTTCTGAGGATGCGTTTATCAGAGAAAGAGCTAAAAAGAAGATTTTAATGTCTTTCATCATGCAAATACAGTAATAGGAATACTAGAAGAATATAAACCTCTTTGGACAGTAACCTTGGGATATACAAACAATTACCCAGATAAAACTCCCGAAAGAAGAATGGATGTTTTTAACTTTATCAAATAATTTAAGAATTACTACTTTACCCACATTTCCTATGTTTATCTCTTAAAAAACCTACAAGTTTCCCTCAGTAAATAGAAATCCCCACAATTTACTCCCTTCCCCTCATTTGTAAATCATTTACCCCTATATACAAATTGGGTAGGACTTGCAAATTTTAAAGCTATTAAAAGGAAAGTCACAGTAATTAGAAAATAAACTACCGCAAGAGCATCTATGGCCTGAGGAGGACGTGTCCCAGCTGCATAGGCATCATAATAAAGAGCTACAATAACTGTTTGAGATTTTGGCCCTGCTACCAAGAAGGTCAACTCAAACATGGCAATAGTTCTTACAATAGAAAGAAGGGCTGCAGTAAATATACCAGGCACTGTTAAAGGTAATAATACCTTAACAAAGGTTCTTAATCTACTTGCTCCTAAAATTCTTGCAGCAGATTCATAACTAACATCTATCTGTTCAATAAAGGGATATAAGATGAGTACCACATATGGAATTATAGGCACTAAATTAGCAAGAATTACTCCAGAAATCCTTGTAGCAAGTCTTAATTTATATAGCATGGCCGCTAAAGGTATCCCATAAGTCATAGGAGGTACCAACATGGGTACAAGAAGAAGAGATAGAAGAACATTTTTAAATTTAAAATTATATCTTGCAAAAATATACGCAGCAGGATAACCAATAAGAAGCGAGATCAAAGCTACAGATATTACCACTGCAAAAGTGGCAAAAAGAAGCTGTGGAAGATCATGTTCCTTAGCCATATATGAATACCATTCTAATGTAAATATTTTAGGAAACCAATCTGTATACCAATTTTTACTTAAAGAATTCAAAACTACAGTAAAGATTATCCCTAAAACATTAAATACATAAACAAAGATGGCTATCCAATATAAGATTCCTGAAAATTTTATCTTTCTCATTATTTAAAAAATCCCTCCTATCCCTTTCCTCCTGAAGTAGCAACAATTTTGAAAAATCTTTGTCTTATAAGCATAACAATAAGAATAAAGATAAGTTCTACTAAGCCCATAATAATGGCAATAGCAGATGCCATATGAAAATCAAATTTTTCAAAAGCCCATTGGTAAGCTGCTATAGAAATTACTCTTGTAGGCCCAGATGGTTGACCTAATAACACAGCAGAAGGAAAAACTGTAAAGTTCATGACAAAATTCAAAGCGGTAGCCATTGCTATTCCTGGCATCCAAAGAGGGAATATAATTCTTCTAAATATATACCATCTGCTTGCACCAAGTATACTTGCAGCCTTCTCTAAGGTAGGATCAATTCCAGATATATATCCTAAAAGCATTAAAAATACAAAGGGAAAACCTTGAATTATCAATGCAAGAAGTACTCCTAAATAACTATGAGTAAATCTATAAGGCTTATCAATTATTTTTAATGCTAATAATATCTTATTAAGCCAACCGTTTGGTCCCATATAAGTAAGCATACCTTCTGCCACAAAAACACTCCCTAATGTAATGGGTAAAATCAAAAGAAAAGATATTAATTTTTCTCCCTTTATTCCATGACGCATATAGTAGGCAAGAGGCATAGCTATTAATACATTCAATAAAGTAGCAGGTATGGCTATCTTTAAAGTAATCCATATAGTATTAGCATCCCAAGGATCAGATAAAAATTTAATAAAATTTGCAAAGGTAAATTTTCCTTCATCATTAGTTAAGCTTAAAAGAAGACCATATATAAAGGGATAGATAAAAAGGAAAATAAAATATATAAGCACAGGTAAAAGCAATAAAAATACTGTTAAAAATTCTCTCTTTTTCATTGGACATCCTCCTCAGGAAAAACAAGAATTCTCTCAGGAGGAATATATATATTAATCTTATCCCCTGGATTAAGCACTACCTTTTCAATAGTAGATATTTCAATACGTAAATTACCATTTAAGTATCCCCAAAGCTGTCTTACCTGCCCTAAATATTCTATAACCTCAATCCTCAACTCTAAGGAATTACTAGGTCCTTCTCCTATCTTTATATCTTCTGGTCTTATAGAAATATAAAGTTTCTTTTTATCCCTAATAGAATTAAGAACGTGTTCTTTGTATTTCTCATTTAATACTGCATTTAAAACAAAATCTCCTAATTTAAACTCTATTCCTCCATTCTTTACATGGATTACATCCACATTCCATATATTTCTAAATCCTAAAAAATGAGCTACAAATAAATTCCTTGGATATGAATATATTTCTTCTGGAGTACCAATTTGTTGAATCCTCCCCTTATTTAACACTACTATTCTATCAGAAAGTGCTAATGCTTCCTGCTGATCATGAGTTACATATATAGTAGTAATACCTAATTTCTCATGAATGGCTTTTAATTCATACCTCATCTCAATTCTGAGAAGGGCATCAAGGTTGGAAAGAGGCTCATCAAGCAACATAAGACGAGGTTCTGTTACTATACAACGAGCTAAGGCAGTCCTCTGTTGTTCACCACCAGATAGCTGTCTTGGATACTTATCAACATGCTCCTCTAAATGAACCAATCTTAAAGCCTTAATGACCCTCTCTTTTATCTCTGAAGCTGGAATTTTTCTAATTCTAAGTCCAAAAGCTACATTTTCAAAAACTGTAAGATGAGGAAAAAGGGCATAATTTTGAAAAACCATCCCAAAGTTTCTCTTTTCAGGTGGTACAAATCTCTTTCCATCATCTATACATTCATCATCTATGTATATACTTCCACCATCAATAGGTATTAACCCTGCTATTGAATTTAAAATAGTAGTTTTTCCACACCCAGATGGTCCTAAAAGAGTAATAAATTCACCATTTTCGATAGTTAAACTAAAACTATCCACAACCTTTCTGTTGCCATAATATTTTACAAGATTTTGAATTTTAATTTCCTTAAAATCCTTCATTCTATCCCCCTTACCCTGATTTCATATTTTCAAAAAGGGGAGGAAATAATCCTCCCCTTCCATCCTATTATTCACTTTACTTTTGATCCTACTAGTCTATCCCACATATCAAAAGCCTCTACTAATTCTTTTGCTCCAAGTTGGGTAGTTGATGGGAATTTTCTTATAGCATCTTCATATTCTTTCCTCATGGCAGATTTAATCTTTTCTTGAATTTCGGCTGGAGCCTTACTAAGAGGAACATTTTTTATAGCTGGACCAGGATAGAAATATCCATTATCATATGTTAAAGCTTGCATTTCTGGTCTTAAAAGCCATGCCATAAGTTGAAGTGTAGCTTTTTTGCGATTTTCATCTAATCCTTTTGGCATACACATAAAATGCGCATCTGTTACCCAAGTAGTATTTTTCAAGAAGAAACCCTTGAAGGTTTGAGGAATTACTCCCAATATCCTTTGATTCATATCCCAACCAAGATGGCTTGCAATAATATAAACACTTCCCTCTGCTAAAGCTCTAAAAGTAATCGCAGTACCTGTAGGATAATAATCTATATACTTATCAAGCTCTTTTAGATATGCCCATGTCTTATCCCATGTTTTTGGATTTTTAGGATCTTTATCACCTAATATGTAGGGCAATCCTTGCAATAAGCATCTTCCTGGTCCAGAGTTTGCAGGCCTTGCATACATAAATTTACCAGGATTTGCCTTTGCCCACTCAAGAAGTTCTTCAGCTGTTTGAGGTACCTTCTTTAATTTCTCAGGATTATAGGTAAACATTGGTCCTCCGGGGCAATATACTACTACTATTCCATATCCTTGGAAGAGATCAAAGGCCGCTTTTGCTCCAGGAAGATACTTGGTTTCAAGGCCAGGAAAATATTGCTTATAGGTTGGATAGATATTTTCCCAAAGTCCCATCTCCAAACCAGAGGCCATAGCATCATAGCCAGTAAGTACCATAGTAGTAGTTACATTTCCTGCCATCTGTTGCGCCTTTATTTTTGCTGGAAGTTCTGGAGCGGTGGCCTTCAAATACTCAATATCCTCTACTAAATCAGGATGAGCTAATTTAAAGGCCTCTATAGCATCTTTAGTAAGTTGTAAATTTCCTGCCACATCTATAATACTAAGTCTTACTTTTTTCGTTTGCGCACCAATGTTTGTTACAAAAATTAACATTAAAAATAGGATTAAAAGATGGAAAATACTCTCTTTTTACTCATAAGACACCCCCCCAAGTATTTTAATAAATTTTTAACCTTTTATGATCTATTATAATACTTATTTTAATTTTTTAAAAACACAAAAAAATGCTATAATCTGAAAAAATGAAAGAAATTATAATTATAATTTCTTGGGGAATAGGTTGGTTATACTATAAGACTCTTAAATTTCTTAAGAGGGAAGGTCTGATATCAAGAGACTATAAGATCTCTGTTATAATCCCTGCAAGAAATGAAGAGAGAAATCTTCCCAAGCTTCTTTCTCTTCTTGAAAGGCAAACTTACAGACCTTATGAAATCATAGTCGTAAATGACAATTCTGAGGATAATACAGAAGAGGTAGCAAGAAGATTTAATGTAAAGGTAGTGTCTTTACATGAAGAGCCACCAGCAGGATGGGTAGGAAAGAACTGGGCAATATGGAATGGATATTTAGAATCAAAAGGTGAATTGCTTTTATTTCTTGATGCTGATGTGGAACCAAGAGAAGATTTTATAGAGGTTCTTTTAACAAGTTATGAAAAATATAAAGGATTGGTATCTTGTTGGCCATATCAAAGATTTGAAAGGTTTTATGAGCATTTGAATTTTACCTTTAACTTAGTATCCATATTCTCCATGGCATTATTGGGTAAAAAAGATGGGGCCTTTGGACCAGCCATGTTGATATCTAAAAAAGATTACGAAATGGTAGGGGGCCATAAAGAGGTCAAAGATAAAGTAGTAGAAGACATGTCCCTTGCCAAAAATTGCATTCAAAAAAACATACCTGTAAATAACTTCTTAGGAAATGGATATATAAAATTTAGAATGTATCCTAATGGGATTTTAGATCTTTTCAGAGGTTTTAGTAAAAATATGGCCAAAGGAGCTTTTTCAATTAACCTATTAAACTTCCTTCTTATTTTCTTTTATATTTATGGTGTATATGCCAGCATCTTCTATTTCAAGAGCAATCTTTTCAATATACTATACCCCCTTTATGTCTTTCAATTTTATATACTACAAAGAAAATTAGGAGATTATAAATGGTATGATGCCCTATTTTTTCCCTTACATTTTATCTTCTTTTTATTTGTCTTTTCCTACTCCATATTTAGAACCTTCTTTACAAAAACAGTAATATGGAAGGGGAGAAAAATTCGTGTGGATTAACATTTTGGTAATTCTTTTTCAATTTCTTTCAGGTTCCATAATGTACTCATATATTATAGCTAAGATGTTAAATATAGACCTATCAAAAATAAGAGATGGAAACCCAGGGGCATCAAATTTATGGAGAGCAAAGGGATGGAAATATGGCATATTAGCCCTACTCCTTGATTACTTGAAAGGAGCATTACCCCTTACCATTTTTATATCCTTAGGTATGGTAGAGAATAAATATATCATAGCTTTTTCTGCTCTTGCTGGAGTACTTGGACATGCCTTTTCTCCTATGTTAAGATTTAAAGGGGGAAAAGCTGTAGCTGTATCCTTTGGAGCATGGTCTGTACTTACCAAATGGGAGGCTCCTACTATTTTAGGAGCCACTTTTACTATCTTTACAATGATAAAACCTAAAGATACCACTGTAGAAGAGGATGCATTAAGAGTAATCATGGGATTTATAGTACTTTCTCCATACATAACTTATAAATTCTTTTTGGGTGAAAAACATTTACTATTATTTTACGCTGGTAATTTTGCCGTTATACTGTATAAACATTGGAAAGATCTTAAAGGTTATCTCTCAAAATTTTTAAATTATTCGTAAGGGCCTATTTTAGTTTTTTTAAAATATAAGAAAAATTTTCTATAAGTTCTTTAACCTTTTGAGGAGTGGAGTGTTTTTTCTATAAGTTTTTTAATTTTCCATTTTTTCTTTTATATTTATCCCAAACTTCTGAAATAGGAAGTTTAATTATTGTGTGTTTCTTATTGATTATAACCTTTTTATCAAGCATATTTTAGATCACCTATTATTTTGCATCCTGGTAGTGTTTTCTTTTTAAGAATCTACTTATATAGTTCAGATAGATCAATAAATATATATTCAAAATAGAGAAGAAACAAAAGAACTTTATCCTCTTTCCATAACTTTTATATATGAACCCTTATTTCTAATTCTTAGTATGAGTTTGATGGTATTAAGAAAGGTTTTTTTCCCCAGAACATAAAAGAGATATTAAACACCTCCAGTCTTTCCACATAAGCCTTTTAAAACGCCTTTAAACTTGCAAGAGTCTCAGATTTCATCGGTGAAATAAGTGTTAATAAACAAATACTAATCTTACTTGAGGCTTTAGAAAAAAAATGAAATCAAATACAGAACTTATAAACTATCATAAGATTGTAAATTAAAAACATGAACCAATTTACCAGTGGCTAAATTGCTACGGGTTTTTAACACATCTTAGTAGATTTTACATTAAAGATGCATAAGATTAAATTTCTCCACTTTATATAGCCTAACCATTAAGTAAAGTTAGATCTGAATTGCTGAATCAGTTATTTCATGTTATTATCATTAATACAGATAAGTTAATAGATAATCATTATTGAGGTAAAATTATGATTAGAATATGTATAATAGGTGCAGGAAACGGAGGACAAGCTTTAGCAGGTTACCTTTCTATGAAAGGTTATGATGTTTCCTTATACAATAGAAGCGAGTGGAGAATAGAACCTATTAAAAATTCTGGAAAAATCATATTAGAAGGAGAATATTCTGGGGAATATGAAATCTCTTTAGCAACTACAGATATAAAATCTGCAATAAAGGATAGAGAAATAATCTTAGTTGTAGTACCAGCCTTTGCTCATAGAGAGATAGCTGAGAAATTGGCACCTCACTTAGAAGATGATCAATTAATTGTTTTAAATCCAGGAAGAACAGGAGGAGCTTTGGAGTTTAGAAAAGTTTTAAAGGATAAAGGATGTAGAAAAAAGGTGTTTATTGCTGAAGCCCAAACTTTCATATTTGCTTCAAGATGTTCTAACCCTGGAGTAGTAAGAATATTTAGAAAAAAGAATGCGGTTCCAGTATCCTGCCTTCCTGCAAAGGATAATCCAATATTACAGAAAACATTAAAAAGAGTAATGCCTGAATTTGAAATTGCAAAAAATATAGTTATTACAAGTTTCAACAATATAGGTGCAGTTTTTCATCCAGCTACTACAATTTTAAATGTAGCAAGAATTGAATTCACTTTTGGAAAATTTGAATTCTATTTTGAAGGAATATCCCCTTCTGTAGCAAAAGTTTTAGAATCTATTGATGAAGAAAGATGCAATGTTATGAAAGCTTTTAAAGTAGAGCCTCTCACAGCAAAACAATGGTTAAAATATGCTTATGATGTAGATGGTAGAGATCTTTATGAAGCTATTCACAGTAACTCTGGATATAGAGACATAATGGCACCTACCGTAATTGCTAATAGATATATTTTAGAAGATGTGCCCATGAGTCTTGTCCCCATCTCCTCCTTTGGAAAACATTTTGGCATCTCTACTCCTACTATAGATGCTACTATACATCTTGTTTCTGTTATGATGGGAGAGGATTACTATTCTAAGGGGAGGACTGTAAAATCTTTGGGCTTAGAGGGAATGACTGCAGAAGATATAATAAGATACATAGAGGTGGGGGAAGAGTGAAAAAGATTTTAGGGGCAAGTATTGGAAGTTGTATTCATACCGCAGGAGTTCTTAATTTTTTAAACCTTGCTGAGAAATTAGGCTTTAAAACTATATATCTTGGAGGAGCAATTTCCATAAAGGAACTCATAGAGGCAATTATTGAGACAAATCCAGAAATTGTTGCTATAAGTTATAGATTAGGAAGAGAACCGTTAAGAAATTTACTTTCAGATTTAGAAAAGGAACTTAAAAGCAAAAACTTAATGGAAAACAGGATATTTCTATTTGGAGGTACAAAGGAAACAGGTGAAGTAGCAAGGGAATTTTCCTATATTTATAAGGTTTTTGATGGCTCAGAAGAGATAGAAGATGTCATAGATTTTTTAAAAGAGATTCAGGGAGAGATTATAGATAAAAAAGATAAAAGGACATTCCCTCAAACTTTAAAAGAAAGAATAAATTGGAAAAGTCCCTTTCCTCTATTCAGACATCATATAGGCCTCCCAAGTCTTGATGAAACCATAAAAGAAATAGAAAAATTAGCAGATTCAGGATTATTAGATATTATCTCAATAGCTCCAGACCAAAATACTCAAAGCTATTTTTTTGAACCTGAAAAAATGGATCCAAAACAAGATGGTGCAGGAGGGGTTCCGTTAAGGAAAAAAGAGGATTTTATAAGATTATATAATGCTACAAGAAGAGGAAACTTTCCATTATTAAGATGTTATTCTGGCACTAAAAATCTTATTGAATTTTCAAAGCTTCTTAAAGAAACCATTAATAATGCTTGGTCCGCTATACCTCTAACTTGGTATTCTGATTTGGACAAAAGATCAGATCGAGAACTTTTATCAGCAATAAAAGAAAATATGGAAGGTATAAAATGGAATGCAGAAAATGGAATTCCTGTAGAAATCAATGAATCTCATCAATGGGAACTAAGAAATGCCCATGATGCCATTGGAGTTGCAACATGCTATATAGCTAGTTTAGTAGCAAAGAAACTTGGGGTTAAGGAATACGTAGCTCAATATATGCTAAATACTCCTCCCAATATATCACCTAAGATGGATATAGCAAAGGCTCTTGCAAAGATTGAGCTTGTAGAATCTTTACATGATGAAGATTTTGTCTCTTACAGAATGATAAGAACAGGACTTTTATCCTTTCCAGCAGACCCTTATTCTGCTATGGGACAATTGGTATCCTCAATGTTTTATGGGGCCTATTTAAAACCCCATATAATTCATGTAGTATCCTATTCTGAGGCTATGTATCCTGCGAGGAGTAAAGAGATTATAGAGAGTGTAAAGATGGTGAAAAGAGCTTATATCTTAGCTTCTTCAGGGCTTCCTGATTTCTCATCGGATCCCGAAATCCTTAAAAGAAAGGAGGAACTAAAAGAGGAAGCTTTAATTATTCTCGACGCTATAAAAAACTTGGCAAAATCAGAGGATGATTTTTTATCACCTGAAAATATATATAATGCCATCAAATGCGGTATATTAGATGCTCCCATGCTTAAAGGATTCTCTGTGGCAAGAGGGGAAGTTAAAACTTTCGTAATAAATGGTGCTAATTATTGTGTAGATGAAAGGGGAAAAATTCTTAAAGAAAAGGAAAGAATAGAAAGATTAATATGAGAATTGGGATAGCTTATAATCTTCCTTGTTCTTCAGATTATGAATTAATGGTAAATGAAATAGAAAATATTCTAAAAGATGAGGGATATACTGTAACTTTAATCCCTGTCTCAGAAAACTTTTTAGAAAGAATTAAAAGTGTTGACTTTGTTTTCAATCTTTTCACTCAAGGAAAAGAAACAAGACAAATACTTATACCATCACTATGTGATTTTTTAGGGATCCCCTATACAGGTCCTTCAGCATATACCCACTCTCTCTGTCTTAATAAAACCCATACCAAGATTTTATTACAATACTACAAAATTCCAACACCTCCATTTTTTCTTGTGTATCCTGATGAAAGAATACCCAAGAATATTAATCTTTCTTTTCCTCTTTTTGTCAAACCAAACAGAGAGGGGAGTGGAAAGGGAATAAGAAAAGAGTCCTTAGTAAGAAACAAAGAAGAGCTAAAATATATGATAGATTATATTCATAAAGAATTTCAAGAAGAAGCTTTAGTTGAGGAATTCATAGAGGGTAAAGAGATAAGTGTGGGAATTCTCGGAAACAAGAAGAATTTAGAGATTCTCCCCCTCTTGGAAATTGATTTTTCAGAACTTCCTGAAAGTGTTGAAAGATTTTACTCTGGAAGAGTAAAAGAAGAGTTTGGAGAGAAAACTAAATATTTTTGTCCTGCAAGAATAGATAAAAATATAGAAAAAAGTATAAAAGATATTGCAAGAAGTATTTTTATGTATTTTGGACTTAGAGATTATGCAAGGATTGATGTGAGAGTAAGAGGAGAAGAAATTTTTATTTTGGATGTAAATTCACTTCCTCTTTTAATTCCTAATTACTCTGATATTGTAAAAATGGCAGAAGCAAAAGGATACAGTTACAAAGATTTAATATTAAAAATCCTTAATAGCTCACTATCCAAAGAGTGAAATAGAAGATCATTTCTACAGAATAAAAGATAAAAACTAATAATATCTAACGAATTGAAGTTGTGCTATTTAAATCCCACATAGTTCAGATCAAACGCTTATATCCTGTCGGAAGATGAAGCCAAAATTATCATTTAAATCCCACATAGTTCAGATCAAACTACCAAACTCATGCCAGAACAGAATACACACAGTACATTTAAATCCCACATAGTTCAGATCAAACAAGGGAGGTTTGAAAAAAATGAAGAAAAAAGAGATTTATTTAAATCCCACATAGTTCAGATCAAACCATTCTTAGAAGAATTCACGTTTCCCAAAGACTTTTATTTAAATCCCACATAGTTCAGATCAAACGATTTTGAAAACTATAAGATAGAAGACGTAAAAACAATTTAAATCCCACATAGTTCAGATCAAACTATTCATATTCAAATATTCTTATATGTGAATATATATTTAAATCCCACATAGTTCAGATCAAACACGTTTGGTATACGTTTAACCCCTAAAAATATACCAATTTAAATCCCACATAGTTCAGATCAAACTTGGCAGAAAATTTTATCCAGAAATTCCTTCCACTTATTTAAATCCCACATAGTTCAGATCAAACAAAAGATCAGGAAGGAAGATATTTCACCCTTGGAAATTATTTAAATCCCACATAGTTCAGATCAAACTCCTGATCTTTTTTCTCATACTTTCACCTCCAGTTTATTTAAATCCCACATAGTTCAGATCAAACGAAGGAGTGTGAACATTTGAGGGGACAAATCAAGGAAAATTTAAATCCCACATAGTTCAGATCAAACGGGCTTGACATGACCATTCAGGATTACATTTATCACATTTAAATCCCACATAGTTCAGATCAAACCTTTTGGCCATCAAAGTAGGCATTCCAAACCACCCAATTTAAATCCCACATAGTTCAGATCAAACGATGATTGGGGCGCAATAAGTGAAAGAAGCGGTTGTATTTAAATCCCACATAGTTCAGATCAAACGATAAATACTACATTGCGAAATGTGAGTATAAAGCTATTTAAATCCCACATAGTTCAGATCAAACTTTAAAAACTAATTTGTAATATCTTCTGAGAAGCTCATTTAAATCCCACATAGTTCAGATCAAACCTGATCCTGTTCCTGGTACTACTGCATATACATGCTTATTTAAATCCCACATAGTTCAGATCAAACTCTATCTGTTGCTCAGATTAAACAACTCTATCTATCATTTAAATCCCACATAGTTCAGATCAAACAAGTTTAGCAAGTTGTACTAAGTATTTTACATGTTCATTTAAATCCCACATAGTTCAGATCAAACGCACTTGGATTTTAAGACTTGACAAGCAGATGTATAACATTTAAATCCCACATAGTTCAGATCAAACAGACATCTGGATGAGGATGGATGGTAAGGTATACAAAATTTAAATCCCACATAGTTCAGATCAAACTTTACGTAGTTTCCTCAGTCAGAGGGCAAGTAGAGGATTTAAATCCCACATAGTTCAGATCAAACACTAGATCCTCTCCTTGTTCACACAGTATACCACAAGATTTAAATCCCACATAGTTCAGATCAAACAAGAGAGATGTGAAATGGAAGCACGAAGAGAAGAAAATTTAAATCCCACATAGTTCAGATCAAACTTATTAATAGATATGATTTATCATTTTGAAGACAAAATTTAAATCCCACATAGTTCAGATCAAACTCAATTCTCCAGCCAAGCGCAGGATATATCTTCACTATTTAAATCCCACATAGTTCAGATCAAACCAGATTGTAGTAGAAATTCCTTGCAATACCTGTGATATTTAAATCCCACATAGTTCAGATCAAACCATAGGTGGGAGAAATGACGCAAATCGTAAGTAAAGATTTAAATCCCACATAGTTCAGATCAAACAGAGTCAAGAAAGAGAATTTTGATGATCCAGTTGTGATTTAAATCCCACATAGTTCAGATCAAACATCTTATAGATTTTGCGCCAGATCCAGATTTTTAGTGATTTAAATCCCACATAGTTCAGATCAAACGGAGAAGAAAGATAAGGAGCTTCTATCATACTTCGCATTTAAATCCCACATAGTTCAGATCAAACATGTGGATATTCCACGGGAGCTGATGGAGCAAATAGAATTTAAATCCCACATAGTTCAGATCAAACAGGTAGATGCGAATGGATATCTGATTACGGTAAGAGCATTTAAATCCCACATAGTTCAGATCAAACCAGGTACTCTTTCTCCAAATGGTGCCTTAATAAACTCATTTAAATCCCACATAGTTCAGATCAAACGGAGAAGAAAGATAAGGAGCTTCTATCATACTTCAAATTTAAATCCCACATAGTTCAGATCAAACATTTGCGTTTTACTTCTCTGTTTACTACATACCAACATTTAAATCCCACATAGTTCAGATCAAACTATGTGATATATATCCCTGTAGGGGATTAAGAATGTATTTAAATCCCACATAGTTCAGATCAAACCCAACAATCAGATTAAATTGTAACTATAGTATTATACAATTACTAATATAATTACAAAATTTTTAGATTAAAACCATAATTGCAGTGAACCTTAAGTTTAATTTTACCAAAATAAAAAATTTCATATTTAATGTTAGATTTTTCAACATTTTTAAAGAAAAATCATTTAAAAATAGGTTTACTGCAAAAATAAACAAATTAATATATATTGTCTGTTACATCTTTTTCTATTCCTAAAACAGTTTTGCTAATACTATTCCTATTGTCTACAAGATAAAAGTATACAGAATCCACATCCTTATCTATTATGAAACTCAATTCTAATTTACATTTTTCAAGTTTTGCTAAAGTTATCTCACCTTCAAAAACCGAATTTTGGACCCAATTGAAATATCTTTTTAATACTTTCCTTACCTTATTTACTCTTTCCTCACTTATATCATAAGTAATAATTACATACATGATCACCACCAAGCCTTCAATGGCTTATATAAATCATCCTCCAAAAAGTGTTTTACCAATTTATAACATTCAAGTCTTATAAGAAATCTATATGATACATTTCTATTTAGCTTTCTATGTTTAATCGTAGTTTGAATTTTGGACTCAAACTCTTGAATAAACTTTTTCCTTCCATCTTCAGTAAGGTAGCAATAATTTACATCTTTTTCAAAATCTGATAATTTTAGCATATTATTATTTATAAGCTTAAATATTACAGGATCTACAATCAAAGGCTTGAATATTTCAGAAATATCAAGGCTGAGAGAATATCTCCTTTCTCTTACTTCATGAAGATAACTTATCGCAGGATTTAATTGAGTTCTATAGATTTCAGATACAATTATCGCATAAATCAAAGAATTACCAAAAGAAATTAAAGCATTAATTGGATTTGTAGGAGGTCTTTTTTCTCTTTTTTCAAAATAAAAATTATTTTTTAAAAATATATTAAACGCTTGATAATAACTTTCTCTTGCTCTCCCTTCACATCCCATTAATTCATTTATAGTATTACATTCTCTTGCTTTTTTAAGCTCTTCTTCAATCTTCCTTTGATTTTCCTCAGTTCCATTATAATTTCTCAAATTCCTTATCATATGGTAAAGGGCGCCTTCCACGAAAGAATAAGCAAGATAAAATCTTTTTTCCTTATCTAAATAGTGTTCTACTTGTCTTACAATAACTTCTCCAGATATATTTTTTTCTCTGGGTAAATAAGATCCAGAGTAATAGCCGTAATAATTGTATACATGTAATACAATGTTGTTTTGTGCAAGGAAATTTAGGACTTTTGTATTTAAATCTATCTCTCCAAAAAGATGTATGCTGTCTATATTTTCTACTGGGAAAAACTTTCTTTCTCCATTAGATGTTTCAAAATACACAGTACTTTCTTTTCTCCGCAAAGAACCATTAGAAAATATATAATAATCTCTCCCCATCTTCATTCCCCTATGAAACAAAATTCATAATATGCACATTTTTTACAATAACTTTTTTTGACAACAGGAGGAGGCTTCTCCATTTTTATTATTTCTTCGATTTTAAGAAGAGCCTCCTCTATCTTCTTTTCATATTCCTGAGTAAGTTCAACTATCTCTCTTTTTCTTTGCTTTGGATAATTTAGAATGCCTCTTTTCTTTACTCCTAATTTTTTTAAATAATATAGGTAATATAAAACTTGCATTCTATTTGCTTCTTCCATTCTATTGCTATATTTAACTTCTCTTATCTCATCCTCAGAGAGAATATCAATACATATAAGCTCATCTATCATAATCTTTCTTTTTTCCTCTGAAAGATAACTACTTTCCTCCAAAATCTTACCTAATAATACTTTTTCCGAGGTATGTTCCATACCAATACCTCTATCAAAGAGCCACAATTTCCTTTCACAAACAAATAGATAATTTATTTTTATTCCTGTTATTCTTAGATCTTGAGGTAAGGATAAATCTTCCATTTATAAAATACTACTCCCTCTCACAAATCCTTTCTCACTCTCATACTCGGCTTCATTATCGTAATAAATATCACTTAACCATCGGATTAACTTATCATATTTTTCAAAAACTTCTCCTTTTTCTTTAAAACCTACCTCATGCAAATATTCTGTTATTCTTCTTAATCTATTAGCATCTAAAACTCCATCTCTCATATACATTCTTAAATCCACATTTACACAGAATTTTGAGATAACTTTTCCTTTAAAAGTGGTATAGTCAAATTTTTCTCCTTCAAACCTTCCTTCATTATTCACAAATTGTTTCAAATCTTTTATAAATTCCTCTATAAGATTCTTAGGAATAACTTGTACTGTGTACATTTCTCTGAAAAGCCTTTCTGCCTCAGACTTTTTCTCTGACATCCACCCAGAATCAAGAAGATCTATAGTATTGTAGAATCTATTAAGATAGCTGTTGTCCTTTACATTAAGCTTATTACTTTCCATAGTTTTATAAAATAAATCGATTAACAAATATTTATCGTATTCAGAAATTTCAATCTCTATACCATCTATACCCTTTTCCCATTTATTATCAATTAATTTTTGATACACATTATCTTCTTTTTTCTTACTACTCTTAGTCTTTTCAGTTTCAAATAAATCTTTCAATATTTCTAAATAATCTTTTGAAACAACATCTTCCAAATCATTTATATCTTTCTTTTTCAAAAGCCATCCAATAGAAAGATTTATCAATTCTTTCATATACACCCTGTTTCCACCTTTACTTCCACCATTTTTAAATATCCATATATATACATTAGGTTCATTGTATGCTTTAAATTCCTTAGAATTTATTACATATTCATTATTGTCACTCTTATTTATAACCTTTCCATCTCTATAAAAATATCTTCTTAAAACTCTCCCCATTCTTTGAACTAAAGCATCAAGAGGACATATCTCTGTAAACAAAACATCTGCATCCAAATCAAGAGAGGCCTCTACCACTTGAGTAGCTACAAGAATCTTTCCTTCATTTTCCAATGGATCCTTAGGGTTCTTGAATTGCTCTAAAAACTTTAATTCTTTATTTTTTCTATCCTCAAAAGTAAATCTTGAATGTAACAGATATATATTCTTATTTAATTCTTTATTTTCTCTGGTTAACTCCTTTAAATCATCAAAAACTCTCTGGGCTAAATTCACAGTATTCAAAATTACAAGAATTCTTCTTCCTTTTTCAGCCTCTTTTATTATTTCTTTTAACTCTTTCTCAGATATTCTATCCATATATTCACTCTTTTCATTGCTATCATCACTTTCTATATACCTAATCTTTATTTTGTGTTTAAATATCTTCTTAAAATCCTCCCTCTCTTTCTCATAGATATTTATTATCTCAAGATTTCCATTTATTACTTCCTCAATTCTCTTCTTTACAAAAGTAGGTAAAGTTGCAGTTATTAATAAAAATTTTCCACCTAACTTTGTAATCCATTCGATAAATTTCGTAATAATAGCACAAGCTTGTGGATCATATGCTTGCACTTCATCAATCACAAGTCTTGAATAGGAGAATAAAGAGAATATTTTCTCATATCCTGGTGGCCTTAAACCATAAGGAAAAAATTGATCTCCTGTAGATATTAATACAGGATAAGAGATTTGTCTTGCAGTTTCATAAGCTTTAATAGGATCAATCACATCTTCCTCTTTCTCCAACAAATAAACATCAGCATCAGAATGCAATAACCCTGTTTTATCTTTATTAAAAATATTTTCAGCTCTTTCATATATCTGATTTACAGCAGATCGCAAAGGAAGGGTATATATAAACTTATCACCTTTAGACCACAAAAAGGCATATTCTGTTTTACCATATCCCGTAGGCGCAATAAGGATCAAATTTCCATCTATTAGATTATTAAATTGCCAAGCCTTATCACCTATTTTGTCTTTAATATTATTAACTATATCTTGATAATTCATAGACTCTATTTCAACTTTATTTAAATCCTCACCTTCCTCTTCACACCAAGATGCATAATGATCACATCTTTGCAAATATCCTGCTATAAGTACCCATTCCTTCTTTACTTCCTTTCTCAAAGGCTCATAATCAAATTTATATGGAGGTATTGCATAATTCATTAAACTTCTTCTATTTAGAATACCTTTAATCCATGGGCGATTTATATCTATATATTCTTTACATTCATTAAATTTTGAAAATTCTGTAATCAAATTGTTCTTTAATTTTTCTCCCCACTCCTCTTGTACTTTTTCACATAATTTTCTCAATATTTCATTATCTCGAGATATGAAATCATCAAAATTATCTCTCCAATGATGATAAGAGATAGCTGATATTATGAAATTAAAAAAATCTTCCCCAAATTTAGCTTTTAATTTATCCTTTGATATCCAAAAGATAGAAAATAGAGAATGGGGAACTTCATAAGATACATCAAAAGGTTCATAATCTTTATTTTTAAGGGTTTTTATTTGAAAAGCTGGTAATACTTTGCCAAGATCATGCAAAAATATAGCCAACTCTGTAGCTTCCAATAAATGTTTATCATTAATTTTATCCTTTATTTTTTCAAAAACTATTAAGGCATCTTCTGTGTGCTTTGACAAAGTTATTTCCTCCTGATCTTTTTTAAAGGATTTAGCAAGGATTTTAACCATCTTAACCCCCCTTTAAATCAGCAAAAAATATAGGTATACCCTCTTTCAAATCAGAATTTCTTTCTGATTTATCTATAAAGCTAAATATTTCACCTATATTTCCATCGTTTAGCTTGGTTCTAATAAAATCGAAAACTCTAATTCCATCCTTTATCTTGTAAAAAGTGGGAAGATTATATATTAATCCTTCCACTTTATCAATAACAGAATAATTATTGAAATTCCGTTCAGGAATCCAAAAGAAATATCCGTAGTTTCCATTTATTTCCCCTATTTCCAAATCTACATATTTTATCTCTTTTATTACAATCCAATCTTCTGCCCTTCCAAGATGTAATGGAGATCCTCTATTTATTGGATTCTCGAAACTTTCTTTAATTTCTTCCAAAAAACTATTATCTTGATGATAAAGATAAACTAAGATCTCTACATCATTTAATATATCAACTGTGCAAGGACTTTGTCCCCCTATATGCTCTATATGTCCTGCTACATATCTATTATTTATGACAACAAATCTTCCCAAATGAGCATCTTTGCTTAAATTCCTAAACCAAACATATTCACTAGTCTTTGCCTGAAATTTTCCACATATAGAAATTTTTATATTTTTAAATTTATGATATGGACAATCACAATTTTCTTCAATGCATGGTTCCTCTTGCCCTGGTATATTTCTTATACCAAGAACATTAGCAATTAAACCAAGAACCGTAGAATAGGGTGGAATAGGATATGTATGCCTTCTCTGATACGTAAAAGGTATTCTATAATGAGCCTGAGGCTGATATATCTTAATCTTTAAGGCTGTTATCTTATCCCCCATTAATTATCTCCACCTTTTTCTGAAGTTGAAGAAGTTAATCCAAGACTACCTAAGAATTCATTCCAATCATGTTTTACCTCTTTTGCTAACTTATCTTTATCAGCTTTTATTTTTTGGCTGTCCATAATAAATACTTCTTCAAGCCAACTATTATTTAAAGCATCATTAATACCGATAACCTTATAAGATATATTGTCTAATGGAACAATTTCTATATAAGGATGAAATACAGGAGATGGGACTTTTACTTTTCCAGCTATTAAAAATAGAGGAATAATAGTATTCTGTTCATTACTTGATTGGGCATAAAGACCATCTTTTATAGCTTCAAGGATTTGTATAATACGCTCCTTCTTTTCTTTTTCGTTAAGTTGGAAGATTATTTTGTATTTCTCTCCTTTTAATTTTTCAATTTTTATAACCCCATTTTCCAATTCATATCTGTTATCGTCACTCTTTTTAACATAACTTATTACCTTTTCTATAACTGTGTTTTTTTCCTTATTTTCTGATAATGTAATTTTTAATACATTACCATCAAATTCAGGCTCTTTATTAACAATCCACTCATCTTTTCCCAAAATATCCACATCTATCGTAAAGCTCACTTTGTAAAAGGAATAATGTTCTTCTTTATTATAAGGATTAGGTGTTGCATCAAGTCCTTGTTTTATCCCCCTATTTACCAAATCATGATTTGCATAAAATGCCATATCACCCTCATAAGGATCTAATCCTATCGCCTTTGTTATCCCAACTGGAGCTTTTCTTGTAATAGAAACTTGCTTTCCTATAGTATACATATATCCAAAAGCATCAAGCTCATGACTTGTCAAGATATCATCCTTAGTAATATCAAACTGTACTACATCATCCTGCACTCTAACCGCGCTCGGGCTCCATCCGTGAGCTTTCACTAAAGTTTCAAAAAGATAATGTCTTATAGCAGGTTTTCCTATAAAACTTACTACTTTATTACCTTTCTTTAGTTTCTTAATAGATAAAATATTTCCTCCTACTTTTTCATCTCTATTTAAAGCAGATCCTTCAAAAATAATAGTAATAGTTATATGGCTTAAATTATTCTCTCTCATCTTTAGATACCTCCTCTTTAATAATTTTTACCTAATAGTCCACTTAAAAAGGAATAAAGCAAGGCTCTAAAACTTTCCACGGAATATTTAGGATTAAATGCCATTACAAGCTTCTCATCAACCTCTTCTTGTGCAGTAGCAAATTCTCTAAGTATTATGTAAAAAACTTCATCTCTTTTTCCAAGTCTTGAAAGCTCAAGCAATCTAAACGTCATACCAGCAGGAGCTTTCTTATCTTTGTCATAAAATCTCTCATATACTCCAGAATTTCTAAATCTTAATCTTTCCCCATAAGATCTCAATTGCTCACAAAGATTTGCTATATTCTCTTCCTTAATCTCTTCATATAGGTTATTCAATTTATCTTTATCTTCTTTCGTATTTTTAATTGCATATTCCAATAATTTTTGTATATGAAAACCAAGTTCTTTATATTTCTCAATTAAATCTTTTAATGAACCACAATTAACCTCTCCATTTTTAATCTGTTCCTTAATATTACTCATTATTTCATCAAAATTAAAATTATCATTCATACATAAACCCCCTTTCCTATCTTCTCTTCAATTAGAGCATAGAGTTTAAAAAGCTTTTGAGAGAAGGCTACGAGATTATTTTTATTCTTATCCATTTTTATCTTTTTATTTATAAAATCATTCTCATGCTTACCCCAATCATTCTTGTTTTTAATTCCAATTTTAAAAACTCTTTCTCCAAAATCTAAAATCTCTCTGTATTTACTATCCAAAACCAAATTCAAAACATTTATCTCACCTATATCATTAATTAAACTTGCTATATTACGATCCATGAGGAGTAATATGGTTTCATAGGGTAAAGAAAAGAATTCTATTCTATCATTATCTCCTTCTCTATATTGGTTCACCACCTCAATATTCATCATTGTCCATTTACCAAGCTGAATATGAAATTTTAAAGCCAATTCAATAATAGACATTCCCAAAAGTTCTTTTATTACTTCTATTTTCTCTCTTCCATAAATTTCTTTTACATATCTATTTAAATGCCACATAACCTTAAATGAAGGAGCATTCACAAAGATCTTAGATTTATCAGAAAGATCCACCAATGATAGATGATGATGGATAATTAAATATGCACATAGAGGGCATACACGAAAGGTTTGAGAATTATTCCAAAAACCATTTGGAAATCCTCCTATAGATGGACCTAACATAGACATATGTCTCATATCAAATTTAGATACACCTTCTAAAAACTTTTTTAATCCTAAATTTTCCAATTCTTTAATATCATCATTTAATAAATAAAATTTTCTATAACACAGGCCACAAGGTATAGCATCTTCTTTCTCTTCAATCTTTGAGAGCTTTTCAACATAATAAGGAAATTTATCTTTCCATGGTTCTTGTAAGTAATTCCTATACAAATCTGATTTTCCAACAATAGAAGATATTTTTCTTTCACTAAAATACCTCTCATCAACTTTTAAATTTTCAAAAATATCTTTTCTTATTTCTAAAGATCCATCATCTTTAAAATTTGCCACATCCTCATAAGGAATTCCTTCAACTTCCTTTAATGAATACAAAAATCCAATTACTCCTGCATTGTATAACCAATTTCCAGGATATAGTCTTATCACACTATCAGCCATTTACACCACCTCCACCATACCAAAACCTTGAGCCCTTCTTAGTCCAAAACCAAGCTGATATAAATAATTTAAGTCCTCAATATCACCACATAGTTCAAATACCCCAGAAAAGCATGTAAAGGTATAAAGTTTTGGCTCTATATCCCTTTCCCTTACCCTATGTTTAACTACTTCTTTTCTTAGCTTAATAGGTTTAAAATCTAATCCCTCTTTTAATCCATATCCCCTTACACTTTTTAAAATAGTATCAGAGATGTAATTAAACTCTCTGAGAAAGTAAACAAAATCTTCACTTTCCTTATAAAGAGGTTTCCCATCTTCTGGACTAATAGGAAGAAGTGGCTTATCATTTTTATCCTCTATAAGGATAGGAGAAAGAGTTCTAAAAACTACTTTGTTTTCCTTTATACTTTTTTCTCTAAGAAGTACGATACTTTTTCTTTTGTGTATTTCTCCTTCTCCCATTTTAAATGGATATAATTTTTTACTTAATAGTCCATTGTAAAGAGCAACTAAAAAGCCTGGATCTGGGCTTGAGATATAAAATTCTATAGGCGTTTTAATATATAAAATATCTTTATCTTTCTTGAATTCTTCTTTATCATGTATAAATCTTACTGCAAAGCAAAAAGGCTTTCCTGATTTATTATTCTTAATCTCACCCCCTTCTTCATATTTATAAAGATTCTCAAAATATTCTTTTCCCAAATCTGAAACTTTCAAGGCTTCTTTTATAAAGCCCATAAAATGGTTGCGATAATCAACAGGAAGAATATCGCCTTCTAAGATTACTTTAAATCTCAAATTCTATATCCCCCCTCTATTAAATTATTTCTTATTATTATATTCTTTTTTTGAAAAAGTTAATATGTATAGGCTTATTTGCATAGGTTAAAATGGATCCTACATAGTTTTTGCTTGCAATTCTTATATCCCAGCCAAGGGCAGGAGATTTAAATTTTAATGGCTCTATAGCTTCTATTTCTTTTAAAAATTTTTCGTATTCATCTCCATAATCTGTATTATTTTCTTTTTTAAGAAGTTTGCTTCTGAATATATAGCTTTTTACCAATTTATCATGAAGATTTTTGTAGGCAGATTTTAGAGAGATAATGTCCAAACCATCAAATTTTCTATCTTGAAATACTATTATTCCATTCTGCCCTTCTATATAAGGAAACTTTTCTTTCATATTCTCATATAAATTCTTTCTTTTCTCAAAAACATCTCTCATAGCTGAAGTCTCAGATTTTATTCCAAACTCCTTTTGCAACTTTTCAATCTCAGCCCATATCATACTTTGATCTGAATTGTATCTATTGCTATAAAGCAAAGAGCTTAATACACTCTCATTCTTAATCCTTCTAATATCAGCAGGTATTACTACATCAGGATCCCCAAAATGATGAGATTCATAGTGCCATCTTCCTCGCTCAGTACAGCTCACAGGTATAACAAATTCAGATTTGTTTTTTATTAACAAAGATGTATTTACCACCCTATTTTGTTTTCCTCCTTTTAATTCTTCTCCATCTAAAATAAACACTTTTTGATCAAGCTTATTTATTACTTTTAAATTTGGTACTGTACCTGTTTGATCAACCTCTTTTATATAGAACCCATTTGTCTTCAAAGCTTCATCCAAAGTTATAAAGAAAGGAACTTTATTTATTTCTGCAAAAATTGGAATAATCGTTATACTTTCATATTTTTGAGGGTCTCCAAATTTTACCTGAGATACATAATCTATTATCTTCATAGATATCCCCCTTATTAATTTTTTCCTAAGAGATATTATAAATGTTTAAAGGGTCAAAAACTGACCTTTAAAAAAATTCCTCCCCATCTCACCAAATCTAAACTTCTAATATCCCCAAAGAGATTTTACCTTGCATTTTACCGCTTCTTTTTCAAAAAATGGAGCTTTAAATTTCCATATACCTCCAGGCTCTAAATTGGTTATATTTGCAAAAGTACTTCCAACCTGTACCCCCTGACTATCATATAGGTTTATCTCAATTTGTGCATAATTATATTGTTTATTAGTATTATTTTTCACTATACCTATTACATAACCCCCAAGCTCATCTCTCTCCATTCTTAAGCTAATTATTTCCAATTCGGGCTTTTTTACTACTTCTACCTTTTTAGTTTCAGATACTAAATTCACATTACTTTTTTCTGATAAATTACTATTATCTGTAGTATTTGCAAAAATAATCAAAGCTATTAAAACAATTAGTAATTTAACACCTGTTGATAAAGATATATTTGTTTTTGCAATTATTATCTTATAAGTAGATGGAAAAATAATTAAGCCTGAAATTAAAATTGCTATTCCCCCAAATATATTTCCTGACATTAAATGCCCTAATCCTGAAATGATAAACATACCCCCAAATATATAGGAAAAAATTAAACCCAATGTAATTTTTCTTGGCTCTTCCATACTCTCACCCCTCACATTTTATTTTTGGTTACTATTATAAATTCCTTAAGTGACAAAAACTGTCCTTATAAATTTTTAGATTAAAAAAGGCAGGAAAATATATTTTTCATATCTAGCCATATTTTTGATGCAAATAAATTAATATTGAGTATAATAAGCGAATCTTTGAACAAAATAGTACCAATAAGTATCTTGATTTATTTTAAGAAGATTATATTGATCATATCCATTATAATTTTGCCAGGAACTATATGTAGGAATTAAGATTGATACACCATATGCTTTATTTGTATTTGCATATTTACCAGTATCTTCATAATAAACATTATTTAAAAGGGTATATACTAAATCATAGACCTTTATCATTATATCTTAATTTGTGTTATTTAAATATAACTTATATGCAAAATCACAAAGATCATTATAACTCCGTCTTATCAAAGTATGTTACATTATTCCAAACATTTTTAATAATTGCCATTTGATTATCATCAGCTTCATAAAGAGCTTTTGCGAAGACTGCAAACTTGCTCTTTACTGTATCAAAAGTAGATCCCAATTTTATATAAGAATAGGTAGTATCATCTTTTCCATTATAAAAAGCGTAGTAATCGTCTACTATGGTTTTTGCAAATTGCGATGGTGTCATCGTAGGATTCTGAGTTAGATGATAAAGTAATGTGTAATAATCATTACCATAACCTGGAACTATAGCCTCTGATCCAACTAAATAATCCGTCCCATACTGCCACTCCCATGCCACTTCAAACATCTGTGTCAAACAAGCATCCATATTAATCGCATCTATTTTCTTTCCTGTAACTTGCCTTGCAGATTCAAGAGCAATTATCACCTTATCAATAGTTAAACAATTCCATGGGTAACCAGGTGTAGTATTATCCCAAGCAATACCTCTTTGAACATCATCCTTTGAGGGTGATCTTGGATAAACCCCATCACCATGATTCCCAAAAACCAAACAAGCCTTCTTAGCCGGGTAATTTGTCATTCCATAGATAATAAAATCCTTTAATGTATTTGTATCTGACATATCCAATTCATTGTAGTCTTTAATCAAAACTGAGTTTATATTATTTGCATCGTAATCTTTAGTAACATAATATAGCCTTGCATTATTCCAATCTCCATTTGATGTATCATATCCTGGTATACGATCAAAAAGGACAAGAATTTTTATTTTATTTGTAGAGCCTACCATCTCCATCTCATTCATATCTTGAATAGCAAATTTTTCCAGATCATTATCACCATCTAAGTAAACTAAAAAGAGCCACTCAGCATTAACAACCCTAACGCCTACACTTACAATTCCCACGTTTCCAACATTATCATAAGATTTTGTCATTATAGTATGATAACCATCTTTATATTGTTCTGTAGCCCACACATAGGTGAGAGAACTTGTTGTACTTTCCATAACTTTTGTCATATCAATATATAATTCTATTTTATTAATCCCACTTGGACCCCTTTGATTATCTTTAGTCAGGGATCTATCAACTATGTTTACACTTATTGTCACTTTTCCTTAAAGATTATTTAGATCAGAGGATGACAGAGAAATAGATATTTGAGGTGATAATGTATCTTTCGGTGTACAGCCAGAAATCATAATAAAAAAAGAAAGATTGAAAAAAAAAATTAAAAAATTTTTTTCATTTTTAAACCCCTCAATGAAAAAATTCTCTTAAAAATTTTGATCATCAATAAAATAGGGGGGGATATAAATTTCCCCCCTAAAAAGAAATTTTATCTTATGTTGAGTCTTGACACTATTTTATTTATACAATCTAAAGCTGCATCCCTTTTCACAGAATTTCCTGAGACAAAATCACCAAAGAACCACATTCCACTTTTCACTGATCCTGCCTGATCAAAAACTACTTCTTGTCCATTTATATCAAATATTCTTACAGCTACAATGGCATCCTTTTGAACAGTTGTAGCAGGAACAATAGGCCAGAAATAGAAAAGGAATAGAAATACCCAATTAAAACTTCTTCTACTATTTGCAGATACTATTGTCAATTCTGCTATATAGTCTGCTTGTGCTTTATCATATACCACTTCTATACCTTTTTCTCTAATCTTTTCTATAAAATATGTTTTTACTGGATCAATAAGATATCCTTCTGGGCTATTTACTTTTTCCACATATAGTTTTGGAGCAGAGCTTTGAGCAAAAGCAAAACTGAAAAGTAATACAAATAGAATAAAGAGGAAACTTAACTTTTTAAATTTCAACATATCACCTCCCAATAACTTTTACACTTTAGTTATATATGAGTAAAGTGTCATATTCAGTCCTTAAAAAAACTTTAATATATTTTTAATATCTCATCTTTAAATGCCTACTTTTTTGGTATATAATTAAAAAGAAAATATTTTTGATAATAAAGGTGACATATGAGAAGGAGAATTGAGATCCCTATATCTGGGATGAGTTGTGTTGGATGTGCATTAAGGATTGAGAAAAGCTTGAAAGACATAAAAGGGATAGAGGAAGTTAAAGTTAATTTCTCCTTAGAGAAAGCAGAAATTATAGGAGAGAATTTAAATTTTATAGAGATTAAAAATAAAATACAGGACTTAGGATACCAGATAGTAACCAGTGAACTGACTATACCAATTTCTGGAATGAGCTGTATAGGTTGTGCTCAAAGGATAGAAAATACTCTAAGAAATTTAGATGGTATTATAAAGGCTGATGTAAATTTTGCAAAAGAGGAGTTATATGTAGAATATATTCCTTCATTAATAACATTAAAGGATATACAAAAGATAATAAACGAATTAGGATATCAAGCTTTTGAGCCAAAAGAAAGTGAAATAGAAGATTTACAAGAGTTATATAGGGAAAAGGAGCTAAAAGATCTAAAAAGAAGATTTATTATAAGCTTAATATTTACTATTCCCATTTTTTTAGGAAGTTTTTTCTTTAAACTTTCTCCATATTTACTTTTTCTTTTGGCAACACCTGTACAACTTTATGGAGGTTACAGATTTTATAAAAATGCTTGGACAGCTCTCAAACATAAAACCTCTGATATGAATACATTAGTTGCTCTAAGTACCACATCAGCCTACCTTTACAGTACATTGGCAACCTTTTATCCATCTTTTTTTGCTTTAAAAAATCTTTCCCCTGAAGTTTATTATGATACATCGTCAGTAATAATCACCTTTATACTTCTTGGAAGATATTTAGAATTAAAGGCAAAAAGAAAAACATCTAACGCTATTAAAAAACTAATAAGTTTAAAACCTAAAAAAGCATTGGTCCAAAGAGATAATGAATTTATAGAAGTACCTATTAATGATGTAGTTAAAGGGGATATTGTACTTGTAAAGCCAGGAGAAAAAATACCTGTAGATGGAATAGTTGTAGAAGGATATTCTTCTGTTGATGAATCCATGCTTACAGGTGAAAGTACTCCTAAAGATAAGAAAGAAAAAGATAATGTTTTTGCAGGTACTATAAATTTAAATGGTGCCTTAAAAATTATGGCAACAAAAATTGGGGGAGAAACTGTCTTAGCTCAAATAATAAAGATGGTAGAATCTGCCCAAAATACAAAAGCTCCTGTACAAAGATTAGTAGACAAAATAGCAAGCATATTTGTTCCTACAGTTTTAACCATATCTGTTATTACTTTCTTTCTTTGGTACATATTTGGTCCCAAACCATCTTTTAATTATGCTCTTTCCAATTTCATAGCGGTATTAATCATTGCATGTCCCTGTGCATTAGGCCTTGCAACTCCTACAGCTCTTATTGTAGGAATTGGCAAAGGTGCTCAAATGGGAATTCTTATAAGAAACGCTGAAGTACTTGAGAAGACTGATAAAATTAATTCCATAATTTTTGATAAAACAGGAACATTAACATATGGAAAGCCAAAACTTGATGATATTATTCCTCTGAATAATGCCTCAAAAGAGGAAATTTTAAAAATTGCTGTATCCTTAGAACAATTTTCAAACCACCCTTTAGCAAAAGCAGTATTAGAAAAGGGAGAAATTGAAAAGATAAAACCTATAGAAATCTTAGAGATAAAAGAAATTCCAGGAGAAGGAATAGAAGGAGTAATAAATAATTCAAAATACTTTTTAGGAAAACCCGTAGTTTTAAGTAAGGAAATAAAAGATATCTATGAACAATATATAAAAGAGTCAAAAATTGTCACTCTTTTGAAAAAAGATGATATTCCCGTAGGAATTTTAACCTTTACAGATGAGTTAAAAGAGGAAGCAAAGTTGGTAGTTAAAAAATTAAAAGATATGGGTCTTGAGGTAGGAATGATGACAGGAGATAATAATGTCTCTGCAGAAAGAGTTGCAAAAATCTTGGATCTATCTTTCTTTTTCGCAGAAGTTCTTCCCCAAGATAAATTAAACAAAATAAAGAAACTTCAAAAGGAAGGTAAATTTGTTGCCATGGTAGGAGATGGTATAAATGATGCTCCCGCTCTAACTCAATCAGATCTTGGAATAGCAATGGGATCTGGCACAGATATTGCCATAGAATCATCTGATATAATCATTACAGGAAACAATTTAAAGGGGGTTGTAAGAGCTTTAGAGCTTAGTAAAAAGACTTTATCTACTATTAAATGGAATCTTTTCTGGGCCTTTATTTATAATACTCTTGGAATACCTATAGCGGGAGGAGTATTATATCCATTTACTGGTATTCTTTTGAATCCTATGATTGCAGGACTTGCTATGGCTTTTAGCTCTGTATTTGTGGTTTCAAATTCTTTAAGACTAAGAAATTTTAAATCATCAATTTAGAAAGGAGGAAAGAATTATGTGTTATTGGGGATGGAGATTTCCCTATTTTTATAATGGAGGTTTTTGGGGTATGCCATTAATGATGCTTTTGAACGGAATTTTCTGGATTATTGTTATCATTGCAATAATCTATGCAGTAAGATATTTTTTCAAAGAAAAAAGGTATAGCAACAAAGAAGACCTTTTAAACACTCTTAAAAGAAGACTAGTAAATGGGGAAACTTTAGAAGAATTTGAGAAACTTAAGAAGAACTTAGATTTATAAGGGGAGGTTTTTCCAATGAGTGAGATTTTTGGAATGAGAATTAGTAGAAAAGAAGCATTAAAGGAGCTTATTAAAAAAATTCACAAAGGAGAAGACCCGGAAGTTTTAAAAAGGCAATTTAAACAGATGTTTGGTAGTGTTACTCCTACAGAAATAGCCCAAATTGAAGAAGAATTAATTAAAGAAGGACTACCAAGAGAAGAAGTAATGAAACTTTGTGAAGTACATCTTGCAGTTTTTCAAGAATCCTTAGAAAAAGGACCCGAAGGTGGTCCAGGAAATCCTATAACTATTCTTATGGAAGAGCATAAAGCTCTATTAGAATTTGCAGATAAATTAAAGAACATTATTGAACAAATGAGAAACATAAAAGATTATGAGGAAGGAAAAGAGAAATTAAGCGAATTACAAGATATAGTAAATCACTTTAAGGAGTCAGAGAAACATTATTTAAGGGAAGAAAACGTACTTTTCCCATATTTAGAAAAACATGGAATAACAGAACCACCTGCCATAATGTGGATGGATCATGATAAGATAAGAGCCATAAAGAAAGATATATATAAACTTATGGACACTTTTAAAAATATATCACCTGAAGAATTTATAAGAAAAATAGCACTTCTTTCTACAGATCTTTCAGAGATGCTATCAAGCCACTTTTATAAAGAAAACAATATTCTCTTTCCCATGGCCCTTCATGTACTTTCTGAGGATGAATTAAAAGACATAAGATTACAATTTGATGAAATTGGATATTGCTGTTTCACTCCTCCATCTGTATTAACACCAGTAGAAAAAACTGAGGAAAAAGAATTAGAAAAGAAAGAAGGTATGATAAACCTACCTACAGGAAGTTTCACTTTAGAAGAATTAGAAGCAGTTTTAAATACTCTTCCTGTAGATATAACATTTGTTGATAAAAATGATGAAGTAAGATATTTCAGTGAAACAAAGGATAGAATATTTGTAAGGACAAAGGCTGTGATTGGTAGGAAGGTGCAACAATGTCATCCTCAAAAAAGTGTCCATATTGTAGAAAAAATTGTGAATGAATTTAAGAAAGGTACAAAAGATCATGCTGATTTCTGGATAAATTTGAATGGAAGATTAATACTTATTAGATATTTTGCTGTAAGAGATAAAAATGGAAACTATCTTGGAACGTTAGAAGTTACACAAGATATTACAGATATTAAAAAGATTGAAGGAGAAAAAAGACTCCTTGACTGGGAATAATTTTAATATGCCCTCTGTTCCATATTCTGGGATAGAGGGTATCTTCCCTTATTAAACCTCATTTATTACTACTAAGCCTTTAATATACCCTTTAGGTTTATTCTCTAAGGCTTCAAAAGCCTCTTGAATACTATCAAGAGAAAATTCATGTGTCACCAATCTTTCTATATTAAAGGTTCCCTTCTCTAAAAGATTTACAGCCCTTCTTAAATCATCATATGGATCTAAAGAATAAGAAGGATGAGCTACTATTATCTCTATGGACCTTTTTATTGCCTCTCTAAAATCAAATTTATCGCACTCAGTTTCATGAGAACTCATTAGAATCAATCTTCCTCTCCCTGTCTTCAAATATCTTTGACAAATATTTAATACATTTGGGTTTCCAGTACCTTCTATTACAAAATCGGCCATATGTCCCTTCGTTATATCTTGTATTTTCTCTACAACATTTTCTTTTCTTGCATTAATTATCTTTGTAGCACCAAACTCTAAGGCCATATCTAATTTCTTTTTGTCAATATCAATAGCAATAAGTTCTGATAATGTATTTCCTTTTAATGCTTGAATACACAACAATCCCATAAAACCACATCCTACAACAATCCCATAATCTCCAACCTCAGGTCGAGCTGCCCTTAATACGGTAATAATACATTTTAGTGGTTCCCCAAGAGCATATTTAATATCTATATTATCAGGAAGCTTAATACAATTTTTTTCACTTACTACTGTGTATTGTGAAAAACCACTAAGATCATCCGGTAATGCGGTTACTTTATCTCCTGGCTTTAAATTTTTTACATCAGGGCCAACATCCACCACAATTCCTGCCCATTCGTGCCCCAATGATTGTGGAAAAGTTCCGAGTCTTCCATGCCAATGATTAAGTTCCCAATTACAAAGGCCACAAGAGACAACTTTTACCAATACCTCATTTCTCTTTGGCTCCACATCTACGTAATCAATCTCGAATTTTCTTGGCTCAATTAAAAAAGCCCTCTTTGTCTTCATCTTATTTAACCTCCTAATAAAAACCCCCTGTCTTATTGCAAGAACAGGGGGTTTTAAATTCAATCTATTCTATTATATACCTAAATTGATTGATTTATATTATTTAAATAACTTAGCTATTAAACTTATCAATATTCCTAACCATTGGAAATCAGAATCACCAAAAGTAGTATTTTCAAATCCAAGTGTTCCGAGAGCTGGTAGTAACAATGCTGCACCAAAGCTAATAATAATACCATTTACAAAGGATCCCAAAATAGCTCCTTTTTTACCTCCTGTCGCATTGCCAATTACTCCAGCAGTACCTCCTACGAAGAAATGAGGCACCAAACCTGGAATGATAACTGGTAAACCCAACAAAGGCATAAGAAGCATAGAAACAATTCCACCTAAGAAACTAAATATGAAACCAATTATTACAGCATTAGGAGCATAAGGGAATGTTACAGGACAGTCTAATGCAGGTTTTGCTTCAGGTACAATCTTATCAGAAATTCCTTTAAATGCTGGTATAATTTCTGATATTATCATTCTAACACCATAAATTACAACACCCACTCCTGCAGCAAAAGTTAAAGCTTGTACAACTGCATATACTAAAAAGTTCTGACCTCCACTCAATTTAGATTCTATAAAGGAAGGACCTGCTGCAATACTTGCAATTAAAAATACTATAATCATAGTTATACCTGTTGCTACTAAAGATTCTCTCAAAAAGCCTAAAGTCTTTGGGAAGGATATATTTTCAGTACTATCTTCAGGCTTTCCAACCAGACTTCCAATAGCACCTGAAACAAAATATCCTAAAGTACCAAAGTGACCTAAAGCAATATCATCAGAACCTGTTACCTTCCTCATATAAGGATGTATCCATGCTGGCATCAAAACTTGCATTAATCCTAAAATTATTGCCCCTAATATCACAAGTCCCGCTCCAGTAAGACCTGCTGTTCCAAGGGTTGCAGAAATTAAAGCAGCCATATAAAAGCTATGATGTCCTGTTAACCATATGAACTTAAATGGTGTAAAACGGGCAAGCAGTATATTTACAAGGAAACCAAATACCATTATTAAAGCAGTTTCTCTACCTAAGGTTTTTTGGGCAATAGCAACTATAGCCTCATTATTAGGAACAACCCCTTTTATTCCAAATCCTGTTTCCAACATTGGACCCAATGCATTCAAAGAACCAATCAAAGTTACGGCACCAGCTACTAAGATCAAAAATCCTAATACAGTTTTTATGCTTCCACTTATCACTTCTGAAAATGTCTTTTTCTGAACTACCAAACCTACAAAAGACACAACACCCACCAAAATTGCAGGTACACTTAGGATATCTTGGATAAACTTAAGAATCCACATATTGGCACCTCCCCATATATTTTTAATCTTTTAAGGTTTTCTCCAAGGTTTCTTTCATCTCTTGAAAATTAACAAAATTTTTAATTGTAACAACTTTGGCTTTTAACTCCCCAAGTTGTGGAGCTAATTCTGGAGAAGTAATAACAATATCTGCATCTCCTAATACTGCCTTTGCAGTAGATATATCTGTTGTTGAAACATCTGCTTCCAAATTAAGATCCTTTACTACCTTTTCTATATTCATTTTTAATATTAAGGAGCTACCTAAACCCATTCCACAAACAGCAACAATCTTAAGTCTCTTGTTCACCATTTGTAACACCCCTTTTATGTATTAACTTTAGAAAAGAACTTTTTAATATAATCTTTAATTTCCTCTTTATCTTTAAAACTTATAAACTGTTCTGCTAATTTTTCCGAATCTTGAAGAATTTCTGCCAACTCTTGTAAAAATTCAAGATGAGATTCTTTATCAGGAGTTGCAAAAGAAATTACAAGATAAACAGGATCATTATAAGATCCAAAATTTATTCCATTCCTTATTACTAATAAAGAAACCCCAAAGGACTTTGCCCCATCTTCGGGACGAGCATGGGGGATTGCTACTCTTGGAGCAATAACCACATAAGGCCCCAATTCTTTACATACCTCAATCATTTTATCTATATAATTAGGTTCCACAATACCATCCTTCTCTAAAAGTTTCCCACCTATTCTTACCGCCTCTTCCCATGTATCAACCCTATCTAAAATCTCTATTCTATTTCCTATAGCCTCTAAGAAATTTAACATTTTCACCACCTCGTTTTTGAATATTATCAAAGATACATCAACTTTATTCAAGAAAGTTAAAATAATATTAAAGAATTAAAATTCTTTCAAAAATTAACTATTAACTTCCTATTTCTTCCATGATTTTTTGATAATGCTTATCTAATACTTCTAAAAGTTCATCTTCTTGTAATGAATCAAAAGAAACATCAACCTTGGCTATTTTAGAACTCAATAACTTTAAAATTGGAATCCTCAATGGGGCTACACTCACCTCATCAATACCAAGAGAATATAAAAGTAAGAAGGCCCTTAAATCCCCACCTAATTCTCCACAAATACCAATCCACTTACCAATTTTATGAGCAGAATCTATTGCTTCCTTAATTAAATCCCAAAAAGCAGGATGATATGGCCTATACAAATAGGAGACTTTTTCGTTAGTTCTATCTACAGCAAAAGTATATTGAAAAAGATCATTTGTACCTAAACTAAAAAAGTCTACAAAATCTGCAAATCTATTTATGTTTAAAATAGATATAGGTGTCTCCAACATTATACCAATAGGGGGAATTTTATATTCTTTACCTTCCTTTTCCAGCTCCTCTACTGCTTCTTTCACAATTTTTTTTGCCTCTATTACCTCCTCTACCAAATCTACCATAGGAAACATCATATGAATATTATTTCCAATGCTTGCCCTCAAAATCGCCTTTAATTGAGTTTTAAAAAGTACTTTTTCATATAATGACCACCTAATTCCTCTAAGCCCCAAAAATGGATTTTCTTCTTTCTCAAACTGTATATAGGGTACATTTTTATCTCCACCAATGTCTAAGGTCCTTATAATAACAGGATAATTTAAAAATAGATCTCCAACTTTTTTATAAATTTCGTACTGTTCTTCTTCAGATGGGGGATCATTCCTCTCCAAGAATAAAAATTCAGTTCTAAAAAGGCCTATTCCCATTGCTCCTTGCTCTAAAGCTAAAAAGGCATCTTCCAAATTACCAATATTTCCTGAGATAAAGAATTTTTCTCCATTCTCTTTCTTAGGTACGTAGTTTTTGAACTCTATTGCTTTCTTTTGAAGTATCTTATAACGTTCGTATAATCTCTGATACTTTTCAACTTCCTGAGAAGAAGGATCTAATATCAAAATTCCCTTTTCACCATCTAAAATAGCCAGTTCTCCCCCCTTAATCTCTAAAACATTAGCACCTATTAAAAGGGGCAAATTTAAATTCCTTGCTATTATGGAAAGGTGTGAAAGCACTCCTCCTTTCTCACTAACAATACCCAATAATTTATCTTTTGGAATATTAATTAATTGCCAAGGTGTTACTTCTTTTGATACCAATATGGAAGGTTCTTCTAAGCTTGGATAGCTCTCTCCAACAACTACCCTAAATATTTCTTCCTTAAGAGCTTCTATATCTTGGGCCCTCATTTTAAAATAAACATCTAAATTTAAAAATTCTTTTTTAAACCTTTCAGTGGTTATTTCAACTGCAGTTTTAAAATCTAAACCTTCATCTATTTTTTCAAAGAGAAATTCTTCAAAAGTAGGATCATCTAAAAGTAATAAATAAAAGTTTACAAGATCTCTTTCTGTCTCAGACAAATCCAATAATCTATTATTTAATTCCTCTTTAAGAGCTTCCTTTGCTTCTCTCCAAATCTTTTTTGCCTCATCTCCTTTATAATTTAGATCTTTTTCTTTCTTAATCCAAAGAAAAACCTTACCTATAGTAACTCCAGGAGATCCAGAAATACCCTTTATTATCTTCATATTAAATTCCCCTTTCCAAGGAATATAGCAATTTGAGTAAATAATCCTCACTGATCCTATTTAAATTTCTCAGAGATATACTTGTAGCTATCTTTTGAGATAACCATATAGTCTTAAAATAATCAAAAAGATGGATATACATATAATAGGATTTATTGTTGGGGTTACAGAACAAAATAAACTTTTCTTCTTTTGGTTCTTCCTTAGAGTAGATCCAATATAGTTTCTCCTTTATGGCAATAATAGTAGAGTCCTTAGGTATGTATTGTAAAATCTCATTTTCATCTTTTACTTCCATAATCTCTACATAAACATTTTCTTTATAAAAGTTATAAATGTAATTTTTGAACTTTTCCTCTTCATCCTTAGAGAATAATGGTGAAATTTGAAAATAGGGTGATCCAAAATTAGAAAGTGGAATAGTACTAACATATATAAATCCTTTAGAGGGATTTCGAGGTAAGTCTCTTATTGATGTTATCTTTACAACTTCAACATCTTCAAATATTTTTTTTATTTTCTCTGCTAAAAGATTCGCTGTTAATACTCCAGAAGGACATATTACAATAATCTTTTTCTTCTTAGCCATTTTTTCGAACAGTCTTAACAAATATAATGTTATATATCCTTTTTCTTCTTCTGGAATCTTTATATCAAATCTTTTTTCAAGAGTTTTTGATAATTCGCATGAAATATAGTATATAATTGGATAGTTTTTCTTTATTTTTTCTAACATATTGTTATATATGTTTATATTATTCTTTATCTTGAAGATAGCAGTCTGTATATGACTCAAAAAAACTTTAAAGATATTACTCTTAAAAGAATAAGAATTAAAGATCTCCTTTTCTAAAATACTTCTTAAATCCTTATCTTCTTTAAGAAAACTCTTACCAGATTCTAATTCAGAAGAAAGTAAGTATAGGTTTATAAATCTTTTTTCCCTATCATCTAAATTTAAATCATAAAAACTTTCTAAAATATCAAAAGGAGGATTTAAATCATAATAATTCGTATAAAAGTCCTCCAATCTATATCCTTTTTTCAATCTACTTATAGAAATCCCAATGATTAACAATAAATGAAGAAAACTATCATCAGTAAATTTTACATCCCATACATTCTCTATTTCATTTAAAAACTTAATAATTCCAAAAAAGGAGTCATTAAAAATATCAATCCAAGGTAAATTTACTCTATAATTTAAAAGTACCTCATTTAACAACTTACCTTTTTCTTCTTCCGATAAACTCTCCAAGATTAAATCCAAGATTGCCTGTCTAATATACTTCTCTTCACCTATCAATCTAATTCCATAATGAGGCTTAGCTATTATATTTAGTTTGTGATTAATCATCCATTTCTTTACTAATTGAAAATCTTTTACAATTGTAGGATGGCTCATATTGAATTTTTCTTCCCAATTTTCTAATGTTATTTTTTCTGTTGATAATAGCAGGTCAAGAATCATCAATTTATGCCTTTCTTTGTTAGTTATCTGTTCATTTTGGGATAATAAAGACATAATATAAAGATGTGAGTCCTTTTCAAGATTTGTAATATGAACACCTTTATATGGGATATGCTTAACTTCAATTCCATGGGCAAACAAAAACTCTTCAAGACTTCTTAATTCCCTTCTAACAGTAGATAAACTATAGCCTGTCTTCTCCGCTATATCTTCTATCTTTATAGGATGAGAAGCCTCTAAAATAACATTTAAAATTTTCTCTTTTCTATCCCGTTTACCCATTAATCCTCCCCTAAACCCAACTCTATAAGCTCTGAAAGGGTTTTAAGAGCTTCTTCCTCGTCCTCCCCCTCAACTTCTAATATAAGTTTTGTCCCCTGATTAGCCCCTAAAGAAAGTACTTTTAATATACTTTTTGCATCTGCTTCTTTGTTATTAGCTTTTATTATTATTTTACTCTTAAATTTGCTTGCTGTCTGAACAAAAACAGCTGCGGGACGAGCATGCAAACCTGATTTATTCTTCAATATTAACTCTTTTACTTTCATTTCAACATCTCCTTTCCTGATATAATTAAAAAACTAATTTAATACTTTTTTCAATGAAACTAAAATTATTAATTTTATATTAAAAGTATGCCAAAACTTAACTAATTGGAAAGCTATACGGAAATGTGTTTTTTAAGAGATATTTTCCTTAAATGCTTGAGGTGTTTTTCCTGTATATTTTTTAAATTTAAAAACGAAGTAATCCAGATCCTTATAACCTACCTTTTCTGCTACATCTACTACCTTCTCACCTTTCAAAAGTAATTCCTTAGCTTTATTTATCCTTATTCTATCAATATAGGTATTAAATTTTTCACCTGTATATTTCCTAAATATCTTTCCAAAATAACTACTGTTATATCCAAATTGTTTTGCCAAATCCTTTAACTTAATATCTTTATAATAATTAGCATTTATATATTCTATTATCTGAGAAAGTACATTATTGCCTGTTTTTTCTGAAAAATCTCTTAACACGTTTAATACCATCTCCTTTACAAAATTGTGAAGGTCTATAAGGGATCGCTTTTTATAAAATTCGCATATTATTCTTTTATCTAAATATTTATTAGATATCTCCTTAAAGAAAGGATAATTAGAAGAGAAATAATTTATTATATTTATAAATAGATTAAGATAACTTGATTTTATTTCTTCCTCATCATCCTCTCTTACAGTATGATTATTCATCTTTATCTCAAGAAAAAGATGAATGTTATTAAGATTTCCAAACTCTATAGCTTTTATAATCTCACAAATTATTTTTGAATCATCGGTATTTTGAAAATCACCAAATTTAGCCTCCTTAGGATAGGTTATTATTTCCTTTTGATTAAAGAGAAACTTCTTGTTCTTCAATTTTAAAGCAGTGTTATAAGATATGGGTAAGTCACTAAGTTTGAAAACTTTTTCCCCTACAAAGAATGATATATTAAATCCAAATAATTTTTTGAATTGCCTTTTTACATCCATTAACTTCCTTCTAAAGTAAGGATTCTTTATATCAGCAATAAGAAAACACAAAGAATTTCCCATAAAAGTGTAAGTTTGAATTATGCTATCAATATTATGATTTTTTTTACCCTCAATATTCAAATCATCAGTTAATACTATTTCATAAGAATCCCATGGAAAATTGAAATTATAAATTCTATTAAGATCTTCTTCTTTAACGTTTTTCAATTCTCCCTTTATTAGTTTTTCTAAAAGTTTATCTCGGGATAACTCATATAATAATTTATCACTCTTTATCTGTTCTACAATTTGCATAACCTTTTCTTTAAGAATTTCTGGATCTATAGGTTTTAAAAGATAACTCTCTACACCTAAATCTATAGCCTTTTTTGCATATTCAAATTCAGGATAACCTGTAAGAATTATAAATTTTATTCTCATACCAATCTCTTTAACTTTTTTTATTAATTCCAATCCATCCATTTTTGGCATCTTTATATCCACAATGCAAAGATCAGGATTAAGCCTTATAATTTTATCCAAAGCTTCTTCCCCATTATCAGCATCTCCCACAATCCTCAATCCATGATTTTCCCAATTTATAACTTTTTTCAAGCCACTTCTTATAATGGGTTCATCATCAACTATTAATACCTTGTACATATTTATCACTTCCTTTTAAAACATGATACGGTATTACTATATCTACTTTTGTACCCTTTCCTACCTCACTTTGAATTCTAAGCCCAAAATCTTCTCCGTAGAAAAGCTTTATTCTTTCCATAGTATTTTTTACGCCTATTCTTTTTCCACCTAAATCTTCATTGTTAAAGATAGCTTCTATTTCATCTTGAGACATTCCTACGCCGTTATCTTCTATGGATATTATTAACTTATCCTCTTTTTTAACAACGTTTATATTTATAATTCCCTTCTCTTCTTTCTCCTCAAGACCATGTATGATAGAGTTCTCAACAATTGGTTGGATTAGAAAAGGGAGTATATATAGATCTTCTATATCCTCATACACATTTATTTTATAATCTATCTTTCCAAACCTATATTTTTGTATTTTCAAGTAATCTTCTACAAGTTCTAACTCTGTCCTTAATTTTATAGGTTTCCCTTCAAATTCTATAATTCTCCTTAAAAGGTTACCAAGCTTAAGAGTAATATCTGCAATATCCCACTGCTCTTTACATATAGCCATCATATGAATAGTCTCTAAAGTGTTAAATAGAAAATGAGGGTTCAAATTATTGGTCAATATTTTTAATTTCATTTCTTTCTGTTTGATCTTCAACTCATTGAGCATCTTTATATTTCTTGCCATATTTTTTACATTCTCAGCAAGTTCTCCTATTTCGTCCTTACCAGATATTGAAAACTCCATATCCCAATTACCATGAGATATCTCATTTACTACATTATTTAATACTGCTATTCTCTTGCTCATATTCTTAGATAATATTAAAGCAAACAAGAGAGAAAGCCCTACAGAAATAACTATCATAGCTATGGCAAATCTAAACATACCGTAAGGCTCTCTCATTATATAGTCCAAGGGTACCATACTTACAAGATAAAAATCCTTGTTATAACCAGCAAGAGGTAAATAAATACCGAAAATTCTATAATCTTTATTGTTATACTTTAAAGAATATCCTTCAGGTTGTATAATTTTTGATTTATCAATAGGGAAGATGGTACCTATTAAGTTTTCATTATTGCTCGCTACAATATATCCATCATTATTAATAAGAAAAGTATCAAAAATTTGATGATTTAATATCTTTTTGATTTCCAGTTTATTTAGATTAATAACCAAAACTCCAAAACTTTCGTTATAAGGATCTCTAAGAAGTCTTACAAGACTAAAATACTTTTCAGGATAAATATCTTCTTTCTGATAAATTAATTCCCATCTTATAAATCCATTTAGATTTATGGCAGTCCTATACCAATTCTCCTTTCTAATATAACCCTTTACTTTATAAAAAATTCCATTCTCTAAAATAGTTGGATTTTCAGAATATATTCTTATATAAGCTATGGCATTAGCGAAAAGAGTTTTATAATTTTCTATCTCTCTATACTGAGAATACTTTATAAAAGTCTCCATCGGGGATTTGTATTTATAAAGTAAAAGTTCCTTTAACCTTTGATCTATCATTAATTTATCTGCAATCTTTACTACTTCCTCTGTAATCTTCATTATCTGAAATTTTGCTGAGTTTAGATTGTTATAAACTTCTTTTGAAGAAGATTCCAAGGCAAAATCCCTAAAATGAACCACAGTTACAGTACCAAGGATAAGTATGGGGATTATCGATATGGCTATGAAACTGATTATGAGTTTTTTATACATTTTTATGTTGGAAAATTTGATAAACATAAAACAACCCCAAACTTTAAAATTTTTTAAAGTATAAATCTTCAATACAATTTTTGTAAATTGAAAAAAGTCTAATTTTTCCCTCTAAAAATTTCTATTTTTTAAGGTTTTATTAAAAGGAATATTCTGATAATTTTTGAAAAAAAAGAAAGAGGGATTGAAGTGAACTACTTTATAAAGACATTAAAAAAACAAAAATACCTTATCATTATGATTTTCCCATTTCTTATATGGCTTATCATCTTTCGTTATATCCCTTTATGGGGATGGATTACAGCCTTTCAGAACTACAAACCAGGAATACCTATATTTCAACAGCAATGGGTTGGATTGAAATATTTTAAAGAGATGTTCTCTGACCCAGAATTTTACCTTGTCATGAGAAATACTCTTGCTATGAGTATTCTTGGACTTATTTTTGGTTTTCCTCTTCCAATAATACTTGCTATTTTAATAAATGAAATCAGAAATTCTACTTTCAAAAGAACAGTACAAACTATTTCTTACTTACCTCACTTTGTTTCGTGGGTAATAGTAGCAAGCATAGTACATGCCATGCTTGCACCTGATGGGGTTGTTAATTACCTTCTTATGAGAATTGGAATAATTGAACAACCCATACTATTTTTTGGAGAACCTAAGTATTTCTGGTGGATTGTAGTCTTCTCAGACATATGGAAAGAGCTGGGATGGAATACCATTATATTTTTAGCTGCTATGACAGCCATAAATCCAGAGTTATACGAAGCAGCAGAAGTAGATGGAGCTGGAAGATTTAGAAAAATCTGGCACATCACATTACCAGGCATAATGCCAACTATTATTTTGATACTTATATTGAGTATAGGAAATATTATAAATATTGGATTTGAAAGACAATTCCTTTTAAGAACCTCAGCTGTAAGGAATGTATCCGACGTTATAGACCTATATGCCCTTGATTATGGCATTAGAGCAGGAAGATTTTCCTTCGGTACTGCAGCAGGTATTTTTAAATCTGTAATTAGCTTAATTCTTCTTTTCTCAGCAAATAAATTAAGTAAAAAATTTACAGGGTACAAAATCATTTAGGAGGACGTGAATATGAATAGAAGTTTAGGAGATAAAATATTCGATATTATAAACCACGGAATAATGATATTATTAGTTATAATAACATTGTATCCTTTCCTATATGTTTTAGCTGTATCCCTTAATGATCCTTTTGATACAATAAAAGGTGGTATCACCATATTCCCCAGAGTATTTACCTTAGATAATTACAAAGAAATATTCAATTATCCTACAATTGGTAGAGCAACTTTAATATCAACCTTAAGAACTTTAATAGGGACTATAACCAGTGTTATTTCTACAGCTATAGTGGCCTACGTTCTTAGTAGAAAAGATTTTTTTGCAAGAAAACTTATTACTACACTGTTTGTTATCACCATGTACGTAGGAGGTGGTTTAGTACCAGAATATCTTTTGATAAGAAGTTTAGGACTAATGAATAATTTTCTTGTTTATATCCTTCCAGGACTTATAAATCCATTTAATTTTATTGTTATTAGAGCTTATATCGATACCTTACCATCAGAACTACAAGAATCAGCTATGATTGATGGTGCCAATGATTTTATTATATTCTTAAAGGTAATATTGCCTTTGTGTATACCTGTTCTTGCCACAGTTGCACTATTTGTAGCAGTAGGGCATTGGAATGCATGGTTTGATACCTATTTGTATTGTGGAGGAAATAAAAATCTTACTACCTTGCAATATGAACTTCAGAAAATCCTTGCTAACGCTGCAGCAAGTTCCACCACTATTGATTACTACAGTAACTTAGATCCTACAAGAACTATGAGAGTAACTCCCCAATCATTAAGAATGGCAATGACTATAGTAACCACATTGCCTATTGTAGTTGTGTATCCATTCTTACAAAAGTATTTTGTAAAAGGAATGACTCTTGGGGCAATAAAAAATTAAGAAAGGAGGTGTTTAAAAAGAGTAATTTACAATTAAAAAATATTCTATGAAAATTAACTCTAAAGGGGGGAAAGAATTTTATGAGGAGGACAGAAAAATTATTAGGATGGTTTTTTGCTATAGTATTAGTAATTAGCCTCATTTTCAGTGTAAGCATAAGAGAAGTAAATGCTCAAGCAAAATTATTTAAGCCCATGAATCCTACACCCGAAGCAAATAAGCCTATAACATTTAAAGTATATATAGGAGAAGTTAATCCCAATGATGACCAATTCAAAAGTCCAGTAGCCCAAAAGATAAAGGAACTCACTGGTGTAACCTTAGATATAGAATACGCACCTAACCAGGCTGCTGTAAGAGAAAAAATACAAATTATGGCAGCAAGCGGAGATTATCCAGATTTAATATATGCTAAAGGAGATCTTTCTCTTTTGAAGGATGCAGGAGCATTAATACCCCTTGATGATTTAATAGAAAAGTACGCTCCAAATATTAAAAAAGCTTATGGGGAAAACTTAAAGAGATTAAAATGGAGTAAGGAAGATCCTCATATTTACTGTCTTGGTTTAACCACAGATAATGACAGAACTCTTGATGTAAATGGTGGGTTCATGCTTCAACACAGAGTAGTTATGGAACTTGGATATCCAAGAATTAGAACTCTAAAAGATTTTGAAAATGCAATAAAAACATATTACAAAAAACATCCAACTACAGACGGACTTCCAACTATACCACTTACCTTATGTGCTGATGATTGGAGAACAGTAATAAGTGTAACAAATCCAGCATTTCAAGCTACGGGAGCTCCTGATGATGGAGAATTATATGTAGATCCTAAAACTTTAAAATGTACTTTCCATTATAAGAGAGCTATAGAGAAGGAATATTTTAGATGGCTAAATCATATGTGGAATGAAGGTCTATTAGACAAAGAAACATTCATACAAAAAGAAGATACTTATAAGGCAAAAATAGCAAGTGGAAGAGTTTTAGCACTAATTGATGCAGGATGGGCAGTAGGAGAACCATTTACAGCTTTAAGAAGATCAGGAAAATATGAATATATGTATGGATATTATCCTGTTACTGTAAGCGAGAGAATAAAACAGGCTCCACCTGATGTAAGAGTTGGATACACCGGTGGATGGGGTATAGCTATCACTAAAAGCTGTAAAGATCCTGTAAGAGCTATAAAATTTCTTGATTGGCTATGTACAGAAGATGCTAATATTTTGAGGCAATGGGGAATAGAAGGAGTACATCATACATATGTAAATGGAAAGAGACAATTCCTACCCGATGTGGATCAAGCAAGAAGAACAGATCCCTACTTCGGAAGAAAGACTGGAATAGGAGTATATGTATATCCATGGCCAAGACTTCCTAATTACTATATTGATTCTACAGGAAATCCAGTAGTTCCTGATACCACAAAAGAAGATATAAGAAAGAATTATACAGAAGTAGAAAAGAAAGTTCTTGCAGCATATAAGGTAGAAATATGGAAAGATCTATTCCCAAAAGCTGACGAATATCCTGTAAAAACATGGGGATATCTATGGATGTATCCAACACCAGATGAAGATATGAGAGCCATTGGAAATAAGCTCTTCGATTATGTAATTAAAAATATTCCAAAGGTAGTAATGGCACCTAAAAAAGATTTTGATAAAGTATGGGCTGAATTCTTAAAAGGCTTTGATGATTTAGGAGCAAAGAAATATGAAGAATATAAAACAAAACAAATAAGAGAAATGGTCGAATTTTGGAAGAAATAAAATAATGAAGGGGAGGGACTTTTTGTCTCTCCCCTTTCTAAATGATATCTATTTCTTTTACTGAGGATAATTTTGAAAGCTTTTCTACAATCTCTTCCATTTTAATCTTAGATGGCAATCTCAAAATTAAATTTAATTCTGCTATATTTTCATTTATAGAGTTTAAACCTATTTGTTTTATATTAACCTTAAGTTCCCCAAGAATAGTTCCAATTTCTCCTATAACCCCTGGCTTATCTTCTATTTTACATTTTAATATTAAATCTCTATGGGAACCTATAAATACTTTCTCAAGTTTTGTTGCTAATATGAGAACAGCTAATATAAACAAAGTAGTAAAAAAAGCAGGAAAATAAAGTCCTGCACCAACAGCCATACCTATACCTGAGACAGCCCATATACTTGCTGCTGTTGTTAAACCTTTTACAGAATGTTCATTTCTTAAAATAGTACCTGCACCTATAAAACCTATACCAGTAACCACCTGAGCAGCTATACGAGTTGGATCAGTATTTGGAAAAGCATAAGCTGAAACAATCATAAAAAGAGTAGCTCCCAGAGAAACCAGTATATGTGTTCTAAATCCAGCTGGTTTCTCTTCCTTTTCCCTTTCCCATCCTATTATGCCAGATAGTATTAAAGAAAAAATAAGTCTTTTTATAATCTCAAATTCCTGGATCATATTAAAAATTATATCATACTTTTAAAATAAATCGTTTTTCTCTGAAACTTTTTTATAGATATGAAAATTTTAATCTTTTATATGATCTATTAAAATAACTCGTGTTACTTATAGTAGTATTAAAATTTTTTTATATTATTGCATAAATTCAAAAAATAAGTTATAATTTTTTCGAAAGAAACAAAGCCCAGTCAGAATTTCCTTTCTCAAAGAAAGCCCCCTAAATAGGGGGGCTTTTTTACATCATCGTGATTTTATCCACAGCCTACTGTAACAAATACAAAGGGTGTTTTATAAAATAAAAAACCTTGTTGTAGTAGTTAGGGGTGTGGATATTGTGGATAAGTTATAAGGAGTTAAGAAATGTATGTTTTTTGGCTGTGGATAAGTTTTCCAAAGTTTTCCACATAATCAACAATTAATATTCTATCCACAAAGTTATCCACAGATTTATAAAGTTATCCACAGAGTTATCCACAACCTATCCACAAAGTTATCCACAGTTGTGGATAAAGTTAGGACAATAAAAGATGGATCTCTTTAAAAAATGGGTATGTTATAAAGTTTACAAACATTTAAAATTGTTTATTAAAGATCTATTGAAGAAGCTCTTGGAGTCGATTTAAAAGATCTTTCATAGGAGGAGCATCAAACCATTCTCTTTGGGTTATTTCGTTAGCATAAGCTTTGTATATAGAGGATATAAGGTCTTTAAGTTCTTTTGGAAGATTTGGTGGGGATCCTACCATATTTTTCCAATTAAATCTGTCTTTCTTTTTTGCTTCTTCTATTTCCTTATACCATTCAGTTTTTCTGTAATATATTCTTGCTATTTCCTTACTTATAGGTATTCCATTATAGGTAAATCTGCATTCGTCGAGAGTTCCTAAGGCATCTACTACCATGAAATTTCTCTCTGCATCAAAAGCATATTCAAATTTTCCATCCTCGTTTATTAAACTTATTTTTTCTGCCTCATGAGTTATAAGGTCATCTATAAAAAGGGTAATATTTATAAGTTTTTCAAATTCTTCCATAGTGAGGCCACTTATTTTTTGAGCTTCTTCTTTTGATAGATATCTATCATTTACCTCTAATTTTGTGGAAAAGTCTACTATTGGTTTTTCAAGTTTTTCTCCTGGTCTTGGTATCTTGTTAAGTCCAAGATCTTCCATTTTTAAACTTCCATCCTTTAATCTTCTAAATACAGAAGAACCTTCTGGAAGGGAGTTTCTATATATGACCTCTAAAGGAATGAGAAAATTATTTTTAAGGCTTTGGAAAATAGAATAGTCATAAATATTATCTTTTAATTCAGGTTTCACTACTCTTACCATTTTAAATTCAAGAATGTTAGATGTATTTTTTAGCTCAGAAAGGGATTTTACTTTATCCTCTTCTACTACTCCTATATAATGGGTTTTAATTCCCAGATTTTCTAATTTTTCAAAGAAGAAAGATGTGACTATACATATAGCTTTACCCTTATCTTCTATGAGGTCTGGCATTTCTCCATAATCAAATACAGAATATCTGTCAGAAAAGATGAATCTACCTCTACCAAGGGAATTTTCGGATGGATTCTCCAAAATTATTAAATCCTTTACACTGCCCATAAATCTCAAAACCTCTTTTAAGAGTTTTATTTTGTTTAATTATAAATATTATGTTCTTAAGTTTCAATTAAAAATGTGTTAAATTAATAACCTTATATGATATCTATATTATGGCTTCTAATTAATTTTATAAATTTGACTCATAAATGCTTTAGATATAGAATACTTAGATGTTAAGAAAAAGATTTATTTGAAAAGAGGTGTATTTTTTTCTTAGCTTTTATGATTGATGGTGAAATTGTTTCTAAAAAAAGAGGGTTAAATCCTGCTTTATTTTTGATTTTAAGTTTTGGAGCAGTAATTCTTGCAGGTACGTTACTTTTAATGTTACCTTTCTCTTCTGCAGAAGGTAAGTTTACTGATTTTCTTACTGCCTTATTCACAGCAACATCTGCTACTTGTGTAACAGGACTTGTAGTTGTTGATACAGGTACTTATTGGTCCCATTTTGGCCACTTAGTGATTCTTCTCTTAATTCAAATAGGTGGGTTAAGTTATGCTGTAATTGCAACAGGCATGATGCTTCTTTTAAATAGAAAGATACAACTTAAAGAAAGATTGTTTTTGCAGTATTCGTTAAATACTACGTCTCTTAGAGGAATTGTTTCTTTTTTAAAAAGTGTACTTATTATAGTATTTATATTTGAGTTATTGGGGGCTATTTCTTTGTTTTTTGTCTTTATTAAAGATTATTCTTTCTTAAAGAGCTTAAAATTTGCCATATTTCATTCAGTTTCTGCTTTTTGTAATGCAGGCTTTGACCTTTTAGGGGGTTTTAAAAGTTTTACAGGGTATGTTTCTAATTCTCATTTAGTTTTTACAATAACATCTCTTATTGTAATTGGAGGTATAGGCTTTATTGTCATTTATGATTTTATCCAAAAATTTACTAAAAGGAAGCTACATCTTTCTCTGCATAGTAAGATGGCAATTGTTACAACAGTATTTTTAATTATTATAGGTACTATTTTTATCTTCATGCTTGAATATAATAATCCAAAGACATTGAAACCTTTAAATCTATGGTCAAAGTTTTTAGCGTCCTTTTTTCAGTCTGTTACTCCAAGAACAGCTGGTTTTAGTACTTTGGATATTGGAAAATTAAACCCTTCTACTCTTCTTTTTTTGATGGTTCTTATGTTTATTGGTGCATCTCCAGGTGGAACAGGTGGTGGTATAAAGACAGTAACTTTTTTAGTTCTTTGGTTGAGTGTAGTAGCAGTAATTTTAGAAAGGAAAAATCTTCACTTTAAAGATAGAACTATTACTTGGGATAATGTGAAAAGGGCTTATACTGTATTTTTATTGTCCATCACTCTTGTAATTTTAGGATGGTTTATTCTTCTTATAACAGAGCCATTTCCTCCTCTTTCCATTCTATTTGAAGTAGTATCTGCTTTTGGTACTGTGGGGCTTTCTACAGGAATAACTCCTTATCTTTCTCCTTTTGCTAAATTGGTTATTATTTTTATCATGTTTTTAGGAAGAGTTGGTACTGTTACTGCAGGTATGGCAATTTTGGTGCCTGTATCAAAGAGATCTCATGTTGAGTACCCAACTGAGGAGGTGAGTATAGGTTAATTTATGAAATCTTTAGCTTATAGTCTAAAAAAGGCAGGTCTTGATAAGACAAAGCTCACGAGTTTTGCAGTGATAGGTTTAGGAAGGTTTGGAGTATCGGTGGCTTTAACCCTTGAAAGAATGGGATATTCTGTAATAGCTATTGATAAAGATGAAAGTAAGGTTGAGGAAGTCAAAGATTATGTGTCTTTTGTAAGAGTTTTAGACTCAACGAACATAAATGCTTTAAGAGAGGCTGGAGTACAAAATGTAGATGTGGCCATAGTTGCTATAGCTCATGATGTGGAATCAAGTGTACTTACAGCTCTTTTGGTTAAAGAACTTGGTGTGCAATTTGTAATTGCAAGGGCTATAAGTGAGCCACATGAAAAGATTCTTGAGAAAATTGGTGTGAATTTTATTGTATATCCAGAGAGGGATATGGGAGTGAGACTTGCTCAAAGATTAGTAGCTCCAAATGTTATTGATTATATGGAGTTTTCAGCAAACGTTAAAATTTTTGAGATAGAGCCACCAGAATCAATTATAGGAAAAACAATAGAGGAATTGGAATTGAGGCGAAAATATAATTTGTCAATTTTGGCTATTCAAAGGGGAGGTAATGTTATAAGTAATATTAGTCCATCGGAAAAAATTTATAGAGGAGATATTCTATATATTATTGGTACTTTTGAAGATATGAGTGCCTTTTTACAAAAAGTATAAAAAAGCTTCCAAACAAAATTGGAGGGCTTTTGATTATTATATTCTTATAGGATTAAAGATTATTCTTAATTTGTCTACCAAAGAACTGCTTCTTTTGTAAAGCAATTCTTCTGGTACCGATAAGTTATATTTTTTGAATGTTGCAATAGATTGAAGTCTTATATCTTCTTTGTCTTTTTCAGAGAGATGCTGGCAGAATAAATCATATATAAGTACAAAAGCAGTGGCTGGAGGTATATAAACCTCAGAGATTACTCCATTTTCTATTTTAATAATCTCAGGATAGTTGGACATTTGAATGCTTATATTATTCAATTTCTCTATCACTGCCTTTTCTCCATATTTACTCTTTGCGTAGTCCAGCATATCATTAAAGACTCTTATATAAAGTTCTTTTTCTCTTTCCTCTTTCTTTATATAATCCAATCCAACATCAATCTCGTTTAATCTCTTTAAAAACTCTATAACTAAATCTCCCTTTATGATATCTCCATGTTGAGGGAGAATAAGTTCGGGAATAGGAGCCAATCTTCCAATTTGATCTATAGCAAGTCTTAAGGCTTCCTTTGTGGGCATGTAAACTTCATGGAAAAGCTTAATGCCAATCCAAGAATCTTCATCCGCATATATTCCTTCAGATTTTTTTGTAGATGCCCCTCCAAGGAGGTCTCCTGTAAAAAGGACCTTAAGTTTAGGATAATATACTGCATAAGCACCTCTAAAGTGACAAAAAGGAGTAGGAATAAATTGAAGACAATCATCACTATCTTTGCTAAACTTTAATTTTCTATTGGGAAGTATTTCAATGGGTTGGAACCTATCTGGATCAATATTATATCCACTTGTAAGTCTCCATGTATCCTGAGAAGTAAGATAGAAGGCTTTTTTGGAGAGGTCAAGAAGAGCAGGAACAGAAGAGGTAAGATCTGGATCTTGATGGTTTGTATAAATAATATCAATATTTTCTATTCCTATAAGATCATCAATAGCTTTTACAAAATCTTTAAAACATCTTAAAGGAAGGGGGTCAAAAAGGATGTTTAGCTTAGTGTTTTGATCCAAAGGACATGATAAAAGATAGCTATTAAAATTGAAGAAAAGTTGTGGATTTTTAATAAGGTATAATCCTTCTACTATCTCATATGATCTAATATCTGCCATTTTACTTTCCTCCTTAATCTACTTAATTATTTTAAAACTTATTGTAATAATTATAACACATAAGAAAAAGTAAAGGAGAGATTCTTTGTAGATAGGATTTAGATTATATGTATTAAAAGCTCTATCATCATCTTTCTTATACAATTGTAGTATAATTATTTTCAAAAATTTAAAGAGGAGGTGTTTTATGGCACTTTTTGACCTGCCACTTTCAGAGCTTTGGAAATATTTACCTGAAAGGGAAGAGCCGGAAGATTTTGATGATTTTTGGAAAGAGACCCTTGAAGAATCAAGAAAATATCCTTTGGATCCTGTTTTTGAGAAGGTAGATTTTGGACTTGAATTGGTGGAGACCTATGATGTTACTTTTTCTGGTTATAAGGGGCAGAGGATAAAGGCATGGCTTATTGTTCCAAAGGACAGAAAGGATAAATTTCCTGGGATTGTGGAATATATTGGATATGGCGGTGGAAGGAGTTTTGCTTATGATTTTCTTTTGTGGGCTAATATGGGAGTTGTCCACTTAGTAATGGATACAAGAGGACAGGGGAGTTCATGGAGTCCTGGAGATACTCCTGATTATGATGATGCACCTTTTTATCCAGAATATCCTGGATTTATGACAAGAGGTATTTTGGACCCGAAGAAATATTATTATAGAAGGGTTTTTACAGATGCGGTAAGGGCAGTAGAAACTTTACTATCCTTTCCTCAGGTAGATAAAAATAGGGTTGGTATTACAGGGGGAAGTCAAGGAGGAGGTATAACTCTTGCTGTTGCTGGACTTTCTACCTATATTGGTATAGATCTAAAGATTGCTATGCCTGATGTTCCTTTCTTATGCCATTATAGAAGGGCTGTAGAGATTACCGATGGATATCCATATCAAGAGATAGTGCAATATTTGAAGACTCATAGAGATCATGAAGATCAAGTATTTAAAACTCTTTCCTATTTTGATGGGGTGAATTTTTCAGCAAGGGCAAAGGCTAAAGCCCTCTTTTCTGTAGGTCTTATGGATATGATATGTCCACCATCTACTGTTTTTGCAGCCTATAATCATTACAAAGGAGAAAAGGATATTAAGATTTATCCTTTTAATGGACATGAAGGTGGAGGTACCTTCCATACTTATGAGAAGATGAAATTTGTGAAGAAATATTTGATAGGTTAGTCGGAATTTTCAAGTATTTTTCTTATTATATGTAAATTATAGAGGTCTGCCATGGGAGAGTCCTTAGGAGTTTCAAGTATTAAAGGAATTCTTCTTATGGTTTCAATTTTTAATAGATTTTGGAAGGCTGTAACTCCCATGGCACCTTTTCCTACATGGGCATGCTGGTCCCTTTTTGATCCAAGGGGAAAATGGGAATCATTTATATGGATTAAAACTAATTTTTCTTGAGGTATCTTTTCAAAGAAATTATAAAAGGTTTCTCTACATACTCTCTCATTTTTGAGATTATATCCAGCTGCAAAAAGATGACATGTATCAAGACAGAAATAGATATCAGGAAATTCTTCATATACAGAGATTAAATCTTCTATTGTAGACCCCCATCCGTCTCCTTCTCCTGCACTATTTTCCATAATAAGTTTTGCCCTTTTAACTCCGTCAGTTTCAAAGATTTTTTCTAAGGCTTTTAAGAAATTTTTTTTAGCTACGTCTTTTCCCATTTTTTTACTGCTTCCTGCATGTATAACTACTCCTTCCCATTCCATTTCTTCGGCAATTTTTAATTCTTCTTTTACCTTTTTTATAGATAGATTCCATACTTTTTCATCGGAGGATGCAATGTTAACCACGTAGGGTGCATGGATGAATATGCTTGAAAAAGGAAAGGTGGGAAGTTTTTCGTTATTAGGTCTGTAGCTCCTTGGATTTCCAGAAAATATTTGAGCGGTATTTATCTTTAATAGTTTTATATCTTCCAAAATAGCTCTATCGCCTCGGAATAGATGTACTCCCAGTTTATAATCTATATTCTTTTTTATGGGGATGGCACCTCTCCTATAGGAGAGGTGCCTATTCTTGTCCATGACTATTTATTTGTAACTTCCTCAAGTCTGAGGAGTCTATTCCATTCTTCTTCTAAATCCTTTTTAAGATCTTCTAATATGTGGGCGTTTTCTGGCTTTAAGAGATGGGCAAATCTTCCTTGTACCTTGATATATTCTTCAATGGGTTTAAATCCTTTTGCGGGTTTGTAATTTATTTTGTATTTTCCATCTTCTACTTCATAAAGGAACCAAGCTCCAGTTTCTACTGCAAGTCTTGATATGCTTATAGCAGAATTATCTGGTGTTCTCCATCCTCTGGGACATGTGGAGTATATGTTTAAGAAGGCAGGACCATCTGTATTTACAGCCTTTCTTACTTTTTCCATCAGATCTCTCCAGTGGCTTGGGGATGCTTGTGCCACATATCTTGCACCATTAGCTACCATCATTTCAGTAAGATTTTTTCTCTTTTGAGGTTTACCAGGAATAACTCTTCCAGCTGGAGAGGTTGTGGTAAAGGCTCCTCTTGGGGTTGCACCAGATCTTTGTATACCTGTATTCATGTAAGCTTCATTGTTGTAGCATATATATACAGCCCTGTGGCCTCTTTCAATGGCGCCAGAAAGGGCTTGGAGACCAATATCATAGGTACCACCATCACCTGAGAAGCTTAAAAATCTTATCTCTCTATTTATTTCTCCCTTTTTCTTTAAAGCTCTATAAGCTGCCTCAACTCCTGATATGGTAGCAGCTGCATTTTCAAAGGCGCTATGAATCCATGGTACATTCCATGCTGTGAAAGGGAATATGGTGGTTGCTACTTCAAGACATCCTGTAGCGTTTGCTACTACCACTGGTTCGTCTATGGCATTTAATATCATTCTTACAATAATGCTGGCACCACAACCTGCACATAATCTATGTCCACTTACTAATCTCTCTTCTTTTAATGCTAATTCTCTGAGATTTATTGCCATTTTTAGCACCTCCTATTCTCTTACTCCGATGTAGGTAAGAGGATTTGGCTTACCCTTCTTACCTATCTCCATAAGTTCTTCAAATACCTTTTCTATATGGTTTGTGGTGATGTCTCTTCCACCAAGACCATATACATAGGCTTGGGCTATTGGTCTCTTATCGAAATGATACATGGCAGATGTGATCTCATGATAGAGAGGTCCTCCAAAGGATCCTGGTACCATGCTTCTATCAAGGATTCCTACTACTTTTACATCCTTTAATGCATTGACAATGTCCTCGGTGGGGAATGGCCTAAAAACTCTTATTTTAAGGAGTCCTACAGGAAGCCCTTTTTCTCTAAGGCTATCTACCACTTCTCTTGCTGTACCTACTGTAGAACTCATAGCTACTATAACATATTCAGCTCCATCCATCTTATATTTTTCAATCACATCATAGTATCTTCCTGTAAGATCTCCATATTCCTTTCCTACCTTTTTGATAATGGGGAGAGAATTTTCAATAGCATGTGCTTGGGCTACTTTAAACTCAAAGTAGGAGTCGGTAAGGGCAAGGGGTCCAATAGAGATAGGATTATCCACGTCAAGTAGAGTATATTTTGGTTTATATTTTCCAACAAAATTTCTAACCACCTCATCATCAAGAAGCTCAATGGTTTCTACAGAATGACTTGTGATAAAACCATCATATCCTACCATTACAGGTAATCTTACATTTTCATTTTCTGCAATCTTTACTGCTTGGAATATATTGTCATATATTTCTTGTACATTTTCAGAGAAGATTTGTATCCATCCGGAATCTCTTGCTCCCATAGCATCGCTGTGATCTCCATGAATGTTAATAGGAGCAGATAAAGCTCTGTTTGCAACTGTCATTATGATAGGTAGCCTTAAGGATGCCGCTATATAAAGCATCTCCCACATGAGGGCTAAACCCTGAGATGCTGTAGATGTCATAACTCTTGCTCCAGCAGCAGATGCTCCGACACAGGCACTCATAGCACTGTGTTCGCTTTCCACAGGTACAAATTCGGTATCTACTTCTCCGTTTGCCACATATTCAGAAAATTTTTGTACCACCTCAGTAGATGGAGTTATAGGATAAGCAGCTACTACGTCAGGATTTATTTGTTTGAAAGCTAATGCTGCTGCCTCATTTCCCTCTATAGCAATTTTTCTAACTTGGGTTTTCATCTTCTTCCCTCCTTTACTTTTCTTCTTCTTTCATGGTTATGGCTTTTACAGGGCATTCTGCTGCACAGACTCCACAGCCTTTACAATAATCATAATCAATGTATACTTTTTGCCCATCAAATTTTACTGCAGAATCTGGGCAGAAGAGCCAGCAAAACATACATGTAGTACATTTATTGTAATCTATTTCTGGTTTAAAGGTTCTCCAATCTCCAGTTTTATACTCTTTAGATGTAGATGCTGGAAGGATTGGACCCGAATTAACTAATTCTTTCCATCCTGGAAGTTTCATTCTCCTTTTACCTCCTCGTAAGCTCTTTTTATAGCTTGAAGGTTACCCTCGATAACCTCGGGTTTAAATTTCCCTTCAAATTTCTTTTTCAATTGATCGAGTACATCTTCTAAGGAAATTATTGGAACTACTCTTATAAGGGCTCCAAGCATTGGGGTATTTGGTATTGGCCTTCCAATAGTTTGAAGAGCTATACCAGTAGCATCTACGGTATAGATTTTCCTATCTGAGATTCCAAGATCTTTTCTAACCTCCTTAGGATCTTGAGTGGTATTTACAATGATGATCCCATCAGAAGGTAGCCCTTCTAATACATTTACTTTTCCTATTAGACTTTTATCAAGAACTACCACTACGTCTGGATTGTATACTTGGCTGTGTATTCTTATAGGTTTATCACTTATCCTTGTATAGGCCTTCATAGGTGCTCCGGTTCTTTCTGGACCATATTCAGGGAAGGCTTGTATAAATTTTCCAGCCTCCATGGCTGTTTCAGCAAGGAGATAGGAAGCGGTCTTTGCTCCTTGCCCTGCTCTAGCATGCCAGCGAACTTCTAACATATCCTTCATACTTCAACCTCCTTTTTTTAAAAATTTATTTTCAGTTCCTGTCTTCCATCTATAGCATGGATTAAGGTAATTTCATCAGCAAAATCAAGCTCTGTTCCTGCAGGAAGTCCATGGGCAAGACGAGTAACTTTTATTTTATAAGGGATTAAAAGACGAGCTATATAAAGGGCAGTTGCTTCTCCTTCTGGGGTAGAGTCAGTAGCTAGTATTACTTCCTCTATATTTCCCTTTTTAACCTTTTCTATTAGTTCATTTATTCTTAAATCTTCTGGAAATACACCATCAAGGGGAGATATAAGTCCTCCAAGGACATGGTAAACTCCCTCAAAATGTGATGTCTTTTCTATAGCCCATACGTCTTTTGGATCTGCCACTACACAGATAATAGATTGCTCTCTATCTGGATTAGAGCATATTTCACATGGATCCTTTTCGGTGAGATTATAACATATAGAACAATATTTTGTTTGTTTTTTAACCCTTAAGATGGTGTTTGCTAAATGCTCTACATTCTCTTGGGGTTGTTTTATAAGGTAAAAGGCTATCCTTTGAGCTGACTTAGGCCCAATACCAGGTATCTTTTTTAGCTCATCAATGAGCTGTTCAAATAAGCTTTTTTCATGCATATTTTAGAAAAGTCCAGGAGGAAAAGGAAGTCCATCAGTGAGACTTCCCATTTTTTCAGCTGCCTTTTCTTTTGCCTTTGTAAGGGCATCTCTTAAGGCAGCTGAGATGAGATCCTCCAATACATCTACCTCCTCTTTATTAACTACTTCGGGATCTATTTTTACTTCTTTTACTTCCTCTTTCGCAGTCATTACTATTTTTACTACTCCACCACCTGCTGTACCTTCAACTAAGGTCTGTTCAAGTTCTTGATCAATTTTGGCCATTTTTTCTTGTATCTTCTTAAGTTGTTTCATGGCTTCAAATGGATTTCCTTTCACTTTATCCCTCCTATTCTAAGGTTTTTCCCTTAAAGAAGTTTCTTATCTCCTCAGTAGAAAGGTTCTCCTCTTTCTTACTGGAAATTTTGGGATTGTCTAAAATTAGATCATCTTCCATGGTAATAAATTTTACAGGAATCTGTACCCCATAAACCTCTCTTATTTTTTCTTCTACTACACTTCTATTTGGTCTTTCTTCTAATCTCTCTTTAAGGAATGATAATGTCTTGGGAAGGCCAAGAACTAATCTTCCTTCCTCATCAATTCCTACAATTCTTGCCTCTCTAAGCATGGCTTCTAAGGATACTTTTTTCTTCTTTACTCTTTCTAATACAGTTGTCCATTTATCCTTGACAACCTCTATATCTATACCTTTTTCTTCTGATTTCTTTTCTTCTTTTACTGGTTCTTGCTTTTTAACTTCTACCTTCTTTTCTTCTTTCTCTAATGGTGCTTCTAAAATTACTTCTCCACCTTCTGGTTTTATGAAGAGAGGAATTAGAAGCATTTCCATAACTAAGGGGGCGTTGGTAAGGTCTCTAAGTCTATTTTCTAAGATAAGAAGCTGATCAATTATTTCTTGTAATCTTTTTATGGTATATAGTTTCGTTTCCTCTATAAGTTCGTCATATTCTTCCTGAGTAAGGGAGAGAATATTTCCAACCCTTGGATCTGCCTTAAGAAGAAGTAAATTTCTAAAATGCCGTAAAAGATCCCTTGCAAATTGTTGTGGGTTTTTACCCATCTGAAATATCTGTTGAAGAAGACTGTAACCTTCTGCTAAGTTATATTCTCCAAGGGCCTTTGCAAAGGTATAAGTAAATTCATAGGTGGGAAGACCAAGAAGGTTTCTTGCAAGTTCTTCATTGATCTCTTGATCTCCATATACCAAGAGCTGTTCAAGAAGACTAATGGAATCTCTTAAGGAGCCTTGAGCTTGTAAGGCAATGAGTTTTAATGCTCCTTCTGTTATTTTAGCCCCTTCTTTCTCTGCAATTTTTGCCAATTGTTTAACTATCTCATCCCTTGTTAATCTTCTAAAGTCAAATCTTTGACATCGGGAAAGAATAGTTAAAGGTATCTTTTGAGGCTCAGTGGTTGCCATGATAAATACTACGTGATCTGGAGGCTCTTCCAATATCTTTAATAGGGCATTAAAGGCTTCATTTGTTAACATGTGGACTTCGTCTATGATATATACCTTATATCTATCCCTTACAGGTAAGAGTCTTGCTTTCTCTCTGATATCCCTTATCTCATCTATTCCACGATTAGAGGCAGCATCTATCTCAATTACATCTATGCTTCTTCCTTCTGAAATTTCCATACAAGAGGCACACTTTAAACATGGGGTTGGTGTCGGACCTTCTGCACAATTAAGGGATTTTGCTAAGATTCTTGCAACAGTGGTCTTTCCTGTACCTCTTGGCCCTGCAAAGAGGTAGGCATGACCTATATGGTTGTACTTAAGACTGTTTTGTAATGTTATTACTATATGTTCTTGGCCTACAACTTCTTCAAAGGTTTGAGGCCTATATTTTCTATATAATGCTAATGGCATCTTAACTCACCTTCGATCCTGGGTCTACCTCCTTTTCAGGAGTCAATATGGCAAGGCGACCCTTCGAATCCTTGGCTGCAAGAAGCATGCCTTGAGATTCGTATCCTCTTATTTTGGCCGGCTGTAGATTATACACCACAATGATTTCCCTTCCTACCATATCTTCAGGTTTGTAATGTTCTGCAATTCCTGCTACTATTTGTCTTTTTTCGTCCCCTAAATCAATCTCCAAAAGAAGCAATTTATCGCTATTTTCAACCTTTCTTGCTGATAATACTTTGGCTACTCTGAGATCTATCTTTTTGAATTCCTCAATAGGGATCTTTGGCTCTTCTTTAACTTCTTCTTTCTCTTCCTTTTCCTTTCTTTCTACTCTTGGGAATAAGATTTTACCTTTATTTAGTTTCTGCCCTACCGGGATCTTAACATCCTTAATAAGGTCCCAAGAGAATTGTGGATCTTGATATCCTAACTGCTCTTGTATTTTAACAGCTGAGTCAGGTATAAAGGCATAAAGAAGAATAGATATTCTTCTCAAAGTTTCTAAAAGGGTATAGATTACGGTATTTAATCTTTCTTTATCGGATGTTAAGTTCCAAGGAGCTTGTTGATCTATGTATCTATTGGCATCTTGAATAACTTCCCAAATACAACTAAGGGCAGATGAGGGGTTGAATTTTTCCATTTCATCTTCTACTCTTTTTGCCATTTCTTCTGTTTTTTCCAATAAGGCTTTATCTTCTTCTTTCATTTCTGATGGGTTTGGCACTTTCCCTTCACTATATTTTTCTGCCACTGTAAGCACCCTATTTAAAAGATTTCCAAGATCGTTGGCAAGATCTGAAGTATATCTTCTGTGGAAAGCTTCATCACTATATTCCCCATCTAATCCTAAGGGGACTTCTCTAAGTAAGAAGTATCTTAAGGCATCTACCCCATAAATATTAATTAATTCATGAGGATCTACTTTGTTTCCTTTTGATTTTGATATTTTTCCACCCTTTATGGTCCAGAATCCATGAGCAAGGACAGTTTTTGGCAATGGAATATTTAGAGCCATGAGGATGGCAGGCCATATGATAGCATGGAATCTTAAAATATCTTTGCCTATAAGATGTACATCTGCAGGCCAATATCTTCTAAATTTTGTATCATCATCACTTAAATATCCAAGGGCACTTATATAATTTACCAGCGCATCAAACCATACATATACTGTATGCTTTGGATCAAAGGGTACAGGTATTCCCCATTTTACCGTAGTTCTTGTAGCACTTATATCTTTCAATCCACTTTTTATAAAGCTTATTACTTCATTTTTCCTTGACTCGGGGTACACAAATTCTGGATGTTCCTCAATGTATTTTAAGAGAGCGGGACCAAACTCGGATAATTTGAAATAGTAGGTTTCTTCTTCTAAAAATTCCACAGGTCTTCCACAATTGGGACAGTTACCATCATGGAGTTCCTCTTTTTGATAGAATGTTTCACAGGGGGTGCAATACCATCCTGCATAGGTACCTTTGTATAGATACCCATTGTCATATAGCTTTTGAAATACCTTTTGTACTACTTCTTCATGTCTTTTCTGGGTTGTTCTTATAAAATCATCATTTGTTATTCCAATTTTTTTCCATGTATCTAAAAACTTCTGGGCCATCATATCTACATATTCTTGAGGAGAATAGCCTTTTTCTTGGGCGGTTCTTGCTAATTTTTGGCCATGCTCATCAAGGCCGGTTAAGAAAAAGACATCATAATCTTTTAGCCTATAAAATCGGGCAAAGGTATCCGCAACGATCGTAGTATATACAGTCCCAATATGGGGTTCAGAATTTGAATAATATATGGGAGTTGTTATATAGAATTTATTCTTTTTCAAGGTCTTTCGCTCCTTTCATTCCTATAAATTCCTTGATAATAATACTACTTACAAAAATGTATGTCAAATTTTTAAAAATTTATAGTACCTTTTACACCTATCTGATAAATAGAAAGAAATTGGTCATTTAATATATTATATACATATTTTATGTAAAAAATATTATCTTTTAGCTTAGAAGGAGAATAGGAAAAGGATAGAGTATATTTATTGGCAGAATTACTATAACCTTCATGGGAAAGTGAAAATTCATTCTTTCCTTCGAAATAATTAAAGGATATAGATAGACTTTGGAGATTTGTTCTATAAAGGCCAAGGTTATAGGATGCTGATTTCCAGTTTTGGGATATATTTCCTTTTAATTCCCATGTGTTAAATTTTCTCTTTAGATTTAGATTGTAACCTGTATTTTGAAAATAGTCATTGAAATAGTCATTTCTGTAGTAATCTATGCCAAAGTTGGCTTCGTAAGGTGCAAGGTATAGTTTCAAAGTAATATTTGAGGATAAAATTCTTCTACCTTCTATTTCATTGTAATATAGGCCAAAATATACAGAGGAAGGATTAAAATAATAAGTAGCATTTAGAGAAATATTATTTTTTATTTTCCCAAGGTAAGTATTTCCTGTAATATTTATCCAAAGGGAAGGAGAAATCATGCCGTAAGTAGAGAATGAAAGTACTTTATCTTCCTTTAGATCTTTTATGATTTTTTGATAAGACAAAGAGAGAGAAAGGTTTTGGAATTTTAGCTTTAGGCTAAAAGTATCAGTTTTTGTAATACTCTTGAAAGGAATATAGGCTTTATAATTTACAGTTATGGTGAGTCCAGAGGGTGGAGGATTTTTCCCATTTTCATCCTCAAATAATATATTTAATAGATTTTCCTCTATGGTATAGCTTACGGTATAGGTTTCATAAGTACCGTCTGGTAGATAATATGTAAAGGTCCCATTATTTTCTACATATACATTATTTATATAAATAGATAGATCTTGAACAGGTACATAATTGAGCTCAAAAATTGAATTGTATCCATCGGTGATAAAATTTTGGGTAATATTTATTGGAGAGGAGGGATTTAAATTTATATTTTCTTTGTAGATTTCTCCAAAACCTATTTCCCATGATCTGTTTGATATGGTGATTCCTGCATTTTGCTGGTTTTCTTCTAAAATAGAGCCAGATGAATTTATATTTTTCTTAGATACGGATATATAAAGCTGGGTGTTGTCCGTTTTTGGTTGAAAACTGTAAGAATAGGTACTTGCTATATAGTTTTGGGAGACTTCTTTTTGATATCCAAGATTTAAAAAGGCTTTTGTATATGTAAAAAATATTCCATTGGTAATATTGTCCTTTTCCTTTTTATAAGATAAAAGGATATTAGAAGAATATATATTCCATTTTGCATTACTTATAATTTTTTCTCCATCTTTTCCTTTAGAGAAGTTAAAAAGAAGATCTATGAAAGAGGGATTTAATTTTAAGTTTAAAGAATAGATTTTTTCTCCTGAAGTAAGATTTAGGTTTCCTAATACTTGAGGTATATATGGATAATTTTTATCTCCAAATAGGTATTCAAAGTTTATATTCAATATTGGTAGTGTTAACGAATATTTTATATAATCTGCATATCCAGAATAAATCTCGTCTAAGAAGGAAAAAGCTCTTCTTATTTCTAAGGATTGGAAATTCTTTTTAAATATAATATTCCCTTCTAAAAATCTTCTATTAGTTTTAGTATTTGTATCTTGTAGATTTATAAAATTCATGCCAATAAGACTATAAGATAGACTAAATCCATATAGATTATATATCTCTTGAAATCCTGAGACCTCATATTCTATAAGTAATTCATCATCTTGGGATATAGGGAAGCTAAAATATAAAATCCCATAGGTATAGTCTATAATATAATCTGTATCTCTTTCTAAGGATTTTCCATTTAAAAAGACCCTTTCTTTATTTGGTACAAGAAAGAAGTCCCCTATGAAATAGGGACCCTCTGAATTATTGCCATATATTTTAGCTATCTTCTTTTTGCTCTCAATCTGGGATACTACAAAAAGTATATTTGACTTATCGTTTTTATAGTTCACATATATTCCATTAAGGATTTTATTGTGAAGGGTTAGAGGAGATAGGGATAAAGATAAATTATTACTAAAATATAGAAGAACCTTATAGGTGTCTATGGAAAGGTTTATTTTTTCTACAGGTTGAGAGAGATAATTAAAGGATAGAGATAGATTTGGTAAGAGATAGTTTAATGAAAATTGAGAGTTTTGTGAGAGGTATAATCCCTCTTTTATATCTGAAGAAAGGTAATTAAGAGAAGTTTCTCCTAAAAAGTAAGAGTAATAAAGATTTAAGTTTAAGTTTCCTCTAAGATCTAAGCTTTGAGGATGAGATATGTTAAGTAATATGATAATAAAAGTGACAAAAATTATTGTTCTCTTCATAAATTTAATATTATTATACTATATAATATAAAAATACTATATAATATAAAAGGGTATATGTAGAAATAAGGAGATCGTTTTTTAATGAAAGATGATTTGGAATTTGAATTTTCTGTTTTAATAACAGATTTACATGGAAAAATTCTTAATTGTAATAAGAGTTTTGAAGAGTTGTCTGGTTACTCCAAGGAAGAATTGAAGGGGGTAGATATTGAAGAAGTATTAAAGAAAGATAATCTTTTAACTAAGAATGGAAATAAGGTAACTATACATTACCATGTGTTTCCCATTGTAAAAGAGGATCTTTCTGTTTATGTACTCTATGATGTTAAAAAGTTAAAAGAGATTTATGAAGAAAACCTGATGATCTTTCAGGAGGCACCTGTTCCTATTATTGAGCTTGATATTGAGAATCTTATGGTTTATTTCGACACTTTAAGGAGAATTGTAGGAGAGAATCTTGAGGCCTATTTTAATACATATCCCGAGGCCATATTTGAATTCATACATAAGATAAAACTCGTTAGGATGAATAATGTTTTTGAAAAGGAGTATGTGGGTTTTTCCTTTGAAAATTTTAAAGAAAATTTCTTTAATTATTTTACTGCTCAAAATCTTGATAAGGGAGATTATTAAGTTTTACAAAGGAGATAAAAAGTTGGATTTTGAACTTGAAGCCTATGATCCAAGTTATGGGATTAGAGATTTGAGATGCATTATATCTATCTTTGAGGAAAAGAAGGCTGTGGCATATATTGTAGATGTTACGGAACAAAAGCATCTTCAAAAAGAGTTAAAAAATTCAGTTTCTAAATTGGAACGTTATTCCCAACAGATAATAAAAACCCTATCTTCAATTATAGAGCACAAAGATCCTTATACAGCCAACCATCAAAGAAGGGTTGCAGAGCTTTCTAAAAGAATAGCTCAAGAGATGGGGTTTTCAAAGGAAAAGATAAATGCAATTTACATAGGGGCTCTACTTCATGATATTGGTAAGATTGCAATTCCTACGGAGATATTAAATAAACCAGGAAAACTTACTCCTATTGAGTTTGAGATTGTGAAGACGCATCCTTTTAAAGGATATGATATCCTAAAAAATATAGATTTTCCTCCAGAGGTTTTAGATATTGTGTATCACCATCATGAAAGGCTTGATGGTACAGGTTATCCTGATGGATTAAAGAATGGAGATATAAGTCTGGAAGTGGGCATAATATCAGTGTCGGATGTGGTAGAGGCTATGTCATCTCATAGGCCTTATCGTCCTCCTCTTGGTATTGATACAGCCCTTTCTGAAATAGAAAAGTGGAAAGGTATAAAGTATTATGAAGAAGTGGTAGATATTTGTATAAGGCTATTTAGGGAAAAGGGTTTTAACCTTTCTTAATAACAAGTTGTAAAGAAGGTATCTCTTTATAAGTTATATAGATGGCGATAATTTCTAATTCCTCTTCCTTAGATATTAATTTTCCTTTTAGATTGAAGCTTTTATTTTCATGATTTTGAAGAAGAAGTACCTTAAATTTGGCAAAATAAAGGGGAGTAAAGGATAAAAGATCAGTAATTTTTTTCCCTATAATTTCTTCTTTTTTTATATTGAAAAAGGATAATGCATATGAATTAGTAGAGATAATCTCTTCATTATCTTTTCTAATTACTATAATGGGAGCAGGAATTCCTTCAATAAGAACATCATATTCACTTTCTTGTTCTTTTATCTTAGTGATCTCTTTGCTTAATTTATCTATGGTGTTTTTAAGTTCTTTTATTTCTAAACTTTCTTCAAATTTTTTCTCATACACTGATAAAAGTAAATTTAATATTTGGATTTGGGATGTATTTAATCGATATCTTTTACCGAAAAGAGTAAACTCTATAGATGGTTCAATAATTCCAGTTTTTCTTAGCTCTTTCAAAGACAATAGATATTGGAGGGTAGAGATTAGGTAATTAGCATTATAGGGCTTCATTATGAAACCATCTGCTCCCACTTTTATCCCTTCCACAATATCTTTGGGATCAGATAGGGAGGTAAGGAGAATAAAAGTTATATCTTTTGTCTTTTCGTTTTGCTTAACAATTTGGCAGAGTTGGAAGCCATTAAGCTCTGGCATTATTACATCGGAGATTATGGCTTTGGGAGAGTGATCTTTAAGGATTTCTAAAGCCTCTTTTCCATTTAAAGCAACAAAAGAAGAGTATCCATATTTGCTGAGAATTCTTCTTAGATGCTCTGCTTGGGCTGGCGAATCTTCTACTATTAATACTTCCTTCTCTTCTTCCATATATTATCAATACGAGTATATTGTTTTGTTTTTTATTTTAATTGAAAACTTGAAAATTTCAATAGGAGATCCTCCTTTTTTATATATTATTCAATGCTAGTTAATATTTAGTTAATATAGTTGACTATATCTACCTAAAAATTATATAATATTAATCAAAAAAATTAGGGGGGATTTTAAATGAGAAGATTAATTTGTTTGCTATCCACGATATTTCTTATTTTGTTCCTTTTTAATTCTTCTTTTCCAAAAGATGGCTATTTTTTAGTAGGAACCTATATTAGGACATGGCCCTTGGGAGATACAGAGGAGGAAATAAGTAAGGGAATATATTGGAAGGGAGATGATTTAAACCTTAAGGGAGTTGATGAGTTAATTATTGCCTTTGGATTGATAAGAAATGGCTCTGAAATATTTATACCTGATGTGGAAATGGGTTTTGATTTAAAATCAGAGGTAAAGAAATTAAGGGAAAGATATAAAGATTTAAAGATAATAATTTCGGTAGGTGGGTGGGGAGCAGAAGGATTTTCAGATATGGCTAATGATCCTAAATTAAGAGCTGAGTTTTGTGTTAATGCTAAGAAAATGATCTTGGATTATGGTTTTGATGGTATTGATATTGATTGGGAATATCCTGTGGGTCCTGACTGGGGTCTTCCTATAAGGACAAGGCCAGAAGATAGGGAAAATTATGTGATTTTACTTAAGGAATTAAGGGATATGCTTTTAAATCTTTCAGAAACTACTGGTAAAAATTATTCCTTATCTGTTGCAGTTCCTGCCTCTCCATGGTTTCTCCAAAAAAATGATGTAGTGGCAGTTTCTAAGATAGTAGATCATTTGAAGGTCATGAGTTATGACTACTATGGATCTTGGAGCTCTACTACAGGGCACCATGCAAATCTTTATAACAATCCAAAGGATCCTGCTTGGGGAGGATGGAGTACTGATCAGGCAATAAGACTTTATCTAAATGTGGTTCCTCCAGAGAAGATACTATTAGGAGTACCTTTTTATGGAAGAGGCTGGAAAGGAGTTAAGAATGAGAATAATGGATTATTCCAACCATATAAGGAGAGTATAGATGCTATTTCTTGGGATGGGATAAAAAAGCTTATAAGTAGTGGAAAATTTAAGAGATATTGGGATGATGTTGCTAAGGCTCCATATCTCTTTGATGGAGATACCTTTATTACATATATGGATAAGGAAGCATTAGAGTATGTTATTGACTATGTAAAAAGAAATAGGCTTGGTGGAATTTTTGCTTGGGAATATGCTCATGATATGAAAGGAGAGCTTTTAGAATATATATCTTCTAGGAGATAATTTAGATGATAAAGATTTTTTCCTTGGGTATGTATAAAGAAACATTATCGATTAAGAAGTTTATCATTTCTTTTTTAAGCCCGTAAGGATAAGTATAGGCGTTGTCACCCTCTTCGTAAGGGAAGAGGGTGACCTCATTTATAAAGATTTTTTTCATTCTTTTGAAATAATCTTTTGGGATTCTAAAGACCCCTATGGATAGATCATAGATCTTAGATGGATCAATTTCTTGAAATATTCTTTGCACAAATCTTTGATATATCTCTTTATAATCTTCCGCATAAATAAGGGGATCAAAATTTAGTCTTACTTTCCAATTGTAATTTATAGCTTTTTTTATGGCTTTTATTCTAAGATCTAAAGATGGGGTTTTTTCGAATCTTTTGATAAGTTCATCGGGCAGCAGAGTCCAGGATAGGATTATATTATCTTTTGGTTTTAGTATTTCCCATAGTTTATATTCTGCTGATTTGGTTCTTACTTCAATGATTAAATCCTTCTTATTCTCAGCGTAATTTAAAAACATGCTAAAGAAAGGAATGATATTTTCGAGGGCTAAAAGGTCTGTATTATAGGATATGGAAAGATAAATAGGATGATCTTTTAAAATTTTGTCTATTTCTTTAAAGTAATCCTCTATGTTTACAAATACCACTATATGGGCTGAAGGATACATCCCTTTTAAAAAACAATAATCACAGCTAAAGATACAGTTAAGGATTAATGTAGTATAGTAAAAATAATATTGTCCGAAATTGGGACATAAAGGGGGGCCTGGATATATAAATTCCTTTCTTTTCTTTGCCAATATTAGTTTTCTGCTTAGCTCTTGAATTTTGTAATTTTGGTTTGATCTTGAAAATACCTCTTTATAGTTATCAATCTCTATAATTATTGATTTAGGAAATCTATTTAGGATTTTTTCTGTAATAGAATGAAATAGAACCTCTTTTTCTACATATATATGGGAAAAGGGTCTAAGGGTAGAGAAGTTTTTTAATTCTTTCAAAGTATTCTTTCCTCTCCTTTTTTGAAGCAACTTTTATATTAAGGAAATCAAAGATTTCTTTGGGAATACTACCTTTTCTTATTATATAGCCCTTTAAATATTTCTCCAATTCATGGGTCATTGAGAAGGTAAGATTTAGGCTGTCTTTTAGCTTTTCTACAATATTCTTTATATTCTCCTCTTCAAATGGTAATTTCTCACATTCGTTTAATTCCGATAAAGAGTAAATAAACCTTTCTATCTTAGGGATATGATTATAAATAAGATTAGAAATTTCTCCCTTTTCAATTTTTTCGTAATCTAAGAAGTCGTAGACAATCTTTATACAATGGGTATTATGGGGAGGCAAAAAAAAGGATGCTGACTCAAAAAATCCGGCACCTTCCATATCTACAATGTCCCCTTCTATTTTCTCTTCCATATCTTTTTTTACAGGTGTCATAAAGCTTTCAAGAATGCCTTCCTTCATGTCGTGATTTACAATAATATCTGGATAAAAGGCTCTTTTTGAGTAATGATTTATGATTTTATGGCATAAAATAATATCACCTTTTTGAAATTTTCTATTTTGGGCTCCACATATTCCTAAATTTATGGCTATGTCCTTTTCTTGGGCAGAAAATTTTGTCAATAAATAGGTAGTGCCTATAGAAGATTTTATCATTCCTTCCCTCGTTAAAATAAGAAAGACCTGATTATTGGAAAATGTTTCAAATTTTGATGATGGAATTTTTTTTAGTTTAAAATGTTCTATTAATGGTTTTGCTTCAGGATGAAAGGCTATAACAAAAAATATCATAATTTGGCCTTTCATGGAGGGAGAAGATTATTTCTTCCCCCTCCCTATATATTTTTATTCCTCAAGGATTAGTACTTCTCTTGGAGGTATCTCTATCTCTCCTTCGTATATTTTTCCAGATATAAGGTCCTTTTTTCTATTTCCAATATTTATTCTTTTTGCTTCTTCTGTATGATTTAATACAAAGGTAAATACTTTGTTATTTTTTACCCTTTGAGTAATTTCAACTCCATAAGGTACATCTTTGAATAGTGGTTCTATATGGTGGGCTTTAGATATATATTTTATTAGGTCCTTTAAAAATTCATGGGAGGCAAAGGATCCCACATAGTAAGCATATCCATCTCCATACTTATTTACAGTAATCACTGGTTGGCCTTTATAATAGTCCTTTGTATATACACCTATAGCCTTTGCTGTGTCCTTTTCAAAATGGATTACATCAAATACTAAGTTGCATTCATAGGCTTCTTTTGAAAATTCCTTTTTAAATTCATCTGTTATTTGAATCTCATTTTTCATTTCAGGTGGTAAGGCATCAAATTCTTCTACCCATATTCCAAGAAGATCTCTTAATGGGGCGGGATATCCTCCCAGATATACCAGATCATTTTCATCTACTAATCCACTTAATGTGGTTGTTATGAAAATTCCACCTTTCTTAACATATTCTTTTATTTTCTCTGCCGTCTCTTTCCTAATCATGTAAAGGAGAGGTGCTACTACTACCTTATACTTTTCCAGATTGTCTTCTATTCCTATTACATCTACACCCATAAGATTTTCAAAGAGAGCTCTGAAGTAACTTTCTACACCTCCTACATAGTTTATTGCTGTACTTGGACCTTGAGAGTTTTCAAGAGCCCACCAATTTTCCCAATCAAAAATAACTGCTGTCTGAGATTTTACTTTGCCACCTAAAAGGATATCTCCTAAATTCTTTAATTCTTCTCCCAACTGTTTAACTTCTTGGAAGACCCTTGTGTTTTCATGTCCTGCATGGGAGATAACAGCTCCATGGAATTTTTCAGGTCCTCCTCTTGATTGTCTTAATTGGAAAAACATAACTGTATCTGCACCTTGGGCGACTGCTTGGTAGCTTTGAAGTCTCATTACCTTTGGCCTTTTTATATAACAGTAAGGTTGCCAATTAGTTTGACTGGGAGTTTGTTCCATTAGCATAAAAGGTTCTCCTTGTTTTAGACCTCTCATTAGAGAGTGTCTAAAAGCAATACTAATATAATCATCGGTTAGGTAAGGATAACTGTCCCATGAAACTACATCCATATGCTTTGCCCATTCAAAATAGTTGAGGGGTTTAAAAGTACCCATAAGATTTGTGGTTATAGGTATATTAGGATTGTACTTTTTTATTATATTGTATTCATTTAGATAGCATTCCAAGATAATTTCAGACATAAATCTATAATAATCAAGTACCATGCCTTGAGCTACAGTTGAAAGCTTTCCTGTCCACCAGTGTTGAAACATTACGCTCCTTAATGTGGGAGCTGTTATCTCATTCCAATCATAAATTGTTTGACTCCAAAAAGTAGTATACCATCTCTTGTTTAACTCTTCTAATGTACCATATTTTCTTTTTAGCCAATCTCTAAATCTTTTTGCACAATTATCACAATAACAATAAGTCCCATATTCATTAGCTATATGCCATACTAAAACGGCAGGATGATTGGCATACCTTTCTGCTAATTTTTCTACCAATTTTCCTGAAAAATATCTATATATTTTGCTGTTGGGACAAAAATTTACTCTTCCTCCATGTACCCTCTTATCTCCATTTATATCTACAGGAAGAATCTCTGGATACTTTACAGACATCCAGTGAGGCTGAGAGGCAGTGGATGTGGCAAGACAGATGTAGATTCCGTTTTTCCAGAGATTATCGATGATCTCATCCAGCATTGAGAAATCATAGGTATCTTCTGAGGGTTGTAAAAGAGCCCAAGAAAAGACGTTCACTGTAGCAATATTGATGTGGGCTAATTTAAAAAGTCTTACATCTTCTTTCCATACTTCCTTGTCCCATTGTTCAGGATTATAATCTCCCCCATACCATATGTAGGGCAACTTAGGATTTATCATAAAAGACGACCTCCCACACTATTATTTTATTAACTCTTTTATTCAATAATAATCTAATCTTGGTGGTAAAGTAAAGATCTATTATTTTTAAAATAAAACTGAAAACTTAATTTTTTTTCTCGATATTGGTTGGTTATTGTGAGATAATAGTAATCGTTATCTTCGCTTGAGGTTATACCTGGAGGTAGTTCTTTTATTATGTAATTTTTAGGAATAGCAAGGGTTATGCCTTCTAAACCCTCATTATTTGATAAGGTTATTTTATTTTCTGAGAAGTTGATGTTGTATTTTGGGGGTTATTGATACTAAGGAATTAGGCCTAAAGTTGTACCCATGATTATCGGTAAAGTAAGCCGGGTTCCAATTTGGGTGTTCATATAAGATTCAGAGAAAGTTTTAATATCATATGGAAATCTTGAAGGAAAAAGAATAAAAAATATGGAAGAGATTGAAATTAAGAGGAATATAAATATGATCCAAAGTTGAATAGGTTTAGCTTTAATAAATTTTGAAATCATAATGCCAAAAATAGATAGAAATAATGTAAAAAGGGGAAAATTAAGGGAGGATATTTTTCCTTCCATATCTAAGACACTATATATTTTTAGAGATATTATTTTCACTTTTTACTATATTTATGTCCTGAATATGGGAAGGAATTTCTTGGTAGATTTACACATAAAAAGGGTTACTTGTGGATAGAAGGATAAGAGGAATATTTCAAAAGGTAAAACTATAAGTATCAAACCAAAGACAATGCTATTTATTGAGTAACTGAATTTTCTATAGGATCTATGATATTGAATAAAACTATCTCTTTTAATATATAGTTTATGTCTTGGGAACTTAACGTTTTAGATTATAATAATTTCTAAATTTTTGCAAGAAATATACTTGAAAATAGAAAAAAAATTAGGTTACACTCTATATTTAAATTATCTGAACAAGTTTTTTTGAGAACATAAAGGAAACCAAGAGCAATTTTTACAAAAATTTTCAAAATTTGATCTTGTTAGTGTTTTAAAAATCAATCTTTTTATGTCGAGAAAATTGTATTTTTCCCTTATGGTCAAGTTTAGATAATTTATAATTTCCTTATCTTTTGTTTCTATCTCCTTAGGATAGCTTTCTCTTAAACACTTATCATTTTTTAAATATGGGCATTTATCACAAATACTATCCCTTTCCGCAACTAATATAAATAAAGAGTTTTCCTCTAATTTTTCTTTTATTTTCTTCATATTTTCAATAAATTCCTCAGAATATCCTTTACCTTCAAAATGTAATAAACAGATTAGATGATGTCCTCTTATTTTTATATCTTTATCCTCCATATTTTTTTCCTTAGGTATATCTAAATTAGGTTTTGTAAATTTTTACCTCTTTTATTCCAAAAACAGCATTTGTAATAAATAATTTTTCTGCTTTAAAAACTTCTTCTACATTTATCTTTTTCTCTTTAATTTTTTCTTTATTCTGTTCTATCAAAAACCTTTTAAATATACCATTTAGTAATCCTGAGGATTTTGGAGGTGTATAGTAATGATTTCCTATTTTAATGAAGATATTTGCACGTGATGTTTCTGTAACTTCACCATTCTTGTTAACAAATAATACATCAAAAAATTTTTCTGAGTGTTTTTTATATTCTCTATTATAAAGCCTACGGTTAGTGGTTTTATGATACAAGAAAATATTGTTTTTATCTACCAGGTATTTGGAGAGGACAATCTTTTCCATATTTTTTAAACAAAAGTTTTTTATATCATATACAATTTTTTGTATTTCTATATCACCGTTTTTTGAAAGTAACAGTCTTATTCTGTATGCTTGTTCTGTTAGATTTTTTCTTAACCTGTATAACTTATCTAAAATTTGGTCTTCATCAAATTGGAAATCAAAATATAAAGCTGAATTCTTAAGTCTTTCTAAATGATATGTTAAGAGAAAATATCCTTGTTCAAAATTCTCTTTTGTGATATTTAGATTTAAGTCATAAAAATTTTTAATCTCATTATTAAAGTTAGCACAATACAAAATTGTTTCAATTAATCTAAACTTTGGAAGTTTTGTTACTAAAAACTTATACTTAAGCTTGCATTCAGCATATTCTTTTTGAGGGTCAGAATCTGCAACTATTCCACTTCCTATCCCTAACTCACCTTTTCCATTTTTGTCTATCAACAAAGTTCTTATTGCCACATTGAATACTGCATCGTAATTTGGTTTTATAAATCCCACAGAACCCGTATAAACATACCTTGGTTCTGTTTCCAGTTCTTTTATTATTTGCATACTTCTAATTTTAGGTGCACCAGTTACAGAACCAGAAGGAAATAAGGAATGAAACAGTGTGTATAGATCGATATTTGGTTTTATTCTTGCTTCTATTGTAGAAGTCATCTGAAATAAGGTTTTATATTTTTCTATTTCAAGAAGTTTTTTTGCTTTTACTTCACCCAATAAAGAAATCTTTCCCAAGTCATTTCTTAAAAGGTCAACTATCATTATGTTTTCTGCACGGTTTTTGATACTTTTTTGTAATTTATAGGCTTGAATTTTATCTTCATAGATATCTTTACCTCGAGAAATTGTTCCTTTCATGGGTTTAACAATAACAATATCCCTAGTTTTTCTAAAAAATAGTTCTGGTGAGAAGGATATTATAGAAAAATTATTTGTTTTAATAAAAGCACAATAGGAGACACTTTGGGTTTGTTTTAGTTTATTGTATAATCACAGAATTGAACCTGTAAGGTCAAACTTTAACTTTATTGTGTAGTTAATCTGATAAGTATCACCGGAAAAGATATAGTCCTTTATTTTCTTTATGTTTTCCACGTATTCTTTCTTGGAAATATTAAGACGTAGATTAGTTAATTTAAACCTTGGGTTTTTCTTATCAAGTTTTATAGGGGAAAAGTTATTTATTAAATCAACTCCTTCTTCAAAAACTCCGGTTTTATGATTATAGATTATTGGTCTTTCATAGACATAAAAAAAGGCTAATGGAAATTCAAGATTATATTCTACATTGTCCTTATAATCTAAAAAATATCCAAGTTCATAGGATAAAAATCCTGCAAGATAAAAGCCTTCTTGAAGTTTTTTCTCTAATTTTTCAAAAAATTCTCTTATATTTTGTGTTTCTTTAAGTATTAACTTTTCTTTTGGGAAGAAGAAAATATAGGAAAGAAAATTATCTTCATCAATTTTCAGTGTTTCATATATAGCAAACTCTTTTTGTGTTAGAATAACTTTTTTTACAACATCTTCGAAACTGTACATTATATACCCCATAGAGATCTTTATATTCTTTATGGATCTTCTCTCTCAACTTTAGAGTTTGAAATTTTTACTCTCTTCCTACGCCTTTATAGATAAATCCATGGTTTTTAGCTTCCTTAGGATCTAATATATTAACGCCATCAATAATGATAGGCTTTTTCATAAGTCTTTTTAACTTTAAGAAATCTACTTTTTTAAATTCATTCCATGCGGTAAGAATAAGCACTAAATCTGAATCTTTTGAGGCTTCATATATATCGTTACAATATTCCACATCTTTTATGATTTTTTTTGCCTCTTCCATACCGTAAGGATCATAAGCTTTTATATTTGCTCCGTCATTTTTTAATAAATTTATTATTTTTATAGCAAGAGAATTTCTCACATCGTTAGTGTTAGGTTTAAATGTAAGTCCCCATATGGAAATGGTATAATCATATAAAAGATCAGAAAGTTGCTCTTTTACTTTATATACAATATGTCTTACTTGATGTTCATTCTTTTCTAAGATAGCTCTTAAGAAATCAGGTTCATATCCACTTTTTTCTGCCATCTTAATGAGTCCCATAAGATCTTTACTAAGACAAGGGCCTCCAAATCCAATTCCTGGGCTTAAATGTTCTCCTCCTATTCTTTTATCGTATTTCATTCCTTCTATAACTTCAAAGACATCTACAGAGAATCTCTCACATATATTGGCTATCTCATTGATGAAAGATACTCTCATGGCAAGGAAGGCATTGGAGGCATATTTAATTAAGATTGCGGTTATGGGAGTAGTTATTACCATTGGAGCTTGAAAGGGAGAAAATAAATCTTTTAAAGAGTTTATTACATAATCCTTTTCTGCCCCGATAACTATTCTCGAAGGATTGAAAAAGTCATAAACCGCTTTTCCTTCTCTCAGAAATTCAGGTACTATTGCTAATTCATACTCATCTCCTTCTTTTTTACCTTCTTTACTAAAAATCTCTCTTATTTTGGATAATGTTCCTATTGGAATTGTGCTTTTTATAGCTATTATTTTTCTATTCTTTAGAAATTTACTTATGGATTTTGCCGAAGATATTACTTGAGATAGGTCTACCTCTCCATCTTCCTTTGAAGGAGTATTCACGCATATAAAGATAATTTCTGATTTTTCTATTGTTTCTTGAAAGTCTGTAGTAAAGAAAATTCTTTTTTCTTTTATATTTCTATTTAAAAGTTCTTCTATTCCTTCTTCGTGAATGGGAGATATGCCTTTCTTCAAAAGATTAATTTTCTCCTCATCTATATCTAAACATATTACTCTATTTCCTACTTCTGCAAGTCCTAATGCTGTGACAAGGCCAATATATCCAGTTCCTATAATTCCTACGTTTCTCATCTTTTTCCTCCTAACTTTCGTATGAATATATTACAACTTTATAAAAATCTGTCCTGTTTTTGTATTTAAATTTATTATCAAGCCATTCTTTTATTTTTAAAGTTCTTGGATTTATATCGGATAAGATTAGAATAATCTTTTTATAATTCTTAATTTTTTGTTCTATATTTTCAGGAGAGAAAAAATCTGGATTCACAGGAATATATGGGAGCCTTCCTCTATTGTAATATTCAAATGGTCTATAGTAAAAAGGCTCACTAATTAATACTATATGCTCTTCTTGAGAATTCTCATGGATATACCTTACCACCTCTCTCCATGGACGATTTAGGTAGCTCATGCGTTGATAATATGATATGTTTAAAAAGAGATATGTTCCAGTGATAAACAATATTATTATGGTAATTATGGGATAATATCTAAATTTCTTAATTCCTCTTGCCATAAGGATAAAAAGAGCAGGTATAAAAGGAGAAAGATATCTACTACTATAAAAACTTTTTCCAAAAGAGGAGATTATAATTAAAGTTATGAAAGGTATAAAAAAGTACGAGATATTTAATAAAAAACCTTTTTTGTTTTCATAAGGTGATAATAATCCCAAAATAATCAGCCCACAAAATATTATAAATAAGAAGTAGTGTAAGTTTAGTCTTTCAAGGAGACTTCTTGCAAACCCGAAAAAGGCTTGATAAAAGGAGACACTAATAGTGTAGAGGGAAAGTTTTTGAGCCCCTTGATATACTTCTGGAGTATTTCTTGTGAAGATTACGTAAAGCCATGGAGAAAAGAAGAGTAATGTTATAAACTGTATTATAATCCAATTTTTAAGATTCTTAAAATTTTTTCTTTGGCATATGAACATATAAATGTTTTCAGCTATTATTAGAAGACTTGAGAAAAAGTGAGTATAAAGCAAAAGAGAGTTTATTATTAGGAGTTTGATAAGATTTTTCTTGTTAAATTCTTTATTGCTTAAATCATATATATAGTTTAGAGATAGAAGGGCTAAGAAAGTAAATAATGGATACATTCTTGCCTCTTGGGAAAAATAGATTAAAAAGGGGGATAGAGCAAAAATAAGTGAAGAAATTAGGGCTGTAGTTTCATCATAGAGTTTCTTAACTAATTTATATAAAAGGGGAATACTTAAAACTCCAAAGATCATAGAAAGAGATCTTAAGGCTAATTCTGAATCACCAAATATGCATGTCCAAAAATAAACAAGTATAAAATATAAGGGGGGATGAATTCCTGTTTGTGATCTATTGAGAATAATGCCTAAAATTCCGGTTTGGGATATTTGGGCAGTTATAGCTTCATCAAGCCAAATACTCCTTTCTGTTATTTTATAAACTCTTAGAATGAATCCTATGATAGTAATTATAGGAATTAGACTGCTTTTTTTTATATCTTTGTTTAATTCTACCAATCCTATAATAGCAGGAAGTGCGGTATTTATTAAGAACAATAAAAAGGCACTGTTAAAGGAGGCTGCTTGAGAAAGACCTAATCTTCCTAAAATAAAGACTGCTGTTCCTTCCCTAATACCTAATCCCCCAATTGTAATAGGGATGAGATTTACAAGCATGACTATAGGGTAGCCAATAAAGGTGGATAAAAAAGAAAATTTTTCAAAGGAGTTTGCTAAAAAGTATACCTCTACTAATACGATAGTGTAGGATAATAGAGAAAGGAGAAAGTTTATAAGAAGGGTTTTCCTTTTTATTTTTAAAAATCCTTGTATAAAATCTGGAAATTTGTTGAAGGGAAATATGTTATTTATGTTTTTTATTGTTCTTTGATAAAAAATCACAAAGAGAGAGAAAAGAATAAAGATTCCTAAAAGAAAGGAAATAAATTTTCCAAAGAATATATAAAAACCTGCTAATGCAAGGATTAAAACTGCTAAAAGGTCAAAGGCTTTATCAAGTATGACTAAGCTTAAACCCTCTACCCTTTTTTCTTTGTCAATATTTCCAACTCTTGCTATCTCTCCTACTCTTCCTGGAGTTATAAGCCCTATACTCATACCTATAAAATAGCTTTCTACAGATTTTGAGAGACAATTTTCTTTGGATAAGTCTTTTAAGAGTAGATGCCATTTGATTATCTTAAAGAAGGTAAATAGAAAACCAAAAACTACAGCTAAAAATAAAGGTTTTATGTTTATGTAAACAAGGGATTTTACTATTTCCTTTGTAGGTATTTTCTTAAATATAAAGTAAAAAACAAGAACAGTAATTATTGACTTTAAAATGTTAATAAGTAAGTTTTTCTTTACCTTCTCCATCATACTCTCTTCTTATTTTAATAAATTTGTTATTCACTTCTAATATATGATAGCTAAAAGAATCTTTCAAATCTTGTATCTGGAAATATCTTGAGGAGGGTATGAATATGTATGGATTTTCTACTCCAATTCCTATCTTGTCTATTATGTAAGGGGAATTTATTTCTTCTTCAATGACAAATTTATCTTCCATTACCTTTATTTTTCTCTTAAGAAAAATAGGTCCTCCTTTTTTATAGGAAATAAGCATTCCTCTTAATATATTTTTGATCAAAAAACTTATTTTTTTATTCCTTCCAAAAGTTATCTGGAATAATCTTAACAGTATGTTTTTTAAAGGTGTCATTTTGTTAAAGGGAATCTTTAAAAGGTATCCTTCTGTAATGTAACAATCTTGAGAGTATATTTTGGAGCCTGGGTTTAAAAAGGGTGAATAAATTTTGCCTTTGGTATATACTATAGGTCCACTATCTTTTAGAGAAAAGTTTGTTTTTTTAAAATCTATCCTGAAGACACCTTGCTTTTTAAGATTTCCTACAATATAGAAATTTTCATTACTCTCTATAAATATACCGCTTTCTGGAAAATATTGGGAAAATTTTTCTTCATAAATAGGACTTTTTAATTCTCCATTATAGAAATTTTGGTGTGCTTGAAGATAAGTATAGCCTATATAAGCAAGATAACGATCATCTAAGTTAAAGGGGCCAATGCCTTTTTCTTCTTGTAGAGCTTTTCTCAAAGAATATAAGATTCTTCTTGCGGAATCATTCCATTTTGCTGAGTATTCTATTCCAGATGGGATTATATATTTTGTGTTTCTGGAGGCATATTCACCTCCAAAAGAAAGGTCAGGATGGGAGAAGTAAACTAAGAAATTAATGGCCTTTGTTATCATGTGTTGTACTTTTTCATTCATTGTCTTCTCATGATATTTTGAAAGATAGTCAATAGCTAAGGATAGATATCCTATATCTGGACCTTGATATTCTGGAAACCATCCTTCTTCCTTTTGTATCTCTTCTAATTTTTTTAATTTTATTAATGCTCCTTTTTTAAATCTTTCATCCGATGTTAATAGATAAATATTGTACAAGGATATAATACTACCTGCTACTTGATTGGAGGCTGAAAAGTCTTCATGGGATAATAGAAATTCACCTGCCTTTTTTAAATGCTTTATTACTTTATCAGTATCTAACTTCTCCTTTAAGATAATTAAAGTTTCTGATATAGCATAGGTAGAAAATGCTGTAGCTACAAAGCTATGTTCATTAGGATACCATTCCTCGAAAGATCCATCATTCTTTTGTATTTTGCACCAAAAGTCTATTCCACCTTTAATAAAAGATAGGATCTTGTTGTCTTGGAAGTAGATGTTTTCAGGGTCATTTAAATTATAAAGAAGAGCTAATGTTAATACTGCTTCTTGAAATCTTGCACAAGCAAAATCAGTAATATTGTAATGCCAGAAATTTCTATCAAAACAACCAAAAGTTGGACTTTGGAAATTCTTGTCCAAAAGACCTAAGAGTCTTGGGATTTCAGGAAGAAGCTTTTTTAGATATATACTACTCAAACCCTACTTCCTCTAAAATTAGATATTCTTTTTTTCTTCCATGGGTAAGATGACTTAGCATCTCGCCTATAAGTCCTATAGATAGAAATTGTATACCTACGATCATTAATAATACTCCAAGAGTTAGTAGGGGTCGTGTACCTATCTTTTCTCCTGTTATAAATTTGTATATTACTAAATATAGGTTTATTAAGAAGCCAAATAAGAAAAACAATATTCCAGTACCCCCAAAAAAGTGCATAGGTCTTTTAAGGAATCTTGTTAGGAATATGACGGTTATCAAATCTAAGAATCCTTTAATTATTCTTTCCCATCCATATTTTGATTTTCCATATTTTCTTTCATGGTGGGTTACAGGAATCTCTGTAACACTGAATCCTTTGCTATACGCTAATGCAGGAATATATCTATATAGTTCTCCATAAATTTCTAAATTTTCAATAACCTCTCTTCTGTAGGCTTTATATCCACAGTTAAAATCATGTATATTAACACCAGAAAAAAGACTTGCTAATTTATTAAAAATCTTTGATGGTAAGGTTTTTGTAATAGGATCTTTTCTTTCCTTTTTCCAACCTGAAACTAAATCGTAACCTTCTTTTATCTTTTCAATAAATCTGGGGATTTCTCTTGGATCATCTTGAAGATCTGCATCCATGGTAATAATGATATTACCTTTTGCTTTTTGGAATCCAGCTGATAATGCAGAAGCTTTTCCAAAATTTCTTCTGAATTTTATTATTTTTATTCTGTTATCCTCTTTATGGAGCTCTTTTAAAACTTGGTAAGAATTATCTGTACTTCCATCATCAATAAAGATAATTTCAAAAGATAGATTTAAGGGGGTGGTATTCTCAACTATACCCCTGTATAGCTCTTTTAATGTGCTTTCTTCATCCTTTACAGGTATTACAAAAGATACATCTATCTCCATGTATTTAATTATACTAAATATTAGGGTAATATTCTAACTAAATTTTGTTTTTAATTAACTCTCTTATTTTTCAGTTTCAGTTAGTCCTCTTATAAGTAACTTTTGCATAAATATCACAATAAGTGCTGGTATGAGTAGAGATATCATAGTACTTGCCATGACTATATTCCAGTCTACAGAAGTATCTGCTCCTCCTATCATTTTTACGATACCCATGACTATAGTTTGAAAATTAATATCTGTAGTTATAAGTAATGGCCATAAATATTGGTTCCATCCATATATAAAGAGTATAACAAATAAAGAAAATATGGTAGGAAGCATCAAAGGTATAACTAAGAAAACAAGGCAAGTTAAAGGACCAGCACCATCGATTTTAGCAGCTTCTAAAAGTTCCTTTGGAATATTCCTTAAGCCTTGGCGAAAAAGAAGTGTGCCAGTGGCAGATACCATAAGAGGAACAGTTAATCCTGTAAAGGTGTTAATTAGTTTTAGATCAGAGACAACTTTATAAGTAGGTATAATACGCACTTCTAAAGGTAACATAAGGGTAATGAAGATTAACCAGAATATGAAACTACGGAATGGAAAATAAAAATACTCTATTGCATAGGCGGAAAGTAATGATAGAGCAATTTTCCCTATTGCTATAATAGAAGCCATAATTAGTGAGTTTATTAACATTTTACGAACAGGTATGCTGATAATTCTTTCTCCTTTTCCTATATTCCATGCAGTATTGTAGTTTTCTAATAGATATTTTCCTGGAGTTAGAGGTAACTGGCCTCGAGATATAGTGGATGCATCGTGGGTTGAGGCAATAAAAGCTACATATACGGGAAAAGCTAAAAGTACAATACTTAATATAATTATAAAATAAGCAAACCAGTAACTTTTTATATGATTTAAATATGATTTCTTTTTCATAATGTATTTTTCCCCTTTTAATAAAGATTTAACCTTGATAAATAACCCTTTTGTCAAGATAACGAAATTGTAAGGCTGTTAAAATACTTACTAGTATTAGAAGAACAACGGATTGGGTGGCAGAACTGCTTAGGTTGAAATTAACTATTCCATCTACGTATACTTTGTAAGTTAATGTTTCAGTTGCTTTTCCGGGACCACCCTTAGTTAAAGCATCTATTATTCCAAAAGTATCAAAAAATGCGTATGTTAAATTCATTATTAATAAAAAGAAGGTAGTAGGAGATAAAAGAGGAAATATCAATTTCCAAAATATCTGTTTAGAGTTTGCCCCATCAATTTCAGCTGCTTCTATCATTGATTTTGGAATAGATTGAAGTCCAGAAAGAAAGAAGATAAAATTATAGCTTATCTGTTTCCATGTGGCTACTAATGTTATCAAAATAATGGCTTGTGTTCCATTTAAAATATAATTCCATTGAATTCCAAAATAAATTAAAATTTTTGTTATTAATCCGATAGAAGGTTGAAAAAGGAGTATCCATAATACTGCTGCTACAGATGAGGCTAAGGAATAAGGCCATATTAATAAGGTTCTAAATATTTTTTTAAAGTATATTGGTTTTTCTACCATTACTGCTAAAAGTAGGGAGATAGGAATAGAGATCAGTGTAACTATTAAGGAAAAGAGAATGGTAGTAGTAATAGATTGTATATAGTATTTATCTGAAAAAAGATTTACAAAGTTTGCTAAACCTACAAATTTGATTGAAAGTCCAAAAGGATCTGTTCTTACAAAGGCAAGATAGAGTGCTTGAAGAGAAGGCCATATAAAAAAGATTATAGTTATTAATAATTGGGGGGTTATTAGTATCAGGGGCAAGATCTTGTTTCGAAAAACAGGATGTGACTTCATTTAATTCCTCCTCATAAAATCAAAGTATAAAGGGGAGGATTTACCCTCCCCTTTACTTATTTCATTTTCCATATATTGCTTCAAATTCTCTAAGGATTTTATTTCCACGTATCAATATATTGTTTATTGCTTCCTTTACACTTTGCTGATTTTGAAAGGCTTTTTCCATTTCTTCATATATTACTATTCTAATAGCAGGTAAATTTCCTAATCTTAAACCTCTTGTATTCGCTGAGGGATTAGTTCTTGTAAGTTGAAGGATTGGTATCTCCATATAAGGATTTTTCTTATAAAATCCTTGAGATTTAGCATATTTATATCCTTCGAGAGTTACTGGTACATATCCAGTGTTTATGTGCCACCATGCATCATTTTCTGGTTTGGCAAGAAATTTAAAAAATTCAGCTACTCCTTTATATTGTTCTTTAGTTGTGTCTGGTCTTCGCATAACCCAGAGTGCAGCACCGCCAATTATAGAATTCCACGGTTTCTTTATAAAATCATCATAGTAAGGAAGATAAGTCATTCCCCAATCAAATTTCGCATCTCTTTTGATAGAGGCATATGTGGCTGAGGAGCCTATAAACATGGCTGCATCTCCTGAGATGAAAAGGCTGTCTGGTTGAGAATCTCTTCCTCCATATGTAAAGATACCTTCTCTTTGCCAATCTACTAAATTTTGCATATGTTTCACAAAAAGAGGATGATTAAGGGATAATTGTGCGTCTAAACCGAGAAAGCCATTGGCACGAGTTGCGAAAGGAATATTATGAATTGCTCCAAATTGTTCCAGTTGAGTCCAAGAAAACCATGAAGTGGTGAGAGCTATTTTAGATGCTCCTTTATTTTTTATTAGTAATGCAGTTTTCTTTACCTCTTCCCATGTTTTTGGGGGATTTTCAGGATTTAATCCAGCTTTACGGAACACATCTTTGTTATACCATAATACTGCTGTGGAGCTATTAAAGGGCATAGCAGCCATTTGTCCTGTAGAAAAGCTGTAATAGGATCTTACTGCAGGAAGATATATATGGCTATTTAAGCTAAGACCCACATCTTTAAATAGTTGATGTACTGGATAGATTGCATTTTTTGCTGCTATCATTGTTGCTGTACCGACTTCGAAAATTTGAACAATGTGGGGAGCCTTTCCAGCTCTAAAAGCAGCTATCGCTGCTGACATTGATTCTTGATATGATCCTTTGTAAATAGCATTTATGTAGTACTTATCTTGACTTGAATTAAATTTATTTACAAGGGTTATTAATTTGTCTCCAAGAGCTCCACTAAAAGAGTGCCAAAATTCTATTTCTATTTTTCCTTTGGGGGTTTGTGCGGTGGCAAAACTAAAGGTTATTAGGATTAATAAGAGACATACTAAGATTTTTTTCATTCCTTTCAATTTCCTCCTTTCTTAATTTTTTATGATTCCTAACCCTTTATATACTTTAGGGTATGAGGTTTAAATTAAAATTAAGGTTTAATTAAGGATTAAAAATGGATGATTAAAAAAGAATTAAAAGTTTTCGAGGGGGGAATAACTCCCCCCTTAGAAATTTTAAATTTTTATTTTGCTGGAGCAGGCTGAAACTTTAAGCTTGATGAGAGAATGAATCTAAGCTGATGATATCTTTCTCCCCAATAATTAGTATCACCTATAGCTATTTTTTCCTCGTCGATCTTACCATTTATAGTACCTGTAAAAGTGTTACTATTTATATCTACAAAGAGATCAATCTCTTTTCTTTGATCCTTGGAAAGATCTAAAGTGGCAGTTAAATTTTTTAATTCTCCTAAGGAATAAATTTGTTGGACAGTAATCTTTATAGGTATTTGAGGGTTTTGACTACTTAAAGGTATTTTTATGTTCCATATAGAGTCTCTGGAAGATAAAATCCCATTTTTATCTAAATCTATGAATTCTTTACTATATGTTTGGGCTCCTACATCTATTATTACACGGAAAGAATTAGATTTTATTTTTAAATCTTCATTTCTTGCACTATAGGGAGTTAATCCTCTAATCTCTTTTATGGATAACCATAATTCTTTGTCTTTATATGCTGGTTCTTTTGAATTATATTCAAAAAGTTTTGTAGAGTATTTAAATCCGTCCCATTCATAGATCTCTGCTTTAAACTTCTTTTTGCCTACAAGGTAATCTATTTGAACAAAGAAATATAAATTTCCAGATAAGGCATTTAGTTCATTTTCACCTTTTGCAGAGATTTGGAAATAGGAGTTATAAACTGGATTTTGTAATACTAAGTTTAAATTACCATTTATATTAAGTTTATCTTTTAGTAAGGTTAATTCTCCGCCTACACCTGCACTTGCTACTTTATAATTTAGTCCTATCTCTGCATAAGCACTGGTATCTACATAGGGAGAAATAAAACCATTACAATATAGAGGATCTAATACCGCTCCTAATTCTACACCTATTTTGCCTCTTAGTCCAAAGGATCCAGATACATTAAAAGGACCTACTGGACAGGTTATTGGAAAGCTCCAATCTACATTATATTCAGATTTATCCCTATATTTTACATTTGTCTTAAAGGATTCTTCAATCTTTTTTTCTCCCAGTATATAGACTCTTGTATAACCCTTTTGTGATGTATTGTTTTCTCCTGCACCAATATCAGTTTCCACCTTAATTAATTCTGCACTTTTACCTAAAAGTCCAACTGTGGCATATGCAAAGGCGTTTGAATTTACTTTCTTCTCTTCTCCTATAAGTTTTAGCCCAGTCCCTACTTTTACATTAAAGTCTTCATTCCCTAATGGGAGTTCCCAAATTCTTTCCCAATTTAAATTTTTAAATTCCTTTGGTGGTTCTTCTTTTGTTTCTGGAGTATATGGGATCATTTCTTTAAATATTTTTCTTTGGATTTCAAAATTTTGTTTTGGTATTACTATGCGTTGTATTAAAATTTCTTCTTCTGGATCTCTCAAAGAGTATCCATAGGAGTTTAATGTTTTTTCGATCTCATTGATCTCTTTTAAAAAATCCTCACTGGTAATTTTTTTTCCATTTGATAGAGTGATTATCTGACTTTTTTGAATCTTAAAGAAGGTATAATCAAAGGGTTTGAAAGTAATAGGTGGTTTCTTAATGATGATAATTTTGGAGCTTTTGGCATCAAGTACTACTGGAGTGGTTAGTTTTACTGATATTTTGGAAATATTTTGAGGAATTTGTGGAACATTAAAGTTTTGAGCACTTACAACACTAATTGAGAGAATGAGCCATAGTAGAGTGATAATAAGAAATACTTTTTTCATTTTTTCCTCCTTAATTGTTGCTTGTTAAAAGTTGAGGAAGAATCAATGTAATGTTTCGGACTGAGGTTTTGACCCCCCCTCATCTTTTAACTATTAATATTTTAAATCATTTTCAAAAATAAAGTAAGTGATGGGGATCACATGAGTAATTTTAAACATAGGTTATCAAAATTCATGAAGATAGGCCTTAATTTTTATAACTTTACCTTTTGATATTTTAAATTCGACATTACAATATAGTGAGTCTTGATAGAAGATACTATCTATCTCTTTATCTTTATAATTTATAATTCCGAATTTTTCATATAATATGCCATTTTCAATTTTTGAAAAATAATAAAGATACTCTTTATCTTTTATTTTTTCTGGGTTATATCTAAAGCTATTTAGTACTTTTTTATAACTATCTCCCACTTGAATTCCTCTTGGTCCTTTTAATCCTCTTTTAGTAATCTCTACACAGAATATGTACCTTGCTAAATCATTATTCTTTGGGGAAGGAGCAAACCATACTGTACCCCATGGATAATAAAGGTATTCTATGTAATCTTCATAGGTTTCCCAATACTCTCTTTTTGTATTAACAGGATTTCCAAATTTTTTTAAAAGTTCTTCTTTCTTAGAGGTAAACATTAAATTTTCTAAGATTGGCTCCTTAGCAAAGAAGGGTTCCTTATTGTTTCTAAAAATAAAGATCTCATCTTTATGGGTAAAGATCCATGTAAAGATAATTAAAATCCCTATGAAAAGTAATAGGAGAAAGTATATTTTTTTCATTTTTAAGGTAATATTGATAGATCCTTTAAGTTTTTACTAAATATATTATAATAAAACAAAAAAAAATTAAAAATAAGGGATTTTTAATCTATGGAGGAGATAAAAAAGGGGGATATAATAGAAGGAAAATATTGGAATGAGCCTGTGGAAGTCACAGATGTGGAAGATTTTGAAGAGAGGATTCGTATTTTAGGTAGAGGAATAAAATCAAATTTTGCTGTTGATAGTATAATTAACAAATCAGATTTAGAAAGGATAAATAAAATTTCTAATATTTGGGATTTTCTTGGAGATCCTGAGTTTGTTAAATTGAATCTTCAAGCTATAAGATTTAAATATGCAGATCTTTTTGAGCCTTTCTTAGCTGTAAATGTTTCAAAGATTGAGCCCCTTCCCTTCCAGCTTGATGCAGTATATAGAAATATTTTAAAACAACCAAGGATAAGATTTCTTATTGCTGATGACCCTGGTGCTGGAAAAACTATTATGGCTGGTTTAGTGATAAAGGAATTAAAGCTTAGAAGAATAATAAATAGAATATTGATAGTAGTACCCGGACATTTAATGGATCAGTGGAGAAGAGAGATGAAAGAAAAATTTGACGAAACATTTGAGGTGATAGATAGATCAATCTTTGATTCTACATATGGAGATAATCCTTTTAACAGGAAGAATCAGGTTATTACATCTATTGATTTTGCAAAACAAGATGAAATCTTATCAGCTTTGAGATATTCCACATGGGACCTTATAATTGTAGACGAAGCCCATAAGATGGCTGCATATAGATATAATGATAAAACTAAGAAAACCAAAAGATATAGGTTAGGTGAGGTATTATCAAAAATATCTCCTCATTTGCTCTTTTTGAGTGCAACACCTCATAAGGGAGATCCTGAAAATTTTAGATTATTCTTAGATCTACTTAGACCAGGATATTTTTCCAGTAAAGAAATTTTAGAAGAATCTTTGAGGAACAATGATAATCCACTTTTTGTGAGAAGGTTAAAAGAACATTTAAGAGATTTTAATAATAAACCCATATTTACTAATAGGTATTCCATAACAGTTAAGTTTCCACTTTCAGATAAGGAAAAGGAACTTTATAATGAGCTTGTAAGATATGTAAGAGAGGAATATAACAAACAAAAGGTTAATGATAATAAAAGAAATGTGGGATTTGCCCTTTTAGTACTTCAAAGGAGGATGGCATCAAGTGCTTATGCTTTGTATAGATCCTTAGAAAGAAGAAAAAGGAGATTAGAGGAATTATTAAATGATGGAGATATTCAAGAAAAACCCTCTTTAGATATAGAAAGTATAGAAGAGATTGATGATATGGAAGAGGAAAATAGATGGGAAGAAGAAAAGAAATGGGAGACATTAACCTTTTCAAGGACAAAGGAAGAGTTAAGGGAAGAGATAAGAATTGTTGAAAAATTAATGAATATGGCGAAGGAAATATACGAAAGAGGCGAGGAGGTAAAGCTTAGCGAGCTTAAAAAAGCTATTGAAGAAGGATTTAATAAGATAAAAGAGACAGGTGGTCCAGAAAAAATATTAATATTCACTGAAGCAAAAGACACTTTGGAATATTTGGTGAAGAAAATATCAGAATGGGGTTATAAGGTAAATTTTATACATGGTGGGATGAAACTTGAGGATAGAATAGAGCAGGAAAAAATATTTAGGAATGAAACCCAAATAATGATAGCAACAGAAGCAGCAGGTGAAGGTATTAACCTACAATTTTGTAATATAATGATCAACTATGATATCCCTTGGACTCCCATTCGACTGGAACAAAGGATGGGTAGAATTCACCGATTTGGTCAAAATAGGGATGTATATATATTTAATATGGTAGCTGAGGGTACCATAGAAGGTAGGATATTAGGTAAGCTATTAGATAAATTGGAGGAAATAAAGAGTAAATTAGGGAGTGATAGGGTATATGATGTGATTGGTGATATCTTTGCTGGAAAGAATCTTTATCAGTTGGTTATTGATGCTGTAGTTAAGATTAAGAGCATAGATGATATATATAAAGAGATAGAGATTATAGGAAATGATGAAGAGCTTAAAAGGATAAAGGAAGAGGTGCTTGCTGAATCTCTTGCTGTAAGAAATATTGATTTTACAGCAATAAAGGAGATGACTGAGCTTGCTGAAGAACAAAGACTTGTGCCAGAATATGTGGAGGGATTTTTCAAACATGCCTTTGAAAAAGTGGGGGGAAAACTATCAATAAAGAAAGAGGGCATTTTATCAGTAGATTCTGTGCCTTATGAGTTGAGAAGGTTTAATAATGATGATAATTTTAAGAATGCATACGGAACAATTTCGACAAGTTATAGTAAGATAACCTTTGATAAAAAGATAGCATCAAGAGAGAATGCTGAGTTTGTTTCCTTTGGTCATCCTCTTTTTGAAGCTGTCCTCTCTTGGGTGATGAAACAGGGAGAAAAGGAATTAAGGAAAGGAGCTACTTTTTTAGATCCAGATGGAAGATATAATGGAATTATATACTTTGTAGAGGGAGAAGTAAGGGATGCAAAAGGTATTGCTGGTAAAAGAATTTTTGCTTTATATGATGATGGGAGAGAAATAAGAGAGGTGAATCCTAAGATAGTATGGGAACTTACTCCTTTTGAAAAAGTTGATGAAAATATAAATTTTGATGAAAAGAAAATAATAAATTTTTCCCTAAATCTCATAGAAAAATATAAAGAGGAGCTTTTAAAGGAGAGAGAAAGACAAGCAGAAATAAAAAGAAAATATGGACTTAAATCTTTAAATGATCTTATCACAGAGCTTGATAATGAAATCATAGAATATGAAGATAGAAAAGCAAAGGGAGAAAAGGTTGATATTGTCATTAGTAATAAGGAAGAACAAAAGAAAAAATATCAAGAAGCAAGGAAAAATTTAGAAAAGGAAATTGAGCAAGAGACATCTTTATCCTATACTAAGCCCAGAATTCTTACGGTCATACGTGTAATCTCTGGAAAAAGTAAAGATGAGATGGTAAGCGATGAAGAGATAGAGAGAATAGGGATGAAAGTAGCCATGGATTTTGAGAGAAAAGAGGGAAGGATTCCCGAGGATGTCTCAAAGGAAAATTTAGGATATGATATCAAATCACGAGGAGAGAATGAAGTAAGATATATTGAAGTAAAGGCAAGAGTTGATGAGGGATCGGTAGCCCTTACACCAAATGAATGGTACATGGCAAAAAGATTTGGGGATAAATATTATCTTTATGTGGTAGTGAATTGTGGAAAATCACCTGAGCTTTATATTATCAAAAATCCTTCGGCCACTATAAAGCCTGAGGAGAAAATAGAAGTGGTTAGATATATAGTAAGTCCTGAGGAATGGAAAGAGAAGGGAATAAGAATAAATAATTGAGGGAGGAATATGGATAATGAAGGAAGATAAAAGATTTATTGAGGTAACATTCCCTGTTAAAGAGGTAAGTGAAGAGTCCTCCAAGGAAAAAAATATTAGACAAGGGCATATATCAACTTTACATATTTGGTGGGCAAGGCGTCCCTTAGCAAGCTCACGTGTTACATCTTATTCTGCATTAATCCCATATCCTAATGATCCAGTAAAAGAGGCGGAAATAAGGCAATTTATCATAAATTTTTCTAAATGGGAAAATTCTCTTAATAGACATTATATAAAAAGGACAAGAGAGGAAATACTTTCTGCAAATAATGGGGTTCCACCAAAGGTTCTTGATCCCTTCTCAGGAGGAGGATCTATCCCCTTAGAAGCTTATAGGATTGGATGCGAAGTATATGCCAGTGAATATAATCCTGTGGCAACTTTAATATTAAAATGCACCTTGGAGTATCCCCAAAAGTATGGAAGAAAGAAAGTAAAAAGAAATAATGGGCTTTTGGAAGAGGAGATAGAGATAAATCCTCTTGTTGAAGACGTAAAAAAATGGGGAGAATGGGTACTTAATGAGGCAAAAAAGGAGATAGAAAGATTTTACCCCAAGGATGAAGATGGAAAAATTCCTGTTGGATATATTTGGGCAAGAACTATACTATGTCAAAATCCAAGTTGTGGGGCAGAAATCCCCCTTGTAAGGCAATTTTGGCTTGCCAAAAAGGATAATAAAAAGATCTCTCTATATCCCTATGTAGAGGGAAAAGAGGTTAAGTTTAAGATTGTTGGCGATGGATATGAAAAGATGCCTCCTAATTTTGATCCTGAAAAAGGCACTGTCTCAAGGGCTATAGTAGTATGCCCTATATGTGGATCTACCATAGATGATGATACCACAAGAAAGCTATTTCAAAATGGAAAATCTGGCCAGAGAATGATAGCAGTAGTCTTATATAGTGGGAAAGGTGAAGGAAAGACATATAGATTGGCAACAGAAAAGGATATGGAAATTTTTAAAGAGGCAGAAAAATATTTGGAAGAAAAAAGAAGTAAATTAATGGAAGAATGGGGTATAGATCCTGTACCAGATGAGGAGATGAATACAAAAGATCCGAATACAGTTGCTGGCAGGGGGTATGGTTTTAAGAAGTGGGGCGACCTTTTTAACTCTCGCCAAAAGCTGGCATTGATTACTTTTACGGAGAGGGTAAGAAAGGCATATAAAAAGATGATTGAGGAAGGATATGATGAAGAGTATGCGAAGGCAGTGGTGAGTTATTTAGGGCTGTCTTTAGGAAGATTAGTAGATTATTCTTCAGTATTAACAGTATGGGAAAATAATAGAGATACTATAGCCCATACTTATTCAAGGCAAGCTTTACCTATGATTTGGGATTATATTGAGGCAAATACAATTGGATTATCTTCAGGTAATTGGCTGTCTGGTATAAACTGGATTCTTAGCGTTCTCTCCCACCTTTCTCAGATCCCACCTGTAGAGAAAGAGGAGGAATGAAGAGCTTAGAGGAGATTAAAAAGATTCTCAGGGAACACAAAGAGGAGATAAGGGAAAAATACGGTGTGGTTATACTTGGAGTATTTGGTTCTTATACAAGGGGTGAGCAAAAAGAAACGAACGATGTAGATATTCTTATTGAAATTGAGAGACCAATTGGGCTTAAATTTTTTGAGTTGTGGGATGAACTTGAAAAAATTCTTGGTTGTGAGGTTGACCTTGTGAGGGAAAAGCTTCTTAGAGAGGAAATTAAAAGTGAATTTAAATCTATAGAAATAAAGGAGATTCCTCTAATGAAATGTTCACTTAAGGGTATTGATGCATTATATTCCCTTTATAAAGACTATATAGAATAGAGGGAGGATCTGTTTCTATGAATCAGAGTCTGTTAATGATATTCTTTGCTTTTTCAGGTGTGGTTGCACTCTAGTTTTATAAAGGTCGAAGATTAAATGGACTTCTTATTATCAATTATATAAGAAGATTTGAGGAAGCTTTTCAACCGAAGGATAAAGATTATATATACCTTGGTGGAACTGTTGGTTTTAAGGCGCAATATGTATTACAAAATAAATATATTAATAAGGTAGAAATAACCCTTACTCTTTTGCCAAGACAAAGTTTATTATGGATGCCTATTTCTTTTTAGAGGAGGGGATAGGCTTTATATAATTCTTTTTCTGAATTTTAAAATATCGAGGGATGTTCATATTGTAAGGAAATTCTTTTATGGGTTTGGAATAAATATAAAAGAGAAAAAGGAGCTATCTAAAGAAAATTTAAAGATTGGAAATTCTAATTTTATTGCGTATTTTAAGGATAAAGAAGATGTATGGAAAATTAAAAAACTTATAGAGAAAACCATTCCTCCGGAAAGGTTTGGACATATAGCGTTAAATAAAAAAAATAACCTCTTTTACTGTGTTGTTAAACCGGAGCCTAATTCCACCCCTCAAGAAATTAAAGAACTTATAGAAAATTTTTCTCATATTTTTAAAGTAAAATTAGAATTGGAGCTTAAGAATAATTAAAAAATTTTGATAGATATTCTTTAAGATCTTTCCAATGTTTATACCATATGACGGAAAAATTTCCTATATAAAAAAGTAGTAAATGCATTTCTCCTAAAATCAATTTATAAATAATGTATGGAATAAGCACTATATATACTATTATTACTCTTAATGCATCCTCTCCTACGGTGGTTCCTCTTAGTTTTATCATTGTGAATATAGTAAAGGTAATCCCAAGAATAGTAGATGCTTCCCATTTAGTAAGTACGTACCATGCTCCAAAGGATACTGCTACAGCTTTTCCCCTTTTAAATCTTAACATAGGTGAAAAAGCATGTCCAAACACTCCCGCAAGGGCCGAGATAACTATTATATATTTATTTTCTACCATACCCAGTGTTATAAAAATGGCAAGGGGTAAGGCTCCTTTCAAGTAATCAAGGAGTAGGGCTAAAGCCCCAAACTTCCATCCTTTAACTCTCTATAAGTTTGATGCTCCCGGATTTCCATCTCTTATCTTTGATAAATTCTAGATAGTCCTCGTGAGTAATTTCTTCCATCTTTCTATATATTTTTTCTGTTTCCAATTTTGAGTAGTCTCTCATAGTTTATCCCCCTAGATTAAAGTATCGATTAATCTTTTTCTCACAAGTTTTTCCCAAGTCTTCAAAAGATTGGAATTTATCCCTATCATCAGAACTTATCCCTTACCTTATCTAATCAGTGTTTGTTTGATTTAAGATGAGCAAAAATAGTTTTTCGGGCCAATCTGTATCTTCTAGAAACAGAACATGCTGATTTATGTAATCATTTTTTGAAGGTGGAGATACCATTCCTTCTATCAATTTCTTGTATGGAGTTGCGGAGATAATAAAGGATTTTAAAGCCACATTATCAGGTTTTTGTTTTAGTGCTAATCTCTCAATCTCATTTTTAAATTGTATCTTTTCATCATCGAGCCCCTTTGTATGTTCTAATCCCTTTGGGTCTATAAACACAATGGTTTGTCTTTCATCTTTTTTCACCCACATGATGAAATCAGGATAGAATCTTGACCATTGAAGTTGAAAACCTACACCAGAAAATGGGTAATTCCTCAAAAGATATACCTCAACATTTTTAAATTTATCTTTATTGTCTCTCAAATATTTCCTTAAACTCAGAACAAATTTATACTCACTTTCCACCAAACCCATTGGAGAAATCTTGTCTATTTTCTCACTTTGGAGTAATATCGGTACATAGAGATGATTATCAAAACAGATTCGTGGCAGGGTTTCATCATCATCCCTCAGTAGTTTTTCTAAATCTTTTGCTAGATTCTTTATATTAGTGATTAGGTCCATTCTCCTCTTATCTACCTGAACTGTATATCCATACTGTATGTTAGTTTCTTCGATGGGAAATAGTAATAATTGTTTACTAACTTTATTGAAACTTAGGTTTTCCGTCTCAAAGCGTTTAGCATATTTCCTATAGAATAAGTCCAGATATTTCTTAATGACGAGAAGTGCAATGTCCTCCAGTCGTTGCAAATCATCTCCGTTTTTGACCTCCAGAAGTTCGGGAAGCGCCATAATTTTATATCTTTCCGATAAAAGCAAGCTTTTTAGTACATTTCTATCCAGAACCAAGTTCCAGTAGCCTTTTGCAATCTTAAACTCGCAAACCTCCTGCCATATTCTTTCCCAATCAAGAAGCTCTGTGATATCCTCCGGGAATCTTAATTCATCGATCTTTTTCTTTACCTGTTCTATTTTAATTCCTTCATCTCTTCTCCCTTCTGATAGGTATACAGAGATCCTTGGCAAAAGGTCAACCGTGAAGAAAATTTTATTATCAATTTCAAGTCTTAGAATTTCTTCTTCTTCAAATTTTTTATCTTTTGGTTTGGAAAGGGTATAAAGGCTTTCCCACTTGTCCTCATGCTGAAGCTTTACTGGTATTTCAATTGTCTCAAATTCTACTTCTTCCTTTCTTATCGCCTCTAAAAATCTGTTTAGATAGTCAGCTTTAATAGCGTAGATATTGAGCGTCTCTAAATAGCGAATTGAGGTATTCTCTTCACTTCTCTTAAGCGACATTCCTTTACCTTTGAGCCTCACGCCTCTTCCAAATAGTTGAATAATCTGTGGACCCTGTCCTGTGCCAATATTTAAAAGCCCCATTGATGAAACACGCCAGGTATCCCACCCTTCAATGAATTTCTTGGCACCGATGAGTAGATTTATCTTTGAGTTTTCCTTTTTAATATCATCAAAAAGAGAGCTTGACACAGCATCCTGTTCTACCGGAATTCCCTTTTTCTCTAATTGCTTCTTAAACCCAGAGACCTCACCAATATTTATAACTCCAAAATATTCATTCTCAGAAACCTTTAGCCCCAGCTCTCCTTCAGCGTTTTTCAACTCGTATATATGCAATCTCCCCCTACCACCAAAAACCTTTCGGTATAGGTCATCAAAATCCACTCCTCTTTCTCTAAGATAACCAAATTTGATACTAAATATATCTTTATTGTCTTCATCTCTTAGATTTGTATTGCCATTTAGAATATCTTTTACCCACTTTTTAACCCATTCCTCCTCTTTGATAACCCTGTTTATAAACTCAACAATCTGAATAACATCTGATTCCTCTTCCTTTCCAGTAACTGTAGTACCAACAAAAATCCAAAGAGGCTTTTCAATGTTATACTCTTTGGCTAAAGGTTTGTTCTCGTCATATACCAGAAGTTGTTCGTAAAAGGATAAGAGGTTAGCTATAAACATTGCTTCCTGGAATTCTTGATCGGAAATTTTTGTCGGTTTTACATTTAGAATTGAGAAGTCTTTTCCATATCCATCAAGATAGAAGTATTTATAGGAATAATCAAAAACAATAGATTTTGCATAATCTCTAAGTGTCTCTGACTGTTTTTCGCTTAGAATCTGTCCGAAGGTTGCACTGTATTCAAAAACAAAGCCATTTTCTGTAAGTTTATCTCTTAACTTTGCCCATTTTTGTTCTTCTGATTTTCTGCCTTTATGCCCTTCATCTACAAAAACAAGATTTCTACCTTCAAATACATCAACTGGTAGTGTAACACCACCACCCCTTTTCTCTTCAACAATTTTTGTAATCTCTATCACTAAAACCTCATTTTCATATTTAAGTCCGCCATTTAAACTATCAGAATATAGTCTTGCTGGTATTCCGCTTTTTTCTAATTCATCAAAGTGCTGTTTTGAAAGCCCTTCGTTTGGTGTAATAAAAATAATGTTATCAGGAGAGAATAATTTGTAATGAAAAAACTGATAGTAGTTTATATGTGCAATAAGGGTCTTACCTGAACCTGTTGCCATCCAGAAGGCAAGCTTCTTAAGATCGTTTTCGGTAATCTCATCTATAAGTTCTTTCACTTTCTCGTCTTCATATCCTTTAAGAAACTGGTTGAGATCGTAAAAAAACTCCTGTTTTTTATTCTTGAGAGCATCCAAAATAATCTCTGTGAAAAGCACAGCCAGATACTGAAAGTATTTTAAAGAGACAGGTTCACGCTTGTAGTTTATTTTTCTTACATAGGATTGGATGTTGCTATCGTATCTAATAAGAGCATCTTCGTTAAGTTTGTCGGAAATATTGAAAGATGATCGCAAAACATTTACAAAATGGCTTCTTCCATCATTATCAATTCCAACAGGTACATCCTTTAACCTCTGCTGTAAATCCCTAAACTCACTTACTCCAAAAAGGGAAAGCAAGTATTTATTCAAAACAAGATATTTTTCTACATTCATAGCCTTTACCCCATTAATTTTTTAAATTCTGGCTCAATATATCTGATTTCCACTATTTGCTCACCAAGTTTTGGGGTTAAGATGTTTTGTTCATTAACATAGACAACATGCGGTGCCCAAGGTTTAAGTTCATTAATAATAAACTCTTTATCTTTCTTATAATCTTTATCACTCCATCTATCATCATATTCTCTCCATACGATAGCAAAATCTTTTCCTTGTTTTTCTCCAAGAATGAAAAGATACTTCCTGCCATTATTTCTTGCTTTTATCTTTTTGACATTTAATCCTAAAAGATAATTAAATGTTTCTGGTATATCCACTACCACTTCCTGTGGTTCGCCAACTTCCTCGAGATTGACTTTTAGTTTGTAGGAGAAAGGGCTTTTAAGGCTGTCAATATTGAGAAGGCTGGGATTTTCTCTTGTTTCAAAGTCAAGAAAGTATTTTAGAAGATAATCATCTTTGAAAAGCTCCATTGCTTTTTGATTTTCTTTTAGTTCAATATTATCAAGTGTGTCTTCGTATTGTTCTAAGATCTGGTATTTGAAGAAGCCACCTATTCCATCTGTATCTTGTGGCATTCCATCCTTCCAATTGAAACTGTAAGCGACTTTTTTAATTCTTGGAATAATAACCGTATCAAAATAATTTGCCATTTCTACAAGGATAAATTTTCTTTTACCACCATCTTCTTTATTAAGTTTCATTACTGCATGAGCAGTAGTTCCTGAGCCGGCAAAGAAGTCACAAATCGTCGAATTACGATCAGAGCCTATCTCTAACAAATGTTTTATCAAGTTAGATGGTTTAGGATATTCAAAAACTCTTTTGCCAAATAGATTTTCAATTTCGGATGTTCCAGTTTCATTTGGAAAGTCCAAGATTAATGTATCATATGGATTGGTTCTCTCTCTTGGTTTATTTTCATTGTCAACTAATTCATATTCCTTATAATAGACCTTCCACTTTCCATTTTTGTTTTTTCTAAACACGATAAAACCGTTCTCAATCCCATACTTTACTTTTTCTTGTGACCATCTAAAAATCCATCTTTTATCTTTTGGATCACCACCGGGCCATACTTCTATTCTCTCAGGTGAGGGTATTCTTTGAAATGAATTACCATCAAAAATTTCAATAATTTGGCCGGGTTCAATGATTATTGGATAATCTAAACTTTCAGAATATTGAATACTTCCTCTATCTAATTGATTTAAATCAAATTTCCCTCTTTCGTTTATATATTCATCTTGGTATTTCAATCTGGATACATCGGCTGGCTTGCGGTTTATATTTGCCCTTTCTATATTCTTTGCGTAGCATAAAACATAATCATGAGAGTTAGCTATATGTTTTATATCTTGTCTTGGCGCGATCCCACTTTTTCTAACAAAAACTGCTATAAAATTGTTCTCATCAAAAAGATAGTTACAAAGAAATTGCAAATGAGATGTTGAATTTATTCTAATTTGAGATTTTAATGTATCTCCAATACTTATGAAAATAACACCATCTTCTCTCATTAACTCTCTTGCCAAACTCAATCTATTTTCCATCATTGTAAGCCAAGATGAATGCTGGTATCTATCTCTATAAAGAAATTCATCACTTCCTGTGTTATAAGGTGGATCAATATATATTGTCTGAATTTTTTCTTTATATTTCTCCAGAAGCAAATTCAATGCTTGCCAGTTTTCACTTTTGATTAGCAAGCCATCTAAAAGGTCTTCTAAATTTGCATTCTCAGTGAGTTTTTCAAGAAATCTTTCTTTGAATTCAAGACTAAAATATTTTGTATCAACAGGAAGTTTCTTATATTTTAGCTCTTGTTTTGAGTTTGGAAGTTCAAAGCCAAGATTCTTCCACTCCTCTTTTTGCTTTTCATTTTCCCAAATCTCATCATAAAACTCTTCTGGAACTCTATCAGTAGTAATTACATATTCAGTTTTTAAAACAAACTTTTTCTTTTCCCATAATCTTTTCTGAAAATCCTCAATTTGAGATAAAAAATCAATAATATCTTCTCCGATTTCTCTTACTACCTTTGCTCTTGTGATATGTTTGTCTAAGAATTTTTCCTTCTCAAGTGTCTCAATATCAAAAACTTCTGCCTTGATGAAATAATCAAGTTGCTCTGAAAGAAACTTTTTGAGGTTTTTGTGGATGAAGTAATCTTTTGTGTTTTTGGCTGTAAATCTGTTTAATTGATAAAGAAGGAGTGGCTTTTCATTTTTAACTTGCGTTAAAAGATCTTTTAGTGCGATATCTTTTATTTCTTTCAGAATCTCTTCATAGCATTTCTGGTTAATTTTCTCTTGTTTAGCAAGATTACTTCCACCTTCTACATCGTAGTGTTTTACCTCTTTTTCTGTAAGTTCTCTATACTGGAAACGGATGATTAATGTTTTATTCTCAACTGTTATTGGGTTTTCATCATCAAGGATAAAAAATCTTTCTTTTGTGGCTTTGTTTGAAGCAAGTTCTTCTTTGGCTGAGATAATACGGAAAATGATTTTGTAATCATTAGTTTTGAATGTGTAATCACGGAAAAGAAGACCTGTTTTTGTGTAGTACTGGTCTGAATTTGCCCAATAAAGTTTTACTTCTTCTCCGTTATAAGGAATAGCATATTTATGTCCTTTTATGGAGTAGCGGTAATTGGGAACGAAATCGCCTTCTTCGTAATATCGAGAGAAGAAATTATATAGATCATTGAAGACCTGTAATTTGATTTCGTCAATAGTTTTTGCCTCTTCCTTTTGCACTTTCAGGGAAAGAAAATCTCTGCCCAGAGGGGTATTTTTAAACTCTTCTTTAAGCTCACCGGTAGAAGTGAAGGCATGTGGTCCAAAAAACTGAATAACTTCCTGTTTTTTCTTTTCGTATCTCTGATCTATTTCGGTTAATCTTTCACCTTTATGTTTCTTGAAGGCATTTTCAACCTTCTCTTTTAGATCTTCTTCAATGAATTTTTCGATTTTATCTCGTCTGTAATTTAGGATCCGGTAGATACCGAAATCTAGGTCGGAGGCTTCAAACTGGAAAAGCTTTTTGAGTAAATTCTGGAATTTTTGAAGACTGTCCATAATTCACCTCACTTATTTACCAGTAGAAGATCTAATATTTTGTAAAACCCTTTCTAAAGATTTTTCACTCATCCAATTATCAATCACATCTTTTTTAAACCGCCACTGGCCAGCGACTTTAGAGAAGGGACAAGTCCTGTGCGAACAAGTTTATAGATGGTGTGTTCATCCATTTGTAAATATTCTGCGGCTTGCTTAACAGTTATTATCTCTTTTTCTTCCATAAAGGTAATCCTTTTGTTAAAATACAAGTTTTCATAAAAATTGTCAAGAGAAATCGAGGGGGTGTTCTAAAACACAATAGTTCCAAATCAAATTATGATAAAATTTAAAATTAAATAATGAATTTAAGAATGGGTGAAAGGAAATGAGAAGATCAAAGTATTCTTTTTGTAAAATGCTTCAATTAGTAAAAGACATTTTGAAGGAAAACCCAATTTTAACCTCCAAAAAGATAGGCAGACCTAAGTCCTATGATGATGTATTTATTATTTCCCTCTGGCTATTTCAAACTTTGCATAAATTTTCCTATAGAGAGATTTTAGAATATGTCTCTCTTGAAGGGTATTCTGTTCCAGCTTTAAGCACCTATCATTATAGGGTTCAAAAACTTCCGAAGGAAGTTTTACAAGAGTTAATTGAGAAGGTTGGGGAGATATTTTTTCGAAGAGATGGAAAAAGATGGAAAGGTTTAGTGGTAGATGGGACTGGATTTGGTTATAGAGAGAAGTATGTTTTAGGATGGCTTCGTGGGACAGCTGCAAAAGAAGTTGCCTCACATGTCAGAGCTGTTTTGTTAGTTGGGATAGATGAGAAGAAAAGGATAATTCCTTTAAGTTGTGAGGTAGATTTCGCATATGCTTCTGAGGTTGAGATGTTGCGTAGACTTCTTAGTAGGGTTGATAAACTTTTGGGGTTACCTTTTATTGGAAACAAGGGATTTAATGCTGTAGACATATTGGAGAGGGTGAGGGGGCTTGGGTGTTAGTTGGCAGTTAAGATGAAAGAGACTTGGAGGGTTGGGATAAAACATCCATTGAGGAAAGAATCCAAGGTTGGGGGGAGAGATAGGGAAAGGAAATGAGATATTTAATAGAGGGGGTTTTTGGTAACATAAAACTTAAACTGGGGTCAAAGTTTGCGCTTATAAGGGAGGATTTAGCCTTAAAGAGAGCTTTAGCGGTATTTGCTCTTTATGCCCTTAACCTTATTTTTTTTTCAATTTGTTATATTGCCTTTTTTTAAAATAATTGATAAAAACTTAAGCAATTTTCTTATGAAAATTTATTGAATTTTGTAATTTTTCGAACACCCCCAGAGAAATCGAGAATGTTACCAAATAGGTATGGACAAGGTGCCAGTATAAAGAAGTGAGTAAAGATAAACCCCTGTCTTCATCATCCTTGGTATAATTATGAAAGTTAAGGTTCTCTTTTTCAGATCTCCCAACTATATCCAAGGATGAAGGGACAGAGATTCACCTGAAAAAGCAAGAGAACTTGTGAGAATTGCATTTGAAAAGAATAATCAAAAAGATGGTAGGATACTTGGAACTTCTTTAGACCAAGATTTGGTATAGGTATGAATGGTAAGACTCCTGTTATACTTTTAGAAGACTTATTAAGAGCTGCAGGGCTTTTTATCAAGATGTTTTCTGACTTCCTTAAAAGTGGTACCTATGTCCCTACCAAGTGCCCTTTTGATATTTTAAATTCAACATTACAATATAGTGAATCTTGGTAGAAGATACTATCTATCTCTTTATCTTTATAATTTATAATTCCGAATTTTTCGTATAATATGCCATTTTCAATTTTTGAAAAGTAATAAAGATACTCTTTATCTTTTATTTTTTCTGGGTTATATCTAAAGCTATTTAGTACTTTTTTATAACTATCTCCCACTTGAATTCCTCTTGGTCCTTTTAATCCTCTTTTAGTAATCTCTACACAGAATATGTACCTTGCTAAATCATTATTCTTTGGGGAAGGAGCAAACCATACTGTACCCCATGGATAATAAAGGTATTCTATGTAATCTTCATAGGTTTCCCAATACTCTCTTTTTGTATTAACAGGATTTCCAAATTTTTTTAAAAATTCTTCTTTCTTAGAGGTAAATCTTAAATTTTCTAAGATGGGCTCCTTAGCAGAGAAGGGTTCTTTATTGTTTCTAAAAATAAAGATCTCATCTTTATGGGTAAAGGTCCATGTAAGGTTCATTTAAACTTTGAGACCTCTACAAAGGGAAATCTATCTGATATTTTAAGGTATTTGAATTGTTTGGGTAAAATTTTTAAGAATGTAAATATTAATATTGATATAACATTGGAAAATGGTACTATTTTAGCTGACGATTATGAAAAGATAATAGAAGGATTTGAACAAGCAGGTGCGATGCTGATAAAAGAAGAAAAAGAGTAAGTATTGAAATTTTTTCTTTCTTGTTATACTATTTTTTGTAGTTAAAAGAGAAGTAAATTTATACAATTTAGTGAAATCACTTTATAACACTTTTTTTACACTTCTTCTCTTTTACTCCTTTTTATTTATAATGGTAAGGAGGGAGTTTTTATGAAGAATAAAAGATTTTTACTCCTTTTTCTACTTCTTTTGTTTATTTCTGGGTGTGTTTCACCTGTAAAACCAATTGTTTGGCAAAAAGTATTTGGTGGTGATTACTATGATTTTGCCTTTTCTGTAGATGTTACCAATGATGGTGGGTATATTGTTGCAGGTCAATCTTTTATTACTGGTTTAGGAAGTGATGCTTATATTCTTAAGCTTGATGCAAATGGAAATAAATTATGGGAAAAATTTTATGGTGGTTCAGCTGATGACATAATTTACTCTATTTTACAATTGGATGATGGATCATATATAGGTGTAGGGGAGACCTATTCTATGGGAGAGGGAAATGCTGATTTTTATGTTTTAAAACTCAAACAAGATGGAGATGCAGATTGGGTAAAAAGTTTTGGGGGAATTAATGCTGATGTTGCAAACAGTATAGCTAAGTTAAATGATGGGTATATATTGGCGGGATATACTACTTCCTTTGGAGCTGGAGGTAGTGATTTTTATATTTTAAGGCTTAATAGTCAAGGAGACGTAACATGGTCAAAAACATACGGAGGTACTCAACCTGAGTGTGCAAATAGTGTTAAGCCTACCAGCGATGGAGGTTTTATCGTTGTTGGATTTGTAAATGAAAATGGAAATGGTAATGTGTACGTATTAAAATTAAGGGAAAATGGAGAAAAAGAATGGGATCTAATTTATGGTAAATCAGGAGATGATAGAGCTTTTGATGTAGTAGAGGTAGAGGCAGGAAAATATGTTGTTTGCGGATATAGTGATTCAAAAGAATCAGGAGACTATGATATCTATTTATTGGAAGTATTAGAAAATGGGAATATAGCTTGGGAAAGAAAAATTGGAGGAAATAACAATGATAAAGCTTATTCCATAGTAAAAACTGGTGATGGGGGATTTATTTTGGCAGGAGAGACTTCTCAGGAAAGCTTTAAAGATGTATATGTGGTAAAGGTTGATAGTAATGGTATAAAGGAATGGGATAAAAAATATGGGGGACCTTCCAATGATGAAGCAAGGTGTATAAAGACTACACCCGATGGTGGTTATATAGTGGCAGGTGCTACAGCGTCTTTTGGACCAAGTGCATATAATTTTTATGTGTTAAAGCTTGATAAAGATGGAAATACAGGAGCTAATCCTCAGTAGTTAAGAATTATAGTTAAGGGGGGCTAAAAAGCCCCCTTTTTGTATTTTTATTTTAGTAGTTTAACTCTCCATAACCTCTTTTTGCGTGCATAGAGCTTGGATCATCAGAGCTTCCTAAAGCCCAAACGATAAGTAATTTCCCAGATTTTGGAAATTCTTTATCGTATTTATCTCCTGTTATTAGTTTTCTTTTGAATTCAATGTAGGTATATTCATTATCCTCCGTGCCTGCAAATTCTAATATGTTGTTTTTTCCTCCAAGTTTTTTATCTAATGTATGTGCTACATGTTTTTCAGGGGCAAAATAATCCAATACTTTTACTTCTTTGTCAGTCACATACCCTATTATATAATCTGCATTTCCAGCTTTTACTGTTGGTGCTATTCCAAGAGCTACATAGCCTTTTGTTCTTCCAATCATTAAAATATAGACTTCATCTCCTACAATTTTCCAAAACATCCTAAAATCACCATTAGAAAGATTAATATAGTTATTATATTCATTAGGAGAAAGCTTTCCATCTATTTTGGGAGTTTGTTGAGAATAAGTTAAAGTAAAGATAGTTAAGGCTAATAAAACTGATATTAATATTTTTTTCATAGCTCCACCTCCTTGTGGTTTGTAATTATTTCTATTTAAATATAACTTATTTTGAAAAAAAGGCAAATTAAAATATTTTAACAATTTTACTTTACGATTAATGATACGTTATCAACTGCCCCTACAAAGTCCCAACCACTTCCACCAATAATAATCTCTTTTAGATATGGATGAGATACTATATTATTATAGATATCTTCTTCTATTAAATCTGCCTCAAAGTGATAAAAATCTCCACTTTCTATTTCTGTTACATTATTTTCTGGATAATTTATTGTGCTTCCTTTCAGTATAAAACATTTTTTATATACATATTCCTCATTGTTTTCGTTTTCAAATTTTAGTATAACTTGAGCTGGATATTCTCCTCCTGCCCATCCATCAGAATCTAATTCTTGAAAGGAAATTAATATATCAAAGGATAATTTTAAACTTTTTTTATCTCTTAAATCGAAGTTTCCTAAGGATTGTTTAATTCCTACAAATCCTCCATCAGCTTCTGAATTTTTTCTTACCCACATAAAGTAGTCAACATATATTTGTGCTTCATAGTAGTTAGTCTCTTTTATATTTATTAATATTATTTCCCATGGTATAAGTTCGTTAAAATTACCATTTTGGATTAGTTCTAAGCCTTCAACTTCCTCTTCTATAAATTCTTCTATTTCCTCTTGGGCAATTGAAAAGCCTATGTTTAAAAAAATTATGAGAATTAAGGATAAAATAAATTTGAACTTTTTCATTTTATCCTCCTTCTTATTAAAAATTTTTAAGTAGGTATTTTTCCTTTTCTGTTTTTAACACCCAATCGGTCAATATGAAAAGATCAAAGTATGTGTTGGTTAATTTTTTGGAAAGTAATTTTATTTCTTTCCAAGCATTTTTATACTCCTTTGGTATATCAGTTCTGCTTGATTCTCTTTGGGCTATTCTATAGGCTTTGAGGGCAATGTGGATCAAAGGTAAGCCTTCACTATCACTTATATTATCGTTTAGGAATTTGGGATTGTTTCTAAAGCCAGCTTTATAATAGATGCTTTTTTGTCCTTGTAGAGCATTTAACAATGATAATTTATTTCCTTGTAGTCTTGCAGTTTTTTCTTGATTTATTAAATTTACTAAGGCTTGATATTGGGAGTAGGAGGTAGAATATAATGAATTGGCTATGTTTTGGTAATTTTCAATAGTAGATTTTGCTTCTTGAGCATTTTGTATAGATAATGGTACTTTTTCCCATAATATGCTTTTGGTCCATTGTACGTATTCTACTGCCATGAAACCAGCACTTAAAACATCTCCATAAGCTGCTCCTAACTCTCCTAAAGCGGTTTTTTGAATTTCATAGATAACACTTGCAAGTTCTATTGTATTATCAATTATCCAATCATTTATAAGATCTAAAAAAGAGGATGGGAGATAGGCATCTGCTATTCCAGAAAGAATACTGTTTAAGGCTACATTGGTATAAACTTCATTTGGTTTTATATTCTTTATAGATTGGAATATTCCATTATAACCAAAGATGCTTTCTATACCTTGTTTCAATCTTATATCTGCCACACTATTAGCATAGTTCTTCCAATCATTTTCCGAATATAATCCAAAGATATCTAAGTCGCACCAAGGAGGAGATTCTACTTTTCGCCATCTTCTTACTTCTGCCATATGGGGTAGTTTTATAATCAGATCATTTTCTGGACAATTTACTCCACCTACAGATCTATTTTCTACAAAATGGATCTCAATTATTTTTCCATAATATTTGGAGGGGATATAGAAGATTTTGAAATTACAGCTATTCAAGTTTGTTGATGGGATATATTGATTAGCAATTAACTTTACGACACTGCCCTCTCCTTTTGCTTGTTTTGTTTGTTCATTATAGGTGTAGAACTCAATATAACAGGATTTTGACTTTGAGGTCATATAAGAGAAATAGTTATTTTTATTTGCATCACAGTAAAATCTTACATAATCTCCATCATGACATAAAATTCCAGCTTGATAAGGATAGGTTATTCCAGCAAAGGTTAATTCTGAAAAATTTTTTCCAATAGAAATAGTTAGGAGAATTATGGTAATTAGGAAAATATGAAGGAAATTAAATCTATTTTTCATATTTTTACCTCCTTTTTTATTAAAATTCATCCTAGTTATTCTTGAAAGATAAAAGGATATACTCTCTCTTTACTGTGATTTAAAAGTAATATTATAGTTCAATATTTTTACTCCTCTTCCTCCAAGAGGATCATTATTTTTAGATTCTGCAATATATGGAGCATGGTGATAAAAATCTACTTCGCAAGCAGATTCTGCAGCACCTAAACAAACTGCTCTTGCCTTTCCTTCTATGTATGCATATATACAGTAAGTAGTGGTTCCTTTTAAACGTATATTTCTAAAATCTAATCTGTATGTTCCGTTTACACATTCTGCTGCATCAATAGATTGATTAGCTACTTGTAAAAGAGTTACTAAGGCATCATAACCTGGTACAAAATATCCCACTAAGCCTCCATATGTGGTATAAACTGTGGATTGTAAATTCTCTAACCAATCCTGGGAGGCTTTTTGCCATACTATTGCAGAATATCCAGGTTTATTTTGGAAATTATATGGATCTGGCTATTCCACTATTCCTACACCAACTTTCCCTAAATACTGAGTGTCACTTGCACCTAAAGGAATTGCATAATCAATTTTTGCAATTAATCCCTTAACATCTACTGTCATATTTAGATTGCAATTGTAAAAATTGTTATCAGGAGCATTAATTTGAATTTTTCTGTAAGTAAGTACTCTTAAATAAGAAGTAACATCACTTGCAGGCAGTTTTGCATAAGCATAGACCCATGCCTTCAAATATCCATTATCAATGGTGTATTTATATGTACCAGAGGAAATATCTGCTCCATATCCACTTCCAATTTCTGTATAACTTACCTGAGGGGGGATAGTAACTTGAGGTGTTGTAGTAGGTATTCCAGCAAATCCAAGCCATTGTACCCAAACGCTTTGGGCAGGTGTTCCATCATGTTTTATAAGGGAAAGTAAAAAGCCATCCTTTCTGTTATTTACAGCACCAGCAATTACACCAGGTTGTGCGGATAGTATATATGCAGGATCCTGTGGGAAAGGAGGTGAGAAGCTGATATTTACACCATTTCCGAGTAATTTTACTTCTCCTTTAAATCCATTAAGCTTTTCATCAGGAACAATAGCTCCCCAAAGTACCCACGCATTTTGGACAGGATTTCCATTGCTATCAACAAGGTAAAGGTCGAATCCAGTAGTAGAATTATTCATTGCCCCAGAAATTAATGCGTTACCTCCTATCTGTGCATTTGTAACAATAACTGGATATGTGGGAAGATTGAAAGAAATTCTCTGACCATGGCTTGCAACTATTATTCCACCTACCATTTTAAGGGATGGATTAGGTAGGAATGCAATCCACTGAACCCATGCAGAGGATACTCTATTTCCTGCATCATCCCTTAGAGATATTTTAAACTTATCTTTTTCCACATCTACCGCACAGCTTGATAACGCTCTCCCATTTATCTGAGCAGAAGTTAAGACGACTGGGATATCTGGGAATGTAAAGTTATAGCTTATAGTCTGACCATCTCTTGCAAATAATACTCCATACTTTGGTGTTATTGGAGCAGCATTTGTAGAAGAAAGAAATATAATGGAAAAGATTAAGAGGAATAAAAGGATGCATTTTTTCATCTTACCCCCCTCATATTGAAGTATTAAAGAGTTGATGATTTATAAAACTTATTTAGAGGGTGATTTATAAATCATAACTCTTTATATACATTATATTAAATCAAAAAATGATTTTTTGAAAGTGATCTGTATCACATTTCTGAGATTACTTAAACCTTTTACGCTTTGACAATGGGGAGCTCATTCCAAGATGTGGTAAATCTTCTTGATTTTCTTCTCTGCCTCATCCTCCATTTTTGATTTTCAGAAGGAATACCATTTATGGCAGGAAAGATTGTGTTTCTTCCGTATTTTTGGTTTATCTCGTCTAATGCCTTCATAAGTTCTTCATCTTTGCTTTTGGGGTATGGAGTATAGAAAAAGTTTAATTGAATTTCTTTTTCCTGAGTAAGTCCCATTAGTATAACTCCTGCTTTTTTATACTTTATCCCCTCTTTGTATATTTTTCTTAATCCTAAAAGGGCATAGCTAATCAATTCCATAGTGTTTGCTGTAGGTCTTTCTAAAGGTATAGTAATCTCATTGAAATATTGAGGGGTATCTTTGAAGGGGTTTGAAAGGAGGAATATTTGGATGTAATTGGCAAGAGCTTTTTGTTTTCTAAGTTTTTCTGAGGATATAGTAATAAAGTTTGATATGGCGGTCTCGAGATCTTCAATATTTTCAATATCGCTTCCAAAGGATCTGGATGTAATAATTGATTTTCTAGGAGGTGGCATATCTTCAAAGGGTATACAAGATATACCTCTTAATTCCCATACAAGTCTTAATCCTATTATAGTAAGGAATTTTCTAATGAAACTATCAGGAAGATTTTTTAGTTTATAGGCAGTGTCTATTCCTTTACTTTTTAAAAATTCTGCATACCTTTTACCAATTCCCCATATGTCTTCTACAGGAAAATTTTTTAATATCTCATCTGGATCTTTTATATCCAGGAAATTAAATACCTTTTCATTCTTATCTTTTTTAGCAATTTTGAGGGCTATTTTGGCTAAGACCTTTGTGGGACCTATTCCTATGCTAACAGGTATTCCTATCCATTTTAATATGGTTTTTCTTATTTCTTTTCCTATGGATGTGTAATCTTTGTTTTCTTCATATGGAAACATTAAAAATGCTTCATCTATTGAGTATATTTCTATGTCTGGCGAAAATAATGATAAAGTATTCATTACTCTTCTTGAGATATCTCCATATAGGGTGAAATTGGCTGAGAAAACTTGTACATCATACTTTTTTATTAGATCTTCGCATTTGAAAACAGGAACTCCCATTTCAATACCAATATCTTTTGCCTCTTGAGATCTGGAGATCACACATCCATCATTATTAGAAAGTACTACTACAGGTTTTCCCCAAGTTTTTGGGTTAAATATTCTTTCACAGGAGGCATAAAAGGAATCACAATCTACAATGAAGAATACATTTTTGTGTTTCATAATTTATGAATAACGTAGGTAGCAACACCCCAAATTATAAAATTACTTTCTTCACTTCCCACTTCTATAGGTTTATAGTTGGAGTTTTCAGGGTAAAGATATATCTTTTTATTTTTTATAATCAATCTTTTTACAGTAAGCTCTCCATCTATTACTGCAATAACTATATCGTTATTTTGTGGTTCTAAAGCTCTATCTACAATTAAAATATCTCCATCGTAAATTCCTGCATTTATCATAGAGTTTCCAGAGACTTTGACAAAAAAGGTGGCAGATGGATGTTTTATGAGGAGTTCATTGAGGTCTAAATATTTTTCTATATAGTCTTCTGCTGGTGAGGGAAATCCTGCGGGAACTTTTGATATGAATAAGGGAAGTTTTACTTCTTTCTCCTTTTTGTATTTGTAAATTCCTTCAATATTTTCTCCTTTTTTGATGGACATAATAATTCTCCGTTATTATTTTGTATATTTATCTTCTGGGATATATGGTACCTTTATAAATACCGCAAGAAAATCTTCTGAAGGATTGATAATGTTGTGTTCCTCATTTGCCTCAACTCTTACAGCATCTCCTTGTGTTATTTCAAATTTATTTTCATCTACAATCATCTCTGCCTTTCCAGACAATACGTAAAATATTTCTTCAACTTCTTTGTGGTAATGAGCTCCTAATTCTTTTCCTGGAGTTATTTTTAATATTCCCCACTCTAATTTAGGTCCTCTCATTAAATATTTTGGGCCCCAATCTCCAAACCTAAATTCCTTCTCCCTCTCGTTTACCTTTTCCACTATTATCTTCCCCCTCTTTCCTAATCTTTATATCAATTATAACTTAACTTCTTATAGTTTTTGTAGGTCTTTTTGTTTAAGATTGTCTGTTTTTGTGTTATAATTTTTTAAAAAAGTGCTACTTAAAATGGAGGAGGTAAAGATGGCAAGGAAGAAAGTATGTTTTATGAAATATATTGCTTTACTGATTTTATTAGTATTTTTCCTTCTTGATTTTACCTTTTCCCAAGGTAAATCAAGGATAGAAATTACAGATCTTTTAGGGAGAAAGGTGGAAATAAATAAACCTGTAAAAAGAGTAGTTGCTATTGGACCTGGAGCTTTGAGGTTAGTAAGTTATGTGGACCAGTTTAACCGTATTGTGGGAGTAGAGAATATAGATAAAAAATACACAATAGGACGTAGTTATAATATGGCCTTTAGTGATATTATTGAAAGACTTCCAATAATAGGGCAAGGAGGACCTGATACATCTCCTGATCCTGAAAAGATCATCTCTGTAAATCCTGACGTAATTTTTGCAATCCAGCTTTTAGATAAAGATGGAGCAGATAAACTTCAGAGTAGGACAAAGATTCCTGTGGTAGTATTAAGTTATGGAACTCTTGGGACCTTTGAAGAGGATTTATTCAAATCTTTAGAGGTTATAGGCAAGGTTTTAGATAAAGAGCCAAGGGTAAAAGCTCTTATCTCCTTTATAAAAAATACCCAAAGAAGTTTTACATTAAGGACAAAGTATATTAGGGATACAAACAGGCCAAGTGTTTATGTAGGAGCTTTAGGATTTAAGGGGGCAAGAGGTATCGAGAGTACACAAGGTTTCTTTCCTCTTTTTACTCCTCTTTACATAAAGAATGTGGCTGATTCTATTGGTAAGAAGGGAAGTATTTTTATTGAGAAGGAGAAACTTCTTTTGTGGGATCCTGATATTATTTTTGTGGACCTTGGAAATCTATATTTAGTTAAAGAGGATTTTAGTAAAAATCCTGATTTTTATAAAGCTTTAAAGGCATATAGGAAACAAAACATATATGGTATCTTGCCCTATAACAATTATAATACCAATATTGATACCGCTCTTTGTGATATGTATTATATTGCAAAGGTAGTTTATCCTAAGGAATTTAGAGATATAGATCCTGTTGAAAAGGCAAATGAGATATATACTCTCTTCTTTGGAGAAAGAGGAAGAAATATTTATAAAGAAATGGAAAAAGCATATGGCGGATTTAGAAAAGTAAATCTGGAAGAGTAAAGTATGGAAAGAAAAGATTTAATTCAAGAATATAAGTTATACATAAATAGAAAGATATGGATAATTCTTTCTATAGCTTTTGGGATGCTTTTTATTTCCTTTTATGCCCTTAATGCGGGGTCCTATAGTATCTCTCTTAAGGATGTGATAAGGACTATTTTGGGAAGAGGAGATGAAAGGTTAAGAATTATAATTTGGGATATAAGGATACCAAGGATTATTGGGGCTGTTGTAGCTGGAATAGGTCTTTCTTTAGCAGGATGTATTTCCCAAAATATATTGAGAAATCCCTTAGCCTCTCCTTTTACCTTAGGAATATCTCAAGGGGCAGCTTTTGGTGCTACATTGGCCATAACTATGATAAGTAAAAATATACCTTATCTTGTTCCTCTCTTTGCCTTTTGGGGCTCTATGTTAGCAACTTTTGTTATTATTATTCTCTCCATAAACTATAGGGTAACTCCTGAGGCTATGGTTCTTTCTGGTGTTGCTTTAGGATCTCTTTTCTCTGCTCTTACTACAATTTTGCAATATTTTGCCGATGAAGTGAAAATAGCTACTGTGGTTTTTTGGACCTTTGGAGATTTAGGGAGAATCTCTTGGAGAGAGCTTACTATAATGACTATTTCTGTATTTCTTAGCTTTATATATTTTATGTTTAAAAGGTGGGATTATAATACTTTGGAAAGTGGAGAGGAAACGGCAAAGAGCTTAGGTATAAATGTGGAAAGGGAAAGAATTATTAGTATGCTTATTTCCTCTTTTATCTCTGCTGTAGTGACAGCTTCTTGTGGAGTTATTGGATTTATTGGCTTAATTTCTCCCCATATAATGAGAAGATTTGTGGGAAATGATTATAGATTTTTAATTCCGGCTTCGGGTATTTCTGGAGGGGTCTTACTTCTTCTTTCTGACACTCTGGCAAGAACTATTATATCACCAATTGTTCTTCCTGTTGGAGCTATTACTTCTTTCCTTGGTGCTCCTTTCTTTTTATACCTTCTTTCTAAGAGGTATAGAAGATGATTCTTGAGATTGAGAATATTGGGTTTAGTTATAAGAGCGTACCTGTTCTTAAAAATATATCTTTTAAAGTAGAAAAGGGAGAGATTTTATGTATTTTAGGGAATAATGGGGCAGGAAAATCTACCCTTTTAAAGTGTATAAACAGAATTTTAAAGCCTAAAGAAGGGGCTATATATTTGGACAAGAAGGATTTGAGCAGTATAAAAAGAAAGGATCTTGCAAAGATTATAGGTTATGTTTCCCAAAAGTATGATTATACAAACTTAACAGTATTTGATGCTATTCTTTTAGGAAGACGCCCTTATATTAAATGGGATGTAAGTCAAAAAGATATGGAAGTTGTAAGGAATATAATAGAAAGATTAAATTTGGAAGATTTGGCCTTAAGAAATATTAATGAGATATCAGGAGGAGAGCTTCAAAAGGTTATTATTGCGAGGGCTCTTGCTCAGGAACCTAAGATTTTGCTCTTGGATGAACCAACAAATAATTTGGATTTAAAGAATCAGATAGAGGTGCTCAGTATAGTGAAAGAGCATGTTAAAACCCAAGATATATTAGCTATTATAGTGCTTCATGATTTAAATCTGGCTTTTAGATTTTCAGATAAATTCATATTTTTAAAAAACGGTACCATATTTTCTTATGGAGATATAAATTCGATTAATGAGGAAGTGATTAAAGAGGTTTATGGAATACCTGTAATTTTAGAAAAGGTAAGAGGTATTCCTATAGTGATACCTATGTAGTAAAGGGAGGGATTCTTACGGAATTAAAACCTATCGGAATAATTCATAGTCCGTATAAAGAAAAGGGTCCTTTTCAAGGAAGATGGGCAAATCCTGTAGAAGAATCTATTATTGAGGTATTTCCAGAATATATAGATGCAATTCAGAATCTTCAAGATTTGAGACATATTATTGTTCTGTACTGGTGTGATAGGGCAAGAAGAGATGTATTAAAAACAGTAACTCCATGGGGACCTGAAGAAAAAGGAGTTTTTGCTACTAGATCTCCATCAAGGCCAAATCCAATTGCTTTTTGTGTTGTGGATCTTGTGAGAATCGAAGGGAATAATTTAGTTGTTAAAGGTTTAGATGCCTTGGATAAAAGTCCTCTTTTAGATATTAAGCCTTATGTATATGACCTTGATGCTATAAAAAGGCCAAGAAGAAAAATCTTTTTCAACGATCTTCTTTGGGATGAATGTGTATCTTTTCATGGGCATTCATGTCCTGGACTTGCTATAGGATATAGGGCAGCAGAAGCTGCTATTAAAAAGCTTAATTTGACTTTTTCAGAGGATGAAGAGGTGGTATGTATAACGGAGAATAATGCTTGTGGAGTGGATGCCATTCAATACATACTTGGATGTACTTTTGGTAAAGGAAATCTTATCTTTAAGGATAAAGGAAAACAAGCATTTACCTTTCTTAGAAGGGATACCAATGAGGGAGTAAGAATAGTTTTTAAAGGAGGAAAAAGAGGAGAAGACAGAGATGAATGGACAAGGTATATTCTTACATCATCTTTAGAAGAACTTTTTGATTTTAAGCCTCCTAAGGACCCTATTCCTAAGAGAGCGAGAATATACCCTTCTATAAAATGTGAGATATGTGGGGAGATGGCAAGCGAAAGAAGTATAAGAATAAAAGAAGGAAAAATGGTTTGTTTAGATTGTTTTGAGGATTTAAGTAGCTTAGAGGGCTCACGGTAGAATACATTTGCCTTGCTATATATTACTTATTAGATAGCCAAAGAATTATACTATCCTTAAATTTTAAAAAATCAATTAATTCTTTCCTAAGAATATTAACCATTACTTCTGGAGAAATTTTATCATAGTTGTGAACAATGATATTTCTGAATTTAGCCATTTTTTCCAAATTTTTGAAAAGTGCACTATCAATAACTCTATTTTCATATAGAATTTTAAAGGTTTCACTATAGCTTGAAGGAACCCTCCATTTTTCATCAGAAATTATATGATTAGCTATGTCTATGCAAATTTCTATAAGAATTTGAAGAGTTCTCTCTACAATTCTTTGAATTTTCCAATCTTTCTCATAATTCTCAATGGATATATCTTTGAATTCTTCTAATTCTTGAAGATGCTCTTCAATTTCTGATAATTTTCTTAAAATCAGCTCTCTATCTACCAATGCCAAATCTCCTATAAAGAATTGCCTTCTCTTTAATAGAGAAGTCAAAATACTTTCTTAAAGTTAAAGATTCAAAAGAGTATCTAAAATTTGGATCTTTATCTACCAATACTTGTTTATTCTGTATAATTCTTGCTTTTAAAGGTAAAGGAGCAGTATTTAATACCACTAAATCAATTTCTTCTGTATTTAATACTTCTGATAAAGAAGTTAAAAGCTCTAATTTTATATCAAAAATGTCCTCCTCACTTTTAAAATCTTTTAGATATACTGCTATATCCACATCACTAATAGGGGTAATTCTTCCTCTTGCTAGTCCTCCAAAAAGATAGGCAAAGATTACCTTTGGATTCTCATCAAGAATCTTTTGAGCTTTTGGGATTAACCCCATTATATTTTCTGGAATAGGTTTATTTCCTAATCTCATATTTTTAGTTTAACATGATTTAAAAATGAAATAAAAATTAGATAGCTTTTGCTAATTCTATTGCTTTATCAAAAAATTTGACTATATAGTCCATTATATCTTGATCAATCTCATTTAGCAATTTGCGGTCAATACTTTTTTTAAATTTATCTAACACATCCTTAGGTATTTTCTTATAGCCACCATATTTTCTTGCTAATTCCTCAAATTCTTTATTTTTTTGTTTATAGTATCTTATAGCATTATCTGATAAATAAACAATATGTCCTTTATTATCATATATTTTTAAGGTAACATTTGGTTTATTTAAAATTTTGCATGCTTCGTAAATACTAACCTTTAATTTTACAGTGTCATCATCTTTACTATGCATAATCAAAATAGGTATTGTACTTTTCTTTATTCCATCAATTGCGGTTATGCTTGCAAGTTTCCCAAATCTTATTCTGTCAAATAAATTTGTATAGAAGGAAATGACTCTTCCTCCTAATCCATAAGAATCTATTAAAAAACTTTTTATCATTTCATGCGGAGAATTGAACCCAGCACATGAAACTACACCTGCGATCCTATGTGGATTTGATAGTAATGAGCAGACAGCATAACCACCCCAGCTAACCCCAAAAAGCAATATAGGAGTATTTTTAAAATCATCTTTCTCTTCAATAAATTTTAATGCATAATCAAGATCAATAACTGCTTGGGGAATGCCAATTTTAGATTCTCCTTCGCTTTCACCACAGCCAGTATTATCAAATCCCATAACATAAAATCCTCTATTTGTAAAATAATTTATTTCGTTTATATAATCAATATGAGACTGATCAAATCCATGAGAAATTACTATTATTCCTTTCCTTGCCTTATCAGCTTTCTTCCAGTAGATATATCCCTTTAAAATTTGACTTTTGTTTGACTTAAATTGCACACTTTTATAAGTTAAATGAGGGTAATTTTTTATAATAGAATAAACTCTATCATCCTTTGGTGTGCCTCTCTTAAAGAAATTAGCTATTAAAATTATTGTTCCTATTCGAAAGAAGAGAAAAAGTAGCATAAAAACAATATAATCATAATTTTCATTAATATTTTCATTTTATCCCTCTGAAAATATTTCAATTTTATGTAAGAATACTAATATAATTTTTTTATGTAAAGTCAAGAATTTAGGAAAATTCCCAATAGGTATGAACATAGATATCAGTATAAAGAAGTAAGTTGAAAGAATAAAAATAATTCACGATTTAATTTTGGTGATTTTAAAAGATTACATTCAGAAGTTTTACAGAAGAGAAGAAAAAAGAAAAACTATGGATTATTTGGAAGTTGAGCCATTAACTAAATGGCATTCTACTATGTTTCCAGAAGATAATAAGGTTATCATCAAAATTCCAATGAAATTAACAGAAGATATAGAGGAAGTTATAAAACAGCTAAGTGAATATGATCCTAATAGTGGAAAATTTCCTGAAAATTGGAAAAATTGGAATTCTTTTATAGTTCATCTTGACAATCATCTATATACCCCGTTGGTCATCTGGAAGAAAGACAAAGAAGAAATAAAAGCAATTCCGGTAAAATTAAATAGGGGTGAGACAAAATTCATTAAAGATTTTAAAAATTTTTTGAATAAAAACAAACATTTACTTGGAAACACAGATATATTTTTACTTAGAAACCTATCAAGAAAAGGAATAGGATTTTTTATAAGCTCAGGCTTCTATCCTGATTTCATTATATGGGCTAAAAATGGAAACAAACAAAATATGATTTTTGTTGATCCAAAAGGTATTAGAAATTTAGGAAATTTTAATGATATAAAATTCAATTATGTGCATCTTATATAAAAGAAATAGAAAAGAAGGTAAATGAAAAAGTAAAAGGGAGAGATATTACTCTAATACTTGATGCTTTTATCGTATCCATATCTTCCTATGATGATATTAAAATGATATTTGGGGATGGCAACTATGAAAAGGTTGATTTTGAAAAACACAACATAATCTTTCAAGAAGATGAGACATATATTCAGAAAATTTTTTCAAAATCAGGTGTGATTTAAAATTGACTGAAATCTTCAGTAATGTAAGAATTCGTCATATAACATCATAAATTCACATTTAGGTCCTTTAAAAGGAGTTTATGTGCCTTTGCTTTCTGGCTCTTAAATAGATCTTTTTAAGAATCATGATAATCATATTTTTAGCTTGATATTATTAATCTTTCATTACTTAGAAGGATATGGTCCTGTATTTCCTTCTGCATCAAGTTTTATGATGTATACATCTTTTCCTCTTGCTCCAAAAGAAGTTGTAACTCCAGCAACTATATATCCTCCATCACTTGTTTGCCTTACAGAATTAGCCCAGTCATCACTACTTCCCCTATATGTTTTTTTGCCAAACACTTATTGAAACTTCGGATTCATATTTAGATGTTAAACCAGATATTGAAAGGGTAAAAAGAAAAAAGACTAAGAAAAGATTAATAATCTTTTTCATAAGCCTTCTTTAACCTTTTTTTAAACAAATTTGGAGAAAAGAAAATATAGCTGAAGTTGTGATTTATCTTTAACAATAAGCTTTTGTTTATATTCTTCTCTTTTTTTATTTTAAAAAGTTCTTTAAAAACAAGTATATTTTTCTTAAGCTAATAATCAATGATGAAATTAAATGAAAGTTTTGTATGGGAAGTGACAGAAAATTGAGAGATCCCAATTTGTTATTTACTTAATATCAATTTACTTTTTCAAAGACTCGTGAGGAAATATTTTATTAAAAGGACTATCTTCATCTGCTACACTTATATCATTTATTGAAATAGCTTGAATTGTTATAGTTACAGATACTGTTTTTCTATTTTTGGGTAAATAATTGAAACTTGTGGGGTTGCGTATGAAAAGAATATTATAAGTGAGTTTAATTTTGCTTGTCTTTAACAGTGAGCTTTATTTTCTGCCTTGTAATTATTTTAAAAATTTCCAGGGAGGGGTGGTGCCGATTATAGGTTAGTACGAATTGCCTGATTCTCTAATCATTATTTAATCTTCTATCCTCCTTTATCTATATGGTAAACTATGTTAATAAATTTTGAAAATTCAGGAGGATGAATATGGAATATGCATATACATCTTTAAGATCTCTGATGTTTCAGAGGAACATAAAGAGAAAGAGAATATCAAGTTATGATAAAAGTGGGGGGAATAAAGATTTTATACAAATAAAGGCAGGAGAAAGTAAGGTTTTAGCAGATATAGAAGGTCCCGGGGCAATAGTTCATATATGGATGACTTTTAGATCCAATGAGAAACATTTTCTGAGATTAGGGATTTTAAGAATGTGGTGGGATGAGGAGGAAAATCCGAGTGTTGAGGTTCCTATAGGAGACTTTTTTGGAGGTGGTCATTGTAAGACTGAGAATTTTGTTTCTTTACCAATACAGATGAGTCCAGAAAATGGTAAAGGATTTAACTTATGGTTTCCTATGCCCTTTAAAAAGAGAGCTGTTATTTCTATAGAAAATCAGAATTTTTCTCAAGATTTAACTGTATATTATTATATTGATTATGAATTGTGGCCAGAGTTTCCAGAGAATACATTATATTTTCATTCCCAATGGAGAAGGGAGATTGCGAAGGGTAAAAGTGAAGAAGATATAGTAAAGGAGATAATTTCAGGACCGGAATCTGCATTTGGTATAAGCTCAGGTTTTATCATGAATGATGTTTTTCAATTTGGGGGTGAAAATAGGACTGGTGAGAGTAATTATGTAATATTAGAGGCAGAAGGTAAAGGGCATTATGTGGGATGCTTTTTGTTTATACATAATAGGAGAGAAGTGGATTTATTCAATTGGTATGGAGAGGGAGATGATATGATATTCATTGATGGTGAAAAATGGCCACCGTCATTACATGGCACAGGTACTGAAGATTATTTTAATATGGCATGGTGTCCTACTCAAAAATATTCTGCTCCTTACCATGGTTTGATATTACCAGGTGAGAATAATTGGAAGGGATATATTACTCTTTATAGGTTCCATATAGAGGATCCTATTTATTTTGAGAAGTCTATAAAGGTAACTATAGAAAAGGGACATAACAATAATAGATATGATGATTATTCCTCTACTGCCTTTTGGTACCAAACAGAACCTCATTTACCTTTTCCTAAGATTCTTGATCCTATATTGAGGATACCTTTCTCAGATTAATTTTTGGGATTAAAAATGTCTATAAAGGAAAATAAGAAAAGAGAGGCTTTTATTAATAGGACGTTTATAGCCTTTATGGTTCTTTTTTCTATCTTATTTTTATTCACAAGTATTTATTTTTATATAAATTATGGGGACAAGGAAGAAGAGCTTTCTGTTTTATTCATTATTTTGTTTTTGGCATCTTTTATTGGTGGTATAGTTTACATGCCGGTTCATCTTGAGTTCTTAAAGTATAAAGAATATAATTTATGCACTGCTATTTCTAATTATTTGTTAATGCTTATTGAGAGTACTATAATCTTTTATGGCTTTTCTCTAAGTGAGACGAATCTTGGATGGTATACCCAGTGGTTTATTATTGCTCTTTATATATTTTTGGGTATTCATTTTTTCTCATATCCTAAGTCTTTCAAAATGTCATTAATGTCGATAATGCCATATATTGTTTTTATCTTGCTAAATCTAAAAGATGGGGATGGAAAGATCAGCTCAATAATTTTTTTGATATCCAAGGAAGGATATATCTTTTCTCTTGCTCTTTTATTTTCTGGCTTTTTAATGTTTTTTATTCCTTGGTTAAGGTTAAGAGTAATTAATGCTGAAAAGAATGTTCTGTCAATTTTTAAGGTTTACAGTCTTTTATATTCTCTTTTTATTTTAATTCCTGGTTTATGGTTTCTAAGTTCAGGGTTAAGAAATTATTTTAGTAGTAGTACTCTTTATTCTAATGTTATAAGTATTGTTTATTTTATCTATATATTGGTGGAAAAAATTAAGAGTCTGACCAAGGAATTTTTGTTTTTTATTACCTTAAAAGATAATGATTAAAAGTAAGTGGTGAAATTGTTAGAAAGGAGTATATGAAATGATAAGTCTTGATAATTATTTTAAAATTTATCCAAAGGTAGTAGGAGCAAATACAAAATCGATTATAACTTTAGAACCTAAATTTTCCTATTGGAAAATACCCGAAGTTGAAGTTAAAGTTTTCCATTCTCCTGTTAGTTATAATAGTAGACAAGAATATAAGAGGCTTGAAGTAAAGCGTGATAGGAATAAGCTTTATATAGAGGGTTTCTTTGAAGAGGAACAAGAACATGTGATCTATATAGATATAGGCAATAAAAATTTTTCTTTTTCAATATATTCGGTGAATGATGATCTTTTAATGAGAATACCCTATAAAGGTGATTTGCATATTCATACTTATTATTCTGATGGATTAGAATCTCCTTCCTATGTGGCAAGTTCTTGTAGAAGAATAGGTTTAGATTTTGTAGCTATTACAGATCATGGTAAATATTTTCCTTCTATTGAGGCTATTGACACCTTTAAAGATTTAGATTTGGGATTTAAGATATTTCCTGGAGAAGAGGTCCATCCTCCCAATAATCCCTTACATATTGTAAACTTTGGAGGAAAGTTTAGTATCAATGAATTATTTGAAAGAGAAAGAGAAAAATATAATCGGGAGGTCTGGGAGATAGAGGAAAAGTTAAAATTAGAAATACCAGATATTCCTGAAAGATATCAATTAGCATCCTCTATATGGTCTTTTAATAAAATAAGAGAAGCAGAAGGACTTGGTATTTTATGTCATCCATTCTGGAGAATTAAAGAAGGCTATTATATTTCAGAAAGACTCCTTCATCTCTTATATGAAAAGAGGATTTTTGATGCTGTGGAGATAGTGGGAGGATATCATATTTCTGAATTATCCTCTAATAATCTTCAAATGGTTTACCATTATGAAAAAAGTAAGGGTGAAAATATTCCTGTAGTTGGAGTTACAGATGCTCATGGGTGTGATACTGGAAGTCTTTTTGGTTGGTATTATACAGTAGTTTTTTCACTAAGTTTGGAATTAAAGGATATTATAGAAAGTATAAAACTTGGATATAGTGTAGGAGTGGAGGCTATTCCAGGGAGAGAAACTAGGGTTTATGGAAGTTCAAGATTGGTACTCTTTACCCTCTTTTTAATTAGAGAAGTTTTTCCTATTCATGATAGGATATGTCAGGAAGAAGGAAATTTTATGATGAGGCATATGATGGGAAAAAGTTATGAGGATATAAACTACTATAAAAAAGATCTGGATGAATTTTATAGTTCTATAATAAGAAAACATGATTAATATATTTGGTATAATAAACTAAATTTTTTTTATTATGGGAAGCAAGATGAAGAATGATAATGTTTTGTGGGCATTAATATTGGGAATAAGTATAATCATAAGTGCTTTTATTTTATCCTATACATTTATTAGGATAAGGTCTTTAGATAATACTTTAACGGTTACAGGTTCTGCAAGAAAAAGGGTTACATCAGATATAGTGAAATGGGTAGGAGTTTTTACAAGGACTGTACCTGCTAATTCACTTAATAAAGGATATCAACAGATGAGTAGAGATTTAAATTTGGTTTTAGAATTTTTGAAAAAGAATGGCATAGATACAAATACTGTTATCATATCTCCAGTATACCTTGAACAACCTTGGCTTTATAGTGATAGGCAATATTCAAGGGATTCCATTTTAAGACAAACGGTAGAGGTGCAATCTAATGATATTCGAAAGATAACAGAGCTTGCTAAGAATTTTCAAGAGTTAACTGATAATGGTGTAGCCTTCTCAACCCAGTCCTTAGAGTATTATTATTCTAAACTTCCAGAGTTAAGAATTAATCTTCTTTCTGAGGCAATGCAGGATGCTAAAAATAGGGCGGAAAAGATTGCAGAAAGTACTGGACAAAAAGTAGGTCCAATTAGATCTGTACATATGGGGGCTGTACAAGTCTTGGCTCCAAACTCTACAGAGATAAGCGATTATGGAACTTACAATACCTCAACAATTGAAAAAGAAGTTATGGTGGCAGTAGTTGCTACCTTTTACCTTAAGTAGTTTTACTTTTTCTCTTTTTTCTTTCTCTCCTCTTCTTTGAGATGGGCTATAAACATACGGGCTCTCATCTCCAAGGATACTGTTTCCAACATGGATGGAGATGAACTCCCTTTGAATTCTTCTAATATCTTCTTTTCTACTTCTTTATACCATTCTTGATCTTCTATTATTTTTACTTTTCCAAGGAAGTTTAAGATTATCTCCTTTATCTCTTTTAATCTTCTAAGGAAAAGTTCTAAAAGGAAAAGTATAAGGGAAGTTATAAGTAATATGGGAAGAAGATTTTTTCTTTCTATATCGGGATAGGATATTCTACGAAATACTTCTGATGGATTTGAGAGGAACTTTCCAGATGTAAAAGAAAGAATTTTTTGGGCTAAATTATTATTGAATTTTTTTGAGGAAAATTCAGGAGAGTTTCCAAACATCCATGGAACCTTTGCAATAATTTTTTCTTTTTCATAAATAGTAATTTGATATTTTCCTAATCTATCAATAGGGAAGGTGCCCTCATAATTTCCTGCTGATTTTTGTATCATATTTCCTGAGAATTCTTTTCCTTCCATATCTATTACTTTGTATTTTAAATCTGCAAAGTTTATGTAATTTCCTTTTTTATCAGTATAGATTAAGTTTATAATTCCCTTTCCTCCTTCCCCCCTTATGCTTATTTGAACCTCTGAAATCTGATGAGGAATAGATTCTCTCAACATCTCACTAAAAAAGCTTCCTAACTTAATCCATGAAAGCCATTCTCTTCCCCAGTAGGGTTTTAAAGCAGATGTAAAGGCTATAACCTGTCCTAACCCAAACTGGCCTTTTGCTAAGATGGGATCTCCTTCAGGAGATGATAACAAGACTGGGTAAGGATATCTAGAAGAAGTTAATACATATCCTTCAAGAGGCGGAAATTCTTCTTTTTCCTCTAAATTAGCTTGGGGTAAAAATCTTTTTTCTACTATGTTAGATCTTAATAACGCTTTAGTTTCAGAGAGAAGAAGTTGGGGAAGATTTCGGATATTCCATGTATGATAGAATCTCCCATTTCCCCAACTGGCTATATTTTTTAATAGTGGGATATTTGCATCTTCTCCTATTCCAATAGTGGAAACTGTGATGTTATTTTTTGCAAGTTCTCTTACAAGATTATAAAAATCTCCTCCCTCAGTTTGACCATCAGTGATAGCTATAATATGTTTACTCTTTAAGGGTACGCGTTGCAGTACTTCTCCTGCAGATTTTAGCGGAGGATATAAAGCAGTACCTCCCCCTGGGGATATCTTATATATAAGGGAGGATGCCTTTTCTTTATCTGAAAGAGGCCCTAAAGGTACAATCCATTGATAGGAGTGATCAAAGGCAATAAGGCCAAAATAGTCTTTTTCTTCCAAAAGGTCTATTACAAGTTGAGATGATTCTTTAGCAAGTTCTATTTTTGCTTCTCCTCCCGAGTAGCTTCCCATACTTCCAGAAGCGTCAAGTACTATTACAATAGCTACATTGCTTTTTTTAAGAATCTGTTCTGGTTTCAATGTAACAGGAAGAATGTCTTCCAAAGGAGTTCCATGATAGTTTCCAGCAGAAAAACTTTTGTCTCCTCCAAGTATAAGTAAGGTACCTCCTTTTTCTGTTACATATCTTTTTATAAGGTCCATTTTATCCAAAGAAATATCACTGGTTGGCACATTATCTATTATTACTGCTTGATAGTTATCTATCATTGGTATTTTTTTGTATTTAGGATAATCAAAATCTATTTCCCAACCTTGATTAATGAGAGCTTGAGGAAAGATGGAGGAAAAGCCCTTACCTACAAGATAAAGAATCTTGGGTTTGCCTTGCACATATACATAAGAAGAATAAAGATTATTTTCTTTGTAGGTATCATCTGAGGATAAGATTTCAACTTCTATCTCTTTTAAACCTGTTTTCTGAGAGGTTAATGAGAAGGAAAGGATATTATCTTCTTTAAGATCCTTTAGCTCATAAGTATATAGCTTTCCTTCAAATCTTATTCTTAATTTGGCGTTTTTTACCCCATAACTTTTAATTTTTATTGTTACAGGAAAAACCTGTCCTAAATGTACCATTTCCGGATTTTGAATTTTTTCTATACCTATCTCTTTATAGAAAGATGTATTAAGAGGAAAGATATCAATCTGTATTTTTTCCTCTTTTAATTTCCTGAGAATATTTTCTATATTTCCTGCATTTTCTTGTAAATCACTTAGTAATATAATTCTTGCTGGTGTATCTTTGCTTTTTAATCCAAGTACAGTATTTACCGCATCTTCTATGTTTGTAAAATATGGATTCTTTATCCCAGTAAGTGAGGATATATCTATGTTCTCTGAAAGATCATGTTCCACATTTGTATCTCCGCCAAAAGATACTATACCTACCCTATCATAGGATTTTTTATACCTTAGTGATTCTTTTATGAAGCTTATTGCTTTTTCTCTTTCCCAAGATGGTATACTGGCAGATTGGTCTAAAAGGAAAAATACATTTGTTCTATCAGAAAAAGATACAATCTGAAAGCCTGATAGCGCAAAGATGATAAGCAATATTTCTAGGGATCTTAATAGAGATCTTTTTCCGTATCTTTTAATGATTATATATATTATGGGGATAAGTATTAAAAAGATGGGATTTTCAAAAGATATCATGAATAGTATTTTCCTCCTTGATAGAAGAAAATCTCCATTATAAGAAGAAGAAAGACTAAGAATATTAAAGGTTTGGAGAGATCTATTTGTATAAAGCCTTTTTCTTCCTTTTTACTTTCTTCCTTTTTTGTTTCCATATTTATTTTATTAGATATATCTGATTCTTTTTGTGAAAATATGTTTACAGCGTAAAGGTATCCATTATATTCTTTAAATCCTGGAGAATCCATATAATTATCGCATCTTTTTTGAGGATCATAAGAAAGATAGTATCTTAATAAGTTGTATATGAAGATGGGGAAGGAATCACTATATATAAAAGATGAGGATAATAGGTCAAAGGATAATACTATACCTTTTGAATTGCCTTTTTCATAAATATAGGCTACTGGTCCCTTATCAGTATATATAAGGGGTTTTAAGTTTTCATCTTTAAAGGTATAAGCATTATCAATACCTATTCCATAAAGTTGTAAAAATCTTGTGATAGGATGCTCTTCCCAGCTTAGTATCTTAACTTTTCCTATCTTTTCTATATTTTGAGGATTAATGCCAGGATATCCACCTATAAATAGAAAATTTCCTGATATATCTGAGTAAGGGATTAGTCCATCGAAGATGTAAAAGTTATAATTTTTTAGGTCTACATTTATAAAATCTCTTTTGACATCGATTTTTAGATTGGGTATTGATCTTAATGCTTTCTCTAAGAATGGATTTCCAAGGGTGATAAGCAAAACCTTTGGAGAAAAGGTTGGTATATAAAAGAAGGCTTTATTATCTTCTTGAAGGTTATCTCTTACATCTATTTCTCCTACTATTTTTCCTTTAGCCTTTGTAATCTCAGTTTTTACTACTTTTATTTCCTTGGGTTCCATTCTTATTTTTTCTTCCTTTAATTTATTGTTGTCTTGTATTATCCTTAAATTAAATTCTTGAGGTTTATGTGAAAAATTCCCAATTTTTAAAAATATCTCATATATATATTCATTCTTGGGAAATATTCTTCCATCTAATATCCCTATATTAAAGCTTTCTCTTCCAATAATATGTAAAAAATATTGGTTTATAGAATCTTTTGGAATAGAGATAGGATCGCTTCCGTCAGTAAAGATATGAATTTCATGAGAGATTCCTTTGGATATACTTTCTGCCTTTCTAATACTTTCCTCTAAATTTCCTTCTCCAAGAAAGACTTTTTCTTTCTCTAATTCCTTTTCTATTTCTCTTCCATTCTTATTTAAGATAATTTCTGGTTTTTCCTTTGCTATTATCATCTTTATGTTAAAGGGATTTCTTTTGATAAGTTTTATAATCTCTGATTTTGCTTCTTGAAATCTGGATGGTAATATATCCCTTGATGCCATACTGGCAGAGGAATCTAAGATGATTATTGTGGGTTTTGATCCTATGCTGGGAAGACTAAGTATAGGTTTTGATAGAGATAATACAAGGAAAAAGAGGATAAGAAGCTGAAATAGTAAAAGTAGATTTTTAGGAAGCTTCTTAAACCATCTTCCTAAATTTTTCTCTTCAATGGTCTTTTCCCAAAGTATTAAGCTTGGTACTTTTATCTTTAGTCTTTTTGGTTTTATTAAGTAAAGGATTATAATGATAGCTTCTAAAAATAATAGGAATAGGAAGGATGGATTAAGAAATTTTATATTCATTTAAGCCATCCTCCCATCCTTAAGTATCTAAAAAGTAGATCTTCCACCGGGATAACGGTGGATGTTCTCATATATTCTGCATTAGTTTTTAAAGCGAAATTTTCTATATCTTTTAGGAATTTATCTAAAGTCTTTTTGTAATTCTCTATTAGGGATTTATCCAAATATAGATTGATTATTTCATTGGTTTCGCTATCAATTAACTGGAGATTTCCTTCATATGGAGGAGATATTTCCTCTTCTGAGATCACATGAATTAAATATACTGGAAGTTTTTTGTATCTTGCATATAAGATTCCATCTTTATAGGGTGAAAGAAAATCTGATATTACCATTAAAATAGCTCTTCTTTTAAGAGATGAGACATATTTTTTTATGACTTCATTTAAATTTGTTTTTCCTTGAGCCTCTAATTTATTAAGCTGATCTAATAATTTGAATATATTTTCTCTTTTCCTCTCTAAGGAGATGATTCCTTTTATATCATCTTGGAAGTATGTGACGGTGACTTTTTCCCAGGCTGAAAGGCTTAAATAACTGAAGGCTAAGGCTAATTTTTTCCCATAGAAGAATTTGGTTGGAATTCCAAAGTCCATAGATAAGGAGCTATCAAGTAGAATATGTACTTCTAAGTCTTCCTCTTCTTCAAAGAGTTTTACAAGAAATTTTTCAAAACGAGCGTATATATTCCAATCCAAATACCTAAGTTCATCTCCTATTTGATAAGTTCGGTAATCTGAAAACTCTGTGCCTTTTCCTGTTTTGGGACTTTTCCTTTCCCCCACATTACTTATTATCCTAATTTTTTTAACTGCTAATCTTAATTTCTCTATTTTTTCTAAAAATTCTGTATCTAATATTTCCATAGTTATTCTTTCACCTTCTCTAATATGTCTTCTATTATTTCATCTGTGGTTATTCCTTCAGCTTCTCCTTCAAAGCTCAATATTATTCTGTGCCTTAATGCAGGAATGGCTACCTTTTTGATATTTTTGAAACTTACGTTTGATTTACCTTCTATTAGGGCTAAAGCCTTTCCTCCAAGAATTAGAGCTTGGGCTCCTCTTGGACTTGCCCCATATCTTACATATTTTTTTACCTTTTCTGTAGCATGGGGGCTTTCGGGATGTGTCGCCAGTACAATCTTTACAGCATATTCTTTTACAGCCATTGGTATAGGTACACTTCTTACAATTTTCTTTAATTCTTCTATAGTATTACCGTCTGCCACTTTATTAACCTTAGGTGTCTCAATATTTGTAGTTCTTTCAATAATCTCTAATAGTTCCTCTTGGGATGGAGGGGTAAGAATAAGTTTAAAGAAAAATCTATCAAGTTGGGCTTCGGGTAATGGATAAGTTCCTTCCATCTCAATAGGATTTTGGGTTGCCATTACGAAGAAGGGTTTTGGAAGGCTATATATTACTCCTCCAGATGTAACACTTCCTTCTTGCATAGCTTCTAATAAGGCAGATTGGGTTTTAGGTGTAGCTCTATTTATTTCATCTGCTAATACTATATTGGCAAAGATTGGACCTTCTTGGAATTTGAAATATTTTCTTCCGTTTTCATCCTCTAAAATGATGTTGGTACCAGTAATATCTGCAGGCATAAGGTCCGGAGTAAATTGAATACGAGAAAATTTCAAATCCAAAATTTCACTTAAGGTTCTTACAAGTAGAGTTTTTCCAATACCAGGTACTCCCTCTAAAAGTACATGTCCTCCTGAGAGAAGAGATATAATAGTAAAATTAATAATTTCATCATATCCAACAATTACTTTACTTATCTCCTTTTTGATTCTATCTACCACAGCTGTAAAATCTTGTATTGATAAAGTCAATTTGTTAAACCTCCTTTACTGAGAAAAATAGGTTTTTAAAATCTCTTTAAATTCTAAAGGGAGAATTCTTGAGGATACTGCTCTCTCCTTAGTATAAGAAGGATTGAAAGATAGGCTTTTATCTTGAGAAAGTCTTCTTCCTTCTAAGGTTGGTGCTTGAAATAGATAATTTTTGCCCAGTTCTTCAGATTGAGATGGTGGTACATATATCTTCTCTCCTGTAAAGACTTTTCTTTGAGTTTCTTGACCAAGTTTATCTGGCCTTTCTTCTGTACCTGGTAAATTTCCTGATTTTGGATTTTTATCTACTTCTTTCCCACTCTCTGTAGGAACTGGTAATGTTCCCTCTTGATTTGATGGAGTTTCACTACCCTTCATATCTTCCTTAAGAGCTTTTTCATCTTGAAGAGTGCTCTTTTCTTTGGATTCATAAGGATTAGCATAAGCGTAGGATTTTCCTGCTCCTTGGAAGGGAAGATTACTTATATTCTGCTCTTTTCCCTCTTCTCCCTTTTCTTGATTATTATTTTTACTTGATGCTTCTTTTCTTTCTTCTTTATGTTTTTCAGCTTGATTATTTTCTTTTTTTAGGGTATTTTTATCCAAGTTATATTGGGATAGAAATTCTTCTAAGGATTTTGGTTTTTCCATTTCTTTTAACTTCTCTTTGTCAAACTCTTCTTGAGATATCTTTTCTTTTGGAATATTCTTCTTGGAAAGTTCTTCGTTAAGAGCTAACTTTTCTTCAGGTATTCTACTGACCTTACTTTCTTGATTTTCTTTGTTTTCCAATATATGAGGAATACTTTTTGGCATATCCTTAGAGGTTATAAGATTTAGTATTAAAAGAAATACAAAGATAAGGAATAGAATTTTCAAAAGAGGAGAGGGTTTAAATTTGTAAGCCTTTGATAAGTCTATTTTAGAAAGCTTTTCTTCTAATCTTTTTCTTAATCTTTCCATAAGTCCGTATGGATCATCGTAATCTTTGTATTCCCAAAAAGTTATTAACTCTTCATCTAAAGAGAAATATTTATCTGTTTGAAGAATTATCTGATAATAATTAGGTTTCTTCTTTTTTATAAAATATAAATAAAAAATAGGGAATGGAAGAAGAAGGATAAAAAAGTTCATTTTCACGGAAAGAAGATTAAAAATGAGAATAGTGTTTAAAAAAATTAATATAGAAACAAAAATGATATCGAGAAGGTGGTAGGAATTTACTTTATTAATAAGTTTCTCTATGTTATCAAAAAAATCTCATCTTTTATCAACTCCTTGATAATATTTTAACCTTTTTTCGGCGATAAGTATAGAGATTAAAAAAATAATTAAGTAGAAAATTATAATAATAGGAAGGTCTCTTGAAGGGTAAAAATTTACCTTTAAATATAGGATGTTTTCTGCCTTTACAAGCCAGAGGACGTTATTTAAAGGAAATAAAAAGAAGGTTGATGGGAAGAGAAAGGGAAAAATTATAAATAGGATATAGGTGGTCCAGTGGAGAAGCCAGTTTATAGATGGATTGGAAAAGGTTGACCAGAGAATTCCTAATCCCATAATGGGAAGGGAATCTAAAAGAAGAAGAAAGTAAAGAATAATTATTTTTGAAAAATCAACAGAGAAACCTATCATTAAATTAAAGGGAAGAAGGATAAGAAGGATAAAGATAAGATAAAGTAAGTTAGATAAAAATCTTCCCCTTATTATTTCTCTTATTTTAAATGGTGAAAAGCGAGCAAGGTTTATAATCTTAAATTCTCTTTCTGCAATAAGATTTCCTGAGAAAGTAAGGGAAGAAAGGTATGTTATGAATATGAAATGAGCAATGGAAAATATAAGAAAAAGATCTGTTATAGAATACTTATTTAGATCAAAGGATTTAGATGGCCAAATTATGACGGTAATTAGGGTTATGATAAAGAAATAAGTATAGATAATTCTTAGATATTTCTTATCAGAAATTTTTGCTTTTAAATCAATAAACCACCATATTCTCATATTTTCCTCATCCTTCTATAGGAATTATAATAATCCCGTCTATACTTTTTTGGGTTTTAATATTTAAAATCTTTACATGGTTCAGGGGCTCATCTATTCTTCCCCAAATTATTAATTTATCTCCAATAGGAGGTATTATCCTATATTTTTTTATGAATTCGTTTAAAAGAGAAGGCTCTTTTAATCCACTTTTCCAGATAATGAACTCTTTATATGCGTTTTTAGGAATATATCCCACATAATTTTCTTTATTTCCATGCTTAAATACACAATCTTTTATATTTATAGGAGAATTGTTGGAGATCTCCAATATATATCTATCATTTAACTCCTTAATTTTAATATCTATGGGTATAAAATGATAAGATATGCCTTCTAAAAAGTATATTCTATTTCTTTCCAGGGATAAATTGGCTCTTTGATTATTGATATCTACCAATAGAGTAGTTTTGTTTTTTTGAGGCTGATAGTAGGCATTATAGAGAAGAAATATATTGGGGGGATATTCTATAGTGATATCTCTTTTGAAGGGAGAAAAAAGAGATATATGGATAAGGTTTTCTGCAACATATGTATTTTTATCAAGAAAAATTAGATATTTTTCTCCATAGGCTATGGCATCCTTGGTAAAGGATTGGTTTATCCCAAAACCTATTAATGATGAAAAAATAATTATGAATAAGAAAGAGATAAAAGAGTATCTTTTCTGAAAAAGAAATCTTATCCAAAGAAAGATAAGGATAAAGTACAGAGATAAAAAGATAAGGATCTGCCATCTATCAGGATAAAGGAACATTTGGCCTTGTAATGTAGAAGGATCAGGTGTGTATAGGAAAGTGTTATGAGGAATGCTTATAGTATAAGGTGTGGGTTTTATAGATTTGGAAAGTTTATTTATTTCATCGTTAAATAAGACCCTTTTTGTAAATATCTTTGCCATTATTAAAGAATTTTTTATAGAGTTTGAAAAGGAGTTAAATAAATTCCTATCTATAATTATTAAATCGTAGTTGTCATAAGCTTTATAATTGATAGGTAAAAGCTTCTCATCATATACTCTTACTATTCTTGCTTTTTTAAAGAAATCTATCTTTGGTATTTCTCTTCCTATTATTAATACAAGGGGTAAGGTTATTCTTTCTAATGAAAAATCTATTTTCTCTTCTTTGATAGTCTTATTATCTTTTAAAACTCTGGCTCTAACTGGATAGCGGAAATCTATTGGGGGAAGGAGAAATTCAAACCTTTTTTGAGAAAGAGGTGGTACTTCTACTTCTTTCTTGTATGTAGATTCACAATACCCTGCATATCGAAGTCCCTGAGTATATATTACTTCTAATATGAGTTTTACTTTGTTTCCTTCATTATAGATCTCAACAAATAGGGGGAGGAATCTATCAATTCTCCATTCAGAATTTATACCTAAGGAAAAATCTATCTTAATATCTTGTGCGTATAAGATATTTATTATGAATATGGTTAAAACAATTAATTTTATAAAAACCTTTTCTCTCATTCCACTTTAAATTATACAATCTTATAGTAAAATATTCATTATGATGGCCTATATATTTTTGCTTGGAAGAATTATTCTTTTAGGTTATGAAAAAATTGTAGTTAAGAAGGTAGGAACAGATAGTAATAGTATAGTTACATCTTTTTTATTTTTTGGTATTGCTGTTTTATTTTTACTTCCCTTCGCCATTATCAATCCTTCTTTTGATTTATCCACTCTTAAATATGGCATCCTTAGTGGATTCATATATTCCATCTCCTTTGTGTTATACGTTAAATCCCTTTCCATTGGTGAAGCTTCTCTTGTTGGTCCATTATATAATTTCAATGTTTTCTTTCTTCTTATTCTTACCAGTATATTTTTAAAGGAGCCTTTTACCATATCAAAGATTGTGGGACTTTCTTTATTAGTATATGGAGCTTCCTTTTTAAATCGCCAAGAAAATCTATATAAATCTCTCTATGGGCTCTTTAAAAGAAAGGATACCCTTTTTATGATGGGAAGTTCTTTTCTTATTGCTATTGGTAGGACTATTGATGGATTTGTAGTTGGTAAAATAGATTCTCTTTTTTATTGCTTTTTCTTGTATCTTGTTATTACTATATATCAGTTTTTTTATATACTTCTTAGAAAAGAATTAAAGGAAATATTCAAACTCTTAAAAGAAAAGACTTTATTAGTAACTATAGCTGCAGGTATTAATGCTTATTCTTATATGTTTCTTCTTATTGCTTTCAGAAGTATAGATGTAAGTGTTGCTGAACCCCTTTCTATGTTGAGTATGTTGGTCACTTTGTTTCTTGCTAAAAATGTCTTTAAAGAAGATATAAGAAAGAGAATAATAGGGGTTATAATAATGATCTTGGGGGCATGGATTTTGAATTGGAGGTAGGTTATGAATATATGTTCACCTCTTTTAGAGATTAATTTGAAGGCTATTTATCATAATGCTAAATTAATTGTAGAAAAGGGAAAGGAAATGGGAATATATATAGATGGAGTTACAAAGGTCTCCTTAGGGGATCCTAAAATAGCAGATATTCTTGTAAAGGCTGGGGTAAGAGGACTTTCTGATTCTCGGATTGAGAGCATAAAAAGAATGAGAGAAGAGGTAGATATAGAGTATACTCTTATTAGGCTTCCTTGTTTTTCTCAAGTGGAAGAAGAAGTAAAGTATGCAGATGTTTCTTTAAATTCAGAGATTATGACTTTAAGGGCTTTAGAGGAAGCTTCAGAAAGATTAGGAAAAAAGCATAAGGTAATAATTATGGTAGAGATGGGGGATATTAGAGAAGGAATATGGAAAAAAGATGAACTGATAATGGTGGTAAAGGAAGTTCTTAGGATGAAAAATTTAGAACTCTATGGCCTGGGTACTAATTTTACATGTTTTGGGGGTGTAGTACCTACTGTAGAGACTTATTGGGAATTTATAGATTTAGTGGAAAAAATTGAAAAAACTTTTTCTATAAATTTGCCTCTTATATCTGCTGGAAATTCCAGTAGTATTCCTCTTCTTTTTGAAGGGAAAATTCCAAAAAAAATAAATCATCTGAGAATTGGCGAAGGAATTATGCTGGGGAAGGACACTGCTTTTAGAAATCCTATTCCAGGGGCTCGTCTTGATACCTTTAGATTTATAGGGGAGATCTTAGAGATAAAGGAAAAGCCATCGATGCCTTGGGGAGTTATAAATGAGGATGCCTTTGCCCATAAGCCTTCCTTTGTAGATAAAGGGATAAGGAGAAGAGCTCTTATGAATTTTGGAAGACAAGATATTGATCCTCAAGGAATTATTCCTGAAATTTCAGGTATTGAAGTATTAGGAGCTACATCAGATTATACAGTAGTGGATATAGGAGATTATGATCTTAAAGTAGGAGATAGTTTAAGCTTTTCCTTAAATTATTCTGCCCTTCTTCAAGCCTTTACATCTCCTTATGTGAAAAAGATATATAAAGAATAAATTAGGGGAGTGATATTATGAGAAGAAAAGTCATTATAATGGGGGCAGGTGGGAGAGACTTTCATAATTTTAATGTCTATTTTAAAGATAATTCTGATTATGAGGTAGTAGCTTTTACTGCTACCCAGATTCCTGGTATAGAAGGAAGAATATATCCACCTGAACTTGCTGGAGAACTTTATCCCAATGGTATTCCTATAATTAGTGAGGATAGATTGGAAGAAACCATTAAAGAATATAATGTGGATGAAGTAATTTTTTCATATAGCGATGTATCCCATGAGTATGTGATGCAGAGAGCAAGTCTTGTATTATCTCTTTCTGCAGATTTTAAAATTCTTGGAACGGAGACCATGTTAAAAAGTGAAAAGCCAGTTATAGCTATTTGTGCAGTAAGAACAGGATCAGGGAAAAGTCAAACCTCAAGATATGTGGTTAAAACTTTAAGAGAAAGAGGATTTAAAGTAGTAGTGGTAAGGCATCCTATGCCTTATGGTGATCTTTTAAAACAGAGGATTCAGAGATTTGAAAAATTAGAGGATTTGGATAAATATGAATGTACTATAGAGGAGAGAGAGGAATACGAGCCCCATCTTAAAGAGGGGGCTATTTTATATGCAGGAGTAGATTATAAAGAGATATTAAAGGAAATAGAAAAGGAAGCAGATATAATAGTTTGGGATGGAGGGAATAATGACTTTCCCTTTTATAAGCCTGATCTTTTTATCACTGTAGTTGATCCTTACAGAGTAGGTCATGAATTATCTTACTTTCCGGGGGAGATTAATGTATATCTTGCAGATATAATAGTGATAAATAAGGTAGATACTGCTCCTTCTGAGAATATTAATAGGGTAATGGAGAATGTGAGAAAGAGAAATAAGAAGGCAAAGATTGTTTTAGCAAAATCACCCATAATATCCGAGAAGGAAGAAGATATTAAAGGAAAGAGAGTATTGGTGATAGAAGATGGACCTACTGTGACTCATGGAGAAATGCCTTTTGGAGCTGGATATCTATTTGCAAAGGAGAGAGGGGCTATATTGGTGGATCCTAGACCTTATGCAGTTGGAAGTATAAAGGAGGCTTATGAAAAATATAAACATATAGACAAGATACTTCCTGCTTTGGGTTATAGTAAAGAACAATTAAAAGAGCTGGAAGAAACTATTAATAATGTAGATTGTGACTATGTAATTATAGGAACTCCTGTAGATTTGAGATCTGTGATAAATATAAGACATAAGACTATAAGAATTTATTACCATTATGAAGATGCAGGAATTCCCACATTAAAGGAATTAATAATGGATTTTGTAAGTAAGTTTTAATTATTTTATTGGCTTAGTCTCTTTTAGAATGAATTCTATAAAATAATCTGAAAGCTCTGGATCAAATTGGGTACCTTTATACCTTTTTATCTCTTGAATAGCTTCATCGATGGTTAATTGTCTTTTATATGGTCTAAAAGCAGTCATGGCTTGAAAGCTATCAGCTAATGTAATAATTCTTGATAAAAAGGGTATATCATTTCCTGATAATCCATCAGGATAACCCTTTCCATCCCATCTTTCATGGTGATGCCTAATTATTTTACTTATGTCTCTAAAGACTGATATATGGTGTAAAAGTTCTTCGCCCCATACAGGGTGCATTTTCATTATCATATATTCCTCATCAGAAAGTTTTCCAGGTTTTTTCAGAATAAAATCTGGCACTTTTATCTTTCCAATATCATGAAGATAGGCAGAATACTCTAATCTTCTCATATCTTCCTCATTAAGAAGTAAACTTTTACCAAAATTTACTGTTATGTTACCTACTTCTTTTGAATGTCCTCCTGTATAAGGATCTCTTGCATCTACCATCTCTACAATGGTGATTAATGTTTCACGATGAAGTTTAAATATCTTTTTTTCCATTTCCTCATTGTAAATATATGCAGAAATTAAAGGGGCAAATTTTTCTATAATGGAAAGGTCATCGTTAGTAAAAATTCTGTTTTCTCTTAGGCTGTTTATGTTTATTACCCCAACTGGTTCATTCTTGTGTATTAGCGGATAACATATAGAGGATTTGATTTCAAAACGGGGTTCTATAATTTTAAATCTTTTATCTTTGTATACATCTTCTAATATTAAAGGTTCTCTGTGCTCTAAAACCCATCCTGCTATTCCCTCGCCTTCTTTTAGAAGAGTATTCTTTATTACCTCATGAGGTATATTTATCCCAACTTTAATTTTTAATATTTTATTTTCTTTATCATAGATCATTATTGATCCTGCATCAGCTTTAAGAATATGTAAGACTCTTTTTAAAAGATTTTCTAAAAGAATATTTTCATCCTCTTTTTTGGAAAGTAGATTCATAATTTCATTTATCTCTTTTTCCCTATCTATCTTCTCTTTTATATATAACCTTGTTAATGCATTTTGAAATTCTTCTGATAAAAGGTTAAAGTAAGTAATAGGATAAGGAATATTTTCTTCAATTATTAATACAGAATAAATATTTCCCTCTACCATAAAATATCTTCTATAACCTTCCATATTTTCTATGTCTTCAATTGTTAATGAATATCCTTTTTCTTGAGGATAGGAGTAGGCAAGAAAAAATTCTCCATTTTTTCTCTTGTAATATTTGATATTGGAATTGGGAAAAAGTTCTTTTAATTTTTCAAAATATACTTTTTCTATATCATCTAAGTTTTTTTGAGCTATATCTTTGAGAAAAGTGTATGCTAAATTGATCTCTTTAGTTCTCTTTTTTACTTCCCTCTTGAGATATTCTCTGCTTCCTAAAATGCCGATTAATAGAAGGATAATTATAGTAATCATAAAAATTAAAGCATTAGATACTGCTTCTTTCTTTTTATATTCCAGCCTTAGTAATACTTCTTCCCCAAACCATTTAGTTAAAAGATTTCTATAATGTGTACTATTTAGTATCTCAGTTAAGCCTTTTTTAATCTCAGAATAATAAGGGCTTCCTTTAGGAAGGGCAATACCTGCAAAACTTGAAAAGAGTTTATCTTGGAGTATTTTAAGTTGATCATTCCAATTATTTTTATTTATGATATATCTTGCCACGTAGTAATTAAGTACTCCAGCCTCAGCTTTTCTTTCTATTAAAGCTTGAACAACAAGCTCAGAACTTTTAAAAGGAATAGTCTCTGTTATATCCTTTAAAAATATATGAGCTACATCTTGGTTTAAAACTGCAACTTTTTTATTTTTAAGATCACCAAAGCTTTGTATAGGTGAATCAGAGGGTATTATTATTACACTAAAGCTCTCTAAATATGTGATAAAATCATATTTTCTTTTTCTTTCATCGGTTACCCTCATAAACTCTATGCCATCAATTTCTCTTTTGTCAAGAAGTTCTACTGCTTCATTCCATGGTACTAGTATTATATTGATCTTTTTATTAATCCTTTTTTCCAACTCTCTTATAATATCTACTGCAAACCCTTGAGGAATTCCCTGGGAGTCTATATATTCGATAGGAGGAAAGTTATAATCTCCTGCAAAGGTAAGAGTATTTGTGTTCTCACCTTTTGCAGGAAAAAACATTAGTAATAGAAGTATTATGATTTTTAGGATTAGAAATTTTTTCATGTAATAAGAAAAAGAAGGACCCTTTTGAGGGTCCCCCTCCCCCCTTCCAGATAAATTTTTTAGCTTACTTGTTGGAAAGATTTACTACAACCTCTACAGGTGGCTTAGAGGTATAGGTTTGGTTTTCACCTGGTGCTGGGTCAGCAAAAACAATATTAAATAATGATATAATCAATATTATTAAAATGGTTATTATTTTCTTCATTAACATATCCTCCTTTAAGATAACTTCTATTTTAACAATATATCTTTTTATTTGACAATCAAATATACTATTAATAAGGATTAAGATATTATCTACATTTTGAGATCCATGTTTCTATACTTTTTCTTATTTTTGATGTTGCTGTATCTAATATTACTTTTTGATATAATAAAACAAAAATATGTATAAAAAGGTACATACTATCTCTTATATTTTATTTAAATATGGTAATTTTTCCAAACCCTTTTTAAATCTTATGTTAGAGGAAAAATTGCCAAAGGAGTGGTATTATTATTTTGTTGCTCAGAGATATAAGTGGTCTCAGGATTATGAACTGGCTCTACAATATGTGGAAAAAGCCCTGAAACTTTCCAAAGATAATTTAACCCTATATTATATTTTGCTTTCGGATAAAGTTAATTTTCTTAGGTTTCTTAAAGACAAAAATGCTGAATTTATATTAGAGGATATTAGGAAAAATTTTTCTAAAATTCCCATTCTTGCCAGGAAGATAATTGCACCTATCCTGTATGATTATTATCTAAAAAGGTCCTACGAGGGAAGATCTGCTAAGATACGTTTTTGGAGTAAGGAATATCTTAAAGATCCATCTACTTATGTTTTTATTCTTTGGAATAGGGCAAATATGGAAGTAATGGAGAATAACATAAGATCGGCAATAAGGCTATATTTTGAAGGAGCAAAAACTGCTTTAAAAATTCCCCATCCTACAGGAATTTTATCTAATCTTAATAATGCTTCTTGGTATCTTAAAGATATACATCCTTGCTTTTCTCTTAACATATCTAAAAAGGCTTGTTATTATTTAGGCTGTTTTAGGGAGGATATGGAGGGAAGGTTTTATATTCTTGATACTTTGTTTGAGATACAAAAGATTGTAAGAGATGAAGATATATGGGAGACAGCGGAAATAATTTGTCTTTTATATGATGATCTTCCAGAAAAGGGAGGATGGGGAACAAAGGAGCATTATAAGAGTTTATTTGAGTTTTGTAATACTAAGAGAATTAATTTTGATATCTCAAGTTATGAAAATACAAAAGAGCTTAGGGAGTATCTAATTAATATTGGAAAAGATAAAAAATTGTATGAGCTATCAGATATTTTGGGTATAAGTAAGCCTAATCTCTCAAAAATATTAAAAGGTTGGACTTTTAAGGTAAGATCAGAGACTATAAGAAATATGCTTGAAAGGATAGATTTAAAAGTAGATTATATGAATGATCCATATCCCATTGTAAATGAGTATGTAAAGTTAAAGATAATTATGGAATTTCTACAAAACAAAGAGAAGTTAAAGAAGATTTCAAAGGAAAAAAGGAAGATACTTTTTATAAGTACTTATATGAGTTTAATTAAGAGGAATGATTATAAAGGTAATTTTAATTTAAAAGAACTTTATAGTCTTTTTATAAATGATATAGATCTTTTTATTCAAAAGGCTGAAAAAAATATGTTTATCATGTGGTTTACAAACAAGATTATTGGAAAATCTCATCCTCTTTTGGAGGGAAGAAAAGACCTTGCAGTTAAATTTTTTAATATATTGCCTTTGAAGAAAAGGGACAAATTTATAAATTACTATTTAAATCTTAATGAGAAAGATAGGATCTTAATTGATGAATTTATAAGGAATTATGTGAGGTATGATAGGAAATGGGGTGTTTCTTTTTCTAAGGGTATGTTAAAAAATTTTATTCAAGAATTTAGATTAAAACCTCTTCCTACATTACTTTCTGTCTACTCCTTGGATAAGAAATCAGAAAGAAAACGATTAGTAAATATACTTGATAAAATGGTGTTATAATAAAGTATCCTCTTTTATAAAGAGGGTGTTAATATGAAATATATAGATACTTTGTCATTACTTCTCGAGGAAATAAAAAGGGAAAAAGAATCTATTGAAAAATCAGCTATAAAAACAGCGGAATCTATAAAAAATGGTGGCATTATACATATACTTGGTTTTGGGCATTATAATATTTTATCCTTAGAGTTTTTCTTTAGGGCAGGAGTTTTTGCATGTATTAATCCTATATGGGATTTTTCCACTTCCTATATGGATGGGATACTGAAAGGTAATTTTTTAGAAAGGATTGAAGGATATGGAAGGGTATTAATAAATAATCATAAATTGTCTTCTGAGGATATTCTGTATGTTATATCCTATACTGGTAGAGATTTGATTGCTATTGATTCTGTATTGGAGGCAAAGAAAAGAGGAGTTTATACAATAGGTCTTATAAACAAGGAAAATTCTAATATCCCTTCTAAACATTCTTCCAAGAAAAATTTAAAAGATATATGTGATCTTGTAATTTTTATTCCAGGACCTTCTGACGATCTTCTTCTATCTTTAGAGAGAGATAAAAAGATAAAGACTTCACCCGTATCTACTATTATTTCCTCTATCATTTTACATGAGATCTTTTATGAGACTGCTTGTATTTTAGAGAGAATGGATATTATTCCTCCTTTGTTTAGATGTAGTATTGATAGTAGGGAGAATGATATAAATCAGAAGCTTATTAAAATCTATAAAGATAAAATAAAGGAGTTTTAACATGAAAAAGAGAGTTTTTATTGGAAAGGTTATATTGAAGGATAGGATTTTACAAAAAGGAATGGTTGAAATTGAAGAGGATAAAATTTCTTATGTGGGAGAAAGAAAGGAAGTAGACAAAGATAGTGAGGTTTTTTATTTAGAAGATTTCTTTATATCACCAGGATTTATTGATATTCATATTCATGGATCTTATGGAAGAGATTTTCTTAATTCTTCTTTTAATGATATGGAGGAAATTTCTTATTTCCTTGCATCAAAAGGGGTAACTTCTTGTCTTCCTACTCTTGCTACCTCTTCTCTTCCTGAAATGAAAAAGGCAATTTATGAGATAGAAAAGTATATTTCATCTAATGTCGTAAAAGGAACGAAATTTATAGGAATCCATTTAGAGGGACCTTTTTTAAATCCTGATTATAAAGGAGCTCAGAGAGAAGATGCTATTTTGAAACCAGATTTAAATAGTCTTAATGAACTTCTTTCTCTCCATGTAAAGCTTATTACATTAGCCCCTGAATTAGAAGGAGCTTTAGATCTTATTTCATATCTATCAAAAAAAAGAGTAATAATATCAGCTGGACATACATCTGCCCTTTCTCAAGATGTGGAGAGGGCTATAAGTTTGGGACTCTCTCATGTTACTCATCTTTTTAATGGTATGAGGCCTCTTCATCACCGTGAGCCTGGGATTATAGGGGTTGCCTTAGTAGATGATAGATTGTCAGTGGAGATAATAGCTGATGGATATCATCTTTCAGATCATATACTTAAATTGGTAACCAAGATAAAACCAAGGGATAAAGTAGTTTTAATAACTGATGCAATTATGGCTGCTGGACTTTCTAATGGAGAATATAGTTTGGCAGGACAAAGGGTTTTAGTGAGGGATGGAAAGGCAACACTTGAATCAGGTTCCTTAGCTGGTAGCACTTTAACCATGAATAAAGCAATTAAAAATATGGTAGAAAAAGAAATTGTTAATTTGGTAGATGCTGTTTATATGGCTTCCCTTTCTCCCGCTAAGGTAATAGGTATGGATGGAAGAAAGGGAAGCCTTGAAGTATCAAAGGATGCAGATCTTACTGTATTGGATGAATCTTTTAATGTAAAACTTACTATGGTAGAGGGTCATATTGTTTACAATGCTCTTTAGTATATATTAAGATCTGCCCTACCTCCTGCCCCATATATTTTTATAATGACCTTTTCTAAGTTTGCTTTCTTCCTTTCAGAAAGCCAAAGATCTGCGTATTTTTTCCCAAAGGCTATATATTCGGAAAAACTTAGATTTCCATTAAGTCTATTGATGGCTATTTTTAGCATATTCTTCATAAGGGAAAGATCTTCTGGTAAAGCTATAGACTCCATTTTGTTTAATACATTGCTATATATTTTGAGAAGTTCATCCTTATTAGATAAAAGGGAAGATATGCCTAAATAGTAATCTACCCAAAAATCTCCAGTACTTTTCAATTCAATTTTGAATTCTGTATTATATCTGTACAAAGTATCTCCAAGAAATACATGTTTTATAGTTTCTGCTACTGAATTTTGTCCTAATAATTTTCTTATTTCTATTAATTCATCTTTTTCTTTAAATAATGCCTTATATTTTTCTTCCCAATTTTCCTTTCCTTCCGCAATCTCCATAGTGGCAAGTATTAAAGGATTTAGAAAAGAATATAGACATTCAGCCCCATCATCTCCCCATGCTGTAAGAAGAAATCCTGGAAGGTTTTCTTTTTTGGCTTGTCTTAAGAAATTTGTAATATTAGTTAAAGCAATATCAAAATTTGGATAAAACCTTCCCCAGTTGGAAACCCCAGGAGAGGCTATTTCTTTTTCCTTTCTTTTTCCAAACATATTTATCTTCTTCTCAAAATGTTCTTCAGAGAGGTGGGTATAATCCCAATTAGCAATAACTGTTTCATCCCATATATTACTTTCAAGAACTATCTTCCATCTTTCCTTTTCTTCCTCTCTCAAATACATTCCCGTGAGCATGTCTCCCCAAACCATTGGTATCTTTCCACTTTCCTTCACTTGATAGATTAGATTCTTATGATGCATCTCAAAAAGTTCAGGTCCTTGAAATATACCTGTTTTATCGAGACTTCTTCCTCTTCCAAGAGCCCATGTTTCATCTCCACCAATATGGATATATTGGGATGGGAAGAATTCTATTACTTCGGAAAGAAGTTTATAGGTAAAATTTCTGGCTTCTTCGTTTGAAACATCTAAACATCCTTCTTCAGGTCTATGCCATTCACTATATTTCATAAATTCAGGTAGAATAAGAATATTTTCCATATGTCCACAAAGCTCTAAGGATGGAAAAACTTCTATTCCTAAGTTCTTACCATAGTCTATAATTTCCCTCAATTCTTCTTCAGCAAGTCTTCCCCTTAGAGCTCCTATTTGGGGAAAGCTTTTCCAAGGGAAAAGATCTTCAAAGTATATGGCAAAGAAATTGTATTTTAATAAATATAGTAGTCTTAAAATTCTTTTGAATTCCTTAAGTAAAGGTACGCCGCCTCTCGCTATATCAAGATGATAACCTCGGAATTTAAATTTAAAATCTTCTTCCACATATATTTCTGGTAATTGATTTTTGTTTTGTAGTATTAACTGGATCAAAGTGGCAAAGCATATGTTTGTATCTCCCCATATTTCCACTTCTTTATCTTTAATGTTGATGCCTGTTCCATTTTTTTCTATTTTTTTAATCTTCCAACTTCCTTTTGGTATTTGAAATTCCTTAGAAAGAAATTCAGGAAAATTTTCAAATCCATCAAACTCAAACCATCTTTCTTTAAACTCTAATTTTTTGGGCTCTGGTACTATATGAATACTCATATTAAAATCCCCCTCAATGCTTTTTGTATTCTTTTACTTTCTCAATTAAGTTGTTAGCAAATTCCACATAAGGTTTAATATCTTTTTGATTTATAGATATTCCTATCTGTAAGTTTTTTCCATGAACAATAAGAAAAGTGGGTCTCCATAGTAAGTAAATTAGTAAAGATATGAAAGAAAGAAAATAGAGTCTTCCTGCCAAAAAGGCAAAAAAGAGAAAAGAAAAGATTTTATCCCCTTTTTGAGTAATCTCAATACCTTCTATTTCAGATAATAATAGATAGGTATATCTTTCTTCAAAAAATACTTTTCTTTTTTCTATAAGAAGATCGTCCTTTATATCTAAGACGCTCTCTCCTATAAGAAGATCTGAAGGAAGAGAGAGCCATATAGTGGCAGGCCTTCCTTTAATCTCCATGTTTTATCTCCCTTTTATTTTAATTGAAATTTAAGAATTGAGTTCTTTTAGTAAATCATTTAACATTTCTTCTGTAAATTTACCACTACCAAAGTGTATTAATCCTCTCAAAGGTGTATATTTCATCATCTCTGCAAAGTTCATTATACCCTCTTCAGTTGAGAATTGTGGGAATAGGCTTACAAATTGTTTAAGTACATTTTGAAATTTTACGCTTGCCACAGGATCATCTAAGATATCACCAATAGTGGAATTAATATGATACTTTCTCTTAATTTGTTTTGTAGATTTCACAAATACTGTATCTTTGAGTACTATATCCCTGGATGATCTTCCTATTAGTATCTCAAACTCTCCTGTCTCTACGTACCAGTCCTTTATCTCTACGTTATAGTAAGCAAAAGCTCTCTTATCAAGTTCAAAAGTAACCTCTTTTTCTTCCTTTGGCTCAAGCTCTACCTTTACAAATCCTTTTAGCTCTTTATCTGGTCTTATTACACTACTTTTTACATCCCTTACGTAAAGCTGTACTACTTCTTTACCTTTCATCCCTCCTGTATTCTTTACCTTTACCCTTACCTTCAATATCTCTTCATCAGTCATCTCTTTCTTGTCTAAAATTAGATCTGAATATTCAAAAGTTGTATAAGAGAGGCCATGTCCAAAGGGAAAGAGTACTTCCATCTCCTTCTTGTCATAGTATCTGTATCCTACAAAGATTCCTTCTCTATACTCTACCTTGTCTCCTTCCCCTGGGAAAAAGAGATAGGAGGGATTATCACTTAATTTCTTTGGGAAGGTTTCAGGAAGCTTTCCTGATGGACTTACAACTCCAAAAAGTACATCTGCCACTGCTCCTCCCCAGGCTTGTCCTCCTCTGTAGGTCTCAAGTATTGCCTTTACCTTATCTACCCATGGCATCTCTACTGGTGCTCCATTGCTTAGTACCACTACTACATTTTTGTTTATCTTTGCTATCTCCTCTATTAATCTGTTGTGATTCTCGGGCATCTTCATGTTAGGCCTGTCAAATCCTTCCGATTCGTATCTTTCAGGAAGTCCTGCAAAGATTACTACTACATCTGATTTCTTTGCTACTTCTTTTGCTTCTTCTATGAGGTTTTCATCTACTTCATCAGTCTCTATTTTGTATCCATCTGCATAAAGTGTCTCTGCTTTTCCTTCCAAAAGTTTCTTTATCTCTTCTACTGCATCATCTACCATGGTTGGGTTTACGTGGGCACTTCCTCCTCCTTGTATTTGAGGTTTTCTTGCAAAGGCTCCTATTAAACCTATCCTTCCTTCTTTCTTTAATGGTAAGATCTTTTCTTCATTCTTAAGAAGGACAAAGCATTCTCTTGCTACTTCTCTGGCAAGCCTATGATGGGCTTCTTTGTCATATGTGGCATTCTCTTTTTTATTCTCTATAGCCTTGAAGACAATGCTTAGTATTCTTTCTACTGCTTCGTCCAAAATCTCTTCTTTTAGTTCTCCTTTCTTTACTGCTTCTATGATCTTTTTGTCTCCCCAACCTCCATCATAAGGCATCTGTAAATCAAGTCCTGCTGATAGTCCTTTTACTCTGTCATTTACAGCTCCCCAGTCTGATACTACAAATCCTTCAAATCCCCATTCTTCTCTTAATACCTTTGTTAAAAGAAATTCATTTTCAGAGGCATATACTCCATTTACTCGGTTGTAAGAGCACATTACTGTCCATGGTTTTGCTTCTTTTACTGCCTTCTCAAAACTGGCTAAGTAGATCTCTCTTAATGTTCTTTCATCTACTTCTGCACTTACTGTAAGTCTTCTGTGTTCTTGGTTGTTAGCTGCAAAGTGTTTTATAGATGTTCCTACTCCTTCACTTTGTACTCCTTTTATGAAGTGTTTGGCCATCTCTGATGAGAGAAGTGGATCTTCAGAATAGTATTCAAAGTTTCTTCCACAAAGGGGAGATCTTTTTATATTTACTCCAGGTCCAAGTAGAATTTGTACATTTTCTGCCTGGCATTCTTCTCCAATAGCTTTTCCTACTCTCTCAATTAGATCCCTATCCCAAGAGGCAGAAAGGCATGATGCTGGTGGAAAACAGGTGGCAGGTACAGTCTTGCTGAACATGGTCTCTTCTTTTCTAAGTCCATGGGGACCATCAGACATTCTTATTGATGGTATGCCAAGTCTTTCAATGGGTTTTGTGTGCCAGAAATCAAGTCCAGAGCATAAAGAGGCTTTTTCTTCAAGAGTCATCTGTGAGATAAGTTTTTTTATATCCCTCTCCATTTAATATACCTCCCTAACAAATTATATTTATAGTATATCATGAAAATTTCACGTTGGTACTAATAAAATAATTAAAAGGTAATTTTATAAAAGGGGATTAGGTAACGTGGATAATATTAATAAAAAAATAAAAGGGGAGAGAAAGCCTCTCCCCTATGCTCTTTTTTCCAGTTCTCCAATATCTTCCCACTTCTTATATAGGGTTGGTATACTTCCAATTAGGTTCTTTGTATAATCGTGTTTTGGAGATGAAATTATTTCATCAGGTGTTCCTTCTTCTACTATTTCACCCTTATACATTATGAAGATTCTATTTGATATATAATAAGCAAGTCCCATATCATGGGTAATAAATATAATAGAAGTTCCTGTTTCATCCCTTAATCTTTCAAATAGCTTTATTATACCACCACGAGTTGATGCATCAATCATGGATACAGGTTCATCAGCTATAATTAATGATGGTCTTAAAATCCAGCATCTTGCAATCATTATTCTTTGTTTTTCTCCTCCAGAAAGCTGGTGAGGATATTTTCCAAGAATGTTTTTGGGCTCTAAACCTACATTTACTAATGCTTCTTCGATTAGTTCCTTAGATCTTTCATTTTTGGGATCTATACCTATTAAATTTAAGGCTTGATGTAGTATTCTATCAATAGGATAAAATTGATTATAACTGGCAAAAGGGTCTTGGAATACTGCATGTACTTTTCTATAATAGTTTTTCTTGTCTTCCACTGTCTTTATATCTTTCCAAACATTTATACCCTCCACAATAATATCTCCAGAGGTTGGTTTTTCAAGCCTTAATATCATCTTTGCAGTAGTTGTTTTACCAGAGCCGCTTTCTCCTACAAGAGATACTATCTCTCCCTTTTCTACTGTAAAATTAATACCTTTCACTGCATGTATATGCCTTCTTACAAAAAGACCCACTTCATATATTTTATTTAAATTCTTAACTTCTAAAAGTGCCATTTTATCTCACCTCATTTATTAAATAGAAAACATGCTACTTCTCTATTTGTATCTATCTTTATAAGAGGAGGCTCCTCTTTTTCACATATTGGCATCTTATTAGGACATCTGGTATTGAATCTGCAACCCATAGGTGGATTAGCAAGATCTGGGGGTGTACCTGGAATGAAAGATATACCACGTTTCTTTACTTCTGGCTCTGGAGTTACAACTGACATAAGTAGACCCTTTGTGTAAGGATGTAGAGGTTCTTTTACTATGTCATCAGTAGGGCTATTTTCCACAATTTTTCCTGCATACATAACCACCATTCTTGTGGCAATCTGTCTTACAGTAGCAATATCATGGGTTATAAATACTATAGACTCTACAATTTCTCTTACTCTTAATTGTTCAAGGGTTTTCAATACTAATTTTTGATTTGCCACATCAAGGGCGGATGTAGGCTCATCACATATAAGAAGTCTTGGATTTAAGAGAGTAGCAATAGCTATTACTGCTCTTTGTCTCATACCACCAGAAAGTTCAAAAGGATATCTATATATATCGTTAGGGCTTATTCCTACATCGGTAAATCTTTGTTTAGCCCTTTCAACGATTTCTTCCTCATTTAAGGCTCTTTCAAAATGATCTTTTACCAAGTCAGAGATGAAATCTCTTATTTTTTTTGTTGGCATAAGGGCATTCATTGCTGATTGAGGAATAATGGAGGTTTCTCTCCCCCATATAATTTTTTGTAGCTCTTGTCTTGACATATTATTTAGCTCTAAGAAGTTTGCTCCCACATTTAATGTTACTTTTCCGTCAATAAAAGTTAATGGTTTTTTGATATTCATTATCATAACGTTTGATAGAGTAGATTTTCCAGAACCACTTTCACCTACAATTCCTACTGTTTCTCCTTTATAAACATTTAATGTTACTCCATCTACTGCCTTTACATAATATTCCCCTCTTGCATAGTATGCTTTTACATTATCTAAGCTTATTATTAATGTTCCTTTCATTTCTATCACCTCTCTCTTAGCTTTGGATTAAATACTTCATCCATTGCTGTGGTTATTATTAGAAGAGAGGAAGTAAGAAGAACTATGACAACACCAGGAGGGATAAACCACCACCATAATCCCCTTCTTACTGCTTCCATAAGTACTGCCCATTGTAGTACAACACCAAGGGTTACTCCCTTTGTTGGTCCTAAGCCAATTAAACTTAATCCTGCTTCACCTAAAATACCACCATTGATAAAGAGTATAAAAGCCATAAAGGCATAGGTAGCTATTGCAGGAATTAGGTCTTCAATTGCAAGTCTGAAGTCGCTATATCCAGCAAGTCTTGAAAGATATACATATTCTCTATTTATCAAACTCATAAGTTGAGCTCTAATTGCTCTTGCAAACCATGGCCATGTAAGAACTCCTAAGATTACTGCTATGACTTCTAAGCTTCTAATTCTTAGGTAACTTGCAATTAATATGGCAAGAAGAATGCTTGGTATGGTTAGTACAATATTTGTAAAGGACATTAAAAGCTCATCTACTATTCCACCTTTCATTGCTGAGAAGATTCCTACTAATAAACCTATGATCATTGAGATAATAGCAACTAAGAATCCGATATAGAGTGAAGATCTAGTACCATTTAGAAGTTTAGCTAATAGGTCTCCCCCATAAGTATCTGTTCCTAAGGGATAATCTTTACTTGGTGGTTGTTCTGGCATTCCTGCAAAGGAAGTGGGATCTTTGGGATAGACTACTGGTCCTATTAAAGCCATAAGAACTATTAATAGGAATATGGTCAATCCAACAATAAATTTGGGATTTTTAAATAAAGGTCTTATCATTTGTTTCCACATTTTAGCTTCCCTCTCCTTGTCCTAATCTTATTCTTGGATCTACAATGGCATAAACAAAATCAACAATAAAGTTGGCTAAATAAACAGCAACTATTAAGATTACAAATATGGCCTGTATTAAGGGGTAATCTAAGGTGCTCAATGCCCTAAATAGTATATATCCAGTACCGGGATAGTTGAAAATTAACTCTGTAATTAAAGCACCGCCAAGGGCAGAACCTAAGTTTAAAGCAAGACCTGTTATTTGGGGTAAGAGTATATTTCTGAAAACGTATTTAAAAACTGTGGAATCTCTCATTCCTAAGTTTACAGCAAAAACGGTATAATCTGCATCAAGTTCATAAATAACAAGAAGTCTTGTACCAATGGCCCATCCCCCTATAGCTGCAATTACTATAGAGAGAAAAGGTAGTATATAGTGATGAAGAACATCTAATATAAATTTGATATTTAGACTTGGGATTATTCCTTGAGAATATCCTCCTTGGTTCGGAAATATATTTAGTTTTACTGCAAAAGTATAAATAAGTAACATACCTAACCAATAGTAAGGTATTTGGCTAATTACAAGAGAAGAATTTAGGACTATATTATCTATCCATGTACCTCTCTTATTTCCGGCTACTGCTCCTAAGGTATTTCCAATTATCCAGGCTGTAAGGGTGGCTGGTATAAGTAAAAATAAAGTCCAAGGAATAAAAGGTGCTAATACATCAAGACATTTTTTAGGATAATAATGAATAGAAGTTCCAAGATTTCCTGTAAAAAGTCTTCCTATGAATCTTAAATATTGTATTATTATAGGTTTGTCTATATCAAATTCTTCCATAAGAGCTTTATGTACATTTGATACGGTTTCTGGATTGGCTGCACCCTGTACAGCTATACGTTGAAGAAGGGTGGCAAGAGGATTTCCAGGGATTGCCCTTGGTAGTATGAAGATTATGGTTATGGCAACGAGATATGTTAGTACTAAGAAGAAAAGCCTTCTTCCTATATATTTTAAGAAAGGTTTTAAGGCTGATTTTGGCATTTATTTATAAGCCTCCTTTTGTATTGTTGTGTTTACCTATTGCATTTTTTAATCAAAATATACCCCCCGGAATCTAATCCGGGGGGATATGTTTCGTTATTAACCTTTAGGACCTTAGAGCATGATCCATTTTGCTTTCCTAAATTATTACTTGGCTTTTGCTTTTGCTAAGGCATTGAGTATATCGTTGGTTGGTATCAAGAGTCCGCCTTTTGCTTTAAATTCTACCCATGTAGGAACTTTGGGTGTTTGACCTTTTGGTGCAATACCAAAGAGAACAGGAAGTGCATATCCACTCCATGGAGCAGCTGGGAACCACCATGGTTTTTCTGCATTAGGCCATCCTGTCCATACTGTTTCGTTGTATTCATACCAGTGGGCACCATAGAAGAGAGGTATGGCAGGAAGATCTCTGTAAATAATTCTTTGTATCTGGAAGAATAATGTTCTCTTAACTTTTGGATCAAGAGTTGCTGCAATCTTATCTAAGAGTTTTCCTACTTCTGGATTGTTATATCTTTCAAAGTTACCATATTGATCCTGACCAAATGGCTTATAGAGTGCTGGATCAAGTACTAATCTGTAGACGTTCCATGGATGATCAAATCCGGGGCCAGCAGACCATCCAAGTATGAAATCAAATGTTCCTTGTGTCCATCTTGTCCACCATACAGAGAAGTCTGGGAATTCAGTCTTTACATCAAGTCCGATTGCTCTCATATTTGCTGCCATCATTTCACACATCATCATCCAGTCGGTCCAACCATTTGGAACTTGGATGGTGAAGGTACCCATTCTCTTTCCATCTGGGCTAATTCTTATTCCATCTTTTCCTTTCTTGTATCCTGCCTTATCAAGTATCTCGTTTGCTTTCTTAAGATCAGTCTTAGGTTTTCCATCTGGAGAACCCCAGTAATATCTTGCATATGCATGATCAATGTATTCATGATATGCTTCAAAGTCATCTATTACCATTGATGGATGGGCTTGGTTACCGTAGCCAAAGTATGCTTTATCAAGCATTTCTTTGTATGGAATAGCGTAGGCAATAGCTTTTCTTACAGCAGGATCTTTAAGAAGTGGGTTGTAGTAGCTTATGTAGAGTAAATCAAGTCCATCTGGCATGAAGTATGGTTTATCTTTGAACCATGTACCAATTGGGAGTTTCTTGGTTTTCCAGAGAGAGCTTACATCTGGTATAAATACTCCTGCCCAATCAGCATTTCCTTTCTCAAAGTCTAAGTTTGCAACTGCGTTATCTCTATAAATCACGTTGGCAATATATTTTGGTACAGGAAGTCCAAATACAGATTTACCCCACCAATCATCAATCCTTCCGTATACAACGATGTTAGGATCTGTGTAGTAGAGTTTATATGGTCCAGATACTACTTGTTTGGCTGGATCATCGTTTTGGAAGTCTTTTACAGCTTGAACGCCTTTCTTTAAAAGTGGTTCATATACGTGTTTAGGAACGATTCTTGTTGTTAATGCATAACCTAAGAAAGATGCATAGTTTTGAGCATCTGGTCTCATTACAAATTCTACAGTTTTATTATCTACTGCTTTTACAGATTTAATGTAATCCCACCAACCATTACCAGGACCAAATCCTACTTCCTTTGTACAATTAAAAGTGAACTCAACATCTTGAGCTGTAATTGGTGTACCATCACTCCATTTTGCAATATCTCTAATCTTTACTCTTAATGTGGTTTTATTTACTGCTGTGAATGACTCAGCAATAACTGGTAACCATCCGTCTTTCATGTTGCTGTAGATAAAGAGTGGTAAGTACATGAAATGTTCTGTTCCATAGGTTGCTGAGGGTGCATATAAGCTATAAGTAGTTGCTGACCAAAGAGCTCCAACAGTATATACAGTCTCATTACGTGGTAAAGAAACTTGACCTAAGGTAGAAGGTACAAACAAAAGTGTTAAAAGTAAAACTGTTAAAAGTACCCCTAAAACCTTACCCCTCATCTTTACACCTCCTATATTTGGGGTAAATTAGATCTTGGACCATGCTCTAAGGTCCCTTTGTGTTTAAAATAATATCATATAGAAACAATCTTGTAAAGGGGGTAATTTCATTTTGAAATTATTAAAAAATTTTAACAAAAATTGTAAGAAAAATACTAAAGTTAGAGTTGGGGTACTTCTATGAAATTTATTTTATTTTCTGAAATATACTTTATAAGGAAATAAAAAGGATTTTTAGGAATAATACCATTTATATCCTTCCAAAATATAAATATATTAGTACCATGATTAGGTACATTGAAAAAGGCTAGACAAGGCTTTCTATCCTTATTTTCCCATATTTCTACTGCTTTATTAATGGCATATCTGCTCATTTCTTGCATAAGATCTACTCCACATCCAACTGGTGGATAATTTTCTATATCTACTGGTACTTCTATGAATTCATCATTAAAAGAATGAATTTTATATCCTCTATGAAGATGAACAATTCCTCTTATAGGAGGCATATATTTCCCTTTTTCATCATATGAATAACCATTTTCTACCTTTTTAATTTTTATCTTTTTATCATGTTCCCATAATGGTATAACAAATTCTTCTGCTTCTACAGAGGGTCCTAAGGTTTCTTCGCCTTCCTTTTTTATTACTCCAATTCTTCTTTCTTCTATAGGAATGACAAAAGCTATGTCCTTAGAGGTAAGATTACTCTTTATAGTGCCATATTTTCCTGAACATGTTACTGCAAAAACACCATTATATATATCAGGCTCATAAGCCATGAAAGCTCCTTCAGCCTGTCTTGAGTAATTGATTAATCTAGTAATAAATTTATATAATTTTTCGTCTTTTATTAGATTTTTTATCTCTACAGGAGAAGAAAGTAATCCTTTTTCTCCTAAGAATTTTCCAAGTTCAATCACACTATTTAAAACTATTGATTTTTGCCATACTTCTTTTGGAATTTCTATATTTTCTATTTCTTTCCAACCACCCACCTCTTTACATGAACCAAAAACCATAAGTCTTTTGGCAATTTCATTTAAAGAAAGGGATGGATGTCCTCCTTCTAAGGTTCCTAAGATAATTTTGTTATCTTTTATTTTATTTTCTTTTATCGGAACTATTATATTTTTAAAGGCTCCTAATTTTGCCATAAGGAATCTTATAAAAAGCACCTTTGTGGAGGATTTAATATGATGAATGTCTATATTATCTTCCATGAATATCATATTTATAAAATTGGGGTGAAGCTCTGGATAAATTTGTAGATTTTCACAAATTTTTTTGCCAATTTTTACAGCTAAGGGTTCTACCTCTGGGAGTTCCTCTCTTAAAAGGTTTATATCCTCTGTATTATTTTTGAGTACATTTTCTACTTTTTCATTTAGGCTAAGATAAACTGGATTAATTATTACTGCATAAGTGGAATTTATTGGTTGATGATATTTATCTTTATCCCAAATAATAACCTCGCAATTTGCTTTTTTAAATTCTTCTTCCAAAATTCTATAAATATAATTTTTTTGATTTTCTATCTCTATTTTCTTCTCAGGTGTCAAGGGAGAGATAAATGTGATTTCATATATAAGAATAAGATAGGGTTTTTTAAACCACCACATGTACTTGCTCCCTTTCCCTTTCCTCTTGTATTATTTATATTATTATAATCCTTCAAGATATTATTTTTAAGGAGGAATGATAAAGTGATAAAAGTAAAAAATCCAATTGTAGAACTTGATGGAGATGAAATGGCAAGAGTTATGTGGAAATGGATAAAAGAAGAGCTTATATTTCCTTATCTTGATATACCTATAATCTATTTTGATTTAGGAATTGAAAATCGAGATAGGACTGATGATATGGTAACTTTGGAATCCGCTAAGGCTATAAAAGAATATAAGGTAGGGGTAAAATGCGCCACTATTACTCCTGATGATGAAAGAGTAAAAGAGTATAATCTAAAAAGAGCTTGGAAAAGTCCAAATGCAACAATAAGGGCATATTTAGATGGTACTGTTTTTAGGAAACCTATTATTGTAAAAAATATTCCACCTTTTGTTAGAACATGGAAAAAGCCTATTATTATTGGAAGACATGCATATGGAGATATCTATAATGCCTTTGAATACAAAGTGGAAGGTAATGTTTCTTTGGAAGTAAGTTTAAAAAATTCTGAAAACAAGAATTTCTCGGTTCATAATTTTGATGGTAAAGGTGTATTTATGGTTATTCATAATACAGAGAAGTCTATTAGAAGTTTTGCGAAATCGTGTATAAACTATGCTTTAAGCGAAAAAGTTGATTTATGGTTTTCAGCAAAAGATACTATATCAAAAATTTATCATGGGTTTTTTAAGGAAATATTTAGAGATGAGGTAGAAAAAAGAAAGAAAGACTTTGAGAATAGTGGTATAAGTTATAGATATTTTCTTATTGATGATGCAGTAGCCCAGATAATAAAAAGTGAGGGTGGAATTTTGTGGGCTTGTATGAACTATGAGGGGGATGTGATGTCTGATATGATTGCTGCAGGGTTTGGAAGTCTTGGTTTAATGACATCAGTTTTAGTATCTCCATCCGGAGAATATGAGTATGAAGCTGCTCATGGAACTGTAAGAAGGCATTATTACGAGTATTTGAAAGGTAATAAGACATCTACTAATCCTACTGCTTCCATCTTTGCTTGGACCGGAGGTATAAGAAAAAGAGGAGAATTAGATGGAGATAGGGATGTTATAGAATTTGCTGATAAGCTTGAAAAGTCGGTGATTATGACTATTGAAGGTGGAATAATGACAAAGGATCTTCAACCTCTTGCAGTACCGCCTGTTGATAAATATGTAGATACGGAAACTTTTATAAAGAGTATTAAGGAGAATTTAGAGAAATTATTAGAGAAGTAAATCCTTAAAAAAATGAAAGATGTCATTTAGATCTTTAAAAATGAAATTAGGAGATGCCTCTTCTAATCTTTCTGGGGAGACAAATGAAGAATAAACTCCAATAGTTACTACCTTTAGTCTTTTTCCCATTAAAATATCTTGAGGGGCATCTCCTATATATATAATCTCATAGGGAGATAATTTCATCTTTAGTAAAATCTTTTTTAAAGGCATAGGATCTGGTTTGGGTTTTTCTGAATCTTCCCAAAAAATCCATTCGTCTATAAATCTTTCGGGATGTAAATAGGGAGTTTCCGATTCAATATCTTTTCTTGTACTTGCAGTTACCACTCCTAATTTAAGGCCAAAACCTTTTAAGAAATAAAGTAATTCTTCTGCCTTCTCTCTCCACTTAACTAGAGAATAGTCAAAATATTTTTTCCAAAGCTCATCTACTTTTTCCCAATATTCTTTTGGTAAACCGTGATTTTCATATATTTCATACCAATTTGGAGAAAAGTTTTTTCTATATTCTTCTTCTTTTACCTCTATACCAAAATGAGAAAAGATCTTTTTAGTGGTTACAATACAAGCTGTATAAGAGTCTACTAATGTACCATCCCAATCCCAAATTATCCCTTTAAGTTCCATGGTTTATATAATTGTTAAAAATACTTCTACTAAATTTGGATCAAATTGAGATCCTGCACATTTTTTTAGCTCTTCTATTGCCTCTTCTTTTGTCTTTGCTTTCTTATATGGTCTTCCTGAGGTCATTACTTCATAGGCATCAATTATTGAAAAGATCCTTGATACAAGGGGAATTTCTTCTCTTTTTAATCCCCTTGGATATCCTTTACCATTCCACCACTCATGATGAGTAAGAATGTAGTCTGCAATTTTGGTTAATTCATAAGATGCTTCTGCTATTCTGTATCCTACCTCTGGATGGGTTTTTATTTTTTTAAATTCTTCCTTAGTAAGGGATGTATACTTTTTTAAAATTTCAGGGGGTATGGTAATTTCTCCTATATCATGAAAATAAGAAAGAAGTATTAAATCTTCTCTTTCTATATCAGAAAGATACAGTATATCAGACATCCTTATGGCAAGTTCCTTTATTCTTTCCTCATGCACCTTGCTTTCGTAAGAGTTTGACCAAAGCAATTCCTTTAAGGTTTGAAGCACCGTATCTCTAAATCCCTTTCCTTCTATTAATTTATTTCTATACATTCTATCTTCTGCTATCTTTAATATTTCATCTATTTTTTCATCCTCTATTTCCTTTGTGGCATATCCTAAAGCGATGCTTAAAGGTATAGGGGTTTGATTATTGTTTTTATTATGTTCTTCACAGTTTTGCTTTATTCTATCACAGATTTTCTCTGCTATTTCTTTAGGTGTCTTAGGAAAGATTATTACAAATTCATCTCCGCCCCATCGGGCAATAATATCCTCTTTTCTACACGATTTTCTTAAAACATCCGCGATACTTATTAAAAGTTCATCTCCCTTTTCATGTCCGAAGGCATCATTTACTAATTTTAGACCGTTTAAATCTCCTATTACAATGCTTATAGGAAGCTGTCTTTTTGTATCTAATCTTTTTAATTCTTCTTCAAAAAAGGCTCTATTGTAAAGACCTGTAAGTTTATCATGGAATGTTAAATATTGAATTTCTTTTTCCATTCTCTTTTTCTCTGTTATTTCTTGTACTATCTCTACAACACCTACTATATCTTGATTTTCTTCATTTATTACAGGATACCCTTTTATATACCAGTATCTTCCATCGGGGGTTACCACTTCTCCTTCATCGGGTTCTTTTTTCTTCATTGCTCTTATTACTGGACAATTAATGCATGGTTCTTTTCTTTGATGCCATAATTCATAACAATATTTATTTATCATATCTTCTTTTTGAAGTTGTAGGGATTCTGCTGCCGAAGAATTGGCAAAAAGAATCTTTAAATTTTTATCCAAAAGAATTACAAACTCCTTTAATGTATCAAGTATTAAATTTTCAAGAATCTTTCCATTTAGTTTTTTCATAATTTAGTCCAGAAATAATTTAATAATATTTTCTAACTCCTCCATACTTTTATACTCTATAGTAATTTTACCCTTATTAGGGGATTTAGGTTGTATCTTTACCTTAGTACCTAAGTGCCTTTGTAGTTTTTCTTCTATGGATCTTATTTCTGGAAGATCTATATTTTCCTTTACTTTTTTCTTTTTTACCAAATCTTCTGTTTCTCTTACTGAAAGCTTTTCTTTTATAACCTTTTGGGCAAGAAGTTTTTGAATGTAGGGGTCATCTACTCCAAGAAGTGTTCTTGCATGGCCATAGGTAAGATTTCCCCTTCTTACCTCTTCTTGGATTTCTGGAGGAAGCTGTAAAAGCCTGAGAAAGTTTGCTACCTCAGATCTACTAATTGATAATCTCTCTGCTAATTCTTCTTGGGTCACATTAAAGGTTTCTATATAGTATTGGAAGGCTTTTGCTTTTTCAATAGGATTTAGATCTTCTCTTTGAAGATTTTCTGTAAGGGCTATGTCCCATGCTGTTTGGTCATCGATATCTTTTATGATTACAGGTATTTCCTTTAAACCTGCTACTTTTGCAGCATGGTATCTTCTCTCACCAGCTATGATTTCATATAAATCATTTTTTGGTCTTACAAGAATAGGCTGTAAAAGTCCCACATTTTTTATTGAGTCTATTAGTTCTTGTAATGTCTCAGGGTTAAGGGTCTCTCTTGGTTGTTTTGGATTTGGAATAATTTTATCTATGGGAACAAATTCTATTCCTTCCCTTTCATTTTCACCAAGAAGTGCTTCTAATCCTCTTCCTAAACCCTTCTTTTTAAGAGACACGTTCTACCACCTCTTTGGCAAATTCTTTATAGGCTTCTGCCCCTGTAGAATCGGGGGCGTATTCAAATATGGAAAGGGAATAACTTGGTGCTTCACTTAAACGGACATTCCTTGGTATAAGGGTCTTGAACACTTTGTCTTTAAAATAATTATAGGCTTCTTCTACTACCTGCTGAGCAAGGGTAGTTCTTGCGTACATGGTAAGTACTACACCTAATATGTCTAAATCTTGATTTAAATTTTTCTTGATTATATTTATAGTCTTCAAAAGTTGGGATATTCCTTCTAAAGCATAATACTCACATTGAAGGGGTATTAATACAAAATCTGAAGCAACTAATGCATTAACAGTAAGAAGGCCAAGAGAGGGGGGTGAATCTATAATAATAAAATCAAAATTATCGGAGATTTTTTTCAACAAATCTTTTAATTTTAATTCTCTAAATAACATTGAAACCAGTTCAACCTCTGCCCCTGCCAGATCTATGTTAGAAGGTATTAGAAATAGCTTTTCTCTTATAGGATTTTTTCCATCTCTTAAAGGATATATAACTTTTTCTATAGGTACCTCTCCTATAAGGGCTGAATAAAGATTTGGTTTTTTATTTTTTAATGGAGAGATTCCACTAGTAGCATTTCCCTGAGGATCTCCATCCACAATAAGTACTTTTTTACCCATTTCTCCTAATGCATATCCCAAATTTATAACTGTAGTAGTTTTACCTACTCCTCCCTTTTGATTAGCAACAGATATGATCTTACCCATTCTATCCCCTCAAAAGTGTTTCACGTGAAACATTTTTTACTCTTTTTCCTCTTTTATCATCTCTTCCACTTCTTCTTCGCCTTTTTTGTAGAAGTCTTCTTCCTCTTTATGTAATTCTTTCAAAAGTCTTAAGAATTCACCAGCATGAACTTTTTCTTCATTGGCTATATCATAAAGGACCTTTTTAGCAAGTGGATCATCAGTAGCCTCTGCAATTTCCTCGTATAATTGGATAGCTTCATACTCTGCAGCAATGAATAATCTTATAGCTCTGATAAGTTCTTCCTTTGTAATTTTTCTTTCTAAGCCTAATACTGAAAATGGTGTACCAAATTCTGGCATTTTGCACGCTCCTTTCTAAAAATTTTTATTTATTATAGCACAAATTATCTTTAACAATTACTTAACCTTTTTTTATACAAATTTAACTGAAGATTAAATGGACTTTAAATTATAAAAAATAGAATCTATAATGGAAATAATTGGAAAGGGAGGTGATAATAGTTAAAAAATTAGATTTCTTTTAGGAATATTAATTCTTAAAAGGGAGGGAAATTCATGAGAAAGGTTCTCATTTTAGTGTTTTTACTTCTTCTTTCTTCTATATCCTTAGGTCAAAGTATTCTTATAAACGGTGCGGGAGCAACTTTTCCCTATCCTCTTTATTCTCGTTGGTTTTATGAGTTTGAGAAAGAAACAGGCATTAAAATAAATTATCAATCTGTAGGAAGTGGGGCAGGTATTCAGCAAATAAAGGCAAGAACAGTAGATTTTGGGGCAACAGATGCACCTCTTCCTGGAAAAGATCAGGGAGAAAATGGTTTAATAATGATACCTACTGTTATAGGTGCTGTTGTGATGATCTATAATTTACCTAATATAAATAACTTAGTACTCACAAGAGATCTTATAGCAGATATTTATCTTGGAAAAGTAAAGAACTGGAATGATCCCAAAATAAGAGCAGTAAATAAAGATTTAAATCTTCCCAATATGCCTATTATTGTAGCAAGAAGATCTGATGGTAGTGGTACAACTGCTATTTTTACCAACTTTCTTTCTACTGTAAGTTCAGAGTGGAAGGAAAAAGTAGGAGCGGGTACATCTGTTAACTGGCCAGTAGGAATAGGTGGAAAAGGTAATGAGGGAGTGGCAGGAATTGTTAAAAATACTATAGGTGCTATTGGATATGTAGAGCTTGCTTATGCAAAGCAAAATAATCTTCCTTATGCAAAAATAAGAAATAAATTTGGTAATGTGGTAGATGCAACTTTTGAGACTATAAAGAGTTCAGCAGCTTTCTTTAAGGTACCAGATGATTTTGCAGTATATATAGTAGATGCTCCTGGAAGAAATAGCTATCCTATTACAGGTTACACTTTCTTATTGATCCCTAAGGAACAGAAAGATTTAGAAAAAGGAAAGGCTCTTGTAAAATTTATTAGATGGGCATATGAAAAGGGAGACAAATATGCTGAAGAACTCTTATATGTACCTCTACCTGATAATGTGAAAAGATTGGCCCTCAAGAAATTGGACCTTTTAACCTATCAGGGCAAAAAGATAGTGGATCTTTTGAAGTAAACATAAATAATAAGTAATAACCTAATTTTATTTTGGGAGAAAGGAAATATATTCCTTTCTCCCTTTTATGTTATAATTCATTCTATGAGACTTCCTCTTTTAGAATCAGCGGAAGTTATAAGAAGAGAAAAAAGATTCAGATTATTTATAAAGTATGATGGAAAAGAGGTACTTTCATATCTTCCAAATCCTGGGAGATTGGAAAATATAATTTATCCTTCATCTGTGGTTTATATATCTAAGAAAGAAGGAGAAAAAAGAAAAACATCTTTTGAGGCTGTTCTTGGGGTAGAGAACGGAAATCTTGTTTCTTTAAATGCATCCTTAGCCAATCGTATATTTGAAGAAAATCTATATAGATTTCCTGTAAAGGTCAAAGATTTAAGAAAAGAATTTACGTTCCATGGCAAAAGATATGATTTTCTAGTAAATAATAAAATACTTGTAGAAGTAAAATCAGTTACATTAGTAAAAAATCATATAGGATTTTTTCCAGATGCACCAACTTTAAGGGGGACAAGACATTTAGAATATATGGCAGATTGGATTTTTGAAAAATGGGTAGTGTTTGTGGTACAAAGGGAAGATGCTAAGTTAGTAAAACCAAATAAAGATCTTGATATGGATTTCTTTCTATCAGCGAGACTTTTAAAGGAAAGAGGAGGAATATTTTTCGCCTTTACTTGTAAAATAGATCTTAAGGAGATAGGATTTAAGGAATTTATAGATGTGGAAGTATAGATCAGCAGTAGAAAAGATAAAAAGTATAGAAGAAGAGGCTTATCCTCTTGTTGAGAAAAGAATAAAGGAATTTGAAAATTTAGGAAAATATGGAACTGAGCTTGATCTTTTTTCAGAGCTTTCCTTTTGTGTACTTACTGCCAATTGGTCTGCTCAAGGAGGTATAAAGGCCCAAAATTATATAGGAAAATTAAACTTTGCAAGACTTTCAGAAAATGAGTTAGCAGAGAAGTTAAAAGAAGTAGGTCATAGGTATCCTTTAATGAGAGCTCGGTATATTGTGGAAAATCGTAAGCTTATTGGAAGCTTAAGAGATCTTTTTAATCTACCTGAGAAAGAAGCAAGAAGGATTTTGGTAAAAGAGGCAAAAGGGATAGGTTGGAAGGAAGCAAGCCATTTTTTAAGAAATATTGGCAAATTGGATGTGGCAATTCTTGACAAACACATTTTGAGATTTCTTTTTAATGAAGGAATAATCAGGGAGATTCCAAAAGCTTGGACAGAAAAAAGGTACGAAGAAATAGAAATGGAATTTAAAGAGCTCTCCTTTTTACTCAATAAAGTCTCAGGAGAGTTGGATCTCTATATATGGTATCTATTAAAAGGGAGAGTAGATAAATAATCTATACTAAGAAATTTCTTATATCTTTCAAGGTAAATATTACTTCGCCTACTTCTCTTACCCGAATCTTTATCTTTGGATTTTCTTCTATTGCTTCTATCTCAAAATTGACCCTTTCTCCTATATTCCATACAAAAGGTATTTCTTTATTTATCTTTATATTTCCACCTTCTATACTTAGTTCCTCTATATGTAGGGGAATAATATAGTTAACTGCTTCAAAACTTATTAATTTGTTTCCTTTTTTAACAGTATCCTTATCAATCATTTGAAGAAAATAGGATAAATATGGACTGTTAAATACCATTTCTTTCCCTCCTTTAATACCTTCTAAAATTCTGTTAGGAAAATCTGTTATGATAGCGAAGGTGTCTCGTTTTTTAAAATATTTTGCTTTTTCTTCATCATTTACAGTCCAAGGTATGGTAACCTTAAAGTAATTCCTGTAATCATCTGTTACATAGTTATAATTTGGTTTTAAAAAATCTGCAATTTGGAAATACTTTTCTAATTCTTCAGGTCTTGGTTCATGGACATAAAGAAGTCCTATTTTTGCACTTTCTTGAAGCTTTAAAGCATAAAGTCCCTTGTGCCAAAAAGAAGATATCACATAATTTTCTAAGGAAAAATTCTTAACCATTTTGTATGTATCTATAAAATCCTCAGGGTTTTTTACTTCTATATCTACAAATTTATTTTTACTTTTAACAAGATCTAAGACCTCTGATAGGGTTGGTATCTTTTCCCCTTGAATATTTATCCTTTTTATATTTTCAAAGCTTGTTCTTCTTATGTTTAGATCTATTCCTGTAAGTCTTTTAAGATTTTCGTCATGAGAGATTACAAGAATTCCATCTTCTGTTTTTTGTACATCAAGTTCTATACCGTCTGCTATTTTTAATGCTTCCTCAAAAGCCCTCATAGTATTTTCTGGATAATATGCACAGCCCCTATGTCCTAAAATTAACATCTGCTTTTTTCTCCTTTACTTCTAAAATCGAGATTAGGGCAAGTATGGCAAAAAAGGCAGAAAAAGGAAATATGATAAATCGCGTTTTAAATATATCGGCTAAAAAGCCAGCTAATGGGGGAGAAATAATACTGGCAAGTTGGGAAGAAAAATAATAAAAACCGGTATAGGTACCTTGAAATTGTAAAGAAGCAAAATCTAAAACCATAGGTAGAGAGTTTATATTTATTAATGCCCAAGATATTCCTCCAATTATAAAGAGATATCTTATTATATTTATGTTTTTCAAAATAATAAGTCCCATTAAGGTTACAATCATGCCCAATATCCCCAAAAGAATAGCCTTTTTTCTACCAATCTTTTTGCCAATGAAACCTGATGGAATAGAAAATATCATAAAGGATAAGGATAAAATTCCCAAATTTGTTTTGGCAAGGGTTTCTCCTACAGATGGGTCAAGACCAGATTCTAATGCCATATACACAGAATAGAAGGTTTCTATTGCATTAAAACTTATGAACCAGAATAAAATAGCTATTAGTAAAAATATAAGATTTTTATCCCTTATATTTAGAAGGTTTTTAAAGGATTCATTCCAGGAGACCTTTTCTGAAGATTTTAAAACTATGGAATCTTTATGCTCTTTTACAAAGATAAGTAAGATTAAAACAGCTATAATCTGTATAATTCCAACGATAAGGAAGCCTAAGGGGCGATTTTCAGCGGATATTCTTCCAACAAAAAAATAAGCGATAAGAGCTCCTAATCCCCCCATAAAATTTATAATCCCATTGGCAGGAGATCTTTCCTCAGGAGGTACCAGATCAGGCATTAAAGATATTACAGGACCTCTTCCTATTCCTTGTGCAATATTCATTAAGAAAATTACAAGAATGGTCAGAAGCAAGGAAGCAGTATTTATTCCCCATACAAGAGGAATCCAAGGAATTAGGGCAAATAATATAGCTCCTAATGGAAGAGAGCTTATAATATATGGCATCCTTTTACCAATTTTAGTAACGGTTCTATCGGATAATGCCCCTATTAATGGTATAAGTAAGATAGCAAGGATATTATCAAGATTCATTATCCATCCTACAACAAAGCTTGAAAGCTTATAGGTTTTCTGAAGTATGATGGGAATGTCAGAGTTATAAATAGCCCATAGGAGAGAAATGGATAGGAATCCAAAACCAAGAAGAAAAATTTTAAAATAACTCACCTCTTTATTACTCATTAGTTACCTCCCATCTCTCAATATAAAGTATTTTAACATAAAAATATTTAAGGTATAATACCATTCATAAAGGGGGATATATGAGGATATGAGTAATGAATTTCATTTTAATATAGAGCTTTATCCTGAAGACTCTAAGAAGCTTATCCCTATAGACATAGAAATCCCTGATGGAATAAAAGAGATTGTAATAAAAGGAATTTTAGAACCAGAAAGTATATCCTATGAGGAATCTAAAAGGCCCATTATTGATGCTCTTAAGAAGTATGTATCACAAGGATTTGAACCATTAGATGTAAAGAATAATCAGATTTTAGAGAAAATATGGAGAGAGTTTTCTCCTTTAAAGAACATAGTTAATTTGAGGATTATTGATTCAGAGGGGAAATTTAGAGGTACAGGTGATAATAGATTTACGAAAGGTATTCCGATTAAGATAGGAGTAGAGGAAAGTACTCTTGGTTGTGTTACAGGTGAGATTCCCCCAGGAGAGTGGAAATTAATATTAGAAGTAAAGCAGATTTTAAAAAGATGTATATTAAATGTAGTGGTCTTTTTGAATAGGGAGAATAATACAAAAATAGCTGATCCTATTCTTCCTTATACTTCTGTTTTGCGTGAATGGGAAAGTAAAGAAGGTTGGGTAAAAGGGGATTTTCATCTTCATTCTAACCATAGTGATGGTGCCCTTTCTATAGAAGAGCTTGTTAAATTTAGCATTAAAAGAGGATTGGATTTTATTTTTTTAACTGATCATAATAAAATTTCAGGATATCACACTATAGAGGATGAAGGATACCCTATATTTGGAGGTATAGAGTTTACTACTTTTTGGGGACATTTTTTAGGTCTTGGAATCTGTGATTATATCTCTTGGGATCTTGTAAATCCTGATGTGGGGATAAGAAGATTAGCTGAGAAGGTACATTATCAAGAGGGAATCTTCTGTATTGCCCATCCTTTTACTCTATCTTATCCCATATGTCCTGGTTGTAGATGTGAAATATCTATAGATTATGATTACGTGGATGCCATGGAGGTATGGACAGGTACCTTTGGTCTTAGAAAATTTGAAATTACTGAGGGAATAAAAGAATGGAGAAGGATTTTAAAAGAGGGATGTAAAGTTACGGCTATTGGAAGTTCTGATATGCATAAAATAGAAGATATAAGAGATGATACCCCTGTAAATTATGTTTATGTAGATAGTCTTACCCTTGAAAATATTATAAGGAGTGTAAGGGAAGGTAAAGTATATGTTACTTCTGGACCTAAAGTAGAATTCTATATGAATGATAAAAATATAGGTGAGACTTTAAGAATAGATGATGATATTTTTTTGAAATACTCTTGTGAAGAGGAAGCTGATGTAAAGATTATATACAACGGAGAAGAATTTATTAAAATACCTAAAACAAAGAAAGGAGCTTTTCAAATAAGATTTGAAGATAAAGGTTACGTGTATTTAGAATTTTGGCAGGGAAATAAACTTCTTGCCTTTACAAACCCTATATATTTAATGTAAAGAGAGGAGCGCCTTTGCTCCTCTCTTTTTTATACGCCTGAAAAAGCATTAAATCCACCATCAATTGGGATTATTGCACCTGTTACAAAGGAACTGGCTGGAGAAGCAAGCCAAATAATTGTGCCAATTAGTTCTTCAGGCTCTCCAAATCTTCCCATTGGTGTATGATCTATTACTGCTTTTCCACGGGGAGTTAAAGATCCATCTTCATTTAGAAGTAAATATCTGTTTTGATTTGTGATAAGGAAACCTGGGGCAATAGCATTGACTCTGATCTTAGGAGAAAATTCTTTTGCTACATATACTGCAAGCCACTGAGTAAAGTTTGCAACTGCTGCTTTTGCAGCTGAATATCCTACTACCCTTGTAAGAGGTCTAAAAGAGGACATGGAAGCAAAGTTTATAATTACTCCACCATCTGGATTTTCTAACATCATCTTACCAAAGACTTGACTTGGAATTATAGCTCCTGCAAATAGGTTTATGTTTACAACTTTTTGTATTGATTCTACTGGAAGATCCCAAAAAGTTACCTTATCAGATGTAACTGCTTCTGGTATATTTCCTCCTGCAGCATTAAGAAGAATATCTACTCTTCCAAAGGTGCTTTTTACTTTTTGGGCTACTTCCTCCACATTCTTTTTATCTAAGGCATTCATTATGTATCCTTCTGCAGTAATCCCCATACTTCTTAATTTCTCTACCTGATTCATAAGAGCTTGTTCATTGATATCTGTAAGTATAATTTTAGCTCCTGCTTTTCCTAAACCCTCAGATATGGCAGAGGCTAATATACCTCCCCCACCTGTGAAAAAGGCTACTTTATCTTTTATATTGAAAAGCTCTTCCACATAACCCATTTTATTCACCTCCTATTCTAATTTTTCCCATTCAGTATGGAAAATGCCTTCTTTATCTGTTCGTTCATAGGTATGGGCTCCAAAGAAATCTCTTTGAGCTTGAATAAGGTTGGCAGGAAGATTCTCAGAAGATAAAGCATAATAGTAGTCAAGAGTAGAATTTATGGCAAGAAGAGGAATAGATAGAGATCTTCCAATTTGAGATATTCTTTTTACTGAGGAAATTTTATCTTTTATAAAATCTATGGCCAAAGGAGATAGTAATAGATTAGCATTAGCAGGATTTTCTTTTATTATTTCCCTTAAGAAATTTAAGATCTTTGCTCTAATTATACAGCCACCCTTCCATATTCTAAGCACCTCAGATAGATCTATTTCGTACCCAAAGGTTTTTGAGGCTTCGTCAATTAGCCAAAGACCTTGAGAGAAGGATATAAATACTCCAAGAAGTAAGGTTTTTTCTAAATCTTTTATAACCTCTGTTTTATTTAAATCTATATTCTCCATCTCTTTATAGGCTATTTGAGATAGTTTTACTCTAACTTCTTTAAAATGAGAGATGATTCTTCCTTCTACAGCAAGATTTAAGGTGGGGGTTGGTATACCTAAATCTAAAGCAGTTTGAGCTGTCCATTTTCCAGTACCTTTTTGCTCAGCTTTGTCCAGTATAAGCTCAACCAAAGGTCTTCCTGTTTCTGGATCTTTGTATCTCATAATCTTATAGGAGATTTCCATAAGAAATGAGTTAAGTTCTCCTTTATTCCATTCCTCAAAAAGGACACCTATTTCTTCTGATGTCATCTTTAATCCTTTTCTCATAATATCGTAAACTTCAGAAATGATCTGCATAATTGCATATTCAATTCCATTATGGACCATTTTTACAAAATGACCTGCTGAATCATGTCCTACATATGTACAGCATGGACCATCTTCAGTTTTTGCTGCTATTTTGAGAAGCATTTCCTCTACTAAACTATAGGCTTCTTTTGTCCCACCAGGCATTAAAGAGGGACCATATAAAGCTCCATACTCTCCCCCTGAAACCCCCATACCTAAAAATAGAATATTTTTTCCTCTTAATTCTTGGAGTCTTCTTGAAGTATCTTTATAATGAGAGTTACCTCCATCTATAATAAGATCTCCTGGTTCTAAATAAGGAAGAAGTTCATTTATAACATCGTCTACTGGTTTTCCTGCCTTTACCATAAGAATTATTTTCCTTGGTTTTTCTATTCCTTCTACAAAACTTTTTATGTCATAATATGGAGAAATTTTTTCATCTTTTACTCTGTTTTTTATAAATTCCTCTGTTTTATCAAGTGTTCTGTTATAAACAGCCACAGTATATCCTTTTCTTGCTATGTTTAAAGCAAGGTTTTGTCCCATTACAGCAAGCCCTATAAGCCCCACAAAACTTTTCATTTTAAGAACCTCCCTTTTTTAATTGAGTATGGATTGAAAAAGCTTCTTTTAAATTTTTGGTAAGATATACAAAAAAGTCAAATCTTTTCTTATAATATTCAACCTTTTCTTCCTCTGGTTTATAAATCTTTTTGATTCTTACCATTTTTTCAGTAGCTGATCTATATGAAGGATATTCTCCTATTATTTTGAAACCTAAGATAGCTGAACCTAAAAGAGCAGGTTCATCGGTATCTGCTACAGCTACATCCATACCCATTATATTTGAAAGAGTTTGCATCCAGGTATCTGATCTTGCTCCACCCCCACCAGCCCTTACTTCTTTTATCTCTATTCCTAATTCTTTTAAGGTTTCATATAGCATCCTTATAATATAGGATACTCCTTCCATACCTGCCTTTATTACATGGGCTTTATTGTGATGGGGACGAAGTCCAAATAAAACACCTGAGGCTATGCTTCCTATGTCTGGATTTCTTTCTCCTGTAAGATAAGGAAGGAAGAAGAGGTCATCAGAATCAACATCTTTTGTCATATTAGTTTGCTCCTCATAACTCATATTAAACATATTGTCTCTAAACCATTTTAGAATAATTCCTGCATTGTTTATTCCTCCACCTGGAAACCACTTATTATCAAAGAAATAAGGTACTTGTATTCTCATTTTTTCTGGGTTATCAAAGATAGCCTTAGGATATGGTACTCTAAACATGGCGGTAGTACCAATATTTATTATTCCTATTCCATCTCCTGCTAATGCGCCTATCCCTGTACCTACAGCACCACCATCATAAAGTCCTACTCCTAAAAGTACATCTCCTTTTAGACCAAGAAGATCTAAGGTCTCTTTGGGGAGTTTACCTAATATTTTATCTCCTGGAACTACAGTGGGAAGGTTTTCCTCTTTTATACCTAAAAAATCTAAGACATAAGGATCCCAGTTTAGGGTATGAATATTTAGAAGCTGAGTTGAGGAATCTATACTTGGTTCTGTATAGGCTTCTCCTAAGAGTTTATATATGAGAAATGATTTAGAACCTAAATAATATTTAGCAGAATCAAAAATTTCCCTATGTTTCTTTTTTAACCAATATATTCTTACAAAGGGATAATAAAGAAGAGGGGGACAACCAGTCCTTTTATATATCTCCTTAAAATCTACCTCTCTTAAAAGTTCATCAAAAATTTCTCTGGATCGGGTATCAAGGAGAGTTATTATTCCTGTGAGAGGCTTTTTGTTTTTATTAAGTGGTAGAAGACCAAACATATAGGAAGAGGTTATTAAGATACTAATTCTTTCTTCAAAACCTTTTACTATTTCTCTCACTACTTCTACAAATATATTAAATATGGTCTCTGGATTATGCTCTGCTTTTCCTAAAGCATCCTTTTCTAAAGGTAATTCTTTTTGTATAAGGGCTAAAATTCTACCTTCCTTATCAATAATTCCACTTTTTATATTTGTAGTTCCTAAATCTACTGCTAAAACTAAATCTTTCTCCATGGCAATTTCTCCAATACATCTTTATTTATGATTTCATCAGGGATTTCTTTATTGACTATTTTTTCTACATCTAAAACTACTTTGTCTCCCATGCCTTTTAAGCACTCATAAGTATATGCAGCAATATGGGGTGTTACTACCACATTATCCATATGTAAGAGAGGATTTTGAGGATCTGGTGGTTCATCCTTCATTACATCCAAGCCTACTCCTGCAACTTTTCCTGATTTTATAGCTTTAATCAATGCTTCTTCATCCATTAATTCTCCTCTTGCTGTATTTACTATAATTACTCCATTTTTCATCATATTAAATTCTTTCTCTGATATCATATACCTACTTTTTTCATTTAAAGAGGCATTAAGAGAGATAATATCTGATCTACTTAATAATTCTTCAAGGGATACTGGCTCTACCCACATTTGTTTTAATTTCTCATCTGGGATATTGGGGTCATAAGCTATTACTTTTGCATTAAAACCATTTTTAAGGATTTCTCCTACCCTACTTCCAATATTTCCATATCCTATAATTCCTACAGTCTTATCTTTAATTTCCCAACCTATAAAGTTGGCCCTTTCTTCCCATTTACCTTCTCTTGCTTTTAGAGATGCTTCTCTTATTTTCCTCATTACCGCCATTAATAAGGCAATAGCTGTTTCTGCTACAGCTTCTCTTTCTACTACTCCTGGTACTTTAGTTACGATTACTCCCTTCTCTGTAGCAGTTTTTATATCAATGTTGTTATAACCTATACCATGGCGCGTTATAAGTAGGGTTTCATCTTTATATTCAAAGAATTCTCTATCATAAAATGGGGTCACACTTGCTATAATAATATTAAATCCCATAAGTTTTTCTGCCAATTCCTTACCATGCATATCGCCAGGAAGGGTGAATCTTTCTATGTTACCTATCTTTTTGAGTCTTTCTATATGTTCAGGAAAATATTTACCAAAACTACTTGAATTAACGATGGCTATTTTATACATTTTTTCCCTCCTCAAAAAGTTCCTGAAGATGTCTTTTTATATTTTCATATACAAATTTATAATGATCTTCCTCATATTTATCTAATATGGAATATATCTCTTCCCTCTTCTCCTCCAAGAGAGTTCCATATGATATATGGAAAAGTTGTCTTACTTCTTTTTTGGAAAGAAAAGCTAATAGATCTTCTTTTATTTCCTTTGGAAAATCTTCCTTCTTAATATTTACTTTATAAGCTTTTTTGCTTTCTTCTAAACTTTCAAGAGCAATGTTATATAGCTCTAAGAATAAATCTGGCTCAAATTTGGCTATTACTTTAACTGCCTCAAGCCAACTGGTACCTGATGTCTTGATATGGAAATTTTCCTGAGTAATTTTATAAAAGATCTTATAAATACTGAATTTATCGCTTCCTGAATGTAGACTTAATCTATATCCTTCCAAGTTTTTAGCTAATGTATAATGTTTTATAAGAGATTCTTCAAACTCTTTTATATTGCCTTGATAATCAATTCCTTTTTGAAATTCACCTGGAAATTTAGGAGCAAGACTCTTAAAGTCAATTCCCTTTTGATGTAGGTATTCAACCACAAATACATGATCTTCTGGAGTGGTATCCCTTTCTCCTTCATCAATGGAAATCTCTATATCAAATTCAGTTAGTTTACTTCTTAGGATATCATAAACCATTTCTATAAAGGGCATAGCATTTTCGTAAATAATAGCAGATTTGCAAAGTTCATCATAAGAAAGTTCGAAGTATTGGTCTTCAGAGATCTTTACTTTTCTGCCAGCATATTTTTCAATTATCTTTTTTGAGGTACCTGATATCTTTTCAAATTTTTCTTTTAATTCTTTTTGAGAAAGGGAGGATATTTTTTGTATCAGATCACTTATATCTAAGGTATACATAGTGTATCCAGCATCTATTGCTTCTAAAAGATATTTTTCATCTTTTATGTGATCTGCGTCTGCCCCATATTCTCCTTGATAATTTGCTTCCAAAATTCCTAATACACTTTTAAGCAGTACATCTTTAAAATCTCTATGGGTTTTGATAAGTTCTCTCGGGGATTGTTGGGCAACTATAGGGAAAAGATTATATTCTTTTAGGGCAGAAATTTGAGCTGAGGTTACTAATCCTAATCTATCTCCAGTACCAAAGGAAGTTTTTCTTTTACATATGGAAGGAGATATTTTTATAAAATTATTAATTTTTTTGTAATTGTCAAAATTCAATGGATATAGATTTACATAAAGGTTAAGTTCTTCTATCTTTTTATTCTCAGGAAAATAAGGATCTTGTAGGTAGAAAGAATTAGAATCTGTCAAAAAACCAACCCTTTTTTCCTTGTTTGTTTTTGCTACAAAAATATAAAAACTTTCATTAATTCTTCTTAAAGAGGAAGGATATACACTGATTGAAAGAGATTTTAAAAAATCTTCTAAAAGGTTGGTTGTCATCTTATATGCCCTCCAATTTTTTCATAATTATTAAAAAATAAGCTATATTTTGATTAAATTCTACCATATTTTTACGTACTATACAATAAATCTATTTAAAGAATAAATATAAGATTTCACCTATAATTCCAGAAACAAGCAAGATTCTTGTTAAACTCCATTTTGCCTTATACCCTAAAAATAATGAGATAAAAAATAGAAGTATGCTAAAAGGATCAGATATAGAGTCTTTTAATATACTGTAAGTCCCAGACATAATAAGGGCAAAAGTGAGAGGTGAGAGGAGAGAAAGATACAGATCTACTTTTTCTTTTCCAATATTATGGACAAAATAAGATGCCAGATACACTAAGATAAAGGGTGCTAACACAGAGCTAAAAGTTGCCACTAAGCTACCCAATATTCCCCCCATTTTATAACCTATAAAAGTTGCTGCATTTAGGGCAAGAGGACCTGGCGTTACTTGAGATATAGCAACCACATCTATGAATTGAAGGTTAGTAAGCCATTTTGTCTCTTCTACAACTAAATGCCTTATTAGGGCAATGATAGCATATCCACCCCCAAAACCAAAAAGACCTATTTTAAAAAAGACTTTTGCTAATTCTTGAAGTATACCCATAAGATTATTACTATAAGAGATGGAATGATTATATAAATAGGATTGATTTTAAATACAATCAAAATTAATGATAGAAAAAGAAAAGAAAGAAAGCGTAGAGTATTCCACTTTCTTTTTTTGAAAATTTCAAATACTGCAAGAACCATAGCAGAGGCAATGGCAGGTCTTAAACCATAAAAGAATCCTTGTACTATTTTTAATTTTTGAAAATTTAAAAAGAAGATAGCTATGACAAGAATAGATACAAAGGATGGTATAACTACAGCTAACGCAGATATGATAGCTCCTTTTATTTTTCCTAATTTATATCCTACAGAAACAGCAAGATTAAAGGCTATAGGACCTGGAAAAAGTTGAGCTAGGGTAAGGGTTTTTATAAATTCTTCTTCATCCATATAATTTCTTCTCTTAACAATCTCCTCTAAGAATAGGGGGATCATTACATATCCACCGCCTAAGGTCAACCATCCAATTTTTAAGAATATAAAAAAAAGATCTGTGAGTTTCATGATTAAATATTATATTACACATCTTATTCTGTGGTAAAATAAATTAAAGATTAAATAAACACTAAAATTCTTAATTTAGGGGGGCATAAAAATGAAATTTCCAAAAGGAAAGCCTATATACGAGGATACGCCTTCAGCACTAATTAATGTAAAAGAACTTGTAGCGTGGATTCATATGGAAAATTTTAATGGGGTATTAGAGGGAAAAGTTGGAGATATTACTACTCAAATACTTATTACAGATGGTGATCCTCGAAAGGCATTTACCTATACTGATAGTACAATTTTGGTTCAAGATGATGAAGCTATTGAGACTTTTGTTACTGATGCTATGATGAGGGTTTCCTCAATATCTTTATATGTTCTTGAAGATGAAATTATAAAAAGTTTACTTATTAGATTATTTATTAATCCTGTTTTAAGTGGTGATGCTAAGATATTTGATTCTATGGGTATGATAGAAAAACTTATGGAAAGGGAGCAGATAGGGCATATCTTTTTAGATTTTAATACTGAAAAACTTCACTTTCTCTTTTATGATGGGAGATATTTAGGATATTATTCAGAGAAAGATGGTAAGATGCGTCAAGATGAGGATAAGATAAATCTCATAAATTATTTAAATAGTAAATCAGGATTTTTGATGCTTCACATTGTTTCTCTAAAAGATTTTAAAAATTTAAAACTTCCCTCTTTAAGATTTGGTGAGATTGAGAGAAATACAGAATTTATAGCTGAAATTCTTACTTCTTTTCTAAATTATTTGGTCAGAGCCTATACGGGAATTGGAATTTATCCTGAAAAGATAAGGAAAATTATAGAGAAGATATATAATGAAAATGAGGGATTGTGGAAAGATATTTTAAATATAAACAATGGTGAATTCTTACTAAGTAATAACCTCAATGTGAGCTGGTATGAATTAGTTAGCAATTTTGTAATATTGATAAAAAAAATAAATTCAGAGGTTTCAAAACTTTGGGGAAAGAAAATGTCAGATCAAAAATACATAGATGTTTATAGAGAGTTTTATGAAAGTATAAAAAGTAGTCCAGAGATGTCTCAAGTATTTTCATATTTGAATCCTGAAAATCTTGAGAGGGTAGGAGGGTGATATGAAAGACAAAGTGAGACTGGTAGAGATTTTGTTCTTTATAGGGCTTCTTCTTGTTATTCTCTTTTCAACTATTCCCTTATTTAACATTAATATTCCTGAAAATATTTATAATATGGTTTATCTTTTTGTGGAATTTTTAGCTTTTGTTGTGGCTTTATTATTCTTCTTTAAGATTGATAGGAAACAGAAATTGTGGTTTGGTTGGCTTTTTATCCTTTTAGGTTTTTTTATCTATCTTTTAAGTGATTTTCTCGATATAATTTTTAAATTTGAAAATGCTCAAATGTTAAAGCTTTTGTCATTTATACTAAATTTTGTTGCCCTTTTACTTTTTATTATATTCCTAAGCAGTTCTTTAAGGGTAAGATTGAGCTTTAACGAGAATTTTCTTCTTGTAATTAATGCGATTCTCCTCTTTATCTTGATTTTGCAGGTAGGTATATTACCTACTCTACTTAATAGCACCATGCTTCTCGAAGATAAAATTATTAATATATTGTTTTTAATAGGAGACTATATGCTACTTGTTGTTTTTATGATTCTCTTTCTAACTATTACTACTAATTTCTGGGGTGGAGAGATCGCTAAAAATTATTACCTTTTAACTTTAAGTATTGCTCTTCTTTCGGTTGCTAATTTGATATTTTCATATATACTTAGTTCCTATGAACTTTTTAAAATAAATAGGATAATCTATTTAGGAGGGTATATGGTTATAGCCTACTCTATAGTAAAGGAAGGAGTGCTTCATGAAGCATGATTATACGCATATTAAAAGGAGGGAGAATTCTCCCTCCTTTTTTATAGTATTGGTAGATAGGTTTCTAACTCGTAGGTAGTCACTTGTCTTCTGTAATTATCCCATTCAATCTTCTTATTCTCTATAAAGTTTGTAAATACATGATCCCCCAATGTTTTTCTTACTAGCTCACTTTTTTCAGTTATTTCTATGGCTTCAATCAAGCTTCCAGGAAGACTCTCTATTCCTCTTTTTCTTCTTTCCTCTTCTGTCATATGATAAACATTCTCTTCTACAGGATCTGGAAGAGGATATTTCTTTTCTATTCCTTCAAGTCCTGCGGCTAACATTACAGCAAAGGCGAGATAAGGATTACAAGCTGGATCAGGAGCTCTATATTCAATTCTTGTAGCTTCTTCCTTTCCAGGTTTATACATGGGTACTCTAATAAGATCAGACCTATTTCTCATAGCCCAAGATATATAAACTGGTGCTTCATAACCAGGTACTAACCTTTTATAAGAATTCACCCATTGGTTGGTGATTAATGTAATTTCTTTTGCATGTTTTAAAAGACCAGCAATAAAATGTTTGGCAATTGGGGATAAATGGTATGGATCGTTATGCTCAAAAAAGGCATTTTTTCCATCTTTAAATAAGCTCATGTGAACATGCATACCTGAGCCATTTTGTCCAAAAAGAGGTTTGGGCATAAATGTTGCGTATACTCCATTTAGATAGGCTACTTCCTTTATTGCTAATCTTGCGGTCATAACTGTATCTGCCATTGTGAGAGCATCGGAATATCTAAAATCAATTTCATGTTGAGAGGGAGCTACTTCATGATGATTATATTCAACTGTAATACCCATTTCTTCAAGTATTTTAACGGTTTGATTTCTTAAGTCTATAGCTTCATCCCTTGGTATTAAATCAAAATAACCTCCCCAATCTAATACCTCAAGGGGTGGGTTTGGAGATTTGAAATAGAAAAATTCTAATTCAGGACCAACATAGTAAGTAAATCCCATATCTTTTGCTTTCTTTAGCATCTTTTTAAGTACATTTCTTGGATCTCCGTCAAAGAGTTTTCCATTTGGTTCTACTATTGTGGCAAACATTCTTGCTACTTTTATCTCTTTTTGTCTCCAGGGAAGAATGGTAAAAGTTTCTGGTTCTGGAAAAGCAATCATATCACTTTCATCAATTCTCGTATATCCTCTAACAGATGAGCCATCAAATCCCAATCCTTCTTCAAAGGCTTTCTCAAGTTCGTGGGCTGTTATAGTGAAACTTTTAAGATATCCCAATACATCTGCAAACCAAATCTCCACAAAATAAATGTCATTGTCTTTGATATACTTTAAAACTTCTTCTTTAGTTTTAGGAAAGCTGTTTTTCATTTTTTCCCTCCTTTAAGATTTGTTTATCAGAATTCCTTCATACATAATTTATAAATTTATATATGAAATAATATCACATACCACCCTTTCTAATAGTTAATAGAATTTTAAAATTTTTGTAATTATTATCAAAAGTATGTCAATGTTTGATCTTTAGTATGTTATATAGTAAAGAAATGCCTTTTAATTAAAATTCTTGAAAAAATTAATAGGTTGATGTATAAAGATATGTTATGGAGAAAAAATTTAGTAATAAACTAAATAATGTTAATCTTGAGATTTGGGTGTTGATCTTATCTACCTTCAGTTATATTTTTCAATTACCATATGCTATCTATTTATCCATAGGTTTAAAGGTCAAAGAAGCATTGAGAAATATCTTTTCTGATAAATTGGATAAGGTTCTTATTTTAGGATTTATTCTATCAGGATTTGTTAGCTCTTTAATCTCGGGGAGAAAATTAGAAGCCTTATTGGTCTCCTTTATACCTATTGTATTTCTTTGGTTTTATACGTTAGGTAAATATAGAATATTATATCCCCAAAAAGTTATAGATTCTATTTTTAAGGGCAGTTTTTTTGGGTTTAATCTTAACTTTATCTTATGCATTTAAAATTTCTATCCACATTGATAATTTTGGGGTTGTAGATGGGAATTTTAGTAGGGGACTAGTTTTAGGTGTAGGTGAACAAGGGCTTTCCTTATTCTTGAATTTGGCATTATGGCTGGATTGGGAATTTTAATAAAAGATGGTTTTAAATTGAAAAATCTTGTTTATTTATTGTTTTGTTTCTTAGGACTTTTTATTACCCAAACGAGAGGAGCCTTTTTAGGGCTTATATTTGGTTTTTTATTTTTGTTTTTTTCAAAGAGTTTTTTATTTTCTTAAGAAATACTGGTATATATTTTGGGTTATTCTTTTGATAATTTTTATAAGATTTAACCTTTTTATTCCAAATCTTAAGTATATGTTTTTGCATGTCTTTTCAAAAGGGAGCGAAAGTTCTATTTATGAAAGACTATACATATATAAAGGGATAATAAGAATGGTTAGGGATAATTTATGGTTTGCTGTAGGGCTTGGATGTTTTGTATATTATTTTCCTAAGTATGCTTTAAAAGATGATACTAATATTAAAAAGGGAATTTTAGAAATTCTAAGACATGCAGTAACCCCTTGAACAAATTTATAAGGGAATAAGAAGGGATTTTAACTTCGAGAAGAGAATAATCTTATCTATATTAATGGCATATTTTGGACATGTGCTTGTTGACGATTTATTCTCTATACATATTCCTCTTTTAATTGGGATATTACGAAACTATCGTATTCATAGCCATAAGTAATAGGATTTTCTAGAACACCAACTCTCCTTTCCATATCTTCTATTTACCCTACATTCTTCAGACCCCTTGACAAAAATTTTTATGGATATATAATATATATAGAAAAAGTTAATATATATCAAAATCTAATGAGGAGGTGGAATTATGTTAAGAAGATATTGGGATCCCTTTGAGGAAATAAGACATCTTCAAAGAGAAATGGATAGATTGTTCTCCGAATTTTTTGGAGAACCAGGAATTGTTGAGGAAAGAAGAGGGAGCTTTACCCCTGCTATAGATATGTATGAGACCAACGAAAATATAGTATTAAAAGTTGAACTCCCTGGCTTCAAACCAGAGGATGTAGATATTAGCGTAACAGAAGATAGTGTAGTTATCCAGGGAGAAACTAAAGAAGAGGAAGAAGTAAAGAAGGAGAACTTTTATAGAAAAGAAAGAAGGCTTGGAAGGATCTATAGAAGAATAGATCTACCAAAGCCTGTACTACCTGATAAGAGTGAGGCTGTATATAAGAATGGAGTACTTACCTTAACATTACCAAAGGCTAAACCTGAAAAGATTGAAGGAATAAAAATTAAGATTAAAGAAGAAAAGTAATTAATAAGGCATTAGTGAGGGGAGAGAGAAAAATCTCTCCCCTATATTTTTTTAAAATTCTGTTTTTCCAGTAAAATTAAATGCTAAAACCTTAATTGCAGGTACTCTTGCAAAACCTATATTGGGTACTAAATAGGTTTCTTTTGAGATCTCTTCTACATTACTAAGGACTTCAATAAAACTTTGGGTAAATCTTAAATTTTTAAGGGGTTTTGTAATTTTTCCATTCTCTATGAGAAATGTACCATCTCTTGTCATCCCAGTTGCCAAAACTCTAATAGGATCTAAGAAGGCATTGACATAATGAAATCTTGTAACGAGTATTCCTTTTTCAGTTTCAGATATAATTTTGCTTAATGGTTTTTCTCCTGCAACAAAGAAAAGATTAAAAGGTAATGGATAGGTAGATGGTGGAGGAAGGGCATGTCCTGTAGAGTTCTTTCCTTCTTTTACTGCGGTTGTAGTGTCGTATACAGGTCCCATTACTATACCATTTTTAATAAGATCTACGTGTTTTTTAGGCACTCCTTCAAAATCTATAGGAAATATTATTCCGTTAGGATCGTAGCCATTATCATAGATAGTTATATTATCTTTAAATATTTTTTGTCCTTGATATAAGGATATAAAAGATCTTTTTTCTTGTACTGCTTTAGCTGAAAAACCAAAATAGGCTATTTGTTCTAAAAGTTCCCCTACTGCTAAAGGCTCAAGGATCACAGTATAAATTCCTGGATCTATTTCTTGAGGATTTTTGCTATCTATACATTTTTGAAGGGCTCTTTCCGATAGGGATTCATAGTCTATACTATCTACATCTTTCCCTATTTCTTCTTGGTATCCAGATCCATCCCCCATATACATAACCTTACCATGAGAATAGGCGTAAGTACCATATGATTCTAAACCTTTTGAGTTTACTACTGCTATTTCTCCTATTTCTTCTGATATTGCTCCAAAAGTATTTAAATTATGTTTTTCAGCTTTGTCTATAAGTTTTTTAACAATGTCTGCTCTTTTTTCTGGTGAGGGATCAAAAGTCTTTTTCTCGTAACTTGGGATAGGTTCTGGATCTGGCAGATATAATTCTTCTGTATCAGGTTGACTTTTTAGTAAAGTATCCAAATCTTTGATAAGATTTTCTAAACTTTTTCCTTCTAAATTACTGGTAGATATAGCAACCTTCTTATTTCCCTCACCTACTCTTATATATAGGTTTAAATTTTCTTCAGCTACATTTTGATGGATAATATTATTGGCATATCTTGTTAATTCTTGGGAATTTATATGTAAACATACTTCTTTTCTTTCATAGGGTAGCTTTTTAATTAAATCTTTAAGAAAACTTAATGCTCTATCTTCTCCCCACATTATTTACCACCTACCTTTACTTTACGAAATCTCGCAGGAGATACACCATGTCCAACTCTGGCTACTTGTATAGGTTCTCCCTTTCCACAATTTGGTACTCCCCAGACTCTCCAAGATTTTTCATCAGCTATAGCATCACAACTTCTCCAAAATTCATAGGTAATACCTGTATAATATGGATTTTTATAAATCTTACCTATCTTTCCATCTTTTATTTCATAAGCTATCTCGCACCCAAAATGGAAATTTAATCTTTTATCATCTATTGACCAATTTTTATTTACTGCCATGTAAACTCCTTCTTCTGTGGAGGCTATTAAGTCCTCAAAAGGTATATTTCCGGGAAGAAGATTAATATTTGTCATTCTTATAATAGGAATTCTATTCCATCCATCCGCTCTCATAGTACCGTTTGATTTTTCTCCTAATATGGTTGCTGTTTCTCTTGAAGTTAAGTATCCTACAAAAATACCATCTTTCACTAAATAACTTCTTTGGGCAGGTATTCCTTCATCATCATATCCAAAACTTCCCAGACCATAAGGATGAGTAGCATCGGCTACAATATTTACAATCTCTGATCCATATTGGAAGTTGCCTCTTTTTTCTAAGGTTAAAAAGCTTGTTCCTGCAAAACTTGCTTCCATCCCTAATACTCTATCAAGTTCTGTTGGGTGTCCACAAGATTCATGTACCTGTAAAGCTAATTGGGTTCCATCTAAAATAAGAGTAGTTACCATTTCGGGTAATGGTTCTGCGGAAAGGAGGCTAACTGCTTCTTTTGCTATTTTTTCTGCATGTCCAACCAGGTCTAAATCTTCAATAAATTCCCATCCCCCTTTTCTAAAATCACCTCCAAAAGAATTAGGATAAGATCTCCTTTGTATGTCGCTTCCTTCGATTGCATAGGCAGTAATTCCACCACCACTTTCTAATATACTCTGCTCTATTTCTGTTCCTTCGCTACTTAAGAAAACCTTATCTTCTCTAAAAAATGATAGAGAAGATTCTGTAAGGGTGATGCCTTTAACTTCTCTCATAGTTTTATCAGCTGTAAAAAGTAGATCCAATTTTTTTTCAAAAGGTACTAAAAATGGATCTATTTGGTAGCTATTGCTCCATTTAGCCTTTATGATTTCTGCAGGGGCTAAAGCTACCCTTTTTTTATTGGTTTTGGCACTTGCTTTGGCTATTATTAGGGCTTTTTCTGCTACTTTCTTGTATTGGGAGAAGTCAAAGGAAGATGCAAACCCCCATGCTCCATTATAGAGTACTCTGATTCCATATCCGTAGGTTTCGTTTTTTACTGCTGTTTCTAAAATTCCATTTTTAACTTCAATCTCCTCTTTGAGTCTTTTTACAATTCTTACATCTGCGTAATCTACGCCAAGACGAGAAAGGTAATTTAATATTTCTTTCCCGGTTTCAATCAAATTTCTCACTCCTTTCATCATAGATCTATTAAAATTTTTTTTCTTTTCTCAAAGATAGATATTTTTTTAAAACCTAAATCTTTTGCAATCTGGTAAGCTTTTTCTATATCTCTTCCTGCATCTTCTGGGGTATGGGCATCAGCTCCGAAGGTTAGAGGTATATTATATGAAGATATAATTTTTAAAAATTCAGGGGATGGATACAATTCTTTGACTGGTTTTCTCCAGCCAGCAGTATTTAGTTCTAATGACATTTGAGAACTTATAATTACTTTTGAAATCCTTTCATATATGGATGAGATATTCTTAGGAATTCTTCCACCCCAAAGTTTTACAAGGTCTAAATGGGCAATTACGTCATAAAGATTACTTTTTATCATCTTTTCTACTTTATCAAAATAATCCTCAAAAATTTCTTCTATATCCTTTTCAGTCCATCTTGGATCGCTGGGATCTATATCAAATCCAAAACCGTGATCAATAAAATGTACCGATCCTAACACATAATCAAAAAAATTATATTCTTCAAGAAGTTCTTTTATCTCTTTTTCTTTTTCAGGGAAGTAATCCATCTCAACTCCTACCTTGATCTTGTATTTCTCTTTTAAAAAAGTGGTAAATTCTCGATATTCTTCTAAGTTACTATCACACCATGGGGCAGTAATAGGAATGTGATCATAAATAGGTCTAAATTCTTTAAATCTATGGCCATGTTCTGTTATACCTATTTCTTGTATATTTTTCTTTTTCTCTTCTTCCCAAAATTTTAACCACCAATTTTCATCAAAAGGTCCTCTTTCAAGATGCATGTGGTAGTCGATCATCATTTTTTAATCTATTACCTCCAATCTTTTTTATTTTTTTACATAACATCTTTTATTTTATAACAATATATGTTAAACTTTCATTAGGGATTTTTTTAATTTAGGTGGGGGAAGACTATGAAAGAGTTTATGTATCTTTTAGAAAAAGTGAAGCCTGAGTTTGAGAACCTACCTGCTGCTCTATTAAATGCGGAGAGATTTATTAAAAAGTTGAGAAAGGAAAACTCAACAGGAGTAATTCTCTACACTGATGAGGAGTACAAAGGAGCAATTTTTGTTTATGAAGGGAAGGCATTTTTTGCAAAGGTACAAAACAATAGAGCTATGGAGGGAATAGAGGCAGTAGATTTTATTATGAGGCAGATTCAGCAGGGATTTGGTAAAATTACCTATTACCCTACTGATAAAGTTCTTATACTTGTTCTTTCTGCTGTATATGTGGGAAATCCTCTATATATAGATCTGGATGCTAATACTATAATTCCTGCAAAGTTTTTCTCTGCTCTACAAAATAGGGAATTTAGTGGTGTGGTTTTATACCGAAGTGCAGAAGAAATCAAGTTTTGGATATTTAAAAAAGGGAAGCCTACAAATCCACCTCCTGTAATTTTACCTCCTTATGGATTTATAAGCGTCTATTCTCTTGATACTATTGAAGTTAAAGATTATTTAGAGCTTTGGGAAGAGGAAGCCAGAAAGAAGATTATAGAGTTTTCAGAAAAATTACTCTCTGCTATAGCAAGAACTTTGGCAGAAAAATGGGGACAAAATACTGCAGAACTTATGCTTATTCCATTGGAGAGTTATCAGGGGCCATTAAGTATTAAATTTGATAGAAAGACCTGGAATTGTAAAATAGAATCTAACGAGGAGCTTTATTTCCTTGCAAAAGAGATAGAAAGGGTTTATGCAAGACTTCTAAGGGCAATAAGAGAAAGAGAAGAAAGAGTTGCAGAGAACTTAGAGCTTTACACTTTTAATTTATTACAAGAAGAAAATGTACTTTGGCCCCCAACAGAAGAAAATATATTTAGAAGAGATTAATCTAAAGATAAAATAAGGGGGGAAGATTTACCCCCCTATTTTTTATATTTTCTTATATTTCTTTTAGTATGGTTTCAACCACAGAATCTACATCTAATCCTTGCATCTTGTAAAGAGCATCTGGTTTTCCAGATAGTCCATATTCTTTTACTCCAAATTTTCTAAATTTTATCTTGAAGCCTCCTTCTAAGAGAGCTTCTGCAATGATACTTCCAATTCCAGTATTTACATTGTGATCCTCATAGGTGATTACAAATCCCGTTTTAGCTGCTTCTTCTAAGGCTTTCCAATCTATCTCCTTTGGAGATGTGAAATTAAATACTTTAACTTTGACTCCTTTTTCCTTTAATTTTTCCCATGCTTGTACTGCTCTAAAAACCATAGGGCCACAAGCTATGATTGCCGCTTTATCTCCATCTCTTACTTTTTCCATCTTTCCATATATGAATTCATAGTTCCCACCATATAGAGGATTTCCTTTCTCATCAGTAATTATAGGTGTTACAGATCTTCCCATAACTACTAAGAAGTTTCCAAATTCTCTTGCTACGTATCTTATTATCCTATCTGTTTGATTACCATCTGCTGGAATTATAATTTTAAAGCCAAAGAGATTTCTAAATGTACCAATATAATCTATACATTGATGGGTTTTTCCATCTTCTCCTACATCGAGTCCACAATGGGTTACTATAACTTTCAAATTTGTATAATTAATATCGTTTAAGCGATGCTGATTATAAGTCTCATCAACTCCAAAGACTCCAAAGTCTGCAAAGAAGGTTATAACTCCTTGAGATGAAAGAGCTCCTGAGAGAGTAGCTGCATTATGTTCTTGTATACCTGTCTCAAAGAAGTTTTCTGAGGCGATTTTTCCAAATTCATGGGTTCTTACCGATTCCATAAGATCGCAATCAACTACCGCAATAGGTGTCTTTCCTTCTTTACCAATGTTTAATTTGGCAAGATCTGCCAATGCTTTTCCAAAGGCTCCTCTGTTATCAATCTTTGCATCCTTATCATAGGTGATAGGTGTACCAGTATCAATATTAATAGAATATGGCTCAACAATGTGTTTATCTTTTGGTTTGAAGTTTTCTCTCATAGCTTTATATTTTTCAAGATCATCTTCAATTCCGAGTTCTTCAATGGCTTTCTTGTATTCATCTGGTTTTAAAGCTCTTCCATGAAATTCAAATTTATTCTCCATAAAGGAAACACCTTTACCCATAACTGTATGGGCTAATATGGCAGTTGGTTTTTCGTCATATACAGCTTGTCTTATAGCTTTATATAACGCTTGTAGATCGTGTCCATCTACCTCTATTACTTCCCATCCATCAGAGAGGTAGTTTTCTTTTATATTTTGAGGCATGATTTCAGATAATGGTCCTGAAAGCTGTAGCTTGTTATAATCAATTAAGACTGTTAAATTTGATAGATTATATTTTTTAGCAAATCTTCTGGCCTCGGATATTTGTCCCTTTTGTTGTTCTCCGTCTCCCATTACTACAAATACATGGAAATCTTTTTTAAGAAGTTTTGCAGAAAGTGCCATTCCACAACCAGCAGAAAGTCCTTGTCCTAAATTACCTGTGCTCCATTCTACTCCTGGTACATATCTTTCCACATGTCCCTCAAATATACTTCCAGCGAGCCTAAAATACGCAATAGCCTCATCTATATTGAAAAAACCAAGATTACCTAAGGCTGAATATACTCCTGGAGAGGTATGACCGTGACTGATAATAATTCTATCTCTGTCAGGATTCTTTGGATTTTGAGGATCTACATTTGCAAAATAATAAAGGGTTAAATACATTTCAATTGATGACATGGAACCTCCGGGATGACCAGATCCAGCTAATGTGGTCATTTTTAGTATGTCGCCTCTACATTTGTGGGCTAATTGTTTTAGGTATTGTAGATCTTTCTCATCCATTTGGGGTTCGGTAAAACGATTTCTTCTCATTAAAATTAGCACCTCCTTTTTAGTTAATCTAAAGAATTATATCATATTATTTTATAAACTAAGGGTAAGACCCTTTCTCTTAAAGGATTTTTGGATCTAATTCTCAATACAGGTGGGATTTGTCTTCTTTTATATTCACTTTTTTCAACTTTTTCTATAACATTTCTTACTATATTTTTAGGAAATCCTAAATTTATAATTTCTTCTTCTGATTTGTTCTCATCCACATATGCGGAAAGAATAGGATCTAATAAAGGATAGGGTGGAAGAGAATCCTCATCCTTTTGATTTGGACGTAATTCTGCAGATGGTGCTTTTGTAATAATATTTTTGGGTATAATTTCTCTTTCCCTATTTATGTATTCTGCCAATTTATATACTGTAGTTTTATAGATATCACCAATAACCTCCAGACTTCCTGCTGTATCTCCATAAAGGGTACAATAACCTGTAAGAGCTTCGGATCTATTTCCTGTTGCAAGTACAATGTAATTTTCTCTATTTGATATAAACATTAGTAGATTTCCTCTTATACGGGATTGTAGGTTTTCTTCTGCCACATCCATAACAGGAGATGGAGAGGGATTTAATTCTTTTAGGTATGAGTAAAATATATCTTTTATTGATAAAAGCCTAAAATTAATATTTAGATTTTTTGAAAGTTCCTTAGCATCTTCGATACTTTCTTTTGAGGTATATACAGAAGGCATACTTACTCCTAATACTTTTTCCTCACTTAGGGCTTCCTTGGCAATACAAGCTACAACTGCAGAGTCTATCCCACCTGAAAGTCCAATTACAGCTTTTTCAAAACCAGATTTTCTAAAGTAATCTCTTACTCCTAAAATTAAACCATTGTATATAAAAGAAATGTCTTCTTCTTTATAAGAAGTTACTGATAGATTTTCCAAATTTATGGTTGTTATATCTTCTTCAAAATTTTTGCCTTCAAAAATCAAATCTCCTTTTTCTGAAATTATAAAGCTACCACCTTCAAAGATTAATTCCCCATTTCCCCCTACTTGATTTACATATATAATTTTTTTGTTGAAGTTTTTTGCTATATTTCTTGCCTTTTCAATTTTTTCCTTTCTTTTTCCTAAATAATAAAAAGAAGAGGAAATTATAATAATTAGATCAACTTGATAGAGATATTCTTGTAAAGGCGTTGTGTCATCACACTGTAAAAGATCGTCCCCTATAAAGATGCCTATTTTATGATTATTAAACTCTATAAATTCTGAATTACCACATTGAAAATAAAGATTTTTGAGTAGTGGATCTTTTGTGAAAAGGAATTTATCAACTCTTTTTAAAGTATTTTTATAAAATAAGTAGGCACTATTATAAATGCCATGAGAAGTATAATAAGGAGATCCTATTAAAATACCTATTGGATAATTTTTTCTTAGGATTTTCTCTATACTATATTCTAATTTTTCTTTTATATTTTTCCTTTTTAGTAAGTCAAAGGGGGGAAATCCTAATATGGACATTTCTGGAAATATAATTAAATCAGAATTATCTTTGATCCCCTTCTCTATGGCTAATTCTATTTTATTAAAATTTCCCTCAACATCTCCTATCGTGGGGTTAATTTGGGCTATTGTTATTTTCATCTTTTTTTACCTCCTTTTCTAAGGTTAATAAATGGTAGATTCTTTCTGAAGGTGTAGGATGGGAGTAATACCAAGTCCTATATAGTGGATCAGGATAAAGATTTGAAAGATTTTCTTTCACTAATCTTATCAAGGCACTTATTAAAGGATAGGGAGTTCCAATAAGTTCTGCAGAGAATCTGTCAGCTGAGTATTCCATTTTTCTTGACAAGAAATTTATTAATGGATTTAAAAAGTAAAAGAAAGATGAAGCAAAGATAAAGGCATAAGTAAGGAGAGTAAACTCCTTTTGTACTCCAAAGTATTTACTTAGGGGGGCAGATTTAAAGACAATAAAAGTTAGATAGATATAGAAAACATAAAATATTATTGAAGAAAGCATTAGAATAGTAATATGCCTCTTTTTATAATGACCCAATTCATGGGCAAAAATAGCAACAATTTCCTCTTGAGGATATGAGAGTAATGTATCATAAAGTACTACTCTTTTGGATTTTCCAATACCTGTAAAATAGGCATTTTGTTTTCTTGTTCTTTTTGAAGCATCCATCACAAATACTTGTTTTACATTGAAGCCTACTCTTTCTAACAGCTCTATAATCTTTTTTCTCAAATCCTCATTTTCTAAGGGGGTAAATTTATTGAAAATAGGTGCAATTAATATGGGGTAGATATATACCATTATAATTTCAAATATTATTATTACTAAGGCAAATTTCCACCAAAAATTGGGATCAGATTTAATAATGTAAAGAAGTAAAGAGAGTATAGGTGTGCCAAGAATTATAGAAAGGATAATTGATTTGATAAGATCAAGAAGAAAAATCTTAGGGGTCATAGTATTAAATCCGTACTTGTTTTCTATTACAAAGATGTAATATAAATCAAAGGGTATAGAAATAATAAGATTTATGAGACCGAATATTCCAAAAAATAAAAGGCCTTGGAGAATAAAGGAAGAGGTTATAGATGAAGCAACTTTTTCAATATATGGATAAAGAAGGAAAATAAATATTAGGTTAAAGATAAAATCAAAGGTTTTAGACCATAAATTGAATATAACCCTATCTTTCAAATAAATTTGTGATTTTTTAAAGTCTTCATCTGTAATAATATCCTTAAATATTTCAGGGACTTCTTTATGAGAAAGGGCATATTTTAGATTTCTTATGTCTAAATAAAAGCTTATTATCTCTTTTAAAAATAAAACTAAAAGAAAGACTGCTAAAAACATGTTTGATCTCACCTCCAATTAAAAAAATCTTTTAAAATTATATAATGAAAGTATAAATATTAATATATTGTTCTTCGTTTTTGCTGGGTATTCCTTACTTGACAAATATTTAAATGGTATATATATTAAAATTAGATATAGAATATATGGAGGGCTGGAGTATGAAAAGATGCAATGTAAGATCTACAGGTCTTTCTCCTACCTTCTGGTTGAGAGCTTGGATAATAATTTCTTTATCAGATAGAGAGCTCCACGGATATGAACTCATCTCAAGTCTTACCGAGGCTTTCCCAGGTATTATTACACCAGGTATAGGTGGTATGGGAAGAGGTTATAGAATTTTAAGGGAGTTGGAAGAAGAAGGTATTATTATTGGTAGATGGAGCATGGAAGAAACGGGCCCTGCTAAGAAGGTATATCGTCTAACGGATGAGGGAGAGAAGCTTAGGGAAGAGATTATTAAGCATGTGGAAGGTATGAAGAATTATATAGATAAGTTTTTAGCGCTTGCCTCAAGGCTTTAATTAAAATTCTTCTAATATGGCTATATATGGTAGATTTCTATATTTTTCTTTATAATCAAGCCCATATCCTATAACGTAGTAATTGGGTATTTCAAAACCCTTATAATCTACCTCTATATCTATTATTCTTCTTCCTGGGCAATCAAGGAGCGTGCATACTTTTATAGAATTTGGGTTTCTTGTTTGAAGATTTCTTATTAAATAAGATAAAGTTAATCCAGTATCTACAATATCCTCTATTATTATTACATCTTTACCCATTATATTTATATCTAAGTCCTTAGTAATTCTGACAATTCCTTGATTATTCTTAGATGAGCCATAGCTTAATATGGAGATAAAGTCTAAAATAAATGGAATTTTAATATTTCTTGTAAGATCAACGGTAAAATATACTGCTCCTTTTAAGACACAAGCGAGTATAAGGTCTTTGTCTTTATAATCTATGCTTATTTCTTCTCCTAATTCTTTTATCCTTTTCTCAATATCTTCTTTTGTAAAAAGTATTTTTCCTATTTTTTCCATATTTCTATCTTATTCCTTTAATTCCATATTTTGATAAAAGTTTTTCATATTCTTTACCATAAAATAATTTTATTTTTATATCTGGATATAAATTTTTTAGTTTTTTTATTTTTTTTAGTTTTTCCCCCATAACCCTTGGTCTCTGTAATGTGAGTTCAATATATAGATCAAAATCGGGTAAATAAAAATCTGGGGTAAAGGATTCTATTACATTCCCATCATTATCCCATTCCAATGGAAATGTTCTTGGTTCGTATTCCCACCTTATTTGATAAAAGGTTAATATCTTTGCAAATTCTTCTTCGGTTTTGTTAGCAAATTTAGGCTTTTGGGGAAGAGATAGTTGTTCTGGAGTATATATTTTTGATTCTTGCCTTTCTATTACCTTTTCAATGATAGATTCTATCTCCTCTGCAGTAAAAAAAGATCTGTCAATAGTTAAATGGTATAAAGATGGGTCTTTCCAACTGTTTAAAAATAACGTTTTATAGAAAATCTCTCTTGAAAAGTCTTTTTCTTTTATTAGTTCCAAGGCTTTTTCCTCAGAAAGGAGAAATTTATTAGTTAAGAATTTTATTCTATAGCCTAAGGGTGCGATAACGTTAATATGAAAGGAATAATTTTCGTCTTTAAAGAGAAATTGGCCTCCTCTTCCTAATAAAAAAATGATATAATCCTTTTCCATATACTTTTTAACAATCATTCTTACCTGTTCTTTGTAAGTTTCTATGAAATTAGGATCTCTAATTCCTTTTTCCAGTTCTTTCTCTTTATTCTCAAATTCTTGTATATTAAAACCTTCAAGGGCTAATTCTTCATGAATTCTTCTACGGTCTAAAATTTCCCCATTAAATTTCTTTGATATTTTATTTATGATTTCATCTATATCTGTACCGAAATCTCTTGATATGGTTATGAGCCTTATTTTTACCATTTCTACATTACTTCTTGGAAAAGATAATATATATCTTCCTCCCTAACAGGCCTAAGATTGTTTTCTACATTAAATTTTGCTTCTAATGTCCTCTTTACAAGAAGGTCTAAATCAAGAGGTTGAGAGGTAACTTGATTAATTCTGGTTGGTAGATTGAGAGTTTTAAGAAAGTCTTCCATTTTTTCAGCAGGATCTCCATTAAAAAGGTTCTTTAGAAACTTTAATTTTTCATCATGAATAAAAGGGGCATTAAATCTTAAATAAGGAGGAAGTAAAATTCCATTTGCTATTCCATGGGGTATATTATAGATTCCTCCCAGGGGTCTTGACATAGCATGTACTAAAGTGGTTTTTGTATTGTTTATGGCAATACCGGCCCAAAAGGCAGCATAAGCCATTCTTTCCTTGGCATATGTGGAATTTTCAAGAACTGATTTCGGTAAAAAATTATATATATCCACCAAAGCTGATCTTGAATAGCATTCTACCATGCAAGAAGAGTTTCTGGAAAGATAAGATTCAAGGGCATGAGAAAAGGCATCTATTCCTGTAGAGGCAGTTACGAGAGGAGACATGGTAAAGGTAAGTTCAGGATCTATTATAGAAAGAGTAGGAATTAAAGCTTTTCCCATGAGAATAAATTTATCCTTTTTCTCTTTATCGGTAATTACTGCGAATCTTGTAGCTTCACTACCTGTTCCAGCTGTGGTAGGTACTGATATAATAGGAAGTGCTTCTTCTATTTCCTTGCCCTTATATTCTAAAAGATTAGCTTTTGTTTTTATTCTGAAAGCGATGATTTTAGCCATGTCCATTACACTACCACCACCAATTCCAATAATTCCATCAAAGTTGTTACCTACAATATTATCGCAGAGTTGATGTACAATTTCTAAAGATGGTTCTGGGGGAATTCCTGTAATAAGGATTACGTTTAACTTATGCTTTTTAATATCTTCTAAAATCTTATCTAAGACTCCACTTTTTTTAAGAGAGTGCTCTCCGGTAAGAAGTAGGAATTTTTCTCCAATTTTTTTAAGCTCTGTGCCAAGAAATTCTATTGAACCAATCCCATAAATTATTCTTTGAGGTAAATCTAGAGAATGAATCACCTTTCCCTCCTCTTTTAATTTGCAACCTTTATTTATTATAATATACTCTAATGAAATGTAAAGGAGAGGATAGAAATGAGGAAAATAAAAGAGAAGTTTGGAGAAATTATATTATTACTTAGCTTAATTTTAACTTTTGTTACCTTTTTTTATGCCTTTATATTTTTTGTGACTTATAAGGTGTAAAAAGTGGAAGAAGAGATTTACTTAAATCCACCTACTGAAAGAGAGGTTATAAATAGAGCTCTTTGTCTTTCTGTTTTGTTTCTGAGGTCACAGGCAGAGGCAATTTATCTTTCTTCCCCTGATAAAGAAATTTTCAATATTGAAAGTAATTTTTTCCAAGAAGTATATAAATGGATTGAAGAGGAAAATTTAAAAAATTTTTTTACAGAACAAGAAAGAATACTTCTTGGAAAAGATATAGGAAAATGGGATGAGAATGAAACCTTACTTTCCTTTACCTATCTGGAATCCTTAGGTGTACTTTTCTGGGCTTTATCTCTTATTGATAAACTTCCCCCTTATGATATAGGTTTTAGATTAAGTGATGTGATAGATGTGATTCCAGTATTAAAAAGTAGAGATGAATTTTTAGGAAAAGTTAAATTAAGACCATTTAAAGAGCTAATTAAGGAAAGAGATATAGCTGAGATATGGTATTTTAGGTGGAAGCTTGGGAGAATGGAAAAGGAAAATTATAAATTAGAAGAAGGAAAATCATATAAAGATGCTGTAAAGTTATTGGTAGAAAAAGCTCTTTCTTCTGGTGCTATCTCTTATACTATAGAAGATGATTTTCCAGTACAAGGAAAGCCCTTTTATCGTATTACTGGTGAAGATTATCTCTTCCTCTCAGGAATTATTCTTGAGAGGTTTTTAACTCTTAATTGGCTATGTGGTAGCTATAAAAGTTGGGACGAAAGAAAGGAATATTAACCTATCACCTCTATTTTTACTGGTGAAAATAATCCATAAGAATGGAATACGTATGACTTTGTATATTCCTCACCCTCTGGTCTAAAAGAGAGAGCACTTACAAAGTGGATTTTCTTTGCTCTATTATGAAGAGGACCAAGCATATTCCTTAGGCTACCTACTACTTCTAATTCTAATAAATTATTACTGTCTTGTAAGTAATCAGTGATATCTAATTTGTAAAATCTCCATGGGATAAATCCTACTGTTTCTCCATTTAGATTTACTTTAATAACTCCTGCAGAAAAATCCTCAATAGTTAGTAGATATTTTTCGTTAGGATCTTTATGGAAAGGGAATATCTGTTTGTATATAAGGCTTCCTGCATAGTGGGGATATCCTTGAAAAACCCAATCTCCTAATGTAATTCTATTATTTTCTTTAATTATTTCTCTATCTATATTTACAGCAAAATCACCTATAATATAGAAATCTTCAAGCTCTGTTGAATTTCTATAGTTCAAGAGTATCTCTATAATATTTTCTCCTATCTTAAATTCCTTTAATGGAATCTTTCTTAAAGATCTATCTATAAACCATCCTTCATCTATTATAGGTATCTCTTTATTATTTAGCTTTAAGCTGATCATTTCCTTTATATTTTCTGTTAAAAGATATAAGTCTTTTTCTGGCAGATCTTTTATATTAAATCTCATTTTTAATTCAATCTTAGTATTATCCTTAGGATGAGGTATATTAACCCATTTCCATCTTTGAATTCCACTATTCAGATCGATGTTAATCATTCCAAGGGTATCTCTAATTTTTCTCTGAATAATCCAGATAGGTGTCTCTTCAGACCATTCTCCATCTAATTTAAATTGAGCAGTATCTATAGTGAGTACATTAGGGTCTAATCTTTTAACCTCAAAGGTAGGTTCTAAAAAGATGGTCCTTTTTATTTTCTTTGGCCTTTCTATTTTCTTGTATTCTCCTTTATATAGTATGTATAATTTGGATTCTGAGGGAGCAAAAGTAGTACGAATATGTTGATATCCTTCAGTTTCTATTGAAAATACATCTTTTATCTCTCCTGTAAGAAGATCCCATTCTTCTATTCTTCCTTTTCCCTCTAAGTATAGATCCACATTATAGGATCTTTCCCTATCATTATTTACTATAAAGAAAATCTTTTTACCATCATAATTTCTCTCCATATATAGAAACTGTTCTACTTCTTGTCCTACCACATCTCTTATGGATATTCTTCTTGGAATTATATTTTTAATATTTTCTGCAAGTTCTTTTCTTCCCTTTACTCTTATTACATTTGGATGATCAAAAAGTTTTTTCAATTCTTCTTTCCCTTTTTCTCCTTCCACATATTCTGGTAATGGCTCCATAATAATTACTTTCCCATCATTATTTAGAAATTCTAAAAGTAAGGAAAGGGTACTTTTTCTTAGGGTAATTACTGGTGGCACTATTACTAATATATATTTGGCTTCTCCTACTATAAACTCTTTTCTTTCCTTATCTATTTTCCCATATTTTTCAATAATCTTTTCATCTCCCAAATCAAAATCATAATGAATTCCTAAAAGGGCATTTATAATCTCTTTAAATTCTTCTCCTCTTTCTTGGGGTACAGATTTATCTCTTCCATTAAATTCACACCAACTACTTTCAATAGGGTGGATAAGAAGAATATCCCTTACAGGTTTACCTAAGGTTAGAATATAGGAAAGTCTTGCAAAATAATCTTCTATGAGAGGATGATACTTCCAAGAAGGGTTGTGATTGAAAGAGGGTGGATAGTCTCTTTTTCTACAACCTCTAAGAGAATACAAAAAAAGATGTTGGCATCTCATATTTACTCCAAGGGCATATTGCCAGTCTGCCACATGTTTTTGTCCTTCAAAGGTAAATTCCCATCCAGTACATCCATAAGTTTCGGAAATAACTCTACTTTTTCCTAATTGATTTGCCACGCTGGTTGCTTGTTTTGCTGTAAGGTATTCATATCTTACCTCGGTTAATATATCTATTCCTGGAATATCCATGTATTCGTAATGAGGCATTATAGATCCACTACATAATATTACATGAGGGAAGTTATCTTCTTCTAAATAATGCCCAGTAAATAATATATTATGCTCTTTACACCAATTATAGATATTTTTAGTGTAACTTTCTAAGAAAAGCTCTGAAATGGTTCTCCAATAGTCATATCTTGCCTTTATGGACTTTTCTCCTGAAAAGAATACAAAGGGAGCTATATCAAAAAAGTCATATCCTCTTTTTTCTTTAAAATATTCAGGAAATATATCAGTCCAAGGTAATGCATAATATTCTAAATTTCCTCCCCAGAGAAAAGGAGATATATTGGGTTCATCGGTAAATATACCCTTAACTTGTTTTCCAAAATCTTCCTTTAGTCTTTCGTAATATATCTCATGGGTAACTTGTATAAATGTTTTCACACTTTTAGGATTTAGATTATCTGGTGGTGCATCACCATTATACCAATCAGATTTTCCAGCAACGATCCTATATAATGCTAAAATGTTTTCATCTTTATAAAGTCTTAAATTCTCGATATTATTTACTCTTTCTATACTATTTATTTTTTCACTTTCTATTTTCCCTTTGTAAATAGTCAATTCTTTTCCATTAAGTTCTTTTGCATCTTTCAATATTTTTAAAGTAAGAATTTTAGCCCTTCCTTCGTCTCCAATTTTTTCTGCGACCTTACCTCCTGCAAAGCCAGAAGGCCATCTATCTTCATCATAAAGCCATGGATCTATATCTATTACCCTGGAATTTTTTACCACTTCTTCTACTAAATCTAACCATTCTTCTCCCATATATTCAGTCTCTAAACCTACCCTTGAGTGCATGAAGAACCCACCAATACCTTTTTCTTTAAAATCTTTTATTTGGTTTGTTAGTTCTTGAGCATTAAGCTTATCATTCCATGACCAAAAAGGTATCGCCCTATATATTTTTTCAGGATTTTTAAAATTCTTTTTTATCTCTTCCATTTTCCTCCCCCTTTAAACTTTAATAATTTGATAAATCTTTTCTGCTATCCTTTTGGAAGCTCCTTTTTCCCCCATTCTTTTCCTTCCATTTATGGATATCTTCTCTAAAAGTTCATTGTTATTGTGTATCATGGAGAATATTTTAGGAATTTCTTCTGCATTTTTGGCTAAAAAAAGAGAATCACCTAAGAGTCTCTTCTGTAAAAGAGCAAACTTTTTAGTAAATTGAGGCCCTTTACCAAATATGGCAATGGCTGGTTTACCAAGACCTACAAACTGTTCTGTTGCTGTTCCTGCCATGCAAAGTCCTATCTGTGCATGATGAATACAATCAGAGAAGGCATGGGTAAGAATTAGTGCATGACTGTTATTTTTGAAAAGTATATAATCTTTTGTTTCTATATACTTTTTAAAATTTTTGGAAAACAAAATGTTTTCTAATTCCTTTATGGGAATATTAGGAGATATAGCAGTAAGAAAAAGAAATTTTTCCTCTAATCTTGATCTCAAAAGATGTAATATACCCTCAGTAAGGAGCTGAAAATTATAATAAGCTTCTGGTATTTTAGATCCTGGTAGAATCAGAATTTTTATGTAATTGTAAAAATTGTTAATGGGTATTTTGTTTTCAGGTTCTAAGCCATCCATCATAGGATTTCCTAAGTATTCGGAGTTTATTCCTGTTTTTTCCAGAATTAAGTGAGAGAGAAGATCACGTGGAAAAACTTTTAAAAGATTTTCTGATTTCATAAGAAAATATTCCAACAGGTAAGTTCTTATAGCAATTTCCATTGCTTTATTCTTGGAAAGTTTTTGTATATTTACCTTTTTATCATCTTTTAATGTGTAATATACTGATTTTTGAATGCTTACGAAGAAAAATTTTTGGTGGGATAATCTTGCTAAAAAGAGGGGTATAATATCGCCTACTGCTATTATATATCCATTTTTTTTAGACCACTTTTTAATTTCTCCCCACTGTTTCCGATGAAGATTCAATAATCCTTCTTTTAAATCTTTATATAAAATTCTTAGATTAGTTATAAATCCACCTGATGGTAATTTTTTATGAGGTCCTAAAAGAGGTATTTGATTTTTTTTATATAAAAATCCTTCCCCTACAATTGGCAGGGCTTCTATTTCTATTGAACTATCTATTTCTCTTAACTCTTTTATAATATTGACTGCTACGTAATCTTCTCCATAGCCATTACTAATAAATAAAACTCTCATGTTTTAGATTTTAAGTCTATGAAAAACAATATGTCAATTTTATTTTTATCTAAGAAAACGTTTACAAATATATAATATTTGGTAAAATAAATATTTAGATATAAATAGAAAAGGCAATGAATAGAAAGGGGAGTGTATTAATGGTAACAATAAAAGATGTGGCAAAAGAGGCTGGAGTTAGTATAGCAACAGTATCAAGAGTACTTAATAATTCTCCAAGAGTAAATGAAGAGACAAAAAAGAAGGTATTAGAGGCAATAAAAAAATTAGGATATTCTCCTAATGTGGTGGCAAGAAGTTTGGCAAAAAAGTCTTTAAAAACCAATGTTATTTCTATTGTAGTTCCTTTTTTCACAAGGGATTTCTTTGTAGAGGTTTTAAGGGGTATAAATAATGTGATATCTAAAACCGATTATTCTATTCATCTATATAATATTGAGAGGATAGAAGATAGAGAGAAAATTTTTTCTCCTGAGCTTTTTAATAGATGTGATGGTCTAATTGTAGTTTCCTTTGATATTAAAAAGGATGAGGCTAAGATCTTAAAAAATGCTCAAAAGCCTGTAGTACTTATTGATAGTTTTCATCCTGAGTTTTCCAGTGTATATGTTGATAATAAAAAGGGAGCTTATATGGCTGTAAGATATCTTATTGCTACAGGTAGAAGAAATATAGCCTTTGTTAGTGGTGTGATAAATGATCCTTTAGGGTTTATGGCAAGTTATAGGAGATATGAAGGCTTATTAGAAGCATTAAAGGAGGCTGGGATTCCTTTTAATCCTCTACTCCATATTCAAACTGGTTTTTCCTTGGAGAAAGGATATAGAGCAGGTAAGACTTTAATTAGTCGAGGAATTCCCTTTGATGCTGTTTTCTGTGCGTCAGATACTCAAGCCATAGGGTTGATGAGAGCACTTTTAGAGGAAGGAATAAAGGTACCTGAAGATGTAGCTATAATTGGTTTTGACGACATATCAGATGCCAGATATTTAGGTCTTTCCACAGTAAAACAACCAATGACTGAAATGGGAGAAGTAGGAGCAAAAATACTCCTTGATTTATTATTGGGAATTGAAACTTCTTTTACCCATTTAGAGCTTCCTTTAGAGCTTATTATTAGATTGACGTCTTAAAATTTAAATTGAAGATATTTTTAATTCTAATTTTTTATATACCCCTTGACTTATTTTTTATTTTATGATATTTATCATTCTGTAAAAGCGCTTACACAAATAAAAATTAATTAAATTAGGGAGGTGATGAAAGGGTAATTAGGGTTTAAAGCTATGGTTCTGAGGGTTCTGTTTTTAAAAAATATTTGGAAAGGGGGATAAGATTAAATGAAAAAGTTTTCAATTATAATATTATTCATTCTGATGCTTTCCCTAGTAGGTCAAACTGTTACATTTTCTCAAGTACTTCCTAAGGTTCCTCGTCATGAAACACTTATAGTGGATGCACTACATGGAAGATTAGCTAATCCAAAAGATTTTAATTTCTGGAAACCAGGAGTATCAGTAGGTAATGGGGCTCAACAGATGTTATTTGATGGTCTTTGGTACTTAGATTCACAAACAGGTAAAGTAATCAATGCTTTAGCTCAATCTGAACCAGTATATGAAAATAATTTTAGAAAAATGACAGTTAAGTTGAGAAAAGGAATATATTGGAGTGATGGAAAGCCTTTCACTGCTGATGACGTTGTATTTACTGTAGATTATCTTATGAAACATCCTGGAATGTCTTATAGTGATGCTTTAAATAGATATGTATCTAAGGTCTATAAGAAAGATAACTACACTGTAGTGTTTGAACTAAAAGAGTCAGTACCGGCTTTTCATTATCTCTTTACCTCTATTGTCTATGCTACCTGTTATATTATGCCTAAACATGTGTTTGAAAAAGTAGCAGATCCTTTAAAGTTTGAATTTAACCCACCTGTTTCTTTAGGACCCTATGTTTTGAAGCAATATGATCCTCAAGGATATTGGTGGTTATTTGAAAGAAGAGTTGATTGGAGAAGGACAAGTGTAGGCCAGATATATGGTATGCCTCAGCCCAAATATGTACTTTTTATTTACTATGGTCCTGATGAAAAGAAGGTAATGGCACAAGCTCAACATCAATTAGATTTAATATTTGACTTAACTCCTGAATCTTGGGAGATTCTAAGAAAAAGCAACCCCTATTCAAGGGTATGGTATAAAGATTTTCCATGGGCTTGGATGGATGATGTAAGGGCAAGAATAATGGCTATGAATTTAGAAAAGCCACCATTCAATAATAAAGATGTAAGATGGGCTTTAACATTAGCTACAGATATAGTTGATGTAGTAACATCTGGATTTGATGGAATTGCAAGGGTCAATCCTTTATGGATATGTGCAACAGAATCTCTATTAAAAGAGTACTACTTACCTATGGAAAATTGGTTGAAGAATTTTACTTTAGAAGATGGATTTAAACCCTGGGATCCAACAGTGCCAGATAGAATTGTAGATTATGCAAAGAAGAGAGGTTATGTAGTAACAGGTAATCCAAGAGAAATCTTTGGTATAGGTTGGTGGAAATATGCTCCAGATGTGGCAGAAAAACTCTTAGTAAAGAATGGATTTAAGAAAGTTGGAGGAAAATGGTACTTACCAGATGGAACTCCTTGGAAGATAACTATTACCGCTCCTGCTAATTTTGAAATACATGCTACAAGACTTGCTTTTGCAGTAGCTGATCAGTGGAGAAAGTTTGGTATAGATGTAAATGTAGAGACGGTAGAGGCAGGACCATTCTGGAATAAGTGGAATCTTGGAGACTTTGAGGTTGGTTCTTACTGGGAAGTACCAGCAACTGATTTCTACACCTTTGTACAAGGTTATCATTCCAGATTCTATAAACCAACAGGGCAGGTGGCTACTTCAGGGAACCAGATTAGGTGGAAGAGTGCTAAGTTAGATAAACTCCTTGATGAGTTAGTAAAATTACAGCCAGAATCTCAAAAGGCAAAGGCTATAGTAAGTGATATATTGAAGCTTTATGTAGAAGAAATGCCAGCACCAGTCTTTATAATCAATTTGAAATTTAATTCACAGGATCATTACTATTGGACTAACTTCCCAACATCGGACAATTCTTATATGGCACCTGTATGGTGGTGGGGTCAATTTAAGTTTATCTTACCACATATAAAGCCAACTGGCAGAAAGTAATAAGAATATATTTTGGGGTTTCCCCCTCTAAACGAGGGGGAAACCCTGTTTTAGGGAGGGAGAAAATTATAAAATGAATTTATTAAAAAGATATATAATTCCCAGATTGATTCAATATTTTATTGTTATATTTATAGGTGTGACTGTGGTTTTTTTAGTTCCAAGATTTACCCCTTTAGATCCTGTAGTAACAGTTCTTAATAGAATGACATCTTACGGTGCTCAATATCTTGATCCTTCTGCAATAGAGAAATTGAAGGATACTATGATGGAGTTATATGGATTGAAGGGGAGTATATGGGAACAATATTTAGGTTTTTGGAAAAGGTTATTTAAGGGAGATTTTGGGCCTTCCTTATCAATATTTCCAACACCTGTAATTTCTATAATTGCAAATTCTTTACCTTGGACTGCAGGTCTTTTAGTTGTTGTTGCTATCCTTTCATGGGTAATAGGTAATATTCTTGGTGGAATAGCTGGATATTATGCTGATAAAAAATGGTCAAAATTTATGTCTATAATTGCCATGTCAATTTATCCAATTCCCTATTATATAATGGCTTTGGTACTTTTAATTCTTTTTGCCTATATTTTTCCTATTTTTCCAATGGTAGGAGGATACAGCATAGGTCTTACACCATCTTTATCTTTAGAATTTATATTTAACGTAATTAAGCATGCTACTCTACCAGCATTATCTCTTATCCTAATAGGTATTGGTTGGTGGTTCCTAAGTATGAGATCTTTAACATCCACTATTGTAGCTGAAGATTTTGTAACATATGCTGAAGTAATGGGGATTCCATCAAGGAAGATACTGTTTCAATATGTTATGAGGAATGGTTTGCTTCCTCAGATAACGAATTTAGCCTTACAAATAGGTGGTATTTTTAGTGGATCTTTGATTACAGAGACAGTTTTCTCATATCCTGGATTAGGACAACTTCTTTATATGGCAATTAATAACGGTGATTTTAATTTAATTATGGGAATAGCTGTACTTTCTATTATAGGAATAGCCACAGCAGCTCTTGTAATTGACTTATTATATCCTCTCTTTGATCCTCGTGTACGTTATAGATAAGGAGGAAAGATATAGTTATGTTATTGGTGATAAGAGATTTATATAGGAGTGATAAAAAGTTTGCCTTTGGTTTTACAGTTATATGTTTGTTAATTTTTTTAGCTTTACTTTCTTTTGTTTCTCCTTATGATCCAAAATTATGGAATGTGGTTCCTAAAAATCAGCCTCCCTCTTTTCGTTATCTATTGGGTACAAATTCTATGGGACAAGATATATTCTGGAATTTAACACATGCTATAAGAAATTCTGTAATCCTTGGGTCTCTTACTGCAGTAATATCAATTGTAATTGGTACCTTTGTGGGGCTTCTTTCTGGTTACAGAGGTGGAAGTCTTGATAGATTTCTAATGTCTGTAAATGATAGTTTTATTGTTATTCCCAGTCTACCTATTCTTATTCTTATATCCTCAATAATAAAACAGCATATCAGTCTTATTCTAATTGCCTTTATACTTTCTTTATTCTCCTGGCCCTGGGGAGGAAGACAGGTAAGAGCTATTGTATTAGGTCTTAGAGAAAGAGAATTTACATATACAGCAAATTTCTCAGGAATGAGTACTTTTCAGATTATTATGACAGAGCATCTTCCTTTTGTTATACCATGGGTAATGGCTAACTTTATAAACACAATTTTATGGGCAATTGGAATGGAAACTACCCTCGCTATTTTTGGACTTTCAAGTTTGGAAACTCCTACTATAGGGACGACTATTTACTGGGCATTACAATATCAAGCTCTTCTAAGAGGAATATGGTGGTGGATTTTTACCCCTGTAATTTTAGCTATACTTCTTTTCATAGCTCTTTATACTCTATCGGTGAGTATTAGTAATTATCTTGATCCACGAACAAGAATTCAAAGAATGAGGATGAAAGAAGGAGGCCAAGAAGCCTAATGTATGCTTTAAAAGTGGAAAATTTAAAGGCTTATTATATTACTTCCTTATATGGTATTGAGAGAAAAGTTAGGGCAGTTGATAATGTGTCTTTTCAAGTTATGGAGAATGAGATTTTGGGAATAGCTGGAGAGTCTGGATGTGGTAAGAGTACTCTATTGAAAACCCTTATTGGGCTTATTAAACCTCCCTTAAGCGTGATGGGAGGTGGGATATATTATAAATATGGTGGTAGAGAAGTAGATATATTAAAGGATATTAATGTTTTAAAAGAATTAAAATGGAAGGTCTTTTCCTATGTGCCTCAAGGTTCAATGAGTGTACTAAATCCAACACGAAAAATCATAAAGACTTTTGAAGATGTAATAAAGTTACATCTTAACATCACAAATAATAATGTAATTAGGGATATGGTGGGAGAACATTTAAAGAGTTTGGGTCTTCCTTTTGAAGTTCTGAATTCATTTCCTCATCAACTCTCAGGAGGTATGCGACAGAGAGTTACTATAGCTTTAAGTACTATACTTAAACCTAAGGTGATTATAGCTGATGAAGCAACTACAGCCTTAGATGTGGTAGTGCAAAGAGGAGTAATCCAACTTTTAAAAAGGATTCAGTCGGAGTTTAAAGATACAATAATTATGGTAACTCATGATATGGGAGTTCATGCTAATATGGCTGATAGAATAATTATTATGTATGCAGGAAAGTTGGTGGAAATAGGTAGCGCAAAAGATATTTTTAAGAATCCTCTACATCCATACACTAAATATCTTATTGAATCCCTTCCTAGGATAGGCGATAAAACCTTGAAAAAGAGTGTCCCAGGAGCTCCTCCGTCTCTTTTAAATCCTCCATCTGGCTGTAGATTTCATCCTCGTTGCCCTTATGCAATGAGGGAATGTAAAGAGATGGTGCCAGACTTAGTAGAGATAGAGAAAGGACATAAAGTGGCCTGTTTTCTTCACAGCAAGGAGGTTGAGAAAACATGATGGAACAAGATTTTTTGTTATACGTTAAAGATTTAACCAAGATATTTGTAATTGGGGGAAGATTTTTAGGGGTAAAATTAGTAGCAGTGAATAAAGAAAGTTTTTATTTACCTTTAAATAAGCCTGAAATACTGACTATTGCTGGGGAGACAGGATCTGGAAAAACCACCTTAGCTCGTATGATATTAGGTTTAATTGAACCAACATCCGGAGAAATATATTATAAGGGGGAAAGAGTAACTGATTTAAGTTCTAGAAAAAATAAACTTAAATTTATGAAAGAAGTACAGCCCATATTTCAAAATCCTTTTGAAGCTTTTAATCCTTTAAAAAGAGTAGATTCTTATCTTTTTAATACAGCTATCAATTTTGGTCTTGCTAAGAATAGGCAAGAAGCGATGGATATTGTTGATATGAGTTTACAAGCAGTAGGCTTGAATCTAAAAGAGATAGAAAAAAGATATCCTCATGAACTTTCTGGAGGACAGCTTCAAAGAGTTTCTATTGCGAGAGCGCTTATAACAACTCCGTCTTTGCTTGTGGCGGATGAGCCAGTTTCTATGGTTGATGCTTCTTTAAGGATGTCCATAGTTAATCTGTTCAAAGAACTTAAGGAAAAATATGGTGTTTCGGTATTATATATAACCCATGATTTGACTACTGCCTATTATATTAGTGATTGGATTGCCATTATGTATAGAGGAAATATTGTGGAAATAGGACCTGTAGAGAAGGTTATGCTTAAACCTCTACATCCTTATACCAAGCTCTTAATTGACTCTGTGCCAGAGCCGGACATAGATAAACGTTGGGAAGGTAATATAAAACTTTCTGTCCAAGAGGTTAAAGAATTTTCTAAACTTGGTTGTAAATTTTCAGATCGTTGTGATGAGGCAAGAGATATATGTTTTAGAGAAGAGCCTAAAAAGATTCTTATAGATGATCGTTGGGTAATGTGTCATAAATATATTTCTTAAAAAATTTAAATTAAGGAGGTAGTTTTATGGTAAAAATAGCTATTATTGGTGCTGGTAGTGTAGCCTTTTCTATGAAGCTTATTCAAGATCTTAATTACTACAAAGATCTTTCTGGAAGCACAGTAACCTTTATGGATATTAATGAGGATAGGCTTGATCTTGTTTATTCTTTAGCTGATAAGTATAGAAAAGAGGCCGGTACTGATTTAAAACTTGAAAAGACCACAGATAGAAAAAAAGCATTAGATGGAGCTGATTTTGTAATAAATACAGTAAAAATAGGTGGATATCATAATATGGAGAAGGAAAGAGAAATTGCTGAAAGTTTAGGTTATTACAGGGGAGTGGATGATAAAGTAAGTGATTACTATGGGGGATTCGCTGCCTATGAACAACTAAGGTTTGTAAGAGATTTGGTGAAGGATGTAGAAAAGTTGGCTCCTAATGCATGGTATATGCAGGTTTCTAATCCTGTATTTGAAAGTACAAATTTAGCTTTAAGAGAATCTGGCCTTAAGGTGGTTGGTTTCTGTCATGGATATTTAGAGCTTTTCCATTTGGTAAGAGCTTTGGGGTTGGATCCTAAGGATATAGAAGAGCAAGTAGCAGGGTTTAATCATTGCATCTTTTTGACGAAATTTAAGTATAAAGGGCAAGATGCCTATCCCTTAATAGATAAATGGATAGAGGAAGAAGCTCCAAAGATTTGGAATTCTTATGATTATATGATATCTCCTTGGGAATATACTCAATTTTCTCCTGCAAGTGTAGAGATGTATAGACTTTATGGTTTATTCCCTATCGGAGATACTCCAAGAAGTGTTTCACCTTGGTGGTTCCATACAAGCTTGAATGAGAAGAAAAAATGGTATCCTGCAGGAGGTCCAGATTCCGAGATAGGATGGACCATGTATCTTTATGGATTAAAGCTTAGATTGCAGCAAATGGAGAGATTGGCAAGAGATCCTAATGTGTCAGTAGTAAAAGAATTACCGATGGAAGAAAGTATGGAATCTATAATACCTTTTGTAGATGCTATAGTAAACAATAACAGAAGAAGATTGGTTATTAATGTACCAAACAATGGTGCTATTCCTGGAATCCCTGATGATGTAATTGTAGAGATACCAGTATATGTAGATAAGAATGGAATTGAAAGAGAAAAGATTGAGAAAATTCCATCCCGTTTGATGCTTTATGTATTAATACCAAGATGGTTAAGAATGGAAAGAATACTTCAAGCTTTTCGTGAGGGAGATAGGAAGAGTCTTCTTCTTATGGTTATGGATGACCCAAGAACTCAAAGTTTTGAACAAGGGAAGAATCTTGTTGAAACTCTTCTCTCACAACCTTGGAATGAAGAGATGAATAAACATTATAAATAAAAAATGAAGGGGGGACAAAAATCCCCCCTATTTTCTAAAATTGTGTTATAATTTATTTCATGAGAATGGAAGAAATATTATATATATTGGGATTTTTTTTAGGAGTAGGTGGAGGGACAATTGGATTTATCATATATTTTTTCTCTCGTGTTTTAAGAATCAGAGAGCTTAGTTTTAAAAACATAGATCCAATTTTAATTTTTTTTATCATCTCTTTTTTTCTATCTTCTTTATTTTCTACTTTTAGGAAATTTTCATTATTAAATTTTTTAGTACTGCTATTTTTGGTTTTATTTTACTTATTCTTTATAAAGGAAAATCTCTCCCCCTCATTAATTGATAGAGTATTAGACTACTTTATTTTTGGTGCTACTCTACTTGCTTTTTCTGGAATAAATATATTTCTTCATAATAAGGGATATTATGCAGAAACTCCTATTTTAGGTAAAAATGCTTTAGGTACTGTTTTAGCTACTACTATTCCCTTAGTACAATTGAAAATTTTAACAGATAATGGTAAATTGTGGCATTTTATATCTTTAATTATACTTATTGTAGGACTCATCCTTAGTATGTCACAAGGAGCAATTTTGGGATTGATTTTAGCTGAGATCTTGATATTTATTTTAGGGGATAAAAAGGTTAAAAGAAAGGTCTTATATATGAGCATAATAGCACTGTTAATTTTAGTATTTTTTCTTATAAAATCTATTTTAGTAAAGGACAATTTATTTTCCTTTTTCTTGACAAGAGTTGATCCATATTCAAGTTCAAAAATACAAAGAATTTATATATGGATATCTGCTTGGAAAATGTTTTTAGATCATCCTATTTTTGGGGTAGGCTTTTCTGCTTTTAGCAAGATGTATCCTTATTATAGATTACCTCAAGCTATAAAAGAAAATATGTCTTTTGCTCATAATCTTCCCCTGAATCTTCTTGCTGAAACTGGTATATTGGGTTTTCTTTCTTTTTCTTTAGTCATTTTTCAATTTTTTTACTGGGGAATAAAAGCTTATTTGAGAGATAAAGATTACCTTTCTTTGGCTGTTCTGAGTGGGTATACAGCATATATGGGACATCAGTTTTTTGATGGTACTATGTGGTCACTACATCTTGGAATTATATTTTTCTTCTTTGGAGCTATTTTAAGAAGTTTATATGAGAAGGGTACTTTTTCTTCTTCCATACTTTAATCTTGCAGGTACAGAAAACCATGTAATAGAGCTTATTAAGGCTTTAAAGGATGAGTATGAATTTTTAGTAACAGCTCCTCAAGGGGGAGGAATAACCATATTAAATAGCAACAATATACCTTATAGTGAAATTCCATATCTTGGTTTTTTAAATATTAGAGAATATAAGGATAGGGTTAGAAAAATAATTAATGATTTTAAGCCTCATTTGATTCATATACATGGAGCACATGAATTGATATTTATTGCTAAAAAGTTATTTCCGGATATTCCTGTTGTATTTACTTGTCATGGTTATCCACCCACATTTTTTTATCTAAATTATTCTCTTTCTGCCTTTTTTAGTAGGTTGGCTGATAGGGTCATATGTGTATCTAATTATGATAAAGAAAATCTTATTAAAAAAGGTCTTTCAAAGGATAAGGTTGTAGTTATTCACAATGGAATTGCAGAAAGTACTGAAGGGAAAAATTTACCTATTAAGGTGGATGGGTTTATTATAGGAACTACTGCCCGATTAACAAAGACAAAAGGTATTAAATACTTAGTTTATGCTTTCTATGAGGTAGCGAAAAGATATAATAATGTGAAGTTAGTAATAATAGGAGATGGGGAAGAGAGAAAATCATTAGAGAATTTAGTTAAAAAGTTAAATATTAGAGATAAAGTATACTTTTTAGGAAAGATGCCTGGGGCAAGAGATTACATAAAGAATTTTCAAATATTTGTTTTGCCTTCACTTTTTGAGGCTTTTGGATTAGTCATATTAGAGGCTTTTTCAGTCAAAGTACCTGTTATTGCAACGAGTGTAGGTGGGATACCAGAGATTATAAGTGATGGTATCGATGGAATCTTGGTACCTCCTAAGAATATTAATGCTCTTTCTAATGCAATTGTAACTCTTATTGAGAAGGAAAATATGAGGAATGAGTTAGCTCAAAAAGGATATGAAAAATTTATAAATGAATTTACTTCTGCAAAAATGGCTAAAAGAACAAGAGCAGTTTATGAGGAAATTTTGTCCAATTCATCTAAATAGGCCTTATTTAGTACTCCTGAAAGGAAAATCTGGGATAATGTATGATATCCTTTCTTTTCTGCAAAATTAAACCACTTTTCTATATTCTTTTCATTTATTAATCCAAAGAATCTTTGAATAAAGTTTCCTATTTTATAAATTCTTCCCATTTGTATCATCATTTTAACTTCTAAAGTAGGATGTTTTTTATAAAAATAAATAGCTGATCTTGCCCTTTCTCTCTCTTTATTTAGTAGATATGGTAAATTAGTAAGATCAGGAGGAATACTAAGATGCCAAACAATAACTTTTTCTGATTTTACCAGTTTTACTCCCAGTTTCTTAAGTCTTATTCCTAATTCTAAATCTTCCCAACCATAAAAGGAAAAATTTACGTCAAAAAATCCTGTAACGGATAGAAGCTCTTTTGAAACACTTACATTTCCCGTAGCGAAAAAGGCGGATGAAATATCCCTTAATTTGAATTTTTCTGTCCATGGTTCTTTCCAGTTATATGTGTTTATCACAGGTCCTTGTACTATTACATTAAAATTATTTTCTTTTTGGATATCATAGTGATTTTTAAGAAAATCCTTCTTAACGTATATATCACTATCTATAAATACTATAAGCTTACCTTGAGAGATATTAAGTGCCATATTTCTTGCATGGGCTGGTCCTTTTCTTTCCTTACTCTTTATATATTTCAAGTTAGGGTACATTTTTTGAAAGTTATTAATCAGCTCACTAGTATTATCAGAAGACCCATCATCAGAGATAATAACCTCATATTCCCCTTCAAAATCTTGATTAAGAATTTGAGGAAGAATGATCTCCAATAGATTTTTTCTATTATATGTTGGCATAATCACACTTATATCCATGATTTTAAATTATATCAGATTTTTGTGATATACTTAAACTATGCGTATTCTTGTGGTGGAAGATGATAAGAAAATAGCAAATCTGTTAAATCTTGAGCTTACCCATGAAGGATATGAGGTAAAGGTAGTCTATGATGGTTATGATGCCCTTATAGAAGCAGAAGAATTTAAGCCAGATTTGGTAATTCTTGATATAATGCTACCTGGAATATCTGGAAAAGAAGTGGCAAAAAGATTGAGGTATAAATATCCTGATATGGGTATTATAATGCTTACTGCTCTTCACGAAGTTAAGGATAAAGTAGAAGCTTTTAATTTTGGGGCGGATGATTATGTAGTAAAACCTTTTAGTATAGAAGAGCTTTTAGCAAGAATTCAGGCTGTCTCAAGAAGAAAGGAAAAGAAGGAAGAAGTAATTGAAAAATATGGTATTTCAATCTTCCCATCAGAGTATAGAGCTTTAGTTGATGGAAAAGAGATAGTGTTATCTAAAACTGAATTCTCTCTTCTTTATTTTTTAATGAGAAATGCAGGGATGGTTCTTTCTAAGGATAAGATTTTGTCATATGTATGGGGAGATTATGATGATGAGAGAAAAAATTTAGTAGAGGTATACATAAATTATCTGAGAAAGAAATTGGGGGATAAAGGTAAATATATAAAAACCATAAGAGGAATTGGATATTCTTTTAGGGAAGATTAATTATGAAAATAGCTTGGAAGATCACTCTAACTTATACTTTTGTTATAGTAACTTTTATTTCTCTTTTTTCTTTGATTTTTTACGAGAATTCTAAAAATACCATTATGGATGAGCATAAAAAGGATCTGTATAAGAGTTTTTTTGGCTTTTCCTATGGAAGAGGATTTATGATGGGAAGGGGAATGGGAAGAATTTCTTCCTACTATATTGCCCAAAATGGAGTGGTTATTCAAGATCCCTTTAGTTTGGGTGAAGTGAAAGAAGAAGGTATATATAATACTAATGATGGATATTATGTACTCATAGTTAAAAGAGATGAATATCTTATTGGTAAGGATATTACATCTACCATATATGCCCTTGATAGGTTAAAAAGAAATTCCATACTTTTTGCTTTACTTTCCATAATTCCTTCCATGGCTATTGGTTATTTTATGTCCAATAGATTTTTATCTCCAATAAGAAGAATAATAAAAGAGGCAAAAAAGGTGGATATAAGAAGACAAGATAGGATAGAGTTTCCCAGGACAAAGGATGAACTTTGGGAGCTTGTGAATACATTGAATATGATGCTTGATAGGATAGAAAAGGTTTATAAACGGGAGGAAGAATTTTCTTCGGATGTTTCTCATGAATTGAAGACTCCTCTTACTTCTATTTTGGGGTATATAAAAATGTTAAAAAGGTGGGGAAAAGAGGATAAAAAAGTTCTTGAGGAGTCATTAAACATATTGGAGGAAACAACTCAATATATGGTAAATATGGTAGATACTCTTCTTGAAACAGCAAGGGTCTCAGAAGATATAATTTTCAATAAATTTTGGGTAAAGGAGTTTTTGGAAGAGATAAAGGAGAAATATTCAAAGATTTATTCAGAATATGAATTTCATATAATTCTAAATAAAAATGAAGAAGTGATTTTTCCAAAGAAAGTTCTTGAAATTATCCTGGGAATTTTTATTGAGAATGGAATAAAAAATTCTCTTGATAAAAAGTTAATTGATATAGGTTATAATGATGGTAAATTTTTCGTAAGAGATTATGGAAAAGGTATACCTGAGGAAGAGATTTCTAAGATTTTTGAAAGATTTTATAAATTGGATAAGTCAAGAAGTAGTAGGGGGTATGGGCTTGGTCTTTCTCTTGCTAAAAAGCTTTCAGATGTGGCAGGTCTTGAGATAGAAGTGGAAAGTAGAGAAGGAGAGGGAAGTACATTCTTCTTAAAGAGGAGAAAGTAGCATTTATGAAAAGAATTTTTATTTTTCTACTTATTATTTTATTTCTTTTATCAGGATGTGCACGTACTGTTACTATAAGACCGAAAGGACTTTTAAAAATTCAATTAGAGTTTTATAATCCTTTAAGTTTATACGATGGTGGTAATTACTATTCCCTTGTGATTCCATTTAATAAAGATGGATATGTAAGTAATGATCTAAGTACATGGCAATACTTCATATGGTGTGATGGAGATAGGGATATATTGAACTTTAAGTGGGGCAAAAATGGAGATCTGTCAACTCTTCAACTATTTTCTTTGATACATGCTCAACTTAAAGGTGAGATTTCAGAGGATAAAACTACTTTGATTTTTCAAATTCCATTGATTGTTTTTGGGGGATCTCTAAGTAAGCTTTATATGAAGATATATTTATACAAAATATTAGGAAGCCCATCATACATACAAGGTTTAGCTGATCTTCTATGGAGTGTTCCACAGGAAGATATATATCAGGAAGATATATATATAGATTTAACCAATCCTATCAGTGGAAAGGTATTTTATGAAAAATATTCTTTGAATCAGGCGGTGAGTTACATTAAAGTATGGTTAGAGTAAACAAGTTCAAAATTTTTATATATCTTTTTATATCTATACTCTTTTATATTCTTGCTTTTCCTCCTTTTAATTTTTCTTTTCTTATCTTTTTTACCCTTATACCTCTTTTTTCCCTTCTTCCGGAAATTACTCAAAGGAAAGCTTTTATCTTGGGTTTTTTATATGGAATTGGCTATAATAGTGTTAACTTTTATTGGATACCACGCTTGGTATCTCATTTTACAAGTATAGGTCTCTCCATATTTGTGTATCTTCTTCTTATTATTTATCTTTCTCTATATTATGGAGTTTTTCTTTGGGGGGTAAAAAGAAAAGAGAATTCTATATTTTTTCCAGCCTTTTTTATGGTATTTATACAATGGATAAGATGCCATGGACCTCTTGCCTTTAATTGGGGGTCATTTGGGGAGCCTTTGGTTCATATTTATCCTCTTCTTCAATGGGCAAGTATATTTGGCGAATTGGGTTTAGTTTTTTTAGTTGTTTTAGTTAATACTGTAATAGCAAGATTTAGGGAATCGGATTTTAAAAGAAAGATTTCTTTTATTTTTGTTTTTATTTCTCTATTTATTGTAGGAATTTTTATAGGTAGAGGGGATTACAATTCATTTATGAAGGTGGGAGCGGTACAAGGAAGTTATGATAGCTTTTCCAAATATTTTTATACCAATATTTATGACCAATTCCAGGTTCATAAAGAACTAACATTAAATCTTCCTGATAATTTGGATTTAGTGGTATGGGCAGAGAGTGTACTTTTTTGCTTTTTAAATCATTCTCCCATATATCTCAAGGAGTTGGGAGAGCTTGCAGAGTTTAAAAATACTAATCTTCTTTTAGGATCCTTGGAGATGAATGGAAGAAATATTTATAATTCTGCATATCTCATCACAAGGGATGGAAGATATAAAGTGCATAGGAAGGTACAACTTGTACCTTTTGTTGAGGAAGTTCCCTTTCCTTTCAATTATGTAATTCCAGAGTATTTTAGAGGACTTATTGGAAATTATAGTAGTGGTCCTGGTTTTTATCCTTTATCTATTGATGGGAAGAAAATAGGTGTACTTATATGTTTTGAATCTTTATTCTCAGATCCATCAAAAATACTTTCTCAAAGACATAGTGATATAATTGTGGTTATAACTAATGATGGCTGGTTTCAAGGGACACCAGCAGTCTATCAGCATAAGAATCAATCTCTTCTTAGAGGAGTAGAAAATAGGAGACCTATAGTTCAGGTAGCAAATACGGGGATTACATTTTTCGCTGATCCTTATGGTAGGATTATAAAAGAAACAAAAGAAGGGGAAAAAGTTGCTATTTATGGAGAAGTTCCAAAAGGGAGCTTTTCTTTTTATACTTTTTGGGGGGATATGCCCATGTTTTTGGGATTTTTAATATTTCTTTTGATAAAATTGATTAAAGAATGAGACGGACAATTTTTCTTAGTATATTGATATTGGTGGTTCTTATTGCTTGGGGAGGAAGTTACTATCTTTTTCCTCCACAAAAAGAAGAAGTATCTTCTAATTATGAGAAGCCTGGTATTTATGCCAAAAAGGTACATTTGAAGGGTAGAGATGAGGGAAATCTGAGTTGGGAGATCTCAGCTGATAATTTAAGTATTGATTTAAATTATAGAAAATTTCTCTTTGAGGGGAATATAGATGGTAAAGTATATAGAGATAATAAATTGTCTTTGTATATAAAAACAGAAAAGGCAGAGGTAGATAGGGATAAAAAGATAATGAAAATACCAGATAGATTATATTTTGAAACTGAGGATGGTTATGTGGGTGAGGCAAGAGAAGGGGTATGGTATTTTGATACAGGGGAATTTGTTAGTACAAAGGGAAGGGTAAGATTTGAGAAGAGAGGAGAGTTTAAGGCCGAGGCAGATATTTTTAGATTTGATTCTAAGGAAGGAAAAGCTGATTTTGAAGGTAATGTGGTGATAGAAGTATTATATTAAGAGGGGAGGAAAAACATGAATAAGATAATTGGAATTTTTTTAATCTTTGTGCTAATTATAGGAATCGGTTTTTCACAAACTAAAACTCCTATTAAGATTTCTGCCCAAAAAATATCTTATGATTTTGGGAAAAAGGTGACTCGAGCAGAGGGAAATGTTACTGTTATATATAAACCTGGTCAAGAGGATGAGACAAAGATTACAAGCACAATGATATTTTATAATCAAGATACCAGTATTGTGGAAGCTCCAGGAAAAGTAAGTATTACTCAAAAAGATTTATCAATTTTCGGGGAGGATTTAAAGGTAGATCTTAAAAAGGAGATCTTGGAGTTAAAGAAAAATGTAAATGTGGTTTTGCAGAGAAAAAGTGGAGAGAAAATAGAAATTACAAAACTTTTTTCTCAGGGAGTAGTTTACTCTTTAAAGAATAAAACAGGAAGTTTAACTGGAAGCGTAAGAATAGAGAGGGAAGATCTTATAGTAACTGCAAGTAGTGCAGACTTTGATACTGATAAAGAGGTTTATACCTTTTTAGATAATGTAAAGATGTTGGATAGTGATAAGAATGAAATAAATTGTAAAAAGCTTGTAGTATATGTAAAGGATAAGAGGGTTGAGGCAGAAGGCAATATAGATACTACCTTTTATGTAAAAGAATGATAAGAATAAAAACTTATCACAAGTATGTATTAAGTGAATTATTAGGTCCCTTCTTCTTGGGAATATTTGGATTTATATTAGTAATGCTAATCCAAATACTTTATGAGTTTTCTGATTTTATTATTTTAAGAAGGATCAGTTTAGAGGTTGTATTGAAACTTCTTTACTATAAGATTCCATCATTGTTAGTATTTGTGATTCCTGTGTCTCTTCTTTTCGCTATAATTTTTTCCTTTGGAAGGCTTATGAGAGATGGCGAAATATTTGCTATGAGATGTAGTGGAATTTATTTTTTTTCTCTGACAATTGTACCCCTTTTGTTTTCCCTATTGCTTTCCATAATTCTTTGGTTTTTTACTTATTCTCTTATTCCAGAATCTAATTTTCGTGCTAATCAATTGATTCAAAAATACTTTTTTTTAAATCCTGCTCCTGTAAAGGGTGAAAATGTTTTTTTTCATGATGAAGAGGGAAGGTATTATTACGTTAAAAAAATAATAGAAAAGAGTAATAAAATGGAAGATGTACTTGTATATGATACCTCAAATTCCAATAAATTTCCTGTTATTTACACTGCAAAGGAGGCTATTTGGAATAGAGATTCACTTATATTGAAAAATGGCATAGTACATTATTTAGGAGAGGATTCCTTTGTAGCATGGGAGGGAAATTTTGAGGAGTTTAAGATAAATCTTCCTCAAGATTTTATGCTAATCTTTTATAGAGATAGAACTCCTCAAGAGATGCCTACTAATGAACTTAAGAAAAGAATTGAAGTTTATAGAAAATCGGGAATATCTGCTAGATCCTATCTTGTAGAGGATTATCTAAGGATTGCCCAAAGTGTTGCATTGCCTATATTTGCTCTCCTTGGATTTAGTGTAATCCTTATTACAGGAAGAGGAGGAAGACTTTGGGGAACTGCCTTTAGTATTATTATTGCCTTCTTTTATTATGGTTTCAACATTATCGCTCGATCCTTAGGAGAGCATGCCATTTTTTCTCCTTTTATCTCTGCATGGTTACCTAATATTACCTTAGGAAGTATCAGTTTGGGAGTATTTATATGGAAGATAAGAAAATGGTGAAAAGATTAGTTTTTATTACTATAATACTATATTTTATCCTACATATAGCTTTTGCCGAGACTCCTTGGAAAATAAAGGCAGAAAAAATATCTTTTAATTGGGAAACCCAATTTTTTAAGGCGGAAGGTAATGTGGAGTTTTCAGGAAAAGATATATTAATAAAGGCAGACAGATTAGAAGGAAGTATAAGAGAAGCCTTATTTAAGGCGGAAGGTAATGTTTATTTTAGAGATAAAGAAGGAGAGTTTTGGGCAGAAGATATAGAGTACTTTTATAAGGAAGAGAAAGCTACTATAAAAAATGTGAAATTAAAATATAAGGTACTTGACTCTCAAGAAAAGATGTATATAAAAGGAGAAGATTTAATATGGAAGAAGGGAGATATATCCCTTAAGAAAGGTGCTTTTACTACTTGTTCTTATGAAAATCCTCATTATTTCCTTTCTTCATCTCAAATTGAATATTATCCTAATGATAGAATAGTTTTTATTAATGTGATTTTCTTTTTGAGATTTCCATATCCTGCTTTTTATCTGCCAATTTTTTATGTTCCCTATTATGTAATTCCTCTCACAAAGGAGCCTTCTCCATTTCCTCAGATTGGTTATGATTCTACTCTTGGACTATATCTTACTTATCCTTTTACATATAATCTTTGGGGGGTTCCTGGTGTTCTTACTTTTCTTATATCTCAAAATCAAGGGTTTAAATTCTCTCTATCTCAAAAGTATAGTTTTCCAAATCTTTCTGGAAATATAGATGCTCACTACCTTTATAATTACAATCTTAATACCGATGAATTAAGACTTAGTATTACTGGTAAATATGTTCTTTCTTCTCTTTCCTTAAATTTTAATTCCATATATTTTTCTTATCCTTATTCTGGTAATTATTCCTTGCAAAACTCAGTTAATTTAACCTATACCTCTGGAATATTAAGAACTAATATACTTGGGACTTGGAATAATAATCCCAACTTTGATAATAAAGGGGTAAATATTAATACAACTCTTGATTTCAATAAAAATCTAAAACTACAGTCCAATATAAGATATAGCAAGCTTTCTTATACTTTAGGAAGTAGACAAGAGGATTTGCAGGGAAATATTAATCTTGATTACGATGATACTGTTCAAAGATTTTATATATATGCCAATGAAAGATGGACTAATACTGCAGATTTATTATTAAAGAAGGTGCCAGAATTTTATTATAGTAGAAAATTATCACTTGCAAGTATTCCATCAAGGCTGGAATTACTTTTTGGAAATTATGTTGAGCCAGGTATTCCTTTTACTATCAATACATGGAAAATGGGATTTTCTTTAACTTTATCTCCCAAGTTATTATTTTCTACTGGAAATATCTCTTCAAATCTTGGATTTAAGCAGGAATTCTATGGTACTCAAGATGCACGTTATCTTTTATTTGGAAATATAAGTTATAGCTATAGACTTTCATCTTTAATATCAGGATCTCTAAATTATAATTTCCAATGGTTAGGAAAAGATATTATAACTGGAGATTCTGGGAATACTCCTTTCTATTTCGATTATTTAACTAATATCAACAATATAGGTTTCCAAGCTACTATTGGAAACCCCAATATAAATATATCCTTACAGCAAGGCTATAATTTTATCAATAATACACCTACATCTTTATCTATTTCAGGAATACTAAAACTGGAAAAAACGGCAACCTTTTCTGCTAAGACGTCTTATCTTTGGAATACACAAACATTCACGCCTCTTTTTATCCAAGGTATTTTTCAGAATCCAAATTTTTATTTTTCTTTCGGTAGTCTATATGATTTAAATGCTAACCTAATTAAAAGGGTGGATTATAAGGTAGGAATTAATATAACAGGAGATTGGCATTATTCTGGTAAACTTAGTCTTTTAGGTTATTATATACCTACCTTAGGGAATACCTTTTATTCTCTCTCCTTAGAGAAGGATCTTCACTGTTTTAATATGAAAGCTACATATTATTTTGCTACCCAAAGTTTCCAATTTAGCATATATCTCAAGGCGTTTCCATCAAAAGGATTGGAACTTATGGGTAGACCTGAGGGATTTACCTTGTTACCAAGTTTTTAATAGAAATACTTGTAGTTTTTTGATATAATTTAAAACTGAAAATAAATTTTAATAAGGGGGTTAAGTTTATGACAAAATATAGATGTATAGTATGTGGGTACATTTATGATCCAGAGGAAGGAGACCCTCATGGGAATATTCCACCAGGAACACCTTTTGAAGAGATTCCAGATGATTGGGTATGTCCTGTGTGTGGTGCGGATAAAAGTATGTTCAAACCAGTATAGGTTATAGTATATGAAATATTTTATTATTGGTAACGGGGTTTCAGGAATAACTTCAGCAGAATTAATAAGAGAAAAGGATAAAGAATCCGAAGTAATTATTATTTCTGAAGAAAAATATCCCTATTATGCAAGGCCACAACTTATAGAATTTTTAGCAGGAAATATTAAAAAAGAGGAAATTTTCTTTTATACTGACGACTGGTACAAAAGTAAAAAGATTAATGTAATATTGGGAGAAAGAGTATTAAGGATAGATATTTCTAAAAAAGAAGTTGAAACGAATAAGGGAAAATACAATTATGATAAACTGCTTATTGCTTCTGGAGCAAGACCTCAAATACCTCCTCTTGAAAACATAAATGTAGAAGGTGTTTTTACCCTTAGAACATTAGATGATGCCTTAAATATTCTTTCCTATATAAAGGGAAAAGAAACAGCAATACTTTTAGGTTGTGGCCTTTTAGGGCTAGAGACAGGAAGGGCTTTATATCAAAGAGGTCTAAAAATTATTGGATTAGAATTTTTCCCAAGACTTTTACCCAGACAGCTTGATGATGAGGGTAGTAAAGTACTTCAAAGTATTATTCAATCTAAATTTGGTTTTAGCTTTTATCTTGGAGTAAAGGCCAAGAAAGTATTAGAAAATAATGGAAAATTTGTAGGGATTGAATTAGAAGATGGCAAAATAATAAACGGCGATCTACTTATAATTTCTGCTGGTATTATACCCAATGTGGAATTTGCAAAAAATTCGGGAATAGGAGTAAATAAAGGAATAGTTGTAAATGACTATATGGAAACAAGTGCGGAAGGAATTTTTGCTGTGGGTGACTGTGTAGAGCATCAAGGAAGAATTTATGGCATTATTCCAGCATGTTTGGAGCAAGCCAGGGTAGCTGTAGAAAATATGATGGGAAGAAAAGTAGAATATAAAGGTACTATTCCTCTTAATTCCTTGAAAGTTACAGGAATAGATCTTACTTCTATTGGAGAGATTAATCCAGAAGGAGAAGTTTATGAAATAAAGGTTAATAAGAATAAAGAAGGTTTTTATAGAAAGCTAATATTTAAGGATGATAAGCTTGTTGGAGCTATTCTTCTTGGTGATAAAAGGAAATATGTTAACAAAGTTGTGACTCTAATAAAGAATCAAGAGATCGTTGAGGATAAGGAAAAGTTACTGTATGAGGAATAAATTACTTTGTATTTTATTATTCCTTTTATTAGTTTTCCTTTGTTGTGGTTTGTCTTTAGATTTTCAAGAATTTGCTAAAAGAATAAAAAATATGGATAATGATGTATTATATTTTAAATCCTATGATGGCACTTCTATTGCATATAGAATAGTAAAAACGGATAATTCAAAGGCAACTTTGATATTTATTCATGGTATTTCTGTTTATGGTAAGTATTACCTCCCTTTTGCAAAAGCCTTGGCTGATTTAGGGATAAAGGTTTATCTTCCTGATATAAGAGGACATGGAAGGTCAGAAGGAAGAAGAGGAGATTCCCCTGATTTTAAGTCTCTTTCGGAAGATATGTATAGATTTTACGAGATTGTAAGGATGGAAAATCCTGGTTTACCAGTTTACCTAGGTGGCCATAGTATGGGAGCAGCTTTGACCCTAAAATACTTTATGGAGTATAATTTAAATCCTGCAGGTTTGATTCTAATATCTGGTGGATTACCAGTAGAAAAGATCTCTACTAATAGTAATAATATTTTGAAAATAAAGAATACTACCAAAATATTTCAATTCTTATCTTTTTTATTCCCTCATTTTAGGATTATTTCATGGGATCTTCCTGAGGGAGTGGAGGATAAACTTTTAGTTAATAATTACTCTTTAACCTTTTTTAAATCTGCCTTTCCAGATTCTGTTAAGAAGATATGGGATAGTCTGTATGTTCCTACTCTTGTAGTGGTGGGAGATAGAGATAAATTTTATAATAGGGATGAATTATTTAAAATAGCAGAAAAATATAAAAGGAATAACATTACCTTTGTAATACTTCAAGAGACAGATCATTTTGATGTTTTAGAGAAAAGTATAGGGAAGATTTATCATTGGATTTTAGGGGGTTCAAAAGATGGAAGACTATGAAAAATTTTTAGAAGCATACTCTAATGCTTTGGTAAGGGTAGTGGAAAAGGTTAGTCCTGCTGTTGTTAATATTGATCTAAGTCAAAGTACTTTTATTCCATTCTTTTTTGGTCCTCAAGAGATTAAAGGCTTTGCCTCTGGTTTTATCTTTACTTCTGATGGATATATCCTTACTAATAGTCATGTTACTCGCCAAGCTACAAAAATTCAGATAACTCTTTCAGATAGAAGATCATATAATGCAGAGCTTGTGGGAGAAGATCCTCAAACAGATCTTTCAGTGCTTAAGATCCCCGAAAAGGATCTTCCTTATTTGGAATTGGGAGATTCTGATGCTTTAAAGGTAGGACAGATTGTTCTTGCCATAGGAAATCCCTTAGGATTTGGGCATAGTGTTACCAGTGGGGTAATAAGTGCTTTAGGGAGATCATTAAGAAGTTATAGTGGGCATCTTATGGAAAATATTATCCAAACAGATGCAGCCCTTAATCCTGGAAGTTCTGGAGGACCATTAGTGGATATATATGGAAAAGTTATAGGAGTGAATACAGCGATAATACAGGGTGCTCAAGGAATATGTTTTGCTATTCCTATCAATACAGCAAAATGGGTAGCTGGTCTTCTTATAAAGGAGGGTAGGGTAAGAAGAAGTTATCTTGGTATTATAGGTCAAAGTGTAGTAATCCCAAGAAAATTGAGGGATATGTTAAATTTGAAGCAAGAAGGTGGAGTATATATTATAAGAGTAGCTCCATCAAGCCCTGCTCAAAAGGGAAACTTACTAAGTGGTGATATAATAATTATGGCTGATAATGAATTAATAAATAATATTGATGATTTACATAGATTTTTGAGTCATACACCACCAAACAGTAAGGTTATATTCAAGGTTATAAGAAATGAAAAGATAAGGGAGTTAGAGATAATACTTGGAAGCGAATGAGTCCTGTAGAAAAATATCTAACAGTTGAAAATGAAGAAACCTTTGAAGTGAAAATTCAAAGATCTCTTTTCATAGGCATAATAAAACCATTGGAAACAAATCCCTCTGATATATTAAAAGGTGTGAAAGAAAACTACAAAAATGCTACCCATTATTGTTATGCTTATAGAAAGGTAACTGGGGAAGAGTACTTTTCTGATGGTGGAGAACCTACTGGAACAGCAGGAATTCCTATATTGAATGCTTTAAGAGAGAAAGATTTATATAATATAATAGGTATTGTGGTGAGATATTTTGGTGGGATTAAATTAGGTGTTAGAGGACTTATTGATGCTTACCATTTTACAATGGAGAAAACCATAGAAAAGGCTAAAATTGTAAAAAAGATAGTTACTGTCAACTATAGAATTAAGGTTACATATAAAGATTTCCCTAATATAAAGAGGGAACTTATTAAAAATTTTTCCTGCGAGATAGATGAGAATTTTGGTGAAGATGTGGTTTTGGAAGTAAAGGTACCTATATCTTTAAAGGAGGAATTTAGAGAATATATTTCTAAAAGGGGGGTAGAAATTGAAGAATACGGAGAGTAGTTTTATCTGGGGAGAAGAATCTTTACTCTATTCCTTTCCAGAACCTCATCCTATGAATAGAAGAAGATTGGAATCTTTTAAGGAAGAATTAGAAAGAAGAGATACTTTGATAAAAAGAGAAACTCCTCAAATAAGTTCCTATGATGATTTACTGCTTTTTCAAACAAAAGAATATGTAGATTTTGTGATTGAAAAATCAAAGACAGGAGAGGGTTATTTGGATTATGGAGATACACCTGCCTTTTTAGATTGTTATGAGGCGGCCTCTTATGTAGTAGGTTCTTCCTTAAAAGGGATAGATCTCATAATGGAGGGAAAATATAAAAGAGTTTTTGTACCTATGGCAGGTTTGCATCATGCAAGAAGGAATACTGCTGCGGGTTTTTGTATATTCAATGATATTGGAGTGGGTATTGAGTATTTGAGAAAAAAGTATAACATTCAAGATATTCTCTATATAGATGTTGATGCCCATCATGGGGATGGGGTTTTTTACGAATACGTGGATGATCCTCATCTATACATTGCAGATGTTCATGAGGATGGTAGATTTCTCTATCCAGGTACAGGGAAAAGGGATGAGAGAGGAAAAGGAAATGCTTTTGGTACTAAGTTGAATATTCCTTTGCTTCCTGGAGCTTCTGATGATGAGCTTTTACTTGCTTTAGAAGAGATTAAAAATTTTGCTTGGGAAATTAAGGTTGATTTTATAATTCTACAAGCTGGAGTAGATGGACTTTCAGGTGATCCAATTACCCATTTAAATTACAGTGTGGAAGGTTATGGGAAATTTGTAAAAGAAATAATAGATCTTTCAAATATGGTGTGTAATGGAAAACTATTGATACTTGGCGGTGGGGGTTACAATCCTGAAAATACAAAAAGAGGTTGGATTAAAATTATAGAAATACTGGAGAAGGAGGATTAAAACAATGCTCTATGAAAAGATCACAAAAGATTATATGACTGCTCTAAAAAACAAAGATAATTTTAGGGCAGAAGTTTTAAGCACTTTAAGATCTGCAATCAAGTATAGAGAAATTGAGTTAAGAGAAAAGGGTAAAGAATTAGATGATGGAGAAGTGTTAGAGGTAATTAAGAAGGAGCTTAAAAAAAGAAGAGAAGCTATTGAAATGTATAATCAAGGTGGGAGGCTTGACCTTGCTGAAAAAGAAGAGAGGGAATTAAAGATTTTAGAGGAATATGTACCAGCAGAGCTATCAGATGAGGAATTAAGGATAAAGATTAAGGAAATAATAGAGAAAGTTGGAGCTACTAATATCAAAGATATGGGAAAGGTTATGAAAGAAGCAATTTCTGGATTAAAAGGATTGGCTGAAGGAGAAAGGATAAGAAAGATAGTAGAGGAGCTTCTCAAAGGTTAATGAAGCATAATCTCCATGTAGTACTTATAGAACCACAGATTCCTTATAATACTGGTAATATTGGCAGGTTATGTGTGGCAACTAATTCCAAGCTTCATTTAGTTGGTAAGCTTGGTTTTTCCTTGACAGATAAATATTTAAAAAGAGCAGGTCTTGATTACTGGAGTTATCTTGATTACGAAACTTACAAGAGTTGGGAAGATTTTTATGAGAAGAATAAAAGGGGAAGGTTTTTCTTAGTTGAATTTCCTGCCTATAAATTTTATACTGAGGTAGAGTATAGAGAAGGAGATTATCTGATATTTGGATCTGAAGATGAAGGAATACCAGAGGATATTGTCAATAAGTATTGGGAGAATTCAATAACTATACCCATGTTTGGTCCAGTTAGATCTTTAAATTTATCAAATTCAGTAGCTATAGTGGTTTATGAGGCGTTGAGACAGATAAAAAAATTTTGATTTTAAAAAAATGAATAAAAAGAAACCTAAGAACATTTGGGAGATATTTAATTTTACTTTTGCCCTTGGAACAGGGCTTCTTGGTTCTTTGTTGGTTAGTATCTTTATAGGATATTATTTAGATAAAGTTTTTGGTACATCACCTGTTTTTCTTTTAGGATTTACAGTTCTTGGAATATGGGTAGGTTTCCGTGATATCTTTAGATTTCTACGGTAAATATTTGAAGATTGCCTTTATAGGAGTACTGATAGGACTTGTTTTCTTCTTTTTATATCCTCCCATATCATCTTTGATTTTTGGATTATGTGGTAGTATAATAACTTTTTGTTGGTTAGCTTATGATTTAAAAAGGTATGGAATAGGAGGATATAATAGAAGTATAATAAAAAGATATGGAGTTTTGATTTTAGCTTTTTTATTAAGTTTGAGAGCTGGCTTTGTAGGAATTATATTATTTTTAATTGGCTATTTAATAGGGCAAGGATATATGATGATAATAACATGGAGGAATAAGGATGGAAAAAGGGCCTGAAATAGGACCTCGAATTATAGGAGAAATCTTTGGTATACCTATTACTGACACTTTCATATCCCTACAGATTATATCTCTAATAGTTCTTGTTCTTTTATTTTGGTTTAGTTATAAACCCAGAGAAGAGCTTACCACTAAGGAAAATATTGTTGAAACTCTTGTTGAAATGTTCAAAAGATACATTACTGGTTTTTTACCTGAGGATGTAGCAGATAGACACCTTGCTTTTTTTGGGACTCTTTTTTTATTCATCCTTATATCAAATTGGTCTGGCTTTATACCGGGTTTTACTTCTCCTACATCCGACATTAATGTAACAGCAGGTCTTGCTATAGGTACTATTTTGTATATTCAATATGTAGCCTTTAAAGAGAAGGGAATAGAATATTTTAAGAGTTTTATCTCACCTTCTATCCTATTTCTTCCTATAAATATCCTTGAGCAGATAACCCGTCCTGTATCTCTTGCACTGCGACTTTTTGGAAATATCTCTGGTGAACATATTGTTCTTGGAATAATTACTATTCTTGCACCTTTGATTGTTCCTGTACCTATTATGGCCTTGAATATGTTTATGGGATTTATTCAAGCTTTTATATTTACAAGCCTTAGCGCTGCATATCTTGCAGCAGCTTTAGAAGAGTAAAGGAGGTAAAGAATATGATCGTATGGGTAATTATTGTTTCTATTGTTACAGCAGGTTTTTCTGTTGCATTAGTAGGTATGAATGCTACAAAGGCTCAGGGAAATGCAGCTGCAAGTGCTTTTGAAAGTGTGGCTCGACAACCAGAGGCTGCTGATCAAATTAACCGTATGCTTCTTTTTGCCCTTGCCTTTATTGAGACTATTATGATATTTACATTAAGTGTAGCTCTTATACTTCTTTTTGCAAATCCTCTTTTGGGAAAAATCTCATAAATTAAGAAGGGAAAAATATGTTTTCATTTAGTCTTCTCACTATAATATCTACTATTGTAAACCTGCTTGCTCTTGCCTGGTTAGTTAAAAGATATCTTTTAGGTTCTATCATTAGGATAATGGATGAAAGAAAAAAAAAGATAGAAAGTGCAATTTTAGAGGCAGAGACTAAATTAAAAGAGGCAGAAGAATTGAAAAAACAAAGAGAAGAACAGCTTTCTCGTGCAAGAGAGGAGGCATCTAAAATTATCCAAGAAGCAGTGGATACTGCTGAGAAGATGAAGAGGGATATACTCCAGAAGGCAGAAGAAGAAGCAGAGAGAATTATTATAAGAGCTCATGAAATATCGATGGCAGAAAGAAAAAGAGCCTTGGAGATAGCTAAAAAAGAGATTTTGGATCTATCCAAGATTATTATAAAGGAATTCTTCAGAAGATTCTTACCCGAAGGTACGGAAGAGCTCCTTATTATTAAATTTGTTAATGGTATGAATTTAGTAATTTCTCAGGTAAAACCAAATAATTTGGAGGAAGTTAAATTTATTTCTTCGGATAATATCAAACCCTCATTGAAAGCTCAGATTGAAGAAAAATTGAGGTCAATTCTTCCAGGAGGTTATAAACTTTCTTTTGAGGTAGATCCTAATATGGGTCTTGGTTTTAAATTATTGATAGGAGAATTTCTTATTGATAATTCCTTAGAGTATCATCTTTCACAAATTTATGAATTCCTAAAAGAGGTTGAGAATATATGAGGGAGGAAATATTACGCTTTCCTATAGAAAGAATTGAAGAAAAATTAAAAGAATATGATTTTTCTCCAAGAATATCTAATATTGGTTATGTAAAAAGTGTGGGAGACGGAGTAGTACAGGCTACGCTTTTGAACTCAGCTTTTGTAGGAGAGATGGTAGTCTTTGAATCTGGGGTTGAGGGTCTTGTACTTAGTTTGAAAGAAGATACAGTTGGAATAGTTCTTTTTGGAAAAGACGAATATGTAAAAGAAGGAGATATAGTATACTCCACTGGTAAAATATTACAAGTGCCAGTTGGTAGGGGATATTTGGGAAGAGTAATAGATCCTCTTGGAGATCCATTAGATGATGGTGGGCCTATTTTCCCTGAGAGATATATGCCTGTGGATAGGGAAGCGCCAAGTATTTTTGATAGAGAGCCTGTAAAAGAGCCTTTGTATACAGGTATAAGAACGATAGATGCTTTAATTCCTATTGGACATGGGCAAAGAGAGCTAATATTAGGGGATAGACAGACTGGAAAAACTACAATTGCTATTGATACTATTATAAATCAAAAGAATTATGGCACCATCTGTATTTATGTAGCTATTGCTCAAAAAAGGACAAATATTGCAAGGCTTGTGCAAACTCTGAGAGAATATGATGCTCTTTCCCATACTATAGTAATAGCAACCTTTCCTGATGAAGCACCCGCATTAAGATATATTGCTCCTATGGCAGGATGTGCTATGGGTGAGTATTTTATGCATCAAGGGGAAAAGGTACTTGTAGTTTATGATGATCTTACAAAACATGCTAATACTTACAGAGAAATAGCATTACTATTGAGAAGAACACCTGGAAGAGAGGCTTATCCTGGGGATATTTTCTATCTTCATGCTCATCTTTTAGAGAGAGCTGCCAAATTAAATAAAAGATTAGGTGGAGGAGCTCTTACTGCTTTACCAATTGCAGAAACCTTAGCAGGAGAAATTGCAACTTATATTCCTACAAATCTCATATCTATAACTGATGGACAAATCTATCTTGATACATCTTTATTTAATTCAGGTATTCGTCCTGCCATAAATGTGGGACTTTCGGTATCAAGGGTAGGTGGTTCTGCTCAACCAAGAGGAATGAGACAAGTTGCTGGAAGATTAAGACTTGATCTTGCTCAATATAGGGAATATGCAATGTTCCTTGAATTTGGTACAGAACTTGATATGGCTACTCAGAAAAAGATAGAAAGAGGCAAAAGAATTGAGGAAATTCTTAAACAAGGTGCTCATGAGGTACAGCCAATAGAAGAACAAATTATAACCTTTTATCTTGCTAATGGTGGATTTCTGGACTCTTATCCTGTAGAAAAAGTTAAGGATGTGGTAGTTAAATATATTGCTTATCTAAAACTTAAGGCTTCGTCTCTATTGGTTTTACTAAGACAGCAATTAGAATTATCAGATCAAATAATTTATCAACTTCATACTACATTTCAGGAATTTCAAAAAGAATATGCCAACCTTACAACAACTCAGGCGTAAAGTAAAGACCATACAAAATATAACTCATATTATCCATTCTATGGAAACCCTAAGTATGGTAAAGATTAGGGCTCTACAGGATAAAGCTTTAAGATTGAAGCCTTACACAGAAGAGCTTTATAGGATATTAGAAGAGATGGTTGTTAGAATTCCTGATGAGTATTTGAATCATCCTTTTATAAAAGAAAGACCTATATTCAAAACAGGAATCTTAGTTGTTACATCTGATCTTGGATTTTGTGGAAGTTATAATTTACAAATTATAGATGCATTGGAAAAATTTTTAAATAATAGAAAGCTTCAAAACTTAAACTTTTATGTAATTGGGTCTTATGCTAAAAGGTATCTTTCTCAGAAAAAGCTAAATATTAAGAAAACCTACTTAAAATTTTTAGAGGATACATCCTTCTCCCATGCTCGGGTTCTTGCAAGAGAACTTATTAATGATTTTCTTGAAAAAGAGATAGATGAGCTTTATGTTATTCATTTTGATTTTATAAATATTGTGAGACAAGAGGTTAAAGTACATAGAATTCTTCCTATGATTCCTATAAATTTGGAAAATAAAAAAGAAGAATTTTTTATATTTTTGCCTTCCTTATCTTCCATATTAGATCCTCTTCTTAATGACATAATAGAGACTCAAATTCACCAGATAATTCTTGATTCAGCAGCCAGTGAACAAGCTTTTAGAAGATTTGCCATGAAAAGAGCACATGAGAATGCACAAAAGGTATACTCAAGATTGTTATTTCAGCTAAACCAAGTCAGACAAACGCAAATTACCAGAGAGCTTTTAGATATAACTTCCAGTATGGAAACTTTAGAAAAAGAGGTGAAATGATTTGGAAGGAAAAGTTGTGGCTGTAAATGGTCCTGTTGTTGATGTTTATTTCCAATATGATCTACCCAGCATATATGAAGCTCTAGAAGTAGAGAACCCAGTCAAGAAGGAAAAGCTTATTCTTGAAACAAGAATTCTTTTAGGGGAAGGAAAAGTGAGAACAGTGGCTTTAGGTTCTACAGAAGGTATAAGTAGAGGTCTTATGGTGAAAAGGACCTTTCATCCCATAAGAGTACCAGTAGGAGAAGATGTTTTAGGAAGAGTAGTTAATGTTTTTGGTGAGCCAATAGATGGGGGAGATAAGATTGAAGGAGAATTATCCTCTATAATAAAGTCAGCCTCTGAGTTTAGAAGAGTACAACCCTCCTATGCTATCCTTGAAACAGGGATAAAGGCGATAGATTTACTTACACCCTTCCCCAAAGGTGGTAAAATAGGACTTTTTGGGGGTGCTGGGGTTGGAAAGACAGTTTTAATTATGGAATTAATACATAACGTAGCGGTAGCTCATGGTGGGATATCAGTTTTTGCAGGTATAGGAGAAAGATCTCGTGAAGGGAATGAATTGTGGTTAGAGATGAAGGAATCAGGGGTTTTGTCTAAGGCAGCTCTTGTTTTTGGGCAGATGAATGAACCCCCTGGAGTTAGAATGAGAGTACCTCTCACTGCTCTAACTATTGCTGAATATTTTAGGGATTATTTAGGTAAAGATGTGCTACTTCTTATGGACAATATTTTCCGTTATGTTCAAGCTGGGTCTGAAGTTTCTTCAATGTTAGGGAGAATTCCTTCTGCTGTAGGTTATCAACCTACTCTTGTTACAGAGCTTGGTGAAGTGGAAGAAAGAATTTTATCTACAGATACTGGTTCTATTACAGCTGTCCAAGCAGTTTATGTTCCTGCAGATGATTTAAGTGATCCAGCTCCTGCTACTATCTTTTCTCATCTTGATTCTACCCTTGTCCTTTCAAGAAGTATTGCAGAAATGGGTATTTATCCTGCGGTGGATCCTCTTGCTTCTTCTTCTCAAATATTAGAGCCAAAGTTTGTAGGATATGAGCATGCAGAGGTGGCAAAAAAAGTAGTAGAGATATTACAACATTATGAAAGTCTTAAAGATATTATTTCCATATTGGGAGTGGAAGAACTTTCTGAAGAGGATAGAATTATAGTAAATAGAGCAAGAAAAGTACAACTTTTCTTATCTCAGCCTCTTTTTGTTGCAGCCCATTATACAAATATACCGGGGGTCTATGTACCAAGAGTGAAGACTATTGAAGGTTTTAAGGCTATTGTTGAGGGAGAAGTGGATGATCTCCCTGAAGATGCTTTCTATATGGTTGGTACTTTAGAAGATGCCAAGAAAAAAGCTGAAGAGCATGGTGCTCTCATGTATTAGCCATGAAAGAAGATGTTAAGAAGGAAGTATATTTAGAGATTGTAACACCAGTAAAAGTAATATATAGGGGATATGTAAATTCCATTATTGTACCGGTAGAGGATGGCATGATTGGAATCTTACCAAGACATGTAAATACATTGGCAAGAATTATCCCTGGAATTCTTATTTCAAAAACTGATAAAGGATCTTCTTATTTTGTAGTAGGTAAAGGATTTATGGAGTTTATTAGAGATAAGGCATATGTTATTACCGATAACGCAGAGATAATAGAGAAAATTGATTTTCATACTTTAGAAAAGGAAGAAAAAGAGCTAAGAGAGAAACTAAAAGAAACCCCAGATAAAGAAACCCGCGACGAGATTAAATATGCTCTTCTTTTAAACTCTTATAAGAAAAGAGCTCTCCAATTATTCTTAGAGACTAAAGATTCCACAAAGTGAAAGAAGTTGTAGATATAGCTGTTGCTCCTGCTGCAAGAATTTCCTTTGCTTCTTCTGGAGTTCTTATTAATCCTCCTGCAATTAATGGGTATGGAATCTGACTTTTTAGCTCTTCTCCTAAATGAATAAAGATGATTCCAGGAAGGATTTCTACAAGATCAGGTTCTGCTGTTTGCATGATCTTTACACCGGTGGCTAAGGCGGAAGAATCAAGTACAAAGAATCTTTGTATGGCTATCAAATCTTCTGCTTTTGCTTGCTGTATTAAATTGGATCTTGTGGTAATAACCCCATCTATTCCTACCACATCTCCCAAATATCTTAAAGCATATTTGTCTTGTGCCAAACCCTCTAATAAATCTAAATGGATAAATACTAATTTATTATGAGCTTTTATCTCTTGTACAATATTGGGTAAAGTTAGGACATTTGTTTTTAACAAAAATAAGACCTTTGATTTACTTTGAAGAGCTTGAGGAAGTCTTTCCTCTTCTCTAACAGCGGCAATAATAGGACTTCCCTTAATAACGTCCAGGAATTCTTTCACACTGATTTTTTTATTTTCCATTTCTCTCCCCTCTTACAAAGATTTTTTAAAAAACTTATAATCTCTTGTTTTTATTATATCAGAAAAAGCAAGGAAGTGTAAAGGATTAAAGAAGTTTAATGGGGTTAATAAGGATTTTTGTGATATAATATCAACAAATTCTTAAGATTGAGAATAATTAGGGGAGGGATTTATGTATAGAAAAGTTTTATTTTTAACAATTTTTTTATTTTTAATTATTGATTATACTTTAGCTCAAACTATTACTTGGCAATCCGGTTATCCAAAACCCCTACCTGGGGGAAGTATCGAATTAAGATGGAATGCTGTTTCTGGAGCTACAAGTTATACAATTTATAGAATTGAAGGTGATGGAAATCCATATCCATCTTATACATACTTTACTGTAACTTCTAATGTATACACTGATACAAATACCACAGATGGCGTTTTATATAGTTATGTTGTAGCAACTAAAGTATCAGGGACAACATATACTTCTCCTATTGTTTCTGTTAAAGCTGACAGGACAAAACCATCTATTGAGAATCTCTCTGCGTCTCCTAATCCATTTTCTCCTGATGGGGATGGTTTTAGAGACATGGTCAATATATCATTTTATATAAGTGAATATGCTACAGTTACAGTTACTCTCATGGATAGTAATAATGCAACTTATACATTACTTGATTGGAATGGAAGAATTTGTCCGGTCCCTGGTACATATAATTTGGAATGGGATGGCTATTTTGGTGGTTCCTTGGCTAAGGAAGGAATAATTATTTATACAATAACTGCTGCTGATTATGCAGGAAATGTTAATACAGCATCTAGTAAATTGATCTTAGATATTCCTGATGTGGAAGTTTCTAATCTTATAGGAACACCTAATCCTTTTTGTTCTATGTTAGATCCGAATAAACCATTTTATAAGGCTACGTATACCAAACCTTTTACAGACACCTATGGGAATGAATTTAACAGGGATCCATCTTTTTATCTTGATCAGGAAGGTATAACCATAGGTAGTATAGCTCTAAGCTTTGACATAAAGCCTTATACAGCATCTTTGACAAATGTGAAAATATCTGTTGTTGATGGTAATAACAACGTGGTAAGAACTATGGCTTTTGAGAATGTAACAAGTCCTGCAACATTTTATTGGTATGGTGAAAAGGATTTAGAGCTTGTTAAAGAGAAACCGGAAGATCTAACTACTTGGTATTATAAGATTGTGGGAAATCCTCCAGGAAATTATAAAGTTATTTTAGAGCCAATATATACTATCATAGATTCTACCAGTAATACTGTTATTAATGTTCCCCTAAAACCTTTAATAACAAATATCACTTTAGGAGAAGTTATAGTTGTACCAGAAGATATAACTCCTCCTAAAGTCCTCTCAATATATCCATCTTCGGGGTCTTTAGTGAGTAATATATCCAGTGTTTTTGCTATTTTAGATGATGGAGGAGGTATTGGTCCAGATTTAGAAAAATCTGCTATAAGGGTAAGAGATAATATTGGAAGATATGTAGGGGGAATTCAATCTCATAATGGTCATGATACAATTTATTGGACATTTACTAGTGCTCTTACAACTGGATATTATACTATAGAAGTAGAACCAATAGATAAAAAGGGAAATAAAGGAAGCTTGGTAACTTCAAGTTTTATTATAGATAATTCTTCCCCCCAATTTATAGATGTAGAGCCTAAAGGGGCTATAATTGGGACATCGGAGATAAGAGTTAACTATAAGGATGAAGGATCTGGTTTAAATCTTTGGGATAATTATCCTTATTCTCCTGTAGGCTCTTATATTGAACTCTTTACTCCAAATGGAAATTCTCAAAAAATATTATTTAATAAAGATAAAACCACATCTATATTAGCTGTAGCTGATATACCTTCATCTATAAATATGATTGATGGAATATATAATATGGGCATCTATTTAATAGATAAAGCTGGAAATTCTACATTTACCACATCCACCTTCTTATTAGATACGACCCCACCTTATGTTATAAATTCTTCTTTAAATTCTACTACCCTAAACTATACATTTACTCAAATTCAAGTATCAGTTGGGGATGCTGGTGTCGGAATAGATTTATCTCCTGTAAAAACCTTTGTAAAAATTTCCTCAGCATCTGGTACTATCATAGCAGGGCCTGAAATAGCTGGAACTTATACCTATACCTCTACTACTCCTAATAATGCAACTCTAATATTAAATATCCCTTCAGGCTATAATCTTACAGAAGGAGATTATTATCTAACTATAAGACTTACCGATCTTCTTGGGAATACTTTCTTTAATACCTCAAAAATTACAATAGATTTGAGCCGTCCCGTTATAATTTCAGTCTTGCCAACTGGCAATGTATCAAAAGTTGAAAAAATAGAAGTAAAATATATAGATACAGGTACAGGAATTGATATTACAAAGTCTGGAATAAACTTAGTTACACCCATAGGTAATTTTCCTTTAGCTTTTGATCCTACTTTATCTGATAAGAACCTACTTGTAGTACCTATATCATCTGATATTTTGGCTCAAGACGGAGTTTATAATATGGCTATAACTCTATATGATATGGCAGGAAATTATACTATCACCTATACTTCCTTTACATTAGACATGAGTAAACCTTATATAGAAAGTACCTATCCTACAAAGAATGCTATACTCGTATTACCGCCCTCTCAAGTATCAGTGGTAGTAAAAGATAATACTACTGGAATTGATACTAACATTTATAAGACATACATAAAGCTTAGAGATCCTAATGGAATGGAAGTTGGGACATATACATATCAGATTTCCTCAGATTCTCGTACAGCTACTCTTACTGTAAATACTACTTCTTATACATGGACTAAAGGCATTTATACTGTAATCTTAAGGGCTACAGATAATACTGGTAACTCTGTAGATGATACCTATACTTTTACCTTAAATTTAGAAGCTTCTTCAACTGCTTCTGGAGATGTTATTGTAACGCCATCTATCTTTTCTCCTAAGAAAGGGTTACTTAGAATAGATTTCCAAGTACAGGCTTCTTTTGGAAATATATCAGAGGTTAAAATAGATATATACAGTATGAACGGTACATTGGTAAAGACCATATATAGTAGAACTTTTACTAGTGTGCAAGCTCAAGATACTGTAACATGGGATGGTAAGGACAATTTAGGTAGATTAGTGCCTAATGGTTATTATCTCGTAAAGATTACAATTAAAGAGTCAAATGGGGCGATTAAATATAAATTTAAGGGATTTGTTGTAGTTAAGTGATAATTTTTAGGAGGAGAGTTAAAATGCGAAAAATAGTGTTTCTTATTTTAGCTATAACAATTTTATCCTCTGGATCTTATGCTCAAACCTATGGGGGTTTTTCTGAAGGACCTTATCTTTCATGGAGTCCAAGGGCTATGGGTATGGGAGGTGCTTTTATAGCAATAGAAGGAGATATTAATGGGATTACATATAATCCAGCATCAATAGCAAGACTTTATAATTCTCAATTTTTTATCTCCTATAATTATTTAGGTTTAACTCCGGAAAGTCTTGGTTTTAGCGGACCTAACATAACAGGTACTATTATATCCTTTGCTGTACCTGATAAGGGAATGTGGGCAAGTGCATTATATTATAGTAGAATTTCTCCTGATGAAGAATTAGGAGTACCCTATTCTGAGAATGTGTTAGCCTATTCTATAGGTAAAGTTTTGTTTTCTAATCTTTCTGTAGGAATGAATATAAAAAGAATGTGGGCAGTTTTACCATCTCCTTATAATTCAGAAGGCTTTGGTATAGATTTAGGAGTAATATTTAAACTTACTCCTCAAGTTAAAATTGGAGCTGTAGTTTATAATCTTTATAATAATGTGTCATGGTCTGATGGAACAGAATCTTATGATGAACCAATAACACCAAACATCAAGGTTGGACTTTCATATCAATCAGAAAACTTAGCAGTATCTGGAAATGTTAGTATTCCATCTTTAAGTTTCCAGATTGGTGGGGAATATTTGTTTAGGAAAGTCGTATATGTGAGATTAGGATGGAATGTGGATTCTCCTACTTTTGGTCTTGGTTTTAAAAAGGATAATATAGTAATTGATTATGCTCTTTTATACTCTTTAAACTTGGATGGATTTTACCATAGAGTAGGGCTTTCTATGAGTTTTTGAGGGAACTATTTTAAAGGGGAAGGGCGCTTACGTCCTTCCCCTTTTTTCTATCCTTTAATTACAGCTAATGGTTTCATCTGAGCAACTCTTTTTGAAATTTCTGCGTTATGTACTACATTTACCACATCTACTACATTTTTGTAAGCTTCTGAAGCCTCTTCTACTATAGAAGCCTTAGATGCTGCTTTTACTATAATCCCTCTTTCAAGTAGCTCCCTTTCAATATCCGAAGCTCTTAAGCCACTTTTTAAAAGCTTACTTCTGCTTTGGGTTCTTCCTGCTCCGTGGCAAGTAGATCCAAAGGAGAGTTCCATTGCCTTAGGAAGACCTATAAGAAGAAAAGAAGATCTTCCCATATCTCCGGGTATTATCACTGGCTGACCTATATCCTTGTAATCTTCTGGAAGGTCTGGATGTCCTGCTGGAAAGGCTCTTGTAGCTCCTTTTCTATGTACTATTACCTCTTCTATTTTTCCATCAATATCGTGTTCCTCTAATTTGGCAATATTGTGGGCCACATCATAAATAAGCCTCATTCCTAAGGATTCAGCCCCCTCCCTAAATACTTTTTCAAATACCTCTCTCACCCAGTGGGTTATCATTTGTCTATTTGCCCAAGCAAAGTTGGCTGCACAAGACATGGCTGAGAAATAATCTTGACCCTCAGGAGAATCAAAGGGAGCACAAGCAAGTTGTTTATCAGGTACTTCAATGCCATATTTTCTCATGGCATTAGACATTACTCTGATATAATCTTCTGCTACCTGGTGTCCAAGACCACGAGATCCTGTATGTACCATAATTACTATCTGATCTGGAAAGATTCCTAACTTGTCAGCTATTTCTGGCTCGAAAACTCTGCTAACTACCTGAATTTCCAAGAAGTGGTTTCCTGAGCCCAAAGTACCTAATTGATACTCTCCTCTTTCCTTTGCTTTTTTGGATACCTTATCTGGATCTGCATATGTTAGTCTTCCTCTTTCTTCTATATGTTCTAAATCTTCTTTCCATCCATAACCCTGTTTTACAGCCCATTGAGCACCTTTTTCAAGTACCTCATCAAGTTCTTTACCTTTTACCCTCAGATCTCCTTCTGAGCCTACACCAGCTGGTATCTTATCAAAAAGCTCATCTACCAACTCTCTTATCTTTGGTAAAACATCTTCTTTTGATAAATTAGTTCTTATCAATCTTACACCGCAATTTATATCGTATCCTACACCTCCTGGAGAAATAACCCCTCCCTTTTTCTTCATAGCTGCTACTCCACCTATAGGAAATCCATATCCCCAATGGATATCTGGCATAGCTAAAGAGTATTTTAGTATGCCAGGTAGAGATGCAACGTTGGCTACTTGTTCTGGAGATTGGTCTTTAACGATATCTTCCATTAATTTTTCATCAGCAAATATAATCCCCGGTACCTTCATAAAAGGCTTATGATCCTCAGGTATCATATATCTATAATCATCTATCTTAATAAGTTTTCCTTTCCATTCATTTCCCATTTTTTATTACACCCCCTAAAACTTTTGTATTTCTAAATCTTCCTAATATTTATTATAATGAAAAAATAGGAAAAATAAAAAGAAGGGAGGAAAGCAGGCTTATGTTTTACGAAATCTCCGTATCTACTCCTCAAAAGGTGGCTCTTGTAGATATAACAGATAAGATTGAAGAAGCTATAAAGAAAAGTAATGTAAAAAATGGAATTTGTTTCATTTTTGTCCCTCATACTACAGCAGGAATATTAATAAATGAAAATTATGATCCTAGTGTGGTGAGAGATATTATATCTACTTATGATAAGATAGTTCCCTCTAACATTCCCTATGCTCATGCTGAAGGAAATTCTCCTGCTCATATTAAGAGTACTATTGTAGGGACAAATACCTTTCTATTTGTAAGGGATGGTAAGCTTAATCTTGGAACTTGGCAAGGAGTCTTTCTTGCGGAGTTTGATGGACCAAGGTATAGAAAAGTGTGGGTTGACATATGGGAAGAAAAGGAATAAACTTATTTATAGTTAGTACTTATAGAAAGGGGGGAAAAATAAGATGGCGTGGTATTGGTGGGTGTTGATAGTTATTGTGATTATTCTTCTTATTTGGTATTTCATGAAGGGGAAGAAATAGGATTTTAATTTTCTAATTTTTAGATCATTCTTGAAGGAAGGTCTATAGAGGCCTTCCTTCTTTATTTATATTTTTTATTGTTATTGTTATAATAGAAATCAAAGAGAATAGAAAGGGGGAGTATGATGCGTCCTGCTTTAATTATAGTGGATATGGTAGTAGATTTTGTTACAGGAAAGTTTGGTAATCCATATGCTCAAGAGATAGTTCCTAATATTAAGCTTCTTATTGAAAAAGCTCATGAGAAAAATATACCTGTTATCTATTTAAGAGATTCTCATTCTGAGGAGGATAAAGAGCTTTCCTTATGGGGAAAACATGCTATGGAAGGAGATAAAGGTTCTGAGATAATACCTGAACTTGCCCCTTCTCCTCAAGATTATGTAATAAATAAGAAAGTTTATAGCGGTTTTTATAAAACAGATCTTGAAGATGTTTTAAAGAAACATAATGTGGATACAGTGATACTTACAGGTACAAGCACCCATATATGTGTACTTCACAATTCTGCTGATGCCTTTTTTAGAGGATTTGAGGTGATTGTTATTTCAGATGCCACAGCATCTTTTGTCCCCGAAGAGCATGAAAGAGCTTTAAAATATATGAAAGATATTCATAATGCAAAGATATATACAACTCAAGAATTTATAGAAAAATGGGAGGAGATAAATTGAAAGAATTTTTGATTGCAAGACCAGAAGAAATAAAGAATGGTTTATGTACTGATGCCTATTTTTTAAGGACTGAAGAGGTATTAGATGGTTTAAGCAAAAATCCTCAGGTAGTAATGGAACTTTTTACAAAAAGTTTTCCTGATGAAAATTATCACTTTGGAATAGTTCTTGGAATATATGAAGTAGCGAAGCTTTTAGAAGGCCTTCCAGTAGATGTTTATTCCATGGAAGAGGGAGAGATATTCTTCCCTTATGAGCCTGTGCTCCAAATAAGGGGAAAATATAGAGATTTTGCTCGATATGAAACTGCTATATTAGGGTTTATCTGTTTTATGTCAGGTATTGCAACAAAATCAGCTCGTGTAAGAATTGCAGCAGGAAATAAAAAGATATATAGTTTTGGGACTAGAAGACAACATCCATTTTTAGCTCCAGTAGTAGAGTATGCCACATATGTGTCTGGATTTGATGGAGTATCTAATGTGTTAGGGGCAAAGTATATTTATAAAACTCCTGTTGGCACTATGCCTCATGCATTAATTTTGATTATAGGAGACGAAAAAGAAGCTTTTTCAGCTTTTGATCAATATGTAGATCCTAAAATACCAAGAATTGCCCTTGTAGATACCTATGGTTCTCCTACTATAGGTGCATTAAATGCTTTGGAAGCTTTGAAAGATAGGCTTCAAGGTATAAGAATAGATAGTAAAGATTTTTCTTATCTTATAAAAGATATTAGATGGGAATTTGCAAGAAGAGGTTATAATAATATTCAGATATTTTTGAGTGGGGGTCTTGATGAGTATGAAGTAGAAAAATACAGAGACTTGGTAGATGCCTTTGGAATTGGAACAAGGGTAGCTAATGCTCCAGTTATAGATTTTGCATTAAAAATCGTAGAAGTAGATGGGAACCCAATTGCTAAAGTGGGTAATATGCCAGGTGCAAAACAGGTTCAGAGAAGTGAAAATTTTAACGATACTGTAAGACTTCATACTTCAGAATTACTTCCTGGTAAAAAGCCTCTTTTAAAGCCTCTTATATCTCAAGGTAAGATCATAAGAGACTTTGAAGAGACAGATAATATTAGAAAGAGAATATTAAATAATATCAATTCTTTACCCGAGGAATTTAAGATTATAAAAGGAGGAAAGAAATACATTCCCGAGTTTTTACCTTGACGATAAAAGCCTTTTTTGTTAGTATTACTTTGTATCCCTAGAAATACAGAAATTTTTAAAGAAAAGGAGAGGGTAAGGAATGAAGAGGACTTATCAGCCTAAAAAACATCATAGAAAAAGAGTCCATGGTTTTCTTGCCCGTATGAGAACTCCCGGTGGTAGAAGAGTTATAAAAAGAAGAAGAGCGAAGGGAAGAAAGAGATTAACAGTATAATTGAGACTTTATTCATTTCCAAAAGAAGAAAGGTTAAAAAGACAAGAAGATTTTTTACGTATTTTAAGAGAGGGAAGACCTTATTCCCTTTCTAAGAATTTTGTTGTTTATATAAGAAGAGGAGAAAAAAGAAGAATAGGGATAAGTGTAAGTAAAAAAGTAGGGCCTGCAGTTGTTAGGAATAGAATAAAGAGACTTATAAGAGAAGTATATAGACTTCATAGACCTTACTTAAGTGATGATGCAGAGATTCTTGTAATAGTTAAGCCAGGAGAAAATATAGAAAATATTAATTATCATAAAATGAAGGATATGCTATTAAATATATGGATAAAAGCTGGTATTTTAAGGGATGCTTAAGAAATTGTTAGTTTTAGTTATAAAAATATATAAAAGATTTATATCTCCTATTTTACCTTCTTCCTGTCGTTTTTATCCCACATGTTCTTCCTACGCCTTAGAAGCCATAGAAAGGTTTGGGGTTTTTGAGGGGAGTATTCTTGCTATAAAGAGAATTTTGAGGTGTCATCCTTTTAATCCGGGTGGTTATGATCCTGTACCTACAAAAGAAGAATTATTAGAATTGAAATTGCAAAGGAGGAATAAATAAATGATAAATGCTTTAGCAAATGGTTTAGGATATCTTTTGGAGCTTTTTTATAGTTGGACTGGGAATTATGGGGTTGCTATAATATTTTTAGTGATTCTTGTAAGGATTATTTTATATCCATTAACTCATGCCCAATTAAGAAGTATATATCTTCAGCAAAAAATACAGCCTGAGATAAAAAAGATTCAGGAGAAATTTAAAGATGATCCTCAAGAAATGAATAAGCAGATTATGATACTTTATCAGCAGTATAGAATTAACCCGATGATGGGGTGTTTACCTCTTCTTATCCAATTTCCAATTCTTATTGCTTTGTACCAGCTTTTATTGAATTATAAGTATACTGTAACTCCCAGTTTTTTATGGATGTCAGATCTCACTAAGCCAGACTATCTTCTTTTGATTATCATGGCTATTGTAACTTATTTTTCTGGGATATTGTCTTCTTTGTCTTCAACACCAGAGCAAAAGAGACAGCAGCAAATTATGAATATCTTTACAACCTTACTTTTTACTGGAATGTTTCTGCTTTATAAAGTACCTGCTGGTGTGATGCTTTATTGGCTTGTATCTAGTTTATTCCAGTTACTGCAACAGTATATAGTATTTAGGCTCCATAAGGAGGGCTAATACTGATATGAAGGAGATTGAGATAGAGGGCAAGACCTTAGAAGATGCTCTTCTCAAGGCTAAAGAGATTTTGGAAGTTCCTCTTGATAAGATAGATTATAAAATTATTGAGTATGGAAGAGAAGGAATTTTAGGGATAGGAGCAAGGCCTTTTCGCATATATGCTTGGATAAAGGAAATTCCTGAAGATATATTAAGGAATTTTATAAAAGAAATCTTAAAAATGTTAAATGTTAAAGCCAAAATAAAGATATTAAAGGAAGATGGGAATATAAAAATAAGTATTGAAGGGGATAATTTAGGAGAATTAATTGGTCCTGCAGGAAGAACACTTTCATCCTTAGAGTATATAATCCGTCTTTATGCCTCTAAAATGCAGATAACCGATATTATTACCTTGGATATTGATCATTATAGAGAAAGGAGAGAAAAGTATTTAGAAGAGTTGGCAAAGAAGATAGCTGCTAAGGTAAAAAAAGAAAAGAAAGAGTACAAACTAAAACCTATGACTCCAAAAGAAAGAAGAATAATTCACTTAACTTTGCAAAATGATCCTGATGTAATTACATATAGTGAAGGAGAAGATCCATATAGGTATGTGGTTATAGCACCTAAGGAAAAATGAAAGATACAATTACAGCTATAGCTACCCCTCTTGGTTATAGTGCTATTGGGATAATCCGAATAAGTGGACCACAGGCTATAGGAATTGCCAAGAAAATTTTTTTACCTATCAGAGAGAAGGATCTTGAAAAAGTACCTTCTCATACTTTGCATTATGGAAGAATCTACTATAATGATGAGTTCATTGATGAGGTACTTTTAGCTGTTTACAAAGGTCCAAATTCCTATACAGGCGAGGATATGGTAGAGATATTTACCCATGGGAGTCCTATTATTCTTGAAGAAGTTTTAAAGATTATCATTAATGAAGGTGCTCGAATAGCAGAAAAAGGTGAATTTACCAAAAGAGCCTTTTTAAATGGAAAGATTGATCTTCTCCAAGCAGAAAGCATAAATGAAATTATAAGGGCAGAAAGTAAAACGTCATTGAGGATAGCTCTATCAAAATTGGAAGGTGACACTTCCAAAAGGATAAGAGAATTAAAAGATAGAGTAGAATTTTTAAGAGTACAATTGGAAGCCTCCATAGATTTTCCTGAGGATGTGGAAGAGAAGGAGAAATCAGAGTGGATAAGAATATTGGAAGAGATTAAAAAAGAGGTAGAGGAACTTTTATTAAAGGGGGAGAAAGGTGATTTAATTAAAGAAGGCTATAAAGTTATATTAGTAGGAAAGCCAAATGTGGGAAAGTCAAGCCTTTTTAATTCTTTAATGAGGGAAGATAGGGCAATAGTAACACCAATACCAGGTACTACAAGGGATTATATCGAAGGAGAGATTTATTTATCTGGTTATCTTATAAAAATTTATGATACTGCGGGTCTTTCTATTCCCCGTGATATATTGGATAAATTGGGAATGGAAAAAACTAAAAAGATCCTTGAAAAATCAAATATTATTCTTTTTGTACTTGATGGAAGTCTTGAAATTACTGAGGAAGAAAAGAATCTTTTTCAAGGGATAATGAGTTATGAAAATAAGAAAGTTTTGTTAGTTATCAATAAAATAGACTTACCTTTGAAAATTGATCTATCCTTTTTCCCTGAGAATATAGAAAGGGTATACGTGTCTGCTAAAAATAATATAGGTATTGATAGATTAGAAGAGAAGCTTAAAGAATATATAATTGCAGAAGAATCTATAGATGGATTGTTTCTAAATATATATCACAAAGAGGAGCTAAAAAAAATAAATAACTTAATAGATGAGTCAATAAAAACCTTGAAAAATTTTAATGCTATTGATATACTTGGGTCTTTTCTTTATGATATTGAAAGATCATTAGGGAATATGTTAGGTGAGGAAGTATCCTTAGATATTGTGGATAAGATATTTGAAAACTTCTGTGTTGGTAAATAGGAGGTTTTTATGGAATTTTGGGTAATAATTTTAGGTATTGTCCAAGGAATAACAGAATTTTTACCCATAAGTAGTACCGCTCATTTGATTTTAATTCCTTATTTATTTAAGGTACCCGATTTTGGGCTAACTTTTAATGTGGGATTACATCTTGGTACTTTTCTTGCTGTATTTTTATATTTTATAAAAGATTGGATAGAGTTTTTAATTGCCATATTTAAAGGGGGAGAAAAAAGGAAAATTCTTGGACTTATAATTCTTGCCACTATTCCAGCTGGTATTTTTGGGATTTTATTAGATCCTTTTGTGGAGAAAATTTCAGAGCCTCAAACTTATCCTTTTGCAATATGGATTATTTTGGTGGGAGTAGTAGTCTTTGGTATTATCTTTCTCCTATTGGAAAGATATAAAAGTAAGCCCTTGGAACTTAAAGATTTAGATATAAAAAAGGCTATAATTATTGGAGTTTGGCAAGTATTTGCCCTCTTTCCTGGAGTTTCAAGGTCTGGTTCATCTATATCAGGTGGAATGTATGTAGGATTAAGAAGAGATGAAGCTACAAAATTCTCTTTTTATATGTCCCTTCCTTTAATAGGTGGGGCAGTATTCTTTAAGTTTATAGACCTTTTTAAAGGTAACCAAACAGGGGAGTTTACATATATCTTATACGGAGCTTTAGTATCCTTTGTTGTAGGAATCTTCAGTATTCATATTCTTTTAAATTATGTGAAAAAATCATCTTTAAAGGTATTTTCATATTATAGATTTATTCTTGCTTTTTCTCTGCTATTAGCCTTTTTTAGTTTACATATACTTTCTATTTTAGTTTTTACAGCTGATGTAATATACCTATTGGGAAATTTTTATAGACCTAAAAAAAAGGCCATTTAATATTTATTTATGTCCATAATTTTATTGACATAAAGAATTTATCTTTTTTATAATAAACAGAACGACGTTCGTTCAATAGTGGGGAATAAATATGAGAATAAGCAAAGATCCTGAAATAAGAAAGAAAGAACTTATTGAAACTGCCCTTTGTCTTTTTCTCAAAAAGGGCTATGAAAAAACATCCATAAGGGATATATTGAGAGAAGTTAAGGGTTCTCCTGGTATGTTTTATTATTACTTTTCTTCAAAAGAAGAGATTTTTGAGGAAGCAATAAAGTATTATGTGGAGAATTATATAAAGGGACTTATAGAAATACTTAAAGATGAAAGAATCTCTTTAGTGGATAAATACAATAAGATTGTAAGCTCAGTGATAAAGGCTTTTGAGGATTTAAGATCCTTTTCTAAGATCTATTATAGTCCTCAATATTTTCCATTAAGGGTTAAAATATCGTTTGAAATATTGGATAAATTAATAGAGCCATTTTCTCAACTTATTGAGAAAATAAAAAAAGATCCTCAGCTTGATTCCAAAAGATGTGCAGTATTTATACTTTATGGGGTTTATGGTCTTTTGCATGAAAATCTTGAGATTGAAAGTAGTTATGTTAAAGGAATTATGGATTTCATCCTTCTGATTACTAAAAGAATTCTGGGAATTTATGAGGAGGGAGAGTTATGAAAAGGATTTATCTTTTTTGTTTTAGACATTCCAAGATTATAGCCATTTTATCATTGGTATTACTTATTTTGTCCTTTTATCTTAGTTTAAATATTAAGGTAAACTATGACATTTATTCTCTACTTCCAAAGAACCTTCCTTCAGTTAATGCTTTAAATGAACTGCGTAGTACCTTTAAACTGGGTGAAGAAGCATTTATATTACTTCGTTTTAATAATCCCTATGATGTGGATTCTTTAAAGAAAAAGGTGTCTCAAATAAAAGGAGTATCAAAGGTTTCATGGATTTCAGATTTTCAAGATATTTTTTTGCCTGATTATTTTTGGGATCAAAATATAAAAGATAAGTTTATAAAAGAGGGATATACATTTTTGAAAGTTGAGTTTATAGAATCCTCCCAGAGTCCTTTAACAAAATCAGCAATAAAAGAGATAAATTTGATTCTTCCAAAGGGAAGCTATTTTACAGGTAATGCGGTTATTGCTCAAGATTTAAGCAATTTAACTCAAAGAGAAACCATTCGTTATCTTCTTATTGGTAGTATATTGGTCATAATATTCTTATTTTTCCTTGTACCCTCAATGTATGTACCCGTTCTTATCTACTATACCATCTTTCTTTCTATTCTTATAAATACTGCCATCTCTACTCTTTTAGGGCAAGAGATAAGTTTTATATCTCGGATGATTGTGGGAATTTTACAACTTGGTGTTACTATGGATTATGCCATATTTTTGTACCATAGATATGAGGAAGAATCAAAAACAAAAAGTAAGGGAGAAGCAGGATGGGAAGCAGTTAGAACTACAGCTACAAGTATTGTGGCAAGTTCAGCTACTACTATGGCTGGTTTTCTTGCTATGACTTATATGAGATTTGGGCTCGGTAAAGATCTTGGATTTATTTTGACAAGAGGTGTATTGGTATCTTTTATTTCTTCTCTTACTATTCTTCCTGTACTCCTATATGAATTTCATCATAGATGGTCAAGTTCTAAGAGGTGGGTCTTAAGAATACCTGGAGAAAAGTTATTCAATTTTGTAATAAGATGGAGGCCTGTAATATTTGTTATATTTCTTATTGGTGCTTTTTCCCTTTTTATTATTCCTAAGTTTCCTGTAGATTATAAGCTTTTAAGAGGACTTCCAGAAAATATACCTTCCATGATAGGACAAAGAAAGTTAGAAGACATATTTGAAAAAAAGTCTACCATTTTTGTTATAGGTAAAGAATCACCAGATAATTGGCAAGAAATTATAAAAGTATTAAAGAAAGAACCTTACGTGACAGGTATCATGGGGTACTATGAAATGGTAGATCTATTACTGCCAGATTATATGGTGCCAGAAAGTGTGAAGAAAAGTTTCTTTAAGGATGGAGTTTCTTATCTATCTTTAGATGCAAATTTTTCCTATGGTTCCCCAGAATCTTATGATTTTATAGAAAGAATGAGAGAAAAAATAGAAAAAAGATATAATGTTACTTTTACAGGAATTCCTGTTTTAAATTATGATCTTAAAGATGTAACCACTAATGACTTAAATAAGATAAACGTTATATCTACAATAGCTATTTTTATGGTTGTAGCTTTCTCTTTTCTTTCCTTACCTATTCCCATCCTTCTTGTTCTTGTTATAGAGATTGCCATAACGATTAATCTTCTTATAGATTACCTAACATATGGTTTTATCTTTTTCTCTTCTAATCTTTTTATAGGGGCTATCCAACTTGGAGCAACTATAGATTATGCTGTGCTTTTAACCTCTAGATATTTGGAAGCAAAGAGAAAAGGGTTTGATAGAATTACCTCTGCCCATTTTGCCTTTGAAGGTATAAATAGTATCATAATTAGTGCAGGTACCATGTTTTTAATCTCCTTTCCTTTAGGTATTTTTTCTGATATTTTTATGGCAAAGAATTTAGCTATGCTTGTCAGCAGAGGAGCTATTATTAGTGTATTATTTGTAACCTTATTAGTGGTCCCTATCCTTGTAACTTTGGATTCTTTTCTTGATAAATTAGGTTTTATAAGGAAGGAGGAGAGAAGGTGAAAAGAGGAATTATCATATTAATATTGATGGGTATAATTTTTAGTATTTCTTTGGGACATTCTTTAGAGATTAAAAATGATGAAACCATTTATGTCCTTCTTGGAGCTGAAGGTAAAGCTAAAAGGGTAGATCTTGTAAATTGGATTAGTATAGAAGGAAAGGGAAATTTTAATATCATAAAAGATGGAAAATATATTAAAAATGTAAAGTTGCACACTAACGATCTAAAAATGAAGGTAGAAAAGGGTAACATAGTGATTTATGGAGAATCTTCTGACAATAAGAATATATATTTAACAGGAGAAGTTAATAAAAAGGTTCCTTTAGATTTTAAGATTACTTATAAATATAATGGAAAATTAGTACAACCAAGGGATTTTTTAGGGAAATCAGGAGATTTAGATATAGAGATTTATATGAAACCTAATGAAGATATTCCTTTAAGAGTAGTAATGTCTACTGAGTTTTCTGCCGATGATTTTGTACTTAGGAATCCCAATGATTTTATGATAATGGTATTGGGGAAAACAGTTAGGCTTACAAGTTTTACATATCCTATTCCTGATGCAAAATTAAGGCTTTCTTTGAGAGGTAAAAAATTGAAGGTACCTGCTATTACCTTCACTGCACTTCCATCCCTTCCTCCAGTTGATTTATCAATGAAAGAGCAACTTAAATCTATTAATGAGGGAATTGAAGGCTTTCTTTTACTTAATCAAGCTCATCAAAAAATTCTTAAAGGAATCCTTGAAGGTATAGAGAAAAATACTCCAATTATTCCACAAGAATACCTTACTTTGCCCTTTACCCTTATGGCTAATCAAAATAAAGCCTATTTAATATCAAAAAATTTAAAAGAGTATCCCAAAAGCTTTAATAATTTATATGGATTTATAAAGGGGAAAGCAGAAAGTAGTAATGATGAAGATTGGAAAAAGGCATTGATGATGGCGGAAGAGGTTAAGAAAGAGATAGAGACTAATAGTTTCTCAGATGATATAAAAAACATTGGAGATTTTATTGGGGATCTTGCTTTTCAAAGTAAAAAGGCTATGGACATAATTGGGACTTCTTTGCAAGGTATTCAGAATATTGAGAATATGTTAAATATAATGCTTTATGGGGGAGAAATTGAGGGGAAAAAGCTTTTAGGACTTGTTGAAGTGGAGAAAAATTTGAAAACTATGAAGAAGAAAATTGGAGATAACCTTTCTCTTTTGGAAAAAGGAGAAGAAAAAATAAATTCTTGGAAGAAGAGATTGGAAAACTATATATTTGCGGGTCAAATTCCAAATGCAAAATCAGTAGTTAGGTTCTACTTTAGACTTAATGAAATAGAATGATTTAAAAAATTATATTACTAAATAGGGTAAGCATTGATACAATGCAACTTGCAAATATAACACCTAAGGTTATGGTAAAAAAGGCTTCTTTAAAATTTAGGCCTAAGACTCTGGCTAATATGGCACCAGTAAAAGCTCCTGTTCCAGGAAGAGGAATTCCTATAAAAATTACCAATGAAAAAACAAGGCCAGATGGATATATTTTTAGCTTTCTCAATTTTCTTTTTAAAAATCTTTCATAATAACTTTTTAAGGGCTCTCTACTAAGGAGAGCCCTACTTATAAAATCAATAGTAAAATATATCGCTATACCCATTAATGTATTTCCTAAAAAGCTTATTAAAAAAGTTTCCCAAGGAGAAAGCCCATTATATATTCCATATGGTATGGAAACTCTGCATTCTCCAATGGGTGTTATTGAAAGAAGAAAAACTTTTATTATTAATTTTAGGTTCATATATTAAATTCCTCCCATGTTCCATAAGTTACCGGAGATTTAATGTTTTGGGCTATAAATAATTTTCTTTCTCTTGGTAAATAAATAATACTTTGTAATGTTAACCTCGTACTTACACTTTTAAGAATTTCTTTGGCGTATTCCACATCTATATTATTAACTTTTTCTATTTTTTCTCTTATTATTTTCTCCCTTTCCCTTGTATCTATCTGGTGAACATAAGACCCATCTTTAAGAGGGATAGGCATTTCTTCAACAAGTCTTTGTGCTTGTTCTGATATCATTTCAGGATGTTGATAGTGATTTGTAGCTATTAGGAAGCCTTTATCCCTTAAATCCCTTATGTATTTCATCTTTGGACTTATTTCAAGAATAACTGCATTATTTTTATCTGAGACAAGTACATTTAATCCTTGAAAAGTATATGGAGCATTTATTAAAGGATCATCTAAGTTATTAGAATATTGAATTATTTTGCGGGTTAGGAGAAATTCTGGAGCTCCCATCTCTTTTCTTTTACTTTGGGATACATTTATTGAAACGAATAAATTGTCTGATATACCAGTATAAGACCCAACAAGGGCAGGCCAAGAAATAGCTATAAAGGAATTTCCTTTTTCTGGGTAATATTTAAAAATAGTAGTGCATAATGGAAGTTCATCTATGAATACCCCATAATCGAGATTTCTTCCTATAATTAAACTTCCATCTTTATTTCTAAAAACAAAGGATGAACAGCTTTTTCTCATGCTTTTACCAATATAGTAAGTAGATATTTCATCGGTAAGATTGAAAAGAAGAATTTTTTCATAGGGTACATGGCTGGCATCAGAAATTCCCTTCATTTCTTCAAAAAATTCCTTGGATTCAGGGTAAAAATTAAGTATCTTTTTCTCAAAATCTTTTGCAGTTTTAAGCATTAATCTATAAAATAATTTCCCTTTTATCTTGCCTTGAAAAAGACATATTAAATTCTCAAAGTTATCATTAAAATATTGAATCTCGTCTTTAAGAGCTATTCCATGCTGATAGCCTATCTCATAGGGATTACCTTTAAGCTCTACCACTCTTATGTTGTCTTTTTGGGAAAAATACATGGTTTCAAAATTTTTTTGGATAAACATATTACTGTGGATATGGTCCTGTGTTACCTTCTTCATTTATTTTTATCACATAAACATCATATCCTCCTGATCCAAAAGACAATGTAAATCCTGCTATAATATATCCCCCATCACATGTTTGCCAGATAGAAAGTGCCTCATCACGATCTATTCCTCCATAAGTTTTTTCCCAGGCTTTATTCCCATTTTTATTAAGTTTTATAATGTAAACATCCTTTCCACCAAACCCAAAAGATTCAGTAACCCCTGCAACAATATAACCACTATCATTTGTTTGCTGTATTGATAATCCCCAATCATTATTTTTTCCACCAAAAGTTTTTTCCCAAACTTTGTCTCCATTTTCGTTAAGCTTTATTATGTAAACATCACTCCCCCCCTTACTAAAGGATTCTGTCCAGCCTACAACAATATATCCTTTATCTTTGGTCTGCTGGATAGAATATGCTTCATCATAATTTTTTCCACCAAAAGTTTTTTCCCATTCCTTACTTCCATTTTTATTTAGCTTTATGATATAAAAATCACCATTACCTGCCCCAAATGAATCTGAAAATCCTGCAACAATATAACCTCCATCTATTGTCTGTTGGATTGAAAAGGCTTCATCCCAACCATTTCCTCCATATGTTTTATCCCAAACTTTATTACCATTTCTATCAAGTTTTATAATGTAAACGTCCTTTCCTCCTGAGCCAATGGAATATGTTAAACCTGCAACAATATATCCTCCATCTTTTGTTTGCTGAACAGAATATGCTTCCTCATTCTTACTTCCTCCATAAGCTTTTTCCCAAATTTTATTTCCATTTTTATCAAGTTTTATTATGTAAAAATCAACATTGCCTGATCCAACGGATTTTGTTCCACCAACAGCAATAAACCCATTATCTGTTGTTTCATAAATTGAGTTTCCTTTATCCCAAGATTTTCCCCCATAAGCTTTTTCCCAAATTGTATATCCATTTTTGTCAAGCTTCATTACATACAAATCAGACCCCCCATTCCCAAAAGACCATGTATGTCCTGCAATGATGTACCCTTCATCTTTTGTCTGCTTTACAGAATACCCATAATCATCATTTTCCCCACCAAAAGTTTTCTGCCAGACCTTATATTGAACTTTATTTTCTTTTTTTACATTGATACTAAAGCTTTTAGTAGTTACTATCTTTTCATAAAATTTAACAGCTTCTCCTAACTTATTTCCATTTATATTGGATTCAAGTTTTAATACCTTTTTAACTGATATCTCAGAAAAACTTATGGAAATAAAAAGAGTAAGGATTAAAATAGTAATCAATAATTTTTTCATTTTATTCTCCTTTCTAAATATCGTAACTATTCCATATTATAACATTTTATCTTTGTTACAATTATCGATAAAAATTTATGAAATCAAGTTTCTTTTCTTCAAAAGTTTACCTTTTAAAATGCTATAATTATGTTAAACTTTACATAATTTTAGGAGGAGACATGAATAAGATTTTTAAATTCTTATTAATCCTTCTTTTATTATTTACCATATCTTATGGAAAGGAATATAGAATAAGAGAAGCAAGAGTATATTACAATATTTTGCCAAGTGGAGAGATAGATGTTAAAAATCAATTAACCTATGATTTTTCAGGATCTTTCTCAAGGGCATGGATTACTATACCAAGAGGAAAATATACTTTGGAGGATGTATCCGTAGGTGAGATAGTTGGGGGATCTCTAAAGAATTATGCCTATCATCCTGAAACATCAGAGAGGATTCCAGCTACTTTTGATGTGGTTGAGAATAGTAAAGAGTATAAAATTAGTTGGTTTTATAGAGCAAATTATACGGAAAAGACTTTTGTAATAAGCTATAAGTTAATCAATGCCCTAAAAGTATATAATGACGTGGCTGAATTCTATTGGAAAGTATGGGGAGGAGATTGGGATATAGGACTTCCAGCTTTGTGGGTAGAAGTTAATTTACCCTCTGAAATAAAATCCAAAAATGATATAAATTATTGGCTCCATCCTAAGATAGAGGGAAAGATAGGAATAAAAAGAGATTACAAAGGAATAATTGCATATGCTGGAAGTATACCACCTCATCAATGGGTAGAGGTAAGAGTAGTATTTCCAAGAGGTTATTTGACCAATTTAGATCCGTTTAAGGTTGAGTCAATATCTAAAAATGGTAAAGATTTAATCTTAAAAGAAGAGGAAAGGTGGCAAAAGGAAGAAGAAAGAAAACAGCTTATACAAGCTATTTTAACGATTATCTTTGGTATATTGTCAGTAATATTCTTACTTCTTGGTTTTGTTTTACCTCTTCGTATATATTTTAAATATGGAAGGGAGCCTAAGGTACAATATGATAGAGAGTATGAGCAAGAGCCACCTTCAGATATACCACCAGCATGGGTAGATGCTCTTTTAAATCAAGCATCTAACCTTTCGCCTGATTCTATTGTGGCTTCAACTCTTGAGCTGGCAAGAAGAGGATATCTCAAGTTTAAAGAAGAGATTAAAGAGGGGTTTTTAGGTATAAAGCATAAAGATTATAAGATCATCATAATGGATAAAGAAGTAGAGAAAGATCTTTCTGGAGAATTAAAACTTCTTCTTAATAAATTTAAAGAGTTTGGTAAAGAATTCTATGTTTCTGATTTAAAGAAAAAAAATTTAAGTAGTTTCAAGAAAGATTTTGATAAGGAAGTAGAAAAAGTAGTCTTTCAAGAGAAGAAATGGATAATTGATGAAGGAAAAAGAAAATTATTATACTTAATGATTTTGTGGATTGTGGTAGAGGTTTTTTTGGGAATTTTGACCTCTATACTACACTCTTGGAGTATACTTATGCTAATGTTAATTATAGGTATAAACATTGTTATTTCTATTATTTTTATGCATTCAGCACAAAGATATTCTCCTGAAGGGAAATTACTTGCTTTAAGATGGAAGGCTTTTAAGAGGTATTTGAAAGATTTTTCTCTTATCTCAGAGCGACCACCCTCTTCTTTAGTTCTTTGGGAGAAGTATTTGGTCTATGGTACTGTGTTAGGAGTTGCTAAGGAAGTTTTAAAGGCAATGCAGATGTTAAGTATCCCTGTAGATCAGATAACATGGTATGCTCCCGCTTATGCAGGGAGTATAACGGGCTTATCAGATTCTATTCAAAGTTTTAGTTCTTCTCTTGAGAGTTTTAGCAATGCCTTTTCAAGTAGTGTAGCTTCCTCTACATCTTCCTCCTCTTCTTCTGGAGGAGGTGGAGGAGGTGGGGGCGGTGGTGGAGGGGCTGATTAAAAATTTAAGAAAGGAGTTGATATTATGATTGAAAAGTTAAACGAGTATTGGAGAGCTTGCTGTTATATTTCAGCTGGGATGATTTATCTTCTTGATAATCCTCTTTTAAAGGAACCATTAAAACCTGAGCATATAAAGGAGAGGCTTCTTGGACATTGGGGGGCAAGTCCTGGACTTTCCTTTGTATATGTTCATGGTAATAGGGTAATAAAAAAATATGATCTTAATTGTATATTTATTGCAGGTCCTGGACATGGAGCACCAGGTGTTATTGCACCAGCATATTTAGAAGGAACTATAAGTGAACTTTATTCTCAGTTTAGTCAAGATGAAGAGGGTATGAAAAATCTTTTTAAAGCCTTTTCATTTCCGGGAGGTCTTGGTAGCCATTGTACTCCAGAACTTCCTGGATCTATACAAGAGGGTGGAGAGCTTGGTTATAGTTTGTCTCACGCTTATGGTGCTGTTTTTGATCATAAAGATCTTATAGCCATTACTGTGGTAGGTGATGGTGAGGCAGAAACTGGTCCTCTTGCCACCAGTTGGCATTCAAATAAATTTTTAAACCCTGTTAAGGATGGAGCAGTACTCCCAGTATTACTTCTTAATGGATATAAGATAAATAATCCTACTATTTTGGCGAGAATAGATAATGAAGAGCTTTTAAATCTTTTTAAAGGCTATGGATATGAACCATATCTTGTGGAAGGGGAAGATTCTCTTGAAGTACATGAGAAGATGGCAAAGACTATGGATTCTTGTATAGAAAAAATCCTGAATATATGGGATACTTCCAGATCTCAGAATAAGCCATTTAGACCTTACTGGCCTATGATTATTTTAAAGACTCCAAAGGGTTGGACTGCTCCAAGGAAGGTTGGAAAACACTATATTGAGGGATATTGGAGAGCTCATCAAGTGCCTTTTTCTGATGCAAAGGAAAATCCTGAAAGTTTGAAGGTTTTGGAGGCTTGGCTGAGAAGTTATGAACCTGAAAAATTATTTACTCCTGATGGTAAGCTTAGGGAAGATTTAAGGGAGATAGCCCCATCTGGAGAGAGAAGAATGAGTGCTAACCCATATGCTAATGGTGGATTATTGAGAAAAGAATTAAAACTTCCCAATCTTAAGGATTATGCAGTGGGGGTGGATAAACCCTTTGAGGATAAGGCAGAAAATACACGTCCTTTAGGTGTGTTTTTAAGGGAAGTTATAAGATTGAATCCAGATAATTTTAGGGTCTTTGGACCTGATGAAACAAAATCAAACAGATTAGATGCAGTATTTGAATATGGAAAGGTTTTTATGGGGAAGATTCTTTCTGAAGATGAGGATGAAGGATATCTTACACCATTTGGAAGAACTATGGAAATGCTTTCAGAACATACCTTGGAGGGATGGCTTGAAGGGTATCTTCTTACTGGAAGACATGGATTTTTAAATACATATGAGGGATTTGCCCCCATAATCTCGTCCATGGTAAATCAATTTGGAAAATGGCTTGATATCTCTTCTGATGTACCTTGGAGAGCTCCTATCTCTTCATTGAATCTATTATTAACCTCTGTAGTATGGAGACAAGATCATAATGGTTTTACTCACCAGGATCCAGGATTTATAACATCTATTGTGGATAAGTGGCCTAATGTGGTAAGAGTATACTTCCCCCCAGATGCCAACACATTACTTTGTACCGTATGGCATTGTTTCCAAACCACTAATAGAATAAATATTATAGTCATAGATAAACAAAAACATCCTCAATATCTTTCTATGGATGATGCCTTTAAACATGCTATGAAAGGTATTGGAATATGGGATTTTGCAAGTAATCATCCAGAAGAAGATCCTGATGTTGTTATTGCAAGTTGTGGTGATATCCCAACTAAAGAGGCTATCTATGCTGTTAAGCTTTTAAAAGAGTTTTTCCCTTATCTAAAGATAAGATTTGTAAATGTGGTAAACCTTTTTACTCTTACACCTAATACAGAGCATCCAGATGGACTGACAGATAAAGAGTTTGATTCTTACTTTACAAAAGACAAACCTATAATATTTAACTTCCATGGTTATCCATGGCTTATACATAGGTTAACCTATAGGAGAAATAATCATAGAAATATTCATGTGAGAGGATATAGGGAAAATAGAAAAATAGGAATAGATGCTGGATATCTTGCACCTTTCTTAAAAGGAAGAGGAGGTATAACCACACCCCTTCAACTTGCTATATTGAACCAGATAGATCGTTATAGCATAGCCATGGATGTTATTGAAAGGGTAGAAGATTTGCAGAATAAAGGAGGTTATTACAAAGATTTATTGAAGAATATGCAGATAGAAGCCCTTGAATATGCATACAATCATGGGGTTGATAAGGAAGAATAGAGGAGGTTGGAATAAAAATGAAAAGTTTAAAAATAATTTTACTATCTATATTTATACTTACCTTGATATCTGTTTTCTCCTTTTCTCAAAATGAAGCTGATGCAAGTATAGTTATATCTCAAGAAACTCTAAATAAATTTTTGTCTGCAATTGGAGAGATAAAAAGAACTGAGAGCTTTAATGTTTCTGGGATTAAAAGTGAGTATACCTGGATTGTTAAAAATCCGAGAATAATTTTAGATGACAACAAGGCAAGATTTGAAGCTGATGTTTCTGTATCTATAAAGTTTCCTTCTGTGAGCTATACTACACCTGCCTACGGAGAAGTTTCGGTAAAGTATTTATTGAATGAGAATAGGATTTATATTAAAGTAGAAAAAGTAGCTTTTGAAGTAGCTTTTAGTATTCTTGGGAAGAAAGTTAAAGTAGGAGAAGTCGATATAACTAAGATATATCAAATTGCCTTCTCCTTTCCAGGGCCAAAACCTTTTGAATCAATGGTATCAGTAAGTATGCCTGATGGCAGTATTAAAATGATTAAGATAGAGACTATACCAGTATTAATGATTGAAAAGGGGAAAATTGTAGTAGGATCACAGATAAATTATCTTCCTGTAAAGTAAAAATTTGATATTTTGGGTAGTTTTAAAAATAGGGAGAAAAGGTAGTGCCAAGGAAGACCTTTTTTAATTTGCCTGAAGAAAAAAGAAAGAAAATAACAGACACGCTTATAAAATATTTTGCCACAAGGCCTTATAGTAAGGTAGATATTGAAGATGTATCAAGAGAATGTAAAGTGGCAAAAGGAAGTATGTATCTATATTTTGAGAATAAAAAAGATATGTATTTTTATGTTATAGAAGAGTCAGCAAAAAAGATATTAGAAGTTGCAGGCAGATATGATTTTGAAAAGATTAGTCTTTTTGAATATGTGGAAAAATCTTTTGAAGATACATGGAAGTTTATTAAAGAACATCCTTATGAATACATGCTTCTTGAAAAAACTGCTTTTTATGATGATTCACCCTACAAAGAAGAAATACAAGAATTTTTAAAAACTAAAACTAAATCTTTTCTTTACGAATTGATTGTAAAAAATCAAAAAGTTGGATTGATTAGAGAGGATATTTCTCCTGAATTAATTTTAATTTTTATTGAGTCTTCATCATGGGGGTTAAAAAGATTTTTTATTGAGATGGCTAAATTGCAGGGATTAAATGTATATGATCTTCCAAAGGACTATGTTAAAAAAACAGAAAATGATTACCTTAAACTTTTAAAAGAGGGGATAGAGAAAAAATGAAATTATCTTGACAAATTATGACTGATTAGTCATAATTGTATTGAAAGGATGTAAGGATATTTTTAGGGGAGGTTTTTATGTTTATTCAAGTAGAAAATGTTTCTAAGGTCTATCAAGTGGGAAAGTTTAAAGTAAATGCTCTTAAGAACATTAATATGTCATTAGAAAGAGGTAAGTTTTGTGTAATACTTGGTCCTTCGGGATCTGGAAAAACTACCTTTTTAAACATAATTGGAGGAATAGACAGACCTGACGAAGGAAAAGTAATAGTGGATGGGGAAGAGATAACAGGATATGACGATAAAGCTTTAACAAATTATAGAAGAAGAAAACTGGGTTTTGTTTTTCAATTCTATAATCTTGTAAATTCTCTTACTGTTTATGAGAATGTACTCTCTACTAAGTATCTTTCTGAAGATGGATTGGATCCCAAAGAAGTCTTAGAAGTGGTAGGAATGTGGGAACATAGAGATAAGTACCCTTTTGAAATATCAGGGGGAGAACAACAAAGGGTTGCTATAGCAAGGGCAGTAGTAAAAAATCCAGCAATTATTTTGTGTGATGAGCCAACTGGAGCTCTTGATTTTGAAAATGCAAAGAAAGTTTTGAGGCTTTTGGAAGATATTAATAGAAAGTATGGAACTACCATCATTATAGCTACACATAATACTGCTATATCTCAAATGTCTCACAAAATTATTAAATTAAGAAGTGGAGAACTTACTGAATTTGTTGATAATGCCACTCCTCTCTCTGCTGAGGAGGTGGTTTGGTAATGCTCAATAAAATACCATTAAGGATAATGTGGAGAGATAAATCCCATTTTATAGGAATAATTCTTTTAGTTTTTCTTGCCTCTTTTGTCTACAATATTTTTAGCGTAACTATGACAAATGTGGACATCAATTACAAAAATTTTGTTGAGAAATACAAACAGGAAAATTTTCATTTTATTACCTTTTTCCCTATTGATATAGAAGAGATTGAGAAAAAGTATAATGTGGAGATAGAGGAAAAATTTAATTTTGATTATAATTATGATGATAAAACCATTAGATTTTTCAATATTACTGAGAAGGTAAATAATCCATTAATATTGGAAGGTAAAATACCAAGTTTAGGAGAAGTAGCTATTGATCCCAATTTTTCTCAAAATAACAATTTGAAGATTGGAGATACTATAAATATAAATGGAATACCCTTTAAGATTTCTGGATATGTGGCTCTCCCTGATTATATCTATATTACAAAAAATGAAACTGATATTTTACCAGACCCGTCTCATTTTGGTGTTGGAATAATGAATATGGAAGATATGAAAAAATTTATTTCCAGTGTAGCTTATAGATATTACATGGTAAGAGGTAAGGTCAATGATATAGATTCTTTCAAGGCAGATATAAATTCAAAATATAATTTGATTTCTTTTCAAGAAAAAGACGAGAATTGGAGAATTATTGTTACTGAAAAAAAAGTAGAAAGTGGAAAACCTCTTTCATATGTTATGGCGTTTACTATTCTTTTAATCTCCTCTTTACTTCTTTTTATTGTTTTGAGAAGAATAATTAATTCTATGCATAGGGAGATAGGAACTCTTTATGCTCTTGGATATACCAAGGGTGAGATTACAAGGATATATATTATGTTTCCTTTTTATATTTGGCTTTTTGGTGCTATTCCAGGTGGAATTTTAGGCTATATATATTCTGATAGTTTTATAAATTTATATGTATCTTTCATTAGTGTACCAATTGTGGAAAAGATATTTCCTGTAAAAGATCTTTTTGTGGGTATATTTTTGCCAATAGTTTTTATGGGGTTTTCTGGATTCTTTGCTATAAGAGATCTATTAAGGAAAAAAGTAGTTGAGATAATAAAAGGAGAAGCAGAAAAGGCATTTAAAGTAAAGTTTCGTATAGGTTTTTTAGATAAATTATCTTTTAAGCTTAGAATAATGATAAAGCATGCTCTTCTTCATCCTTCGAGAGAGATTGTAATTATTTTGGGTGTTGCTTTTTCTGCTTTGATATTAATGTATGGTATTACTGCTGGATCAGCTCTTTCAAACCTTGTTTATGATACATTTCAAAATACTTTCAGATATAACTATATGTATGTTTTTAATTTCTATCAGAAAGATCATAGATATCCTAATTCTGAAAGATTCAATATGTTATCCTTTTATAAGGAAGGGACAAAAACGAGGATTACAATTTACGGAATAGAGAAGAAATCCCAACTAATTGTGTTAAGAGATAACAAAAGAAATAGGGTAGATTTAGAAGGGTTTGTTATATCACAAGCCCTTGCTGATAAGCTAAATTTAAAAGAAGGTGACATGTTAAAGGTAATAAATACAATTGATGGGAAGAGATATTCTCTTAAGATTTCAAAAATAGTAGATCTTTTTGTAGGAAATACTGGTTATATGAATCTTGAAGAATTTAATAAAACCTTTGGATTAGAAGATGGAGCTTTTATTGGGTTATATTCCATTGATAAATTAAATATCCCTGAGGAAGAATTAATTGTATCCATGAGCAAATCAGATTTGATGAAAGCCTTTGAGGATTCTACTGAAAGTGTGAACCAGATATTGCAAATGATGTACATTGTGTCTTTCTTTATGGCCTTTATTATTATCTATATACTTTCTTCTCTTATTATTACTGAGAATAGAAAGACATTAAGTATATTTAAGATACTTGGTTTTAGAGATGGAGAATTAAGTACCATGTTTTTAGGATTTAATAATATTTCTTTTCTTTTTGGATTTTTAATAGGTATTCCTTTATATAGTTCATTCATCAAGTATATTGTTAATGTTGCTTTAAGGGATCTTGACTTCTCATTGAAGATGTATGCAGGATTTAAGGATATATGGCTAACTTTTATTATTCTTTTTGGCGCTTTTATACTATCTAAATATTTAAGTAGAAGAAGAATAGGAAAGATTTCACCAGCAATTGTAATAAAGGAACAGACAGAATAATATTTAGAGGACTTCATTTCTGTATGATATAATAAATAGCACTAAATATATGTCTCATGTAATTTGGGAGGTGTTATAGTGAGAAGATTAATCTTATTTGTTTCAACTCTAATTTTCTTGTTTTCAGTGACTTATGCAGGAAATTTTGGGGTAGGTATAATTGCTGGTGAGCCAACAGGAATCTCTTTGAGACTTTGGCAAGATAAGGTAAATGCTTTTGATTTTGGCATTGCTTGGAGTATAGATGCCAATATATTGCATATCTCAGCCGATTATGTAACCCATAATTTTGGAATATTTAAACCCACATCGGGCTCTATGCCTTTTTATTATGGTATAGGATTAAGAATACTTGCAAAGGATAATACAAATTTTGGGGTGAGAGTTCCCTTAGGAATAGTTTTTATGCCAAAAGGAACAACCTTGGATTTCTTTTTTGAGATAGTCCCAACCCTTAATCTTGTGCCTGCTACTAATTTAGATGTAGATGGAGCAATAGGATTTAGATATTATTTCTAGCTAAGGAGAAGGATAAACTATGGAATATTTAAAAATAATACTTCTTGTTGTTATTCTTCTTTTTATTGCAGGTTGTACAAAACAATCATCTACCAATGACGGTACTGTTATGCCAACAGGAAATTTTGAGTGTAATATTACAATAGATCCTTATCAGGATAGGACTGAAATAAGTCCTTACATATATGGGGTAAATCAGGATATAGAAGGGGTCAAAACTACAGCAAGAAGGATAGGAGGGAATAGGCTAACAGGGTATAATTGGGAGAATAATGCTTCTAATGCAGGGTCAGACTGGTATCATAGTAGTGATTATTACTTACCATGGCATATGGGGATTCCTCAAAGTGACTATAATAAGCCTGCCATAGTACTTACTAAGTTTCATGATAAGTCCTTAGAGATGGGAGCAATAAGCCTTATTACTCTTCAGATGGCAGGATATGTAGCAAAAGATGCTAATGGTTCTGTATCAGAAGAGGAGACAGCACCATCTTCAAGGTGGGCTGAGGTGAAATTTAGAAAGGGATCTAATCTTTCTTTAAATCCTGATACTAATGATAATTTTGTTTATATAGATGAGCTTCTAAATTTTCTTATAACAAAATATGGAAATTCAGATTCCCAAACAGGTATAAAAGGATATCTTTTGGACAATGAACCAGATCTTTGGAATAGCACTCATCCAAGGATTCATCCCCAAAAAGTAACATGTAATGAGCTTATTACAAAATCAATTGAGCTTGCAAAGGTAATAAAAGAAATGGATCCAAAGGCTCTGGTTTTTGGTTATGAATCTTATGGCTTTATGGGATTTTATAGTTTACAAGATGCGCCAGATTGGAATAACGTAAAAGGTAATCATAAGTGGTTTATAAGCTATTATCTGCAGAAAATGAGAGAGGCTTCTGAGCAGTTTGGAAAGAGACTTCTTGATGTTTTGTCTATTCATTGGTATCCCGAGGCAAGATCTTCTTCTGGAGTTAGAATATGTTTCGATGGGGAAGGGGCAGAAGATAAAGATATATGTATAGCAAGGATGCAAGCTCCAAGAACTCTCTGGGATCCAACCTATAAAACTTCTGTGAAAGGGCAGATAACTTCTGGTGAGAATAGCTGGATTAATCAATGGTTTCCAGAATTTTTGCCTCTCATTCCAAGAATAAAGGAGGATATAGATACTTATTTCCCAGGAACAAAGCTTGCTATTACAGAATTTGATTATGGTGGAAAAGATCATATATCAGGGGGAATTGCTCTCGTAGATGTACTTGGCATTTTTGGAAAATATGGGGTTTATCTTGCTACAAGATGGGCAGAGAGTGGTTCCTATGCTGCTTCAGCCTATAACATCTATCTAAACTATGATGGTAAAGGCTCAAAGTATGGGGATATATGTGTAAAAGCAGACTCATCAGATGTGGAGAAGATGCCTGTATATGCCTCTATACACAAAGATGATCAAAATAAGTTGCATATTATTTTGATAAATAGAACGTGGGATGAGGAAGGAATTGCTAAGATAAAGATTCACGGGGACTATACTTATACATCTTGCACCATTTATGGATTTGATTATAGGTCTCCTGAAATTAAGAAAATAGATACTATTAGTAATATTGAGAATAACTATTTTGAATTAAAAGTGCCTCAATTAACCGTTTATCATCTTGTATTTTAAAAATTTAGGGGAAGAAAGTTTATTCTTTCTTCCCCTTTGAGGAGAAAAGATGATGAGACTTGATAGATTTCTTGTAAATCAAGGTTTTGGAAGTAGAAAGGAAGTACAAAAACTTATAAAATCAGGAGTTGTTAAGGTAAATGAAGAGGTTATAGACGACCCTTCATATCATATTGATCCCAATAAGGATATAGTGAATATTGATGGTGAAGAAATAGAGTATAAAGAAAATTTTTATTTTATGCTTAATAAACCAAAGGGATACATTACTGCAACTTATGATGAAAAATACCCAACAGTCATGGATTTATTTTTTTCTGAACCAATGATTGATAAACTATTTCCTATAGGAAGGCTTGATATTGATACAGAAGGACTTCTTATAATAACTTCAGATGGACAACTGGCTCATAGAATTACCCATCCTAAGTGGAATATAGAAAAAGAATACTTTGTAATTGTTGATGGTGATGTATCAGATATTGATTTTTCAAGATATGAAAAGGAAGGAATATATTTAAAAAAGGAGAAGTATAAAACAAAACCTTTCAAAGTGGAAGTTTTAAAAACCTCCCCAGAAGAGTCAGAAATAGTTATTACTATAACAGAAGGGAAATATCACATAATAAAAAATATAATGTCTGAGTTAAAACATGAAGTTTTATATTTAAAAAGGGTAAGAATAGGACCTTTGAGACTTGACGAAGATCTTGCCCCTGGTGAATACAGAGAGCTAACAAAAGAAGAGATAGATATGATAAAAAGGTCTGTAAAAATGTAAATTAATTTTTAAAAATTATTATTAATCCATTCTAAAGCCTTGAATATGTATTTATTCCAGAATTGCCAGTCATGGGTACCATCATCTTCCACATAGGTTACATCTATTCCTTCTTGTTTTAATGAGTTATATAGATCTCTGTTTTCTTGAATAAGAAAATCGTCTTTTCCGCATGCCATATATATTTTGGGAATACTTTCTCCTTTTTCTTTTAACCTTTTAGCAAGAGCTGTTATATCTTTATCACTACCAATTAAGGAATTTAAATCTCCAAATACGTGTCTATAGTATTTATAACTTGCAATGCCATTATTATAATCGGGAGTGATGCCTGATATCTTGTTAATTATAAGGGCTGAGGATAGAGCAATTATTCCTCCAAAAACATTATTGTAAACAAGGCCATTTCTCAATGCTCCATATCCTCCCATGGATAATCCTCCAATAAAAGTTTTTTCTCTTTTTTCCGGTATAGGAAATATATTTCTTGTAAATTCGATTAGTTCTTCGCCTATAAATCTACTGTAATAAGCTTCTCTATCCTCATCATCTAAATAAAAACTATTCTCCCCAGATGGCATAAATATTGCTACATTGTAACGTAAAGATAATTCTACTATTTGGGCTCCATATAACCAATCCATATGATTTCCTGCATATCCATGCAAGAGATATATTGTCTTCATTGAATCAATATCTGTGTTTTTGGAAAAGCTTCTATCAAATCTATCTACAGGTAATACAGCCATTAGTGTTGTACTTCTTTTAAGCATCTTTGAATAAAAATTAATTTCCATGATGGCCATTATAAGACTCCTCCTTCGAATTTATACATTAATATATAAGGATATTAGTATCCCGGAATCTTGCTATCATCAAGTCCTATGTATGTAGGTGTTTCATCTTTAATTTTTGACAATTCATACAATGCTACTGCGTTTTTACCAAGTTTTATATTGAATGTTATGTATTCATTGTTTGCTTTCATTCGCCATGTGGTAATGTAGGGTTGAGCTACTTCTTTCAAGGTTTTTATTTGCTCCTTTGATGGAAATCTTGGTCTACCCATATCGATCCATGTCTTCCATGGATTACCATGATTCTCATCTATTAATTTTTGCTTTATAAATACATCTTCGAATTCTACTGGTATTTCGAGCTTATATTCTCTTTCTTGTTCTGCATCTTTGCTCATAACCTCATTCCATGCAACAATAGCAATAGATCCATCTTCTCTTTGAGTTACTAAAATATGTTCATCTCTATACAATATCTTTTTGCCCATTGCATTGAAAAATGTAAACATATGGAATACAGGTTTCGGGATGTTATTAAATGCCACTAACCCAAAGCCACCATGAAAAATTGATCTTGGCACATCTGCCTCTTCAAAGACATCACTAAATGTCCAGTAAGAGAAGGAATCTACATAATCCCCGCCCTCACTTAAAACCCTTGCAAGGTATGCAGCATTAAAGGGAGTGTCATGTATAGGGCATAAAGGATTATAAGAGCTATTGTATTCGGTTATGTGGATGGGTAAATTAGGGAAAGGTGAATTTTTTACTTGATTTCTTACCTCTCTAAATTCCCTTATCATGTAATCAATAGGATTTACATCATGATAAGCAAAGTGTGGCGTATATTCAGGTGTTTTTGCTGTGTATGAATGTCTGGTTACAAAGTCTACAGGTACGTTATTTTTATAACAAAAATTTAGAAAGTCATCTATCCAATGTTCTCCTCCTCCACAAATAGCGGGTCCACCAACTTTTATGTTTTCATCTACCTCTTTTATAGCTTTTACTGTGACCTCGTATAATTTAAAATACTCAGCTTGATTGGCATCTTTCCAGAATCCACTTAAATTGGGTTCGTTCCATATTTCAAAGGGCCACTGTTCTACCTCTTTTTCTCCATATCTTTCAATAAAATGTTTAACTACTGCTTTAATGAGTTTTTCCCATTTATTATAATCACTGGGAGGAGTAACATTTCCTCTCCAATAGAATATAGTTTGTGTACCAGAAGCAAGTTTTGATGGCATGAAGCCTATTTCTACAAAAGGACGTATACCAAGTTCTAAAAATGTATCGTAAATTCTATCAATATATGTAAAGTTGTAAAAAGGTTGAACGGTATTTCCAACTATGTCTTCACGGTATATTCCTACATCATCATGAAGGAGTCCGTGGGCTCTTAAATATTTAAATCCAATATGCTGTTGTACATAAGTTAGAGCATCAATATATTCTTTTTGAAGAGCAAGACCTATTCGACCACTACCAACACAAAATTTCCAATTGTCAGGAAAAGTTCCTATTTGTTTGTCTTTTTCAATTTTGATATGAGTCATTATTTATTAACCTCCAATATTTATAAATTTTCTTTTTACTTTACAAATCTCCATGTATCCATATCAAATAAATTAACTGCTTTTTCACCTTTAAAAACAAAATATAAGTCGTGAGTACCTGTTATGTTGTTGATATCTGCTTCCACTTTAATCCATTTTGATGAATCATTGTTCTGTGGGGTAATCTCTATAACAGAAATTGGTTTACTATCTATAGAATCTAATCTAATTTCTATATAACTTTTCCCATTGATATTGGAAACCACGGCTTCAAATTTCTTCGGTGGTATATTTCCAAAATCAACTTTTGATAGGGCGATCCAATCCCCATTATCTATATCTGTTAAACACATATTGTTGCTTGCATTTTCTTTCTTTGTAGAGATTCCTGCACACCATGCGAACGTTTCTGCTTCAACAGTTTTATAAGGATCAAAGGGTTTTATTTGAGATACTCCCTTGTAATCTGCTATAACTTCTTTAATCTTTCCGTTTTCAATTTTTACTTCATTTATATGAGGTGATCTATAACCTTTTGCAACTCCCATGTCTAACGCAAGAGTCTGAGCATGATATGCGATATACCATTTACCTTTAAATTCAAAAAGTTGATGATGATTATTACCACCAACAATAAAGAAGTATCCTGGATTTTTCAATATTACTCCTTGGTATTCCCAGGGTCCCATAGGGTTTTTACTTGTCATGTATACTATAGCTCCTGTGGGAGGGCTTCCTGCAGGTTTTGGTCCAGCGTAAAAATTTGTACAATAGGAGTAGTAATATAGACCATTTATTTTATTAATTCCTGAGGCTTCAAACATAAAGGGAGCTGGTATTACTTTTGCCTCTCCTATAACGCTTATCATGTCATTGCCAAGCTGCATAACTCTTGCTGTGTTAGGCATTTCTTCTTTTCCTTTTGGAACTCCCCCACCAAAATAAATATATGCTTTTCCATCATCATCTACAAGTACAGCAGGATCAAATAACCATACAACTCCCACTACTCCGGGAGTATACCAAGAAATAAGAGCCTTTCCAAGAGGATCTGTCCAAGGACCAATTGGTGATTCTGATGTCAAGACACCAATACCACTGGCATTGTTTGAAAAATAAAGGAAAAATTTATCTTTACCATTTATTTTTTTACATACTACTGCAGGAGCCCAAGAATTCATTGCCCATTTAGCAATGCCATTAGATCCGGCTACCTCAATTTCACCATGATCAGTCCAATTGGCAAGATCTTCTGATGATATAACGCTTATCTTGTTAATTTTACTATATGAGTTTTCTTTTACATTACCATTAATATCATATTCTAAAATGTCATTAGTAAGATATATGTACACTCTATCGTTATATACAAGAACAGCTGGATCTGCACCAAATTTGTGGGATATTAATGGATTCCCATTAGTCGGTTTTTTACCAATAGGTTTTTTAGGTATAACTATAATATCCGCACTAAGCGTAGCGCTTGTTTCTGCCTTTAATGGAATTAATAATAAAAGGAAGATAATAATAAAAACGATTGTATACATAGTACTAAAAAACCTTTTTATATTACCTTTAGTGACGAACATTTTAACCATCCCTTTTTATAAATATTTAGTAGAAATTTTAATATAATTGGTAGACATAAGTCAATATATTGTTTTTTAACATTTTAACCATCATATCAATTTCCCTTTTTATGTATAACTTTAATTGACTTTCTTTTGAGTTTATCCTACTATATATTTTATGAATAGCCATAAATTTCTTGTAGAAGTCGAAGATCTAAGAAAATATTATGGTAATGTTAAAGCGGTAGATGGTGTAAGCTTTAAGATAAAACAAGGGTCTATTTTTACTCTTTTGGGGCCTAATGGTGCGGGAAAGACAACAACACTTGAAATAATTGAAGGTTTAAGAACCCCAGATAGTGGCAAGATTACTATATTTGGAAGACAAGTTGATAGAATTGGGAGAGAAGAGAAAGAGTTAATAGGTGTTTCTTTACAGGAGACTAATCTTATTTCTCATCTTACTGTAAGGGAAACTCTTTCTATGTTTAGAAGTTTTTATAAGCGCGGACTAAAGGTAGATGATGTACTTGACTTTGTTAATTTAAAAGAAAAAGAGAAAAGTTATGTGGAGAAACTTTCGGGTGGTCAAAGACAAAGACTTGCTATAGGACTTGCTATTATTAATGATCCTCTTCTTTTATTTTTGGATGAACCAACAACTGGCCTTGATCCTCAAGCAAGAAGAAGTGTATGGGATCTTCTTTTGGATCTAAAGAAGAAAGGTAAAACTATAGTTCTTACAACACATTATATGGAAGAAGCAGAATTTTTAGCTGATTGGGTATGTATTATGGATCATGGAAAAATAATAGCAGAGGGTACTCCAGAAGATCTAATAAGAAGTATAGGAGGGGAAAGTGTGATTGAAGTAGATATAGAAGAAAATCATAGCTTTTTAGAAGATTTAAATAATATGGGATTGAATTATGTATTTAATTCTAAGAATAAGCGTCTTGTGATTAAGACAAACAATGTTTTAGAGGCTATCGAGAACCTTTTAAAGATAGCTAAAGGAAAAGGTATAAAGGTTAGAAATGAGACTATAAGACAGCCAAATTTAGAGGATGTATTTTTAACATTAACAGGAAGACAGCTTAGAGAAGAATGATGATTATTAAAAATTCAACCTATTTTTTTAAATCTGCTATAAGGGAAAAAGCTTATATTTTTTGGTGTATCGCATTTCCAGCAATCTTAATGATGATTCTTATAACTATTTTTTCATCTTTATATGAAGTAAAGAGGGTTAATTTTGATATTTATTTGGTAAAAAATGAATCAGGAGATTTTTCAAATATTATTTACAATGTATTTGAAGATCTAAGTAAAGGAGAAGAAAAGATATTTAATTTAAAAATTTTTAAAAATATTAGTATTGGAGAAAAACTACTTGAAGATTTGAAAAAGGGTAAGACAAAACTTATAGTAGAAATTCCCGAAGGATTTGATTCTCTTGTACTTTCTAATATCACTATGAGAATGTTTGGAGCTGATGTAAATCCAGTACCAATTAAAGTTTATACCTTGAGGCATAGTCTTTCTTCTCAAGCTGCAAGTATGGTTGTAAGAAGTATTATAGATAGAATGAATTTAGAATTTGTAAAAAGGATGACAAATGTCAATGAATATAAGGTGAAAAGCAAAATATTAGGTAGCAAAAAGGGATTTTCATATGTTGATTTCATATTTCCAGGAATTGTTATAATTGCTATATTTTTTACAGGAATGTTTGGAATTGGGCAAGAACTTTCCTGGTATAGGGAAGGTAAAATATTAAAAAGATTTCAGTTAACCCCTATTTCACCTCTTAATTTTTTCCTATCTTATTTTCTCTCTCGCTTTTATTTTTTTATTCTTCAGATTTTGGTTCTCTCCTTTGTGGGAAAGGTGATTTATAAAAGTTCTGTTAATCCTTTCTCTTTCTATTTTATTTTTTATGTATTTCTTACCATGTTTACCATTTCTACCTTTGGATTTTTTATATCAGCGGTAGCTAAAAACACCAATTCAGCTAATGTGATAGGGCAGATTCTTAATTTTCCATTACAATTTCTTGGTGGAATTTACTTTCCTGTGAATGATGTGCCGTGGTTTGTAAAGTGGATTGTTATTATTAATCCTATCACGTATTTGGCAGCGGGTATAAGGGATACGCTTGGTATTATGCCTTCACCATATCCTATATATTTAACTATTTTGATTCCTTTAGTTTACTTTTTAATCTTTTTGCTGATATCTATTAAAAAATATAGAAATATGGAATTAACATGAGAGTATTTATTAATATTGCATTTTATAGAATAAAAAGTTTTTATAGAGATACCTTTACCTTTCTCTTTACCATTATACTTCCTCTTATCTTTGTCATAATATTTGGCTTTGTTTTTGGTGAAAGTGCTACAGGTACTAACGAATATGGTATTTCTTTAGGAATTATTAAAGATAATAGTGATCTTGTTCAAGTATTAAAAGAGTTAGGAGATATGAAAGTTGTATTAGTAGATAATGAGGAAGAATTAAGGAATCAGGTATTAGGAGGGTATATAGATGGGGGAGTAATATTTGACAGAAATGAATTTAATTTATTAATTAACTTTTCAAGTTTTCAGCAGAAACCATTCTTAAGGACTCTTGGAGAAAATCTTGCTAATGTTTATGCACTCCATGAGATAGGCAAGGGAAGGGGAATTGTTAAAGTTGAAGAAGAATTTATTGATCCTGGAAAGGTTCGTGTAACAAGCTTAGGATATAGCATTCCTGGTGTTTTAAGTTTTTCTATTTCAGGATCTATATTTACTATGATTGCTCTTTTTGGATATTATAGGAAAAGGAAGGTATTAAAAAGATTTGCAGTAACTCCAATAAGTCCTTTATCATTTGTATCAGGTATGGTCTTTGCTAACGTTATTTTAAGTATTTTATCATGTATACTTGTTCTTTTGGTAGCCCAAATCATTTTTAATCTTAACTTTTCAATCAATTGGGGTCTCTTTTTATTGTCTTTATTCTCTTCAATTCTTGGTATGATGGTATTAGGTATTATACTTTCTGCTTTATTTAAAGAGCCACAAACTGCAAATAATGTAGGGAACTTACTTGTAAATATAATGCTTTTCTTTTCAGGTGTGTATTTTCCTCTTGATTTTCTACCTAATTATCTGAAGATTTTAGCTCGTTTTTTGCCCCTTTATTATGTAGGTAAAGCTTTAAGAATATCTGTAGGTGTTGAAGAAGGAGATTTAAGTTTTATATATACTTTATCTACTATAATGGTTTTGATTTTTGTCTTTCTTATCTCCATTTTTGGAAGAAAAATTTTGTCTTTGGAAGAAGATTAATTTTTTATCTAAATATGTTCTTTGCTAATAAACTTTTTTCAAGTCTAATTGCTTTTTGAGGGCAAAGTTCATGACAACAAAAACAAGAGATGCATTTACTGTAATCTATAACCATTTTATTATTTATTAAAGATATAGCTTTCTTAGGACAACCATTCTCGCATATTCTGCATTTTATACATTTGGTATCATCAATAACAGGATATTGTCGTATTAGTTTGTTAAATAAAAAAGAAGCTATATTACCCATAAAAGATGGTAAATTTTTTGTTATGGAGTAGAAGTTTTTAACCTTTGCTACATTATGATTGTAAAGTTTATCTTTTTCTTCACCGATAATCTCAATTTTCTCTATATCTATCTCACCAAGACCCTTCTTATAGGCTATCAAGTTTGTGAATATTTCCTGGGGACTATATCCAAGGATTATACTTGATATTACATCTACCGCAACTGCGTCATCACCTATTATTAATTTCCCAAATCTTCTTGGATTACCAGCAGATGGTCCTTCTCCTTCCATACCTATAATTCCATCAACGATATTTATTAAGGGGTTTACTTCTTTAAATATATCTACTAAAATTTTGGCAAAGCTTTCTGGATTTATTGCAATAGCATGCATTTTTGATTTATTCATGCCGGGTACAAGACCAAATGTGTTTTTTATAGCACACGTCATTAGCATAAAGGTATGGGTTTTTAATTTGGGTACATTTATTATGTAATCCACTTCTTTTATAAATTTTGTTATTGGTATTTCTCCTGCAATGTCACTCTTAATACTTATAACTCCATAGGTATATAAATTAACAAGATTTGCTCCTTGTCTTTCTGCTACCTCTTTTAAACCTGTTATTCTATATAGATGATCCATGTTTGTAGCTGTGGTTCCAGGGGTGTCCCCAATATATACGTCCTTTACTCCTTTTTCTTTAAGTACTTCTATTAAAGATTCTATTAAAATTGGGTGAGTTGTAATAGCTTTTTCTGGAGGTGCTGCCATAAGAAGATTAGGCTTAATAAAAGTCTTTTTTCCTTTAAGATCTGGTAGCTTAAAATGATCAAAAGCTTTTAAAATTTTTTCTTTTAACTCATCTTTATTATAATCGGTTTCATATACTACAACTTTTGTATTCATAAAATTATTCTCCTTCCTAATTCTTAGATTTTAACAAATTCTTGGTAAAAGATCCTTTTTTAGAGGATCTAATATCCTCTTTGTTCCCATTTTAGTTTTTAAGTAAACTCTTTTTCCTTTTCCCCTTACTTCTCCTATTATTTGTGCTTTTTGACCTAAAGGGTGATTTCTTAAAAATTCTATAATTTTTTTCTCCTCCTTTTTATCTGCAATGATAACAACTTTTCCTTCATTGGCAGAGTATAGAGGATCTATTCCAAGAATTTCACTGGCATTTTTAACCCATGGTTTTACGGGAATTTTTTCTTCATCTATCTCAATTTCCACATTATATTTTTGAGCAATTTCATTTAGTACACCAGCAACTCCTCCTCTTGTTGGATCTCTCATAAATTTTATCCCACTACTGATTTTTAAAAGAGGAAGAGTTATGTTATGAAGTGGAGCAAGGTCTGATTCTATTTCTTCGGTTTTTATTCCCAATCTTTCCAACATTATTGATAGTCCATGTTCTCCAATCTCTCCATTTATAATTACAATGTCACCTTCCTCTATTTTTCTACCATGCCAACTTATCCCATCTTCTATTATGCCAATTCCTGTAGTGTTTATGTAAATTTTATCTCCCTTACCTTTTTCTACCACCTTTGTATCTCCAGTCACCACTTTAACATTACATTCATCTATAGCAGATCGCATAGATTCTAATATTTTTCTAAACTCATTTAAAGATAGGCCTTCTTCTAAGATAAATCCTACACTTATATAAAGAGGTTTTGCTCCCATTACTGAGAGGTCATTTATGGTACCGTATATGGATAGTTTTCCAATATCTCCACCCTTGAAGAAGATAGGAGATACTACAAAGGAATCTGTCGTAAAGGCAATTTTCCCTTTTATATCTATAAGAGCAGAATCTAATAGCTCTTCTAAGATTTCATTTCCAAGGTATTTCAATATCTCTTCTTCAATAAGTTTTCTTGTTGCTTCTCCTCCATTTCCATGAGAAAGAAGAATAATATCTTCCATTTATTCTCCTCCATAAATGTAATAGGCTGAACATGTGCCTTCTGAGGATACCATACAAGGTCCCTTTGGGCTTTCAGGTGTACAAGATTTTCCAAAAAGAGGACAATCTGTAGGCTTTATAACTCCTCTTAACACTTCTCCGCATCGGCAATAATTGTTTTTTGACTTTAAACTATTTGGTTTTTGAGGATATATTTTTCGGATATCAAATTCTTCGAATGATTCATTTAAAATAAGACCACTATCTTCTATGGTTCCTAAACCTCTCCAATTGGCACTTCCTTTTTTGAATACCTTGTACATATATTCTAATGCAGTTTTATTTCCTTCTTCTTTTACGCTTTTTTCATATGCATTGATAAGAGCTGGCCTTTCTTCTTCTATAATTTTTAATAAGTGATATATTCCATATAATATTTCTTCAGGTTTAAATCCCATTATTACAAAAGGAATTTTATATGTATTAAATAATTCTTCCCAACCCTTTCTCCCTATTATTGTAGACACATGTCCAGGACCGATAATCCCATCAATTTTTATTTCTCCCATGTCTAAAATTGCTTTCATAGCAGGAGGTGTTAGTTTATGTAATGAGAGAAAATACAGATTTTTGATATTTTCCTCCTTAGCTTTAATTAAAGTGAAGGCTAAGTTAGGAACTGTTGTTTCAAAACCTATCCCTATAAGTAGATATTTTTTGTTTGGATTTTGTTTTGCTATATTTATAGATTCTAAAGGGGAGTACACAACAATTACTTCTTTACCTTTTGCTCTTAGGTAATTTAAACTACCATTATTTCCTGGTACATTTATCAGATCTCCAAAGGTTATAATGCCTAAATCATAATTTTGTGCAAGATCTATTATGTAATCAATATCATCCTCTGATGTTACACATACAGGACAGCCAGGTCCTGATAAAAGATGAATATTTTCAGGTAAAAGTTGTCTAATTCCGTAACGAAAGATTTCATGAGTATGAGTACCGCAAAATTCCATTATATTTATCTTTTTTTTTGATATCTTTTTTATTCTTTCTACTACTTCCTTAATATCCACTTTACTTTTCAATCTCTTCTAAGGTAGAGAATATATCGCCAGCCTCTTCTTCGCTTAGAATACTAATAGAAAAGCCTGCATGTACTAAAACGTAATCTCCCACTTTTACCTCAGGGGTAAAGATAGTACTTATCTCAAGAGTAGGACCTCCCATGTCCACAAGAGCAGTGTTATCTTCTCTAACTTCCACCACTTTTAATGGTACTCCAAGGCACATATGTTTCCTCCTAAATTATTTCTTTGTATTTTAAGATTATACCATATTTTATACCTTATAATGGGTATGATCTGAGATATAATTAAACAAAAATAAGATAGGGGGTATATTGTATGGAACTTGATGTTTTAACTGTAGGTGAAATACTTGTAGAGATGATGGCCAAAAATTTGGATCAGGATTTTTTGCATCCTGGAGAGTTATTAGGTCCTTACCCGAGTGGTGCTCCTGCAATTTTTATTGATCAGATTGTAAAATTAGGGCTCCGAGGGGGAATAATAGGATGTGTTGGGGAAGATGATTTTGGAGAAATGGTTTATCAAAGGTTAAAGAGGGACGGGATTCAAACTGATCTGATAAAAAGAACTGGAGAATATATAACTGGTATTGCTTTTGTTACTTATTTTTCAAATGGGGAAAGAAAATTTATTTTTCATCTTCCTCATTCAGCAGCAAGTAAGGTTTTTTCAGAAGATATTACAGAGGATTTGATAAAAAATGTAAAATGTTTACATATTATGGGATGTTCTTTGGCAATAAGTAAAAATATGAAAGATGCTATAATGAAGGCTGTTGATTTGGCTTATTCATTTGAGAAAATGGTATCTTTTGATCCCAATATTAGGGTTGAATTGGGTTTATCCCCAGAATATTTAAAAACTCTCAAGTATATTCTTTCTAAATCAGATATAGTTTTGTCAGGAGAGATAGAGATTTTGACTATAACTGAATCTCAAAGTATGGAAGAAGCTTTGGATAAGCTGAGAGAATTTGGGATAAAAATCATTGTAATAAAGAAAGGAAAAAGGGGAGCAGAAGCTTATTATGGAGAGGAACATTATAGGGTAGATCCATATCCAGTAGATGAGGTTGATCCTACGGGAGCTGGTGATTGTTTTGATGCAGGATTTATAGCAAGTATATTGCAAGGATATAATATTAATAAGGCATTAAGACTTGCAAATATTATTGGAGCTTTGAGTGTAACAAAGAAGGGACCTATGGAGGGAGTGGTAGATGGAGAAACTTTAAAAAATTATATATGAATTGCATAGTGATAATCTTCTAAGGTTTTTTTAATTTCGTGCTTTATTATATCTGTTACTTTATTTTTAATTTTTCCCTCTCTTATGAGGTAATATTCGTCATAAAAATATTGATATATAAATCTCATATCTATATTTTCAGAGAGGTTTTTCAATAAAATTTGAAGAGATCTTTTAATTTCAGGAAATTCCCAATAATATCTTATCCTGTCCAATAGGCTATATAAAATATCCTTATCAGTATTTTCTTCTTTATAATATTTAGACCAATATTTATCATTCTTCTTCATCACATGTAGAACAATTTCTTTAAGATTTGATCTTTTTTCTTTTGGTATCAGTTCGTTTTCGATTAAGTTTAAAATAAAAAGGGTTCTTCTGAAGGACGCAGTAAGAGCAGGGCCTACTTTTAAAATTCTTATACCATCTTCTACCATCTTTTTTAAATGTATTTTAGTTTGATAATCAGTAGAATGGGCTTCAATAAATAAATCTTCTTCCCTAACTTTATTTAAAAGATTTATAACTTTTTTTCTATCATAATCGAAAACCTTATCATTATCAAAACCTATGCCCAACATTACTACAAACCCTATAATTCTATCCCATATATGGGGAAAATTCTGAAAGGATTTTTTAAAGGCAGAGAGAGATTTTTTAAATTCATCTATTGAGGTTATTCCTTCTTTCTCACCTCCACCTGCTACAGGTACATCTGTCCCTACCACATAAACTGGTTTAATATTAAGCCTTTCTGCCGCATTTTCTGCTACTTCTAAAAGTTCTTTTTCTCTTTCTGCAATAGTTTCCATATTTAATATGGGAGGATCATCTCCTAAGGGCATACTACAATCTAAATGTATTTTTTTATATCCACTTTCAACAAATAATTTTACAAGATCTTTTGCTTTTTTCATTGCTGAAGAGGCTTTTTCTTCTTGCCAAGGTAGAGGTCCTAAATGGTCTCCACCTAAGATAACTCTTTCTTCTTTTATGTTCTTTTCTTTCAGCAGTCTATGAACAAAGTTTTTAAAATCTTCAGGAGTCATTCCTGAGTATCCTCCATATTGATTTACTTGATGGGGTGTAACTTCAATCAGTATATAATCATCATTTTCTTCAGCATATTCTAAGGATGTCTCTATCACAAAAGAGTTCGATGTACATATGGAATATACTCCTTTTTTCCTTAAATAATCCTTATTAAGCCACATATTGAATTCCTCCTATTTTCTTTCAAACATATCTCCTAAATATTTTTTATGGGCTTCAAGTAGTTCATCTACCAATTTATGGATTTTTTCAGGGGATAGGAGAGAAGAAGCTACTGGATCCAAAAGGGCAGCATAGTAAATATAATCTTTATTACTTTCTATTGCTCCTCTTACTGCTAATCTTTGTACATTTATTTGCATAATATTTAATGAAGCAAGTTGGTCTGGAATTTTACCAATATAGAGAGGGGAAATTCCATTTCTGTCTACATAGCATGGTACTTCTACCATACAATCATATGGATAGTTTTCTATAATTCCTTTATTTCTTACGATACCATATACTTGTTTAGACTCATTGGTTTCATATGCATGAATAATCTGAACTGCGTATTCTTTAGAGGTATCTGTATTGTCATCACCATAAAATCTTTTTATTAAATTATATTCTTCTTTTATATTTCTCAAATAATAATTCTTAAAAGCCTCAAAGACTTTTTCATTCTCTTCCACTCTTCTTATGTATTCTCTTATAGGGATATTGAGTTTTTCAATCAAATCATTGTCCCTTAAGAAGTATGGGAAATATTCTGCATTATGCTCTGAGGATTCAGTTACAAAATAATGAAATCTTCTTAATATTTCAAATCTTACTGAGTCTTTTTTACAAATTTCCTTTTTCTCCATTGCTTTAAATAGGTAGGGATATAAATTTTCACCTTTTCTTTCAAAAACTAAGACCCATGCCATATGGTTTATTCCTGCTACCTTGTAATTTATTTCTTCTACGGGCACATCTATGTAGCTTGCTAATTGCTCAATAGTGTATGGTATGGAATGGCAAAGACCTATATTTTTAATATTTGATATTTCATTTATGAACCACTGATTCATGGACATAGGATTTGTAAAATTAATAAGTAATGAGTTAGGAGCATATTCTTCAATATTTCTTACTAATTCTTTAAAGAATGGTGCTGTTCTTAGAAATCTCATTATTCCGCCAATACCATGAGTATCTCCTATGGTTTGTCTTAAACCATATTTCTCAGATATATCAAAATCTACATATGTAGCTTCTTTTCCTCCTATTTGTACTGTATTTATGACATAACTTGAGCCTTTTATGGCCTCTTTCATTTCTAAATAACCTTTTATAGACCATTTTAGTTTTTTAGTTTCTTTTATCTCTTCTGCTATTTTTTTAGCTACTTCTAATCTCTCTGGATCTATATCCATTAAGACGATTTCTAAATCTTTAAATTCTGGAAATAAACTTAAGTCTTTTAGAAGATTTCTTGTGAATACTACACTACCTGCACCAATAAAACATATTTTCATTCTTTAGCACCTCCTTAATCTACTTAAGACCACTAAAGGCTATTCCTTCTATGAAACTCTTTTGGGTGAATAGAAATAATATAATTGGTGGAAGTGATGCAATAATACCTCCTGCCATTATAACTCCCCAATTACTGAAATATTGCCCTTGTAATAAGGCTATTGCTATAGGGAGGGTTCTCTTCTCAGGGGATGTAATAACTATAAGGGGCCATAGGAATAAATTCCATGCATATATGAAGACTAAAAGTCCAAAGGATAAAGTAATAGGTTTTGATAAAGGCATCACAATATGCCATAATATTTTCCATATACTTGCCCCATCTACAATTGCTGCCTCTTCCATTTCAATGGGTAGAGAAAGAAAGTGCTGTCTATAAAGAAATATGCCAAATTCACTAAATATTTCTAGAAGAATGACTCCTGTTAAAGTGTTAATTAATCCTAAATTTTTTAGAATAATATATCTGGGTATAAGGAGTACAATTCCGGGTAGCATAATTACTGAAAGAAATATTAGGAAAATGGCATTTTTATACGGGAAATAAAGCCTTGCAAAAGCATAGCCTGCTAAAGAACAAAGAAATATTTGGGAAAATACTAAAGTTAAGGTAACAAAAAGAGAATTTAAAAAATATCTAGCAAAATCTAATTTAATAAATATTTCTTTATAGTTATTAGTAATAGGATTCAGGGGAAAGAGTCGAGGTGGAACAGAAGATGCTTCCTCTATGGTTTCGAAGGATACTATTAGCATGAACCAGTATGGAAGAAACATGAGAATAGCTCCAATCAATAGAATTATAGAAATGAATTTTTTACTCATAATATACCCATCTCCTTTGAAATCTGAATTGAATAATTGTTAAGATAAGTAAGATGAAATAAAGAATCCAAGAGAGGGCTGTGCCGTATCCCATTCGGAACCAGTTAAAGCCATTTCTGTAAATATAATATACTATAGTATATGTGGAGTAACCAGGACCACCGCGAGTCATAATAAATACGCTTTCAAACATTTGTACTGTACTTATGATCTGCATGATGAGTATAAAAAATATAATAGGAGTCATAAGAGGTATAGTTATATTTAATAGAATATCTTTCTTAGTAGCCCCATCGAGTTCTGCAGCCTCGTAATATGTAATGGGTATGTTTTGAAGCCCTGCTAAAAATAAAATTATGTTATAGCTTAGGCTACCCCATATACCCACTAAGGCTAAAGAAAATAGGGCTATTCTAGGATCTGTTAACCAATAAATTTTTTTTAAACTCAAAAGGCCAAGTACTGTATTTAATAGGCCATATTCAGGATTGAAGAACCATAACCATACAAAGTTTATAGCTACAGATGAGGTAACTGTAGGTACAAAATAAAATACTCTTAATGTTCTTATAAATTTTGAATTTTGATTAAGGCCAACTGCAATAAGGAAACTTAATACTAAAGAAGCAGGTACTACATATAAAGTATATAAGAATGAATTTTTCAATGAAATCCAAAATATCTTGTCTTGTAATATTTTTTTGAAATTCTTAAGACCAACAAATTCTGGAGGTGAAATGGCATCGTATTTGGAAAGGGCAAGTTTAAAGGATATTCCAAAAGGAATATAATAGGCTAATAACGCAAATATAAGAGAAAGAAGAATGAAAAGAAAAAAATATAATCCTTGTATACTTCTCTTTATACCTCCAGGCTCTCTCATGAAAAGTTCCTCCTAAGATAAAGAGGGGAAAGACAAAATCTTTCCCCTCTTATAATATTTTTATTCCTCTTTAGCCTTAATAATGATATCGTTTATTTCTTGTACAGCTTGCCTTAGGCCATCTTCAACTGGCAATCTTCCAGATATAATTTCAACAATATAATAGGTTTCCCATCTGTCAAACCATTCACTTGCTCCTTCTGTCTGAGGCCATGGATTAGTGAATTTTACAGAATCAATAAATACCCGAGCATCCTTTTCCTTTCCGAATTTCTTAAATCCTTGTACCCAGAGTTTATCTGCATCTTTATAGGCTGGAATTACAGTCCCAGTCTTGCCAAGTATTTTAGCTGCTCCTTTTCCAGCCATCCATTTTACAAAAGTCCAAGCAGCATCTAAATTTTTAGTTTTACTCCAAATTACATTACCTAAGGAATCTGATATGGTAGCCCTCTTTCCTAATTTGGATTTTGGAAGCATAACTACTCCAAAATTAGAGGCTTTAATATTTTAAGCATAATATCCAAGCATCCATGATCCACCAAAATTCATAGCACTTCTTCCGGCTATAAACAAATCTTCAGAAGTAACGCCAGGTTTAGGTGCAAAACCATTTTCAGTTAATTCTTTTGTAAAAGAAAGTGCTTCTACAGCTGGAGGGGTATCTAAAACTACTTTTCCTTCTTTGTCTACTAATGATCCACCAAGAGATAGAATCAATGGGAATAGAAATCCTTGAGAAACAGCTAATGCTCCGCCGTCAGCTGTTATACCATATCTTACTACAGATCCTTTTGCATCTTTCTTCGTTAATTTTTCTGCAGCCTTCTTTACGTCTTCCCAAGTCCAATTAGTATCTGGATACTTTAGTTTAAGTTCGTCGAAAGCCTTTTTATTAAAATACATAGCGATAGTATCATAGTCTCTTGGAAGAGAATAATATCTTCCGTTTATGTTATGAAGCTTAAGAATTCCAGAAGGATAGACACTAAGATCAATTTTGTCTTTTTCTATGAACGATGTAATATCTACTATGGTTTTCTTAGCCACATAATCTTTTAGATAGAATCCATTATCCATAGTGAATATATCCCAGCAATCTCCACCTGCTATCATGGTTTGTAACTTAGTCCAATATTCTTCCCATGGTACATGTTCAAGTTTTACTTTGATATTAGGATATTTTTTTTCAAAAGCAGAAATTTGTGTTTTAATGCCATCTATTTGTTCACTCATCCATACTCCATATCTAATTGTGATTGTTTTTTGACCAAAAGAAGTAGTGATCAAGAGTAAAGAAAGGAAAGTAATAAGGAGAACCACTATTTTTTTTCAATTGAAACACCTCCTTTTATTTTTTGTTCATTATTATATCAATTTTAGTCTAAATAAACAATGTTTTTTGAATGTTATAGATAAGAAATTTATAAAAAGAAGAGTTTTTTTGTCTCTTTACAATCATTTTTGGATCAAATATAATAAAGAACAAATATCAAAATACTTATAGAATGGGGTTTTATTAATATGAAAGAATATAGATTTAATAAAATAATTAAACTTATTAGAGAAAGAGGATATATCACTGTTCCTGAAATAGCTAAGGAACTTGGTATCTCTGAGATAACTGTAAGAAGAGATTTAAGATTTTTAGAAGGTCAAGGATTGATAAAGAGAGTAAGAGGAGGAGCTACCCTTACAGGAATTACTTCTGAAAATTCTTTTTTTGTTAAATTGGAAGAAAATAAAGAGGCTAAAAAAGAAATAGGTAAAAAGGCCTTATCCTTATTAAAAGATGGAGCAATAATTGCCTTGAGTGGAGGAACAACCATATATTATATGGTACAAGCATTAGATGAAAGCCCTATAACTGATCTTACTATTTTAACTAATTCTATAACTTCAGCTTGGGCTGTTATTAATTTGAGGAAATCTTTTAAACTTATTCATTCTGGAGGTACTACAAAGGAAAAATCTTTTGAATGTATAGGTGGGTATGTTATAAAGTTTTTCCAAGAGATAGGTAAGATTGATTTTTACTTTTTAGGAGCAAATGGTGTTGATATAAAAAGTGGTATTACCTTTTTTGATATGGAGGAAGCAGAGGTTGCAAAAACTATAATATTAAAGGCAGACAAGGTGGTTTTATTGGCAGATAGTAGTAAATTTGGTACATCTGCACCCTTCCGTGTATGTACGCTTGAAAAGGTAGATTATATTGTGACAGATATAATACCTGATGAGTTTAAAAATATTCCAGATTGGCATTTAAAGTTTATTGTATAATTTTAGATAATTATGAACGGGAGTGAGGGTTTATGCTTGAGATAAAGGATATGTTAAATTTAATAGGTAATGAATTGAAGGATGGAAGTGAACAGACGAAAAAATTTAGAGAGTTTATTGAGAAAGATAAATGGCCTTTGGAAACAACGTGGTAAAAAATACATGGCCTATCGGAAGTGTTTCTCAACTTGGAGAATATATTGTTCAACTTGAGAAAAAGTACGATAATGAAAGGGTTTTTTGGGTTATATGTTATTGGTAAAGGTGATATTCAACCTTTGATTGAACAAATAGTTGGAAGTAAGTATAAAGACAAAATACGAGTAATATTATATACTGACCTTATTGATTTAGTTAATTTAAAAATAGAATTGACTCCTGTAGTAGGTGAATCAAAGGCTATAGAAAAAATTCAAAGTCTTATATTCCCGATTGAGAGTGTAAATATTGGAAATATAATTAAATTGATAAGAGAAATAGCAGAAGCTATATCTGAACAGAGTATAGAGGATGAAAATGAAGAGAAAAAATCAGAAAAACCATGGACAAAAGATGAACTTTTAGAATTTTTGAGAGGATGTACTCACTATCAAAAAGTATTAATAGCTGCTTTGGCTCAAGTTGAAAGATATCCTATACAAAAAAAGTATTTACTTGTTTTAATGAATGAAATTGCTAAGGAAAAAGCATTTTTAGGTATTGGAAAAAAATTATTAGGAAAAGAGATTGCGGGGGCACGTGGAGGGTTGAAGCTAAAAAGAAAACTATTGGGTAAAGAGGATTTTATAGAAGGCTATTGGGATAAATCAGAAAAAGATTATGTGTATAGAATAAAGGATGAATATAAAGATATTATTCTTGAATGGGTTAAAATTGAAAATTTAGAAATATAAATTTTAATAGGGTCAAGCCTTGAGGCTTGACCCTATTTATTTAAGGTTCTACAAATCTTCCCATAAAGAGTATAGTATTTGTTTTAATATCACGAATGATAAATAGGAATGGTCTATCTGCTTTAAATTCAATAATCATTGGGGCTATAGCTTTACCTGACATTATCACTGCTGTTGCTGCTGCAGCTTCTGTACCTTCCTCATTTACTTCAATAAAGGATTGATGTATTACCTTGCTTATATATAAATCTTTACTTCCCGTCATTCCTGAAAAGTCAGCAAGACTCATATCGAAAGCATCTTTCATGCCTAAATCAATAAGAGGTTTATTTAATATGTATCTTTTTTCCATTTTGAATTTGGGGATATATACATCAACCTTTTCTTGAGTTAAATTTGATAACAATTTATTAATTCTTTCTACAGAAATTTCTTTTTCAAAATCAGAAAGACTTATACCTTCCTTAGGTAAGAATATAATCATGGATACTTCATTTTCTGAATATGGTAATTCTAAAACTTGTACTTCATCATCTTCTGTATAATTAAATCTTCCCTCTTGATGCATCATAGGTACACTAATTTTCTTTTGGTTTTCTAAATTAAAGGGCATATCTCTTGTCTCTTGAGGGTCAAATTGATTTTGCCATTTTCCCTTAAAATAAATAGCATTAACAAGTATTAGCCGTGTTAGAGCAGAGATATCTTCTGGATGTATTAAATTTTTAATTTTATTATTTGTCTTATCCTCTACCCATTTATTAATGGTTAATCTTGCTTTTTCTCTATTTTCTTCATTTATAAAATCAACTTCATTAAATCCTGCTGAATAATATTTGTTTAACAGACTTATAAATTCCTTCTGAAAAGGATAATTAGTCTGTCCCCAAAGGGAATTTGCAATAGCCAACTGATAACTTTTGTTGGGTCTATTAAAGTATGAATTTAAGGATGAAAAAGCTTTGTGAAGATCTTCTTGTGGAATATTAAAGTATAATACTTTTGCCATTTGTTTTTCTGTATTTCCTCTTGCTCCTGCATAAGTCATTGCTAAAGCAGATGATATGCTATAGGGTGATATAAAGATATTTCCTTTTTCTTCAGTAATTATTTTTTTATACAGATCTATACCAAAGGCATTATTGCTTGCAGATATTATTGCTGTATTATTATCCATGGACAGGGAAAAGGAAAGTATTAAGAGGAAAAGAATGGAAAAGACTATAAATCTCCTTTTCATAATATACCTCCTAATTGGGGATAATTTTGTCCCATAAATAGTATGACACAATTTTTAATAAATAACAAATTGAGTAATATTTGGAAAATTAATGGATTGATAGTCTTCTTTTTATTATGATATCCTATATATGTTATTATATTTTAGGATCAGACGGAGGATATAAGAAATGATTATTCAAAAATTCTCAGTTAATCAATACCCTATATCAACATTACTTTCTTGGATTCAATCTGGTGAAGTAGCAGTTCCTGAGATACAACGACCTTTTGTGTGGGAATCTACTCAAGTTAGAGATTTTATAGATTCATTATATAAAGGTTATCCTGTGGGATATATCATTATATGGCAAAATCCTAATGTGAAAGCAAAGGACGGAACATCGTCAAAAGGTAAAAAGATATTAATAGATGGACAGCAAAGGGTTACAGCTCTAATGTCCGCAGTTTTAGGTAAAGAGGTAGTAGATAAAGATTATAGGAGGAAAAAAATTAGGATAGCCTTTAATCCTAAGAAGAAAGTATTCGAGGTGACAAATTCAGCTATAGAAAAGAACAAGGAATGGATTTCAGATATTTCAAAAGTTTTTTCCCAAGATTTTAATTTTTTAAAGTTAGTAGAAGATTATGTTTTATCTAATCCTGATGTGATTAAAGATGATATATTTTTGTCTCTCGATGCTCTAAGAAGTATAGTTAATGTACCTGTAGGAGTTATTGAATTAAACTCAGATTTAGATTTAGAGGAAGTTACAGAGATATTTATTAGAATGAATTCAAAAGGTACCCAACTTAATCAGTCTGATTTTGCCATGTCGAAATTTGCTGTCAATGATAAATATGGGGGAGATATCATTCGTAAGGCTATAGATTATTTTTGTTATTTAGCTGACAAACCTGAATTTTATCATGAAATTTTAGAAAACGATAAAGAGTTTGCTAATACAGATTATTTTAAAAAGATGGCATGGCTTAAAGAGAGTAAAGAAGATTTATATGATCCATCATATGTGGATTTGTTGAGGACTATATTTACTTATAAATTCAAAAGGGGTAAATTACAAGATTTAGTTGCTTTATTATCTGGAAGAGATTTTAAAACCAAGGAATATAAAGAAGAAATAATAGAGGATACTATAAACAAATTTAGAGAAGGATTATTTGATTATATAAATGAAGCCAATTTTAAAAAATTTATCATGATTATTAGGTCTGCAGGTTTCATAGATAGTTCTATGATAAGAGCATATAACCCGTTGAATTTTTCCTATGCTTTGTTTCTTACATTAAAGGAGAAAGGGATACATCCTGCTAAAATAGAATCTTATGTAAGAAAGTGGTTTGTCATGTCTGTACTAACATCAAGGTATTCAGGATCGCCTGATTCTCAGTTTGATGAAGATATTAAGAGATTAGAGGAAAGTAATCCTGAGGAATTTATAAATAATATTTTTAAGGCAGAACTTTCAGATTCTTTTTGGAGTGTTACGTTACCAGAGAGTATGATTACTTCAAGCGATTATCCTTATTTTCAGGTTTTTCTTGCAGCTCAAGTAAAGATGAAAGATAAAGGTTTCTTGTCAAAGGATATTACTGTAGAAGATCTTATTTCTATAAAGGGAGATGTACATCATATATTTCCGAAAGATTATCTAAAAAAGAGTGGGTTTAGTGATCGGAAGGATTATAACCAAATAGCTAATTACGTTATGGCACAGTCAGAGATAAATTTGGCTATAGGTAATAAACCCCCGAAAGAGTATATTAAGGAGCTTATAAGTCAATGTAATACTAAGAATTTGAAATACGGAGGTATAAATAATCTTGATGATCTTGTAGAAAATTTTAAGATGCATTGTATACCTATAACCATTCTTGAAAATAATGATATAGATTACTTAAATTTTCTACAAGAGAGAAGGAAGTTGATGGCACAGAAAATTAGAAAATATTTTGAAATGCTCTAAGTTGAATTTTGTATCTTTTTAACTATATCCAGTGTTTCCTTGGCTAAATCAGAAATTTTGCAAATATTATAACCAGATACTCCTGACTCTACTGTGTCATTTAAGGGTTTTATCCAGTATTCTGGAAGATTTTTTGCTCCATATATTGCTCCTAAGATGGAACCTACCGTTGCCCCATTACAATCAGTATCAAGTCCACAAGAGACAGCATTTTTTATTCCTTTTTCAAAGGAAAGGTCGCTATACAAAAGGGATGCAACCACAACTTGAGCGTTTGATAAAACATGGCACCAATTATGCCAATATTCTTCATTTTTCCTATTCTTCTCGTAGGTTTCATAAATATATTCTCTTACCCAATCAAAAGTTTTACCTTCTTTTTTAAATTCTATGATGTTTTTAATAGCTTCATAGAATCTACTATTTTTAGGGACTACAGAAAGTCCTACTTTTATTATTTCTTCTATGTTATCCGATACAAAAGCCCAAGAAAGAGAGGATGCTATAAACATCTCTCCATAGATTCCGTTTTTTACGTGAGACACACATGCGTCTCTAAATGCAAATTCTGCTGATCTTTTGGGGTTTCCTGGATTTATATATCCCCAAAAATCAGCCCTTATTTGAGCGCCAATCCATTCTCTATAAGGGTTTCTAAATTCTCCTGATTTAGGAGGCATAATTAAATTTACAAGGTTTTGATAAGCAACTCTCTCTGCGGTATAAGTGTGAAATATGGGAAGATTAAAAAGCCATGATTCAGCTACATCTTCAGGAGTGAAGTTTTCTCCGTAATTCTTAAAAATGTAGAGTCCAAGAATAGTATAGTTTATATCATCATCTTCAATCATATGGTCAATTTTATTAATCCATCCTCGCCACTTTACATCCTCAATTCCATATTTTTCTTTTATCTCTTTATCAACATCCGAAGAAAGATACTTTTTTATGGGGAAATTATTAGTATCTTTCAAAAAATTCCATATTTTATTACGAGGCCAACCTTCTATAGGTTTTCCTAAGAGGCATCCTGCCATTCTCCCTAAATAAGCCCCATAGATCTTGTCTAAAAGTTTCTCATCAAGAGTTATTTTTACTCTATAATTTTCCTTTTCCTCATCAGACTCTCTAAATATTTCTTCCAATTTTGATGGTTCATTATATTTATAATCCTTTCTTATGGGTATAGCCTGAATCTTATCTAATAACTTTTTGGCTATCTCTTCTCTTTTTTCCCAATCTTTCATTTTAGATATATTTTCTATTTCCTCCTTCAATGTAGATAAATCTTTTCCTTCATCTTTACTTTGCAATTCCTCCACTTTTAATCTTTCATAATAACTTAAATAATGTTTTTGCATATTTCAAATTCCCCCAAATTAATTGGAATATTCTTTCAAAAATCTTTCTACCTCTTCTCTGTAAGGCATGGAAGAGGCAGCTCCCATTTTTGTAACACTTAAGGCAGCTACTGCACTGGCAAAAGTTACTGCAGAGATTAAGTCTTTCCCTTCTGAAAGGGCTACTGCAAGGCCCCCATTAAAAGCATCACCAGCTCCTGTTGTATCCACGGCTTCTACTTTAAATGATGGTATATGTTTTCTTTTGTTTTCAGTTACTACAAAAGCCCCATCTTTTCCGAGAGTTACAACTACTCCCTTTGTCCCATAAGAAAGCATTTTTATTGATGCTTTTTCTACATCTTCTAAGGTTTCTATCTTAATCCCTGTTATAATCTCTAATTCATTTCTATTAGGAGTTACAATATCAGCTTTACCCAATATTTTATCATCTAATTTTCTTGCTGGGGCTGGATTTAATATAGATAATGGGTTCCTTTCATTTGAAACCAAGTTCAATACATAGGATATTGTTTCTATAGGGATTTCTAATTGTAGTAGGACTACATCGGAACTTAAAATTATATCTTTCACTGCATTTATCTGCTCAATATTAACCTCCATGTTTGCCCCAGGAGCTACCACAATCATATTTTCTCCTGTTTTATCATCTACTATTATTAAAGCTATCCCTGTATGAGTTTTATCGGTTACCTTTAGATAATCTACTTTTACATTCTCTTTTAATAAGAAATCTTTTGCTATTTTCCCAAAGTTATCATTACCTATGCATCCTATAAAGTATACTTCTGCACCTAACCTTGCAGAACATACTGCTTGGTTTGATCCTTTTCCTCCAGGTCCCATTATAAAAGGACCTCCTAATATTGTTTCTCCTGGTTTTGGAAGATGAGGGGCTTTTGTAACAAGATCGGTATTATAGCTTCCTATAACTGTTATTCTCTTTTCCATAAAAGATCCTCCATTGTTTATAATCTATTTAATGTTTATTATAAGTGATATTTTATAGTTTTCTATAAAAAAGAATATTCTGAGATAATTAAGAAAATTATTATCCTTTTAATAATTTTATTTTTTATTTTGAATTCTGATGTATTTGCAAAAGGTAAAAGAAGTACTTCCTCTTAAATTACCTCCAGCATGGGTTGAGCTACTTTTGAAAAAACATGTAAAAGTTTCGGAAAGGGCGTATTCTGCTACATTTATAGATCTTGCTTTTAATGAATGTATTATTGTTAAGGAAGAAAATAGAAATTACAAAATTATTATGATAGATAAAGAAATAGATGATAATTTAAGTGAAGAACAAAAAATATTACTTTTTTTATTAAGAAGAATAGGAAATGAGTTTAATTTATCCGATATCTCTAAATTAAATCTAAAAAATTTTAAAAAAGCTTTTAATAGAGCAATAGGAGAAAATCTTTATAAGAAGTTAAGATGGATTAATGTAAAACCTAAAAAATATTTTCTATTAAATATTTACTTATGGGTTTTGGTTTTATTTATATCATTATTAATCTTTGATTTAGGCTTAATAATAATTTCAGCTCATAATCTAATTTTTGGATCAATTTTTATTTCTAAATGTTCAACCTATACTTATGAAGGTAAATTAATGGCATTTAGATGGAGGGCTTATAAAAGATATATAAAGGATAATCTTGATGATTTGATTAAAAATAGTGATGGTATAAATAAAATTAAAGATCTAATTATATATAGTATCCTTTTTGGATTTCATAAAAAGATACTGAAAAATTTGGGAGAAGATAATCTACTTAAGGATATTTTTTCAAAATGGTTCATTACGCCTCAAGAAAAAGTCAATAAATTATTTAAGTCTTTGAATATTTTTATTGGGGAACTTAATAAAGTATTTAGAATATAAATAAAAGATTGAGAAGAGCAAGTTTTAAATCAAGAGATGAAAATTTGTATTACTTGAATGTTTGATCCTATTACAAAGGAATTTTTATTGCTTATTAAATAAATGTTATATATAATAAGTTTTAGGATGAAACAAATTGAAAGTTAGGAGGGTATTATGAATAGCAAAGTTAAATACGAAGTGGATAAAGATAAAGATTTAACCTTTAATATATACAATTATAACTATGCATATCCTTTTTCCAGTTTCCTTCCTGGTATTTCTGGAATTATGGGTATTCCTATGTGGTGTTTTTATGTGAATAGAGCACAGTGTATTGCAAGTTTTGGATTTGAAAGTAAAGATGGTGCTATCCTTGAGTTTCATCCTGCTAATAAAGCTTATAGATTGACCCCTATATATGGATTTAGAACTTTTATAAAGATAAATGGAGTTATTTATGAGCCTTTTAGAGAATCCTTTGAAAATCAAAAATTTGAAAAAGAAAATCATATGAGTATTACACCATATGATCTTACCATATATGAGGTAAATAATACTCTTAATATTGCATGTAATGTAAATTATTTTACTCTTCCCAATGAGCCTATAGGAGCTTTAATAAGGGTATTATTTATTAAGAATCTTAAAAATAAAGATATTGATTTAGAAATTATTGATGGAATACCACAGTTTTTACCTTATGGACTTACAAATGAGGTTATGAAAAATATGTCCAGAACAATAGAAGCATGGTATCGGGTTGATAATGGAGAAAATAATGCTCCTTTTTATAGGTTATATACAACCTTTCAAGATGTAACTGAAGTTGAGATTATAAAAAATGGGCATTTTTACTTTTCCTTTGTAGAAGATAATAAACTTCTTCCTATAATTGTAGAGCCGTCTTTAATATTCTATCCAGCTGATGATTTTTCATATCCATTTAATTTTGCAAAGGAAGATTTTAAGATTAATACCTTGTTTTATGGTGATAGGACCCCCTCAGCTTTTTCTTATTCTCAAATTTCTCTTTCGCCTTATGAGGAAAAGAGTATTATCTCTATTATAGGAAGATCTGACTCTGTAGAGAGATTGAATTCCATTATTAATGGATATTCTAAAAAAGAGTTTATTGAAAGAAAAGCAGAAGAGAATGAGATACTTATAAGAAGTATTATTGATAATTCCTTTGTTTATAGTTCTTCAAAAGAATTTAATTCTTATGCTAAACAGAATTTTCTTGACAATATATTAAGGGGTGGTCTTCCTGTTACTTTGGATTATGGGGGTAAGAAAGATATAATTTATCTTTTCTCAAGAAAACATGGAGATTTGGAGAGAGATTATAACTTTTTTAGACTTGAAGCTAATTATTTTTCTCAAGGTAATGCCAATTATAGAGATATAAATCAAAATAGAAGAAATGATATATATTTCAATCCAAGTGTAGACTATTTTAATATATGGTATTTTGTAAATCTTATTCAACTGGATGGATATAATCCTCTTGTGATTAAAGGAATTAAATACTTGTTATCTGAGGAAAAATTAGATCAATTAAAAGACTGGTTAGATGAAGATATAGAAAAGGAGCTTTATGAGATCTTAAAAAGGCCTTTTATTCCTTATGATGTTATAAGGATTCTTGAAAAATACAAATATAGATTGAAAAAGGGGGATTTAATAGAGTTTATATCATTTCTTCTTACAAATTCTAAAAAGATTGAAGATGCAGAACATGGAGAAGGATATTGGGTTGATCATTGGTTCTACAATTTAGATCTTATAGAAAGTTATGAGTCTGTTTTTCCAGATAAAATGGCTAATCTACTTTTGGATTTAAATATCTTTACCTATTATGATAATTCAGAAATTGTTTTACCAAGAGAGGAAAGGTATGTTTTAACAGATAAAGGTGTAAGACAGTATAGATCACTAAAAAGGGATGAAGAAAAAGAAAAACTCATAAAATCCAGGAAGATAGAACCCAATAAAGTAAGGACAAAATATGGTAAAGGGGATATATATTATACTAACTTGATCTCTAAGTTGATCACCCTTGCAGTAGTAAAATATTCAACTCTTGATCCTGATAATGTGGGAATAGAGATGGAGGCTGGAAAACCAGGTTGGAATGATGCTTTAAATGGGCTTCCTGGACTTTTTGGATCTTCTGTAAATGAGACTTTTGAACTTAAAAGGTTAATTCTTTTATTAATAAGATGGATAGATAAATATCGTCTATCAGATAGAGAGATAAAAATTCCAATTGAAGTCATGGATTTGATTAATGGTCTTTTTGAAATTACAAAGAAAAATCTAATAGGGGAAATTTCTAATTTTAATTTCTGGGATGAAAGCTCAAAATTAAGAGAGTTTTATAGAGAAAGAACAAGATTGGGGATAAGTGGAGATGAGATAACAGTAAAGCTATCTGATGTTGTTGACAGGATAAAAGTTTTTTTAGAGAAAATAGATATAGGAATTGAGAAAGCATTTATTAAAGATAAAGGATTGTACCATACATATTTCTATTATGATCTAATAGATTATGAAATATTAGAAAAAGAGGGGAAGAAGGTAATAAAGCCTAAAAGATTTGAAAGAAATGAGTTACCTCTCTTTCTTGAAGGTCAGGTGCATTATCTAAAAGTAGAGAAAGACCCTAATAAAAAGAAGGAAATAATTAAGAGAATAAAAGAAAGTGATCTCTATGATAAGAAATTGAAGATGTATAAAGTGAATGAATCATTGAAAGATGCCCCATTGGAAATTGGAAGAATAAAGGCCTTTCTACCTGGATGGCTTGAAAATGAGAGTGTATTTCTCCATCTTGAGTACAAATATCTTTTAGAGATTTTAAGATCAAAAGAATTTGATACCTACTATGAGGATATGAAAAAGTGTCTTGTACCATTTATGAGCCCTGAAGTATATAAAAGGAGCATATTTGAAAATGTCTCTTTTATTGTGAGTAGTGCAAATCCTGATGAAAATTTGCATGGTGCTGGTTTTTCAGCGAGACTTTCTGGAAGTACAGCGGAATTTTATAACATGCTTATTCTTATGACATTAGGAGGAAATCCCTTTTATCTTGATGAAAATAATAGACTTTGTTTTAAACCAGAACCCTCAATTCCTAGCTTTTTATTTACAACAGATGATGAAGAGGTAACATATTTTGGAAATGGAAACGAGGAAAAGATATTTGTACCCAAAAATACTTTTGTAATAAAATTCTTTAATACTCTCATATATTTTATAAATCAAGAAAGAAAAGACTTGTTGGGTAAGGATATAAAAGTAAAGAAATATATATTGTATAAAAGAAATGGAGAAAAAGAAGAGATAAGTAAAGAAGTACTTGAGTATCCATACTCTCTTTATTTAAGAGATGGAGAATATGAAAAGATAGAGTGCATAATTTAAAATTAACTTTGCATATCTAACATATCTTGGTCATTACTTTCTTTAAATCCTTTTTCCCAAAGTTCCTTATATTTACCATTAAGAGATATGAGTTCTTCATGGGTACCTTCTTCTATAATTTTCCCATCATCAAGGACTATTATTCTTTCTGCTATTTTTATGGATGAAAATCGGTGAGCAATGATTAAAACAGTTTTATCTTTTAACTCCTCTTTCAATATATTTTGTAAGGTGTGTTCTGTTTCTGTGTCTAAGGCTAATGTGGCTTCATCAAGAATAAAAAGTCTTGCATCCTTTTTAAGTAGAGCTCTTGCAATGGCAATTCTTTGCCTTTCTCTACCCGATATTAAAATTCCTCTTTCTCCAATCTCTCTCAAAACCTATATTCTCTATAATAAAGTCATAGGCAAGACTATTTTTGGTAGCAGAAATGATATCTTCATCCTTTGCATTATAATTACCATATCTAATATTTTCCTTAATACTTTCAGGAAATAGGTATATATCTTGATTAGCAACAGAAATTTTTTCTCTTAAAGCTGATAGATCCCAATCCTTTATATCTACCCCAAAAATTTTTATTTTCCCTTTTTGAGGTTTGTATAGACCAAGTATAAGTTTAATAATGGTTGATTTGCCACTACCACTTTCTCCTACAATAGCCACCTTTTCTCCTCTTTTTACTTTAAAACTTATACCTTTTAATATTTCTTTTTCATCATATGAAAAATATATATTTTCAAATTCTATATCGTAATTACTTACTTTTTCTTCTTTTACATCTCTCCCTTTTTCATCTTCTTGATTTAATAATTCCTCTATTCTTTCTGAAGAAGATTTTGCCTTCCTATAGGAATTTATTACATTAGGAAGCACATTCATAGGAGCTAAAAATACATTAATAAGCTCTATAAAGGCAATAATTCCTCCAAGGGTTAATTCTCCTTTAAGGACTAAATTTCCTCCATAAAAGAACATAAGTACAAAAGGTATAATCTGTATCATTATTTTAATTGGTTCAGAAAGGACTTCAAATCCGGCTGAATTAAGTCCTGATTTAAAAGACTTTATCAATTCCTTTTCGTATTTATTAAAAAGTTCCTTTTCTAAATTAAAAACTTTTACCAAGGTTATGCCAGAAATCGAATCTTGAGCAACAGAGTTTACATCGCTAAGAGCTTCTTGTTGTCTTTTTGTATATTTCTCTACTGGTTTACTTATAATTAAGGCAAGGATTATAGATATAGGAATTATGGCAAAACAAAATAAAGTCAATTTCCAATTTATAGATATAGCAAGAATAATACCGAGAATAAAAGTAATAGGATGATATAAGAGGTCGTTTAAGGAGTTACTTAAAAAGCCTTGAATAAGGGAGAGGTCATTTGAAAGTCTTGATATATAATCACCAGTAGTATTTTTCTCTATATAACTAATATTCATATTTATTAACTTCTTACCTATATCATTTCTTATATCTCTTAATACATTTTCAGAGAATTTTCCTAAAAGATATGCTTTAAAGTACTCTAAAAATATTTTCGCTAACATTATTGACAAAATCATTGTAAATATCTCTATAAAAAGGTCTTTATTTTTCAGCAAAATAGCGTTTACAATATTCTTTTCAAGGCTAATGAGATATATGTTTGTGAAGGAAACAATAATAGAAAGAACTAAAGTAATAATAAGAAGTGTTATATTTTTCTTTACTATATGTAAAGTTTTATTTTTAAATTGTTTTCTTTTTATAAAAATTTCCTCCAATTTTGGCCTTTATTATTAATAATTTTAAAAATAAATTTTAGATTTTGTCAATATTAATTTTATAATTTTTAATAATTAACTTTAAAAATTATCTCAAAAAAGTGTGATCTATATCACTTTGCTAATTAATGTATTAAAGATAAAATATAATTAGAGATTAAAAATTTATAGTTGGGCCCCTTAAAACTATAACTTTTTAATCTCTAATTTATTTGAAAGGGAGGAGATCCTAATGAAAACCTCTATATTAAAGCTTTTTGGGATTATTTTTATACTCCTTTTTATAGCAGGTGGTTGTGTGACTAAACCTGCAGTTTCAAATCAGCCACCTCTTGCTCCTTCAAATCCAAATCCACAAGATAATGCAACTAATGTTCCAATTACAGTTACTCTTTCTTGGACATGTAGTGATCCAGATGGAGATAGTTTAAAATATGACATATACTTTGGAGATACAGAAACCCCACAACTTAGAGAAGAAAACTATACTTCTACAACTTATACTGTGGAAAATCTCAATTATAACACTACTTACTATTGGAAGATAGTGGCAAAAGATGGTAAAGGTGGAGTAAAATCTGGACCTATATGGAGCTTCACAACAGTAAGTGAAGGGACAATAATTCCTGTCTTTAAGGATAGTTTTGAAAATAATAAAACAAATAATGAATCTCAATATACAAGTCCTTACTATCAAGAGACTATATCATCAGTAAGGGGTATTACCTTTACACAAGGGGTGGTTGGTGATGGAGTACATCTTGATGCTCTAAATAGTTATATATGTTACAGTACTTCCTATATTAACCCAACAGAAGGAACCATAATGTTTTACTTTAAACCAGACAGCAATATGTATGAGTTTTATCAAAATTTAGAAAGTCACAAGGGTGGTTTTTTGATTGATACTGTAGGTTGGTTAGATGCATTTTCTGGTGCATTTTTTATTGCTGCTTGGTGTGACGGGGAAAATCACAATAATTTTTGGTCAGGTACATGGAGTGGTTATGGCTGGTCATATGCATACACAGATCCTATTTATACTCTTTCTCCAGATAAATTTTATAAAATTGCCTTTACATGGAGTCAAACTCAAGAAAAAATAAAACTCTATCTTGATGATGAGCTCATTGCAGAGGCAAACTATAATACTGCCTTAAATAATGAACAGCTATTCTTTATAGGACATAATCCATTTCAAAATTATTGGCCCTATGGAGCGCGTTCTTTAATGGGAACCTATGATGAATTAGAAATTTATGATGTGGCTCTCGAATTTTAATAGTTAGTAAATTTAAAATGGGGGAGATATGTTTATCTCCCCCTCATATTCAACTTTAATATATAATCCATAGAGCAGTTAAATTTATTATACTAAATCATGTTTGACATATCTATTTGGAAAGAAAAAATTCTAAGAGAAAAAGAAGAAAGAGAGCTAAAGAGGAAAAAGCTATTAAAGGAGATTATTCCAAAACTCAGAGATTATTTCGGAGATAAAGAAGTAAAAAAAGTTTATCTATTTGGCTCCATACTTATGGAGGATTATTTTTACGATTCATCTGATGTGGATATAGCTGTTGAAGGATTAAACGAGAATTATTTTAGGATTTTTTCCGATTTAGAGGATATTATAGGAAGAAAAATTGATCTTGTGGAACTTGAATATTGTAAATTTAAAGAAGAAATCTATAAGCATGGATTGAGAATAAAATGAAAAAGGAGAAAATTAGTTTACTTTTAGGATACTAAACAGTGCTGGAAAGAAAACAAAAGACTATTTACTTGGCATACAATCTACATAACCTTTATAATGCTTTTGAGGATTTATTTAGAGAGATAGCCAAAACCTTTGAAAATGAAATAGAAAACTTTGAATATTATCATAAAGAACTTCTAAAGAGAATGACTGTTGAGATTTATGGAATTAGACCCAAAATTTTATCAAAAGAAAGCTATGCTGTTCTTGATAAGCTTAGAGTTTTTAGACATATATTTAGACATGCATATACTTACGAGATTGTCCCTGAGAAGATTAATCTTTTAAAAGATAATCTCCTCAGGAACTGGGATCTTATAAAAAGAGACTTGTATAATTTTAAATCTTGGCTTAAAAGTATTTTATAATTATAAAGAAATCTTATATAGATAAATGTCCATATTTTGGTCTTGTATTAAATATCCTAAAAATATAAAGTAAATATCTTTCTCACTTATAACATCAGTTATAAAATTATTAAAATCTTTTCTTTCCACAATTTCTCCAACAAAATTCCAATTTAAATCTAACTTAAGGATGTAGGAATTATTAATTTTGTTTTCATTTACATATCCTGCCAATATATAGTTTTTAGAATTTTTTGCTATAGAAGTAACATAAGTATCTCTTCCCTTTTTGGAATAATTTTTCCTAATTAATACATCTCCCTTATCGTTAATGTATACTAAGAAAATTCCTTGTTGTAAATTTTTATACTCATTGCCAACTATTACATAACCTTGTGGACCTGCAATTAGAGCCTTTCCATAAACAGGTCCCTCACTTTTAATTTCTTTGTTCCATATTAAATTGCTGTTTCTATCTATTCTATAATAGGTAGCATAAGATGGTTTATCTGCTGGTGTAGTTGACCCAACAATTATGTAGTCTCCATTTGATGCTTGAATGACTTTTTCAAAATAATCCTCACCTTTATCTCCATAGACTTTATCCCATATTTTTTCACCATTTTTGTTAAATTTAACTATGTAATTATCACTCTTTATTGATTCTTTGTTTCTTATCCTTACAAGTCCTACAGCTACAATTTCTCTCTCCTTGGTTATAATAAAGTTCTTTATCATTTCATCCCAATCAGATCTTCCATAATTCTTTTCCCATATAATTTTTCCATTACTATCTAATTTTAAAAGATATATATCATGGCCTTTATCTTTGTTTATTGCTGTTGCAGTTACTATATATTCATTGTCATTTATATCTACATATGCATTAAGCAGATCTTCACCAATAGAATATGTTCTTCCCCAAACTTTTCTGCCATACTTATCTACCTTCAATAAATATAAATAGCTTTTATTTGAATTTATGGGAGTTAGTTTTCCAGATATTAAATAACATGAATCATTAGTTAGCTTTATAGAAAAGGGGAATTCTTGATCAAAATTTCCAAAGTATTTTTTAAATAACTCTGATAAAGAAATACTAAAATCTATTTGATTTGTTCCAGCTTTAAGAATTACTGGTCTTCTCAGGACTATAGATTTCAAATTGGGTTCATAAACATCTATTGTAAAAGTTTCTTGTTCTCCAACTATCGGAATATTTTTTATTACATATCTACCATCCTCATCGCTAATACCTATGCAATCTGTTCCTAATATTCTTATTATTGCTCCTTCAATTGGTTTTCCATCATCTTTATGATATATGTTTCCTTCTAATTTTGCATATGAAAGATTAGTTTGGCTAAAAGAAAAGGTCAGCAAAAGAATTATTAATAATGGAAATACAAAATATTTTTTGGACATTTTTCCTCCTAAAATTTAAATATATATTATTTTATAATAAAAAAATTTCAAAAACAAGAAAAAGTAAAAAATTCAAAAAATTATTAATCATTTTTCATAGGCACCCATATCAACGCCCTTACCAATAGGACGAGGTTTATTATCTAAATCAGTAGTAGGAGCACCATCTAATGTGCCATTATCAATTGCAGGACTTCCATCTTTTAGGTGATAGTCACCTAAATTTCCAAATGCAGTTTTAATAAATAATGGATCACCGTATAAATTGCCTTTTCCTATGTTATTAACCTCTTTTGCCCCATATGTTTTATTTAAATGCTCAATAACTCTTTCAGGATGTTTTGGCATATAAAATAGATTGTTTTCTATTTTAAATTTAACAGAATTTCCTAAGAAAATTGGGGAATTTGGACCCCTTGCGCTTAATATATTGTTTTTCATTGTTAGAATAATTGGTATGTCAGGGTAGTCATATTGAACATACATAAGATAGTTATTACCAATTTCGTCATCAACAGTAACATTAATTATTAAAAATGAAGAATTGCTTTTTTCAGTAGATATTACAATAGCTGACCATGGGGTAATTTCTCTTTTTCCATCTCCTCTTCCATATATGAGAGTATTTTCTATTTTACTATTATCGCCCCACAATTTTATACCATCACATGAATTATTAGCTACAATACAGTGATGTATATAAGTATTTTCAGCTTTAGAGTCAATACCGTCGCCTCTATTATGCTCAACTAAGGTATTTGCTATTTCTATAGGTCCATTAGAGGTTTCAATACCAAATCCGTCTGGTCTATCATAAGGACCTGGTCCCCTTTTTCCTTGATAATAATGGCCACTATAAGAAAGAATGCATCTATTTATTAGAACATTTTGCCAACCACCCTCCTGACCTTCAGGTCCTCCAATACATCCAAATCCACAATAGCTTATCTGAGAGTTTAAAATCTGAATTCCATTAACATCTGAGATATTTATTCCAAATTCATCTATATAATATTATTTACTGGACCATTTATATCCATAGATGCTTTGTAAAACCCAAAATTTATTAAGTTCATTTTAACATAAAAAATAAAAATTTGACTTTTAAAAAACAGAAATTAATCTTTCATTTTCCATAATTAAATTCTTTTTTACATTTTTCTATAAGGTCAGGTTTTGACCCTTTGACTGGTTATTATTAATTACAGGAGGTGATGTAAAATGAAGAAATATTTAATAATATTTATATTATTCTTACTTTTAGCTATTTTGTCAGGATGTAGTTTGTTGCCCCATGCAAAGGTAAAGATGCTTTATCCGGTGGAGTCTGAAAATCTTTATTTTGAGGATGATTTGATAAAAATAAGCTTTGTATTTTACGAAAACAAGATATATTATGAATTGGAGAATAAGATAAGCAGTGAATTGCAAATTAATTGGCGTAACGCAACCTTTACTTACTCATCAGGAAAATCTACTTACTTAGCGTGTTTTAACCCAGATGATGTTTATTACTATACATGTTACAATCCTTTTTATGTAAGTAATATTCTTCCTTATGGGAAAGTTAAAGCATATATGATTCCTTATGACCTTTTGGAATATGAATATGATAGCTATTTGGGCAGTTATTATTATTCTATAGAAGGAGAAATATATTCTGAATTTAAGAGGGGAATTTATAATGTAGGAATAAAGATTCCTGTATATATAAAGGATTCAGCAAAAACAATTACATATAGTTTTATATTTAGTATAGAAGTGATGTAGGAGTATAATAAAAAAATTAATTAGGGGGTGGGTTTATTGAAAAAGCTAATAATGGTTTCTTTGATTATATGTCTTTTTATCACATTATCAGGCTGTAAGTTGGACATCTCTTCAGATATTTATCTTAGTGACCTATATGATTTTGTTAATGATAGTAAAACTGATATGATTTGGGTTAATTCATTGTTGAGACTTGAAATTGTCTCTAAGGATACTTTCAAGGAAAATAAGGATGAAATTACCAGTGTATTAGAAGAGTATTTTGATAATGTAGAAAATGTAAGGTATGAAGAGAATAATCTTCAAAGCTTTTATGTGGCAGATATTGAAATTCCCCTTACAAAAGGTGAAGAAGTAGAGGATAGGGTAATATCATTTTCTTTTAAGGATGATAATCTATATGTTAACTTCAACAATTCTCTTTTTGAAGGGCTAAACAGTAGTATTTTTAATAAATTCTATCAATCAATTGAAATAAATGATTTGTCTATTGAAGTAATGCTTATAAATGATCTGAAGAGAGACGTGAGTATAGAATTGCAAGGAGTATATGTAAATTTAAAGCCATATCCATTTTTGAAGAAGTTAACAATGAAAAACAGAGATAAAATGATGATAAGATTTTCTAATGTTTTAAGGGATTATGTGGCTCAAGAAGGGAAAACAGCCTTTGTAAAGATAGTTTGGTAAAAAAGATTATAGGGTAGCAAGTAGTTTAAACTTGCTACCCTATTTTAGATATTTTCTTTTTGAAGGATGCTTAAATTTCTTTATAATTTTTGCCTCTATCTGTCTTACCCTTTCTCTTGTTATTCCAAATATTTTACCTATTTCTTCGAGGGTTTTGGGAGTTCCATCTTTAAAGCCAAATCTTAGGTATATAATTTCTCTTTCTCTTTCTGATAGAGTATTTAATAACTCATCTATAATCTTTTTTATAAATGTTATTTCCATTTGGGAGAAGAGGTCATAATTTTGGTCGTTATTAGGTAAAATGTCATCTATAGTTAATGTAAAATCTTCGTTTTGGTCTATTAAGGGATAGATACTCTCAAATTCCTCCTCTGAAAGATTCTCTATTTGAACATCGTATGGAATAGTTGTAAAATTACAATCCATGAGAGACTTTAATGAATCTCTACTATATCCTGAGTATGTTGATAATTCGTGGATAGTTGGTTCTCTATTTAACTTTTCCATAAGTATTTTTCTACATCTTTTAATATAATTTATCTTTTCTTGAAGATGGATAGGAACATAAATTGTTCCACCCTTTTCTGCAATAGCCCTTGTAATTGCTTGTTTTATCCACCACGTTGCGTAAGTAGAGAATTTATAACCTTTTCTCCAATCAAATTTTTCAACAGCGTTTATGAGACCTATGCATCCTTCTTGTATTAAGTCTGAGAATTCTAAACCTCTTCCTTTATATCTTTTTGCAATAGAATATACTAATTTGAGATTGGACAGTATTAACTTTTCTTTTGCTTCTTTATCTCCTTGTTCAACTCTTTTAAATAATTCTTTTTCTTGAATAGGAGAGAGTAATTCATATTTTGAGGGGTCTTTAAAATGAATCTCCTCAAGATCATCTTTGTGTTCTTTAAGTTTAAATTTACTTTTCTTAGGGAAAACTTGTTGGGGTTTTGTTTGTGCTTCTTCTTGCTCTTTGCTTTTTAAAAAGTTATTAATCTCATCTAATAGGCTTTCTAAGTATAAATCATTCTCGTCCATTGATTTCTTCAAATATTTTTTTATATATTTATATCCTTTCTCAGAAAGTTCCCATATACCACGAGGAGAATCTCTTTTCATCAAGCCTTCATGTACTAATATCAGTCTACACCAATCTACATTTTTAATCCATCTTACAGTTCCTGAGGGTAATAGTTCTTTATCCTTTTGGGTTAATAGATCATTTAATTTTTTTTCTAATTTTTTATGGACCTCTAAGGCGGGGGCTTTACCTCCTAATTCATATAATGTGAGAAGTATATGGAGCCTAAAAAAAGCTTTGGGAGTTATTTCACCTTTAATTCTATTACCTTTTTCTTCATATTTAGAAGGTGATTGGGAGTTATTAACAAGATTTTTTAGCTTTAAAGCAGTAGATTCTAATTTTTTTGAAATATTCATAAGCTCTTTATTGGTTTTTTCTATTCTTTCTATGAAAGACAATATAATTTCTTGAATTTCTTCTTTATTTTCTTCATATTTGTTTAGAAATTCATCTATTTCACTTAACAGATTTTCGAGTTCCCAAAAATCTGAGTCCATCATTTTACTTCTTCACCTTTATATCAGGTAGTTCCTCTTTATATTCAGGATCCATCAAGTGTAGTTGTTTTCTTATTATGCCTCTTTTTTCAAGAGCAGGTTTTAAGCAAAAAATTTCAAAGTCATCTTTATCAATGTCACTTGGATCTTTTACATGAGGAAATAATAATTTCAGATAACCTGTGGCTAATTTCTTTATGGCGGTAGTATCTCTTGTATCAGCTTTAGGAGGTATTTCTAACATATCGTCTACAATAGAAGAGTATTCTGAGCGATCTCTTAGACTATGCAATATTTCTGTGAAATACTCAACATTTAATGCATATCCACTTATTTTTAAGTCCTCTCTAATTCTTGGAAGTCTCCAGCCCTCTATAAAACCGTGAAACCTATCAAATAAGGCTGATTCATGAAAAGATTCTGGTAAATCTTTAAAATAAATGGGATTTATAGGATTTAAATTGCTATCTAGTTGAATATTACCAAGAAGTATAAATCCAGCTGTTGATTCTCCGTGGTAGTTTCCAATAGTAAATTTGCCCAATTCTAAGTAACTTTTTAATGCAGCTCTCATTTCTTCATCGTTTGAGAATTCTATGGTTTGTGCTTCATCAAAAGCTACAAAATCATATCTTGTTATGAATCCAGGAATATTTTTTCCCATATCGTAAAACATTTTTGCTCTTGTTACCTTTCCTCCACTTACACACCATCCATACTTACTAAGATTATTAAAAATATATGATTTTCCTGTTCCTTTTGGGGCAAGTTCGATCATATTTAATCTTGGCTCTACAAAGACAAGGAGTCTTGATATAAATTGTAACTTTTGTTCAAAACTAGCAAATCCAATAGGATTATATTCCATAGATCTTATTAATAAATCTACCCATTCTTCAAGAGCAAATTCTTTTCTTCCTTCCTTAAAGTATTCTAAGTCTATGTCATAAGGTTTAAAAGGCTTATATCCTATTATGGCGATAAAGTTTTCTTTCGTATCTGCTATATATCTAAGAGTAAAAACTCCCCAAATTTCTCCACCTTTCAATTCTGGATGTTTTTCAATGACATGTTCCATAACTTTTCCTTCGTAATCTTTTATTTCAAGGTCAGGAATGGAGAATTTGAAAATTCCTTTTTTAATGTCAGGTTCTATTGATACTCTTGTTAATATATCTATAGATTCTTTATTATACATGAGAGTACCTTTAAGTTTTTTGGCTGATTCTTTTTGGGGAATATGTTTATCAATGAAGTCTATTATTTCTTCTTTATATACCTTTCCTTCATCATCAGAAAACTTTCTAATAAGCCAATCTTTAATAAAAGATGGAAGATTTTTACCATTAAAAACGCTATAATTCTCTTTAATTTTTAAGAGGGATACATCAGGAAAAACTTTTTTAATTTTTTCATCTAAATTACTGAGTTTGTTCATAATAACTCTTTTTCTTGTATGCCTCCTTTTATTATAATTTTATGTTTTTCCTCATAACCTCTTATATGAAAAGTTAATTCATAGGTACCAGGTTTGAGTTTACTTAAATTAATTGTATAACACTTTTTTTCTTCTGAATATATGGGTTCAAACTTTTCACCTTTGTATTTAACTACGACATCTTCTATAAACGGAGTGATGTAGAAAATTAGAAGAGGATTTCTAATACTAACTTCTTTATCTGGTATATCAATTTTATAAGATGGTATTTTTTCCTTTACTTTTGATTTTGTCACATAAATAATAGGTACTAACACTTCTTCTGGAGTTGCACCTCCATGTGTTTCAAGAGATTGAGGATAGGAAAAAGAGGTGTATTTTAATGCTATAACATATTTTTTATCATCATGGTCATAAACATTATATCTTCTTTCGCTTTAAGAGCTATATCTTTCTCTAATACAGCATACCTTGGCTCATTTTCTTTTACCTTAAGTTCTGGAAGTTTCTGATTTTGTAAAACTTTATTGGAAAAGGCAGTAAATCCATGATCTGATAATATAACAAAATTATCACTTCCAGTTAGAAGTTTGTTTTTTATTATATTCTTTATTATTTCCATCTCTTTAATCAGTCCTGGATATATATTTGGATCTTTTTTTTCGTGGATAAATTTATCTAGAGTATCTATTCTTTCAATTACTTCAAATTTATTTATCTCTGTTATTGTAGGGAGATTAGATACTACTATATGAGCTTCTATTTTGTATCCTTTTTCTTCTAATATTCCTGCTATTAAAGGTAGAAATTCTAAGGATAAAGCATCAATCCATAATTTTTCATATTCATCTTTTATTTTGTAATTATTAACTTTAGGAAAGGAATGATACCATTCGTAAAAAGTATCTTCATTTCTATTTTTTTCATTAAGAATTTCTAATAGTCTTTCTGTAGGCTTATTTTTTAATCTCGAGATATGGTATTCTTTAAAGTAATCTAAAATCCAATTTTGGTCTGGTTTTAAATTCACAATTTTAACATCTTTTTCTAAGTAATAGTAAAGTTCAGGATATAGTTCTTTTAAGTTTTCTACTTTATCGTAATTTTGCATAATCCATGATTTTTCGAAATATGTGGTTCCAGTTAAATAGATTTTAAACTTGTCTGGAGGTAAAATATTACTTTTTTCTTTGAGAATTTTATCAATTTCTAAGATTATAGGCTCTATATTATTTATATCTTCTTTTAATAGATTTTTGAGGGTATTACTTCTTTCTTCTAAAATATCATTTTTAGGTTTTGAATCTTCAAAGATGAGGGTGTAATATTTACTTAAAATTTCTTTTATTTCGTAGCTTTCTATGGATTTAAGAACTCTTGATGCATAAGTTTCTTTGTATTCTTCCTTGTTTATTATATAATTCTTTAGAAGCCATAAATGGAACTTATCATTTTTAACCCAAAGCTTTAATAGGTCTGTTATATTGATCTTTTTAACATTTAGAAGATCTTCTGTTAATTCATAAAAGTTTGTGAATTTTTTATTTTGTAGTGTTTTACATAATATTTCCCAATTGTCTTTCTCTTCTTCTTTGTATTCTATGGGGATATTAATGTAAAATAGATGGTTTAAGTATTCTTTATAATTTTTAATTTTGTAAACATCAAATATATCATCACTTATTACATGGTCAGAGTATAAATTTAATGTTTTAGAAAGACATACAATATTAAGATAGTTATTTAAATTCTTTTCCCATATATTTAGAAAGTCTTTTGAATTTTCGATAATAAGTGTGTCTTGAGTTTCTGCTTTATCTAAAAAGTTAATGAAATATAAATTGTATTTTTCTCTTTTCCCTTCTAATATCCAAAAAGGTATTATCTCTCTTCTTCTTGGATATTTATCAAAAAAGATCTTTTCAAATTTATTTTTTATTCCTATTAATGGTATATATATTCTTCTTTCAAGGTTATTTTGAGTGTTTTCTATACTCATAATACTACTTAAAAGAGAGTAAAAGCTATCATCAGAGAGAAACCTGCAATATTCTGATATCGATAAGAGAAGATAATCTTTTTGGGGATTAAGATTATTTATTAAATTTATTATATCATATATGGTGATCCATGCATCGTTATAATATTTAAATATATCAAAATCTGTTAAATGTAAGAAATCTATATCTAAAATAGATCGTAGCGCATTTATAAGATTTTTTAGATCCCAGTAATTATTTAACAATATAAACCTTACAGGAAATCTATTATAAGTTATACTCGATGTTTTCCTATCTTTCTCAATTGTTCTTAACAAGTCATTTATATTGTCCATTTAAAGAAGTTCCTCCAGATCAGAAATAATTTGGGGATATTTATCTATGAGTTTTACTAATATTTCTCTTAAGTCTCTATTAGTATTTTTTATCTTTTGTGCTATTTTTTCCTTTTTCTCTTTGTTCAATATTCTTATGAGATTTTCTTTTTCTTTCAGAATTAGATTTTCTACGACAGTCTTTTTCCAGTAGTAATCTTCGTTTCGTATTTTGGCTTTAATCTCACTTACTATTTTAGATACATCTTCCGTGGTTTTTAAAATCTCTCTCAACCATTCTTTATATAATTTTTCTATCTGAGTGGATTCCCAAATGGATTTAATTTTTTCTTTATTATTTTCAAGCATTTGATATAAACTTTCTATGTCGGTTAATGAATAGTTTTTATCTGATGTTATATAATATGATAGTTCCTCGGTTGTTTTCTTAACTTCATTATCATCTATTAATCCAACGGCCCAGAAGGGATATATCTTATTCGTAACTTGATTTTTTATTTTTATTTTTAGATCATCTGGTATCTTTATGTAATTTTTATCTATATTAAAGAGCTCTGCTATTAGTTTTAGAAATTCATACAAAGTAAGAGAATTTTTTAAATCTTTTTCTTCCCATAAGTAAATATCCTTTTTTAGATTTTCCCTTGTAAAATCTAAAAAGTCATTAATTTCATTATTATCTAATAATTTTTTACTATTTGTTTTTAGTAATTCCTGGATGCCTTTTTCCGCTGTTTCTGGATTAAGATTTAAATACAAGATTTTTTCACATGTAGGAAGTAAATTAGAGAAGTTTATTATATCTTCTTGAGATGGATCTTTATTACTTCTTATAAACTCTTCCAAGAAATTGATTATGTGGTTTATTTCATCAAGTTTTAAAACATACTTTATGCTCCACAAGGGATATCTTAAATTGTTATTTATATAATTCTTGATATCTTCCCTTAGCTCTTGAATATTATCTCTTTTCTGCAGATTAAATATATTACATAAATTGTTTATAAATTCAATTTTATATCTCTCTTTGTCTTTCTCTTTCGCCCAGTCCTTCAATTTTAAAAGTACATTTTTTTCATCCCATAACGCAACTTCCTCTTGCATGTGCTTATATAGGTAATCTATTACTTCTTCTATTTCTTCTTCATTAATTTTTACCTCTTTTTGCTGAGTTAATAACCAATTCTTAAATCCTTCTTTTACTTTTTCTTTCTTCAAAATTAGTTTTAAATCAGTTTTTACATTCTTAAATAATTGAAGATATTTTATAACATTCTCTTCGCTTAATTCTTTATCGATACTTTTACTTAAATATTCAATTGTTTTAATAGCTATTGTTACACCTTCGTTTTGTTGTGGTAAATATTTTAAACTCCAAATAGGTAGATTTACTTCTTTAATCCAATTTCTTATTTCCCACTTCGCTTTATTTAGATTTTCAGCCTCCTTTAATCCAAAAATATCTTTTAAAATTTCAGTAAGTTCTAACTCATTTTGAGTTCCAAGCCTTACTTCTAACTTTTCTTTTTCTTTCCCCTTAGTAAAATATTCAAAAATATCTTTGATTTTATCTTCCATAACTGTTGGGTTTACTTTTTTGCCTGTTCCTGTCTCATATAATTTATTTGTATGTGGTCTTAAAACGAATCCTAATAAGGCATAATGTATTATATTAGGATAAATACCATATGGAGGTTCTTTTAAAAATTCTAATAATTCACCTAAGTTGAAGGTTTTACCAGCATGTTCTTTTATTCTGTTTTCTACCTCTTTGAAAATCTTAAAGGTTGGGTGATCTGGATCTATATTGTTGTAAAATTCGAAATTGCTGTTAACAATATACTCACCACTTTTAGATTTTAATATTTCTAATATTGGCTTATCTAAAGCGGTTTTTAATTCATCTTCTAATTGCTTTCTATTCTCAACTGTAAGAAATGTTTTAGCGTATTTTATTGAATTTCTAAATGTCCAAAGATTTCTATTTTTAGTTAAACCTTCGATATTTTCTAATTCTGAGGTAAATATTTCTTTTGAATAATCCTTATTGATTTTATCTGCTATTGATGAGAAAGTTATCTTTTCTTCTTTATCCCTAAATAATATGTTAACAAAATCTTTCTCAACTTTTTCAATCCATATATTGATCAATTTATCTATATATTTTTCGTTGTTTTGGGCTTCTTCATTAAAAGAGTGTTTATAAGCTACTTTTTTCCTTGCGATATACTCTAATAATCTCTCATAGTCTTGCTCTCCAAATTCCCTATTTGATACTACAAATACTATATTTCGAGCTTTTGGATTTCCATTTATTATCTTCCTTATATTTTTTTTGATTATTGATATTTCCTCATTGATTTTTGGGAGGAAAAGAGCAATATTTATTTCATATGAATTTCTATAATCTCTGTCTATTTTTCTTAAGATCTCATTTTCAGAAAGTCCTGCCCAGTATATATTTAGATTCGGTTCTCTTAAAAGGTTGTTTTTAATGGTATCTAACAGAGAGTTTTTAGTATCATCATTTATTAATTTAGTTATATCTTCAAATTCTCTTCTTGCAGATTCTTTTTCCCTACTTAATTCTTCTTCTGGGAGAGGAGTTTGGAATATTCGATATAATCCATCTGGGGTTTTAGGAATTATATTTTTGTCGATATAATCTAAAACTTGATCTATGTGGTCTCTATAGTGGGTTCCTAAAAACATGTCTTCTATGTTTTCTCGTTTGGGTATGAATAAAGATGATTCGTCAGTTAAAGTAATTATTGATTGTAGAAGATTTAGAATTAGTATGCCTTTGAAGATGGTCAGATATTCTTCACCTTTATTTTTTAAAGAATCATGATAAGAATAATATTTTGATAAAATATTTCCTATTTTATCATCTTGTCTTCTTTTTAAATCATCTATGAAGTAATCCCACAGTTTATCTGCTGTCAAGAGGTATACATTATTTTTATCTGGGTAATTCTTTATGAAATTTATAAAACCTTTTTCTTCATCATATAAGAAGCTAAAGATGCTTCTTTCTGTGGATCCTATGTATCTTGAAATTCCTACCGCAAGTTGAGCTGTGTATGGATGGATAGGAAATAAATCTTTTAATACTTTTGCGGTCTCTGTATTGTCTGGTACGAGCTTATTTAATACTTTATTTAATCCAGGATACGTGTTATAAATATTATCTCTGATTTTTTTCCAATCTTCCTCTCTCTTTTTGTCTATAGTTTTCGAAACTATATGGAACGTGGTAATATTTTCCATAAAGTAGTTTATGCTTAAAAATCTTCCTAATACTTTTTCTTGATCTTCTTTTTCAATTTGAGTTTGTTGAGGGTGTCTGTGAGATATTATAAAAAGAAATATATTTTCATTGAAACTTTTTTCTGCTATATTTTGAAGAATATTAAGCAGTGCAGGGCTTTGAGAAAGCTCTAAAAGAGGAGTAAATTCATCCCAATATATGGTCATATATTTTATACCTTGATCACTTAAATTTTTCAGTATTTCACTAAGCCAATCCTCTATATTAGGATGAACAATTTTTAAATCTCCTAATGCTTCTTCTATTAATTTTATTATTTCAGGATCATTCTGATGTAATTTATTTTTAAGACCATTTATATCGCCAACAAGGCTTTTTAAATGTGGATTTCCCTCTATAACATCTTGCCAATTGATTTTTGGATCATCTATGTATTTTAAATATTTATCAAATTCACTTTCTGCTATCACTGAAATGTTGTACTTTTTTAAGGATTCTTTAACCGCTATTTCAATTATTAAGCTAAATTCTTTTGGAGAATATATACCGGAAATACCTTTTAGAGTAACAGGGAGTACTCTATTTTCTTTTCTAAAATTTTTAAGTCTCTCTCTTAATTGTACTTTTTCAATATTTCTGAGATAATCATCTATTTCAGAAGGATCATCCCATAAAAGATGTTTTATTACACCTGTTGCATGGCTTTTTCCTGTTCCATATGTTCCTTGAATCCAAATAGATTTTCTATCCTTAGGATTTGTTGCTTCTAATGAATTAAGAAATTTCTCTAATATTTCTAAAAAAGATTTTGTTGGAATAAACTGTTTCCAGTAGTTTTTTGGTTCTTGAATGATATCATAAACTGGCTGAAAATATTCATGAAGGCCAATTATTTCTTCATATCTCATTTTTTTCTCCCCCTACATATTTCTCTAATATATTAATAGCCTTCAAAGAGTCATAAAGAATAATGAGGCCTGGTCTATCTAAGGATAATCTATATAAATTATAATATTGGGAATTGTCTAACAATGATTTTTGCAAATCTTTTGTAGATATGGAAAATATTTTCTGAGGTGAATAGAGTGTATTTTCTAAGGAATAGAGATCTATTTCATATAAATTTTCTCTCTCTGCATACTTGTATAGATTATACAGTATCACTAAAGGGTGTAAACTTTTAAGTCCAATTTTATTAAATCCTTGGATAATTTTTCCCTTCTTAATTGGTATACCTTGTCCTAAAATTTCACCTATTGGAGATTTTGAGAGAGTTTCTTTGAGAGTACAATAATAATTTATTATTGATCTGTTCTTTTTACCATAAGATATTATAATATTGTTAATGATCTCTTTTCTGAAATATATGCCTATTTTGAGAGTATTCCAATAAGTAAATATTAGAACATTAAAGCATAAATTTATCCATATTACACCCCAAAGAATCTGAGAATATGGTCCATCTTTTAAATATATCGATTTTAGAAGGTGAAAAAGAGGAGTAAGATTTTTATTTTTATCTATTAATTCACAGTCTCTTAGTAAATAAATAAATGCTTCTATTTGTTTTGGCCCTAAAGTATTTTCTTTTAAAAAATTTTCACCATTTGTTAAGAAAGAGTATAACCACTCTTGTCTTAAGCCAAAAGTGTAGTATTTATAACCATTTATTTTTATAAAATTATTCATTTTACATAATATAGTATCTGAGAGTAATCTTTTATATCTTCAGAGAGATATATATTATCTAAATCAGCCACGATATCTACTTTTATTAATTCTGTTAGAGATTCTTGTAATCCCCTTAGTAGGTTTTCCAATGCTGGTCTTGATATTCCAAAGATAAGATATGGACCTCCATCTTTATTATCTTCTCTATAGAATTCTGAAACCGTAAGTCTATATCTATCCTTTGATATAGCGTATCTATATATAGAATAAAGTATAGCTATTGGGTGTATATTGTCAGTGCCTATTTTTTCTACTAACTTATTTGAACCTTCTTTTTTAATTATTCCTATCTTTAAAACATTACTAATATATTTGTTATTTTCAAAAAGATTAATAAGAGCATTAAGAGGATTCATTAATGTTCCATCAGATAGCTTAGGATAATTTTCTTTTAATTTTTTAAAAAGATCATGTTTGTTATAAGAAGTTTTCCATGGTATTTCGGATAGATACCAATTAATAATTTTTGAATTATAAAAAAGATTTATTAATATTATTTCCCATACAAGTTGAGTATTCTTATAAAATAATTCGATTAAGCTTTCTCCTATTTTAGATATTTTTTTCCCTCTAAATGTGTTATCTAATATTTCTGCCTCTTTTAACCAAATGATGAAAGCATTTACTTGTTTAGGTCCTAAACTGTTATCGTTAAACCAATTATATTTTTTGTTAAAGAAAGCTACTAACCAGCCTTCTCTTAATCCAAATGTTGAATATCTATCGATACCTGTGCTTTTTGTATTTTTCATTTTTGTATCTCCTTTCGGAAGATTGAGTGATTTTGCAACTGTACATCCGTAGGAGTTAAAATCTAAACATGAATAACAATGTTTGCATTTAGTTTCGTCTATTGATATATAGGGTAATACATTGATAGCATTATTAGGGCATTCGACCTCACATACCCCACAGTTAATACAATATGTAATTTTATTCAGAATTTTTTTTAAAAGACTTATTTTATCTTTATTTAAAGTATAGAATTTACATTGAACATTATTGGTAAAAGATATTTTGTAATTAATGATTGTTTTATCTTGTAATCTTATTACTCCTTCATAGATATTTCCATTGTTTAATACATATATTGAGGTATCCCCTAATACTTGCAACCATGTTATATTTTCTTTAATCTTTTTGTTATTATTGAATAAAATAATTTCTAAAGTAGGAAACTCGGTTAATATAATATATCCATTTTCTCTATCTATGCCTTTACCGCCACCTCTTTTTTTCCATTGGCCTTTTGAGATATATTTATTAATGTCCTTTATATTTTCTAAACCAAGTGAGAATGCTGTTTTTCGAATCTCAGATATATATTCTAAAGTCTGCTCTGGAAATAATTTGTTTATAATATATTCTGTCCATGGAGATCCAAAGGGACATATGCTACAACCTATTCGGGTCAAACCATATCTATACCCATAGTTTATGGGAATATTTATATGGATCAAGTTCTTTCTGTAAATTATATACATAAACACTTCAAGATTTGTCCAATTTAATATTATTCTCGAATCTATTACATTGATATGCTTTACATCTTCTGCTATTCTTTCATATCTACCTCTTCTTGTACTCTCATCTGCTCTTACACCATCAAAAACTAATACTTTTAGATTTGTCTTATCAGGAAATAATGATTTTAATAATCTTATTTGGGGAGAAGTTTTGTATACGGAACAACACCATCTTATTAATCTGCTTGGTGGACCAAATACTTTCCAAAGATCGTAAGAATGTCTTTCATTTCTTGCAGTATAAAATTTTAATTTAGGATATAGTTTCTGATATAGCTTTTTTGTTTCCTCATAAGTTTCATATGTGGGAGGTATTTCCATAGTAGTATCTGTAAAAATAACGAAATATTCATCTGGGGGTAATGTACGAGATACAAGATCTAAAACTACTTGTGAATCTTTTCCTCCACTATAAGCAACTATAAAGGCATCAACTTTATCTTTATAGTTTTTATATGTATTATTTATGAAATCAATAGCTTCACCTTCTATGGTTTTTATGGCATCTATATTTTTCTGTATTAATAAGTCAATATCAATAGGTTTTAAAACAAGGTTTTTCCCTTCCTCAGTTATTTTAATTTTGGGGGCTTCAAAAATATTACCTCCTTTTGCTTCAGCTACACACTTTCCCTTATAGTAATATCTTCTTCCAATGTTCCACAAAAGGGGTTCTTCTGATTTTGGATATTCCCAATACTTATCAAAACCTAAAAGATCAAGTTCTTCAAAAAAAACAGGCCTCGGAGGGGTGATTTCTTCATCAGTAGAATCTGATAATAATACTAAATTGTTTTCTTTGTCCCACTTTACTTTATACATAGTCTGATATTAAATTATATTATTTTAACTATTTTAAGTAAATATATTCAAAATAAAGAGCCCCCATATGGGGCTCTTTAATATTTTAGCTTTAGAGAGATAGAGGCTATTTTGCCACTTGATCTAAATCACACCAACTCTCAGAGTCAACACCTTTCCAATACTTTACTTGACTATTGTCTTTAAATTTTATAATAATATCATTTGAAGGACAATAATGATTGTTTACTGTTCTATTTTCTACAAGTCTAAGTTGTATTGTCTTTCCTTTATAACCTTGTTGTAAAGATACCCACCTCCATGGGGCGTATCTGAAATTTTCTCCTACTGGATATACATTTGCAGGAAGGATAAGGGTTGTTCCAAGGCCTACCCATTTGTTTTCTTCACTGTTCCAAAAATATGGTTCTAAATTAACCTCTTTGTTATAGCGGGTCATGTAATAAAATCCGTTATTTTCATCGTTTACCTCGAATTCTACGTAATCACCGTCATGACAAAAAAGCCCACCAATATAGGGGAAGTTAGCTCCGTAATAGTTTCTATTTTTCCATGTACTTGCAAAGGCAAGAATTAAAAGGATAATTAGGAAAATAAAGATTCTTAAAATCGACTTTTTCATTTTTGTACCTCCTGTTCTAATATTTTAAATTAGGAGTCTACAAGGAAAGCCTGGGGGAAAAGAGTTTATAAGAGGTATTATTGATGAATTTTAATACTTTTTATATTTTCCCCTCAGTTATAGTGTAACTCATATATTAAAAAAGTCAATATATTAATTACTAATGAATCAATAGTGAATAGAATGAAAAATCTATAAGCTGTTTTACATGTTTTTGAAAGACGATTATTATTCATAATTTTTTTTAGAACACATACTTATAAGATAAATAAACAGGCATAAGAAATATACGTAATTTTATCCTGGGCAACTCATATCTTTAGTAGGTACTATGTTTGTATTACTTTAAAATTATTTTTTAAAGTACCATAAGAATGTGTTATTATAATTAAAAAGGGATAATTATTACTGTAAGTTTTACTTTCTATAGCTACTCAGAATCATTCAAAATTATCCCTCAATGAAATAGTTTAAGAATGCTTCAATTTAAAGGGGGTAATTAGACATGAGAAGGATAATTAGATTTAGTTTTTTCTTTATTGTTTTAAGTATATTTTTATTAGAAATTACCTTTGGTTTCTCTATGGGTTATCATTATGATTTGATAAGGGAAGTTATGAGGGGAGTGGGTTTTAATAAAGATGCTTTCTCTTTAGCTCTTGTTGGAAATTCATATGTAGATATATTTCAGGAAAAGGCAGTTGAGTGTGTAATAGATGATGATTTTTGTAGGGTTTCTAAAAAATTGGTAGATTTTTTACACTTTGATAATCTTTATAATGAGGAGGTTATTGAAAGATATTGGAAACAATTAATATTCAATACATATAATGCTATGAAAGAAAAGGTTAATAAAAATGATAAGTTAGGAGCACTTCTTATTATTGGTATCTCTTTACATATTGTTCAGGATTTTTATGCTCATTCTAATTGGGTTGAACTAAACTTGAGTAGTTACTCTAAAATAAAGGATGCTACTTATTTTGATGTTTTGAAAAGAGCTCCAAATGATTTAATCAAGGCAATAGAGGATGTTAAAAAAAGAGGTGGTATGTATTTTAATGTTAATAGGTTAACAACTTTTTGGGGAAAAACTAATCATGATGTATTAAATAAAGATCATGCGGGAAGACCATTATTTGATTCTGCATATAGAACTTCCTATAAGGCATCCTTAGAGTGGTTAAGACTTATAAAAAAATGGGTGACGGAAGATTTTAATAATAGTAAGTTTTGGAATGAGATTTTGATTTATGATTTTAAAGAAGGTAATAAAAAACATCTATATACATTAACAGATTTTGATGAGGGAACTATTAGATGGCTCTGTACCTATGGTGGAGCATGGAAAGCTCCAAGAATATGGGGAAGTTTGGATATTGTTTTTGATGATATGCCTAATGTTCCAGGAATAGGTTTAACATCTCAAAGTAATCCAGATTATCCTTTTTTGGGAATAGAATGGTTTTCAAATTGTACTTTAATAGCTAAGGATCTCTTTGAGGCATCTTATAAAGGTGGATTTATAAAAGTACATAGCATAGATAAATTGGAAGAAGGAATGAAAAAAAGAAGTGATTTTGGAGAAATAGTAAAGGTTAATTGGGAAGAGGTGCAAAACTTAGCACCTCTTGATAACTCTATAATAAGAGAAGCTTTTAGTTTTTTAGGAAATTGTACAATAGATTATGAAAAAGATGTAAAATGGCTCCGTGTTAGAATACCAGAAGCTATGGATCTTGATACCGGAGAAGGTTGGGATAATATAAACAATGAGGAACCAGGAGGAGATAGTGACTACTGGGTAATGTTTGTGGTAAATAATGAGGTTGATTATCCTTACACTGAGGCTGAATATGTAGATAAAAGTCATCCTTTTACAGTTTGGGGAATATTAAAACCCTTATGGGATTTAAAACCTGTAAGAATTCAAATAAGAATGTATGAGAGTGATAGCGGATTCCGTGGATCTCAGCATAAGGATGAGGAGATGGATATAAGGCCAGGTTCTGGTAAAGAGTTTCTATTTGAATTTAATCCTAAGGATTTTAGTTACAATGCTATTTCAGGAATGAAAGTATGGAATATAATGCAGGGATATTATATTAGAAGTGATGGAGAGGGAGATTTAAGGGCAAGAGTATATGTAAAGATTTGGATGATGGAAGATATTTCCCAAGAAATACCGTTATATCCAGTATTTTTTGAGGATAAAAATTGTGATGGAGCTTTCTTACCAATTTTTGACAATATAGATGATCTTTCTAAACTTGGTTTCAATGATAGAGTATCATCAATCTTTATGCCTTTCTATACTTGGAAGTTAGAGATTTATGAAGATAAAAATTATAAAGGTAGGAAACTTTTTGTTGAAAGCACTATTCAGGATCTACATTCTGATGATTTTAAAATGGGAGACAAGATATCTTCAGTTAAGATTATCAAAGCCTCTATTCCATCTTATGATTTTCCTATATTTTATGAAGACAAGAATTACAAAGGATATTTCTTAAAATTGCCTTATAACCTACCTAATAATTCTATATGTGGTTTTTACTCTGAACTTTCTATATATAAATTTAATGATCGTATCTCATCTATAAAGATACCAAATGGCTGGAAAGTTATTATTTATGAGAATTCTCATTTTGAGGGAAAGAATGTAGAAATAACATCTTCAATTGCTGATTTAAGCACCATAGGATGGAATGATAGAATTTCCTCTATAAGGGTAATTCCTCCTTTTAAAATTGCAGAAGATCAGAAAATAAGTATTGTAGAGCCAATGAAACCTTTGGTTTTTCCTATGGTGATATTAGATAAAAATCTATTAATAGATCTGTTAAAGTTAGAATTGAAAAATTTCCCAGAAAAATATGTGAATCAAGATTTTTATTACAAAAGGGAAGATATAAAAATTCCTGATGATATTGATATAAGTATAACAATTACATACATAAATGTAAGGGAAAACTTCGCATATGTGGAGGGGAGAGGAGAAAACTATTATGTAAATTTTTGTTCTTTACTTTATATGGAAAAGGATAGATGGAAGGTCAAAGAAATAATTAATTCAGATTATGTAGTATGTGATGATAAATATGAAGGTTTAGATATTTATTCATGGATATATGAAAAACTTAAGAAAAGGTACTTTGGTATACCTATAGATATTTTTCCTAAGATACATCCAGAAAGAAAGATTATGTTGAGTATTTTAAGAGAGAAGATTTCTAATTTAGTATCAGACAATATTGGTTTCTTAGTAGAAGATTTTAAAGAGGAAAGGGAAATTCTGAAAATGGCTGTAAGACCAAGATCCTTAGATGGAGTATCTCAGTATGAAATATTGTATGTTACTCTTAAAAAAGATAAGGATAAATGGAATATTGTTAACTTGAAATAAGTTTTAAATTATTTTTTTCTCTATATTAGTAATACTTCTTATTTCCTCCTGATAAATTATGCAAGTTTAAATCAGGATATCATATAGAAATTATTTAAAATTGAATTGAAATCCAAGCAGGAATAGTAAAGTCTTTTTGTACATCGTAAACTGTTTTATTATTCTCTACATCTATATAAAAACATCTGACTGTACAATTTATCTCTCCTTCTATTATTACTCCAATTACATTATTTTGATATTTCCAATCTCTTATTTTACCCTCAAATTTGCCTTTTACTATTGTATTCCAATAATCTCTGCCATCATCAAAGAAACTCCATTCAAAATAAACCATTAAATTTTCATCATTGTAAGATCCGGAAGCTATAGATGTATGATATCCTTCTTCTTTTACCCCTTCTATGCTACCGTCAGAAAATTTAAGGTAAACGACAGCAGGTGTTTCTATATACCATTTGCCCTCTCTATGGACCCACTCGGGTAATGTAAAACTTAACCCATGAATACCATTTAAATTTCTTTTTAGAGGAGTTTTAACTTTTGTCTTTGCATTAAAATTTACATCTTTATTTGATTCATAAGTATATTTTTCTCCAACATATACCACTACAGGACCTGTTTGAACATTTTCAGGAACTTTAATTTTTATCTCTTTGTCATTCCAACTTAAAATTTCAGCTGTGGTATTTCCTATCATAACTTTACTTTTTGATGATTGATTTTTTCCAAAAGCAAGACCTTTTATGGTAATTATATCTCCAGGAGATCCTGTATTTGGTTCTATTGATAGAACTTTTGGAATAAGCGATATAACTGCTTTTATAGAGAAGGAGTCTCTTACTAAATCTCCTTCCCATAATCCCACTCTTATTAATATCTCTTGTTTTCCGTCTTTATCTCCAAGTGTTAAATCTCTTATATCTTCAAGTTTAAATTGATGATTATAAGTTATATAGTTTGCCTCATTAAACTTTGCTTCAGGTATGGTAAATTTAGCTCTATTGTAGGTTATACGCTTTCCTGGAATTCCATATCTTCCTTCATCAATTGTGGCATACACTTCAATATCTCTGCTGTAATTTGAGCCGTTATAAATGTATAGCTTTAAATTTAAAACTTCTGCATCTTGAGGTATTATTTCTAATTTATCACCTGTTGATTTAACCCATATATAACCATCTTTACTTTCTGATGGTTTTATTTGTAATTGGTAAAAAGGTACTAATTTTTGATTATTGGGATTTCTAACAAGGAATGATATATCTCCTGTAGTCATTGCTCCTTTTTCATCTCTTGCAGGTAATTCCAAGGATAAAGACGGGCTTGTAGCGAAGTTTCCGTCTACAACTATAATTATATACTTTTCAGTTGGGAATTTATGTCTATTTTTTATAAAGTTCCAATCTCTGATGGTGTACATAGTTCCGTTTTCATTGTTTGCTGGAGAAATATTTTGGGGATCATGCATGATTATTTTTTCTCCATTTTCGGTATATCCAAGTAATACTACAGCATGATCTCCCCAGCTTAAAATAACGGGATGTCCTTTATCTATTTCAGAAAGAACCCTCCATTTTAAATGATCTAACTTAAATATAGGTACTGAATAGGCGGTAAAACCTGTTTCTTTGCTAAGATAGTCTTTCAGTGAATATACAATTTGATCTTCGTCTAAGCCAAAATCAGAATCATTTGCTCCTAACTCTCTTAAAATGTCATATAGTTCAATATCTTTTCCTGAAAATTTAAGAAACATTAGTGCACTTGTTGAAACGCAAGATCCTCCAATCTGTTCATAGTATGGCATTCTTATGATCTTTTCTTTTTGTTTTGGGGTGTATTTAGGAATATATCCTATATATATGAATAGTCTATCTTTTAGACTAAGAGTATTAGAATCAGCGCTTATCTTTTCTAATGTGTTGTAACATAACTTTATATTTGACAGAGATGACCTATATATTAAAGAGGGTGATAGTTTTATTGAAATAATTCCTGTGGAAGGATTATATTCATATTCTAAATCAAGTTTCCCTTTATTTATATGGTCGTAGCCAAAGATGTTTAATTCATCATTTGTTAAAGCTTTTGGACCATTTACAACAAGAGTAATTTCACCTAAAAGTTTTTGGATACCACTTATTTCAATCCCTTTTGCCTCCTTTGAGTAAAATATTGGATTTGTGATTGATTTTATGCTTATTTTTGTATCTTCTTTGATTGTATTTGGAGGGATTAAAAGTTTTGTTCCATCTGATAATACTATCTCACCACCAGAAGGACCAATATTCATTTCTGATTGAATGGCTTTTTCTCCCTTATCATAAAAGGATACTTGTTCAGGAGAAATAACTGTTTTTTCTTTGGTACTTGCTTCAATTATGTTTGAGATTGAATCTTTTTCAGATCGGATGTTAAATTCTTGAGATGGGACAATATCAGAAATCTTTTTACCCTCCCAATCAGTATTCCAGTCTCCAGAATTTCCATATCTCCATCTGCCGGTGAAGGATGTGCCATCAGGAGATAGGGTTAATTCAAATTCTCCTCCATCTTTTGGGGGTGAGTATGAGGGAGCTTCTAACCAAATACCTATTAATTTATTATCTATTACTTTACCAGCAACTTTTCCGTTGTCATGCTCATAATATCCTATAACCATATTCCCTACTTGTACTAAATACATCTTTCCCCAGGTTGTATCCCACGTACCGGTCCAATTAAAACTTGTTAAATTTTCAGAAGATGTGGTTTTGTTATTTACTATAGAAACACAAACATTATCAAAGTATCCAGTATTTGCATATGTCATAAAACCTAATTTTCCTGTTGTGAATGTAGCATCTTGAGTAGATAAAATTTCTTTGTCATCAATGAATACTTTAATTTGATTTCCTACTGCTTCAATAGTAATCCTATATTTTTTTCCAACTTCATAGGCGTTATTCTTATCAATAGCAAGCACTTGAAATGGTTTGCCATTAACAATCTTGTCAATTCTTCTAAAAGGTCCTTTATTTTGGGGGTCTTTTACCATGATGAATCTATAATAATTGTTTTTATCTTGATATCTAAAGACAGCTCCAATTCCATCATCATCGGTGGATGTTAAATCAAAGGAAAAAATAAAATCTGAAAAACTTTCTTTGGTAACTATGTGGGTACCTTGAAAGTAGTCATACTCACTATCTGCTCTATACACGTTACTGTTCTGAACAAGTTTTCCATCTTGTATTTTCCAATCAGAAGAAGGAGCATCATCCACAATGATCCAGTTGGTACCTATTTCCTTTCTTTCGAAATCATCTTTAAATAGAATACAATCTTCAGAGTTTGTGATTTCTTTCCCTATTGTTAACTGAGATAAAAGGAAAAAAAGAGTTATAAAAAGAAAAAATGTTTTTAATTTTTTTAAGTTATTCATAAGCCCCCCTTATATAACTTAAAAATTAATTTTTTTGAGGGAATCTTTTAAAAGGAGAAAATCTATATCCCTTTCAAAGATCTAAAATTGATGAATTTCCTGAAAATTTTCAGGATTGAATTTTCTGAGTTAGGATTTTTCTAATGTGCATTTAAAATTGTCTTGTTATTTACCCTATTTACTTTATATTATATTAAAAAACAGAAAAAAGTAAATAGTATAAAATTTTATTCTTTTCCTAAAATAATCTGTCCTAAGGAGATTCCTCCATCATTGGTGGGTACATTTTTATGAGTGAATACTTCAAAACCTTTATTTCTTAATAAGGGTATAGTTGTTCTTAAAAGAAGTCTATTTTGAAATACACCTCCTGATAAGCCTATTTTATTGATTTTATATTCTTCTCTTAATATTTCTGAGATTTGTAGAATTATTTGGGTAATGGTGTTATGAAATTTTTTAGCGATATCCTTTTTCTCATACTTTTCTTTTTCTAAAATTATCTTTTCAATGGTCGGATATATATCAATCTTAAATGTTTCTTTTTCTTTTATCATTTTAAAGGGATAAAAGTCTTCTTCGTCAGATTCCATAGCTTCCATTTCAAGTTCTATGGCAGCTTGACCTTCATAATCTATTTTTTCCCTTATTCCTAAAAGGGCAGAGACTAAATCAAAAATTCTACCACAGGAGGATGTGTAAAATATGTTTTCATCTTTTTCAATTAATCTTTTTGTTATCTCTTTTTCAAATGGATCAATATGGGGGAATATCTTTTCAATTTCAGATGGTAAATATTTGGTTATATAAGATAGTGCAATTAATCTTGGGTTTTCTATAGCATAATCTCCTCCAGCCACTGGAAAATATTTAAAATGAGCTACTCTTTTTACTTCTTCCAAATTTCCTATAAATACTTCTCCACCCCATATATTTCCATCTTCCCCATATCCAGTACCATCAAAGGAGAAACAAATAATATTATCAGTGATTCCTCTATCTAAAAGTAGAGAGAAAAAGTGAGCTTTATGATGTTGAATGGCTTTTACCTCCATATATTTTTTAAATTTTTCTGCAAAATCTGTGGATAAATATTGGGGATGTAAGTCATGTACTAAGATTTCAGGCTCTATCCTAAATAGTCTGATGAACTCTTGAATTATTTCTTCATATACCTGAAGGGTATCTTTATCTTTTAAATCTCCAACATGGGGACTCATGAAAACATAATTTTCTTTACCAAGGGAAAAGGTGTTTTTCAGTTCTCCACCAAGGGCAAGAGTAGGCTTTATCTTTATAGGAATTTTTATTGGGTCAGGAGCATATCCTCTTGCTCTTCTTATAATATTTAATTCTTTGTTTTCTACAAAAACTACGCTATCATCTACTCTGTGGGCTATATTTCGGTTATGAAAGATAAATACATCCGCTATGTTTTTAAGTCTTTCCTTTGCATGGTCATTATCTTTAATAATAGGCTCATCAGATATATTTCCACTTGTCATTATGAGAGGTTTTGGAAAGTAATCAAATATGAGATAATGATAAGGCGTGTAGGGAAGCATTATGCCTAAATATTTGTTATTAGGAGCCACATATTCGGATATATCTCTTGGATCTTTAATTTTTAAAAGGACTATTGGTCTTTCTTTTGAAAGTAATATTTTTTCTTCATCCTCATTCACATAGCAGTATTTCTTTATCGTATCCATATCTTTCATCATAAGGGCAAAGGGTTTAGATGGTCTTTTCTTTCTCTCTCTTAATTTTATAACTGCTCTTTCATTAGTGGCATCACAGGCTAAATGGAAGCCACCAAGCCCTTTTATAGCTAATATTTTTCCTTCTTCTAAGTATTTTCCAATTTTTTCAAAAATGTTTGAAGCTTCTTCTCCATCTATCCAGAGAGTTGGTCCACAATCATAACAAGATATAGGTTGAGCATGAAATCTTCTTGATTCTGGATCGTGATATTCTTCTTCGCATCTTTCACACATCTGGAATATTTTCATGGTTGTTTTATCTCTGTCGTATGGTAAATCTTCAATAATGGTATATCTTGGGCCACAGTTAGTACAGTTTATAAATGGATAATTAAATCTGCGATCTTTTGGATCTCTCATTTCTTTAAAGCAGTCTTCACATATAGCTATATCTGGAGATATGAAGTTAAATCCAGTATCTTCTTTGCTTTCAATAATTGAGAAATCTATAATGTTTTCTGAGAGATTTATTTCTTCTTTTTCAATTTTTTCTATTTTGGAGAGAGGAGGGGCTTCTTTTACAAGATCATCTAAAAATTTTTTTATTTTTTCTTCCTCTCCTTGAATTAGTATATGAACAGATCCTGTAGAGTTTAAGATCCATCCTCTAAGATTTAGGCTTTTAGCAAGCCTGTATACAAAGGGTCTAAATCCAACTCCTTGAACAATTCCCCAGATTTTTATTTTATAGGTTTTTTCCATTATATATTTTCAAGAAATCCTTTTATAAATTCTAATCCTTTTTTTAGGTTTTCTAAAGCCTTTTCCGAGATTTCTTCTCCAAAATCAAAATCATACCCTCTTATGGATAGAAGATAAAATTCAGGATTTTTATTATAAAGAGTTTTTGTCCAGGAAAGTAGTTCTTCACAGGATGTGTGGTGGGTAAGAGGGGAAAAAGTCTTTTCTTCTGTTATTTTTTTAAATGATATTTCATCTCCTTCTATGGAAGCATCAATGAATATGACTATGTCATAATCTTTAAGGATTTCTGCCATATCCAAAGTAAGCTCCTGGACCTTGAGTTTTTCTACCTTATCATCTATAAGGTCCAGGAGCTTTATTCCTAAGCCATCATCTCTTCTATAAGGATTTCCAAAACCTACTAATAATACTTTTTTCAATCTCTTTTTATTGTATCCAAGAGATTTCCATCTTTATCATAAAGCTCTATTAGAAGGGGCATCTTTCCTATAGCATGGGTAGAGCAGGAGAGACATGGATCATAGCATCTTATGGCTCCCTCAACTCTATTTAGCATCCCTTCTTTTAAATTTTTCCCATCTATAAAGGCTTTTGCTACCTCTTCTACTGCCTTATTCATTGCCCAGTTATTATGTCCAGTTGATACTATCAAGTTTACTTTTTCAATAGTTCCTTTTTCATCTACCCAATAGTGATGAATTAGTGTACCACGAGGAGCTTCTACTACTCCAATTCCTTCCTCATTGACTACTTCTCCAAGCCTTAATACATCTTGGCTCATTGCGTCTGGATCCTCAAGAATTTCTCTTGTTCTTTCTAATGCATAGATGGTTTCAATTAATCTTGCATAATGGTAATATATGGATCCTTCAACTGGTTTTCCATTTCCAAGAGTTTTGAATTTTTTGAATTCTTCATTTGCTAAAGGTGTGCTTATTTTTTCCGCCACATTTAGTCTTGCAAGAGGTCCTACTCTATATACTCCCTCAGGATATCCAAAAGGTTTGTAATAGGGGAATTTTAAGTATGTCCAATCTTCCACTTTTTCTCCAATATATTTAAGATAGTACTTAGGCTTAAATTCTTTTACTATATTTCCATCTTTATCCATGAATCTTATTTTTCCATCATAAAGTTCTAATGATCCATCCTCTTTTACAAGTCCCATATAACCTGTGGAGAAGCTGGCAAATTTGTCACAAGTTTCTTTATTCTTCTCTATAAAGTCCTCTGCTATTTTTATACCCTCTTTTATATACTCTATCATCTCATCTATTCCTTTTAATATCTCGTCTCTTGCTTCGATAGATAGTGCAGAGTTTACTCCTCCAGGTATTGCAAATGTGGGATGTATTCTTCTTCCTGCTACAAGTTCAATAATTCTTTGTCCAAATTTTCTAAGCTTTACTGCTTTTAAAGCAAGTTGAGGATTAGCTTGAATTAATCCTACCACATTTCTTATTTTGGGATCAGCATCCCAACCAAGTATAAGATCTGGCCCTGCAAGCTCAAAAAAATGCATTGAATGGGATTGAATAAACTGCCCCATGTGGATTAGTTCTCTCAGAAGTTTAGCGGTCTTTGGTATATCTACTCCTATGATTTCATCAGTAGCTTTAGCAGATGCTAAATGGTGACTAATGGGGCATATTCCGCAGATTCTTGGTGTTATAATTGGCATTTCAGAGAAATGTCTTCCTTCAGAGAATTTTTCAAAGCCTCTAAATTGGTCTACATGCATAAAGGCTTTTTCCACTTTTCCATCTTCATTTAAATGGATTGTAACTCTTGCGTGTCCTTCTATTCTTGTAACTGGGCTTATGGTAATTTTTCTTTCCATAGTTCTCACCTCATTATTCATACTTAAGAAGTTCGCCTTCTAATTTAGGTACTCTTCCTTCTAAAATTTCTTTTAATACATAATAAATAGCATCTGCTGAGGGTGGACAACCTGGGATGTAGAAATCTACTTTTATAACTTCATTTACCGCTTTTACTTTGGGAAGATGTTTCCCTAGCTCTTCAGAAGAAGGTATTTTACCTTGTACTGTACTTTCAGTGGTAATGTAGCCTCTTTCAAGAAGTTCTTCTACAGAAACATAATTTCTCATGGTAGGAATTCCACCAAATACAGCACAATCTCCAAGGGCAACTATAAATTTACATTTTTCTCTCATCATTTTTACTTCTTCTTCATGATGGTCTGTAGCTACCGCTCCTTCAATTATTCCTATATCTGTTCCTTCATCAGGTATCTTTAAATCTGTTATAGGAGTAGCATCGATCTCCAAGCCTTTATTTATAAGTTCTACAAGTCTTTCATCCATATCCAAGAAGGACATATGGCATCCAGAACATCCCTCACACCATATGGAAGCTACTTTTATCTTACCCATTGTTTTCACCTCTTTTTAAGAAACTTTTTCTGCTCTTCCTAAGATTTGTGAAAGGAAAGTCTTTAAATCTACAGTGTCATATGTTGGTCTTAGTACTTTTTCTCTCTTTAACTTCTTTCCTTCTAAATTATAGAAAGTTCCTTCTCTTTCAAAACCGTTAGAGATTCCGACTAATACAGTTGCTTTGTGAATTTCATCATTTTCATATGGTGTAAATACAAAGACTGTTGAATCCTTTATGTTTAGATTCTTTAAGCCTTCTAAATTCTTTCCGAATACAAATACATATTCAGCAGTAATGTTGTTATGTTTTATTCCTAATTTTTGAAGCCCTAAGGAATTAGTCTCTTTTGGTAGATAGAGGAATTTGGCATTTGTTAATGAGGATAGGAGCTTTATTTCATCGCTATTTATATCCTTATATATAACTACTACGTCATCTTGTTTCTTAATTATTTCCAAAGCCATGGACATATCTTTTATGTTAAACACATAATCAGCAAGTTTAGCAAGACTATTAAATTCCTTATCTATCACCATAAGTTTTGCTTTATTTCCTATAACATTTCTTTTCACTATGGATCCTACGGTACCATATTCTCTATTGAGATCTGCACCAATAACAACGTAGAAGTTTCTATTATCCAAATCGTTTAAGGTTATATTAGATGATATGGGAATTTCCTCAGGATTGAGGGCATATACTTTATCTTTGAATAATTCTTTAATAAGCTCCAATTCTTCATTAAATAAAGTACCATCTACATAAGCGATTCCTTTATCTATCTTATCTTTTACTAATTTTATAAGTTGATCTTCACTAATTTTTCTGTATCCAAAATCATCTTTTACTCTTATTCCTGTTAATCTTTTCTTTTCATCATAAAGGGATAAATATCTTCCAACTTTGCAAAGAACTCCTTGAGATACATCAGAGTTCCAATCTCCATATATTTTTACTATGAAATTTGCTCCTTTCTTTTTATAAACCTCTATACCACATCCTACAGGACATAAGTCACAGTTTGTATAGATAACATCCGATTGTACTTCTCTCCCTAAGTAGGCAGATCTTTTATCTATGATAGCTCCTGTTGGACATACTTGGGCGCAAAGTCCACAAGATACGCAAGAGGACTTACCAAGGGGTATGTCCATATCTGCAATAATCATGGTATCAATTCCTCTTTCCATTTCACCAAGTACAAAATGTCCTGCTATTTCAGAACATGCTCTTACACATCTTCTACATAGTACACAGCGATTATGATCCATAATTATGAAGGGATGGGAATTGTCTACGGGGAATTTTCTCTCGTAAGTAGGAAACTCAAAGTGATCTAATCCAAATTCGTATCCCAGATCTTGAAGTTCACATTCACCAGTGACTTCACAATACATACAATAATGGTTCCTTTCGGTAAATAGGAGCTGTAAGACCAGTTTTCTTGAATTGATTACGTTAGGTGTATCGGTTTTTATGTCCATGTTGGGCTCTACAGGAGTTGTACAAGCAGTTTTTAAAACACCTCTATCTTCTACTACACACAGCCTACATGAACCTTGAGGCATAAGGGGTTCATAATGGCAAAGCACAGGTACGTGTATACCAAGTTCACTTAAGACTTGGAGTACAGTTTTACCAGGAGAAACTTCTACCTCACTTCCATTTACTTTAATCTTGATGTTCTCCATAGTCCACCCTCTCTCTTATACAAGATTTTTATACAAAGAAATTAACTATTTGAGAGATTTCTTCTGAGATAGGAGAATTTATTATTTCTTTATTATCTCCGTAATAATCTTCTAACTTATGGTAGAAGGAAATTTTTCCTAAATAGTTTATACCTAAACTATTACATTTTTCTTTTACAAAATCTTGATCTCCTATTTTCATGTTCTCAATGAGCCCAATTATGGGTATATTTTGATCTTTTAAAAATATTATAAGCTTTTCTACTGTTTCCATGGCAATTTTCGTAGAGTTTGTTACTATAAGAAATTCCAATCTATTGATTAATCTTATAAGATCTAAGAGTATCTCTCCCATTCCAGGAGGCATATCTATAATAAGGAAGTCAAGAGAATTCCATCTTGTAATTGTGAATAGCTCAATCAGGGTGTCTGTTAATTCTTTCCCTCTCATAATAAGGGGTTTGTTTTGGGTAAAGTAAATGATGGACATGAAATCAATATTGTTAATATTTACCGGTTTTAGGCCATATTCCTCTTTGGGAAAGGAATGTTGATTGTTCAAAAGAATATGTAACGAAGGACCATATAAATCAAGATCTAAAAGTCCTATTTTATAATTTTTTTCCTTTAACAAAAGGGCCAAAAGTGTAGATATAATGCTTTTTCCAACTCCTCCCTTTCCACTTGCTACAGGTATAATTCTTTTTACGTTTTCTAACCTTTTTTCAATTACTGATAATCTGGGATCAATGAGTTTCATAATACATCCTCTATAAATACTCCTCTTCCTTCTGTTATTTCAAAATCAGGGCTTCCACATTTTGGACATTTAATATATACATGGATGGTTTCTGGCACAAAGTGAATTGCTTCTTTTTCTTCTTCATTAAGTTGGTTGAAACTTTCGTAAAAAGCCCATTTATGTCCACAAAAATTGCATAATAGATAAGCTGTAAAATTCTCATATTTTATTTCTGCATTCTCTAAAATTGTGTCTTTAGAAAGTTCTTTTAATGCAAAATCAAAAATTTCTAAATCTATTTGTTGAATTTCTCCTACTTTTAACAATAAAGTTTTTACCTCTCTCAGATTTTTATTCTGAGCTATTTCTAAAGCTGTGTTTACAACACCTTCTGCTAAAGCCCACTCGTGCATTTTTTAACAAATCCTTTTTGTTTTTGATTTTATCTAAATTTTGTATAAATATCAAGAATTAAATACTTCCAAGGGTATATGAAATTATAGGCTATTAAAGATTGTTATAATATAGGATAGAACTCTTTGAATACACCTATATGTGTAGGGGTAGTACCACAACAACCCCCTATAAAATCTATACCTAAGTTAAGCATCTCTTCTACAAATTTTTTAAAATCATTGGGAGTAGCGGGATATATAAGTTTTCCATTTTCCCATTTAGGAATTCCTGCATTAGGTTGAATAAGTACTGGAAGGTCTGTAGTTTCTCGTATAATTTTAGCGATCTTAACCATATCTTCTATACCTTTTCCACAATTTGCTCCCACAAAGTCTGCTCCTTCTTCTTGTAATTTTTTAATAGATGTTTCTACTTCATCCCCAAAAGGAGTTTTTCCTTGATTTCCAATCCATTCAAAACTCATAGTTACTCCAACCAAGGTGTTGTATTTTTTCGCAGATTTTAGGGCTATCAAGGCTTCTTGTAGAGAAATCATGGTCTCTATAAGTATGAAATCAACACCAGTATCTACTAATATTTTTATCTGTTCGGAAAATACCTCTTCGGCTTCTTCTTCATTTATATCTCCAAAGGGTGCCAAAAGTTCACCTAAGGGACCTATTGATCCTGCAATGAATACTTTTCCTTCTGATGCTTTTTTGGCTATTTCTACCCCTTTTCTATTTATTTCCTCAATCTTGTCCTCAAGTCCTGCTCTTCTTAACCTTATTCTATTACCACCAAAAGTATTGGTTTCTATAACCATGGCTCCTGCCTTTATGTAATCTCTATGTACTTCTTCAACTAAGGATGGATTTTGAAGGTTTAATATTTCAGGAGGAGATCCTAGAGGAAGACCTCTTCTCTGTAGCTCTGTGCCCATAGCTCCATCAAAAAATAATTTTTTTGGAAGATTTATTCTTTTCATAATGGGAAGTATAGCATAAAATGAATTAGAAAGGGTAGTAATAAGAAATAAAATTTTTGGGGGCGTAAATATGACCACTTTAGTTAGGGTTCTTATATCGTCCTTAATAGGATATCTTTTTGGTTCCTTTTTACCAGGTTATTTTTTACCTCTGTGGATTAAAAAGATTGATATTAGGAAAGTAGGAGATGGTAATCCTGGCACATTGAATGTAAAAAGGACAGTTGGAGGATTCTTAGCCTTTATTACTGCTTTATATGATGTTCTTAAAGGATTTATACCTATGTTTATAGTTAATTATCTATTTAAATATTCTCTTCCCTATACATATTTGGCAGGTTTTTCTGCTGTTTTGGGGCATAAATTTCCCTTTTATTTGGATTTTAGAGGGGGAAGAGGGTTTGCTACTTCTTTAAGTCTTTTCTTTTTTATATTTTTTAAGGTAATTTGCCAAAGCTTTTCAGTATTGCAGGTCTTTTATCTTTTATCATATATTATTCTTTATGCTTTATTGCTTAATATGGCCATAAAGGGTAAGGGTGATGTATTTACTATGACCATGTTTCCTATTATAGTTACTTTTGTAGGGCTTAATATTGGCTTGAATGCAGACTTTTGGTTTATGTTTTCTTTAGTTTTTATTATTGTTATGGAGGCAGTTAAAAACTTAATAAGGGATGGATTTAAATTTTACACTGAAAAACATACATTTTGGAGGATAATGTCACGTCCCTTTGCTTTATTCTTTATACCTCTTACTATTATATTTTCCAGAATATTTGTAATTATATTGATAGGCATAATTCTTGCTCTTTTCTTTACAATTGATCTCTTAAGGATTTTATTATGGAAAGTAGAGAACTTTTTCCAGTTTGAATTTTTTAAAAACTTCAGAATTTTTAAGGAGAAAGAGAAGGGTAGAGTTTCTTCTATAACAAACTTTCTTCTTGGAATATTTTTGAGTTTTGTCCTTTTTGATATAAATATTTCTTTTGCTTCTCTTGGATTCACATCCCTTGGAGATATGATGGCAAAATGGATTGGAATCAATTTTGGTGAAAGAAAGATATTTAAGAGTAGTAAAAAGACATTGGAGGGTTCTCTCGGTTTTCTATGTGCTAGTATAACTTGTGCTTTCTTTCTTTGGTATTTTAATATATTACCCTTTTATTTAGTGTTTATAGGAGTAATAATAGCTTCCATTGTTGAAGCTGTTCCAAACCCTATTGATGATAATTTTAGTGTGCCTATAATATCAGGAACAGTAATGGAGTTATTATATAGGCTTTTTTAACGAAGTACTTTGTATTTGATCTTTTTCTTTTTATTATAGGGCAGGGATGCATAGTACATCCATTGGAATAATTGTTTTATCCATCCATTTTTCTCAAATCTTCTTGTGGATGAGTAGACCTTATTAGTCTTAAAGAAGAAATATTTTGCCCTTTTCCTACATTGTCTTATCATCATGGTATCTTCATCAAAGGTTAAGCTTTCATCATATCTGAGATCCTTTAAAAGATCCCTTCTTATTATCTGTATAGATCTTGTTGTTTTTGTGGTCTTATTGGCAAAATTATAAAAATGGTACCAACATCTTGCTTTTTTTGAATCTGGATAAGGTAGGAGTGATACCATACCACATCCTAAATTTTCATTAGCATGTTCATGTAGATATTTGTTAAGATCCTTTAAGAAATCTTTTTCAAAATAGGTATCCGCATCTAAGAATATCGCCCAATTACTGTTTTCAGAGAGATTTTCAATGCCTATATTTTTGGCTTTAGAAACACCTGATTCCTCTATGGATATAATTTTAAACCATGAAGGAGAAAATTTTCTGATTACATCAAGGGTACTGTCTGTAGATCCGTTTTCTACTATGATTACTTCTAATTTTTCTTGAGGATAATCTATTTCTTTGAGATGTTCGATGGTGTACTCCACATATCCTACTTCATTGTGGGCGGGTATTACAATTGAGAAAAAGTAATAGTCATCCAAGAAATATGTCTCCTTTCATGCAATTTAGCATTTATTTTATAACATAAAGAGAGCTTATGCAATTTTTGGAAAATTTATATATCTGTTATATAATTTTATTAAATGGATTATATTGAGAAATATTTTAAGATTTATGGTGAAGAAATTTACAGATTTCTGAGAAGATTTTTGAAGGATGAGGAGATAGCAAAAGATATCCTTCAGGAAACTTTTCTGAAAGCCATGAAGGTATCCTTAGAAGAAGAAAAAGCAAAGAATTATCTTTTTAAGATAGCCAAAAATCTTGCTATTGATTATTTAAAAAAAGAGAGAAGATGGGTTTATGAGGAAGAATTATTAGAAGGGAGTGTAGAAGATCCTGAGTGTATAATAGAGAGGGAGGATATATGGAGACCTCTGAATGAAATTGAGAAGGAAATTTTAATTTTTTATTATTATAAAGGCTATTCCTATGAGGAGATAAGTAAAAAACTGAGTATTCCTCTTAATACCATAAAAAGTCATATTTATAGGGCTAAAAAAAAGATATATAATTATTTACAAGGAGAGAAAAATGAATTGTGAAGAATTTAGAGAGAAAATGTTTTTATACCCTGATGTAGATGGGGATTTCTTTTTACATCTTCAATCTTGTGAAGAGTGTAAAAAGGAATTTGATAAGTTTTTACAAGTAGAAAAAATTATCAGTGAAAAAGTTTATGAGGCAGGAATAAGAGAGGAATGGGAGAGAGTATCTCTTGATATACTTAAAAGGTTAAGATTAGAAGCAATAAAAAGAAAGATTTTAATTATCTTCTTAATATTTTTAGAACTAATTTTCTTCTTTTTATTTATCTTTGTTATTTATAGGTTTTTAAAGGTTTTTTCCTTTAATTTTTCATTTATTTATTTGATCTTTAAAGGCCTTTTAGTTCTTATTTCTCAAATGAACTTTTATCTTTTTTTATTGACTCTTATATTATTTATCTTCTATACAGAATTTAAAAAAAGATCCTTTAGGTGAAAAGGTTGGATAGAAAAGAGATTGATTTAGAGAAATTAGAAAAATCTATTAGGAATATAGTTAGGAGAATGAATATAGAGGATATAGTGAGACGGGCTATTGAACATTATGATCCTCCTACTCTGAACGGTATTGTAGCTTTAGATCTAAAAACAGGTGAGGTATTTAGCTATTCTTCTTTGGAAAATCCTGTATTTAATAATACTATTGTTACCCTTTATGTACTTTCTATATCTCGTTTCCCTTTAGATAGACTATTTTCTGAAAAAGATTTAAATATTGCTAAAATGCTTCTTGGGGATAGTTGGAATTTAAGTGCCAGGGATATTGCGAATGCTCTTGGTAAGGATTTTAAAGAGATAGAGGATAAAATATTTGAAATTATTATGGATGAGGATTCACCAGAAGAAGAGATAATCGAAAATGTTCTAAGTTATGTAAGAAAAGTTATTTCTTTGTAGAAGAGGAGAAGGGGCTTAGCCCTTCTCCTTAGCAAGCTTCTTTGATTATACTTTCAAAAACCTTATGGTAAAATTCTAATTTTTCAGGGGAATTTGCTTCAAATCTTAATACAATTACTGGTTCTGTATTACTTGCTCTTGCTAATGCCCATCCATCAGAAAATTCAATTCTTACACCATCTATTGTTATGACCTTCTGTATATCTTTTTCTATTTCAGGATACTTTTCTTTTAATCTATCAAAGAAGGTCTTAATGATCTCAAATTTTTTCTCTTCACTGCAATGGACTCTGATCTCTGGTGATGCATATACTTCGGGAAATTCTTTAAGAAAATCAGAGAAAACAAAATTTGGATTATTAAGCTTTTCTATTGCATATAGTTCTACGAGTCTAAAAGTTGCGTAGATGGCATCATCATACCCGAAAAATCTGTCATTAAAGAATATATGTCCACTCATTTCTCCTGCAAAAAGTGCATCTTCTTCTCTTAGCTTTTTCTTAATAAGGGAATGGCCTACAGGGGATAGTACTGGAAGTCCTCCTAATTTTTCTATTAGGTCAAAAAGATATTTGGAGCATTTGACTTCTCCTATGATTTTTCCTCCTGGTCTTTCCTTTAATATTCCTTTGGCAAAGATATAGGCTAATCTATCTCCATATACAACTTCTGCCTTTTCGTCTACGATTCCCAACCTATCAGCATCTCCGTCATAAGCTATACCAAAATCAGCCTTTTCTTTTAATATGGTTTCTCGTAATGTCTTTAAAGTTTCAATTACCGTAGGATCAGGGTGATGATTTGGGAAGTTTCCATCAGGTTCTGAGAATAAATCAATTACTTCAATTCCAAGTTTTCTAAGTACATCAGGAGCCACCAATCCTCCACATCCATTTCCAGAATCTACAACTAATTTTATGCTTCCTTTAGGGAGTTTTGTTATGGCGGAATTTCCAAATTCATTAATGAGAAATTCTTTGTATAAAGATATGATGTCAAAGGTTTCATAAGTGCCCTCTTTATTTGGTATTTGATCTTTAAGATTAATTGCTATCTCATATAACTCTTGAATTTGAGGACCATAAATAGTTTCCTTCCCTACACAGATTTTCATGCCATTAAACTGAGGTGGATTATGGCTTCCTGTAATCATAATACCGCCATCTACAGGGAGCTTGAAAAGTGAAAAATAAAGAAGTGGGGTTGGGCAGAGCCCTATATCTATAACGCTTATCCCTGAAGATCTTAAACCTTCAATTAGTCCTTCTGAAAGTTCTTTTGAAGATAATCTTGCATCTCTTCCTACTGAAACCTTTAGATCTTCTTTATTTATTCTTTTTTTTATAAATTCTGCGTAAGCTTTTCCAATTGTTTTGGCTACTTCTCTATTTAAATTTTTTGGTACTTCTCCCCTTATATCATACATTCTAAATATAGTTTTATCTAAGTTAAACATTTATTACTTCCTCCCTCTTAACATTTTTTATTTTCACAAAAATTATATCAGATTTTGTAATGCTATTCTAACAAACATTTCTATACCAATTGCCATGGCTTCTTCATCAAAATCAAAATAGGCTGAGTGATGGGGTTGAATAAAGCCTTTTTCTTCATTTCTTGAACCAAGGAAAAACATGGCTCCAGGCCTTTCTTCTAAAAAGTATGAAAAGTCTTCTCCTCCCATGGAGGGAGTCATTTCCTCTATATTATCTTCACCTATAACTTCTTTTGCTATATTTTTAACAAATTCTGCCTCATGATCATCATTTTTTCCTGGAGGATATCCAAATTGATATTCCAGATCTACCTTACAGCCAAAGGCTTCTCCTATTTTTTGAGATATGGTTTTAATTCTATCTCTTACTTTTTCTGCTATTTTTCTATCAAAGCTTCTTACTGTACCTTGAATTTCTGCTTCCTCTGGAATTACATTAAAGGTATTACCGCTTTGAATTTTACAAACACTTAGTACAAAAGGAGTTAAAGGATCTATCTCTCTTGAGGGGATGGCTTGAAGGGCTTGAACCATATTTACTGTTACGATAACGGGATCAATAGTGTGATGAGGTGCAGATCCATGTCCTCCCTTTCCCTTTATCTTTATAGTAAAGGCATCCGCTTGAGCACAGAATACCCCTTTTCTTATTGCTATTTTACCTTTCGGTAAAAGATTCCATAGGTGAAGGGCATAAACTTTCTCTACATATGGATTTTCAAGGATTCCTTCTTTAATCATAAGTTCCGCTCCACCTGGAGGAAGCTCTTCAGCGGGTTGGAAGGCAAATTTAACATTTCCTTTTAATTGATCTCTAAGTTTACTAAGAATTTTGACAGTGCCTAATAATATGGCTGTATGACCATCATGTCCACATGCATGCATAACTCCTTTGTGCTTTGATTTATATGGTACATTATTCAACTCCTCCAAAGGTAAAGCATCAATATCAGCTCTGAACAAGATAGTCTTCCCATTTTCCTTCCCTCTTAATATGCCTAAAACTCCTGTTTTAGCTACATTTTTCCTTACCTCAATTCCATTTTTTTCAAGATAGCTTACTATTTTCTCAGAAGTTTTATATTCTTGAAACCCTAACTCAGGATACATGTGAAAGCTTCTTCTAAGCTCGATTACCTCTGGAAGTATTTCCTTGATCATCTCTTTTAAATTCATAGTCTTATCCTCCCTTTGTCTATGGCATATAGTAAAGCATCAACCACATTAGGATCATATAAAATACCTTTATTATTTTTAATTTCGTCTATAGCAATTTCTAAGGGTAGGGCAGGACGATAAGGTCTATGAGATGTCATAGCTTCTAACACATCTGCTACTCCTATTATTCTTGCTTCTATAAGAATCTCATCATTTTTAAGGCCTAAAGGATATCCTGATCCATTTATTCTTTCATGATGTTGATATACTACAGGAGCCACTTCTTGTAAAATATTTATTCTTTTCAGGATATTATAGCCTGTTTCTGTATGTGTATTTACGAGTCTCTTCTCCAATGGAGTTAGTGGACCTGGTTTGTTTAAAATCTCAGAGGGAATAGAAAGTTTTCCTATATCATGTAATAAAGCACAAATATTTAAAAACCTTATCCTTTCTTGAGTGAAACCCAATAGTTTCCCTATAACTGAAGATATTTTAGCAACCCTTTTTTGATGTCCAGAGGTATATGGGTCTTTTAGTTCTACAAGCTCGGAAGATACTTTTATTACTTGATATAATGAGGATCTTGCTCTTCTTTCTTCTATGGTTTTCTCTTCTAATTCTTTTTCTAATATTTCGTATAACTTGGCATTTTCTATTGCAAGACCGATAATAGGTATCATGAAGGATAGTTTTTCTATATCATTTTGAGTAAACGAATAGGGTTTGTCGCTATCAAGACCTATAATACCTATAAGATTATTGTTATATATGATAGGAATTATCAGATGAGATTTAATCCATGATGTTTCTGGTATGTATACCCAATTCGGATATTCATCAGTATTTTCTATAAGTAGGGGACTTTTGGTGGATATAACTGTTTTTATTGTGTAAAACTCTTTTTCTGTCAGTTCTAAGGTCTTGATAAAATCTGCTATATTGTATTTTTCATATCCTCTAAAAGCTAAAAATTTAATTTTATCTTCATAAAGTATTCCAATATTTGCAGATGTGTAGCTTACCACTTTTTCTATTTCTTCTAATATCTTTTCTAAAATTTTTCTTATATTTTCTACTTTATTTTTCGCTTCTAAGTCTTTTAAAAATTCCTTTATTTCAAGGAGGATAATCTCAAATAGGCTAAGGTCTAAATTTGTAAGCTTCTCTTCTCCCTTGATTATTAATGTTAAAGGTTTTTCAGCGGTTTGTAGCAATTTTGAGCATTCATTTTCTGAATTTAGATATTTGGAGCTTAAATGGTAATAAATATTTAGCTTATAAGGTCTAAGTTCATTATTTATTCTATTTATACAGTCTTCAAGATTTTCAGACCTTTTTGTTGCGTCTTTAATCTTCAGTAGTAAATTAAGATAGTTCAACATATTCTCCTTATTAACCATAATTAAAAATTATTGTAAACTATTATAATAATATCATGTAAAAGTAACTTTTAAAAGGAAAGAAAAATAGATATGATTTGTGAAGTATTATCAGTAGGGACAGAGCTTCTTCTTGGAGATATTTTAAATACCAATACACAATACTTAAACAGACGACTTGCTGAACTTGGTATAACGGTATATTTCAATACTACTGTAGGTGATAATCCTCAAAGATTAAAAAATGCTCTTGAAATTGCTTTTTCAAGAAGTGACATGGTAATTGCCACAGGAGGGCTTGGACCTACTAAGGATGATCTTACTAAAGAAGTTTCTGCTGAATTTTTTGGTAAAAAACTAATCCTACATGAAGAATCTTTAAATAGAATAAAAGAGTTTTTTGAAAAAAGAGGTTTACCTCTTACAGAAGGAAATATAAAACAGGCATATATAATTGAAGGGAGCAAAGTGATACCAAATGATTGGGGAACAGCTCCTGGATTGATTTTGGAGACTAATGGAAAAATATTAATTCTTCTTCCTGGTCCACCAAGAGAGATGATACCTATGTTTGAAACATACGTGGTACCATATCTTCTTACTCTTTCTTCCGAGACTATTCAGTCAAAAGTATTAAGAATCTGTGGTTTAGGGGAAAGTTTTATGGAAGAGAGGGTAAAGGATTTAATAGAAAATCAAACCAATCCAACAATAGCTCCTTATGCAAAAGAAGGAGAGGCTATTTTAAGAATAACAGCTAAGGCAAAAAGTAAAGAAGAAGCAGAGAAATTAATAGAAGAAGTGGAGAGAAAGATAAGAAGAAGATTAGGAGACTTTATTTACGGAGAAGGAGATATTACTCTTGAAGAGGTAGTCGTTAAATTATTGATGGAGAAGGGAAGAACTATTGCTATTGCTGAATCATGTACAGGAGGAATGATATCATCAAGAATTGTTAATGTGCCTGGAGTTTCAAAAGTGTTTAAGGAAGCAATTATTGCTTATAGTAATGAAGCAAAGATTAAGAGACTAAATGTTTCGGAAGAGACTTTGAGAAAATATGGGGCTGTAAGTAAAGAGTGTGCATTAGAGATGGCAAGAAATGTGGCTTTGATGTCAGGAGCAGATATAGGTCTTTCTGCTACTGGGATTGCTGGGCCTGAGGGTGGAACTTCTAATAAGCCTGTAGGACTTGTATATTTGGGGCTCTACATGAATGGAGCAGAGGATTATAAAGAGTTGAAACTTTCTGGTGATAGAAATAGAATTAGATTATATACTACTATAAATGCATTAGATTTTTTAAGGAGGCATATTTTAAATTCGTAAAATAATATATTTTTGGGGGGTAATATTATGGATATTCCTAAATTAGTTGTGAGTATAGCCATACCTTTAATAGTTGGTGGTATATCTGGATTTTTTTCCAGAAATGCAAAAGAAATATTTGATAAATTGGTTAAACCAAGTTTTGCTCCTCCACCTTGGCTTTTTGGCCCTATTTGGACAATTTTATATTTCTTGATGGGAGTTTCTTTATATAGAGTTTTAAAAGTTGGACAAAATGTTAGATTAGCATTAATATTTTTCAGTATTCAATTGTTTTTGAATTTTATCTGGTCACCAATCTTCTTCGTTTATGAAAAAAGATTGTTAGCCCTTTTTGTAATCTTATTATTGCTTGTTTTTGCTATAATCACAACTATAGAATTCTATAAGATAGATCGTTGGGCAGGGTTGCTTTTTATTCCATATTTATTGTGGTTATCTTTTGCAACCATATTAAATTATTCTTTGTATTATTTGAATAGGTAATATATAGGAGAGATAAATTTAATGAAAAGGACTTTAAAAATAAGTTCTCGAAAAGTTTTTGCAAGAATAAGTCTTATTCTAAAATACTTATCTGAACGTGATAATATAAGCTTGAAAGATATAAAAAGAAGGTTAAAAGAAGACTTAGAATTGTCTGTAAGTGATAGAACAATAAAGAGAGATATTCGTACTTTAAGAGAAGATTTAGGTTTTAAGATTCTTTATAGTAGAAAAAAGGATGGATATTATTTTGAAAAGAAACCTGAATTTTTCTTTCCCAAATTAACTGAAGGTGAAATTTTTACGCTTATTATTACAGCCAATTTAATTAACCAGTTTAAAAATACTCCTCTTGAAAAAGATTTTGAAAGCCTACAAAAGAAATTAGAAGCCATATTAACTGATAAGGTAGTTATATCTTCAGAAAGATTGCGAATGGCTCTTTCTATACCTTTTAACTTTATTAAGCCAAAAGTTGATATTAAAGATACTTTTGAGAAGATTTTTAGAGCAATTACACAGAAAAATAGAATATTAATAAAATATCATACTATTTCTTCTGATGAGGTAAAAGAAAGAAAAGTAGATCCTTATCATATATACAATTATGAGGGGATATGGTATTTTTGTGGATTTTGCCATTTAAGAAATGAGATTAGGGATTTTGCTTTAGATAGAATTGAAAGTGTAAAAATTTTAAAAGAGAAGTTTGAGATGCCTAAGGATTTTAATTTTTATGAGTATATTAAATCTGCTTTTAGAATATATAAAGGAAACGCAACTACTATAAAAATAAAATTTGACTCTTATCAAGCAAGATGGATTAGGGAAAGAATATGGCATGAGTCACAAAAAATTGAAGAACTTAATGATGGAAGTATCATATATGAGGTTACAGCTAATGAAGAAGAGATAAAAAGGTGGGTTATAGGTTATGGGGCACATGCTGAAGTTTTAGAACCTAAATCCTTAAGAGATTCTATAAAAGAGGAACTTAAGAAAATGATTGAGATTTATAATATATAGAATAGATTTTAAAGAGGGGAAACTTACTTTCCCCTCTTTTTTAAATTTAAGCTATACTTCTATTAAATTCATGTCTTGCAATAAATAACATTGATAATGCTAAAAATGTTATATATAAGAACCCTTTTATTAAATCTCCCATCTCCCATCCTGAAATTACAAGAGTTCTTAATGGGTTTACTACATAGGTTATAGGATTAAATCTGGCTATAGTAGCAAGCCAGTCTGGCATAACTTGTATTGGAAACATGGCACTACTGGAGAACATAAGAGGCATAGTGAGGAAATTGATAACTGCAGTTAAAACTTCCATGGTTTTAATTCTTGAAGCAATAGCTATAGATAGTCCTGCCATTGTGAAGTTAAAACATGCAGCAAGAAGTATTATGGTTATTATTCCTGGAATTCCTGTTGAGAATTCTACTCCAAATAAAGTTGCTATGATAATTATTATTAATGATTGAAAGGTTCCTTGTATGGCGGTAGCAAGCATTTTACCAAGTGGTATAGCAGTCCTTGATATGGGAGATGCTAACATTTTATGAAGATATCCCCACCTTCTATCCCATACCACGGAAATACCTCCAAATATTCCCCCAAAAAGAGAGGTCATAACTATAATGCCTGGAGTCATAAAGGATAGATAGTTTGCACCTCCAAAAGCTTGTCTACTAAATGGATTATCAGTTAATTTAGACATAACATTTCCCATTAAGGCAAGCCAAATTAATGGTTGGAATATGGTTACTAAGATTCTTACTTTTTGATCAAGCCAATGTTTAAGTTCTCTCCACATTACAGAATAAGTATCGTAGATTAATTTCTTCATATTATCTTGTCCTCCTTAATAATCTTCTCATTCTCATAGAGTCTTCTCTTGAACCATCTTCATCTCTAAATTCTCTTCCAGTATATGCTAAATATACATCATCTAAGGATGGTTTTTTCATGGTTATTGATGTTATGTTAATATCTATCTCAAAAGCAATTGAGAAAATAACTGGAATTAAGCTCTCTGCATTAGAAGCGACTATATTGCATTTGCTGTCTTTTGAACTGACATTTTTGACAGGGTCTAAACTTTTTATCCTTTTTATAAATCTTTCTAATTTTTCTGTTGAATTATCTTCAATGGTTAAAAATATGAGATCTCCTCCAATAGAGTTTTTTAGATTTTTAGGAGTATCTAATGCCTTTATTTCTCCCTTATCAATAATAGCTATTCTATCGCATAAAGAGTCAGCCTCTTCCATGTAATGGGTAGTAAGAAATATGGTCATTTTGTTTTCCTTTCTTATTTTTTGTACATATTCCCATATATCTTGTCGTGTCTGAACATCAAGACCTAATGTGGGTTCGTCTAAAAAAAGGATCTTGGGTCTATGAATTAGTCCCATAGCTATATCTAATTTTTTTCTCATTCCTCCAGAATATGTTTCTGCTTTGTCCTTGGCCCTATCATAAATTTTAAGTAGTTTTAATAACTCTTCAGCTCTCTCTTTTATTACCTCTTTAGGTAGATGATAGAACCTACCCTGAAGATACATGTTTTCCCATCCTGTAAGGGTGTCATCTACTGTGAGATCCTGGGATACATATCCTATTAGTTGTCTAACTTGGTTTGGTTGATGAACTATATCATATCCCAATATTTTAGCAGTACCACGTGTAGGCTTTAGTAGAGTTGTAAGCATCATTATTGTAGTGCTTTTTCCTGCCCCGTTTGGTCCTAAGAATCCAAAGATTTCTCCTTCTTCTACTTCAAAAGATATACCCTTAACTGCTTCTATATTTCCAAAGGGAGAATAGTAAGTTTTTGCTAAGTCTTTTACTTCAATCACCTTCATCTTTTTTTCCCTCCTTTAATATGGAGATAAACTTTTCAATTTCTGAAAGATCCTTACTAATTTCTGAGAAAATTTCCAATAATTCTTCTGCTTTTATTATCATTAGTCCTGCTTTTGGTCCAAAGCTCATTATGATTAATTTATCACCAGGCTTTAGATTAAATTCTTCACGAGCTTCTTGAGGAATTACAATCTGTCCTCTTTCACTAAGAGTAGCTATTCCGAATATTTTTCTTTTCAATCTGTTTTACCTCCTTTATTTATCATATTTTTCATACTAATCATTATAACGATATTAAGTATGAAAAACAAGAAAGATAAGTTAAATTTGTATTAAACTATTTTGTGTTTTATGTTATAATATAATACCGACTGGTTGGTATGAAGGAGGATATTAAAAAATGGATACAAGAGAAAGGATCATTATGGCTGGAGAAGAATTGTTTTCTCAGAGAGGTTATGATGCTACAAGTGTTTCTCTTATATGTGAAAGGGCAGGAGTTAGTAAAGGGGCTTTTTTCCATTATTTCTCTACTAAGGAGGAGTTTTTTTTAGAGATTCTTGATAGATGGCTTTCAGATCTTTCACAAAGAATTGAGAGTTATTTTAAAGAGCAGGACAAAGTTATAAATGGGTTATTAAGGACCACGATTATTTTTGAGGATATATTTAAAGAATCTAAGGAAAAATTTTATCTCTTTTTGGAATTTCTTAGAAAAGGAATTAACGATGAAAGGATTCTTAATAAGCTTGGAGACTATTTTAGAAAATATAAAGAGTATTTTTCTCTTTTAATAGAGAGGGGGAAAAGGGAAGGAAGCTTTAAAGATATAGATTCAGAAGTATTCTCATCACTTATAATTTCTTATTCAATAGGTATTATATTACAGCAGATTTTTGATAGGGATTCCGATTGGGGAAGGATAAGTAGAGAAGGTGTGAATTTGATAATTTCAAGTATAAGAAAGGAGGAATCAAAGTTATGAAGGTTTTTATAACTGGTGCCTTTGGGAACATAGGTTTAAGTGCTATTGAGGAGATGATCAAACAGGGAGATAAGGTAAGGTGTTTTGATTTAAAAAATAGGAGAAATGAGAGGATCTTTAAAAATTTGAAAAAGAAATATGGAGATAGTATTGAGGTATATTGGGGAGATATAAGAAATAAAGATGAGGTAAAAAGGGGTATAGAAGGACAGGATGTGGTAGTACATCTTGCTTTTATTATTCCGAAACTTTCTGCAACAGGAATGGAATCTGAGAAGGTACCTGATATTGCTTATCAGATTAATGTCTTAGGTACCAAAAATATAATCACTGCAATGGAGGAATTACCTTATCCCAAGAAGTTAATCTTTACCTCTTCTGTACACGTGTATGGTTTCACTCAACATCTTAATCCTCCAAGAAAAGCCGATGATCCTGTAAATCCACCTGAGCATTATTCAAGGCATAAGGTTGAATGTGAGAATATGATTAAAAAATCTAATTTAGAGTGGTGTATATATAGACTTGCAGCTTCTCTTCCTATTAATTTAAAGCTTGATGTGGGTATGTTTGATGTACCTCTTAATAACAGAATGGAGTATGTGCATACAAAAGATGTGGGGTATGCAATTGCTAAAGGTGTTAGAAGTGAAAATGTATGGAGAAAAGTGTTACTTATTGGAGGAGGCCCAAGATGCCAATATTATTATAGGGAGATAGTAGAAAAAGTATTGGAAGGAATAGGAGTAGGAATGCTTCCAGAGGAAGCATTTTCTAATGTTCCTTTTGCTACTGATTGGATGGATACTAAAGAAAGTGAGGAACTTTTACATTATCAGAGGAGAACCATAGATGATTATGTGGAAGATGTAAAGAAAAGTCTAGGATTTAGATTGTTTTTTATAAAACTTTTTAGGCCAACGATAAGATATTTATTACTTAAAAAATCTCCATATTATAAGAAGAGGCCAATAAGCTTAAGAATTATCTGGAAAGGATAAAAATTATAAAAGTTTCTTTAAAGATGATTAAAAATATATTAAAAATCAAGGTAGGTGATTTATTAATGGTATAATACGAATGGTCATATAATTTTTACATAAAGGAGAAAGATGTCTATGGAAGGATTTCCTTTGTCTTACAGAGAAGTAGGGCTTCTTTTAGGTGGTTTTAGCCTCTTCCTTTATGGAATCCTCCAAATGAGCTCAGGCCTTGAAAAAGCTGTTGGACCCCGCCTCAGAAGTATTTTTGAAAGACTTAATTCTTCACCCTTTAGAGGACTTTTTATCGGAGCTTTAGTTACCGCTATTGTGCAAAGTAGTAGTGCGGTTACTGTTTTAACTGTTACATTTGTTAATGCTGGACTTTTAACCTTAGAGGGAGCTTTGGGGATAATTTTTGGGGCTAACATTGGTACTACTATTACTGCTCAATTAGTAGCCTTTAAACTTACTACAGCAGCTCCTTATTTTCTCTTTATTGGATTCTTGACTTTATTTTTAGGACGTAGAAAGTATGTAAGAAATATAGGAGAGGCTATTTTAGGTTTTGGTATGATTTTTATGGGACTTTCTCTTATGGAGTCATCTCTTCATGCATTAAGATCATGGAGTCCTTTTCACAATGCAATAATAGCCATGGGAAGATATCCTATATTTGGTATCTTAACTGGTGCGGGAATAACAGCAATAATACAAAGCAGTAGTGTTACAACAAGTATAGTAGTAGCTCTTGCAGCAAAAGGAGCTATGGATTTTTCCTCAGCAGTACCTATAATTTTAGGCGCCAATATTGGTACATGTGTTACTGCTCTTTTAGCATCTGTAGGGACTAATATTTCTGCAAAAAGAACTGCCCTTGCTCATCTTTTTTTTAATGTAATAGGAGTTTTATTAATTTTTCCATTTTTGAATTTCTTTGAAAAAGTGGTATCTGTGACTTCTTCAGATGTAGCACGACAAGTAGCTAATGCTCATACCATATTTAATGGGATTTGGGCTTTTATATGGATCTTCTTTACTAAACAATATGCAGGAATAATAAGGAAAATCCTACCAGGAGAAGAGAGAGTATATAAAAAAGAAGCTTCTTTTCTTAAGCCACAACTTTTAGATACACCATCTGCTGCATTAGAAGCAGCTAAAAACGAACTCGTGAGAATGGCAGAAATAGTTGAAGACATGTATAATCTTACAATGGATGCACTCTTTAAAAATTCCACACAAAACTATAAGGATGTGCTTATTATGGAGGATATCACGGATGGTTTAAAAGCTTCTCTTATAAACTATCTGACTCAGCTTTCTACAGACTCTTTATCTGAAGGGGAAGCTAAAGAACTTAATGCAATTTTAAGGGCAGTAGACGATGTGGAAAGAATTGCAGATCATCTTACCAATGTAATGGAAAAGGTGGAGGTGAAAAATTCAGAGAGAGTAGAATTTACAGAATTTGCATGGAAAGATTTATCAGAGTTAAGAGAATTGTTATATGAAAATATAAGAGATTCTTACAGTATGATAAAGGATAGTACTGTATCTTATTTGGATGAGGTTTTATTAAGGGAGGAAAGAATTGACTATAAAGTAAGGCAATCAAAAGAAAACCATATTGAGAGAATTAAAAAGGGTATTTGTAATCCTATAGCAGGAATAATATTTAGCGATTTATTGATAGATTTAGAAAGGATTAGTGATCATTGTGTAAATATTGCACAAGAGTTTTATGAAGTGAATCGAGTAAAAAGAGAAAAAGTAATTTTGAGATAAAAATAATAAAAAGGTAGGAACCAGACGGTTCCTACCTTAATTTTTCTTCTAATTCTTCTTCATCTCTGGTAAATATTTCAATATCTTCATCGGATAAGATATCTCCACTTTGTATCTCAATTATTTCTAAAGGGGTGTCTTCTGCGTTTATAAGTTGGTGCTTTCTCTCTTTTGGTACAAATATACTTTCTCCTTCGTATATAAAATATTTTCTATCATCTATTATTACTTCTGCAGTACCTTTTATAATTATCCAGTGTTCTGACCTATTTCTGTGAAGATGATAAGTTAGGGATGCTCCTTTGTTAATAGTTAACTTTCTTATAATATAGCCTTTATTTTTTTCAAGAATTTTGTACATTCCCCACGGTCTATATACCTCAGTATGGAATATAATTTCGTTTCTTTTTTCTCCTTCAAGCTTTTCAAGAAGCTTTTTAACTTCTTGTCCTTTACCCCTTTTGCTAATAAGTATGGCGTCATCTGTTTCAATAATTATTGCATCTTCGATCCCTATAACGCTTACTAATCTTTTATTACTAAATATTAGAGAATTTTTAGTGTCTAAGGTATAAACATCTCCTAAAACTACATTTCCATATTCGTCTTTTTCTTTTACTTCATAGAATGAATCCCAAGAGCCTAAGTCACTCCATATTATTTCCATGGGGATCAAAGCTACTTTATCACTTTTTTCCATGATTGCATAATCAATAGAGATATTGGGCATTGAATCAAAGTTTTCAATAATTTCTTTATAACTCTTAGAAAGATTCGAATAAATTTCAGGAGAATGCTTTTTAAATTCTTCTAAGATGGTGGAAATTTTAAAAGCAAAAATTCCAGCATTCCAATAATAGGAGCCTTCCTTTAAATATTTTTCTGCTGTTTCTAAGGATGGTTTTTCAACAAATCTTTCTACTTTTGTGTATTTACCTAAGTTTTCTCCTGCTTTTATATATCCGTAGCCTGTTTCTGGTTTTGTAGGTTTAATTCCAAAGGTTACTATATATCCATCCCTTACTGCAGAAAGGCCACTTTTCATATATTCAATAAATTTTTCCTTTGGCTCTATTAAATGGTCAGAGGGAAAGACAAATACCTCATCATCTGTGTCATTATGTAGTATTTCTAATATATATTTACAAGCTAAAGCAATAGCTGGAGCAGTATTTCTCCCAATAGGCTCCAATATTATATTTTTTGACATATATCTGGAGAATTTATCTGTTATACTTTTTATAAAATAGAAATATTCTTTGTTTGTTATAGTTACTATATCCTGAGGTTGTACTAGATCTAAAATTCTTTCATAAGTTAGTTCTAATAATGATTTGTCAGAGATTAATTTAATAAATTGTTTTGAAAATCTTTCACGAGAAAGTGGCCAAAGTCTTGTACCTTTTCCTCCTGCAAGTATTACAGCCTTCACTGTTACACCCCCTTTTATGATTTATTGATGGATAAAATGCATATATATTATAACATAATATATATGGTTAATTAACCCCGTAATATGGTATCTTTACTTTATATTTACCCCTAAATTTATCTTCTTTTAGCATGAAAGCACTATCTAAGTCGTGAAAGGTAAAGGCTCCTGTTCCAAGAGCAAAATGAATACTTTGATTAATCCCAAGACTTGATTCTCCCATGCATCCTAGCATTAAGCCTATATGCGAGGCTTGAGCTATTTCAACTATGTTCAAAGCATCAGATATCCCACATTTCATGAGTTTAATATTTATGTAATCTACTGCCTCATTTTTTATTAAATCCAATACGTCGTATTTATTTTTTGCACTTTCATCAGCTCCTATTGGATAGGGAGAATTAAATCTTACTAACCTTAAACCTTCCTTATCGTGGATAGGAACAGGCTGTTCTAATAAAGCTATGTCAATTCCTTTTTGGAAAAGTTTTTGGGTATATAGAATGGCTAACTTAGGGGTATAGGAAGTATTAGCGTCTAAAATATATGTAGCACCTTTTGTTCTTTTGTATATCTCTTCCATAACTTCTAAATCTTCATGAAGGTTCTTTCCAATTTTTTATCTTTAGTATTCTAAAGCCTTCTTTATAGGCTTTTTCTGCTTCTGTAATTCTTTCTTCTATGGATGCTATACCTATAGTTTTATCTGTTTCAATAATATCTTTCATTCCTCCAAGAAATTCGCAAACATGTATTCCAAGTTCTTCGCATAGAGCATCAAGGACAGCATATTGTATGCTTGTTTTTAAACTTGGATGGGAAAAGAATTTGTCTGTTTTTGCAAAGATTCTTTTATATTTCCTGGTATTTTCTCCTTTTAAAGCGTCATTTATTGCCTTTTCTAAGCTTAATAATGACTCTACCCTTTCTCCAGTGACTCTAAAAGATGGAGACGCTTCACCAAATCCCGTGTATCCTTCTTCTGTTTCTAAAATTACTTCTATATTATGAGTACTGACAGATGTTCCTACTGATATGCTAAAGGGTTTGATATATTCAAAACTATTTTTCTTAAATTTAATAGATTTTATTATTCCCAAATATTAAAGATACCTCCATTCCCTGCCATCTTTTCTTATAAACTCTTCCGCCTCTTTAGGTCCGTAAGTGTATGGTTCATACATAGGGATATTGGGATCATTTTTCCAGAAATCCAATATTGGTTGTACAATCTCCCAAGATTTTTCTATCTCATCTTCTCTTATAAAGAGAGTTTGATCTCCTTCTATGATATCTAAAAATAGGGTTTCATATGCTTCAGTGTTAGGTCCGCTCCATTCCATAGATGTAGGCATAGGGCAAGAGAGTATACTCCCTCCTAAGGGACGAAGTTGGAAATTTAAAACTATTTTATTTTCAGGTGCTATTTTAAAACCAATAATATTTTCTTGGGGAATGCAATCTAAAATTTTAGAAAATAAGCCTGGGATTTTTCTAAATACTATGATTACAGAGGTTTCTTTTTTCTTTAATTTTTTACCTGTTCTTAAATAAAAAGGTATGCCATCCCATCTTATATTCTCAATATAAAATTTTACTACCGCATATGTTTCCGTGTTTGATTTATTAAGATTTTCATCTATTAGATATCCTTTGTATTGGCCTCTTACTGCAAAGTTTGGTACTTCTTCATATTTTATCTCTCTAATACTTTTTAAAACTTTTACTTTTTCATCTCTTATTGCCTTTTCATCTATACAGCATGGAGGTTCCATAGCTATGAGAGATAAAATTTGTATTAAATGATTTTGTATCATATCTCTTAAAGCTCCTACTTTATCATAATATCCGAGCCTTCCTTCAACTCCTATGTCTTCTAAGGCGGAGATTTGAATATGATCTATAAAGTTTCTGTTCCATATACCTTCAAATATTATGTTGGAGAATCTTAAGCCAAAGATGTTCTGTACTGTTTCCTTACCGAGAAAATGATCTATTCTATATATCTCATCCTCTTTGAAATAATTCTTTAAAAGTTTATTTAGTTTTATTGCTGATTCAAGATCGTATCCAAAAGGTTTTTCAATAACAATTTTTTTCTTATTTGGATAATCTTTTAGAAACTCACCTAAATTTTTAATTATATTTTCAAAGGTAAAAGGAGGAGTAGCAAGATAAAAGATATATTCATCATCTTTATAATTAGATATGACGGTTTTGAGGTTAATATAATCTTCTGGTTTTTCTAGATCTAATTTAACAAAATCGAAAAGGGCTGAAAAATTATTATCTTCTGATTTTATAGATTCCTTTAATATCTTATAAAATTCTTCCTTATTTATATTAGGTCTTCTTCCTGTACTTATAATTTTTGTGCAATTTATAAGCCTATACTTCTTATAAAGACTATAAAGTACAGGATATATTTTATTCCTTGCTAGATCTCCTAATCCGCCAAAGATAACTATTATAAATTTCTTTTCCATTTAGGTCACCTCAAGATTTTTCTCACCTCATACCCATTTTGGGGATCTACTTTATAAGGAAGTAGAATCCATTCTTCATCATGCATGACCTCAGCATTTGGAATTAGAGTATACATGGGACTTAAAGTCTCCAATTCACAAAAATTGGATGATGTATAAACTTCTATAGCACAGTTATCATCTGGATAAAGAGCTCCTTCTATATAATTAAACTTCTTTATAAAAGTATAATTATCTGTTGTAACTCCAACGAAACCCTCGTAACCAGCGGTACCTACTTTTCCTTCTTCTCCTGAAGGATAAATGAGAAAGAGATCTTCTTCTGGTACAAATTGACTACTTTTTATATTTGTACTACTTGATTCACCCCATTTTTGCCAATAAATAATCTTTTTAAGCTGCCAATCTCCTCTTGTGCCCCATGGGAAAAAGATAATGCCCTTTTTAGGGGGAATACAGGTTAAAGCCCATATGGCTCCAGGATATAGAGTTTTACTTTTGTTTGTTAGGATATGTCTTACAATAAAATTACCATTTTTCTCTAAAATGCTTAATTTCTTTTCCATTTGGGTGATAGGGTCAAAGGAAATGAAGCTTATTTTATCCTCTTCTTCTACTACTTTACAAGGGCTATTATCAGGATTATAGGTATCCTTAGATTCTGGGGATATCCAAAAACGATGTCCTCCGTAAAGTTTCATTTCGCCAATGGATAGTTTTTCTTCTACATCATGAAATAGAACGTTTTCGCCATCCTTAAAACCAAAAAAGAGTATCCTTGGTCCTACATCTGCAGTAACAATCATTTTTAAGTTATTTAATGTAATTTCATAACAAACCTCTCTTTTTCCAAAAGATACTTTTCTCCACTCCATTTTATTTTTCCTCCTTTTTGCAAAAATCTATATCAAGCCTACTGGCAGTTGGCCCTTTTTGATTTTGGTATTTACTTCCCTCTTTTTTATAATATGGAGTCTCGGAGGGTGATGTGAGGGTATAAAAAGATATTTGGCATATTCTCATGCCTGGATATAGTGCAACAGGTACCCGATTTATATTTGAAAGCTCTAAGGTGATTTGTCCACAGAAACCTGGATCCACATATCCTGCCGTTGCATGTACGATAATTCCAAGTCTTCCCAGGCTTGATCTACCATCTACCCTTGCCACTAAATCATCAGGCAGTTTAACTGTCTCAATAGTAGTACCAAGAACAAATTCACCAGGTCTTAAGAAAAAGGGTTTTCCATTTTCTACCTCTATTTTTTCCATTAAATCTTGGGGTTTATCTTGAGAAGGATCTATATATGCTCTACCTTCAACTTTAAAGTGGAGGAAGATATTTCCCAATCTTAAATCTACAGAAGATGGTTGAATCTGTTTTTCTGGGTCATCTAAGGGATGTATGTTTAGTTTTCCTTCTCTTAGATATTTTTTTATATCTCTATCGCTTAATATCAAGATTTGCCCTCCCTTCTTCTCTTTTAACTAATTATTATATCACTTTTTATTAGATCAACTATTGTTTAGTTTCAATTTTTGAAATTTACTATTAGATAAAAAAGAACTTGATAATTTTACAAATAGTAAATATAATATAGAAAATTTTATGGGAGGAAGGGAAAAATGAATGTAGAAATATTATTCTTGGCTTATAAACCATTGCTTTACAAATATTTAGGGCTTCTTTTTACAAAGGATATAGATTTTGAGGATTTTAAACAGGAAGGTGAATTAGCATTATTAGAGCTCCTAAAAAGGTATGACCCTCAAAAGGGAGAGTTATCTTCTTACTTAAAAAAGTCTCTGTATTATGCTCTTTTAAGAATAAGGACAAGATTAAGATATGAGGAAGAATATGTGGAGGAATTAGGGGAAATTGAGGTTTACAAAGAAGAAGTACAAGAGGAAAAGATAATTGATTTTTCTTGTTTATCGAAAAGAGAAAAGGAGATAGTAATGTTAGTTTATTTCAATAAATTAAGCATAAGAAAGACTGCAAAGATTTTAGGGCTTTCTCCGAGTAGTGTAAAGGTTTATAAAAAGAGGGCTGTAAATAAGTTAAGATTTTGGTGTAAAATTTAATTGTGAAAATATTTAAGGAGGTTATGGAATGGAATTTTATAGAGGAATATTAGTTATCCTCTTTATGGGGCTTATTTTAGAGATAGTGGTTTTTATTCATTATATCTCTAAATGGTTTTTCCCATTTGAATTTTATCTAAACATTTTTAATTTTGTCATGACTGTTGGTGGTATCATAGCAGTTATAAGACACATGATTAATAGGTTAAGGAGAGGATAATAGTTATTATGAAGAGTACTATTTTAAATGAGATAATAGAAAAAATAAAGGTTTTAAGAGAGAATGTTAAGAGGGTTATTATAGGAAAAGATGAAATAATTGATTATATGATTGTAGCGTTGATTAGTAAGGGAAATGTACTTTTGGAAGATGTGCCGGGAGTTGGTAAAACTGTACTTGCTAAGGCTTTGGCAGAAAGTATTGAATTAGATTTTAAGAGGATTCAGTTCACACCTGATACTATGCCTTCTGACATTATAGGAGTAAATGTTTTTAATCCTAAAACCTTAGAATTTGAATTTAAGCCAGGACCTATTTTTACTAATATACTTTTGGCTGATGAAATTAATAGAACATCTCCGAGGACTCAAGCAGGTCTCTTAGAGGCTATGGATGAAGGAAAAGTAACTATTGACGGTGTTTTATATTTCTTACCTAAACCCTTTATGGTTATTGCTACGCAGAACCCAAGAGAGCATTTTGGAACTTATCCTTTGCCCGAATCCCAGTTAGATAGATTTTTTATTTCCCTTTCTATAGGATATTTACCTTTGGAAAAGGAAGTGGAAATGTTGGAAAATCAAAAACTTTACCATCCTCTTGAAAAAATAGAACCGGTATGGAAGAAGGAAGATCTCTTAAAGGCTCAAGATATAGTGAAAGAGGTTTATATTGATAGGGATATTCTTAAATATATTGTAAATATAACTGATGCTACAAGGAAAGATTCTAATTTTTCCCTTGGGGCAGGGCCAAGGGCCTCTATTGCTTTGATGAGGGGATCTCAAGCTTTTGCTCTACTTGATGGAAGGGAATATGTGATACCAGAGGATGTAATTAAAATGGTTATTCCTGTACTTGTGCATAGAATAGTGCCAGCGGAAGGAGATAATACAACCAGATCTCGTAGAGAAGAGCTTGTGAAAGATATTTTAAAGAAGGTAAAGATACCAAAGGTAAGGGTATTGTGATTTATATTAATTTCACACCATTAGGATTTTTACTCTTTTTTTTAGATGTAATCATTCTATTGGTGAGTATTAATGTTTATTCTGTACCAGTAATTCTAATGTCTTCTTTCATTTTTAGCCTTTTCCTATGGAATCTTTTAGAATTGATATTACAACCTCTTTTTTTGACGTTGGAGATTAAAACTCCAAAACTTGTAATGGAAGGAACTTCAGAAAACATATGCGTATTTATCGAGAATAAAGGTAATATTCCTAAAAGTCAGATTTATATTCTTTTAGGGAAAGATAAGGTTTTTGTGGGAGGATTAAGTAGAAAAGAGAAAAAGGAAATTTCTTTGATGTACAATTTTGAGAAAAGGGGAGTTACATCCTTTAATAAATTGAGAGTCAAATTTACAGGATCCTTAGGACTTTTATATCTTTACAAGAAATATGGAGTAAATGGTATTTCATATGTTTATCCTTTATATTATCCATTGTCTAAGGATCTCTATCTTATTGGTGAAGGGGGTACAAAAACTTCTTTTTCTATCCCTTCTGTACAAGGAGAAGAATTCCATTCTTTGAGAGATTATCAACCTCAAGATCCTCTAAAAGTAATAGCTTGGAAGGCTTCTGCTAAAAAGGGAAAGCTTCTTTCTAAAAGTTTTGAAAAGTTAACGAGAAAAGAAATTTATATTTTAATAGATAATAAAATAGGTAAGAAGGATAAAGTGGCAGAAAAAGAATTTGATGAGCTTTTAAGATTTGTACATTCTATTGCATTATTATCTTTTTTCTTAAATACCAAACTATTCATAAGGGCTTTGACAGATAAAGAATATATTAATCTAAAAAATATAGAAGATCTAAGGATTTATCTGGCAGAAATGGATCTTAAGGAGAATTCAAAAGAAGATTGTTCATATGATCATAATAAGGTAGATTTGGTTTTCTCACTGGATTACTTATTCTGGGATGGGAAAATTAGCCATAAAAACTTTATAGGGGTTGAATTTCATGAAGAGAATATTTTTAGCAAGAATTTTATGATCTATACATTAAAAGAAGATCCTCAGGAATTTTTAAATAGGTTTTTGTTTATTACACAAGCTTGAAAAAACTTATTGGAGTGAAGTAAAATCATTAAGGTTATGGAAAGGAAGAGAATAGATGTTAGAGATAATAGAATTGAAGACTCTATTGCAATAAGACTGGCGATCTTTTACCTTGTTTTTATGTCTATCCTTTCGGTTTGGTATTTCTTAAATCTTTCTGCAGTATATATTGGGGGTATTCTTTTATTTACAGCTTTTGGTTATATTTTTAGTTATCTTCGAAGGAGAAAGAATAATGTAATTCTAAAAATATTTATGACTATTGGTATGCTTTATCTTTTAAGGCAGTTTTTTGTGGAACTCATTAAAAATCCTTTTGATCCCAGGTTACCATTAGGAGTTTTTCTTATAAATCTTAATACTCTCCATAGCCTCGATTTACCAACAAGACTTGATTTGTCTTTTTCCTTCTTTATAAGTTTAATTTTGATGGTTATTTCAGGAATTTTTGCCCGTGAAAGCCTTTTTATAGTCTTTATATTATTTTATCTCTTGGGTTTTGTAATTACCTTATTTTTATTAAATAATTACAAACCATCATTTTCAAGAGTAGCAATCTCATTTTTTATCGTATTACTTATAGGTTTTCTACTTTTTCCCATCTTGCCTAAGAATATTCATATAGGTTTTAGACAAGATATAATGTCTCAATTAATTACACGAATTACAAATATTCAAGGAGAATTATCTTCACCTTATAGTATGCAAAATACAAATCTCTATAAATTGCCTGAGGGAAGAAAAATCCCTCCTTTACCTTTTGATAAAGAAGAATATTATGGGTTTGCACCTTTTGTAGATTTAAGACAAAGAGGAATGTTATCCTCCACATTAGTATTTAGAGTACTAACTTCCTGGGAGGTATATCATCGAGGAATTGCTTTTGATACATACAATGGCTTTGGATGGTATCAGAGTGAAGAGGAAATAAAAGATGTGACTACTATGTCTCAGCCATTTCTTTTAAAGAATAATCCTCCCCCTGAAAGTATGTTAAATAGAGCTACATATTTTATTGAAAAGGATATACCAAGTAATATAGTATTTTTACCCCATAATAGTCAAAGACTTTATTTCCCGTCTCCCCTGATATTTATAGATGGTGAAGAGGGATATAGAGCGCCTTTTGATTTACCGAAGGGTCTTATATATACAAGTTTTTATAAGGATATCTATCCGTTAGCTAAGGATCTACTAAATGCTAAAATTCCAGACAAGTATAAGTTTAGAAGATATCTTCAGTTACCAAATCTTCCCAGAAGAATATATGATTTAACCTTTGAAATTACAAAGAGTTACGAAAAGCCATGGGATAAATTGATGGCAATAAAAAAGTATTTAGAAAGATATGAGTATTCTCTTGATATACCTCCCCTTCCAGATGATATGGATGCAGTGGATGATTTTCTTTTTGTTACAAAGAAGGGATATTGTGAACAATTTGCTTCCGCTTTTGCTGTTATGGCAAGAATTATTGGGATTCCATCAAGATTTATTACTGGTTATGGTCCTGGAGATTTGAATCCTTGGACTGGAATGTTTGAGGTGAAGGTAAAAAATGCACATGCTTGGGTAGAGGTTTATTTAGAGCCAGTAGGTTGGATTCCTATTGATCCTACACCTTTCACTCCCTTAATAGAAGAAAGAGATAAGTCCCTCTCTGTCAATCTATTAAGTGTACTTTTTGCGTCTATGGGTAAGGTAATTGAGGGTTTATTTGTCCTCTTATATAAGATAACCTTAGAGTATAGATATGTTGTATTTGCTTTATCTATTCTGTTCATTATATGGTTTTTCCAATATTTAATGGATAGGATTAGGCTTATTCAAGAGGATAGGATTTTTAGAAGAGTTATAAAGAAGCTTAAAAAGAAAGGTTTAATAAAGGATAATATAAGTTTATATGAGATGATGCGCCCTTTGGGAGAAGATGGTATAAAATTTGCTGGTCTGTATTATGCTTTGAAATTTGCTCCTCTTTCTGAAGAAGAGAAAAGAAATTATTTAAATGAGATGAAAGATTATGCTAAGAAAATATTATCTAATCTTTCTGGCCGTTCCCAAAAGAAGATCTAATATTTCCATTACATAATTTTCTTTTAATGGAGTTTGGTTATAACTATAGCTTTCAATGACATTATGTATATGTTTTAAATAATCTTCCCATTCTTTTATTAGTATCTTCCAGGTATTTTCTGGAATTTTATCTTCAAAAATTTTTAGATGGTAAAGGCAAAGATCTGAGAAATCACCATTATAGTATGAAATAATCTTTTTTTCTAATTCGCATATTGGGCATATATCCTCTTTTTGAATTTCTTTGTCTTGGTACAATCTGGGATTTAATAATAGGGCTTCTTTTAAATGTTCTTTACATAGATAAATGGGTTTATTTAAAGATTTATAGAATTTTTCTTTTTCCTCTTTTATTTTTTTACATATGGGGCATTCTTTCATTTTGCTTTGTTATACCTTATCATTTGAAGTTTTTTTAAGAAAAGCTCTGCATAATCTCTATCCCATGTGAAAGCTTTATAAATATGTTCTGGGTATTTTTTTCTTTTTGTGTTTGAGAAAGGTTCTATCTTTGCATATAAATTTGGAGCTATATTTTTAATAATCTCTTTATGAGGTTGGCAAAAGTCATAGGCATTCTCTTTCCATAATTCAAAACTATCCTTATTTCTAAGTACATCTTCTAAAGCAAGAATATATAGTCTTTCATATTCCTTTTCCTTTTCGCAAAATATACAAGAGATATTATTAGCTATTATTTTCTTTTTTAGATTTGGTAAGGTGTAATTTTTTATTATATCTTCGTAGATGATACTTATACCTAAGAGGTCATTAAAGGTAATTAGTTGCAAAGAATGCTCCTCACAAAATCCACCTTTTTCTCTTATCTTTCCTCTCAGAGATGGATCATTAACGCTTTCATATAATATATTTTCTATATAACTTCTTAAAGATTTTTGTACTAAAAAGCATAAAGGACAGCCTTCCCAAAAGAAAGCTGTTTCCCAAGATAGATGTAAGAGGCTTTTACTATTTTTTTTCATTTTTGAATATTTTCTTTATTCCTTCAATAAACTCTGGTACCTTTTCTTTTGGAAACCGAGGCCATGTAATAATTATAAGTAGAATTAAATATATTACAATAGAGATTCCTAAAGTTAAATCATTTTTAATAGAAGTATAAATCATCAATCCGTATGGTACCGCTTGGATACCATCTGCTATTGCTTTTGCCTTAAGCCAAGTAAGTAGAATTATAGAGATGATAAGAAAGGATAAAGAAAAGGTTATGGATATAAAGCCTGAGGAAGTAAGGTAAAAAAGAACTCCTGCCGATACTGTCATATCTGCATAGAGATCATGTTCTCCAATCCAATCCTTTGGGGCTTTTGACTTTCTTGCTAAGAAACCATCAAGAACATCTGTTATCCAGGCAATTATTAGCCAAGTTACAGCATATTTTAAACCAGCTTTCTTTTTTAAAACCCCTAAATACGATATGATAAATCCTATAAAAAATCTGGTTATTGTTAACGTGTTTGCAAGGTTCTTTAACAAAGTCATTTTTTGTTCCTCCTGTAATAGATACCTTATTTTAATAAATTATACTCTTTTTGTTTCATAAGTAAATATGAGGTAAATAAGATAAAATCTTATTTCTTGACACATCTTGTATTCTTTGGTATAATTTTTTACAAAATTTTAATATTTGCTTTGTTAACTTTAATTTTTAACTATATGAGGTAAATATGGCTAAAAAAAGTAAGTGGTGGAAAAGAAAATTTTTTACTATAATGATAATTCCCCATGATGCTTCTACTGCAAAAACACGAAGGGTTCATCTCAGTATAATTCTCTTAGTCATATTTGCCATTGTTGGTATAATTAGTACATCTTTAACTCTATATAGGATTGCATCAAACAAATTCAGTAGAGTTAAGCATTTGGAAATATTAGAAGAAGTTACGGAAAAACAAAAGGCTCAAATTAAAGAGATAGAAATATTAAGAGAGAAATTAAAAGAACTGGAGGAAACAGAGAAAAAACTTAAGAGTATTCTTGGTATAAAAGGAAGTCTTCCTCCTCCCAAGGATAAAAAAGTGGTTTCCTTAGGTATTGATTATGCACCTGATATTGATACATATGATTTTCAAAGAAAGATAATAGAAGTAAAAACATTAATTGATGAAAAACAGAGAGAATTGGCACGAGTAGAAAACGAGATACAACGCCGAAAGAGTCTTCTTGCTGTAACACCTTCCCGTTGGCCTACCTTTGGATTTATATCTTCAGGATTTGGTTGGAGATTTCATCCCATATTTAGGAGGACTAGATTTCATACGGGTATAGATATTGTGACTTTTTGGGGGGCTCCTGTATATGCTACTGCAGATGGGATAGTTTCGTATGTGGGATGGGAAAGTGGATATGGAAAAGTTATAAAAATAAACCATGGAAGAGGTATTACTACTTACTATGCTCACCTCTCATCTTATGCTGTAAGAGTTGGCCAATATGTGAAGAAAGGACAATTTATAGGTAGAGTTGGAAGTACTGGAACTAGTATAGGACCTCATTTGCATTATGAGGTAAGAAGAGGGGGTAATCCGGTAAATCCATCCGCATACCTTTCGGTGGATATTATTAAAATTGGTAAATTATATTAGTTTAGGGAAGGAGGAAGATAATGTTAGGAAGAAAAGAAAAGCCTGAAGTTATGGATACAGTTATAGGGGGACAGTCAGAGTTTGAAGGTAAACTTGTTTCTAAAGCTTCTTTAAGAATTGATGGTAGATTTAAAGGAGATATAGAGGCTAAGGAAGCAGTCATTGTAGGAAAGACAGGATTTGTTGATGGTAATATAAAGGCTAATAAGGTGATAATTATAGGTGAAGTGGTTGGCAATATAATCTGTAGAGGTTCTTTAGAAATTCTTTCTACAGGAAAATTTAAGGGGGACTTGAAACTGGGAGGGAAAATATCGGTAGAAGAGGGTGGAGTGTTGCTTGGTAAAACTGAAATTTTGGAAGAGGATAAAATATCTGAGTTTTTTGATATAAATTTATCATCTTAATTAAATTTTAATCTTTACTCTATTGTCACCTTAAATTAGTTTATATTAGAATATAAACCAAGAACTTTTCAATGATGAAAAGGGGAATTCTCGTAGGAGGTTCCCCTTTTTTGTTGAGGAGTATTAAGTTATGTTAAAGTCTTTTGATGGTTTTTATCCCGTAATAGGGGATGAGGTTTTTATTTCTGATAGGGCTGTCGTTATTGGTAAAGTCACACTTAAGAAGGGGGTTAATATCTGGGATTTTGCTGTAATTAGGGGTGATCTTGACTCTATTTTTATTGATGAGTTTTCAAATATACAGGAGAATGTTATTATTCATGTGGATGAAGAAAAACCTGTATATATAGGTAAATATGTTACTGTAGGGCACTCTGCAGTTTTACATGGATGTAAAATTGGTGATAATACTCTTGTTGGTATGGGAGCAATTATTCTTGATGGAGCTATTATAGGTGAAAATTCCATTATAGGCGCAGGATCATTAGTACCTCAAGGCAAAGAAATTCCTCCTTATTCTGTTGTTTTGGGAGTACCTGGTAAAGTTGTACGTAGTGTCACAGAGGAGGAAGTTAAAAGTATTAGGAAGAATGCGGAGTTATATTATGATTTAAGTAAAAAATATTGGAGGTGAGGATTCATGCCTAAAAACTTTCTACTGATTCCAGGTCCAACTCCGGTACCACAAGATGTACTCTTAGAGATGGCAAGAGAAATGATTAATCATCGTGGCTCAGAGTTTGCCAACATTTTAAAAACTAACACAGATCTTTTAAAGAAAGTATTTAAAACAGAGAATGATGTACTGATATTAACAGCTTCTGGTACTGGTGGTATGGAGGCTGCAGTTGCCAATTTCTTTTCTCAGGGAGATGAGGTTTTAGTAGGAATTTGTGGAGTTTTTGGTGAGAGATTTGCAAAGATATGTAAGGCTTATGGATTAAATGTTAAAACTATAGTTACCGAACCTGGAAAAGGGATAGAACCAGATGTACTTGAAAAAGCTTTAAAGGAAAATCCTAATGTTAAAGCTGTATTTTTGACCCATAATGAAACTTCCACTGGAGTTACAAATAATTTAAAAGAGCTCGCACCTATTGTAAAAGAAAATCCTGAAAGACTTTTAATTGTAGATGCAGTGAGTTCTTTAGGAGCTATAGATTTACCCACAGATGAGCTCAAGATAGATGTGGTGGTTACTGCTTCTCAAAAAGCTTTAGAGACCCCTCCTGGTCTTGCTATGGTATCGGTAAGTGAATTGGCTTGGAAGTTTAACGAGAAGGCAAATTTACCAAGATTTTATTTTGATTTAAGACAAGCAAAGAAATTTTTAGAAGAAGGAGCTACTCCTTTTACTCCAGCTGTTTCTATTTTCTTTGCCTTAAAAAAATCACTTGAAAATATTTTAAATAGAGGTCTTGAAAATAACTTTAAGAGACATAGTTTATTAGGTAAGGCTGTAAGAGAAGCTATAAAAGCTATTGGTGTAACTAAACTTCTTGCAGATGAAAGATGGGCTTCTGATGCAGTTACACCTGTAATTCCTCCTGAGGGTGTAAATCCCGATGATTTGAGAAAATATATAAGAAGTAAGTTTGGGATTGTTTTGGCAGGAGGACAAGGCAACCTAAAGGGTAAAATATTTAGAATAGGACATGTAGGCTATGTGGAACCTACAGATATATTAGTAGCATTATCTGCAATAGAAATATCCTTAGAAAATGTAGGATATAAGGGAATAAAAGGTAAAGGAGTACAAGTAGCGGAAGAAATTTTTGCCCAAAATACTAATTAGGAGGGGGAAGAATGGAAAGGTATAAAGTATTAGTTTCTGATCCATTAGCTGAAGCTGGCTTAAATAAATTAAGAGAATATTTTGATGTAGATTATAAGCCGGGGCTTCCTAAAGAGGAGCTTCTCAATATAATTGGGGATTATGTTGCTTTAGTGGTTAGATCCGAGACAAAAGTCACAAAAGAGGTTATAGAAAGAGCTAAAAACTTAAAAGTTATTGGTAGAGCAGGGGTAGGAGTTGATAATATTGATGTAGAAGAAGCAACAAGAAAGGGAATTCTTGTAATAAATGCACCTGAAGGTAATACTATAGCTGCTTGTGAACATACTATTGGATTAATGTTAGCTATTTCTCGTAAAATTCCTCACGCATTTTGGCTTTTAAAACAAGGAAAATGGGAAAGAAAAAGTTTTATAGGTAATGAACTTTATGGGAAAACATTAGGTTTGGTTGGACTTGGAAGAATTGGATCTGAGGTAGCAAAGAGAGCAAAATCCTTTAGAATGAGAATTATTGCTTATGATCCTTTTATTTCCTTAGAGAAGGCAAAAGAACTTGAAGTTGAGCTTACCGATGATCTTTATTATCTTCTAAGAGAAGCGGATTATGTCTCATTACATTTACCATTGACCCAAGAGACGAAAAACCTTATTGGAAAAAAAGAATTGGAAAGCATGAAACCTACTGCTTATCTTATTAATTGTGCAAGAGGTGGACTTGTAGATGAATCAGCTCTTTATGAGGTATTGAAGGATAAAAAAATAGCTGGTGCAGCCTTAGATGTATTCAAGAGTGAACCTATAGAGCCTGATAATCCTCTCCTAACCTTAGATAATGTAGTGCTTACGCCCCATTTAGGTGCTTCTACTCAGGAGGCTCAAGAAAAGGTTGCTCTTATTGTGGCTGAAGATATAATAAGATTCTTTAAAGGAGAAGTTGTTACCCATGCTGTTAACTTACCAATTCAAGTTTCTCCAGAGATTTTACCCTTTATAAGGCTTGGAGAAAAACTTGGAAAATTATTGGCTCAAGTTGTTAATGCCAATCCAGAAGAATTAGAGATACAAATATGTGGAGAATTGGCTAATAAAATAGAGACTTCTCTTGCGTCTGCAGTAGTTAAGGGATTTTTGGAACCTATATTAGGTGAAGAGGTAAATCTAATAAATGCTCTTCCTATGGCAAAAGATAGAAAATTAAAGATTAAGGAAGTAAGGACAGAAGAAACAGATACATACAGAACTTCATTAAAATTGAGATTGAAAACGGAGAAGGGGTTTATAGAACTTTCTGGAACTGTAAGTAGAGGTCAAGAGAGACTTTTGAAGATACAAGACTATTATTTAGATCTTGCTCTTGCCCCTTATCTTTTAATCGCATTTCATATTGACAAACCAGGTATTATTGGTCAAGTAGGTACTATTTTAGGTGAAAATCAAATCAATATTGCTGCAATGCAAGTAGGAAGAAAAGAGATAGGTAAAGATGCAGTAATGGTACTTGTAATTGATAATCCTGTAAGCGAAGAAGTATTAAATAAAATAAAAAGATTAGAAAATATCATTGACGTATATTATGTCTGCATCTAATAGGATACATGGATTAATACAGGTATATACGGGTGATGGGAAAGGAAAAACGACTGCTGCTTTAGGGCAAGCTGTAAGGGCTTTAGGACATGGATTAAAGGTACTTTTTGTGCAGTTTGTAAAGGGTAATAGTTTTACTGGAGAGTTCCTTTTTGCACAGAAAGTAGAAAATTTAGATTTTTGGCAGTTTGGAAGAGATTGTATTTATTCTTCGGGCATAAGAGAGAATATTATTGAATGTTATGGTTGTGGGGAATGCTTTATAGGAAAGGATGGGCCTACAGATAAGGATTTAGAAGTGGTGAGAGGGGGATGGCAAAAGGTGTTAAATAATTTCAACAAGTATGATCTATTGGTGTTAGATGAAATCAGTCTTGCCATATATTATGGGTTAATAAAGGAAGAGGAAGTAATAGATTTTCTAAATAAAAAACCCGAATATCTTGAAGTAATATTAACTGGAAGGTATATGCCTGAAAGTATAAAAGAAAAAGCGGATTTAGTTACAGAAATGAAAGAGATAAAACATCCATACCAAAAAGGAATTAAAGCAAGATGGGGTATTGATTATTAAAATCTTAATGTTCCTGTGAGCTTGTATTTTAATTTTGAATTTGATGAGTCTTCCTTATCAAGAAAAGTGCTAAAATTAAGAGTTAATAGATTTAGATTTAAACCTATGCCTAAGGTATAGTTTTGTATATTTGTAATATTTCCAGAGCTTCCCAATCTTATTACTAATATATTTCCTAGATTTTGTTCAAGACCAAATCTTAAAAGATTCAAATCTTTTGTATTTGAAAATTTTTCCACATCTACCACATCTAAATAAAGGTTAGTTGTATCATTAAATAGAGAAAGATTTAAACCTAAGCTATATTTTAAGAATGTAGTTACTTTATATTCATTTTCAGATAATTTTTCTATGGTAATTCCTTCTCCTACTACACCTGTTTTTATGTTCCCAACTTTTAAAAGTATACCTAAATTACCTTTTATCAATTTTTGTTCTTCCACATAATTTGCTGATGTTCCAAAATAAAGGTAATTGGTGAGAGGAAAGGATATAGCTCCTCTTATATTTTTAAAAGTATATTGTTGGGTATTGGGATCAAAGGATAAGTCAACACTTAAGGCGTAAAAAGTAGTAGATGGATAAAAGTATGATATTTTTATAGTTTGGTTATTTGTAGAATCTATAGAAAAGGAAAGATAGGAGAATTTTTTTAGAGATAAAGTGGCGGGACTAAAAAAGTATGTCTCTCCCTCACTATTAAGGGTTACAAAAGTAAATCCTAAACCTGCTGATTTAGCATCAAAAAGTGTAAGATCCTCTTGTGCAAAAGAGGAACTAAATATAGAAAGATATAAAGCTATAAATAGTAAAAGTATTTTCTTCATAATGTTATATCTCCTAATAAATTATAGTATAATATTTCTAATATGAAAATAGGATTTTCTTTTTTATCTTTAAAAACTTATTCAGTAAGAAGAGCTATTGACATTACTCAAAATTTAGGAGGTAATACTTTAGAGCTTTTTGGAGATCTTGTCTTATTTTTTAATGGAAGACTGTTAGAGAAACCAGAAAGAATAAGAGAATATGCAGAAAATAAAAATTTCTTTCTTACTATGCATCTTCCTTATATAGATATTAATTTAGGCTCCTTTAATGACCTTATATGGAAGAGTAGTATAGACAGTGTCTTGAAAGCTTTGGATTATGCATATAAGATAGGTGTTAAAAGGGCAGTGATACATCCTGGGCAAGTCCCTTTAAGAATTTTCCTTCTAAAATATCTCGCAAAGAAAAGGCTGAAAAAATCTTTAGAAATAATAATGGATAAAGCGGATAAATATGGTATAGAGATTACCTTTGAAAATACATACTTTGATGATAATGATTTGTTTGAAAATGTAGAAGAGTTTAAAAAATTTATTGATACATTTAGAGAAAGATTAAAGGTTTGCTTTGATTTTGGGCATGCAAATATTTCATCTCAAGGAGTTAATAAATCTTTTGAAATATTAAGGCCATATATTACCCATATTCATATACATGATAATGATGGAACAAAAGATGAGCATCTTTCCTTAGGAAAAGGGAAAATTCAGTTTGAAGAATATTTAGATTTTATCAGAAATTTTAAGGGGTCTATTATTTTAGAAATTAACTCTTTAAAGGAAAAACATGAGAATTTAAAAAGAAGTATACAATATTTAAAGGGAGAGAGATAATCTCTCTCCCTTTTTATTTTATATTATATCTGTCCGCTTGAGCCAAGTACGTTTCTTAATTTATGTTTTACTAATTTTTTGACTTCGTCTCTTGCTGGCCCAAGATATTTTCTTGGGTCAAATTCCTCTGGATGTAATGAAAAAATTTCTCTAATAGTAGCAGTAACAGCAAGTCTTAAATCAGTATCTATATTTACCTTACAAATTCCCATTTTAGTAGCTTCTCTTATCATTTCTTCTGGTACACCTTTTGCTCCCCCTAATTTGGCTCCATATTTATTTGCCTTTTCTACATATTCAGGGAGTACGGAAGATGCTCCATGTAAGACTAATGGAAATCCTGGAAGTCTTTTAGCAATTTCTCTTAATCTGTCAAAGTCTAATTTAGGTTCACCTTTAAACTTATAGGCACCATGGCTTGTACCAATAGCTATAGCAAGGGAATCTACTCCAGTTCTCTCAACAAATTCTACTGCTTTATCCGGATCAGTATAGGATGCTTCTCTTTCAGAAACTACTACATGTTCTTCAACACCAACCAATCTTCCAAGTTCTCCTTCTACTGCTACTCCTCTTGGGTGTGCATAATCAACAACTTCTTTTGTGATTCTCACATTCTCCTCAAAGGGAAGATGAGATCCATCAATCATTACAGATGTGAAACCAGCATCAATAACTTCTTTACAGAGTTCTACACTATCACCATGATCTAAATGCACTGCTATTGGTATATCAGGAGCATCTTGTACTGCTGCTTCAATTAACTTCATCAGGTATACAAGTTTTGCATAATTTCTTGCACCTTTTGATATTTGAAGAATTAATGGTGATCTTTCTTCTTTTGCTGCTTCAATTACTCCTTGCAAAATTTCCATATTATTTACGTTAAAGGCTCCTATTGCATATTTACCATAGCATTTTTGGAATAATTCTTTAGGGTTTACTAAAGGCATTTTTATACCTCCTTAAAATTTTAGGAATTTTAAGTAGTATAGCATGATCTTTTATAAGAAAACTTTAAAAAAATTTTAAATTGACTTAATAGGTATATGTTTTTATAATATACCCCATATAGTATATATTAGGAGGTGAAGTAATAATGAATATGCCAAGAGTAATAGTATACTCAACTTCCTCTTGTCCTTGGTGTAATGCAGCTAAAAGATATTTACGGGAGAGGGGTATTAGATTCTATGATGTAGATGTCTCTAAGGATAAAAAAGCAGCAGAGGAGATGGTAAGAAAATCAGGGCAAGTGGGGGTTCCTGTTATAGATATAAATGGACATATTATTGTAGGATTTGATAGAGCTAAAATAGATAGGTTATTAGGTCTTAAGTGAAAAATATAAGGAGGTGAAAGACGTGAAAAGAGTAATCCCATTAGAGGATAGGGTACTTGTTAAGGTTATAAAGGAAGAAGAAAAGACGCCTACAGGTATAATTCTTCCTGATGTAGCAAAAGAGAAGCCTCAAATTGCTGAAGTGATTGAGGTAGGAGATGACGAAACTATAAAGGTGAAAAAAGGAGATAAAATTATCTTTGCAAAATACTCCGGAACAGAAATAAAGGTTGATGATGAAGATTATCTTATATTGAGTAAAGGAGATATTCTTGCAAAAATAGAAGAATAAGGGGCATTTCTGCCCCTCCCCTTATTCCTTATTCTTTGATCACTTTTAGTACAAAGGAATTAACTTCTTCATCGTCAAGGAAAACTTTAACTAAGTAATCTCCCTCTTTCTCAAATGAAAAATTGGATATCTCATCAAATAAAGTAATAATAGATCCAGCATTTGTTTCAAAGCTTTGAGGTTCTGATTTATATAATAATTTTTTGTCAGGTGAGAAAATTTCTATATGTTGGTTGTATTCACTTTCACCAGACATCCAACCATTTGCAATAATAAATGAATCTGTGAATGGTAGTTCATCAGTGGCGTAATATTCGTAAATTCCTTTTAAGGATGTAAGACCATAATCATTTTCGTAAATCTCAAGAGCAGGAAGAGTAAAGGCTAAAATAGGTTTTTGTGTTAAATTTTCTGGAATATCTATATCTTCATCATTTTCTAAAACGAATAATGGTATTTCCTTGAGAAGTTTCCCGTCTGCTTTCACTTGTATCCAATAAACTCCTGGTTCATCAAAGGCTATATCTTCAAAGTTTCCCCAAAAATAAAATACTTCATTTTCTCTTGTCAAATCAAAACTATCATCGATAGTGCCTAATATTTTCTCTTTACTTGGGTTTAATAGATTTATTTCTATGTCGTATTTTCCATTCCCCATCCACCGAGAATATAGTGAAAAAGTATCTGTTTGAGGGAGACTATCAAAATTAATTATACTAAATATTCCGTCAATTAAAGTAAGACCATATTCGTCTTCTTCTATACTTGAAGCTATTGCTACACCTATTAGTTTTATACTATTGGGATTTTCTTGTGCATAGGATAAACTAAAAACAAAAAAAATGGAGATTAGGAGGGAAATAATAAGCTTCTTCATAAGAAAAATTTCAACTCCTTCCTTTAAATCTTCTTGGAAATATTATAAACTAAATTAAAAATTTTTTAAATAAGAACTTAAATATCTGGGAGGTTCTTATCATGATAAATGTGGAATTTAGAGGGGCAATAAGAGCAGAGATAGAAAATCCTCAAAGAGTTATAGAAATTTTGAATAACAATAAAGAGATAGCTTCTAAGCTTTTAAACGAAGGGGAGATCCCTATTGGAGTGAGGGTAAATGGAGAAATAGAAGATCTTAATTTTATGGTTACTGATGATGTTAGGCTGGATGTTATTGGTAGTAGATCTAATTTGGGTAGGAGAATATTAGAAAGAAGTTTTATATTTCTTTTAAACTTAGCAGTGTCCAAGGTTTTTCCTGATCAAAAGGTTTTAGTAGAGCATTCTTACCATAAGAGCCTTTATGGAAGATTCAAAAATTATATACCCAAATGGGATGATATAGAGAAAATAAAAGAGAAAATGAGAGAGCTGTCAGAAAAAGATATAACTATACAAAAAAAGTATATGGATAAAGAAGAAGCTCTAACAGTTTTTAAGGAAAGGAACGAAGAGGATAAAGTTAGACTTATTAAATATATTCCTTTTTCAAAGATTCCCATATATCATGTAGATGACCATTATGAATATTCTTTTTTACCTTTAGTACCTTCTACTTCTTATTTAAAAACTTTTGATTTAAAGCTTTATCAACCTGGTTTTATATTGATTCTTCCAGATGATAAGGATATGGAAAAGCTCAGTGAATTTAAGGAGATAGTTAAGTTATTCCAAGCTTTTTATGAATATAAAAATTGGCTTGAGATATTGGGACTTGTAGATGCCTCTTCTTTAAATGATTCAATTGAAAGAGGAGAGGTTTCGGAAGTAATAAAAGTGGCAGAGGCTTTACATGAAAAAAAGATTGCTCAGATAGCTGATGAAATCTGTTCAAAACTTCCAGATTTAAGACTGGTGTTGATAGCAGGACCTTCTTCCGCAGGTAAGACTACTTTTAGCAAGAGATTGCAAATTCAGTTAAAGGTGAATGGTATAAGACCTATCGTCATAGAGATGGATGACTATTTCTTACCACCCCAGTATATATCAAGGGATGAATATGGAAATTATGATTTTGATAATCCTAAGGCTGTAGATATAGAACTTCTTAATGAGCATTTAAATATAATTATGAATGGGGGAGAAGTGGAACTTCCCAAGTATAATTTCCAGAAGAAGAGAAGGGAAAAATCAGGAAAAATAGTAAAATTAGATAAGAGAAGTATTATAGTGATGGAAGGAATTCATGCTTTAAACCCAGAAATGACAAATCTTATCCCTGGCCATATGAAGTATCATATTTTTGTAAGTGCTTTGACCCATCTTAATATAGATAATCAAAATAGGGTACCTACAACTGATTCTCGCTTGATAAGAAGAATTGTAAGGGATAGTATTTTTAGGGGATATGGTGTGATTGATTCTATAAGACAATGGCCTTCTGTAAGAAAGGCAGAAGATTTATATATTTTTCCAACCCAGGAAAGGGCTGATGTGATGTTTAATTCTGCATTGGTTTATGAGTTTCCAATTCTCAAAACTTTTGCTGAGCCAATGCTTAAAGCTATTCCTCCATATTATCCAGAATATCCTGAGGCAAAAAGGCTTCTTGATATTCTCTCTCATTTTCTGCCCTTGTCTCCTACAGAGGTTCCTATGACTTCTATTTTGAGAGAGTTTATAGGAGGGAGTTCTTTTACATACTAAAATCTATATTCTTCAAAGAGATCTGTAGAAATATATCTTTCTCCAGTATCAGGTAGTATTACTACTATATTTTTGTCCTTATTCTCTTCTCTTTTTGCAACTATCAGTGCAGCATAAGTGGCAGCTCCTGATGAAATACCACATAATATTCCTTCTTCTCTAATTAATTTTTTTGCTGTTTCTATAGCATCTTCGTCTGAAACTTGTATTATTTCATCTATGATATTTAAATTAAGCACCTTTGGTATGAAACCAGCACCTATACCTTGAATTTTATGAGGAGAAGGATTGCCTCCAGATAGTACTGGAGATTTTGATGGCTCCACTGCAATGATTTTTATACTATTTTTTCTACTTTTAAGAGCCTCTCCTATGCCTGTTATAGTTCCTCCTGTACCTACTCCACCAACTATTATATCTACCATTCCGTCAGTATCTCTCCAAATCTCTTCTGCAGTGGTTTTTCTGTGAATCTCTGGATTTGCAGGATTTTCAAATTGCATAGGTATAAAGTACTTTTCAGGTTTTTCTCTTACTATTTCTTCTACTTTTTCAATGGCACCTTTCATACCCTTCTCTTTGGGAGTAAGAATAAGTTCTGCACCAAAAGCTCTTAATAAAGCTCTTCTTTCAAGACTCATACTCTCTGGCATAACAAGTATTAATTTGTAACCCTTTATAGCGCAAACCATGGCAAGACCTATTCCTGTATTTCCTGAAGTGGGTTCAATAATTACTTTTTCCTTGGATATTAAGCTTTCCTTTTCTGCCTTTTCAATCATGGATAAAGCTATTCTATCTTTTATGCTTCCCCCTGGATTAAAAGATTCTAATTTTGCAAATACATTCGCAAAGCATCCTTGTGTGATTTTATTTAATTTAACTAAGGGAGTGTTTCCTATGAGTTCTAATATATTATTTGCTATTTTCATTTTTTCCCTCCATATTAGCTTTTATCTAACTTAGAGTAATTATATCATACTTATTTAGTATTTTTTCAGCCTTTGGTATAATTATCTAAAAAAGTTTAGGAGGTTTACTTTTGAGAAATAAGAGAAATTATATTTTGGCATTTTGGGATCCAGTCTTTTTTATAAATGGGATGATCTTTTTGAATGTTAATACGGTGATTCCTTATTTTATTATTGCTCTTTCGGGTACTACTTTTCATATAAGCTTGGCCAATTTTTTGGCTGTTCTTGGTAGTTTTTTGCCTTCTATTTTTATAGCAAGATACGTTCAGAGGTTAAGGATAAAAAACAAAGTTTTTGCTAAAATTCTTCTTATTCAAAGATTTAGCTTCTTAATTTTTGTCTTTTTATTTCCTTTTATTCTTAAATATTTTGGAAAAACAGCTACTATTTATTTATTCTTACTTTTTTACGGAGCCTTTAACTTATTTGTGGGAACTTATGGACCCTTTTATTTTAGCATTTTGGATAAAATACTGCCCTTTGAAGAGAGGGGACGTGTAGTAGGTAGAGGTAGTGCGTTAGGAAATTTGATTGCTATTTTTATGACCCTTCTTTTAAATTTTTATATAAGTAGAATTTCTTTTCCTTATAATTTCTTTCTTATATTTCTTACCGGTACCTTTATTCTCCTTTTAGATGCCCTGTTTTTTTATTTTATGGAGGAAAAAGAGGGAGATATTTTTGAAGATAGTTTATCCTTTTCCCAATTTATGAAGAGGGCTTTTTCTATTTTAAAAATTAACCCTGTCTTTAGGAAAGTTGTAGTATCTCTTCTATTTTTAGGACTTTCTCTTACCACTTTACCCTATTTTATTGTTTATGCTGATAAAAATTTTGGGGCTTTAAATAATATAGTTACAGTCTTTAATTTTGGGTATATTCTTTCCAGCGTTTTGGGAAGTTTTATTTTGGGTGAGTTAACAAAAAATTTAGGATACAAAAAAGTATTATCCTTAGGTATGGCTCTTGGTTTAGTTGGATTTATTGTAGTTTTTGTATTTAGAAATTTAATTGGTACAATTTTGGGTAGTATTCTTGTTAATTTAACTTTTGTCTCTAATATTCTTACCTCTGGGTTTATAATAACAGGGGTATCTCCTAAGGAAGATCTTCCTGTATATTTGGCGGTAAATAATACTATAGTGATGGCTTTTTCTTCTTTAATGCATCTTTTTAATGGGGCTATAATAAAATATTTGGGTTTTTATGTACTCTTTTTTGTCTCCTTTATCTTTCTTGTATTTTCCTTTGTTTCCATAGGGCGAGTGGTTATTACATCTACCGATAACTGAAATATATTTTCTAATACTTTATAGCCCATAGGAACTGGTGCAGTAATCTCTATTTCCAATAATTTTTCAAGTAGAGGGAAAATGTATTCTTTAGGAATAGGAAATGTGGTTTTTACTGGTACAACTTTATATTTGCCATTTTTTATTTTTACTGTAGTAGTTAAAGTTCTTTTAGGATTTTTAAACTCCTCTATAGCGTAATTTTTTCCCTTTTCACATTTATTTCCTTTAACCATAATATCTTCTCCTATTTCTAACTCTAAACTGCAACCTAAGGGGCATACTATACAAGTTATTTCTTTTTTCATGTTATCCCTCCATGTAGAATTTAGGACTTTCAATATCTCTTAAAAATTCAGGTTTTACTTTTATAACTATCATTTCTGCTGGTTTTACTACTGGAAATCTCCATTCTTTTATTCTTTTATCTTTATCTTTTAGTGTTAAAATGGCTGATTTTTGAGGCTCTTTTACTCTGAAGTAAAAGGTGATATCTTCTAAAATAGGAAAACTTAAATATTGAGGTGCTACAAGTCTTAAGTTTCCGTCAATCTCAATATGTACTCTTTTTTCTATATTTGTTTCATTATTTATGTATTTTGCTGCAGATTTTCCTGCTAAAATTCCTTGTAAAGTTACATAGTCTACTAAGTCATTCACAAGCAAAGAGTTTCCACATGAGAAAATACCTTCTTTTAAAGTAGAGAGATATTGGTCTACATAAGGTCCTTGGGTCCTTGGATCTAAGGGTATATTAATGTTTTCTAATAAATCATTTTCTGGAATTAAACCTGCAGAAAGGAGCAGGGTATCACATTCTATAAATTTTTTATCCTCTATAATAGGATTTCCATTATCATCTACAGGAGCTATATATACACCTTCCACTCTATCTTTTCCTAAAATCTCGACTACTGTGTGTTTTAGATAAAGAGGTATATTATAATCTTCTAAGCACTGTACTAAATTCCTTGTGAGTCCTCCAGGATAAGGGAGTTTTTCAACCACACCTATAACTTCTGCTCCTTCCCATTTTAACCTTCTTGCCATAATAAGTCCTATATCTCCAGATCCTAAAATAAGTATTTTTTCTCCTGGAAGGTATCCTTCTATATTTACTAATCTTTGAGCAGTACCAGCTGTATATATACCTGCTGGTCTTGCGCCAGGAATTTGCAAATTTCCTCTCGTTCTTTCCCTACATCCTGTGGAAAAAATTATGGCTTTTGTTTTAATTTCCCAGATGCCATCTCTATTTATAGCTGTAATTTTTTTCTCTTCAGTTATATCTACCACCATTGTTTCGAGCCACACTTCTATATTAGGGTATTTTTTAATTTCTTTTATAAAGCGATATGCATATTCTGGACCTGTGAGTTCTTCTTTGAAATATATGAGGCCAAATCCGGGATGTATGCATTGATTTAAAACCCCTCCCAGTTCTTCATTCCTTTCTAAGATTAATATGCTTTTTCCCCTTTCTGCTGAAGAAATACTGGCTGAAAGTCCTGCTGGTCCTCCCCCTATTATTGCTATATCAACTTCTTTTTGCATATTTCCACCTCACTTTATTTTCTCCATTAAGTAAGAAAGATTTTCCACCCCTTAAGGTAATCATGTTCATGGGTATCTCTAATTCATCGGAGAGGATTTTCATAATGTGATAACTACAGAAGGCACCTTGGCATCTTCCCATACCTGCCCTTGTTCTTTTTTTAATAGCTTCTAAGTTACGAGCGGGAAGAGGTGAATTAATTGCATTTCTTACTTCCATCTCACTAACATATTCACACCTACAAATTATATGTCCCCATCTTGGATCTTCCTTTATAAGATTTTCCTTTTCTTCCTCAGTTAATTCTTTAAAGGCTACTATTTTTTCAAAATTTTTTATATTTCTCTTTCTTTTTATATTTTCTTTTTCCATGAGCCATTCTACCGCCATTTTGGCAAGAGATGGAGCAGAGGTAAGCCCTGGTGAATCTATGCCTGCAAAATGTAAAATATTTTTAAATTCTGGAATCTCTTGTACAAAGAAATCTTTGTATGTACTTGATGCTCTTATTCCTGAAAAAATATTTATTACAAGGGTAAAGGGCACATTAGGGGTTAATTTTTTTACTTTCTCCTTTATTTCAGAAAGTCCTTCCATGGAAATGCTTTTATCTTCTTTGTTCGCTATATTTTCTGCAGTAGGGCCTAATAAGATGTTACCGTCTACTGTTGGAGTTACAAGGACTCCTTTCCCTTTTTGAGTGGGTACATGGAAGATGGTACTTTTTACAAAGTTTTGAGCCTTTTTATCAAGAACAAGATATTCTCCCTTTCTTGGGGTAATTGCAAAAGGATAATCAGGATCTAATAAATGGATTATTTTATCAGCGTATATTCCTGCACAGTTTATTATGTATTTACAATAATACTTTGATTTATTTGTTGTTACTTTATATCCTATATTATTATTTTCTATCCTAATTACTTCTTCTCCAAGTTTTACTTGTACCCCATTTTCAATAGCATTTTCTAAGGCGTGAATGGTAAGAAGAAAAGGATTAGTTATACCAGAAGTAGGAAAAAATAAGGCATATTTTACTTCTCTATTTATGTTAGGTTCTCTTTTTAAAATCTCTTCTCTTTTTAAAAGTTGTATCTCTGATACTCCATTAATTTTTCCTCTTTCTTTTAGCTCAAGAAGAATTTTTAGTTCCTCATCATTAAAGGCGAGCACATAGGCTCCTATTCTTTTAAAGGGTACTTTTAATTCATTACATAGATCTTTGTATAATCTGTTTCCTTCCACATTAGTTTTAGCCTTTAAAGTACCAGGTAGCGGATCATATCCAGCATGAACAATAGCACTATTTGCCTTTGTTGAGCCCATAGGTATATCCTCCTCTTTATCTAAGAGGAGGACAGAAATCTCATAAAAGGATAGTTCTCTTGCAATTAAGCTTCCTATTATTCCTCCCCCAATTATGATTACATCTTCCATTTTTTACCCTCCTTTTATAAAAAGCAAAAACCGCCCACACTTCTTACAAAGTGGGGCGGTTCTCCTTATCTCCTCGCCCTTTTTTTATATTTAATTTTTTATAATTATAGCATAAAAGATTAATTATTTAAAATACCCTGAGAAGCCCAATAACCTTCCCTATAATGGTAAAGGGAGGATAGATTACAGAATATCTTTTATTTGCAGGCCTTAAGCACGGTATTCCATACTCTTCCGATAGATATTTTACGGTGGATTCTCCATCTTTTAATGCTACTACGATGTCTCCCTTTTCTGCTATAGGTTGTCTTTGTACAATAATAAGATCTCCTTCTATTATATGGGCTTCAATCATACTATCTCCTTTTACTCTTAATAGGAAGCTTAAATCAGGATTTTTAACCAATCTCCTTGGTACTGGTATATACTCTTCAGTATTTTCGGGAGAATCAACAGGAACTCCTGCTCTTATAGTACCTACAAGGGGTAAGATACAATATTCTTCTCCATCATTACTTCTTAAATGAAATCTTCCATTTTTATCTTGTACGAGATAGCCTTTATCTACAAGAGCTTTTAAATGAAAATAGGAAGATCCTGAGGATTTTAAACCAAGAGCTCTTGCTACTTCTCTTACAGTAGGCATTCTTTTCTCTTTTTTCCAATAACTTATTACAAATTCTAAAACTTCTTTTTGTTTTTTGCTTAAATATGTTTTGTAAACTCTCATAATTTATGATATTATAACATAACTTTTTTGTATAAAATAAGTTTTTTTCAAGGTACTTGACATAAAAAAGATTTTTAGTAAAATAACAATCAGTTAAAGCTTTTCTGAGTGGCAAGAAAGGAGGTGAAGAAGGGACCTTTAGGTTGCCACTCTTGAGAAGCAAACTGGTAAGGTAAGTTAACGACACTTACCAGGTAGTCATAAAAAATATAAAAAAATTTAAATCCTAAGGGGGTCAATGAAAGATGAAGAAATTAGTATGGTTGATGGTTTTAGCTCTTCTTGTAGTTCCTGCATTTGCAGCTAATTTAAGTACTTCTAATTGGATTGGTGTAGGTTTCCATACTAGATTAGTTCCATATAATAATCAATACTATGTAATTTGGGGAACTTGGGCTTCTGGAAATATCAACTACTCACTATCTGGAAGCTCAAATCTTGGCAGTGTAGATGCTAATGTGAAAATCGATATAGCAAATGGATCACTCACTGATAATTGGGTATCTGGAACAATTACATTCTCTAAAGTGTTTAATACACCATTATCTGTGTCCTTCCATAAGGGAACATTAGGTGTTTCTGGAACAAATCTTGTAGGTAGTGTAGTAGGTAGTACTGGTATAAGTGTTGTAGCAGATGTAGCTCCAGTGAAAGTTACAGTTGGTGTATCACCAGATGATGATTGGTGGGTACCTTCTACTGGTGGAATGTTAGACGACTTCACATTAAATGCTGCAGTAACAGCAAGGGCAGATGTATCTGTTAGTGCACCAATAGCACTTTCAGTATATGGGTTAATAAATAAAGCAACTGGAACAATGACCGTAACAGGTTGGGCAGTTGGTGGTTCTGTGACTCCTGTTACAACACCTGTAAGCCTAACTGTTTATGGAGAGGCTGCAAATACTCCAGAGCAACTTGTAGGTGCAACAGTTAAAGCTCTTGGTGAGAAAGTAACTGTTGATGCAAACTACAAGGTTCAAGCTCAAAAAGTAAAAGTCTCTGTAAGCGGAGATAATTTAGTTCCCAATGTATCTAAGGTATATGTTGAATACGATACTGCACAAACATATACACTATTTGGTTATGTTTCTGCTTCCTTACCAGTACCAGTAGGATCCTTATCCCTTGGGGCAGCCTTAGCGAATGGTCCAGATACACTCTTTGGTGGATTTGGTAAATGGTCAGTATCCCTCGGTGGTGGTGTATCTTATGACCTCTTAGTAGGTTATGGATTTGATTGGGATGATTATAGCAGTAATGGTTTCAATAGAGGTAATTTAACAGGAGCAGATGATCTCTGGGGCTTCAATGTAAAAGGCAAACTTTACGCAGAAAGCAAGTTAATGATAGGATTCTAACCACTCAAAACATAAAGCCCCCGAGTTCTCTCGGGGGCTTTTTTATTTACTTCTTAAATGCATCCCTAATTTGTTCAAAGAAGTTTTTATTTTCTTCTATCTTTATTCCTCTTATTTTTGCAAGCTCAAGAAGGAGTTCTTTTTCTTCCTGGGATAGATTGGTAGGTACTGTGATATAAACTCTTATTTTTTGATCTCCTCTTTTTCCAGGGTTATTTAAATTGGGTATTCCTTTGCCTTTTAAAGTTATTATCTCATTACTTTGAGTTCCTGGTTTTATTTTTATCTTTTCCTTTCCTTCTAAGGTAGGAATCTCTATTTCTCCCCCTAAAATAGCTGTAATAAAATCTACGGGAAGATCCATCCATATGTCTTCTCTGTCTCTCTTGAATATTTTATGAGGTTCTATATGTATATAGATATAAAGATCTCCATTTGGCCCACCGTTATCTCCTGGTTCACCTTCTCCTGCTAATCTTATTACGTAGCCTTCATCTACACCTGCTGGTATTTTAAATTCAATCTTTCTCTTTTTTCTTACTTTTCCTGTACCGTGGCATTCATGACATGGATTTGTGATTATTTTTCCTTCCCCATGGCATTTTGGGCATGTGGTTATTTGAACAAATTGTCCAAAAGGTGTTCGTCTTGTAGTTCTTACCTGCCCTGTACCATTACACATATCACAGGTTATAGGTTGTGAGCCTGGTTCTGCTCTTGACCCTTTACATGTAGGGCAAGTTTCCAATCTTGTTACAAAAAATTCCTTTTTTCCTCCAAATGCTGCCTCTTCTAATGTAATGTTAATATCATATCTTAAATCTGCTCCTTTTCTTGAAGTTCTTTGTCTTTCTCTTCTTCCAAAGAGATCCCCAAATATACTGTCTCCAAAGAAGTTTTCGAATATGTCTTCAAAAGTTCTACCAAAGTTTCCAAAATCAAAATCACCTGGGTTCCACCCTTGTTGGAAATCTCCATATCCTGCAAAATCTCCTACACTTCCAAATTGATCATACTGGGCCCTTTTTTGTGGATCAGAGAGCACTTGATAAGCTTCATTTATTTCTTTAAATTTTTCTTGAGCTGAAGGATCCTTATTTAGATCAGGATGGTATTGTCTAACAAGCCTTCTGTAAGCTTGTTTTATTTCATCCTGGGTGGCATTTCGTGGCACACCCAGGATTTCATAATAATCTTTTTTGGTGGGCATATTAGTTCACCTTGTATTCTCCATCTATAGTTTTTCCTCCTGGATTATCATTGGGATTTTGACCTTGAAAATTTCCAGTTGCTCCTGTAGACTGATACATGAATTGACCTATTTCACCAAGAGCTTGAGTTAATTCTTCTATTCCTTTTCTTACTTGTTCCACATTTATTCTGTCTGGTTTTATTAATTCTTCTAGATTTCTAATTCTATCTTCTACTTTTTGGACCAAGTCTTTACTTACTTTATCTCCATAATCTTTTATAGTCTTTCTTGCAGTATAAATAAGGTGTTCTGCTTGGTTTTTGGTTTCAATTTCTTCTCTTCTTTTTCTATCTTCTTCTTCAAATTTCTTTGCCTCTTCGGTCATTCTTTTAATTTCTGCTTCTGAGAGTCTAATAGCATTTGATATGGTTATTCTTTGTTCTTTTCCTGTAGCCTTGTCCCTTGCAGATACATGGACAATTCCATTTACATCAATATCAAAGGTTACCTCTATTTGAGGTACACCACGAGGGGCAGGTGGAATTCCATCTAATATAAATCTTCCAAGAGTAATGTTATCCTTGGCAAGGGCTCTTTCTCCTTGTAGGACATGAATCTCTACACTTGTCTGATAATCAGCAGCTGTTGTAAAGATTTGACTTTTGGATACAGGAATAGGAGTGTTTCTCTCAATAATTTTTGTAAATACGCCACCAAGAGTTTCAATCCCAAGGGAAAGAGGAGTTACATCTACAAGAACAATGTCTCTTATCTCTCCTCCTATGACTCCTGCTTGTATAGCTGCACCAAGCGCAACAGCCTCGTCTGGGTTTACATTTCTTTGAGGTTCCTTACCAAAATGTTTCTTAATCCATTCTTGGATACTTGGCATTCTTGTAGAACCACCTACAAGGATTATTTTATCAATCTGGGATGGTGAGAGTCCTGCGTCTTTTAATGCCCTTTCTGTAGGTTCTTGGGTTTTTTCTACTAAATCATATGTCAATTCTTCAAATTTTGCCCTTGTAAGGGTATAGGAAAGATGAAGTGGAGTATTTCCTTTCATGGCTATGAATGGAAGGTTGATCTCTGTAGATAATTTTGAAGAAAGTTCTATTTTTGCTTTTTCTGCAGCTTCGTATAATCTTTGAAGGGCGGTTCTATCTTCTCTTAAATTAATTCCATGTTCTTCCATGAAGTTATCTATAAGCCAATTTACAATTCTTTCGTCAAAATCGTCTCCTCCTAATCTATTGTTCCCAGCTGTTGCGATTACTTCAAATACTCCATCACCAATCTCTAAAATGGATACATCAAAAGTACCACCGCCAAGATCGAAAACAAGAATCTTTTGGTGTCCTTCTTTGTCAAGTCCATAGGCAAGAGCTGCTGCTGTAGGTTCATTTATAATTCTTACTACTTCTAATCCTGCAATGGCACCTGCATCTTTTGTGGCTTGTCTTTGGGCGTCAGAGAAATAAGCGGGACATGTTATTACTGCCTTTTCTATAGGCTCACCTAAGTAGGCTTCTGCGTCTTTTTTGAGTTTTCTTAATATCATGGCAGAAATTTCTTGAGGAGTATATTCTTTGTCATCTATCTTTACTTTATAATTGGTTCCCATGTGTCTCTTGATTGATTTTATAGTTCTTTCTGCATTTACTATGGCCTGTCTCTTTGCAGGTTCTCCTACTAAAAGTTGTCCATCTTTGGTAAAAGCAACAACAGATGGGGTAAGTCTGCTCCCTTCTGCGTTTGGAATAATAACTGGTCTACCACCTTCTAAATAGGCGATAAGAGAGTTTGTAGTTCCTAAATCAATTCCTACAATTTTAGCCATTATTCTCTACCTCCTTTTTCTATTTTTTTTGATACTATAACTTTTGCAGGTCTCAGTAATTTATTTTTAAATAAATATCCAGGTGCTATCTCTTTAACTATTAAATTATCCTCTCCATCCTCAATCTCTTCTATACCAACTGCTTCATGAAGAGATGGGTCAAAAGGTTTTCCTAAAGTATCAATTTTTGTAACTCCTTCTTTTTGAAGGAGATTTTCAAATTGTTTATATATCATTTGAACTCCCTCTATAATAGCATCTTTTTTTCTTGTATGCTTCATACTTTCTAAAGCCAAATGAAAATTATCCATTATATCTACGATTTCTTTTAAAAGTCTTGCATTGGCAATTTCTTGCCATTCTTCCTTTTCTCTCCTAAGTCTTTGACGGAAATTTTCAAATTCTGCTTGAAGTCTTACATATTTAATTTCCCAATCTACCTCTTGGGGGGCCTCTGAGACTACCTCATCTTTTTTAACTTCTATTTCTTTTTCCTCCATGTCTTTCACCTCTATTTTAAATTTTAGCACTCTTTAACGGTGACTGCTAAACCATATATAAGTTTATAATTTATATTAATAATGTCAAGAGAATATAAAGCCTATTGATTTCAATTATATAAATAGCTAAAATATATATAGTAAAAATTAATATATATGAAGGGGGGATATTATGGAGAAGAAGAGAATGGTCATTGAAGAATTAAAATTAAAAAATTTTAGAAATTTTTCTGATTTTTCTGTAAATTTTAAAGATGGAGTAAACGTAATTTATGGTCCAAACGGTTCTGGAAAAACCTCCATATTGGAGGCTATTTCCTATCTTTCGAATCCCAGATCTTTTAGAGGAGCGAGAGATTTTCAAATTTTAAAAATTGGAGAGAATTATTTTGAGGTAGAAGGTAAAGTATTAAGTGGAGATGAGAGACATGTAATAAAGATAACCTACTGGCAAGATGAAAGTAAAAAAGAAAAGATAGCTTATCTTGATGGATTTAAAGTTAAAAGGTTCAGAGATATTCAAGAGATTTTTATCGCCATACCTTTTAGCTTCAGAAACTATTCTATGATTGATGGATATGCAACTCAAAGGAGAGATTTCTTTGATGATATATTCTCTCTGATTGATTTAGATTATTATGAGACACTAAGAAATTATGAAAAACTTTTAGAAGAGAGAAATGAAAATCTTAAAATGGATGAAATAGATAGAAATTATGTGTTATACTTAGCAAAAGAGATGCAACCATTGGCAGAAAAGATTGTGGAGAAGAGGGAAAAGATGATAGAGGAATTATCTCAATATCTTGATCCCATATTTAGGATAGAATATAAGAGTGAGTTCAAAGGTAAAAATATAGCAGATTATATTGAGGAAGATATAGCAAGAGGTGTTACTACTGTGGGTCCTCACACTCAGGATGATTATATTCTGTATTACAAAGGAAACCAAGCTAAACATTATGCTTCAGAAGGACAAAAAAGATTATTCTATCTATCTATTGTCCTTGCTTTTAAGAGTTTAATAGAAAAGACAAAGCATTACGAGCCAGTATTCCTTTTTGATGAGCCTGTAAATGTTTTAGATGCACATTTATTGGAAAGATTTATTTCTAATCTTTCAGGACAAGTTATTATTGCTACTTTATCACCACTTCTTGGAGCTCATAATATAGGCCTAACCTTAGAGGAGGAATGATGGAAGCGATATTTAGAAATCTTTGCCCGAACTGTGGGGGAGATATATCTTCAGAAAGGCTTCTTGAAGGGCTTCCCTGTGAAAACTGTATGCCTGATAAAAAGGTCGGGGAAGCCCTTTGTAGTTTGATATCTCTTAAAGGTCTTAGGGATTATTGTAAGCTAAAGGATGAGTATGAAAAGTGGGAAGAAATATTTAGAAATTTTGTCGGTTTTTATCCATGGGAATTACAGAAATTCTGGGCAAGAAAACTCCTTCTTGGTAGGTCTTTTGCTCTTCTTGCTCCAACAGGTATAGGTAAAACATCCTTAGGGCTTGCATCTTCTATATACTTTGCTAAGAAGAACAAAAAGTCTTATATTATTCTTCCTACAAGACTTTTAATACTTCAAAGTTATGAAAAATTGAAGGATAAAGTGAGAGAAAAGGACCTTTTGGTTTTTGGTCTTGATGAAACTAAGAAGGAAAAGGAAGAAAAAAGGGAAAGGCTTATCAATGGGGATTTTAAAATTCTTATTACAACCTCCATGTTTCTTTATAAAAATGTGGATATAATTCCTCGAGATTTTTCTTTTATATTCGTAGATGATGTGGACTCTTTTCTAAAAACTGCAAAAAATATTGATAAGGCTTTATATCTTTTAGGTTTTACCGAGGAGGATATAGAGAAAACTTTAAAGTATATTAAACTAAGAAGAAATTATAGTGAAGAAAATCAAGAAGATATAAAAACTCTTCAAGAAGAGATACGAAAGATAAGCAAAAAAGCAAAAGGTGTAATGGTAGTATCTTCTGCTACTAGTAATCCAAGATCTGAAAGAATTAGATTATTTAAAGAGCTTTTATCTTTTGATGTGGGTAGGCCTGTATTTTACTTGAGAAATGTGGAAGATGTTTATGAAGAGGTAGAGGATTTAGATAAAATTCTTATTGAGAGAGTAAAGAGATTTGGAAAGGGTGGATTAGTATTCTTATCATCGGATTATGGAAGGGAGCATATTGATAGAATAAAGAATCTTTTAAATCAAAATAGTATTTCTTGTGAATCTTATGATAATCTTACGGAAGAGGTCTTAGAGGATTACAGACAAGGGAAGATACAAGTTCTTATTGGTATATCCTCTTATAGAAATCCTTTAGCAAGAGGACTTGATCTTCCTGAAGTTATTAGATATGCGATTTTTTATGGTGTACCTAAAATTTCAGTAAATCTTGATCTGGAAGGCAATGTAAGGCATTTACTTTTAGCTTTATCCTCTTTAAGACCACTTATAGCAAGAGACAAAAACCTTGAAAAATACATAGCTACAGTTGATAGGTGGTTAAAAACTTTAAATAGGTTCTCCAATGTGATAAATCCGCCAAAGGATAAAGTTGATGAATTAAGAGACAATATAAAAAGATTTATTCTATCGAGAGAGATATATCATAAGATAAATACATCTGATGATATATCAATTAGAGAAGAAAATGGAAAGTGGTCTCTTGTGGTAGCTGATATTACGGGATATTTGCAGGCATCAGGTAGAACTTCAAGATTATATGTGGGGGGAATATCTAAAGGTTTGAGTTATATACTTGTGGACGATAGAAAGGTATTTAATAACCTGATAAGAAAAGCACGCTGGTGGTTTAGTTCAGATATAGTTTTTAAGAATGCAAATACAGTAGACATAGATAAGATACTACAAGAGATAGATGAGGATAGAGTAAGAGTTAGAAGAAGAGAGGGAAGAAGAGATGACTTCCTAAAACCTGTAATGGTAATTGTGGAATCTCCTCATAAAGCAAGGACTATAGCAAATTTTTTTGGGAAACCTATTTCTAGAAATATAGATGGTCAGGAGCTCTATGAGGTTATTACGGAAGATAAATACTTGGTTATTACATCATCCTTTGGGCATATTTTCGATTTAAATAAGGAAGTGGGATATTTTGGGGTGTTAGAAAATGGAAAATTTATTCCAGTCTATGAAACAATAGAGGGAAAGGAAAATATTGTAAATGCCTTAAGGGAAGCCAGTAAGGAATTTGATCAGATTCTTGTAGCTACCGATCCTGATACCGAAGGAGAAAAAATATCGTGGGATCTTAAAAATCTTTGTGCTATTTTTGCTAAGGATATTAAGAGAATGGAATTTCATGAAGTTACAAAGAGAGCCATATTAAATTCTTTAAAAGAGTTTAGAGATGTAAATGAAAATTTGGTTAAGGCTCAAGTAGTGAGGAGAATATCGGACAGATGGGTAGGATTTGAGCTTTCTCAGCTTATTCAAAAGGTATTTTCTCGAAATTATTTATCTGCTGGAAGAGTACAGACTCCAGTTCTTGGTTGGGTAATAGAAAGGGCTAAGGAACATAACAAAAAGATATATTTGGTAATTATTAGAAAAGAAGGGTTGGAATTGAGATTTGAATTTGAAAATAAGGAAGAAGCCCAAAAGTTCTTTAATTCTTTAACTAAGGTAGAGGTATTAAAGGAGAGAGAAAAGATTGAAGAAAAGGCCCCTTTACCTCCATATACAACGGATGTAATCTTGAAAGATGCTTCTGATAGATATAAATTATCAGTTTCTCGGACTATGGAAGTTTTACAGGATCTTTTTGAAAGGGGATTTATCACCTATCATAGAACTGATTCTACTAGGGTATCCGATACAGGAATAAATATAGCTAAAGAATATATAACTGAACAATTTGGAGAAGAATATTTTAGAGGTAGAACATGGGGAGAGGGAGGAGCTCATGAATGTATAAGGCCTACAAGAGTCCTTGATGTGGAAGATATTAAATCTATGATATATTCGGGAGAACTGGAAGGTTTTACTAAGGATCATTTAGCTATTTATGATCTTATCTTTAAGAGGTTTATTGCATCTCAGATGAGAAATATTGTACTTAAAGGCTATGATATCACAATAAAGGTACTTGATAAGGTACAAAGTATGGAATTATTTGAAGAGATAATACAAGATGGTTTTAATAAGATTGTTCCTATAAAAGTTGTGAGAGTTCCAGAAGGTAAGGTAGACGTGATAAATAACAAATTCTTCTATACCATACCTAAGGTACCTCTTTTTACTCAAGGATCCTTAGTGGAAGAAATGAAAAAGAGAGGTCTTGGTAGACCATCTACTTATGCTACCATTGTAAGTAGGCTTCTTGAGAGAGGATATGTCATAGAGAAGAATGGATATTTGATCCCTACACCACTGGGTGAGAAGGTTTATAACTATCTTATTTCTAATGAAGATCGTTTTAGGTTTGTCAAGGAAGATTTTACACGTGAGTTAGAAGGTTTAATGGATAAAGTAGAAAATGGTGAGGTAGATTATCAGAAGATATTAGAAAGTTTAAGAAATGAACTTAGAAAAAATTAAATTTTCTTTAGCATTATTTGTAGGAAGACTTGTATATTTGTTTATGAAAATCTTAGGGTTGGATGCAACAACCTTTCCTGGTAAAGTAGTTTTGAAAATAGATCCCCAATTTTTAATAAAGATAAAAAATAGGTTTAAGAAGATTATTCTTGTTACAGGTACGAATGGTAAGACTACTACTAATAATCTTATTTTTCAGATAATTACAAAATCAGGTTATAAGGCTTTAGGAAATCTGGAGGGTGCAAATTTAAGAACTGGTATTGCTACTGCTTTTATTAGAAATCCATCCTATTATGATTTTGGGGTTTTTGAAGTGGATGAAGGGATATTCCCTTTTGTTTATAAAGATCTTAAACCCCATTATGTTGTTATTACTAATTTTTTTAGAGATCAATTGGATAGATATGGGGAGATAGATACTACTGTTGAAAAAATTAAAGGGGCTATAAAAGATAGTAAGGAACATATATTAATACTTAATGCTGATGATCCTTTTGTTTCCAGGTTTTCTGACCTTCCTAATAGAAAAATTTATTATGGCATAGGAAATAAGGTAAGGAAGAAGGATACAGAAGAAATAAAAGAGAGTATATATTGTCCGAAGTGTGGAAAAATACTTAAGTATGAATTTTTTAATTATGCTCAACTTGGTAGATACTTTTGTGAATGTGGTTTTAAAAATCCCGATTATGATTACTATATATTATCAGCAGAATATAAAGAAAATTATTGGCTTATTCATATAAAAGATGGGGATGAAGATGTTTTTTTAAACTTTAGATATCCTGGTGTCTATAATTTGTATAATGTAATCTCTGCTTACTCTGTTGGTAGGGTTTTAGGTATTGATAAAGAAATTTTAAAAAATATAATTTCCAACTTTTCTTTTAGATTAGGAAGGCTGGAAAAATTTAACTTAGAGGGATATGAGAGGATTCTTGTACTTGTAAAAAATCCTGCTGGTTATAATCAAGTATTAGATACTATTAAAGATGATCCTAATGAAAAAGTACTTCTTTTAATACTAAATGATAATGTGGCAGATGGTAGAGATGTATCCTGGATATGGGATGTAGATTTTGAGAAGATAAAAGATGATAACATTTCTACCGTAATATGCTCGGGAACAAGGGCTGAAGATCTTTTGGTTAGATTAAAATATGCAGAAATACCCCTTAATAAGATTATTTTAGAGAATAATCTTAATACTGCTATTCTTAAAATATTAACTTTTAAGGCTAAAACATATATTCTTCCTACCTATACTGCTCTCTTTAAAAGTAGAAAATTGATAATGAAGAGGTTGAGGAATGGAACTTAAGATTCTTCACATGTATCCTGATCTTTTAAATCTTTATGGGGATAGAGGAAATATTATAGTCCTTGAGAGAAGGGCAAGATGGAGAGGGATAAAAGTAGAGGTTTTAAATTTTACAAGAGATAGAGAAGAAGATATAGAGAAGGCAGATATTATTTTTTTAGGTGGAGGCTCTGATAGGGAACAAGAGCTTCTATTTTCTCATATAATTAAGTTCAGGGATATACTAAAGGATTTGATTGAGGAGAACATAGTATTTCTTGCTATATGTGGAGGATATCAGCTTCTTGGCGAATATTACTTGAATGCTTATGGGAATAAGATTGATGGATTGTCTATATTAAATTTTTATACAAAGGCTGAAAAAGGAAGACTTATAGGAAATATACTTATAGAAGTAGATCTTCCTATATATCCAAAGACTCTTGTTGGATTTGAAAACCATGGTGGAAGAACATATCACAATTATAAGTCCTTAGGTAAAGTTATTAAAGGATATGGGAATAATGGAAAGGATTTTACTGAAGGTATTATCTATAAAAATCTTATAGGTACTTATCTCCATGGACCTCTTCTTTCAAAAAATCCTCATCTTGCGGATTATATTATAAAAAGAGCATTAGAAAGAAAGTATAATATGGAAATTGATCTTCCTAAATTGAATGATAAAGAAGAGTTTTGGGCTCATTATAGGATTATGGAAAGGATACTAAAGAAGGAGGGGGGATATAAAATCCCCCTCCCCAAGAGGCTATTTCTCTAATAAAGAACTAAAGGTATCGTGATGCTCTTCCTCATCTTTTAATATTTCTTCAAAGATCTTTGCTGTAGTGATATCTCCTTCCGATCTTGCCTTCTCAATAATCTTTTTATAAAGATTTATAGCATTTTCTTCATCTTTAACATCTTGTTCTAACATCTCTTTCAAATTTTCTCCTACGAAGATAGGAGATGGTTTAGTGGTAGGAATTCCTCCAAGATAAAATAATCTTTCTGCTATAATTTCTGCATGTTTCATTTCTTGAATTGCTATTTTTCTTAGTTCATCTTTTACAGCAAAATGTTCAGGACCTCTCCATTGTACATGCTGCCAAATATATTGAATGGATACTTGAAGCTCTCTTGCTATAGCGTCATTTAAAAGATCTAACAGTTCTTTTGATGCCATGTTGTTCACTCCCCTCTTAAAATATTTTTATATTTATTATAAATTTATTTCTTTTTAAAAGCAACTTCCTATTCCTTTGCAATTTTTACAAGTAGAGGCATTAATTCGGTTCCTTTAATTCTTCCAATGCTTCCTTTTGCACAAGCACTCTCCCCAAAATAATCTAAGCCATCAGGTGTAATTCCCGAAGTTATGACCATTAATGGTACAGGATCTTCAGAATGGGATTTTAAGGAGCAAGGAGTTGCATGGTCAGCAGTTACAGCAATTACTACGTTAGATAGATCCAATTTAGGTATTAAATTTTCAAAGAAAACAGAATCTATCTTCTCTATACTTTCGATTTTTTTATCATATAGTCCATCGTGTCCTGGTACATCTGGTCCTTTTAGGTGAGCATAAACTCCATCATAATGTTCTAATGCATATAACACTTTGTCTGCCCAAAGTTTATAATCAGTGGAATCTTCTATGGGTACTTCTTTCATACCTGTAAGAAGAGCTATTCCTCTTTCTACAGGCATTTCTACAATACTTCCAAAGTTAAGTCCATATAAACTTTGTAGTGTAGGAACCTTCGGTAGAGAATCACCAGCATCTCTCAAGAGAATTATATTTGCTGGTTTTTTACCTTCTTCCTTTCTCTTTTTATTTATCTCAGAATTTTTTAATACCTCAAAAGCTTTCATTACAAACTCATTAGTAAGTCTTGCAGATTCTTTTGCTTCTTCTGAATCATCAAGAGGCACACATTTTTGAACTTCCTTAGATGGATTTGCAATAGCAATGCTATAAGGTCCATGTCTCTTATACCCTGGATCTATATTTTCTACATTAGCTGAAAGTTTGCCATCCTTCTTTCTTATAACCAGAACTCCTCTGTGCCCTACTGTCGCTTTAAAAATAAAATCAGCACCATCTAATTTAACCTTTTGATTTACTTCTTCTGCTAAGGCTTTTGCTTCTTCAGTTGATAAATTTCTTCCAGCTCTTCTGTCTAATATTTCAAGAGTTTCTTCATTTACTGTTGCAAAATTGGCTCTCCATGCCAAATCTCCATCTCTTACTTCAATATCAGCACCATGAGCCTCTAATGGACCTCTTCCAGTATAGTATTTATCTACATCATAACTTAAGATACTAAGTACTGCTGCATCTGATTCAGGAGCTATGCCAGGCCCAATAGGATCCATAAGCCCAAGTTTTGCCTTTTTGGCTAATGCATCCATATTGGGAGTTTTGGCTACTTCTAATTCGGTCTTTCCATTTAGTTTTGGATCAGGAGTGCCTCCCAGTCCATCTAAAACTATGTAGAGTATTTTTTTCATTTTTCTCCTCCTTTCTAAAGATTTGATTTAACATAGTAAAATTTTATCATGAAGATTATTTGAATGGTATTGCATTTTTTTTAAAATTTGTGATAAATTAAAAGAAATTATTCGAATGATTAAAGAGGGGGAAGGTATAAAAATATGGTTATAATGCAATGGCTGAAATTAAAAGATCTCTTACCTACATTCATATATAACCATATAAATTATCCTGTATTTTTTACAGATGAAAATTTAAAATTAATCTTCTATAATAAGGCTTTTGAACAAACTTTTCTAAAAAGTAATGAGAAGGTTATAGGGAAAAACCTTTTTGATGTAGTCCCTCAATTTAAGGATAAATCCCTTTACTACATGAGAGCTATGAATGGTGAGAAAATTGACTTATATGAGAGTTATAAAGAGTTTTCTATTTATCCATTGGCTAATGATGGGAAAATAATGGGAACGGTTACAACCATAGAGGATAAGATTGATGAAATAAATTTTAATAATTTGGTAGAGGTTTTTCAGGGATTAGGAAGAAAAAACAACTTGGATAATGAGAAAATCATATTTGATAAGATTATCCATATGTTTGAAGCAAAATTTGGTTGTGTAATACTTTTGGACAATGGAGATTTAAAATTTAGGCATTTTACTGAATCCTTAGAAGGAGAATTTAAAAAAGATGTTGATAGATATGCATATTATCATGTAATAAATAAAGATAAAGTAATGTATTTTCCAGATGTGAGAAAAAGCCAAATAAAGACAATGACACTAAAATCGTTATCCACTATTGGAATTCCTTTAAGGAAGAATAATTCTATTTTGGGAATACTCATTTTAGAGTTTAAAAAGATAGATCCATTGGATGATAAACTTACATCCTATCTATTGATATGGTCAAATTTACTTGCAGATGTGATTTTTGAAAATCTTCTATGGGAAACTCATAAAGAGTTAGAAGATAGGTTTAGACTTCTTTCGGAGCAATCCCTAATTGGGGTCTGTATTGTTCAAGATGAGAAGATTGTATACGTCAATCCTCAACTTATAGAAATTTTGGGTTATCCTTTAGAATTTAACAATATTAATGATTTGGCAAAGTCGGTGGTTTCTGAGAATAGGCAGAGATTCTTATTAAGGTATAAGGAATTGACTGAAAGAAAGCTTGGTTATATTATTGATGAATTCAAGTGCATAAGAAGCATAGATAGAAAGCCTGTTCACATTGAGGTCTGTGCTGTAAATACCACATATAAGGGTAAACCGGCTGTATTATATACATTTTTGGATATTACTTATAGAAAAGCCTTAGAAGAAGAGTTAAAACAGATCTCTAATACCGATCCCCTAACATCCCTATATAATCGTAGGGGATTTATTACATTGGCTGAACATACCATAAGTTTGACAAAGAGATTGAAGAAAAAGCTTGTACTCATATTTATTGATCTTGATAATTTGAAGGTAATAAATGATAATTTGGGGCATAATGTGGGAGATATGGTTCTTAAAGAAACTGCTGAAATTCTAAGAAGCACATTTAGAGAAAATGATATTTTGGCAAGAGTTGGTGGAGATGAGTTTGTAGTACTAGGAATTATAGAAAAGGATGAGGATAAGGATGAACTAATTACAAGATTAAACAAGAAGATTGAGGAGAAGAATAGTATGGAAAATAGAATGTATAGACTTTCTTTGAGCTATGGAAGTATCATCTTTAGCCCAGATGAACAAAAATCTATTGAAGAGCTTCTTAATAAAGCGGATATTTTAATGTATGAAAATAAAAAGAAGAAAAAAGCATTAACTAACGGTTGATAAAAGTGAGCTATATCACTTAAAGAGACTTCTAACTTATTGTATACTCATCTAAAAAGAACTTCAAAGGGAGGTTAGAGTGTATGAGGAAAGGTGTGTTTGTTTTTCTTTTATTGTTAATCCTTTCTATAGGTATTTCTTATTCTCAGGAAAAAATACAAATCCAACCTGAAAAAGAATGGGAAAAAATTATAATAGTACCAAATCCTGAAACATCTTTAAGTCTTGATTTGTGGTTAAATAAACCAGAAGGAAGCATATATAAGGTTGGGGAAAATTTAATAATATATGCAAAGGCTAATGATGATGCTTATCTTTATATTTTTGATATAACACCAGATGGTCAATTTACTTTGATATTTCCTAATTCTTATTCAAAAGATAATTTTATAAAAAAAGATAGAACATATACTTTTCCTGATAAGCCGACTTATAGATTTAAGGTAACTCCTCCGTTTGGTAAGGAATATATTGTAGGAGTTATAACTAAAAAACCTATTGAGTTTTTTCCTGGTAAGAAGTTTGAAACTATGGCTCCTGGAAGTGTTATAGAAAAAAGTATAGAGAAAGCATTAGAAACTCTTCAAAAGTCTCTAAAGAAGGAAGAAGGAAAAACATGGGCTCAAAAGGTCACATATTTTTATGTACAACAAGAGGTACAATCTAAATCTAAGATAAATATCTATTCTAATCCTTCGGGAGCTCGTGTATATCTCGATGGTCAATTACAAGGAAATACTCCTGTTACCTTAATGCTATATCCTGGGAACTATAGGATAACTCTAAAAAAGGAAGGTTATGAAGATTATTCAACAAATATAGTAGTTCAAGAGGGTAGAGATAGAGATTATACTTTTAATCTTAAACTTGTGTATGGAAATTTGAGGGTGGACACTGAGCCTAAAGGGGCAAGTGTCTACTTAGATGGTTCCTTTAAAGGGTATACTCCATTGACATTATATAATTTACCTGCCAATAAGACTTATCAATTAAAGGTAATCTATCCTGGTTATCAAGAAAAAGTAGAGAATGTCAAAGTATTACCTAATCAAACAAACTATGTATTTTATAGTCTTGTACCTCATTATGGATCACTAAATATCAATTCCTATCCACAGGGGGCAGATCTTTATCTTAATGGAGTTTATAGAGGAAAGACGCCAATTGTTATCAATAATGTATCACCTGGAAGATATCAGGTACAACTGAGACTAAGTGGTTATAAGGACTATGTGAGTTTTGTTGACGTATATGCAGGTCAGGTATCTACTTACAACTTTACTCTTGTTCCTTTACCCGCCACATTAAATATATTCTCTAATCCTTCCTCAGCAGATGTTTATATTAATGGTGTATATAAAGGGAAGACACCCTTATCCCTCACTGATCTTTCTTCGGGTACCTATAATGTGAAGATTTCTTTAAGTGGATATGAAGAATATAATGAGACAGTCTATCTTGCTCCAGGAGATCTTAAACGGATAAATGTTACATTAAAACCCATGAATTTAGGAGAAGTGTATATGGATTCAAATCCTAAAGGGGCAAAGATATTTATTGATGGTGTATATAAGGGAACAACTCCTCTAAATTTAACCCTTATAGAAGGTAGATATAAACTTACATTATCCCTTGATGGCTATGTGGACTTGAATACTGATATATTAGTAAGAAGGGGTGAAAAAAGCAGTTATCTCTTCACTCTTACACCAATAGTGACTGTAAAAAGATATTACATTAATTTTACTAAAGGTGGATATGATGGAAATCTTATTGTGGTAAAAGCGGAAAATGTGTTTATGGATAAGGAAGGTAAAGATTATGTTTTGGCTATTCGTCCTACAGGAAAATTTGAGGTTAAAGTACCCCTATTATCTATTTTTAGAGATGTGATTTTAAAAATAAATTTCATGTTTGATGAAAAGAATAGTAAAAAAGAAGAAATTGATCCATTCTTAGTGATTTATGTTAATGGAAAGACGGTAACATTACCATTATCTATTGAGGATAAAGATTTTATTCTCTTAAAGTATAATATAAAAGACTTGTTTAATGTAAATCAGGAGAATTTAATATCAATTCAGCTATTGGAAAATTCAGGGATTAATGTTAGGATAAAAGAAATTGTGGTAGAGGTGAGATAAAATTATGGGGAGGACATTAGTCCTCCCTACATAAATAAAATTCAATGAAAAATTGTCCATGTTGTTCAAATGTTCTTATTCCTAAAAAAGTTTCATCCCACTATGGTGTTTATTTAGAGATAGATCAATGTGAACATTGTGGGGGGATATGGTTTGATAAATATGAATTGGTATCTATGAAGCCTGATGATGTTTATTCTTTAGATATAGATTTTAAGGATAATATAAATTGTAATTCTCTTAAATGTCCTAATGATGGTACATCTTTAAAACTTTTGAGAGATCCTATAATTCCTAAGGATGTTTTAATTTATTATTGTGTTAACTGTTTTGGAATGTGGGTACCTATACAATCTTTAAGGAGATATAAAGAATATCAAAAAGAGCGTATAGAAACAAGAAAGAAGCAAAAAGAAACGAGTTTACCAAAGGATTTAGATTTAAAAATAGAGGAAATATTATCAAAGAATGTTGAAAACAATAAAATTGAAAATATGGAGATGGAAATATCTAAGTTTATTTCAATAGTGATTTTAATTTTGAGAATCCTTTCATTTTTTATAAGAAAATAAAGGGGGTCTAAAATATGGAAAATTTTAAAGATTATCCTCCTTTTTTTAAGAAAAAAGTGCCTTTAAAAAGTATAGTATGGATTATTTTATTTGTTTTGATATTGGTATCTTTATCATTAAGTTTTTACTTTGTGGGACCCGCAGAGGTGGGAATAGTCAAAAGATTTGGAAAGATTGTAGCGGTACATGATCCTGGTTTACATTGGAAATTACCCTTTATAGATCAGGCAATAAAAGTGGATGTAATGGCCATTAGAAGGTTAGAGATAGGATTTAGAACTATAACTTTAAATCCCCCTCAATATAGAAATGTTCAGGAAGAATCTCTTTTGCTAACTAAAGATGGAAAAATTGTGGATTTAGATTTCGTAGTTCAATATCAAATATCTGAGCCTGTTAAATATATTAGTTATGTGAAAGAAGGAGAAAAACTTTTGAGGGATTTGGCACAAGCATCTATGAGACAAGTAGTGGGGGGTTATCTTTTTGATGAAATTTTGACTGTTTCAAAAGAAGAAATTCAAAATGATGTAAAGATTTTATTACAAAATATCCTTAACAGTAATAATTTTGGAATTAAGATTCTCAATGTACAATTACAAGATGTGATCCCTCCAGATCCAGTACAACCTGCTTTTCAAGATGTAATAAATGCTAAATCTGAGAAGGATAAATTAATATTAGAGGCTCAAGCTTATTATAATAAGCTTGTTCCAGAGGCTGAAGGACAAGCAGCAAAGATTATTGCAGAAGCAGAAGCTTATAGAACAGAACAAATAGAAAAAGCTAAAGGAGATGCTCAGAGATTTAAAGCTTTACTTGAAAGATATAATAAAACGCCTTCTCTTATAAAGACAAAACTTTTTATGGAAGCAATGGAGATGATACTCCCTCAAGTTAAGATTATAGTCATAGATGATCCTAAGGGTGGAATGAAGATATTTAATCTTCCTGGAGATTTATTCACCCAAACCATGACTATTAGACAGGAAGGTGATAATAAATGAAGTGGGGAATTACTTTTTTTATAATAATGATAATATTTTTTGTTATTTTTTTATTTTCTGCTTTTACTGTAGATATAACTAAGCAAGCTGTAATATTAGAATTTGGTAAACCAGTAAGAGTTATAAGGGAACCTGGTTTATATTTCAGAAAACCATTTATCCAACAAATAGTATTTTTTGAGAAAAGAATTCTTGAATATGATTCAGAGCCTACCTTAGTGGTAACTAAAGACAAGAAGTCTATGATTCTTGATTCTTTTGCTTTATTTAGGATAGCTGATCCTGTATTGTTCTTAAAAACTGTAAGAAATGAGATTGGAGCTCAAGCTAGACTTGATGATATTATCTACAGTGAAATGAGAAGAATAGTAGGACAATACGATTTTGATGATATTGTTTCTATAAAGAGAGAAGAGGTATTTGAGGAAGTAACAAAGTCATCTCAAGAAAAGGCAAAGGAGTTGGGGATAGAGATAAGTACTGTTAGAATGAAAAGGGTGTCTGTTCCAGAGGAGAATTTAAGAAAGATATATGATTCCATGATTGCTGAAAGGGAAAGACAGGCCGCTCTTTATAGAGCAGAAGGTCAAAGAGAGGCACAAAGAATAAAATCGGAGGCTGAAAAGAAAAAAGTAGTTATACTTTCTGAAGCTTATAGAAAGGCTCAAGAGTTAAAAGGTAGTGGAGAATCGGAGGCAAGTAGAATTTTACAATCAGCATTATCTTCTAATCCTGAATTTTATCAATTTTTAAAGAGTCTTGAGATATATAAAAAGACTCTTCCCGGTAATGTACTTATTATCACGCCAGATTCTGAGATTTTTAAATATTTAAGAAGTAAATGATTTATGAATTGGAATTTCTAAGTTTATTTTGAATATCTTGTATAGCCTTTTTTATAGAGAGGTCTGATTGATAGAGCTCTTGGATTTTTTCATAGGCATGTAGTACTGTGGTATGGTCTCTTCCTCCCAGTTCTTCTCCAATTTTGGGCAGGGAGAGATCTGTTAATGTTCTTGCTAAATACATAGCAATTTGTCTTGGTATAGCGATCTCTTGAGATCTTCCCTTTCCTTTTAATTGTTCTATACTTATGTGAAAATATTCAGCTACGGTTTGTAATATATTATCTATAGTAATATTCTTTATTTGGGGTTGAATAATGTCTCTTAGTACAGTTTTAGCTAACTCTAAATTTATAGGCATATTATTTAGAGAGGCAAAGGCTATAGTTCTTATTAAAGCTCCTTCCAATTCACGTATGTTAGATTGTATTTGAGAGGCAATAAATTCTATAACCTCGTCAGGTACCTTAGCTTTTTCGGCTTCTGCTTTCTTTTTCAATATAGCAATACGGGTTTCTAAATCAGGAGGTTGAATATCTGCTATAAGTCCCCATTCAAATCTTGATCTTAATCTATCCTCTAAAGTAGGAATCTCTTTGGGGACTCTATCGCTGGTTAGTACAATTTGTTTTCCAGCCTCATATAATGCGTTAAAAGTATAGAAGAACTCTTCTTGAGTTCTTTCCTTACCAGCCAAGAATTGGATATCATCAATGAGTAAGACATCTATATTTCTATATCTACTTCTAAATTTTGTCATTCCGTCTTCTTTGATGGCATCAATTAACTCTACTGTAAATTTTTCCATAGAGGCATAAACTACTCGAGTTTTAGGGAACTTCTCTTGGATAAAGTGACCAATAGCATGGATTAAGTGAGTTTTTCCTAAACCTACGCCTCCATAGATAAGAAGGGGATTATAAGCTTTACCTGGATTTTGACTTACAGCTAACGCAGCTGCATGGGCAAAGCGATTGCTATCACCTACTACAAAGGTGTCAAAAGTATACTTAGGATTTAAGTTATTATATGATGTAGAAAAATATTCGTTTCTCTTTTCTTCTGGGATGGTTTCTTCCTTTTCATCAGCTAATATTTCAACTTTTAGATCTTTCTGGGTTACTTTCCTAATTACCTCTTCGATAAGAGGTAAGTAGTATTCTTCTAACCATTCTTTTGAAAATTTGTTGGGTGTTTGGAGTATGACTTTTTCTCCCTCTATATAAAGAGGTTTTAAGGTTTTAATCCAAGTTTCAAAGCCAGGTCTACTTATCTCCAAGGACAAATATGATAGTGCCTCTTCCCAGATATTATTAATATCTTTCAT